>JBDWVP010000028.1:0-579077 GCA_039983935.1 Roseobacter sp. | reverse complement strand
CACATTCAGCATTGGGCAACCTGACGCCGATGGAATTCTTGCAGAGAAAGGACATGGACAAGATGGCTGCCTAGCGCCAAAGATCTAACCCCAAGGACTCCGCGCAAAGCTGGAGGGAACTTGGGGCGCAGGTCACGCCCTTCTTAGCATATCGTGCATGTCTTGAACGGATAATACGTCTGCATAGCGTTCATAGTCTGGATCACGCACCATATTCCCAAGCATCATGTTGGCAAATTCAGTGGTTTCATCTAAACTAGTCCCCAAACGCCTCACGCAGTCTCTTTCTGTTCCACCTTCCCAAAACAGTAACACCAATATTCCCCCAGCTAAAACCGGAAGGGCGAGCCTGTCGGCAGCTTCTCGAATATTCATACAGGCACTTTCTGGACAGAATGGTGCATGGCGAGGGATGGTTCTGCTTTTCCTACCGGTTCCCCGCGTTGCTAAGCTATGGTCTCGGTTTCGTGTCAGGTGGCGCTTTAAAAATTCTGTGAAGCATATCGCATACCTCTCTCGGCGTCACTAGATGGTGTGACGAAAGCGAGCGTATTTCATTTATCATCGGGTCGATATGCCCATACTGGCTTGGATCAATGCGAGGTCGAAGCTGCCATTCGCTGCGGTTTGTAAGAGTGTGAAATTCATTCTGGTGTGTGATTGCCGCTGCAATAGCGTCTAGCAACTAACGGGCGTAGCTCAGGTGTAGAGCATACAAGCCGAAGTTCTGCTTCGAGCACCTTGCCTTCTCAGGCTTCGGAAGCATTCCAGAATCGTTATCATTTATAGATGTTAACGCCCACACGAAATAAAAAATTTGAGATTGACCAGCCTTACAGATGTTTTAAACTAAACAACTGTAAGGCTTTGGTAAATTTGGAGCGGGCGAGGCGATTCGAACGCCCGACCCTAACCTTGGCAAGGTTATGCTCTACCCCTGAGCTACGCCCGCTTCCTTGGGTGAGCCGTGGAATAACTGCGGACTACGAAAGCTGCAAGAGAGAAATTGCCTAAATCTAAGATTTTTTTTCAGACAGGCTCTGATCACCTAGGGTTCAACACCATATGCCTTGATTTGTTTATGGCATTTAATACCGAAACGTCATCGCCTTTTGTTTTTGCCGAAGGAAATGTTCCCGTGATTGTTTCTAAGAAGTCATTTGCTGGGCCGGCGGGCTGGGCCTGTTTTGAAGGGAACATTGTGCGGCCGGCGCATACGCGGACCGTGAACGCAGGTAATCTGCATTGGCCAGGACGGATGGTCAAAAACACGAAGCATTTTTGGCGATCTCGGATTAGCTCCCAAGCAATGAGGCGCAAAGGAAGACGATTTTATGATGCGTAAAACGGTGTTGGGAATCGCCGTTTTGGTCTGCTGTCTTATCTTGACGGGTTTCTTGGGCGGGATACATCGCGGCGCGGATTCAATTGCGATCTTGCGGCCGATGCTCGCGGTCATCTGCTTTGTTGGACTCTTTCTAACATGCTCAATCTGGAAACGGCTTCTGTTCGGTGGCATGATCTTGCTGACAACTTTTACTGTTGGCGCCCATTTTACGCCACAACAAACCGACACAAACATCCGATTCTATTCTAAAAACCTCGGCCATAAGAATGTTGAAATGCAAAAGATTGTCGCAGACATTCAACCGGCCGACGTTGATGTCGTTATGCTACAAGAAGTCACGTTACAGAACGAACATATCCTCAAAGATCTGCAAAATGAATTCCCGTTCACACATCTTTGCAGGTTCTCCGGCCGTATTGGCATTGCTGTAATGTCGCGACACACCTTTGCAGGTGATCCAATGTGTTCGGATTTGCGCGCGGTTTCTGCAGCGCCTATCTTGTTAGACGGTAAACATCTTTGGGTTGTCTTTGTGCATATCCCTTGGCCATGGCCCTTTGACACCGCAAAGAACGAAAATGCAGCGGTAAACACGCTCTCAAATCTGAAAGGCATGGTTGTAATTGCTGGCGATTTCAACATGGTGCCTTGGTCTGGACGTGTCGGGAGAATTGCGTCGATGACAGGGACAACCTTGACGGGCCCTGTTCTGTCAACGTTGTTTTTAGGTGAAATTCCTTTGCCCATCGATTTGGCTATGGCGCCAGGTGGGGGAACGATAGCAACGCGACCTCAGTTTGGTTCCCAGCATTTTGGCATCATTGCCGATCTAACCGTTTGGCCACCTTGACGCTGCGAAACCATTCGGGAGGTACTTGGGGTAAACTGCGCAGACCTCTTCAGTGGCAAAATGTTTCGTGGACGGCGCGCCAACGGTATGGCACGCATGACGGCAACCTTTAAAATACAAAATGCGAAGGGCGATTTGATGTGGCAAGGAACGTTGTTGAATATTCACACGGCGGTTGAAGTACGTGCACCCATGGACGAACACACCTCTGTCTGCTTGATCCAAGGAAAGGGCGTGGAGGGAGACCGTTACATGACGGGACGCGGTAAATATTCGCAACTGCCCGACATTCGTGAAGTCACGCTTATCGAGCAAGAAACATTGATCGCGCTGCAACGGGACCACGGCGTTAGCCTCTCTCCAAACGAGCATCGCCGGAACTTGACGACATCGGGTGTCCCGTTGAACCACCTGGTGGGAAAACGCTTTCGAGTTGGGGATACAGTTTTGTTGGGCGGGCGTTTAAACACCCCCTGTCGCTACCTCGATCTTGTAACGGAAAAGGCCGTGTTTGACTTGATGCACCATCGATCTGGGTTAAATTGCTCGATAGTGACAGGGGGTATGATTTCGGTTGGCGATATTATATGCTTAGAATGAAATCCCGTTCCTTTGCTGACGATGCAGTCAGCTAACACGCAGATATCGTCCACATCTTTGGATTTCAGCCGCAATGAAATTTGGGGTTGAACCCGAAATCACTCTTTTCAGGGTTTCTTGGCTTGACATATCCCGGGTTCTGCACCGGGCGGCGCAGCTGCTCATCGCAGTAATCAATCGGATAATTTCGATCAAGACCTATCAAATCATTGATGGACGTTGACATAGCGCTAAGCAATAGTGCGAAATTCCTTTCGCGTCACGACTGTGTCACGTGGTTTGTTCGCTTTAGGCATGGTCAGCATTTCACAGGGATTTTTGAGCATTAACCGCAGCGAATGGCGGCTCTCTGCTCTTGGCGTCGACCGAAGTGCCAAGGTCATGAACGGGCCGTAGACGACCTTGTGGGACGTCGCAGTGAAAGTGTGGTTCGAAGCCCGTCTCGCGTTATTTTTGATGCCCATAAAGGTTAGAGCACCGCAGAGTTTACGAATGCAGCGCTCGTGCTGACTGCCTAGTAGTGACAGAAGCGGAACTCAGAAATCGCCAGTCCGGTCTCCGATTGAGAAGCCGCTTTCCATCACCAATGTCTTAGGCTCTGTTAACTTTGAAAGAACAGCGCGTACATCGACCACCTCGACCGCTTGTGTCAGATATGTCTTGTAATAATATTGAACGTTTTTGGTATCGGCAGCGGAAGTCCAAACGGTATAGTCAGTGTGAACTTCGTCGCCAACGCTTTCTCGTATCGCGCCTTTCGGAATATCGAAAGCGTTGAGGATGTGAAAAGCGTTAAAGATCGCTTCATCCGCATCGCGCGAAGGTAGTGCCGAGTTAACAAATGCAGTCGCTCTGACAAATCGCGAGGGTGACGTGAAATCCCCAGGAATCCCGGCCAAGCCTGTTCCCTGTCCGAAAGGCTCCAGCGTCTGGCTACCAACTGTAATCTCAGAAAAGTTCTCAGCTTGCAGACCGATGTAGTTGCGAAGGTTTGTTATGTGCCAATCATAAGGTGGGTTGTTGGTTACGACATTTACCGTGTTGTCGTGGATGGCGAGCCCGTCCGCAGTGTATTCGATGATAACAGAGGCACCGCTGACATCGGTCACCGCAAAATGAAATGGTGCTACGCCCGCGATTGCATCAATGAAGGTGCCTACGACTTCAATCGTTGGCAGGGCAGCCTTTACCTCATCTACAGTCGCGAATTGCCCGAGTACCCAGTTACCCAGTTCTTCAGAAGAAACTGCATGATCGCGGTTCGTATCGTCAGCCGTTCCGAAAACGGCGTCTCCTTTGAAATAGAAAGCACCGAAATACAAACCTTCGGTATTTATTCCGTCGGCAATGATTGGTTTGCCGAGACCGTTGGCCCCAAGAAATCCGTATTTCGCTTCGAATGTGAAGCCGGTTTGATCTGAGTCTAGAACCAATGTTTCAATACGCGTACCTGCCGGTACAGCAAGTATATTGGATTTGACGTCGAACCCGAACTCCATGGTGCGGGCGGGGACCACAGTTCCATCCTGCGCGCGCAATACGATACCCGTACAGGCAAGGGCGGATTGGGAGCCCAAAACGACTATGCTCGCCGCGGCAAATAGGGATTTAGCTCTTTGTAAAACAACGTTAATTTTAATCGCAGACATGTGTATTTATCCTTTGATATTTGATCAGGAATTTTCCAAAATGTTAGATGAGTTTTTGAAATCCATCAAGTTTCTCCACGCTGGACCTAACAAGAATGCCATGATGAGGATTGCTGCACATAATCGTATCGAGTTTGCCTCTACTTAACGGTTTTGCAAACACGTCCAGTAGCTGATTCGTCCCGCATCTTCCCAATTCGTTAGTGTAGCAGCGAAGGTCGGCTATCGCAGCTTCGCACTGGCACCGACAAGTCCGCTAAGGGCTGGCAGCGGTCATTAACTTGTTTCGCCCCAGCGGCGGCTGTGGGCCTCAATCAATCAAGTTCACCATATCCCGCACATTCAAATGCGCATAGGTGTACATCTTGAGGTGTCAGTTTGAGCAACTCCTCCCTCCTCATCGCTGTCTCGAATGCGAGCTCCACAATGACCGCCATTTGCGGAGAAACGCAATTGCGGCGGCTCTTTTTCAAAAGCCGCCGCAAGGATTGTGTTCGGTTGGGCCCAGAGTTATTCGAATTCTATTAGCAGGTCCTTGGCATCGATTTGCCCACCCGGACTGACATGTACTGCTTTCACAACAGCGTTTTTCTCTGCATGGATACCAGTCTCCATTTTCATGGCTTCGATCGTTAGCAGAAGATCACCGGCTTTCACTTTACTGCCATCTTTTACCGCGACGGAGGCAACAACACCGGGCATCGGCGCGCCAATATGTTTGGCATTGCCGGTTTCGGCTTTTGCGCGTTTTTGCGTTGTAGCCGAGACAAGGCGATTAGGCACTCGGATCACACGGGGCTGACCATTTAGCTCAAAGAACAGTTTTACATCGCCGTCTTCATTGGTTTCGCCAACCGCCTGCAACCGGATTTCCAACGTCATTCCCGGTCCAATAGAGGCGCTGATCTGCTCGCCGGGTTCCATCCCGTAAAAGAAGGTTTTTGTTGGCAGCGAACGCACGGGTCCATAAGTCCGGTGGCGACCCATGTAATCAAGGAATACCTTGGGATACATCAAATATCCCGACAGATCCTCGTCATCGACGGGCTTGTTCTCCATCAGTTCTGAAACTTCTTTGCGCGCTGCTTCCAGATCTATTGGTTTGAGGCTTTTCCCAGGACGTTCCAACGCCGGTTTTTCGTCCTTCAAGACCTTGCTGACAATCGCTTCGGGGAAACCGCCGGGAGGTTGGCCAAGGTTGCCGCGCATCATGTCGACCACGCTGTCAGGGAAGGAAACATCCTTGCTTGGGTCCTCAACATCCGAACGGCTCAGACCTTGAGACACCATCATCAACGCCATATCCCCGACAACTTTCGAGGACGGAGTGACCTTAACAATATCGCCAAACATCTTGTTCACATCGGCATAGGTGCGGGCGACTTCCGGCCAGCGGTCCTCAAGCCCCAAAGATGCAGCCTGTGCTTTTAGATTGGTGAACTGTCCGCCGGGCATCTCGTGGAGGTAGACTTCGGAAGAGGGGGCTTGCATGCCGGTTTCAAAAGCCCCGTAGTGGTTGCGGACCTCTTCCCAGTAATCAGATATCTCGCGCACAGCTTTCATATCAAGGCCGGTGTCCCGGTCCGTGTGTTTTAACGCCTCAACGACAGATCCCAAAGTGGCCTGCGATGTGTTCCCTGACAGAGCATCCATGGCGCAATCAACGGCATCTACGCCAGCCTCGGATGCAGCCAATATAGTGGCACAGGCAACGCCGGCTGTATCATGGGTATGGAAATGAATGGGCAGGCCAACTTCGGATTTTAAGGCACGAACCAACTGGCGCGCGGCTGCGGGTTTCAAGAGTCCAGCCATATCCTTGAGACCAAGAACATGTGCGCCCGCGTCCCGCAGTTGTTTGCCCATGTCGACATAATACTGAAGGTTATATTTCGCTCTGTCTGGGTCGTTGATGTCCCCTGTATAACAGATGGTCCCTTCACAAACTTTACCGTTTTCGATGACCGCATCCATGGCGACACGCATATTTTCGACCCAGTTCAAACTGTCGAAAACCCGGAAAACATCGACGCCAGTTGTCGCAGCAACGCGGACAAATTCCTGTACGACGTTGTCAGGGTAGTTTGTGTAGCCGACCCCATTAGAGGCGCGCAGCAACATTTGTGTCATGAGGTTGGGCATGGCGGCGCGCAGATCACGCAGGCGTTGCCATGGGCATTCTTGCAAAAAGCGATAGGCCACATCAAATGTCGCCCCTCCCCAACATTCCACAGAGAACAGTTGTGGTAGATTGGCGGAATAGGCCGGTGCGACCTTGATCATATCGATGGACCGCATGCGTGTGGCGAGCAAACTCTGGTGACCATCGCGCATTGTCGTGTCGGTGATGAGCAACTGGCGTTGTTGTTTCATCCAGTCAGCAACTGCCTGTGGTCCCTTTTGTTCCAGCAGGTTGCGTGTGCCCATCATGGCTTCGGCTTGTTCTTTTGGCGGACGTGGGTCTTTGACATGGGCAGCGGGGCGGGGATGCGATTTTGTTTCAGGATGCCCATTCACAGTGATATCGGCGATATAGGTCAGAACCTTGGTCCCGCGATCCCGTCGTTTGGGGAATTGGAACAAATCCTGTGTCTCGTCGATAAATTTAGTGTGGTAGGTATTGTCTAGAAATGTCGGGTGTTTCAGCAGGTTTTCTACAAACGCAATGTTTGTGGAGACGCCGCGGATGCGGAATTCACGCAGGGCGCGGTCCATCCGTGCGATGGCTGCGTCAGGAGTTTGCGCTTTGGCGGTCACTTTGACCAAGAGACTGTCGTAATATCGGGTGATCACACCGCCCGCATAGGCCGTGCCCCCATCCAGTCGAATGCCCATGCCTGTGGCTTCGCGAAAGGCCGTGATCCGGCCATAATCCGGGATGAAATTGTTCTGTGGGTCCTCGGTTGTGATCCGGGTTTGCAATGCATGCCCCGTCAGCTGCACATCCGATTGGCTGGGTTTGCCTGTGGCTTCGGAAATTGATTTTCCTTCTGCGATCAGGATTTGCGCCTGTACGATGTCAATGCCGGTCACTTCTTCGGTGACGGTATGTTCCACCTGTACACGGGGGTTTACTTCGATGAAATAGAATTTGCCGTCGGCCATATCCATTAGGAATTCGACGGTCCCTGCGCATTCGTAATTCACGTGTTTGCAAATCTCGTATCCTAATTTGCAAACCTCGGCGCGCTGCTCATCTGTCAGGTATGGGGCAGGTGCGCGCTCAACAACCTTCTGATTGCGTCGCTGAACGGAACAATCCCGCTCATAGAGGTGATAAATCTCACCATGGCGATCCCCCAAAATCTGAACTTCGACGTGGCGCGCCTTGAGGATCATTTTCTCCAAATACCCTTCGCCGTTGCCAAACGCAGCTTCAGCTTCCCGGCGGCCTTCACGTACCTTTTCTTCCAGTTCGCTTTCACTCAGGATGGGGCGCATGCCGCGTCCACCGCCGCCCCAAGACGCTTTTAACATCAGAGGATAACCGACCTCTTTTGCTTCCTTGCGAATGGCATCCATATCATCGCCAAGCACTTCTGTAGCGGGGATAACTGGCACACCCGCTTCAACTGCGACCCGTCGCGCCGACGCTTTGTCGCCCAGAGCACGCATGGTTTCAGCGCGCGGCCCAATGAAGGTGATGCCGTTTTGATCACAGGCATCTACAAAGTCGGGGTTTTCAGACAACAGACCATAACCCGGGTGAATTGCATCTGCGCCGGAAGCTTTTGCGACGCGGATCATCTCATCGATGGAAAGATAAGCCGCAACGGGGCCAAGATCTTCGCCGATACGATAGGCTTCATCCGCTTTAAACCGATGTAGGCCGAGTTTATCTTCTTCGGCATAAACGGCGACTGTTTTTTTGCCCATCTCATTGGCAGCGCGCATGATGCGAATAGCGATTTCGCCGCGGTTGGCGATCAGGATTTTGTGAAATTCTGGCATGGAGCCCTCGTGGTGATTAAGCGAGTGCGCTCTCTTTAAGCGCAATAGCAAGTAACGTAAACGCGAAGAGGTAAACTGCGGTGTTATATGCCACAGTTTGCCCAGTTTTTGCATGATGGTGGCTCATAAGGCGAAGAAAAACGCTGTTTTGTTTAGCTTTTGCGCGTTCAAAGACCGAACGGAGGGGGTAAATCAGACAGTGTTTTCGCTCCGATTTGCCCCATATTCGCTTCGAGGTCCTTGCGGAGCATGTCAATCAGGTGGTCAATCCCTTTGGGGCCAAGCGCTGCCAGCGCATAGTGAAACGCACGGCCCAGCATGACGAAATTCGCACCGCACGCCAAGGCGCGCAAAATGTCGAGCCCCCCCTCGATTCCACTGTCGAAAATAAGTGGTAGATCCGTCGCACCGCGTATCTCGCGTAACGCGTCTATCGTTGCAGGTGCCGCATCAAATTGGCGCCCCGCGTGATTGGAGATCCAAAGCGCATCAACGCCGCGCTTTTGCAACGGCTCGGAATCCTGCGCGCGTAGCACGCCTTTGACCACCAGCGGCCCATCCCAATGATCACGTAACCAACTGACATAATCCCAATCAGGTGACGTGCGCAGTAAATACCCGGCATGTTGTGTCGAGGACAGCGCTGTTGTCGTTTTAGGGGTGTATTTTTCAAGCCCGCGCATTCTGGGCATGCCGCGGTTCGCCATCCCCAACGCCCATGCCGGGCATAATGCGACCTGAGCTAACAACCGGGGTGTGAGTTTCGGAGGCTGCGTCAGGCCAGATCTCGTTTGGCGTTCCCGGCGCGACGCAACGGGCACGTCAACCGTCAGCACCAAAGTTGAGAAACCAGCGTTTTTTGCACGGGCGAGCATGTCGATGCGGATTGCTTCGTCGCGCGGCGGATACATCTGAAACCAGGCATCCGGCCCAATATGGGGTGCCAAATCTTCTGGGGATTGGCTGGCGACCGTGGACAGGCTGTAGGGAATTGTTGCGTGACGTGCTGCGCGCGCCAAATGGCCTTCGGCATCTGGCCACATCAATCCGGACATGCCGACCGGGGCGATTCCGAACGGCAAGGGGCGTTTGATTCCTAGAAACTCAGTGCTGAGGTCAGGGGCAAACTCTCCGTGCAAAATCGACGGCATGAGACCGACGCGGTCTAGGGCGATGCGATTGCGGTGTTTGGTTGCTTCGGTGCCGGTCGCCGAATCAAGGTATTCCCAGACAAATTTAGGAACGCGTCCCCGCGCACCTCGACGCAGGTCAGATATGGCAGGATAAGTGCTGTGCAAGCTCATAGGTCTATTTGCCTGCCGGATCAGGGTATTGTCCAGACCTGAAAAGTTGTAGAACAGAGGGCGAACGTCTCTTTATCTCTGCGCGATAGACGGGTAGGCTGCGCCTATGAGCAGTTTTGATGAAATGGATGCTTTCGAGGGTGCCTCGCTATCCGCGCGTGCCATGGCAGCACGTCCGCAACCCTATCTTGATGGGTTAAATCCAGCACAACGTGAAGCCGTCGAGCGATTGAACGGTCCTGTTTTGATGTTGGCGGGAGCTGGCACGGGGAAAACGCGTGCTTTGACAGCCCGTATCGCACATCTGTTGACCACTGCTCAGGCGAGACCAAACGAAATTTTGGCCGTTACTTTTACGAATAAGGCGGCGCGGGAAATGAAAAACCGCGTTGGGCAGTTACTGGGGCAGCCAGCGGAGGGCATGCCATGGTTAGGTACTTTCCACGCGATCTGCGTAAAACTGCTGCGTCGCCATGCGGAATTGGTGGGGTTGAAATCCAATTTCACGATCCTGGATACCGATGATCAACTACGCTTGCTGAAACAATTGGTCCGGGCCGAAGGTATTGACGACAAACGTTGGCCTGCGCGTCAGTTGGCGGGCATCATCGATGGTTGGAAAAACCGAGCCCTAACACCGGATAAGATCCCGACAGCTGATGCTGGTGCCTATAATCACAAAGGGACGAAGCTCTACGCGCAATATCAGACGCGGCTCAAAGAGCTAAACGCCTGCGATTTTGGTGATCTGTTGCTTCATATGGTGACGATTTTTCAAACCCATGAGGATGTGCTGAAACAATACCAACGTTGGTTTGCCTATATTTTAGTGGACGAATACCAAGATACCAATGTGGCGCAATATATGTGGCTGCGCCTCTTGGCTGCGGGGCATAAAAACATCTGTTGTGTGGGGGATGACGATCAATCGATCTATGGATGGCGCGGCGCTGAGGTCGGTAATATTTTGCGGTTTGAAAAAGATTTCCCCGGCGCGCATGTGGTGAGGCTTGAACAAAATTACCGTTCCACCCCGCATATTCTGGCGGCAGCATCCGGCGTAATTGAAGGAAATTCCGGACGGCTGGGCAAGACGCTTTTCACAAGCCTTACGGAGGGTGAAAAAGTTCGCCTGATCGGTCATTGGGATGGCGAAGAAGAAGCGCGCTGGATTGGCGAAGAAATTGAAGCGGCGCAACGTGGGACGCGCGGGTTGGAACCTTTTGGCCTGGACAGCATGGCGATTCTGGTGCGGGCGTCGCATCAAATGCGTGCTTTCGAAGACCGTTTTTTGACCATTGGCCTGCCTTACCGGGTTATCGGCGGCCCTCGATTCTATGAACGGATGGAGATTCGTGATGCGATGGCCTATTTTCGTATTGTCGTCAGCCCTGATGATGATCTGGCGTTCGAGCGGATCGTGAATACGCCCAAGCGTGGGCTAGGTGACAAAGCGCAACAAACGATCCAGCAGATGGCCCGCAGCAATGGTGTCAGCCTACTCGAGGGTGCAAGGCTCTGTGTGCAAAGCCGCAGCATTGGTGGCAAAGGCGGCGCAGCACTCGGGCGGTTGGTCGAGGGGATCGAGCGTTGGGGGCGTATGATGCGTGCCAGCGGACCTGCAGATCAGGACGCTGTTGTTGATGATGGCACCACACGTCCGAACATTACCCATATGGAGCTGGCCGAGATCATCCTCGATGAAAGTGGCTACACAACCCATTGGCAAAATGACAAAACCCCAGAAGCCCCGGGCCGGTTGGAAAACCTCAAAGAATTGGTGAAAGCACTAGAGGGGTTTGAAAACCTGCAAGGGTTCCTTGAGCACGTCAGTCTGATCATGGACAATGAAAGCGATGACGGTGGCCAAAAGGTCTCCATCATGACGTTGCACGCGGCCAAGGGGCTGGAGTTTCCGATGGTCTTTCTGCCCGGCTGGGAAGATGGGCTTTTTCCCTCGCAGCGGTCTATGGATGAAAGTGGCGTTAAGGGGCTCGAAGAAGAACGCCGTCTGGCTTATGTCGGGATCACCCGTGCGGAACAGATTTGCACAATATCATTTGCGGCAAACAGACGGGTTTTTGGACAGTGGCAAAATGCGATGCCGTCCCGGTTCATTGACGAGTTGCCTGAGGATCATGTTGATGTCCTCACGCCGCCGGGATTATACGGTGGCGGATATGGGGCAGCTGCGCCACGCAGTACCTTGCATGATCAAGCTGCAGAAGCGAATGTGTACAACTCGCCGGGATGGCGACGTTTGCAAAGCCGAAGCCAAGAGCGCTCCGTCAGTCAGCCACGAGAAACAAAAAACGCAGTGATCGATATGGCCGCTGTTTCAAGTTTTGCCGTGGGTGACCGTGTTTTCCATCAAAAATTTGGATATGGGGCTGTTCAAGGGATCGAAGGCGATAAGCTTGAAATCAGTTTTGACAAAGCCGGACTCAAAAAAGTCGTGGCGAAATTCATCACGAGCGCGGACGACGTACCGTTTTAGATCGTCTGAAACCAGACCTTCTACACTCTGTTCGCGGTTTGATAGGCAGGCCTGCCATCGCGTAAACTTATGCCGGATGTGACATGCTGGTTCGCCTAACGGGTGCGTTCAATTTGTAAGCGTTCTCTGTGAAGATGGATCTCTTCAGAGGCTCTGATGTTCAAAAAAGAAGGACGGTGGCATCCGGGAGGAGGATGGATGCCACCGCTTTTTGCAGAACGCCCTAGGGAGGAGGAGAAGGACGCCCTGAACTGTGAACCTGCCGCATCATAGCGTGGGCGGGTCTGTGCCAATCTTCTGGCTTTATTTTGTAAACGGCGGCATCCGGGAGGAGGATAGATGCCGCCGCCAACATGCGGGTGTCTCCGGGAGGAGGAGAGAGCCCGAACGTTCCTTATTACAATGTAATCTTCTCTTTGGCTGCTGCAAGAGCAACGCCCTTCAACATTGAGCGATGCATGCCAAGATCCGCCAGATCTCTGTCTGACAAGGCCGTCAATTCCTGCATTGTCGCGCGGTAGATGCGCCCATATGCATAGCGCGCGGCTAGACGATCAAACAAGTTGGCAGCACTTGATAAGAGCCGTTCAATGAATGAGGTGGTGTATGTTTGTGTATAGTACGCCATGTTCCGTAACCTTCGAACAATCATTAATTCCGTTAGTTCATAATTGCTCAAATGCTGCACGTGCACAATGATTTTGATCGCAATGCTGCTATGCAGAAAAAGCATGGTTAATTAGCTTGTTTTTGAAAAGCAGCATACAAGTTCATTGCATTTGTCCGGATGCGGTGGTGTTCGGCTTTACAGTTGTTATATGGAGTGTCGCAAGCAAGGAGTCGTTGAGCATGTCGGTAACTAAAGCAGAAGTCGAAACGGCCCTTGATCGCGTTATGCTCCCAGATGGACGCAGTTTGCTTGCACATGATCTGGTTCGAGCGTTGAGGGTCGAAGGTGATGCGGTGCGCTTTGTGATCGAGGCACCCAGTCCTGAAATGGCGCGCCAAATGGGACCGCTCCGGGATGCTGCTGAAAAGGTGGTATCCGAATTGCCCGGAGTTGCGTCAGCCTCCGTGGCGCTTACTGCGCACGGCCCTGCAGAAAAGAAGCCCGAGCCCCCCAGCCTAAAAATCGGCGGACATCCCAAACCGCAGGAAGGGCCAAGCAAGCCCAGCGGTGTAAAACGAATTCTGGCCATTGGGTCTGGGAAGGGGGGGGTTGGTAAATCAACTGTGTCCTCGAACCTAGCTGTCGCGCTGGCCCGCGCAGGACGCAAGGTCGGGTTATTGGATGCCGATATTTACGGTCCAAGCCAACCCCGGATGATGGGAATAAATAAACGCCCCGCCAGCCCGGATGGAAAGACAATCATTCCGTTGCATGCGCACGGTGTGACCATGATGTCGATCGGTTTTATGCTCGAAGAAGGTAAGGCCGTCGTGTGGCGTGGACCAATGTTGATGGGCGCTTTGCAGCAAATGTTAGGACAGGTGGAATGGGGTGAGCTTGACGTCTTGCTGGTAGACCTGCCTCCGGGGACAGGGGATGTCCAATTGACCCTTTGTACCAAATCAGAACTCACGGGAGCGATCGTAGTCTCAACGCCGCAAGATGTCGCCTTGATTGATGCGCGCAAAGCCTTGGATATGTTCTCGACGTTGAAAACGCCTGTTCTGGGGTTGATCGAAAACATGTCTTCCTTTGTCTGTCCTGATTGTGGCTCAGAACATGCGATCTTTGGGCAAGGAGGCGTTGCTTCTGAAGCGGAATCATTAGGGTTGCCGCTGTTAGGCGCGTTGCCTATCGACTTGGAAACCCGGCTCGCTGGGGACAATGGGACGCCAATTGCAGCTGGTGACAGCGCAATGGCCCAAGCTTACGGACGTATTGCCGAAGGGCTGATCAAAGGCGGTATGGCGTAACTGCCGCATACAGTCGTTTCACACTCTCTTATAGTCCCGGCCCACCGGCCCTGGAAGGAAATTCCAGTCACGGTTACTGCCCATTGTGGTTTTCTCACCTGACACGGCGAGATGGCGGTCAAGCTGTCCCAGCCGATGCGCGTTGCTGCCTGAAGCCATTATCGTTTACGCGAACAAGCGAGGCGTTGGCATCAAATAATGGATGACAGAACTGTAACATTTGAGCACGGGAAAATATGGTTCTAACTTGTAAGTAGTGTTTTAAAACTGCCGATTTTCGATTCTTCTGGATTTTTTTGTTGTCAATTTTCTAATTTTGACTGAAAAAGCTTCAGTGTCTGCCGTCTTTCTCCTCAAAATATGGGACAGCATGGATTATTGGTTGGGCTGGCGTTTGATCTATATATTGCGGTTATCGATACCCAATTGTCTATATGATCTTATTTTTGCAAAAACCTCAGGAAAGCATGCAGTTTTGAGCGCGGCTTGAATGCAATATTTAGAAATTAAATAAAAAAATCCCTTGCTTTACCATGTATTCCCAAGCTATCCCTTTCAGCAGATGAGGACGAGAACGGGGCAGAAAACGACCCCACGTAAACAAAAAAACTCTAGCAGGTTTCATACAGGCACCTCGCTTTCATCTAAAAAAGAGATCCGGCGCGCGAGCGAGCAGACATCCCCCCAGGTGGCGCGCGCAGCTGGACTTACCCGCACAGCGGGACGAGGGCGGCGAGTTGATCAGTGGCAGCAGATCAACTCGCCGTTTCCATTTAATCTTAGGGGGTTTGGCGTCAAAATTAATGTGACGCATAAAGTTGGGAAAAGGCAGTGGGCCGTAGGTTCAGAGGCGAAAGCCATCACAAGGTCGATGCGAAGGGGCGGGTGTCTATCCCGGCCTCTTTCCGGCGTGTGGTTGAGGCCTGCGATCCGAACTGGATATCCGGCGCTGCACCTGAAATTGTCATCGTTTATGGCGACCATCGGCGCAGCTTTTTGGAATGCTATACCATCGAGGCAATCGACGAGGTGGATGCTAAAATCGCAGCTCTCCCCCGCGGTTCTGCTGAACGGAAAATCATGGAACGTCTTTTTCAGGGGCAATCTTTCCCGACATCTGTTGATGATACGGGGCGTTTGGTTCTCCCTGCGAAATTACGCGAGAAAATCGGCCTGGATAAGGAAGCATTCTTTATCGCGGCGGGGGATACGTTTGAAATCTGGAACCCGGAGACTTACGCCGAAAAAGAAACGGCAAAAACCGAGGCGATCTTGGATTCTCTGCCTGATGATTACGACACATTGAATTTCCTGGACGGCGGGCGTTTGGAAGATGCGCGCAACACTGGCGGGCAGGGGGCGTAGAAAATGGCGGCGGCGGCCACGGCTCACGATACATCCTCTCATATCCCTGTTCTGCTGTCCGCGATCCTGAAGGCGGTTTCTCCCGTTGAAGGGCACTGGCTGGATGGCACCTTTGGGGCAGGTGGATATACGCGCGGGTTTTTAGACGCCGGCGCTGCGCGGGTCATTGCGGTTGATCGTGATCCATTGGCGTTTGAGATGGCCTCTACATGGGCGGATTCTTATGGTGAGCGCTTGATTCAGCAGCGCGGTGTTTTTTCTAAGATGGATCAATACGCGGAAAATCTGGATGGGGTGGTTCTGGATCTTGGGGTTTCCTCCATGCAGCTTGATCAGGCTGAGCGTGGGTTTTCTTTTATGCGCGACGGTCCGTTGGATATGCGAATGAGCCAAGATGGCCCATCAGCGGCGGACATCGTGAATGAAGCCTCCAGTGAGACGATTGCCAATATTTTATTCCAGTACGGAGAAGAGCGCGCGAGCCGCCGAATTGCCAAGGCCATCCTAAAAGCACGTGAGGATGCGCCGATAACAACAACTTTGCGGTTGGCCGAGCTGATTGAAGGCTGCTTGCCACGCGCGAAACCGGGCCAATCTCATCCTGCGACGCGCAGTTTTCAGGCTCTCCGGATCGCAGTAAACGACGAATACGGCGAGCTCTATCAGGGGCTAATGGCCGCCGAACGCGTTTTGAAGCCGGGCGGAAAGCTTGCCGTGGTGACCTTCCATTCTGTGGAGGACCGCATGGTGAAACGGTTTTTAACCTCGCGCGCAGGGGCTGGCGGTAACGCCAATCGATATGCGCCCGAAGTGGTGCGTGAAGCGCCAGCCTTTAGCCTGACATCACGCAAGGCTGTCGCTGCGGACAAGGCTGAAATTGCGGCGAACCCGAGAGCTCGATCCGCTAAATTGCGGGTTGCGGTGCGCACGCAGGCACCAGCCGGAGAGATTGATGCAAAATCCGTCGGAATGCCGATGGTGAAAGCGGGGCAATGATGCGTACTTTGTTATATATACTGACAACGGTCAGTGTTGTCGCCTTGGCTTTTTGGGCTTACCGCGAGAATTACGCCACACAGGGTGCGTTGGCTGAAACGCGCGAGCTGCGTCGGGAAATCCGCGGTGCCCATGCGCGTTTGTCCGTACTGCGTGCAGAATGGGCTTATCTGAACCGGCCGGATCGGTTGCAAGATTTGGCGCAAATCAACTTTGATCGTCTGGGCTTGTTGCCCCTGCGCCCCGAACAGTTCGGCCATGTGGATCAGGTTGCCTATCCTCCTGACCCGATCTTAGAAATTACAGGTATCGTCGAAGTTTCCAACCTTGACGAGCAAACCAACGAGGTGTCGCAATGATCCGAACCCCTCTCCGTCCTTTGGCCCGTATTCTTGAGGCCCGCAATAAGGGGGAGGACCCTGACGCGATTGAATGGGAAAACACCCGTATTCGACATGAACAAATGCGCGATCAGGCACGTCAACGCGCTGAAGGCCGATTGTTGGTTCTGGGTGTCTTCTTTGTTTTGGCATTCAGCGTCGTAGGCCTGCGGATGGGGGCGCTCGCCCAGACTGAACCGACAGAACCACGGGTGGATGCACCGGGCGCGCAGATTCATGCCGCACGTGCTGATATCGTTGATCGCAACGGCAGTCTGTTGGCGACGAATTTTGAAACACACGCTCTTTATGCGCAACCGCCGCACATGGTGGATGCGACACATTCTGCGCATGAGCTGGCGAAGATTTTTCCTGACCTCGACGCGCAAAATTTGCTGGAAGATTTCACCGGGAAGCGTAAGTTTTTATGGATAAAAAGGAAAATTAGCCCGGAGCAAATGCAGGCCGTACATGAGATTGGTGATCCTGGATTGTTGTTTGCGCCGCGCGACATGCGCCTCTACCCGAACGGTCAATTGGCAGCGCATGTTTTGGGGGGAGCAAGTTTTGGCAAAGAGGGCGTCAATGCGGCCGAAGTGATCGGTGTTGCTGGGGTCGAGAAATATTTTGACGATTACCTGCGTGATCCGGCGAATGGTCATGACCCCCTGCAATTGTCATTGGACCTGACAGTTCAGGCGGCGGCCGAACGTGTTCTTTATGGTGGTATGAAGTTGATGAACGCCAAGGGGGCGACGTCGATTTTGATGGATGTGCACACAGGCGAAGTCATCAGCGCAGTTTCCCTGCCAACGTTTGATCCCAACAACCGTCCACGCCCGGCGGTATCTGGTGATGCGTCAGAAAGCCCATTGTTTAACCGTTCCGTTCAGGGCGTTTACGAATTGGGTTCAACGTTTAAAATTTTCACAGTGGCGCAAGCCATGGATCTCGGCTTGGTCAATGCTGACACGATTATCGACACCAAAGGCCCCTTGCGTTGGGGAAAACACCGTATTCGTGATTATCGCAACTATGGCGACGAAATGTCTGTCACCAAGATTATCGTCAAAAGCTCGAACATCGGCACGGCGCGTTTGGCGCAAGACATCGGCGTGGCCCGCCAACGCGCGTTTCTGGACAAATTAGGCATGTTGGAAGCGACAAAATTCGAAATCGTCGAGGCGGCAACAGGGCGGCCTTTGCTGCCGCCAAATTGGTCGGAATTAAGCACGATGACAATTTCTTACGGGCATGGGTTGTCGACCTCGCCAATGCATTTGGCGGCAGGTTATGCGGCAATTGCCAATGGGGGGTACAAGGTTGATCCGACGATTCTAAAGCAGGATGATCCGAAAAAAGGTGAACGCGTGTTCAGTGCAGCATCATCTGCTGCGGCGCGCACAATGTTGCGCAAAGTCGTAACCGAGGGCACGGCGAGTTTCGGTGACGTCAAAGGCTATGCCGTTGCAGGCAAAACCGGAACAGCGGATAAGCCACGCAGCCGTGGCGGGTATTACGATGATAAAGTCATTGCAACTTTTGCCTCTATTTTCCCGGCGCATGACCCTAAATACACGTTGATTGTCACTTTGGATGAACCGGTGGATACGATGGGCGAAAAACCGCGTCGCACGGCAGGGTGGACGGCGGTGCCCGTCGCTGCTGAAATGATCCGGCGTGTTGCGCCCTTGTTGGGGTTAAGACCGACCGTTGAACCTGCGGCTGTGGTCGATATAAAGCTGACAACGAACTGAACCGCAAAGGCGAGGCGATGCGCGGGCAGATAAAAACTCTTTCTCAATTAGGGCTGACGGCCCGGGGTGGCCGTTTGGCGGCAGTCACCGGCTTGGCGGTGGACAGCCGCGATGTGCGTGACGGCTTTTTGTTTGTGGCATTGCCGGGATCTAGGGTGCATGGTGCTGAGTTCATTCCCTATGCGTTGCGCATGGGGGCTGCTGCGGTGTTGACCGATGTCGCAGGCAGTGAGATTGCCGCAGAAGCGTTGGCAAACAGCACGGCGGCTCTGGTCATTTCTGAAGCCCCAAGAGAAGCCTTGGCACGTACTGCCGCTCTGTGGTTTGGCGCACAACCCGAGACTTTGATCGCGATTACCGGCACCAATGGAAAAACATCGGTTGCAACTTTCGTGCGCCAGATTTGGACTCTCTTGGGACACAAGGCGATCAATCTGGGCACAACAGGCGTGGAGGGTGCCTGGCAAGCACCTCTGTCCCATACGACGCCAGAACCTATTACGCTCCACCGAACCTTGGCTGAAGCCGTCGAAAACGGCATTAGCCACGCTGCGATGGAGGCTTCCAGCCACGGCCTCGATCAGCGCAGGTTAGATGGTGTGACGCTGAGGGCGGCAGGGTTCACCAATATCACGCAGGACCATTTGGATTATCACCCCTCATTTGAGGATTATTTTGATGCGAAGTCAGGGCTCTTTGCCCGCGTGTTGCCCGAAGAGGCACAAGCCGTCATTAACGTTGATGTAGAGCGCGGCGTTGATATGGCTGCGATTGCCAACGCCCGGGGGTGTTCTGTTGTCAATGTGGGACGCGATATTGGCGATATGCACTTGGGGAACATTCAGGTCGATGCAACGGGCCAAACGGTATGTTTCCTTTATCACGGCACGCAACACGTGCGTCGGCTGCCATTGATCGGCGATTTTCAGGCTGAAAATGTCATGTTGGCGGCTGCTATCGTGATCGCCTGTGGCGATGATCCTGCCGAAGTGTTTGACACATTGGATCAACTGACAACTGTGCGGGGACGCATGCAGCTTGCGGCAACCCGCGAAAACGGAGCCAGTGTTTTTGTTGACTTTGCTCATACACCTGATGCTGTTGCCACGGCTATAAAGGCGCTGCGTCCGCATGTTTTGGGACGTTTAATCGTGATCATTGGCGCTGGCGGGGATAGAGATACAACCAAACGCCCGTTAATGGGGCAGGCTGCGGCAGAACATGCAGATCTTGTCATCGTGACCGACGACAACCCACGTTCAGAAGACCCGGCAACCATTCGCGCTGCTGTTTTGCTCGGCGCCCCTGACGCGATGGAAGTTGGGGACAGGGCCGAGGCCATCCTGCGTGGCGTAGATGCCTTGGGCCCGGGGGACGCATTGTTGATCGCAGGCAAGGGACATGAAACAGGGCAGATCATCGGGGACGATATTTTGCCCTTTGATGACGCGGAACAAGCCAGCGTTGCTGTTGCAGCCTTGGATGGGAGACTTGCATGACACTTTGGAACGCGCAGGATGCCGCTACGGCGACAGAGGGCACGAGCACAACACCCTGGGCAGCAACAGGCGTTTCCATTGATACCCGTACACTTGAGCCCGGTGATCTGTTTATTGCATTGAGTGACGTGCGGGATGGGCATGATTTTGTCGCCCAGGCTTTGGAAAAAGGAGCCGCGGCAGCACTGGTCAGTTATGTCCCTGAAAACGTTGCGGACACAGCGCCGTTGTTGATTGTCAAAGACGTCCAGCGTGCGTTGGAAGATCTTGGTCGCGCGGGTCGCGCTCGCATGAACGGCAAGGTGGTTGCCGTGACGGGCAGTGTTGGCAAAACCTCTACCAAAGAAATGCTGGCGTCGATGTTGACTGAACAGGGGCGCACCCATGCTTCTGTTGCGAGCTACAATAACCATTGGGGTGTGCCGCTTACCTTGGCTCGGATGCCTGAGGATACTGACTTCGCAGTAATTGAAATTGGCATGAACCATCCTGGTGAAATTGCACCCTTGGCCAAAATGGCCGAACCGCATGTTGCTCTGGTGACGACTGTGGCTGCGGCGCATCTCGAAGCTTTTGACGACATCAACGGCATTGCGATCGAAAAGGCATCAATTTTTGAAGGTGTCGTGCCGGGTGGTATTGCGGTGCTCAATGCGGATCTCGAAACATCGGCGATCCTGATGTCAAAGGCCCAAGATTGCAAACTTCGTGACATAACCTTTGGAGAACATGGGTTTGATTTCAAAGTGCTGCGCATTGATGTCCAGCAAGACACAACTGTGGTGCGCGCCCAGATGGGGGAGGTGCCCATTATGTACAAAATTAGCTCTCCGGGTCGACATTTCGCCCTGAATGCTCTGGGTG
This sequence comes from Roseobacter sp., assembly GCA_039983935.1. Taxonomy (GTDB): domain Bacteria; phylum Pseudomonadota; class Alphaproteobacteria; order Rhodobacterales; family Rhodobacteraceae; genus Roseobacter. The sequence goes on along the minus strand of JBDWVP010000028.1, from coordinate 558,094 downwards.
CGGTCGCTGTGATGGCGGCGCTGCGGACAGATGTCGCCCTGGCATTGGGGGCCTTAGGGAGATGGCAACCGTACAAAGGGCGTGGTCAACGTGAACGGATTTACCTAGATGCGGTTGATACCCGCCTGACACTGGACTTGATCGACGACAGCTATAACGCAAATCCGACATCGGTGGGCGCGGCACTTGAAGTGTTGTCGGCAGCACAGGTGACCAATGACATCGGGCGTGTCTCAAAAGGGCGTCGTATCGCCTATCTGGGAGATATGAAGGAACTCGGGAGCGACGAAATCGCTTTGCATGCCGGGCTCGCCCATCTGACGGCAACCAAATCCATTGATGTAGTTCATTGTATCGGACCCTTGATGCGGTCTCTCTATGACATCCTGCCACAGGCGCAGCAGGGAGGGTGGTTTGCCACCTCTCAAGAGGCTGCGCGTGACGTGAAGACGCACATCGATAGTGGTGATGTTGTACTGGTCAAAGGATCCTTGAGCATGAAACTGGCTCTGGTTGTTGACGCCATTCGCAAAATGGGACATGCCCCGCTCGATGAAGAATAGGAATTCGTAATGCTGTATTGGTTGACGCTGCTTTCTGATGGAGGGGACTTTTTCAACCTCTTTCGGTATATTACTTTTCGGGCCGGCGGCGCGTTCCTAACGGCACTTGTTTTTGGGTTCCTCTTTGGAAAACCCCTGATCGCTGTCCTGCGTCGTCGACAAGGCAAAGGTCAACCCATTCGGGATGATGGCCCCGAGGGTCATTTCGCCAAACAAGGCACGCCGACAATGGGTGGGCTCTTGATTGTGGGGGCATTGCTGACGTCCACCTTGCTTTGGGCGCGCTTGGACAATCCGTTTATCTGGATCGTGCTCTTTGTCACCATGTCCTTTGCGGCCATTGGATTTATGGACGACTACGCCAAAGTTTCCAAACAAACGACAGCGGGGGTGTCTGGTCGTGTCCGGTTGGGTTTGGGGCTGTTAATCGCTGCAATTGCGGCTTTTTGGGCCGCGCAATACCACCCCGAGGCGCTGCAAAACCGTCTTGCGCTGCCGGTGTTCAAAGACACTCTTATCAACCTTGGATATTTGTTTATTCCCTTCTCGGTCCTTGTGATCGTTGGTTCTGCAAATGCGGTGAACCTGACGGATGGGCTGGATGGTCTGGCGATCATGCCGGTGATGATTGCTGCGGGTACTCTTGGCGTGATTTCTTATGCTGTTGGGCGCGTCGATTTTACCGAATATCTGGATGTCCACTATGTGGCAGGCACTGGTGAAATTCTGATTTTTACGGCTGGCATCTTTGGCGGCGGCCTTGGCTTTTTGTGGTATAATGCGCCACCGGCGGCCGTGTTCATGGGCGATACGGGCAGTCTCGCCTTGGGCGGTGCTTTGGGCGCAATTGCAGTGTCAACCAAACACGAAATCGTCCTTGCCATTGTCGGCGGCTTGTTCGTTGTCGAAGCGCTGAGCGTGATTATTCAAGTGCTGTATTTCAAAAAGACAGGAAAACGCGTTTTCCTGATGGCACCAATCCACCACCACTATGAAAAGAAAGGTTGGGCAGAAAGCACAATCGTTATTCGTTTCTGGATCATTTCATTGATCTTGGCGATGATCGGTTTGGCCACGCTCAAAGTACGCTGATGCCTCACGCTGAGCTAAAATATTCTCAAGAACTGCAGATCGAACCGCTGGTTATTTTGCAGTTTATTGAGGAAACGATCCACGGCCATGACACGACGGCTGGGGAATGCAAGGGACGCGCTTATCCGTGCGAATTTACACACCATAAACATCTTTATTTGTCTCTTAGCATGCTTAAAAAACCGCATCGCGATGATGCCTATACATCTGCTTTGATGGCGAAAATCGAAAAAGGTGTAAAAGGCAAAATACCCGAAAGTTGTTTTTTCTCCTTTTCGCTGGAGTATAGCACCAATGCGGATGTGACCAACTGGCATGAGGTCGGTGAATGATCCCAGTTAGGGGCGTTCAAGGTGCGCAAATTGCTGTTCTTGGCTTAGGCCGGTCCGGTTTAAGTGCCGCGCGGGCGTTGGATGCAGGGGGCGTGACCGTGTCGTGTTGGGATGATAATCCCGCAGCGCGTGCCATCGCCGAAGAGGAGGGGTTTACCTGCAAAACCTTTACATCGCTGCACGATTTTGAGGCGATATCGCGCCTGATCGTTAGTCCCGGTATTCCCCATCTTTATCCTGCGCCAAACCCTGTTGTTGCTCTTGCACAAGAAGCCGGTGTTCCGGTGGACAATGATATTGGGTTGTTTTTCCAATCCTTCGCGACACAAGATTGGGATAATTTCGACATCGCCCCTCGGGTGGTGGCAGTCACCGGATCAAACGGTAAATCGACGACCTCCGCTTTGATTCATCATATCTTGACCCATGTTGGGCGCCCTGCGACCCTTGCGGGCAATATCGGGCGTGGCGTTCTGGACATTGACCCGGCCCATGATGGCGAAGTGGTTGTGCTGGAATTGTCGAGCTATCAGACCGATTTGGCGCGCAGTCTGACTCCGGACATCGCCGTTTTCACCAATCTCTCCAAAGATCATCTTGATCGACATGGCGGGATGGGAGGATATTTTTCAGCAAAACGCCGGCTTTTTGCTGAGGGTGGGCCAGACCGGGCGATTATCGGTGTTGATGAAGACGAAGGTTTGTTTTTAGCGGGGCAGTTGTCGGAGGGGCGTGCCGATGATCGTGTGATCCGGATGTCAGTTACGCGTAAATTGACCGGACCGGGGTGGCAGGTTTTTGCCCGCAAGGGGTTTTTGTCGGAATACCGAAAAGGCAAGCAAGTGACGTCTATCGATTTGCGTTCGGTCACAGGGTTGCCCGGCGTGCACAATCATCAAAACGCCTGTGCTGCCTATGCTGCGTGCCGCTGTCTGGGTTTGGCCCCCAAAGTGATTGAAACAGCCTTGCATAGCTTTACCGGGTTGCCACATCGCAGTCAGATTGTGGGTGAGGGAAGAGGAGTGCGGTTTGTAAATGACAGCAAAGCAACCAATGCGGATGCTGCGGCAAAAGCTCTAGCCGCTTTCCCGTCGGTGCGTTGGATCTGCGGCGGTCTTGAAAAAGAGGGTGGCTTTGATGTGTTGAACAACGCAAGCGGGTCTGTGGTCAAGGCCTATGTGATCGGACGAGAGGCGGCATCCTTTGCCATGAAACTGACTGTTGAGGCCGAAATCTGCACGACAATGCAAGCCGCCGTTGCACAAGCGGTCGCGGAATCCCAGGAAGGGGATGTTGTCTTACTGGCCCCGGCAGCTGCCAGTTTCGATCAATATGATAATTTCGAACGGCGGGGCGAAGATTTCTCGGATGAAGTTGCCAAACATCTTGCGTCTGAATGAATGGACCTTTTTTGACTCGGATCATGCTATTTTGAGATTGGTGAGTAATGGACAGGTAATCGCGTTTATTGCAATGCGCGGGCTGCCGCCATGCCTGACGCCCATGCCCATTGAAAATTATAACCGCCTAACCATCCGGTAACGTCCACGGCCTCTCCGACAAAGAATAGGCCGGGAACTGATGTCGTCTCCATGCTGCGCGCAGACAGGTTTGACGTATCCACACCGCCCAGGGTTACTTCTGCTGTGCGGTATCCTTCTGTTCCAGAAGGGTGAAGCGTCCAATTCTCCAGTTCCGTGATGATGCCCATAAGGCGTTTGTCAGATTGGTCCGCAAGGTTTCCGTTCAAATCCAGAGTCTTAGACAGATCTTCGACCAATCGCGCAGGGAGAAAGGCGCAAAGTTCATTGGTGAGCTTGCGCTTTCCAGATACGGTGCGTTTTTCCTGTAGGGATTTTAAGATGTTAGATTTTGGAACAAGATTAACGTTGATTGCCTCGCCTTCACGCCAATAGGAAGAGGCTTGTAACACTGCTGGCCCTGATAACCCGCGGTGTGTGAACAGCAAGGCTTCATCAAAACTGGCATTTTCTGCCTTAACCGTGGCCGGCACAGCAACCCCCGCCAGAGACGAAAATCGCCCCTCTGGAAAGGTGAAGGGAACAAGACCTGCGCGTGTTTTGGTGACACTCACCTGGAATTTTCGCGCAATGTCATAGGCAAAACCTGTTGCGCCCATTTTGGGGATGGATTTTCCGCCCGTCGCGATGACCAGTGTTTTGGCGGTGATCCGTTTTGTTTCCCCGTCTTTTGACAGAGTAAATTCAAATCCCTGTGGCGTTTTTGCAAAATCATTCGCTGTCGATTGCAAATGCAGATCCACGCCGTTTTCCTGCATCAATTGGCGCAGCATTGCGATGATTTCCTTTGCGGAAGTGTCGCAAAAAAGCTGGCCAAGGGTTTTTTCATGCCAAGCGATGCCGTGACGATCGACCAGTTCGATGAAATCCCATTGGGTATATCGGGCGAGCGCAGATTTCACAAAATGTGGGTTATCAGACAAAAATGCGTCGGGCGCGGTATGTAGGTTGGTAAAGTTACATCTGCCGCCGCCTGAAATGCGGATTTTCTCGCCGGGTGCCCGCGCGTGATCAATCAGCAGAACACGACCTTTGGCATGTGCGGCACACATCATGCCTGCCGCCCCGGCGCCGATTATTGCTACATCCACTTTCATAGGGCCAAGTGGCGCGAAAGGGTGAGGTTTGCAAGGGTTCACACTAGCTTTACGTTGAAATTCGGGTTATGATTGCCCCATCAGACCCCGAAAAGGGGCGTATCGGCAGTGTTAGAATATCAAGGCAGACACCCATGACAGAAATGGTCTATGGCGCAGTACCGGTTCGCGACGGCGAGCCGATTCTCCCCAAATGGTGGCGGACAATCGATAAATGGTCGATGTCCTGTGTGTTAATCCTCTTTGCGGTTGGGGTGCTCTTGGGCTTGGCGGCATCCCCGCCTCTTGCTGCGAAAAACGGTTTCGACCCCTTTCACTATGTGCAACGACAAGCGCTTTTTGGCTCTCTGGCGCTGATCGTGATGTTGATGACGTCAATGATGTCTCCCGTTTTGGTGCGCCGCCTTGCGGTTATTGGGTTCGGCGTGGCCTTTGTTGCCCTTGCGCTGCTGCCGTTCTTTGGCGCGGACTTTGGTAAAGGGGCCGTGCGGTGGTACAGTCTTGGATTTGCATCCGTGCAACCGTCAGAATTTTTGAAGCCGGGGTTCGTTGTCGTCGTGGCGTGGATGATGGCCGCATCCGCCGATTTGAATGGGCCGCCCGGTAAAACATGGTCCTTTGTGTTGTGCATTACCGTGGTGTTAATGCTGGCCTTGCAGCCCGATTTTGGGCAGGCCTGCCTTGTTCTATTCGGGTGGGGGGTCATATACTTTGTCGCGGGCGCGCCCATGTTGCTGCTCGTGGGCATGGCAGTGTTGGTCGTCTTTGCAGGGATCGTTGCTTATTCATCCTCCGAACATTTCGCCCGTCGCATTGATGGCTTCCTCAGTACCGATGTCGATCCGACAACCCAGTTGGGCTACGCAACAAACGCCATTCAAGAAGGCGGGTTATTTGGTGTGGGTGTCGGCGAAGGCCAGGTAAAATGGTCGCTGCCTGATGCGCACACCGATTTTATCATTGCGGTTGCCGCAGAAGAATATGGCCTTGTTTTGGTGCTTGCGGTTATCGCGCTTTATGCGGGTGTTGTTGTGCGCTCCCTATTGCGACTAGTGCGCGAGCGTGACCCGTTTATCCGGCTCGCCGGGACCGGGCTGGCATGCATGTTGGGAGTGCAAGCGATGATCAACATGGGTGTCGCCGTGCGGTTGCTGCCTGCCAAAGGCATGACCCTGCCATTCGTCAGCTATGGCGGATCTTCTGTCATCGCGTCCGGAATTGCTGTGGGCATGTTGTTGGCCTTTACCAGAACACGTCCACAGGGCGAAATTAGCGATCTTTTATCACGTGGGAGAGTTCGGTGAGCACACCGCTACTATTAATTGCCGCCGGTGGGACCGGTGGCCATATGTTTCCCGCACAGGCGCTGGCGGAAGAAATGTTGCGCCGGGGATGGCGTGTCAAACTGACAACGGATGCGAGAGGTGCCCGCTATACAGGTGGTTTTCCTCATTCCACGATGATCGAAGAAATCAGCAGCGCGACCTTCGCACGAGGGGGCGTTCTCGCCAAGGCGCAGGCTCCCTTGAAAATCGGTACAGGTATTCTGCGCGCATTGCTTTCATTTCGCAAAGACAAACCCTCCGTGATTGTGGGCTTTGGCGGCTACCCGACAATACCGGCCTTGGCAGCCGCTTACATCCTGAAATTGCCACGTATGATTCATGAGCAGAACGGTATCTTAGGGCGTGTGAATACGGCTTTTGCACCCCGCGTAGATGCTATCGCCTGCGGCACTTGGCCGACAGAATTGCCGGATGGGGTCACCGGGTATCATACTGGAAATCCGGTGCGTTCTGCCATCTTGGAACGCGTTGAGGCGGGGTATATCTGTCCGGGTGATTACCCAATGGAGTTGCTGGTCATCGGTGGTAGCCAAGGCGCGCGTATTTTAAGTGATGTCGTTCCCCCGGCGATCGCATCTTTGCCCATGTCCATGCTGAAAAACCTGCGCGTTTGCCATCAGGCGCGTGAAGAAGACCTAGAACGCGTCGCGCAGTTTTACGCGGATCACAATGTAACAGCCGATGTCCAAACGTTTTTTCATGACATCCCACGCCGTATGACAGAGGCGCAGTTGGTGATCAGCCGTGCAGGCGCGTCTTCTGTTGCGGACCTATCAGTTATCGGTCGCCCCTCCATTCTGATCCCCTTTGCGGCGGCCACTGGTGATCACCAGACGGCCAATGCACGTGGTTTGGTTGATGTTGGTGGGGCAATTCTGGTCCCGGAATCCAGGGCGACACCTAATTCCGTTGCGGATCAGATTCTTTCGGTACTGGACAATCCCAAAGCTGCGATGCAAATGGCCTCCGCTGCGGGACGATTTGGAAAGCCGGGCGCAACACAAGAGCTGGCCGAGATGGTTGAAACCCTTGGCTTGAAAGGATCCATCGAATGAACGCTGCAACAAAATTGCCGGGTGACGTCGGGCCAATACATTTTGTCGGGATTGGTGGCATCGGGATGTCCGGTATCGCTGAGGTTCTATTGAACCATGGTTACACAGTGCAGGGGTCTGACCTCAAAGCCACCCCAATTACAAAGCGGCTGGAAGAGCTCGGTGCACATGTGTTCGAAGGTCAGCATGCAGAGAATGTGGCAACGGCCGAAGTTGTTGTAATCTCAAGCGCAATCAAGCCGGGAAATGCAGAATTGGATGCGGCCCGCGCACAGGGGTTACCCATCGTGCGCCGCGCGGAAATGTTAGCCGAGTTGATGCGCTTAAAATCCAACATTGCGGTTGCGGGAACACATGGAAAGACGACCACCACAACAATGGTCGCCACTTTGTTAGATGCTGGGGATTTTGACCCAACTGTCATAAACGGCGGTATCATTCACGCCTATGGCTCGAACGCACGTAAGGGCGAAGGCGAATGGATGGTGGTCGAAGCGGACGAGAGTGACGGAACCTTTAACAGGTTGCCCGCCACCATTGCGATTGTCACCAATATTGATCCGGAACACATGGAACACTGGGGCGATTTTGATACGTTGCGCCGTGGATTTCTGGAATTTGTGTCAAATATACCTTTTTACGGATTGGCCGTGTGCTGTACGGATCATCCAGAAGTGCAAAACCTCGTCGGCAAGATCACCGACCGCCGTGTCGTAACGTATGGGTTTAATGCGCAGGCGGATGTGCGTGCCATCAACTTGCATTACAAGAAGGGTATCGCCTTTTTTGATATTGCCTTGCAGGCCGAAGGGATCGTGATCGAAGGCTGCAGCTTGCCAATGCCGGGGGATCACAATGTTTCCAACGCTCTTTCTGCGGTCGCGGCGGCCCGTCATCTCGGTATGAAGGGCGAAGTTATTAAGGAAGCATTGGCCGCATTTGGGGGCGTTAACCGTCGGTTTACCCGTGTCGGAGAAGTTAACGGTGTGACGATCATTGATGACTACGGCCACCACCCGGTTGAGATAACCGCTGTTTTGAAAGCCGCGCGTCAAGCGACGGAGGGGCGTGTGATTGCTGTTCACCAACCGCATCGCTACTCTCGATTGTCGAGCCTGTTCGACGATTTTTGTGGTTGTTTCAATGACGCTGATGTCGTCGGGATTGCCGAAGTCTACGCCGCGGGTGAAGATCCAATCGAGGGGGCGAGCCGCGATGACCTTGTTGCGGGTCTTATTCGCCACGGGCATCGCCATGCGCGCGCCGTTGTCGGTGAGGATGATCTTGAACGGCTGGTGCGCGAACAGGCGCGCCCTGGCGATATGGTTGTTTGCCTTGGTGCCGGTACGATAAGCACGTGGGCCAATGGATTGCCGGAACGTCTTACGACAAAAGGGGCTGTATGATGGGGCGTGACTTAGGTTTTCAAGCGGAGTTACATTTATGACTTTGTCCTTAATCCTCGCAGCTCTTTGGGCTTTGGGCGCAAATTTACTGGCCATGACCCCGAGCAGAGACAACCATTGGCGCAACGCCTATCTGCTGGTCACGATTGGTATTCCGATTGTTGGGTTCGTTACTTGGCAGCACGGACCTTGGATTGGGATGTTGATCATGGCAGCTGGAATGTCTGTGTTACGATGGCCGGTGATCTATCTTGGGCGTTGGATCAAACGCAAGACGCTGGGGTAATCTTCTCAGATGACGAGGATGCCAAAAGTTAAAGGACGCTTGACCGCGCAGCGCGCATTGAACGATTTGACGTGGTTGCGCGTTGGTGGCCCTGCTGATTGGTTGTTTCAACCAGCGGACACGGCGGATTTGTGCCAGTTTTTGGCCGGTTTGCCGCGGGACATCGACGTATTTCCGATGGGCGTTGGCTCTAATTTGATCGTCCGAGACGGGGGATTAAAGGCCGTGGTCGTGCGTCTTGGCCGTGGGTTTAACGGGATCGAGATATCTCAAGGGCGGGTTGTTGCTGGTGCTGCAGCGCTTGATGCGCATGTGGCTAAACGGGCGGCGGACGCAGGGTTGGACCTGACTTTTTTTCGCACCATTCCGGGTAGTATTGGCGGGGCTGTGTGTATGAATGCAGGCTGTTACGGTCACTATACGGCCGATGTATTGATTGAGGTCGAGCTTGTAACCCGAGACGGTGAAATAGAAATTCTCAAGGTCGGTGATCTTGAACTGATGTACCGTCAAAGCACGTTGCCTGCTGGTTCTGTTTTAACCAAGGCAGTGTTTCAGGCACCTAAAGGGGTTCCGGACAAACTGCATGCCCGCATGACCGACCAGATTGCCCAACGAGATGCCTCGCAGCCGACCAAAGAACGCAGCGCAGGGTCGACCTTTCGTAATCCTGCCGGGTTTTCGTCGACCGGGCAATCTGATGATGTGCATGACTTAAAGGCCTGGAAGGTCATCGATGATGCCGGCATGCGCGGTGTCTGCCGCGGCGGTGCGCAGATGAGCGAAATGCACTCCAATTTCTTGATCAACACAGGCAACGCCACGGCGGATGATCTCGAAGGCTTGGGCGAAGAGGTGCGAAAAAAGGTTTACGCCTCCAGCGGTATCACGCTAGAATGGGAAATTATGCGGGTCGGCGAAAAATTATGTTCAGATTAACTAAAATTTAGCTTGAACTTGCAAAAAATTAGACGGTGAACCGGCGCAAAAGCCGGACAACACAAAATAACAACGAACCCGAAAATGGGTTTTTATCAGAGGCACCAAGGTGGGTCAGTCGAGCAGGACACCCCCGAAAGTGGCAGTTTTATTGGGCGGACCTTCGGCTGAGCGCGAAGTCTCTTTGTCCAGCGGGAAAGCCTGCGCTGCTGCTTTGCGGGACGAAGGATACAATGTCGTCGAAATTGACGCGGGCCGCGATTTGTCGGCACGTCTTTTTGACGTTGCTCCGGACGTGGTTTTAAATTGTTTGCATGGCCGTTGGGGCGAAGACGGTTGTGTGCAGGGCTTATTGGAATGGATGGGCGTGCGGTATTCGCACTCGGGCGTATTGGCCTCGGCTCTGGCCATGGACAAACAACGCTCCAAAAACGTTTTTGCCTCTGCTGGTTTGCCCATTGTGGAAAGCGTGATCGCCAAAGCCGCCGATGTACGCGCGCGCCATGTGATGCAGCCGCCTTACGTGGTAAAGCCGAATAACGAGGGATCTTCGGTTGGCGTCTACCTTGTGAGTGAGGCTTCAAATGGCCCTCCACATCTGGACGACAATATGCCCGCCGAGGTGATGGTCGAAGCATTTGCACCCGGTCGTGAGCTGACAACTACGGTGATCGGTGATCGTGCCTTGACGGTGACGGATATCCTGACCGACGGGTGGTATGACTATGATGCAAAATACAAACCGGGCGGATCACGCCATGTTGTACCTGCGGATATTCCTGGCGAAATCTTTGATCTCTGCATGGAATACGCCCTCAAGGCGCATAACGCATTGGGGTGCAAAGGGCTTAGTCGAACAGATTTTCGCTGGGATGAAGCAAAAGGTGTTGCTGGTCTGATCTTATTGGAAACCAACACACAACCGGGCATGACAGCGACCTCACTGTCTCCAGAACAAGCGGTATTTTGCGGCATGACATTCGGCCAGTTATGCGCATGGATGGTGGAGGATGCGTCATGCGATCGTTAACCCGTCGCAATCCCAAGGAACGCGGCTCTGATCCTGCACCCTCCCGTTGGGCATGGCGTATCGAAAGACTGATGTTAACCCCAGCGTTCTTGATCTTTTTGAGGGCGGGGGTACCAATGGCCATGGTTTTAGGGGGAGCAGTGTGGTGGCTTGCCGACGAAGACCGCCGCGCTTTGGTCACCGAAACGGTCAAAGAAGCTCGCGCGAGTTTTGAGACGCGGCCAGAATTTATGGTGCAAGTCATGGCGATCGATGGGGCTGACCATGCATTGGCCTTGGAAATCCGAACCGCTGTGCCGCTCGATTTCCCCGTCAGCTCGTTCGATCTGACCCTCAGTGACATACGGGAAAAGATCGTCGCACTTGACCCGGTGAAATCGGCCACGATCAGAATCAAACCCGGCGGTGAATTACACGTTGATGTTTCCCCCCGCACGCCTGTCGTCATCTGGCGGGGTCGCGATGGTTTGGCGCTCTTTGATGTCTCTGGCGCGCGGGTGGGTGATGTTGCAGACCGTATGGAAAGGCCTGATTTGCCATTGATCGCTGGTGGTGGGGCAACAGAGCATGTCAAAGAAGCGTTGGATTTGTACCGAGCGGCGGCACCTCTTGGCGGGAGATTGCGCGGAATCGTACGCAAAGGGCAACGACGGTGGGACATCGTTCTGGATCGTGATCAGCGCATTCTGTTACCCGAGACAGAAGCCGTTCAAGCCTTGGAACGTGTGATCGCGCTGGATGGTGCGCAGGATATTCTCGGCAGAGACGTAAAACGGGTCGATCTGCGCATTGGCGCGCGCCCGACAATAAAAATGAGCAAATATGCCACCGACACATGGTGGGACATCCGCAAGATTTCAGGACAGTAAACAATGATCGATTTATACGAAAGCCAGCGACAAATGCGCAATATGCGCCGGGTTGCGATGCAGCGCGGTGTTGTGGCTATTCTGGACGTCGGATCTTCGAAAATTTCTTGTTTGGTACTGCGTTTTGACAGCGCAGCGCCGCTCGGGGAAGAAGGTGAAATCGGATCTCTTGCCGGGCAGTCAGGTTTCCGGGTGATTGGTGCCGCGACGACACGGTCACGCGGCGTGAAATTTGGTGAAATTAGCGCAATGCCTGAAACGGAACGGGCCATTCGGACGGCGTTGCAGGGCGCGCAAAAGATGGCTGGCATCCGAGTGGATCATGTCATCGCTTGTTTTGCAGGGGCCGAACCGCGATCTTATGGTCTTGATGCACAGGTGCCTCTAGAGGGTGAGGCGGTTGTTGAGCACGATGTCGCGCGCGTCTTGGCGGCGTGTGACGTGCCAGACTACGGCCCCGGACGCGAAGTATTGCACGCACAGCCGGTGAATTTCGCGTTGGATCACCGTTCAGGTTTGATCGATCCGCGGGGGCAATTGGGCAACACGCTATCCGTAGATATGCACATGTTGACGGTCGATGGGGGGGCTATTCAGCATTTGGCGCATTGTATCAAACGGTGCGACTTGGAATTGGCCGGTATTGCTTCGTCTGCATACGTCAGCGGTATTTCTGCATTGGTTGAGGATGAACAAGAGCTGGGCGCGGCCTGTATTGATCTGGGCGGTGGAACAACAAGCATTTCGATCTTCATCAAAAAGCACATGATTTTTGCCGATACTGTTCGGATGGGCGGTGATCATGTTACCTCTGATATTTCGATGGGGCTGCAGATTCCGACGGCCGTTGCCGAACGGATCAAGACTTTTTATGGAGGCGTACATGCCACGGGTGTGGACGATCGTGAAATGATTGATATCGGTGGAGACACCGGTGATTTTGAACATGACCGCCGCACTGTGAGCCGCGCCGAGGTCATTGGAATTATGCGCCCTCGGGTTGAGGAAATCCTCGAAGACGTCCGCTCTCGTTTGGATGCGGCAGGATTTGATCATTTGCCCAGCCAGCAAATTGTCCTGACGGGCGGGGGCAGCCAAATTCCCGGCTTGGACGGGTTGGCGAGCCGTATTTTGGGGCAACAGGTGCGTTTAGGGCGCCCATTGCGGGTTCATGGTTTGCCTCAGGCCGCAACGGGTCCGGGTTTTGCGTCCGTTGTTGGTCTGTCGCTTTTTGCGGCGCACCCACAGGATGAATGGTGGGATTTTGATATTCCTGCTGACAGCTATCCTCAACGTTCGCTGAAACGTGCGGTAAAATGGTTTCGTGATAACTGGTAAATCCCAAGGGTGCAGAAACGCCCTTTTGTGATGACACTCTAGTGAGCATGATGTGATCTTATTGCGTGACCTTGTGTGCCCTGTGTGGTATTGTTTCATTAAGGCCCATAGAGGCCAGGCGGCGGACCGAGCAGTCAGCCAAATCATCAAGCGGCAGAGCAATGCTCTGAACATCCTGCAAGCGCATATCTGGGTGAACCCTTGTTGACGTTTTCTGGAAAACCACAAGGTTTAGGGGTTTCGGCATGATATTGCTGAAATAAGGCTAAAAAACAGCTATATTTTGCGGTTTTCATGTGTTTTTTGGGTGACGCAACAGTCGCAAAACGCTAAGATTATTCAATTAAGCGTAAACGCTCAGGCAGTTGGGCGAACAAAACAGGCGGAAATCAATTATGACCCTTACCCTCTCGATGCCCGGACAGGCCGAGCTGAAGCCCCGCATCACAGTTTTTGGTGTCGGTGGTGCAGGCGGAAATGCGGTGAACAACATGATCGAAAAGGCGCTGGATGGCGTTGATTTCGTGGTTGCGAACACGGACGCTCAGGCGCTGCAACAGACAAAATCCGATAGCCGGGTTCAGCTGGGCGTTAAGGTGACAGAGGGATTGGGTGCTGGCGCGCGTGCGACGGTTGGGGCCGCCGCTGCCGAAGAAAGCATCGAAGAAATCGTTGATCACCTTGCGGGCGCGCACATGTGTTTCATCACAGCCGGAATGGGCGGTGGTACGGGAACGGGTGCTGCGCCGATCATCGCGCAAGCTGCACGCGAACTGGGTGTTCTGACGGTTGGTGTTGTCACCAAGCCGTTTCAGTTTGAGGGTGCCAAACGCATGCGACAGGCTGAAGACGGTGTGGAGGCGCTCCAGAAGGTTGTGGATACGCTGATCATTATCCCGAACCAAAACTTGTTCCGTCTGGCGAACGAAAAAACAACCTTTACAGAAGCCTTCTCAATGGCAGATGACGTTTTGTATCAAGGTGTTAAGGGCGTGACCGATTTAATGGTGCGTCCTGGTTTGATCAACCTCGATTTTGCTGATGTTCGTGCCGTAATGGACGAAATGGGCAAGGCGATGATGGGAACCGGCGAAGCGGATGGCGAAGATCGTGCTATTCAGGCGGCCGAAAAAGCCATCGCAAACCCATTGTTGGATGAGATTTCCCTGCGTGGTGCCAAGGGTGTTCTTATCAACATCACCGGTGGTCATGATCTGACGCTCTTTGAATTGGACGAAGCTGCAAACCGGATCCGTGAAGAAGTTGACCCAGAGGCCAATATCATCGTCGGGTCGACGCTTGATACTGAAATGGGCGGTCTGATGCGGGTGAGTGTTGTCGCAACTGGAATTGATGCAATGGATGTGAACACAGATATGCCGGTGCCGCGCCGTTCCATGTCCAAGCCATTGACCCCGCAAGTGCCAGCGCAAGAGGCCGCACCTGTCGAAAATGTCGCCGCAATTTCAGCGCCAGAACCGGTCGCAATGGAAGCTGTTGAGGCACCAGAGCCGTCGTTGTTTGCATCGCTCGAAGAAGAGCACGCGGTCGTCGAGGATGTTTCCGAACCTATCTATGATGACGCCATGAACAATATGGCTGATGATTTGCCTGCGCCTGCGTATCAGCCCCAAGTTGCAGCGTTTGAACCAAATCGGGCCGACATTGACACAACAACCCAAGCTGAAAGCTTTGTTGCGCCGCGTTCTCCGCTTCCCGGTACACCGTCACCAGAAGCGATGGCACGGTTGCGCGCCGCGGCGGATAAACAAGCTCCCGCGCATCAAGCCCGCACCGAGGCCATTGATCCTGCAACGGGTGAAAAGCCCCGTTTTGGAATTAATTCGCTGATCAATCGCATGACGGGGCACGCAGATGGCGCCCAGCCCGCCGCACCGCGTCAGCAGCCTCAGGTGCAACAGCGCACCCAAGCGCCTGCGCAAATGCCGCAAGAGCAGCATGACCCAGAACAGGAACGGATCGAGATCCCCGCGTTTTTACGTCGGCAAGCCAATTAATTGCTCTAGATTTCGTGAAGAGAGGCTGCCTTTTGGCGGCCTTTTTTTATGTAAAATCAAATAATTAGGTTGATGTTGGCGTCTTTGCGCTCAAATGTAACATTTGTGTTTCAGTCCGTTGCAAAGATTGAGTTGAGCCTGACGACCTAACCCCATAGGTACACTCTCAACAGGGCGAAAGTCCGCTTTTTATGAGGGCCACGTGCAGACAACGGTCAAATCAGCAATCAGTTTTACAGGCCTCGGCCTGCATTCCGGTCAACGGGTCTCTATGACAATTCGGCCAGCTTCGGCTGAGCATGGCATTTGGTTTTCGCGCACAGATGTGGCTGTGGGGGATCGGATGATTGCTGCGCGCTGGGATGCCGTTCTACGCTCTCCGTTGTGCACCAAAATACAAAACGCTGCCGGTCTTCAAATTTCTACGGTCGAGCATGTGATGGCTGCGTTGGCAGGTTGTGGCGTCACCAATGCCCTGATCGAATTGGATGGACCCGAAGTGCCTATTTTAGACGGTTCGGCTGTCCCATTTGTTCGTGGGATCATGCAGCGCGGATTGCGGACGTTAAATGCTCCTGTCCGTGCACTCGAGGTGCTCAAAACAGTGACTGTAACTGACGGTGCAGCATCGGCGACCTTGGCCCCTGCAACGACGTTGCAGATTGATTTTGAAATAGACTTCCAAGACTCGGCCATCGGCAATCAAAAGAAATCACTTGTGATGAACAATGGCAGCTTTGCACGTGAGCTATGCGACAGCCGGACATTCTGTCGCCAAGCGGATGTTGATAGTATGCGTGCCAATGGATTGGCATTGGGCGGAACGCCTGGCGAGAACGCTGTTGTTTTTGAAGGCGCTCGGGTATTGAGCCCGGGCGGATTGCGCCACAAAGATGAACCTGTGCGTCATAAAATGTTGGATGCACTGGGTGATCTGGCTCTGGCTGGGGCACCGCTCATCGGTCACTATACAGGTGTTCGGGCAGGGCATTCCCTCACAAACACATTGCTGCGCAAGTTGTTTGCGACACCGGATGCTGTTCGCATGATTGTCTGTGATACTGAAACAGTATCCCGTTTGCCGGGATATGGCCTTGCATGGGACGAAATCCCCGCAGTTGCCTGATTTCAGGCCCTTATGTTGTGCAAAAATAATCTTGCGCGTGGGAGCAGATCACACAGTTTTGAGCATAATGAGTTGTGATCCGCAAAGGCCATTTTGCCCGCCAATTTTCTGTGCTAGTAGGAATCGAACGCGGGCATGTTGGTGCTTGGCGGGGGATGAAACGAAGGTGGCATAGAATGAGTGTGCTTGGAACAGGACAGCGATGGATTGTGGTTGGGTTGGCAGTGTCTGCTCTGGCCGCCTGCGACCCGGATCCTGGCAGGACAACGGGTGGGTTATTTAACACCCAAGAAGTTCCATTGGAAACGTTCGAACCTCAACAGATATTTGAACGTGGCGAGTTCGAACTGACGCGAAGACGCCCTTCTGACGCTGCATTCTATTTTGCAGAAATCGAACGTTTGTACCCTTATTCGGATTGGGCGCGTCGCGCGCTGATCATGCAGGCCTTTTCCTATCATCAGGATCAGGATTACCCTAACAGCAGATCTTCTGCGCAACGTTTCATCGATTTCTATCCTGATGATGATGATGCAGCTTATGCGCAGTATTTGTTAGCCCTTAGCTATTACGATCAAATTGATGAAGTCGGACGTGATCAAGGCCTGACGTTCCAGGCTTTGCAAGCGTTGCGTCAAACAATCGAGCGGTATCCTGACAGTGAATACGCCCGCTCTGCGATCTTGAAATTTGATCTCGCCTTTGATCATCTGGCTGGAAAAGAAATGGAAATCGGCCGTTATTATTTGCGCCGCGACCACTTTTCCGCAGCAATTAACCGTTTTCGCGTTGTCGTCGAAGATTTTCAGACAACATCGCACACGCCTGAAGCGTTGCACCGATTGGTCGAATCTTATCTGTCGTTGGGACTGAATGACGAAGCGCAGACAGCAGGGGCAATATTAGGGTTCAACTATCAGTCAACGGTTTGGTATGAGGATAGCTTCGCCTTGCTGACAGGCCAAGGTCTCAGACCAGAGCCCAAGGGTGATGGATGGCTGCGGCAATTGTACCGTCAAACGCTTAAAGGCCAGTGGCTCTGATATGGATCTGACGCTGCGCAGCGGCCAGACGAACGGATAGAGCTGATGCTACGCGGCTTGGACATTTCGAACATGTTGATCATTGACCGGCTGGAGCTTGCCTTTCAGCCGGGACTGAATGTTTTGACCGGTGAAACTGGTGCCGGAAAATCAATCTTGCTGGATTCTCTGGGGTTTGTTTTGGGCTGGCGTGGGCGGGCTGACCTTGTACGCCAGGGAGCAACACAGGGAGAGGTGACCGCATGGTTTGATCTGTCGCCGGATCATCCTGCGCAGAAAATCCTTGAGGAAGCCGGGCTGCCAGGTGGCAATGAATTGCTTTTGCGACGGGTCAACACGTTGGATGGTCGAAAAACAGCGTGGGTCAATGATCGACGATGTTCTGGAGACGTGTTGCGATCATTGTCTGACACGTTGATTGAACTGCATGGCCAACATGACGATCGCGGGCTGCTTGATCAACGGGGCCACAGTGCCATTCTGGATGAATTCATGGCGAAGGATACGCTCAAACAGCGGGTGCGTCGTGCATGGAGCGAGAAAGGAAAGGCCGCCAAGGCGCTGGCTGCTGCCGAGGCCGCCATGGCCGCGATCAGAGACGAAGAAGAATTTTTGCGTCACGCGGTCGGTGAACTCGATGCGTTATCCCCTCAACCGGGGGAAGAAGCCGTTCTGGATCAGAAACGCCGCGCGATGCAAGGGGCGGAGAAAATTCGCAATGATGTCATTCGGGCGCATGAAATCCTTGGGCATCAGGGGGCCGAGTCCTCGATGAGCGAAGCACTGCGCTGGCTGGAAGGTGCTGCACAACATGCTGATGGCGCGTTGGAGGCACCAATGGCGGCGCTGGGGCGTTCTTTTGCAGAACTTGACGAAGCAATGGACGGTATTGTTGCCGTTATCGAAGGTCTTAGCTTTAACCCAACTGATCTTGAAGAAACAGAAGAGCGTCTTTTTGCAATTCGTGCAATGGCGCGCAAACACGACGTTTTAGCCGATGATCTAGCTGAATTCGGAAATGGACTACGCGCGAAATTAACGGCCTTGGATGCAGGAGATGCGGATTTAGCAGAGGTGCGCCACAAAGCACAAGAAGCGAACGGAGCATACCAAAACGCCGCTTCGATGCTGAGCGAAGCGAGACAAAAGGCAGCGGTAAAACTGGATAAAGCCGTTTTGGCGGAGCTGGCACCATTAAAAATGGAACGGGCACTCTTTAAGACGGAAATTTCACCAGATGTTGCAGGGCCAGAAGGTGTGGATGCGGTTGCGTTTACAGTTGCGACCAACCCCGGGGCACCCTCTGGGGCATTGAACAAGATTGCCTCTGGCGGAGAACTTAGCCGCTTTCTTCTCGCGCTTAAGGTTTGTTTGACCAAAGGGCAAACTGGGCTGACGATGATCTTTGACGAGATAGACCGTGGTGTCGGTGGGGCCACGGCTGATGCGGTCGGGCGGCGACTGGTCGCCCTTGCTGACGAAGGGCAGGTCCTTGTGGTCACTCATTCGCCACAGGTGGCAGCCTTGGGGGCGCATCATTGGCGGGTGGAAAAACAGGTGTCGCAGGGAATGACGACGTCCACTGTTACTTCATTGCCCGACATTGAACGGGTGGATGAAATTGCCCGGATGCTGTCGGGGGATACGATTACAAAAGAGGCGCGCGGTGCAGCGCGAGCACTCTTGAATGGTTAAATTGTTGCGGGGGCTTTCCCCGGGTTAAAGCCCGCCCTAAACAGGCGGTGTACAAGTGGCAAAATTGAATGTCTGTCCAGAAAAAGACCTTTTTCCGCAAGAAAGTCGATGAGGCCGTCGTTTCATGTCGCGACGGCTATGATCTGCTGCGTCGTCAGGGGCCGGGGCAAATTCAATTTTGGTTTATCGCCCTTGTTGTCGGGATCGCGGCGGGGTTTGCCGCCTTATTCTTCCGGAAAGGCGTCGACGCTTTACAGACCTACATTTATGGCACAGACGACATTCGTCAGTTGCACAGTTTCGTCGAGTTTCTCCCTTGGTATTTGGTCCTGATTATCCCGATTTTGGGTGGATTGATCGTGGGCGTTATTTTGCATAATTTCACCAAGGATGGGCGGGCTCGTTCCGTTGCGGATGTGATCCACGGCGCTGCAATGCATGACGGGAGAGTGGAAACAAAAGCAGGGATCGCGTCCGCGTTTGCATCGATGATTACCTTGGGAACGGGGGGCTCAACCGGTCGCGAAGGCCCCGTGGTTCATCTGGCTGCGGTTATCTCTACTTGGGTGAACCGACGTATCTTGGCAGACGGAATTACCGGGCGCGACCTGTTGGGTTGTGCCGTCGCAGCGGCGGTTTCAGCGAGCTTTAACGCCCCCATTGCCGGGGCGCTTTTTGCGCTGGAAGTCGTTTTGCGGCATTTTGCGGTGCATGCTTTTGCGCCCATCGTGATCGCAAGTGCAGCAGGCACGGTGATCAACCGGCTGGAATTTGGCGGTGTAACCGAGTTCGCGTTAGAAACGGTCAACGAGGTGCAATTCTATCAAGAACTGCCCGCGTACCTGATGCTCGGTCTGGTCTGTGGTTTGGTCGCAGTGACGCTGATGCGTGCGATTTTCTGGGCTGATAATTTTGGTACAGAAGTGCAAAACCGTGCTGGGATTCCGCGCTGGTTGCGTCCGGCGATAGCGGGTGGGATGCTTGGGGCGCTCGCCATTTTCTACCCTCACATTATCGGAGTTGGGTATGAAACGACGTTTTTGGCGATGAATGCACAATTGGTGCTATGGGAGGCGATCGTATTTGCCATTCTCAAAGTTATCGCGGTGGCGATCACCATGGCGGGGCGTATGGGGGGCGGAGTTTTTTCGCCCTCGCTCATGATAGGCGCGCTCACAGGGCTCAGTTTTGGTTTGATCGCCACCAGCATTTTCCCCGATGTTTCCGGTTCTATATCGCTTTACGCGCTTGCCGGAATGGGGGCCGTTGCGGCTGCTGTTCTTGGGGCACCGATCTCAACGACCTTGATTGTTTTTGAACTGACCGGGGACTGGCAAACAGGGCTCGCCGTCATGATTGCGGTTTCGATGTCGACAGCCTTGGCGTCCAGATTGGTCGATCGCAGTTTCTTTTTGTCCCAACTGGAACGGCGCAACATTCACCTTGCAGCCGGGCCCCAAGCCTATCTGTTGGCCATGTTCCGGGTTAGTGGCATTTTGCGGGGCAAGGATGATCCACATGCAGCAGATGAAAAGGCCTGTCAGCAGATGATAAGGGATGGGGTTTTTGTTGAACGCAACGCAACCTTAGAGGCCGTGATGCCGCTTTTCGACGAGGGGTATAGTTTTGTACCCGTTGTGAGCGTACGCAGCGAAGGGGAGCAGCCCCGGCTTGTCGGAGCGCTCTTTCATGTCGATGCGTTAAAGATTTACAATCGCGCACTTGCTGCCACAGCAGCAGAAGAACATTCTTGACGCGCTCAAAGCTGTTCGACGGTCACGTCACCTGTTGAATAAAACGCGAGATGATCCTTGATACGGGAAACAGCCTCCAAGGGTGCTTCATAGGACCACGCGACATCCTTGAGCGTTGTGCTCTTTGTGACGACAGAGAAATAGCTGGCATCGCCCTTAAGTGGGCAATGTGTTGTTTTTTCGGACGTATCCAGAAACGCTGTGGCAATGTCATCGCGCGGAAAATAGATGACCGGCGGGTGATCTCCCTCGCACAACTCCAGCGCATCCTTGCTTTCACCAAGGACAGCACCCCCGGCACGGACGGACCAAGTGCCTTGCGCTTTTCTGATCGTAATTTGCTGTGCCATGATCGTATCTCCTTGTTGAGGTACTATATTATTTTCACACTCTTGGATTGTAAACGCGACACTATAGCAAATGGATTACACAGGAGCTGTTGCCTGTTCCAACCAGGTTTGTGCCGATGGGGAAACGCGCGGCATAATTTTTTCGGCGACTTCGCGATGATACGCATTTAACCAATTTCGGTCCTCACCAGTTAGACGTTCCGCGAGGATCAGGCGCCGGTCGATCGGCACAAAAGTCAAAGTGCGCCACGCAAGCATCTCGCGTTCCGGGTCGGCAGTGGCAAGCTCAGGTGCTTGGATGACCACAATCAAGTTTTCAATGCGAATGCCGAACGCGCCCTCGCGGTAATACCCGGGTTCATTTGACAGGATCATACCCGGTTCCAAGGGCACGTGACTCGCACGGCTAAGCCGTTGAGGTCCTTCATGAACACTTAGATATGCGCCGACACCATGCCCCAAACCGTGGTTGAAATCCTGCCCGGCCATCCACAGAGGCAGCCGCGCAATTCCTTCAATATCGCGGCCAGCGAGCCCTTGTGGCCAGCGCAAGCGGCTCATCGCGATCATGCCTTGCAGGACACGTGTAAAGGCTTCTGTTGCCTCGGTGGAGGGTTGCCCAATCGCAATAGTTCGCGTGATGTCGGTGGTGCCATCTAGATATTGCCCCCCACTGTCCAGCACGATAATTTGCCCATCCTCCAACTGGCTGTCGGTCTCTTCGGTGACGCGGTAATGCATGATCGCGCCATTCGGACCGGTGCCTGCGATGGTCTCAAAACTAATATCTTGCAGAGCATTATCTCGGCGGCGGAAGCCTTCCAGCTTGGTGACGACTTGCGTTTCTGTCAGGCTGCCAGGCTCTTGAGCATCCAGCCAGGCCAGCAATTCGACTACAGCTGCGCCATCGCGCAAATGAGCCGCTGCCGAGCCGTCGATCTCGGCTTGGTTTTTGCGGGCCTTGGGCAGGGCACAGGGATCGCCTCCCCAAACGCCTTGCGCGCCCAGAGCATTGGCCAACCGAACTGGTACCGTGCCTTTGTCCATGCGCACAGGGCCAGTGTATTTCTCTAAAAAGGCGATGAGATCAGAAGG
The DNA here is from genome assembly GCA_039983935.1 of Roseobacter sp. Lineage (GTDB taxonomy): Bacteria > Pseudomonadota > Alphaproteobacteria > Rhodobacterales > Rhodobacteraceae > Roseobacter. The sequence continues at coordinate 536,119 of JBDWVP010000028.1, read as the reverse complement.
CGCGTGTTGGACAACATCCCGACCGAGATGATCCTGTAAGCCCTCCAACTTATCAGCGTCCATAAACAACTGCACGTCACCGTTCGCTTCAAGCAAGCAAAACCCTTGAGCAACCGGATTGCGCGGGATGTCGGCACCGCGGATATTCAACAGCCAGCACAGAGAATCCGGCAATGTGATCAATGCCGCCTTTTGCCCTTTGGACTGTAGCTCAATACCCAATCGTTGACGTTTATCGGCGTGACTTTCCCCTGCAAATTCAAGCGGATGTATTTTTGCCAAGGCCGAAGGGGCTGCCGGTCTGTCCGACCAGATTTGATCGACCAGATTGTCACAAGGGCACATCTGAATGTCTGTCCCTTGTAGGATGTTGTTTAGGTCGTCCAATTCCTTGACAGTGTGCAACCACGGGTCAAATCCGATTTTACCGCCGTCGGGGAGTTGTTTCTTTAACCAATCGCCCAAGCTGACATCAGGCCAAGGGACGGGCGTGTATTCTGCTGCGACCTGTGCTTTGACCTGTGTGCGATACCTGCCATCGATGAAAACGCCGGCGATCTCTGACAGAACGGCACAAAATCCCGCCGAGCCGGTAAAGCCGGTCAACCATGCCAAACGTTCGTCACATGGCGCGACATATTCACCTTGATGGGCATCCGCGCGTGGCACCAGAAAGCCGTCCAGTGCCTGATTTTTGAGAGCCTTGCGCAATGCAGCAAGTCGAGGAGGGCCCTGTTCGGGTCGTGCCGTCACTTCAAAGGATTGAAACATGGCTGCCTTTCTAAACTTTGATACATTGGCGTGTTGTCTACGTGCACGTGGTTAAATCGCGCGTTTAAACCCCATTACCCGCGCGCGCGCCCTAGGGTCACTGTCAAAGAGCGCGGCCAGTTGTTCGGTCATAGCGCCGGCCAGTTGATCAACATCCGTGATCGTTACGGCCCGATCATAATAGCGTGTCACATCATGCCCGATCCCGATGGCAAGAAGTTCAACCGCTTTGCGTTTTTCGACCATGGCAATCACATCACGCAAATGCTTTTCGAGATAATTGGCTGGATTAACCGACAAGGTGCTGTCATCAACCGGCGCGCCGTCCGAGATCACCATCAGAATTTTGCGGGCCTCAGCCCGGCCCAACATGCGTCGGTGGGCCCATTCGAGCGCTTCACCGTCAATGTTCTCTTTTAGTAGGCCTTCTTTCATCATCAGCCCAAGGTTGGGACGTGTCCGGCGCCAAGGCGCATCTGCGGATTTATAGATGATGTGGCGCAAATCGTTGAGACGGCCCGGTTGTTGTGGACGGCCGTCGTTCAGCCATGCTTCCCGGGCTTGACCGCCTTTCCAAGCACGAGTCGTAAAGCCCAGTATTTCGACTTTAACGTTACAACGTTCCAATGTCCGGGCCAGAACATCAGCACAAATCGCTGCGATTGAAATGGGGCGCCCACGCATCGATCCTGAGTTGTCGAGCAACAGCGTCACAACAGTGTCGCGGAATTCAGTGTCCTTTTCGACTTTGAAGCTGAGTGGCGTTGTCGGGCTGGCGACAACCCGTGCCAGACGTCCGGCGTCCAGCATGCCTTCTTCCAGATCAAATTCCCACGACCGGTTTTGCTGGGCTTGCAGACGTCGTTGCAACTTATTGGCCAAGCGGCTAACGGCCCCTTTGAGCGGGTCCAACTGTTGATCGAGATACGCACGCAACCGTTCTAATTCGACCGGTTCGGCGAGATCTTCTGCGCGGATTTCCTCGTCATGATCCCCGAGATAAACTTGATAATTCGGATCTGCATCGGACACAGGTTGCGGGGCAGGCGGCTCCATGGGGGCTTCGCCTTCGGGCATTTCCGCCTCTTCGCCCATTTCTTGATCGGCCATGTCGTCCATGGAGACCTGCGCCTGAGCGGCATCTTGTTGTTCTTCTTGGGACTGTTCTGGCGCGCCTTCTGCCTCGTCTTTGTCCTGATCGTCCTGTCCGGTGCTGTCAGGGTCGTTGTCTTCGTCGCTGCCTTCTTCGGCTTCGTCTTGTTGATCGTCGTCTATCTGATCTGGATCATCTCCAAGCTGGTCACCGTAACCCAGATCAGAAATCATTTTGCGCGCAAATTTTGCAAATGCGGATTGATCAGATAGCGTCGCATCAAGGTCGTCTAACGTGCCACCACATTGATCTTCGATAAACCCACGCCATAGTTCCATGACGTTTTGGGCCCCTGACGGCAAATCACGCCCTGTCGCCAGATGCCGAATGAGGTAACCCGCAGCCGTGGCAAGCGGCACATCCGCAGCTTGTGATACTTGATCATAGCCTTTGCGCATGGCTTCATGGGAGATTTTAGCATCAATGTTTCCGGCGGTGCCAGGCATGTCGCGTGCGCCCATGGCTTCGCATCGGGCGGTTTCCATTGCTTCGTATAAATCGCGGGCCATTTCGCCTTGCGGTTGGTACTTCGCATGGGTCTGGCCATTGTGGTAGCGGCGATGCAACGCCAGCGCATCCGCCGTGCCGCGGGCCAACAGGACTTCAGCCCGGGTCATGCGCCGGCTGACTTGGGGGAGCCGCATGGCATCACCAGATAACCCTGCGGGATCAACGGAATAGCTGACGGACAGCTCCGGATCATTTGCCATGACTTTGGTGGCTTCGCCCAATGCTTTTTTGAACGCGTCAGCCGGGTTGTCCGAAGGTTTAGACACCAAAAAAACTCCATCCCATAATGGCAACGAACAGAACTATGGCTTCTATTCTGATCCGACCCAAATGTCTGAACTGTAAGGCGTTCAGGGTCTTTGGGTCGGCTTTTTGCCAACCAATACGATCACATAGCCAGGCCGCGTCAAATACAAACCATGCCGTTGACATAAGCAAGGCAAATGTCACCCCATGCTCAGGCTTGCTGCACTTTCCGGCAATTCTTCATCGAACAGACGTTGATAGAATTCAGCAACCGTCTGGCGTTCGAGTTCATCACATTTGTTGAGGAAAGACAGCCGGAAAGCATACCCCACATTGCGGAAAATTTCAGCGTTTTGCGCCCAGGCAATTACCGTACGCGGTGACATGACCGTAGACAGGTCGCCGTTCATAAACGCAGTCCGGGTAAGGTCGGCAACAGTGACCATCTGTTTGACAATCTTGCGGCCGCTTTCCGTGTTGTAATGCGGGTTCTTTGACAGAACGATTGCCGTTTCCGCATCAATGCTGAGATAGTTCAATGTTGCAACCAATGACCAACGGTCCATTTGACCTTGGTTGATCTGCTGTGTTCCGTGGTACAAACCAGTTGTGTCGCCAAGTCCCACAGTGTTGGCCGTCGCAAAAATCCGAAAATATGGATGCGGCGTGATCACCTGGTTTTGGTCCAGCAACGTCAGCTTTCCGTCCACTTCCAGCACACGTTGAATTACAAACATCACATCCGCGCGGCCAGCGTCGTATTCATCAAACACAATTGCGGTCGGATTGCGAAGCGCCCAAGGCAGGATGCCTTCTTGGAAGTCCGTAACCTGTTTGCCGTCTCTCAATTTGATGGCGTCTTTGCCGATCAAATCGATACGGCTGATGTGACTATCCAGGTTCACCCGGACAGCAGGCCAGTTCAGCCGGGCTGCAACCTGTTCGATGTGCGTCGATTTTCCTGTGCCGTGGTAGCCTTGGATCATCACACGACGGTTGTGTGAAAATCCGGCGAGGATGGCCAAAGTCGTGTCGGGATCGAATTTATACGTGCTGTCCACATCAGGAACACGATCACTGCTCTCAGCAAAGCCTTTGATGACCATGTCCGTGTCGATTCCAAAAACATCTCTGACGTTGATGTCTTCAGTGGGCTTTGTGTTGATGTCTAGTGCGCCATCGGCCATGATCTTTAGTCCTTCGCGTAAAACCTATCGGTGGGGCAGGCTGTTGCCCGTGCCATCTGGTGCAACAAATTCCAATCCTGTGCAAGGGAAAGGGCTTTGCAATTTTGTCTGATCAAATCAATCAGTCCTTAAAGTTTCGGCTGCCTTTAATTTGATCCCATGCCCAGACGACTTCTTGCAGCTGCTCTTCTTGGCTGCGATCGCCACCATTCATGTCCGGGTGCAACACTTTGATGAGCTTTTTGTATGCTTTTCTGACTTCTGGTTTGCTCCAAGTGTCTTTCGCCTCAAGGATCTCCAGTGCACGTCGTTCTGTTGGCGGCAGGCGGCGGCCTGCCTGTGCGCCACTGCCCGGGTTTTGCGTCGCATTTGCGCCCAGCACCTGATGCGGATCTTCAATGCCCAAGCGCGCCCAGGCGCGTGCCTCGGGGTCGCCGATTGGCTTAGTGGCGCGTTCCCAGACTTTGTCCTTGGACATCTGTGCATTAAGTTCGGCTTCAGTTGTGCCATCAAAGAAATTCCATTTCAGATTATATTCTCTGACATGGGTCTGACAAAACCAGTAGAAGTCATCCAAGACATCCGGTGCTTTGGGCGCACGGAATTTACCAGGTTCTTGGCATCCCTCGTGATCGCAAATGCGTCGAGAGGTTTCAGAAGCTCCAGACATACTCCGGCGGCCACGGGGATTTTTCTTCTTGGAAGAAGAAACAGACATGTCGAATCCGAAAGGATCAGGTTTTGGCATTTTGGCACCTATACGAGTCGAGGCCGCTTAGTTTAAACTAGGAGGGGAAAGATTGAAGGGGGCAACGAAAAAAAATGTCGAAACGACAAGATATTGAAGACAGTCTGCGCAAAGCTTTTGCGCCACGGGATTTGGAAGTCATCGATGATACTGAAAGCCACAGAGGGCATGCAGGGTTTACCGAGGGAGTCGAAAGTCACTTCAATGTGCGCATCCGTTCGCAGGATTTCAATGGGCTAAATCGGTTGGCCCGTCACAGGGCGATCCATTCCGCGCTAGGGGCGCCTTTGATCGCTAGTATCCACGCACTCTCGCTTGATGTAGATGTTTAAGTGTTCCTCTTAATCATCTCTTTTTAAAGTATTTCGACTTGCTGCAAGTTGAGTCAGGGAGTTCGTGAGTCCCGAGACTTCACTGAGTTCTTCGACACCATTGTCACGCAGCATTCTGCTTGCGCCGGCGCTCTGAGAAGCGTCATCCTCGGGCGTGCCCGGCGTGACAATCTCGGGGAGTTCTTCGTGCGGTGTTACCTGAGTTTTGGATAGTTTGTGGCCAACCGCCAATGGGGATCCAGAGGTTTCCCCTAGGCTTGGTATCACGCGGCGGAACACGAGCACATGGCGGGTCTTGGTTGTCGTAGAAGTAAGCCCGGCGCGTTCCGTCGAAGGCAACCCCTCGGCGCGTTGATATTCCCAACCTTCTGCGCCCATGGAGTTCATGAGTGTTTCTAAAGCGTTTGAAAAACGGGCCTCGGGAGATCTGATTCCCTTGGCCTTAAGGCCGCGCGATGGTGCGGCAACAACTCGGTATTCGTACTGTGGCATAAGTCCTCCGCGGATACATTTGAGGGATTCTATACCAATCACAACCGGGCGCGGAAAGCAGATGCAGCAATATCTTGAACCATTCTTCGCGAAAAATAGCCGTATTTGTGCGATTCTTAGGGTTTGTTCTTCCTTGGAATGCCAATTTTTCGCCCGACGCGATGAGACCGCGGTAATTCCTGATGTTTTTTGTGTAACGCGCCAAGGCGCGCCAGAATTTCAGGTGGCATTGGCGCAACATGGGGCCCGGATTGATCGATATGAAGCCCTAAGGTTTCTCCGCTGGCAGCACACCAGCCGTCCTGATGCCAGACTTCTTGGTAGGTGTGGAATCGCTTTTCGTCGAAATCCAACAACTGAAGAGTTACGGTAACTGGGTCCTTCAAATGCAATTCTCGCAAATAACAAATGTGAAATTCCGCTGTATATGTCGTGAATCCCGTTTTTTGATACGCAGGCCCAAACCCAATGTCGGGATAGATCTGATCCGCAGCTTCATCAAAAAGAACCGAATAATAAGCCATGTTCATATGACCGTTGTAATCGATCCACTCAGGGCGCACCGTCATAACGGAGGATCGGAAGGGAGCGTTGCTCATGGATTGTTCTCCGGGTTGGACCACATCAACCCTAAACAGATGGCAAAAAGTTAAACAAGTTCTCTTCCTGCATGGTTTTCACCGGGACAAGGCGGGGATCGACATAAGATCAGTAGCCTATGCTTGTTCGAACATTCATTCGTCCCTATTGGAAACCATCGCAAGTCAGATAGTGAGAAGTCTATTGAAACACAAAATTTCCTTTTCTCGATTGTCCGCGATTGAACCGGCTGAAATTGTTGCTCATATGTCTGATCCTCGTGTGGCAGAGCACATGCCTCTTTTGACCTTTGAGTGGGACCTCGCCGCTGTTGCACAATTTGTGGCCGCAAAAGAAGCATGTTGGGAGCGCGATGGGCTTGGCCACTGGGCAATCTTGGCGAATGGCGAATATGTTGGATGGGGCGGTTTCCAAAAAGAAACCGACGAATGGGATTTTGGGTTGGTCCTGAGGCCCTGCTATTTCGGTTTGGGGGTGTCCATATCGAAGAAAGCGCTAGAATTTGCTACAGCAGATGCACGCATTCCATTCGTGACATTCCTCTTGCCACCCTCGCGTACAAATCTGGGTGCTCTGAAACGGTTCGGAGCAAAATTTGTTGGTATGGCCGAATATGACGGCGCAAAATTTTTCAAATACCGTTTAAAAACAGAATGAGGGTCGCATTATTAAACCCTACCTTTGAGGCATCTGCAGATATCTAAAATTACAAGGTCTTACAACCTACTCTCCCAGTCGCTGCAGAGTGGAGAGGGAAAAGGTTTATCGGGCAGGTTGTTGTGCAATACCTGCCCATATTGGGGTCAACCTTTTAGCTTTTGAGCCACAAGCTGGTTGACGGCTTTTGGGTTTGCTTTGCCACCCGTTGCTTTCATAACCTGACCAACAAACCACCCGGCGAGCTTTGGGTTTTCTTTGGCTTTTGCAACTTGATCCGGGTTGGCGGCGATGATCTCGTCTACGGCTGCCTCAATTGCGCCGGTGTCGGTGACTTGTTTCATGCCCCGTGCTTCGACGATCTGGGCCGGGTCTCCGCCTTCGGTGTAAACAATCTCAAAAAGATCTTTTGCGATCTTTCCGGAAATGGCATCAGCCGAAATCAAATCAATGATCGAGCCCAACTGGGCAGGGCTAACCGGGCTGGAAGAAATGTCGTGATCTTCTTTTTTAAGGCGACCAAACAATTCGTTGATGACCCAGTTGGCTGCCATCTTACCGTCACGCCCCTTTGCAACAGCTTCAAAATAGCCGGCAGAATCCAGATCTGCGGTAAGGACCGAGGCGTCATAGTCTGCCAAACCAAAATCCCCCATGAAGCGGGATTTTTTAGCATCTGGCAGTTCGGGCAGATCGGCTGCGATGTCATCGACCCAAGATTGTTCAATCTCAAGGGGGAGCAAATCCGGGTCTGGGAAATATCGATAGTCGTGCGCCTCTTCTTTGGAGCGCATGGAGCGGGTCTCGTTTCGGTCCGGGTCATAGAGACGGGTTTCTTGATCTACGGATCCGCCTGCCTCGACGATGGCGATTTGTCGGCGTGCTTCCACGTCGATTGCCGCTTGGATAAAACGCATGGAGTTCATGTTTTTGATTTCGCAGCGCGTGCCAAGGTGGCTGAAATCCTGCGTTGCTTGATATTTTTCGTATTGCCCCGGACGACAGATCGAAACGTTTACATCCGCGCGCATCGCGCCTGATTGCATGTCGCCGTTACAGGTGCCGAGATATCTTAAGATCTGACGCAGTTTGGCCAGATAGGCGGCGGCTTCTTCGGGGCCACGGATGTCTGGGCGCGAAACGATTTCCATCAGCGCAACACCTGTGCGGTTGAGATCCACAAACGACATGTTCGGATCCATATCGTGGATGGATTTTCCCGCGTCTTGTTCTAAGTGAATGCGCTCGACCCGCACCAGTCGCGCGGTGCCGTCGCCCATTTCGACAAGCACTTCGCCTTCGCCGACAATCGGGTGGTAGAGTTGGCTGATCTGATACCCTTGGGGCAAATCGGGGTAGAAATAATTTTTCCGGTCAAAGGCGGACATCAAGTTGATTTCGGCTTTTAGACCCAGTCCTGTGCGCACAGCTTGCTCGACACAGTATTCATTGATGGTCGGTAACATACCCGGCATCGCGGCATCAACGAAGGATACGTTGTTGTTTGGCTCGGCCCCAAATGTCGTCGAGGCGGCAGAAAACAATTTCGCGTTAGAAGAAACTTGCGCATGCACTTCCATGCCGATCACCAGTTCCCAATCATCCTTGGCGCCGGATATCACCTTGGGTTTGGGCGTGTCATAGGTCAGGTCAAGCATCGGTTGTGTCCCTCAAAATTCTGGCGGATGAGGGGGGTTTAGGCTAGCAGACAAGGTGCTGCAAGTCCTTGATGTGTCAAAGGACGACGCTTATCAAAACTTATAAGGCAGAGACTCCCACGGCAATTTGAAGGACCCAACTCCTGGGGTTTGCATTGAGCTACGCGGTATCATGCGTGCCTCGCTGGAAAAATCGTCATTGATGCGTACGACGATCAAGGTCGCAAAGTGCTTGGACAAGTCGATTTCTACTGTTCCTTCTGAGCTGAAAGGGGCCAGATGCACGACTTCAATGCCGGTTGATTCCGCATAACTGCCGGGCCCCTCAAGAGGGAGGTCGCAAAAAATTGCCGCATGCACCTGCGCGATCTGATCGTATATGTTCAAATGTTGGCCCGACAGTTGATAAAAACCTTTCGCTGACCTCAATAAATTCGCGTGCAGAGCCAGCAGTTTGGCGCGGGGGTCCTCGGCTGCGGCATCACACAGCCGTGAATCGTGGCCTGACGGCGTGCGGTGCCACTCTATCCAGTCTCCACTGTCCCAATGGGTGGCGTCCTCAGGTATTTGTCCCATGATGCGTCCTTTCATTTTTATCTCTGCAAGTTTCAGCTGTAAAACCAAAAGGGAAAACCCCTCACGGCATCTAAGAGCGATCGAAAAAACTTTTCTGGTGGAAACGACTGGGGCATAATCTGGGTGCAACATAGCACTCCACCAAAGCACTCTATTTTCGAGTTTGGTGACGAAACTTTCATCCTATACTTGGTTTGCAGAAGCTGCTGCGCCGATTTGATGCCATTGGTGTCGTTGCCAAGAGGCAGTGACTGAGCCAGGGCCTGATCCGACGGTCGTCGCCTGCGCAAGTATATAGGATTTGCGTTCAGCATTGGGTTGATCGGCGCATCTATGCCGGTGGGGAATGAGTACAATGACATCCTGGGAGGTCCGAATCGTTACAACAGGCTTAAAAGATGGACCCGCTTTTAGGCCGAAACGTGGCATCAGCGCGGAGATATCGCGTTGATTAGCCTGCAAATCGGAGACAATCGGTCTGGTTGTTCCTGAATCGGTGACGATGACACTTTTCTGCCCGAATTATTGCTGCTTTGGTCAGCAAAATGCCACTGTTCGGCCTGTTCCCCTCTTGCCAAAAATAATATCAGTACCTCTTATACGGTCATGACCCGATTTATTCTCATCGCCCTCAGCCTGCTACTGCTCAAATCTTGCGTCGGTGTAGAGGAAGAAAAAGCCACCGACTCCACAGACGTTTTTCCAGCGTTGCGGTGGAGTCATGTGCCACAAAGCGATGAGTGGGAGGAAGCTGCCGTGGCAGCATTGGAAACGCATGGCTTGCCCCTGGTTGAAATGGTTCCGGCCGATATTGATACGTGGTGCCCGGCTTATGAGGGGGCAGACGTCGCAGGACGCCAGGCATTTTGGGTTGGTTTTATGTCTGCTTTGGCGAAACACGAAAGCACCTACCGCCCCGAAGTTGTCAGCAGCAATGGAAAATGGTTTGGCTTGCTACAAATCTCGCCTGCCACAGCACGCGGATATGGATGCCGCGCTGGGTCAGGTACTGCACTAAAGGTAGGCGGCGAAAATCTAAGCTGCGCGATCCGCATCATGTCAGTCACAGTGCCACGCGACGGAGTGGTCTATGCCAATGATGGCCGGTGGCGTGGTGTCGCTGCAGATTGGGGGCCGTTGCGGGTCGCCTCAAAACGTCAGGACATTTCGGGCTGGCTAAACGCACAACCGTTTTGCGCACCGCAAGGTTGAAACGTTACTCAATCAGAGTTTAACGGGCCAAAAACGGCCTTTTCTTGTTGCAATTTCACGGGCATTTAGCGCGGTTTTTAACGCCGTAAGCGATGGTGGTGTGCATTCAACCCGTATGGGGTTTTTTTGCCCGGAATGTAAAACGACCAGTGCTCGATCAGGATTTTCTGTATGTTCATACACACGTACTTGTTCAATTCCTTTCCATGGAATAGCTGTCTCCCGGTTTCCTTTTTACAAGTTTAAATCGGTACTGGCGAAATCGAGCCCGCCGCGCGGCCTCCCCCATACGTCCCATAGAAAAACGGCCGCAATAAAACTCAAAGAGGTTCCCATTACAAGAGGCGCTTCAAACAGAAGTGCCCCGGTCAGTACGGCAAGCCAAACACCAAGCGCCATCAAGAGCTTTGCGCGGGTCCGACCCGCCTAGCGGTACATGAAGGTGTCAACGCCCACCGGTCACGTCCAGCGTGGACCCTGTGACGTAACTCGCCTCCTCAGAGCAGAGCCACAATACGGCTTGAGCGACCTCTTGGGCTGACCCTTTGCGTTTCATTGGCACCATATGGGCAAGCCTGTCGGCACGACCCGGTTCGCCACCTTTGGCGTGAATTTCGGTTTCAATCAGACCGGGGCGAATGGCCATCACGCGAATATTGTCCGCAGCGACTTCATCTGACAGTCCCTTCGTGAAAATGTCGATTGCGGCCTTGGATGCGGCATAATCCACATATTGATTGGCGGACCCAAGCCGCGCCGCAGCCGAGGAAATATTGACAATAACACCGCCATTCCCACCGCTCTGCATGCGCAAAACAGCTTCTTTGGCCACTAAGATTGCGCCAATCACATTTACATCAAACATGCGCTTTAAACGCGCGTGGGTGAGATCGGTAACCTTGCTGGTTTGATCGACGATCCCTGCGTTGTTTATAAGCGCGTCAAGTTTGCCATATGTGGCATCGATACTCGCGTAGATGGTTGCAATTTCTGCGGGGTCCGCAACATCTCCCTTGCACAGCAAAACCTCAGCGCCCGCTGAACGGCATTCTTGCGCCACGGCCTGCGCGCCTGCGTCGTCTGATCGATAGTTCAAGGCTAGATTATATCCTTGATTGGCCGCGATGCGCGCACAGGCCGCGCCGATACCGGCGGAGCCGCCAGTGATTAACAAAACCGGTTTCATTGCTTAATTTCCTCTAATCCGAGTGAGCATTTCTGTGCTGTCGCGGGACAGGTCTGGCGTCGACAAGATGCGATCCAGCGCCGTTGCGATTTTGTCTTGGCGTTTGGCATCATACCGCCGCCAAGTCTGGAAGGCCGCGCACATTCGGGCTGTCGTTTGTGGGTTAACGGGATCGAGCTTGATCAGCCAATCGGCGAGCAACTCGTATCCGGCACCTGAGCTTGTGTGAAAGCCGGCATGATGGACTGTCAAAGCGCCCAGTACCGAGCGGAACCGGTTTGGGTTTTTCCAGTTGAAATCCGTATGCTGGGTTAAAGCATCAGTCGTTGCTGCCGCGTTTTCGGGTGCGGCCTGAATGACCTGCAATCCGAACCATTTGTCCATGACCAAACGGTCGTCTTTCCATTGTTTTTCAAATGCCTGTAGCGCCTGATCACCACTCCCATCACGTAACAAGACGGCCAATGCTGCAAGTTGCTGAGTCATGTTGTCTGCCGTATCGAATTGTTCTTGGGCCCGCGCGCAGCCTTCGGTTTTTGCGATAAGGGACAAGGCAGCATTTGAAAGAGATCGCCGCCCGGATTGATCGGCATTGGGCAGATAGGTTTCGGTAACTTGATGATCGTCATAAAGTTTCGGTAGCAGATCAGCGAGATGAGTGGCTTGCGCTTGACGCATTATTTCGCTCGCAGTCCAAATGGCCTGCGGATCAGGCGTAACGCCTTTGTAAAAAAGCTCTGTTGCAAGATCAGATTGGCTGGGCAATCCCAACATCAAGGCTCTGAATGCCGGTTCCAGCGTTTCGTCGCTGGTGACCGCGCGGATGCCATCAAGGTAAGCCGCATCAGGAGCGCTGCCTTCTGTCACCATCGACAATAAGCTGGCTTTTGCCAGCGTCCGACCCGCTTCCCATCGGTTAAAAGGATCGGTGTCATGGGCAAGCAGAAAGGCTGAGTTGTCGTTTTCCAACATGCTTTCCAGCACAACGGGCGCAGAAAAACTACGCAGAATGGAAGGGACGGGTTTGTCCTTGAGACCCTCAAAAACGAATGATTGTTCCGCTTGGGTCATTTCGAGAACCTGGTTCGATACGATCTCTTGGCCCTGCTTGTTGAAGAGGCCAGTTAAAATCGGGATTACCTGTGGCTCTGGGGAAGGGGTTGTTTCAGAAGGGGTAAGGTTTTGAGTGAACATTAGGGTGTAAGTTGTTCCATCCCAATGTTCTTTGACTTTCAGCGTTGGTGTTCCTGCTTGGCTGTACCACCGCTTAAATTGGGTTAGATCCCGCCCGGTTGTGTCTTCGAAAACCCGTAACCAATCCTCAATTGTGCAGGCTTGCCCGTCGTGTCGATCGAAATACAAATCGACGGCATCGGAATATGCTTGCGTGCCGACAAGACGTCGCAGCATGCCAATTACTTCCGCGCCTTTTTCATAAACAGTTGCAGTGTAAAAGTTGTTTATCTCTTGAAAGCTCTCCGGTCGCACAGGGTGGGAAAGTGGCCCCTGATCTTCGGCGAATTGACGGCCCCGCAGATCAATGACGTCAGATATGCGTTTTACCGGTGCGGAGCGCATATCGCAGGTGAACTGGCTGTCCCTATAGACCGTTAATCCCTCTTTGAGACATAGCTGGAACCAGTCGCGACAAGTGATCCTATTTCCTGTCCAATTGTGGAAATATTCATGTGCAATGATCGCTTCGATCCGCTCAAAGTTCACGTCAGTTGATGTTTCCGGGCTGGCCAGAACCGCGGAGGAATTGAAAACGTTGAGACCCTTGTTCTCCATCGCGCCCATATTAAAATCGTCCACTGCGACGATGTTGAAAATGTCCAAATCGTATTCTCGCCCATAGACATCTTCGTCCCACTTCATCGAAGCCTTTAACGCCTGCATACCAAAGGCGCATTTTCCTTCATCGCCCGGACGGACGTAGAGATTCAAGTCAACGTGCCGACCACTTTGCGTGGTAAAATTGTCGGAATGGGCGATTAATTCCCCGGCAACCAATGCAAAAAGATAGGCTGGTTTGGGCCATGGGTCATGCCACTGCATGGACTCATCTGATGTATCTACAGGGTTCCCGTTGGACAGCAACACAGGGTGCGGGCCATTAACGGTGACGGTAAAAACACTCATCACATCCGGACGGTCTGGATAGAAGGTGATTTTGCGAAACCCTTCCGCTTCACATTGCGTGCAATACATTCCGTTGGACATATAGAGCCCTTCAAGCGCCGTGTTGTTTTGCGGATCGATCTCAACTTCGGCCTCCCAAGTAAACGGCACATCAGGGGTGTCGCAGGTTAGTCCTTCCGGGGTAATTTGGGGAGATACAGAGATTCCATCGATGGATGAAGAAAGAAGTTTAAGATCCTCACCATGAAGGAAAAATATGTTTTCATGATCTGGTTTTGGTGCAAATCGAATACGACTCGTTACCTTGGTTTTTGTCGGATGTAGATCAAAGATCAATTCGACTTTTTCGACGTCGAAACCAAATGGCGTGTAATCGCTGAGATAGATTGTTTTTGGGGCCGCATCACGCATGGGGAGCTATATCTTTCTGTAAACGACTGGAGTTGGTGGTACGTTAGGTCGACAGCATCGGGTCGGCAAGATAGGTTTCGCATAACCTTTGAAAATGAAACTTTGGTACGCCACACTAAGCCTAACGAGGCCGTTCGGTTTATTGGGTGCGCCAGCAATCTGGAGTCATCGCGGAAAGAGGGTGCCATTGGCGGTTTTATAACTGAGTAAAGGGCGCGTTTCCGATGTTAATGGTGCGCATATTGCGGAATGCTAATTGCCAAAGACCCAAATGGAGCCAAAAGAGCTGAAGTCAGTAAAATGCGAAAATTGGTAAAAAGAAATTACCGAAATAGTTGCGTCTGCGCTGGAATGACCGTAAATGACTTGAAGAATTAAACAGCGTATCTGGCAGGGAGAAAAGTAAATGGGCGGTTTTCAGTCACGAGGCGAGCTGCAAGTTGCAGACGAGCTGGTTAAATTTATCGAAGAGCAGGCCTTGCCGGGCTCGGATGTTGAAGCCGACGCGTTTTGGGCGGGTTTTTCATCCCTAGTTCATGAGTTTGGACCGGAAAACCGAGAACTCATCGCGAAGCGCGAGGAAATTCAGGAAAAGATTGATGCTTGGCACATCGCGCGTCGTGGGCAGTTACACAATCATGATGAGTATAAAGCGTTTTTGAGCCAAATCGAATACCTGGTCGAAGAGGGCGATGCGTTTGAGGTCGAAACGGATAACGTTGATCCGGAAATTGCATCCGTCCCTGGGCCACAATTGGTGGTGCCAATCACGAATGCGCGCTATGCTCTGAACGCGGCAAATGCCCGTTGGGGCAGCTTGTACGACGGTTTCTATGGAACAGATGCCATGGGCAGCCCCGCGCCAAAAGGTGGTTACGATCAAGGCCGCGGCGCACGGGTCGTCGCAAAGGCGCGCGTCTTTTTAGATGAAGCATTCCCGCTGGAAAACGCCAGTCATGCGGACGCTAAGCGCTACATTATTCACAAAGGTGCTTTGCTGGTCGACGATCAACCGCTGTCTGATCCTGCAAAATTTATTGGGTTCACAGGGCACCCAAAAGCACCCAACAGCATCGTTTTGCGCAACAACGGTTTGCATGTGAAGTTGATATTTGACCGCACGCATACGATCGGTGGGCGGGATCAAGCAGGGCTTGCCGATGTGCAAATGGAAAGCGCAATTTCGGCGATCATGGATTGCGAAGATTCCGTTGCTTGCGTTGATGCGCAAGACAAGGTTGTCGCCTATTCCAACTGGTTGGGCTTGATGACAGGAACATTGGAAGAGACCTTTGAAAAGGGCGGTCAAACGTTGACGCGCCGATTGAACGACGATGATGTTCTGACGGGTCCGAATGAGGACGAAGTGGTGCTTAAAGGGCGCGCGCTGATGCTCATTCGCAACGTTGGCCATCTCATGACCAACCCGGCGATCCGGGATCGCAACGGTGATGAGGTGTTCGAGGGGTTGATGGATGCGATGATCACGACGCTGATCGCCAAACATGACTTGAAACGCGACGGCGGAAACTCGGTCACCGGGTCTGTTTACGTTGTGAAACCCAAGATGCACGGGCCTGAAGAAGTGGCTTTTGCGAACCGTACTTTTACCTTTGTGGAAAAGGTGCTTGGGCTGCCACAGGACACGGTCAAGCTGGGGATTATGGATGAAGAACGCCGTACAAGTGTCAACCTGAAGGAATGTATTCGGTCTGCTAAATCGCGTGTTGCCTTTATCAATACCGGGTTTTTGGATCGTACTGGTGACGAAATTCACACATCGATGGAGGCAGGGCCCTTTAGTCGCAAGGATTTCATCAAGCGCAAAGCATGGATCGGTGCTTATGAAAACCAAAACGTGGACATCGGTCTGGAATGCGGTCTCTCTGGACGTGCACAGATCGGCAAAGGAATGTGGGCGATGCCTGACATGATGTCTGCCATGTTGGAGCAGAAGATTGAACACCCCAAATCCGGCGCAAACTGTGCTTGGGTGCCAAGCCCAACGGCTGCGACACTGCATGCATTGCACTACCACAGGGTTGATGTGTTTGCCGTCCAGCAGAAGTTAAAGGCAGGCGGTCGCCGTGCCTATGTGGATACAGTTTTGAGCATTCCGTTGGCCGAATATCAAAAATGGAGCGACGCACAAAAAGCCCGCGAAGTTGAAAACAATGCGCAAGGTATTTTGGGATATGTTGTGCGCTGGGTGGATCAGGGTGTCGGCTGTTCCAAGGTGCCCGATCTAAATGATGTCGGGTTAATGGAAGATCGCGCCACTTGTCGTATTTCAGCGCAACATATTGCGAATTGGCTACACCACGGGGTTGTCGACGCCCAACAAGTCATGGCTGCGATGCGCAAAATGGCCGAGGTCGTGGATGAGCAGAACACGAGCGATCCATTGTACAGACCAATGTCGCCTGATTTTAACGGGATCGCCTTTCAGGCTGCTTGCGATCTGGTCTTTAAGGGTCGGGGTCAGCCCTCAGGTTATACCGAGCCAGTTTTGCACGCCCGACGCCTGGAATTAAAAGCGGCTGGATAAAGCGCATGATAAAGACGCAACGAGGAAAATGACGATGGAAATTACGTTAAGAAAAGCACGGACGATCATTCGTAAAACACTGGACAAGGGCCGCGAGCTGGATCTCAAGCCATTGTCAGTGGTGGTTTTAGACGCTGGCGGGCACGTCAAGGCATTTGAACGCGAAGATGGTGCATCTCCGGGCCGCTTTGCGGTTGCGCAGGGCAAAGCCTATGGTGCCGTGATGTTGGGCATGAGTGGTACAGCACAGATGGCGCGGGCCGAAGCGCAGGCCTATTTCATGGGTGCTGTGAATGGCCTGTTTGATGGCAAGGTCGTCCCGGTTCCTGGTGGCGTGCTGGTGCATGATAAAAAGGGCGCAGTGATCGGTGCGGTTGGCGTGACAGGAGATACTTCGGACAATGATTTGATCGCTGCGGTGGCCGGGATTGAGGCGTCTGGATTGTCCGGAACAGGTTAACACACGTAGCGCTCGTTTTTTAGGCATCCCTTGATTTGAGCGCATACGCACAGAGTGTTGCGCGCAGAAGGGGTATTCCTGATATAATTCGGGCGCTATACCGGGATGAGGTTGACAAAAGGAACCATAATGGCGCGCCCTGTCGTTGGAATTATCGGTAATCATGCCCTGCTGAATGAAGAATACCCGGTGTTTACCGGTGGGACGATGAACACGGCAGCAGTTGCTGAAGTCTCCGGCTGTATGCCGTTTCTAATTCCAGCGGATCCTTCTTGTGTGTCTGTGCCCGAATTGTTGGACTGCTGTGATGGGTTTCTTTTGACGGGGGGGCGTCCGAATGTGCACCCCGAAGAATATGGAGAAAGCGCCACGCCAGCACATGGCGATTTCGACCGGGCACGTGACAGCATTGCTCTTGGCCTTGTGCGCGCATGTGTGGAGCGGGGGCAGCCCTTTTTTGGAATTTGCCGCGGTTTTCAAGAAGTTAACGTTGCGATGGGCGGCACGCTCTATCCAGAGATCCGCGAGTTACCCGGGCGGATGAACCACAGAATGCCACCCGATGGATCCTTGGACGAGAAATTCGAACTGCGCCACAAGGTTCGTTTTTCAAAAGACGGCGTGTTCCATCAATTGATGGGGCATCAGGAAGTGATGACGAATTCCTTGCACGGGCAGGGGATTAAGACGGCGGGCGCCCGTATTGTTGTGGATGGGCACGCGCCTGATGGCACCCCAGAGGCCTGTTACGTCGAAGGTGCGCCCGGGTTCACGCTCTCGGTGCAGTGGCACCCGGAATATCAGGCAGAACAGGATCCTGTTTCACTGAATTTGTTCCGTGCTTTCGGTCAAGCCGTGCGCGATTGGACGCAGATCAGAACGCAGGGCCAAACCCGCGTAGCCTGAGGTCGCGTATTTTACATCATGCCACCTGCGATTTCGATGGATTGGCCGTTGATGCTTTCAGATCCAGGCGAGACCAGCCAGAGCGCCGCAGCCGCGACCTCGGATGGGGCTATCAAGCGTTTGTGTTTGTTTGCCGAGATCATCATGTCTCTTGCCGCGTTCTCAGTGACGCCGGCGCGCGCAGAAATAGACGCGGTATTGCGGGTAACGATTTCTGTATCGACATAAGCCGGGCACAGGGCATTGAAAGTGAACGGCTGGCCGAGGTGATCTTCGCTCAATCCTCGGATCAATCCAATCATTCCATGCTTAGAGGCCGTGTAACACGACGCACCTTGCAACCCTTTTAACCCTGCAATCGATGAAATAGCGATCACGCGCCCCCATTCGGTGAGCCGCATGGAATTCATCGCTTCGCGAATGGTCAAAAACGCGCCGTCCAGATTGGTACTCATCATGTTGCGCCAAAACTCCAGATCGGTTTTATGCAAGGTCCGACCTTCGGCAATACCGGCGTTTGCGATGCAGATCTGGATTGGACCGCGCGCCTCAACACAGGATTTGATGGTGTCAACGACATCCGTCTCGACACGCACATCCATTGCCATCCCAAAAAGGCCGGGTGTCTGCGCAGCCACCCTGTCGAGAACCTCCTGTCGCCGTCCCGTAATCGTCACCTCACAGCCCTGTGCCACGAGCATTTGGGCAATGGACAGACCAATGCCCGTACCCCCACCTGTAACCAAGGCATGTTTTCCCGAAAGCTGCATATGATTTCCCCTCGTTCCCCTTTGAATACTAATCGAGCGTCACAATGCTGCCAACCCGTCCAAGTTAGCGGTTAATAAGACGGTCAGATTGCGGAACGGTGCTGTTAGCGTCAAAAATGCGAGCCGTCGATGCCACCGTTCGGTGCTGTGCCGCGGCGGCGCTTGTACTCTCTCTTAACGACTGTTCTATTGTGATGCAGGATGGAGGATTGGCCGGAACAGGCATCAAAATCACGTGACTTGCCAACAATGAGGACGGACAGGGTGCTAAATGGTCGCTAACCGATTGAAATTAGATCCTCCAGAGAGGCAAGTCGCATGAAATGGTTGAATTTGCCGCCGTTTTGGCTGGCGGGGTGTGTCGCGCTCGCCTATGGGCAATCTCGTATCTTTCCAATCGGGCTTAGTCTTGCGCACCCGGTTACATCGTTTTTTGCAGGCCTGTGTGTTGGGGCAGGGGGTATCCTGACAGGTCTCGCTGTTATCGCGTTCAAACGCCACCACACCACGATTATGCCCCATGAAGAGGCAACGCATCTCATTCAAAGCGGGGTGTTTAAAATTAGTAGAAACCCGATTTATCTGGCGGATGTTTTAATTTTGCTCGGTTTTGTCTTGTGGTGGGATGCGGTTCCTTCTCTTGTGCTGGTCCCGGTATTGTTTTTGGTTCTAGAAACTCGCTTTGTTCTGCCCGAAGAAGATCGGCTAAGAACGCAATTTCGTGTCGAGTTTGCGCGATATGCTCAAAAAACAAGACGTTGGCTGTGACAATGCGCCTCGTATGAACGCCCATCCATAATGTTGCGCCTTGTATACATGTGCTGTTCAGGCTAGGGAACGGCGCACTTTATAATACCATTTTGCTGGGAAACGTATCAGACGGGGGAGATCCAATTGAAGATCGGGACACCAAAAGAGACTTTTGAAAATGAGGCACGCGTTGCGATGACGCCAGAAAGTGCTTTGCAGTTGCAAAAGCTCGGGCACGAATGCGTCATCGAAACGGGGGCCGGCGCCTTGGCAGGGTTTTCGGACCAGGCCTATAGTGACGCTGGCGTGGAAATCGCAAAAACGGCCGCTGCACTCTGGAAAGCTGCTGATGTCGTTGCGAAAGTCCGCGTGCCCTCAGACACAGAGATGAAACGTCTGCGCAACGGTCAAACGTTGATTTCCTTCTTCAGCCCAGTTGCGGACGAAGCCAAGATGGCCCAAGCCTCCAAAAAAGGGGCAACGGTTGTCGCGATGGAAATGATCCCGCGCATCAGCCGGGCGCAAAAAATGGATGCGCTGTCATCCATGGCGAACATCGCCGGGTATCGCGCCGTGATCGAAGCGGGTAACAACTTTGGTCGTTTCTTTACCGGTCAGATCACAGCAGCGGGCAAAGTGCCCCCGGCCAAGGTGCTGGTCGTTGGTGCCGGTGTGGCGGGGCTGGCAGCAATCGGGACCTCCACATCTTTGGGTGCGATCACCTATGCGTTTGACGTGCGTCCAGAGGTGGCCGAACAAGTTGAATCCATGGGGGCGGAATTCGTCTATCTGGATTTTGAAGAAGAACAGCAAGACGGCGCGGCAACAGGTGGATACGCCTCGGTTTCCTCGCCAGAGTTCCGGGAGGCACAACTTGCCAAATTCCGCGAATTGGCGTCCGAGGTTGACATCGTCATCACCACGGCCCTGATCCCCAACCGCGAAGCACCGGAATTATGGACCGAAGACATGGTCCAGGCGATGAAACCGGGCTCTGTCGTTGTCGATTTGGCTGCGGAAAAAGGCGGCAACTGTAAGTTGACCGAGATGGACAAAAAGATTGTGACTGACAATGGGGTCACGATCATTGGCTATACCGATTTCCCAAGCCGTATGGCGACGCAATCTTCCTCGCTTTATGCCACGAACATCCGCCATTTGATGACGGATCTGACGCCGGAAAAAGACGGTGTTATCGACCATAATATGGAAGATGATGTGATCCGTGGTGCAACGATTGCCCATGCCAAAGAAATTACCTTCCCGCCACCACCACCAAAGGTTGCCGCGATTGCTGCAGCCCCGAAAAAAGAAGCACCAAGAGAGCTGACCGCTGAAGAAAAGCGCGATGCAGAAGTTGCTGCCTTCAAAGAACAAACCCGCAATCAAGTGATGTTGCTGGGGGTCGGCGGTGCCCTATTGTTGAGTGTTGGTCTTGTCGCGCCTGCCAGCTTTATGCAGCACTTCATTGTATTTGTGCTCGCGGTTTTTGTCGGCTTCCAGGTGATCTGGGGCGTGGCGCACAGCCTGCACACCCCTCTGATGGCGGTGACCAATGCGATTTCTTCAATCATCATTTTGGGGGCGCTGATGCAGATTGGCTCCGGGTCCGGACTGGTGATTTTGCTCGCTGCACTATCGGTCTTTATGGCGGGTATTAACATATTTGGCGGCTTTCTCGTGACACGGCGGATGCTCGCCATGTTCCAGAAATCTTAAGGAAGGGCCGGAATAATGGAATTTGGTTTTACTACAGCGGCGTACGTTGTCGCAGCCGTCCTCTTCATCCTGAGCCTTGGCGGGCTTTCTAATCAGGAAAGCGCGAAACGTGCGGTCTGGTATGGCATTGTCGGTATGGGATTGGCGGTATTCGCCACGCTGATCGGACCGGGCTCGGGCCTTTGGTTGCTATCAATCGTGCTTTTAGCTGGTGGCGGGGCCGCTGGGTACCTTGTCGCACAACGTGTTCAGATGACGCAGATGCCAGAGCTGGTTGCGGCAATGCACTCGCTGGTGGGTCTTGCGGCTGTGTTTGTTGGCTTAATCGCGCATATCGAACTTGGTCGTGTCATGGGCATGGATGAGGAAACGCGCAAAGGCCTAGATGGCTTTGCAGCTCTGTTGGCGAAAAAGGACGGCGTTGAAATCGCTATCTTGCGCGTCGAATTGTTCCTCGGTGTCTTCATTGGCGCGGTGACCTTTACCGGGTCTGTGATCGCGTATGGCAAACTAGCCGGCAAGGTCGATTCATCCGCCACGAAACTGCCCGGTGGGCACATGCTGAACGCCGGAGCTTTGGCGCTGTCCGTGATCTGCCTGATCTGGTATTTCAATACTGGTGGGTTCTTCCCGCTGTTCGTGATGACCTTGGCCGCACTGTTTATCGGTTACCATCTCATCATGGGCATTGGTGGCGCGGATATGCCTGTCGTTGTCTCCATGTTGAACAGTTACTCGGGCTGGGCGGCTGCCGCGATTGGTTTCTCGCTTGGAAACGATCTGCTGATCGTCGTGGGCGCGTTGGTTGGCTCGTCTGGTGCAATCCTGTCCTACATCATGTGTAAGGCGATGAACCGCTCCTTTGTCAGTGTCATTCTGGGGGGCTTTGGTGGTCCGGCAGGCGAACAAATGGCCGTCGAGGGCGAGCAAATCGCGATCGAAGCAGAGGGCGTCGCCACGGCGCTGAACGAAGCAGACAGTGTCATCATCATTCCAGGGTACGGTATGGCTGTTGCTCAGGCGCAGCAAGGCGTTGCCGAATTGGTGCGCAAACTGCGCGCCAAAGGCAAAAATGTACGCTTTGCAATCCACCCGGTTGCGGGTCGTTTGCCCGGTCACATGAACGTGCTGCTGGCGGAGGCTAAAGTGCCATATGATATCGTGATGGAGATGGACGAAATCAACGAAGATTTCCCGGAAACTGACGTCGCGATCGTCATTGGGTCTAACGACATCGTAAACCCCGCAGCCCAGGATGATCCAAACAGCCCGATCGCAGGGATGCCCGTGCTCGAATGCTGGAAAGCCAAGCAAGTCTTCGTTTCCAAACGCGGGCAGGGCACTGGGTATTCGGGTATCGAAAACCCGCTGTTCTTCAAGGACAACACCCGCATGTTCTATGGGGATGCGAAAGCCAGCCTTGATAAGCTCTTGCCAATGATTGACTGATATCCGCAACATCGGATTTATAAATGCCCGGCCACCTGTGCCGGGCATTTTTTTATGTGTACGGCGACACGAAACTGGTCTTCGGTAACAACTGTGCGATCATTTGGCTGATTATGGTTGTTTGGAGGTGGTCAGGTGCGCGGTTTTGAAATTTCACTGATCAGATTGAGCAGCCTGACAATGCTAGGGGGCGCTCTGACCTTAACGCTTTGGGTAAGCGCATGCACGCAGGCCGCTTTGGATGGATGCGCACAAACCCATTACCTATGCAGAAACCGCCCCTGCTCAGGCACGTCTTGTTCAAGCTGCCAAACGGCTCGAGAGCCAGCAGGGGAGCGCTCAGACACATGTGATTCCGGTCGTTGGCGGCAGCGAAGCACTGGGTGTTCGGCTGCGTATTATCGAACAGGCACAGCACACGTTGGATCTGCAATACTTCTTGATGAAACCCGATCTGGCTGGCGCGTTGGTAACGCAAGCCTTGCTTCAAGCTGCGGATCGTGGGGTACGTGTGCGCTTCCTTGTGGATGATATCTTTACGCCCGTTAGCGATCAATCGATGGCGCTTGTTGCGGCTCATCCTAACGTCGCGATGCGTATTTTTAACCCAGCTGCACGTCCCGGGCCAAAAAGCCTTGGGCTGCTGACTGATTTCTCGCGCGTCAATCGACGCATGCACAACAAATCCTTTACCGCAGATGGCGCCGTGGCGGCCATTGGCGGGCGCAATATTGCCGATGAGTACTATCAAATTCAGACCACGTCGGAATTTGCTGATTTTGATACCATTCTGATCGGGCCTGCGGTCGCTGACATCGTTGAAGCCTTTGATCTTTATTGGAACGATGGTTGGTCTGTTCCTGTGCATCGATTGTATGACATGCCTTCGTCAGAGGAACTCGCCGAGGCGCGCGTTGAATTGGACGCGCAGCTTGTCCCAGCACGTGCAACCTATGAGGCAGCCGTCAACAGCCCGCATTTTGCGCAACTGACTTCTGGAAAATCAGCGATTTACAGTGGAGATACTACCGTTGTCGTTGACACGCCGGACAAAGTAAAAACGCCGATCAAAGGCGGCCAACGGGTGTTGGCGGAAAACCTGCTGGGGCGGATTAAAAACGCGCGCAAGGATGTGCTTGTCGTGACGCCTTACTTTGTGCCCGAGGACTATGGTGCAGAACTGTTCGAAGCGTTAAGCGCACGCGGCGTGACTGTGCGGATTGTGACCAACTCTGTTGGGTCAACAAATCATGCCTATGTACACGCAGGCTATAAACGCCACCGGGAGGCCTTGTTAAAAGCTGGTGTGCAGCTTAACGAAGTGCGCCCGGATGCCTTGCAAGCCCTTGGAAAATTGCCCGCGGATGACGGGACGGGGTTGGTCATGCACACCAAGCTCTTTGTGATTGATGATGAAGATGTGTTTGTTGGCTCGCTAAATTTCGATCCGCGATCCATTAAATTAAACACCGAATTTGGGGTGTTCATCAAAAGTCCTGCCTTCGCGCGCTCCATTCACACGGAACTGGCGAAAGGGTTGGTGAATTTCACCTATCGTTTGTCCTTGGATGAGGAGGGTGAAATACACTGGCACTATGACAATCCTGAAGCGCCGAGTGTTACTCGCAAAGAACCTAACGCCACGCTCTGGAAGACGTTTGTGATCGGTGTGACAGGGTTATTGAATGTCGAATTGCAATTGTGAATAACGCTTTTTTTGCTGGCGACTGGGTGCAGACCTTCGTTCGAAATCCAATAGTTGCCGCTGTTCCTGCTGGTTTGTATACCATGGTGTGCACTTAAGTTGTTGAAAAATATTAAAAAAATATTGACTTGGTAAAACTCTACGTTATCCCTCTTTCTATCTAAAGAGGATGACCCATGGCTCAGATTGACGACCACCCGTTGCGGTATAAGTTGACCAACGAATTACACGCCCGTCCTTTTCCATCAATGGAAGCGCCGTGCACGGCGGCTTATATTGCGATTAAACATCCCAATAACGCAGTCACCCGGGACAGGCAGCAGGATCTCGATCATCTTACGGCATTATTGGATCGCCATGGCGCGCCGCACCCGCAACCTAGCGCTACGCATTATTACGGCCAGATCGGAAAACACTGGTTAAAATGGGAGCAGCATACGGAATTCGTCACTTATACGATTTTTTGCGAATCCGCACGGCCGCGCGCGTTCGATCCGTCGGAGTTTGAGGTTTTTCCGGCGGAGTGGTTGGCGCAAGCGCCCGGGCAACGTTTGACGTCCGTTTTGATCGACATTCGAGCACGGCCCTCTCAGGACAGCGACGTCTCCACCCACCTTGACGAGTGGTTCGTGAGTGAAAGCCTTGCTGCAGCGACTGTTTTGGAGGATGAGGCGGTCGTAGCCGGTGATTTTCGAATTGATCCAAACGGGCATCTTCGTTTCGCCGTCTTTGCGCGTGAGGCAACCAGTGCGCGCCGTATCGGTCGAATAGTTCAACGGTTGTGTGAAATAGAAACCTATAAATCCATGTCGATGTTGGGCTTCTCCCGAGTAAGCCAGTTACAACCCAAGCTTAACCAACTGGACACGCAACTGACCAGTCTGATGGGGGCGATGTCTGAGGGCAAAGAAAGCGCTGCGAAAACGTTAAACGACCTGCTCTCTATCTCTGCTGAGCTGGAAACTTTGGCGGCGCGGTCGTCCTTTCGGTTCGGTGCAACAGCAGCATATGAAGCTTTGGTCAATCAGCGCATCGAAGTGCTGCGCGAAGAACGGTTTCAAGGGCGGCAACATTTTTCCGAGTTTATGATGCGACGTTATGCACCGGCGATGCGCACGGTCAGCGCCGCTGAACGCCGTTTAGAGGCAATGTCGAGCAGATCGATCCGGGCCTCGAATCTATTGC
The DNA here is from genome assembly GCA_039983935.1 of Roseobacter sp. Lineage (GTDB taxonomy): Bacteria > Pseudomonadota > Alphaproteobacteria > Rhodobacterales > Rhodobacteraceae > Roseobacter. The sequence goes on along the minus strand of JBDWVP010000028.1, from coordinate 510,746 downwards.
GTACCCGGGTCGATGTGGAGCGTTCCGCGCAGAACCAAGCTTTGCTGGAAAGTATGGATAATCGCTCCGATTTACAGCTTCGTTTGCAGCGCACTGTGGAAGGGCTGTCGGTCGTGGCCATCAGTTACTATGCTGTCTCATTGGTCGGATACGTATTGTACCCTCTGGCGCAGGCCACAGGCAATAGTAAGGGCATCCTAACGGCGGTGGTGACTCTGCCGGTTGTGTTGGTGGTCTGGTGGTTTATACGGCGTCTGCGCGCCAAAGCAGAATAACAAAAGCCGACGAAAAATTGCTTTTCCGCCGGCTTTGATTGACTTTTATATCTGTTATCTGCCGCGTATGCGCGGGTCTAATGCATCGCGCAGACCATCGCCCAGATAGTTCACCGACAGAACGGTGACAGCAATCAGAATTCCGGGCAGCAGGACGCGTTCCGGGAACTCTTCCATCCGGGGAACAGCATCGGACAACAACTTGCCCCACGTCGGGAAATCCGATGGAAAACCCACGCCTAGAAAGCTCAGCGCGCTTTCGGTGATGATCGCGGTGGCCAGACCCAATGCTGCAGAGACCATGATTGGCGAGATGACATTGGGGAGCAGGTGACGACGGATGATCAACAAGGGTGTTGTCCCAATCGAGCGCGCAGCCAAGATAAATTCCCGCTCCTTAAGCGCCAGAACTTCGCCACGCACGATGCGCGCTGTCGGCATCCATGATGTGATGCCAATCACTCCGACAATGAGGATGAACATGCCACCCTCGGGCCCGAAAGCCGCCCGCAAAGGCTGGCGGAACAACGTGACCGCGACCAGCAGGAGAGGCAAAATCGGCAAGGACAAGAACAGATCAGTGATCCGCATCAGCAATCCGTCGAGCCGTTTGAAATATCCCGCACAAACGCCAACGACGGTGCCTAAAATCAAAGACAGGATCATCGCAGCCCAGCCCACGGCCAGCGATGCTTGCCCGCCAGCGATCAAGGTTGCCATGATGTCACGTCCCAAGTTGTCGGACCCCAAGGGGCGCGTCCATAGGGTTTTGGCATCACTGTCCCACAGCGCCGTATAGATCGGACGTACGTCCTTGTTCCGGATATCAAGGGCGGTCGGGTCAATGCGCCAAATCAGCGGGCCGACCAGAACAAAGAGAGTGATAAAAGCGAGGAAACAGCCCCCGATCATCGCGCCTTTGTGTTTGCGGAACTGGTCCCAGACATCACGCCACTGCGAGCGCGGCTCTTTTTGAGGCTCTTTGTCTTTGAGCGCTCCGAAAGTTTCTACATTTGCGTTCTGATCAGTCATAGCGGATCCTCGGGTCGAGCACGCCGTAAAGAACGTCGGCGATCAGGTTAAAGACCACAATTAGAATTGCGAAAATGAAGGTCAGCGTCATTACCATCGGCAGGTCATTGGCAAAAAGCGCCGTCAGCAGTAATTGCCCAATACCGTTCACCTTGAACAGCGTTTCCGTGATGATCGCCCCGCCAAAAATTGCTGGAATACCCAAGGCGATGACCGTGATAATCGGGATCATGGAATTGCGCAGGACATGTACCAATACGACGACGCTCTCTTTGAGGCCCTTGGCCCGTGCTGTACGCACGTAGTCCTGATTGAGATTGTCGAGCATGGAAGCCCGCATAAAACGACTGATCTGCGCCGTTGTCTGAAGCGCCAGCACCATCACTGGCATAATCATCTGTTTAAGTTGGACAACGAAGCTATCCCAATCTGTGACCACATGCGTGGTGTCATAGATCGACGGAAACCATCCTAAATTGACCGAAAAAACCACAATGACCAAAACACCAGAGAAAAACGGTGGGATTGAAAATCCAACCATCGAAATGAATGTCCCCGCCTGGTCAAAGACAGAATATTGTTTGTAGGCGGAATAAATTCCAATCGGCAGCGCAATCAGAATGCCCACGATATAGGACATGCCAACAACCCAGAGTGTCTGTGGCATCCGTTGAATAACAATGTCCATGACTGGAGAGCGTGTCTGCCAAGAGATGACCCTCAGCTTACCTTCGGCGAAGGCGGTTCCAAACCAGTGATCGATTAAAACCTGCGGTTCAATCCAAAAGAATTGCACCAGCCATTTCCAGTATTGGACATGCACCGGCGCACCAAGTCCAAGCGCTTCGCGCATTTTTTGTTTCACTTCAGGGGGGACGGTCAGCGGGACCTGTGCCATGGGATCGCCCGGCGCTAATTGCAGCAGTAAGAAGATTACGAGGCTGATAAAGAGCAAGGTGGGGATCGACAGGACCAAACGCCGGATCGTGTATGTCAGCATGGGGGCGTCCTTAAAGGGGCGGTATTTTTATCGTTGGAGACATGCCCGGGCTCTGGCAAGGATCAAGCACACTCAGAAGGAAAACAGGGCGGGGGAAATGCCACGCCCTGCTTAAATTCGCGTCAGCTACCGATGCGATACCAGTCAGCAACATTCCACAATTCGCTATCCCACGTGTTCAGGATGACGCCACCAAGGCTGTTGGAATGGGCCGATACACGACCGCGATCCACCAGCGGAACAATTGTGAAGCTGTCTTTTGTGATCATGTCGTTGAGCTGCTTGGCAATTTCGCCGCGCTTCTCAAGTTCACCCGTGCGGGCGAGTTCATCCAACAGTGCATCATAGGCAGGTTCACAGAACCGGTTGATGTTCTCACCCTGCCATTGGCTGGAGGGTTTTGGCTCATTGCCGCAACGGTAGGATGACAGATAGGCCTGCGGGTCCGTGCCATCAAAGTTGTTGGCATACATTTCTACGTCCGCATAGAATTTCTGGAACGTATCCGGGGATCCCGGGTCGCCGCCAAAAAAGACCGAGGCATCAAGGTTACGTAATTCGGTCTCAACACCGATTTGGCTCCACCAGTCTTTGATCAAGGCCTGGAAATCCTGGCGCACAGCGTTTGTAGATGTCTGATACAGGATGTTCAGCTCTACACCGTCTTTGTCACGGACACCGTTACCATTGCTATCAACCCATCCGGCTTCGTCCAAAAGGGCCTTTGCACCGTCGATGTCCTGCGTCAGACATTCGACATTGTCAGAAGCATAAAGCGCAGGCGCGGGAACGAGGTTACATGTTGCGCGTCCCGCTTGACCATATCCGATTTCAACCAGCAATTCCCGGTCGATCGCCATGGAGAGTGCTTTGCGCACGTTGAGTTCGCTCAGGAACGGATGTGGTTCTGCGACTGTGGCGCGTGTTTCGGCAGGCAAGTCAGGGGACGGGTTGGTGAGGTTCATTTCCAACCGCTCAACCAATGTCCCGAAAGCTGCAACAGGAACTCCTTTGCCGCCTTCGGCCATTTTGGCCAAAACGTCAGGTGCGAGCTGAAGGTTCCATGCATAGTCGAATTCGCCGGTTTCAAGAACCGCACGGCCAGCAGCTGTTGCGTCGCCGCCGCCCTTGAATGTCAGTGAGGCAAACGCAGGTTTGCTCGCATCGCGATAGTTTTCGTTGGCGACCATCTGAATAACGTCATTCGGACGGAAATCAGTGACAGCAAACGGGCCGGTGCCAATGGGGTTAAAGTTGGCGTCGGTGCATTCAGGTGCTTTTGGGCCAAGGCAGTCTGCAAATTGTGCCGCCTGAATAATCGGGGACTGACCGCCCATGAAGGGGCCGTAAGGGTTCGGTTGTGGTTGCGTGAACGTAACCTTGACGGTCAGGTCATCGACAACTTCGACTGTGTCAACGCCATCAAATTTCGCGCCCTGAGCGCAGCCACCTTCGGGGTGCATGCAGTAATCAGCCGTGAACTTGATGTCCGCGGACGTCACAGCACTGCCGTCTGACCACAAAAGCCCTTCTTTTAGGGTCCAGGTGATGGATGTCAGATCCGTGCTAACGCCGCTGTTTTCAACCGTTGGGATTTCTTTTGCCAAATAAGGCACCAACGCGCCGTTTTGATCGTAACGCCCAAGTGGTTCGATGACCAATGAAGCAGCTTCCAGATCTTTGGTGCCACCAGAGAGATAAGGGTTCAGGATGGATGGAGCTTGCCAATAAATGATATTGACTTGGCCGTCGCGGCCACGCTCGCCCACGTGGCCGTCCGCAAGGACGACGGGGGAAAAAGCTGTGGTCGCAATCGCGCCCATCAGTAAGGTTTTAATATTCATGCTGTTCTCCATATTGGACACGTGAATGTCGTTTTTTATTTCGCGCTGTCAGGCGCGCGTTTTTCATGGCGTTCGGGCAGGAGACAGAAGACAGTCATAAAAGATGTCCGATCTGCACGTGTTCATCCCCCCGGACGCTCAGGTGCATCGAAGCATGTTTTGTAGAAATTGCAAGCCCGGAGATCAAATTCCGTACGATTGAAGATGCATCTGTTTGACAGCGCTCCGTTCATGGTCTTAGCGTCATGAAAGAGGCGTTAGGGGAATACATGTTAGATCAGGAACTGCAGGCGAACGACGTGCATCCAATAGCACAGATTAAAGGGCTGAGGGTCGAATTCCAAACCAAGGACGGCCCTGTTGTCGGGGTTGAGGATGTTTCGTTCGACATTAATCCCGGGGAAACTGTTTGCGTTGTGGGAGAAAGCGGCTCTGGTAAGTCAGTGTCCTCGCTGTCTCTGATGCGCTTGGTTGAGTTTGGTGGCGGTGAAATTACTGGCGGGAGCTTAATATTTGATCGCGAGGGCGCGCCGGATGTCGATTTGGCAAGCACAGATGCGGAATTGATGCGCACAATTCGCGGCAATGAAATCGGAATGATCTTTCAGGAGCCTATGACAGCCCTGAATCCGGTTTTTACTGTCGGGCGACAGTTGACCGAAGGTTTGCGGTTACACAAGAAACTAAGCAAGTCAGAAGCGACAGCCCGCGCTCTTGAGTTGCTGCGAGAAGTGCGCATTCCTGAGCCAGAAAGACGTTTAGAGCAATATCCGCATGAGTTATCCGGCGGCATGCGTCAACGCGTCGTCATTGCCATGGCGCTTGCCTGCAAGCCACGATTGTTGATTGCGGACGAACCGACAACCGCCTTGGATGTTACTATTCAGGCTGAAATTCTAGCGTTGATGGATCGGTTAAAACGTGAGACCGGCACAGCGGTGATGTTCATCACACATGACATGGCAGTGGTTGCGCAAATGGCCGACCGGGTGGTGGTTATGTTTCGCGGCAACAAGGTTGAAGAAGGCCCTGTGGCCGAGATTTTTGAGAATCCAAAGCATCCTTATACTAAGGCCCTGTTAGCTGCGGTGCCCAAATTGGGAGAGATGCGCGGCAAAGACTACCCTGAGCCGATGAAACTGCTGGGTAGGGACGATCTTGAGATCAAACCCATCAAAGGCACTTCTGAAACGTTATTGACGGTAAAGAACCTTACAACGCGCTTTCCGGTCAAAGGTGGATTTTTTCGCCGCACCGTGGCGAATGTGCATGCGGTGGAAGATCTGTCATTCTCTATCAATAAAGGTCAGACCCTAAGCCTTGTCGGAGAATCCGGTTGTGGCAAATCATCCGCCGGACGTTCAATCTTGCGATTGGTCGATCCCATGGCGGGTGAAATCATATTGGATGGCAAGGATATCATGGCTCTGGATCCAGCAGGCCTGCGAGAAGCACGCCTGGACATGCAGATGATTTTTCAGGACCCGTTTGCCTCGCTGAATCCACAAATGCAGCTGTCCGATCAGGTTGCCGAACCGATCCACAATTATGGGACGCTCAAAGGGGCCGGCGTGATGGACCGCGTAGGGATGTTGTTTGATCGTGTCGAGCTGCCGCGCAGTTTTATGCGACGCTTTCCGCATGAGCTTTCTGGCGGGCAACGGCAACGGGTTGCGATTGCGCGCGCATTGGCGTTGAATCCCAAACTCATCATTGCGGATGAAGCTGTGTCGGCGCTGGATGTTTCCGTACAGGCGCAGGTTTTGAATTTGATGATGGAATTGCAGGCAGAATTGGGCATTTCGTTTTTGTTCATTAGCCATGACATGGCCGTGGTTGAACGCGTCAGTCACAATGTAGGGGTGATGTATCTGGGCCGAATCGTCGAACTCGGACCGCGCGCCAGCGTGTTTGAAAACCCACAGCATCCCTATACACAAGCGTTGATGAAGGCAGTCCCAATAGCTGACCCACGTCAAAGAAAAAGCGAAAAAGATCTGAATTTCAAACCGATACCATCTCCAATTCACCCATCAGCTTACGAGCCGCAACCCTCTATTTATCGCGAAGTTGCGCCAGGTCACATGATCCTCGAAACAGATAGCGGGTATTGAACGTATGACACATCGTCTGACGCCGTTTGAGATCATGACTCAGTTAATTGCCTTCCCGACTGTTAGTCATGAAAGCAATATCCCGCTAATAGATTGGGTGGCGGATTATCTTGCCAGTCATGGGATCGAAAGCCATCGTTACATCGATCCCGAACAACCTAAACATGCACTTTTTGCCCATGTTGGGCCATGGAACGAGGGTGCAATCGTTTTGTCTGGGCACACGGATGTTGTTCCTGTTGAAGGGCAGGCGTGGGATACGGACCCTTTTGAAGTCATTCAAAAAAATGGCAAATACTATGGCCGTGGCACCTGCGACATGAAGGGGTTTGACGCTCTGGCGATTTGGGCTCTGGTTGAAGCTCATGACGCGGGGATAACGCGACCTCTCCAAATCGCCCTCAGCTTTGACGAAGAGGTTGGCTGCACTGGTGCGCCTCCGATGATCGAAGCAATGCAACCTGTTCTGCCAAAGGGGGCTGCCGTCATTGTAGGTGAGCCATCAATGATGCAGGCCGTCTGCGGACACAAAGGTGGTACGGGTTTTGACACACATGTGCACGGATTCGAAGTGCATAGCTCCTTACTGGATCGGGGTGTTAATGCGATCATGTATGGCGCGAAACTGATCGATTGGGCCAATGACCAGAATGTCGCCAACCGGGACACCGCCCCAGGGGCGTTGGCGCAAGCGTTTGATCCGCCATATACCACGTTGCACGTCGGTAAAATTTCTGGTGGAACGGCTCATAATATAACGGCCAAGGATTGCCATTTTGCAATGGATTTCAGGGTTGTACCGGGCGAGTCTAAAGAGATCTGGGAGGGAGAGTACCGTGAAAAAGTGGCTCAGGTACAGGCGATGATGCAGGCGGTCGTACCCGAGACCTCCATTGAAGTAACAGAACGTTTTAATGTGCCAGCGTTGACGCCAGAAGAGGATGGTCTTGCCGAAACATTGGTGCGCAGCCTGACCGGTGACAATGCAAATCACGTGGTCAGTTATGGCACCGAAGCCGGGCAATTCCAGCAAGCGGGATATTCTGCTGTGATCTGTGGCCCAGGTGACATCGCGCAAGCGCACCAGCCAAACGAATTTATATCAGTTGAACAATTCGATGCAGGCCACGCATTTATGCAGCGGTTGATCAAGCGTCTGTGCGATTGATGCTCAAAGCGCGAGCCGGGTTGTCTCACGACCCCGCTGAGGTGTGATGTTGTGATACCCTTCCCGCTGTCCGCCAATACCCCCGCCGTTTACGCGAAGACCCAACCGAAAGAGGCTGATGTGGTTGTCATCGGGGGCGGGATCGTCGGGGTGAGCACGGCTATTTATCTTGCCCAGAGCAACAAGAGAGTGGTCTTGTTGGAAAAAGGTCGGATCGCAGCCGAACAATCCAGCAGAAATTGGGGGTGGATCCGCCAACAAGGGCGAGATCCCGACGAGTTGCCAATAATGGTCGAGGCCATTGACTTGTGGCGTGACTTGGCAAGCCAGACAAATAAAGACATCGGGCTGCGCCAGGGCGGCGTGACCTATCTGGCCAAAGATCAAAATGCGATGTCACGTTATGCGGCCTGGCAACATCACGCCAAGGTGCTGGATGTTGATACACAGCTTTTGACACCCCAGCAGGCTGCTACCCTAATACCGGGCATGGGGCAGGGCTATGCCGGTGCGCTGCATACAGCCACGGACATGCGCGCCGAACCTTGGGTTGCGGTACCCGCGTTGGCTGAAATTGCGGCTCGGCATGGGGCTGATCTGATCGAAAACTGCGCGGTGCGGTGCTTGGATATTGCGGCCGGGCGGGTTGCTGGTGTGGTAACCGAACAAGGCCGCATTGCCGCACCCGAGGTAGTTTTAGCGGGCGGCGCGTGGTCTGCACTGTTTTTAGGCAATCACGGGGTGCATTTGCCACAATTATCTGTGCGTTCAACCGTTGCATCTACTTCTCCGTTGCCCGAACTGCTGACGGGGGCCGCAGCAGATAAATTGATTGCCTTTCGTAGAAGAGAAGATGGTGGCTACACGCTGGCACCGGGGGGATTTCATGAATTGTTTGTCGGCCCTGCCGCGTTCCGGGCTTTGCCCAAGTTTTTAAAACAACTGCGAGCCGATCCTTTTGGCACTAAATTTATACCACGTGCGCCCAAAGGGTACCCTGATGCATGGTCTACGCCGCGCCGGTGGAGCGCTGATGCCCCCAGCCCGTTTGAGGCCATGCGTGTGCTCGATCCCACGCCAAACCCCAAAAAAATAAAAGCCTTACGCGAACGATTCGCGCGATGTTTTCCAGATTTACCTTCCTTTGAAATCACTTGCGCTTGGGCGGGGATGATTGACACGATGCCGGACATTGTGCCGGTTGTAGATCGCGTGGCACATATTCCGGGTCTGACCATTGGCACCGGCATGAGCGGTCATGGTTTCGGGATCGGCCCGGCTATGGGACGGGTATTGTCGGCTCTTGCCACAGGCGGCACCGTCGGCCACGATCTGACACGGTTTCGTTTTGATCGTTTTAGCGATGGCAGTGCGATGAAATTGGGACCGGCGTTGTGAAAAGCGCCGCTTGAAGGGAGTTTTTTTACCGCTATGCTGATTACATGATCAAGAGCCGTTCGCTCTGTGTCGGTTGTTCGATTCGAACCGTCGTGATCCCCTATCAACAATTTCAACAGCCTCAGGAGAACACCTCTGATGCCCGTCAAAAACCGCTTCGCGGAACTTCAGCCAGAAATCGCCGCATGGCGCCAAGACCTACATGCTCACCCGGAACTTCTTTTTGATACCCATAGAACTGCGGGGATCGTCGCTGAAAAATTAGAAGCGTTTGGTTGCGATGAAATCGTGACCGGGATCGGGCGCACCGGCGTGGTCGGTGTCATCAAGGGAAAATCCAACAATTCTGGAAAAGTGATCGGTTTGCGCGCGGATATGGATGCTTTGCCCATTCCAGAACAAACCGGCGTTGAATACGCCTCGAAGGAACCTGGGAAAATGCACGCTTGTGGCCATGATGGGCATACGGCGATGCTCTTGGGTGCGGCTAAATATCTGTGCGAGACGCGCAATTTTGATGGCACTGCGGTGGTGATTTTCCAACCTGCTGAAGAAGGCGGCGGCGGCGGCCGTGAAATGTGTGAAGATGGTATGATGGACCGTTTTGGCATTCAGGAAGTGTATGGCATGCACAATTGGCCGGGCATAGAAGTCGGCTCGTTTGCGATCCGCGTTGGGGCTTTCTTTGCAGCGACGGATTTATTCGAAATAGAGATCGAAGGAAAGGGCGGCCACGCCGCGTTCCCGCATCAAACCATCGATCCGACAGTTGTCGCCAGCCAAATTGTTGTTGCAGCACAATCCATTGCAAGCCGTAGCGCAGACCCTGTGGAACAAATGGTTGTATCGATAACGTCCTTTGAAACATCTTCTCAGGCGTTTAACGTGATCCCACAAAAAGTGCATATGAAGGGGACTGTCCGAACGATGAGCGCCGCAATGCGTGATCTGGCCGAAAGCCGCCTGACCAAGCTGGTCGAAGGCGTGGCCGATAGTTTTGGTGCGACCGGCAAAATCGACTACATGCGGAATTACCCAACAACAGTGAACCACCCTGAACAGACGGAATTTGCCTCCAGTGTTGCTAAATCTGTGTCCGGCGATTGCGCGCACGCGGAATTGGTCATGGGGGGCGAGGATTTTGCCTTTATGTTGGAAGAACGGCCCGGTGCGTATATTCTGATGGGGAACGGACCGAGCGCCCTGTTGCATCATCCAGAATATAATTTTGACGATGAGGCAATTCCTACCGGGTGCAGTTGGTGGGCTGACATCATCGAACAAAGAATGCCTGCCGCGTAAATCAAAGAGACAATGAACGCCTGAGTTGACTAAGCTGAACGGTTTAGCAGCACTGGGCGTTCATTTTCGGACGGCTATAATTAGCTCGACGACAATAAATCCCGATAGATGGAAATAATGGCGGCCGCCTCGGTTTGAAGCGAGAAGTTCTGTGTGACATGCGCACGCGCGGTCACCGCATATTTTTCGCGCAACGCCGTGTCAGACAGAAGATTATAGATGTTTTTTGTCAAAGCAGCGAGATCTTCGATATCGACAAGATTGCCGGTTTGCCCATCGATCAGCAATTCCTCAAAGGCTCCGACACGTGTTGCAACGACCGGGACACCACATGACATTGCTTCGAGCGGAGTGAGACCAAAACCTTCCCAACGCTGAGGGGCCACATATAAATCCAATGCCTGAAAGTGAGAGGCCAATTGCTCAATAGGGACTTCGTCTCTAAACAAAATGCGATCACTGAGGCCAGCTTTGGCGACATCGTCTTTTAAGTTTTGCAGGAATTCTGCGTTTTCATTGGTCGCCCGCCCCATCATCAATGCTTTGCCATCCGGCAGATCAGTGAACACCTGTATCATTGCCTGGATAAAAAGATCGTTGCCTTTTTGGTGCCTGATCCGGCCAAAACATCCAACCAATGGCCCTTTTTCAGGGAGATCGAGTGCGCGGCGCAGGCTGGCGCGATCTTGGACAGGGGAAAATTGTTGGCAATCCACGCCGTGGTGAATGACGGTTGCATCGCGTTCAAGATAGCTGGCCGATTTCCCTGAGGTAGCGATCACCGCATCCATGTGACGGATCAACCATCGGGTAAAAGGTTTGTGTCGCCGTTGGGCGGCCGAGGTAAACAACAATTTCAATTTTTTGCGGCCAATGGTGTTCAATAATAAGCCAGCGATCATTTCGACATTGCGGCGGGCATGCCAGACCCGAAACCCAGCCGGGCGGCGTGACGGTAAGGTCAAAAGACGAGAAGGGGGCAGGTTCGGCACTTCCTCAGGTAAATCCGGTGCGGAAGCGACGATTGTGATGTCCTGCGCTTGCAGTGGCACCAAACGAATAACGGTAGAGGTCACTCCGGAATGACGCCGTTTGAAGTTTGGCGCGATCACGTCAATCGTGTCGAGTTGGGGGAAATCTTGGTCACTCTTCATGATTGAGAAGCCTCGATGTGCAACGCGCGGGCCAGTCGTTGTGCGATCATGGTCAAATGGCTTGATTTGCCGCGCACATAGTCACGAGCGGCGCGCCCTGCCTCTTCCTCGGCCGTCCTGTCTGACAGTAACCGGGTGACCGCTTGGGCAAGGCTGTCGTCGTTTTCCACTAAGGTTGCCGCGCGACGATGCACCATTTCCGTATAGGTTTCGCTGAAATTGAACACTTCTGTGCCAGAGAGAACACCGCAACCAGCCTGCGCGACTTCAAACGGGTTGTGGCCACCGATGGGTTTAAGTGAGCCACCAAGGAAAATCACGTTGCTCAACGCATACCAACTGCCCAATTCACCAAGAGTATCGGCAAGATAGACGTCTTCGTTGGTCGGCAATTCGCCCTTTGACCGTGTTGAAAAACTCACCCCCTGTTGGTGTAGAATACGCGCGATCTCGGGACTGCGTGCCGGATGGCGTGGTGCCAGCAACAACAATAGATCCGGAAACCGTTTTTGGAGCTTTTTATGGGCGTTCAGAACAATCTCTTCCTCGCCCTTATGAGTTGAGGCGGCGATCCAGATCGGGCGCCCTTTGATACCGGTGCGCACCTGCGCGAGCAGGGCAGAATCTTGCTTTAATGGGTCTGAGAGGGCCTTTAGGTTAATGCCGCGGGCAATTCTGTCCGCAGGGGCGTGTAAATTGGCCATGACCTGCGCCATTTCATCATTCTGCGTGAGAATGAGATCAAAGGACGACAAAACAAACGCAGCTGTTTTCGGACGTTTTTGCCAGGCACGACGCGAGGCATCGCTCATGCGGGCGTTCACCAAGATCATACGCGCACCGCTGTCTCTGGTCAGACGCAACATTTGCGGCCAAAGTTCGCTCTCAACAAAAACTGCTCCATCCGGCCGCCAGTGGCGCAAAAATCGTTTTACAGGCCCCCCAGCATCCAGAGGGGCAAATTGATGAACCGTGCGCGGTGGTAATCGATCGGCGATCATTTGTGCTGATGTTGCTGTGCCGGAGGTGATCAAAAACTGGGTTCGTGGGGATAGTTTCCCTAGCTCCGCGATTAATGTCAGCACAGACATGCTTTCCCCGACAGATGCCGCGTGAAACCAGATGAGCGGCCCTGATCCGCTGCGTGGTTCTGTTGCATGGCCCAGTTTTTCATGCGCACGCACGGCATGATACCCAGCTGCGCGCAATTTGCGGATCTCGATCCAGGAAAAAAAAGGAACAAGTAGAGCGGTCGCTGCCACATAAATGTGATAAAGGAGAGGAGGGCGCATGGCGCGTATCAGCCGCCTGTATGGCTCATGTGGCGGGGCATTTGACCGTCCAATCGTTGCCGCGAATAGTCGAAATCATGGCCCTTTGGCTTCATCGCAATTGCGGCGTGTATGGCATCTTTCAGCGGACCGTCATCTTCGGGGTGGTTGCGCAGTGGTGCGCGCAGGTCAGCCTGATCTTCCTGTCCCAAGCACATGTAAAGTTCTCCTGTGCAGGTCAGTCGGACGCGGTTACAGCTTTCGCAGAAATTATGGCTCAATGGCGTAATAAAGCCGATTTTCTGGCCTGTTTCTTCCAGACGCACATAACGGGCTGGGCCGCCCGAACGCTCGGCCAGATCGGTGACTGTGTAGTGCTCTTCATAGCGGGCGCGCACATCCTTGAGCGACCAATATTGGCCCAGACGATCCTCGTTTCCAATGTCTCCCATGGGCATGACTTCGATCCATGTCAAATCGATATCGCGTTGTGCGCACCAATCAGTGATAAAGGGCAATTCCGGTTCATTGAACCCTTTCAATGCCACGGCGTTTAATTTTACCCGCATCCCCGCTGATTGCGCAGCGTCGATGCCCCTTAGCACCTGTGGCAGGCGACCCCATCGCGTGATGTCAGCGAATTTCTGTTCATCGAGCGTGTCCAGCGACACATTTACCCGCCGAACGCCAGCGGCATACAAATCCTTGGCAAAGCGCTCCAATTGACTGCCGTTGGTCGTTAACGTCAGCTCTTGTAGCGTACCTGCGTCCAAATGACGGGTCATACTATTGAAGAATGTCATTATTCCCTTGCGCACCAAGGGTTCACCGCCAGTGATGCGCAGCTTTTGCACGCCTAAGTCGACAAAAGTTGAACACATCCGATCGAGTTCTTCCAACGTCAGCAGCTCTTTCTTTGGCAGAAAGGTCATATTTTCGGACATGCAATAGACACAGCGAAAATCGCATCTGTCTGTCACTGAGACACGAAGATAGGTGATCGCGCGTGCGAAAGGGTCAATCAATGGAGCATTCATAAGTTAATTGGTAATCATCTGACGACGCAACAGCAAGCAGATAACGCGCGAGGGCCCATAGGGTTGCAATCGAACGTTCGTTCAAATGGCAGCTAAGATTTTTCCAACATTTTTGCGGGAAGAATCAATGAACCCGAAGAGAAAGTTGACGTTCTGCCAGCCGTGCCTTGAATGCGTTCTTCTTCAGGAACAAAAAACCGGCTTCGACCCTATTTGCCACCTTTGTCGCAAAAGAGACGGGGTCACCGTCGCATTTCGTAAAAAGGACGTTGGAAATTGGCCGGGTAACGTGGTTTTTCTGGTTGGAACTTTGTTCACGGAACTGACACGGATCAAAACATATAAAGACGAAACAGACGGCGCCATTGAGCAAAATGTAAGGAAACGTTTGCACCGCAAGGGCGTCCCAAGGCAGCGTTCAGTATCGAAGGTGTTCTTCGCGTGATGTTTGAGTTAAATCGGCATCCGCATCGTTGGCGGCTTTGCAGGCATTCAATACTTGATCCAGTCATAAGTAAGCTCAAAGCCTTCAGGGGTCGTGTCTACTCAACAAGAAAAAGAAGTTTCCCGAATTATTTCAATACTAATTGTCCTGTGGCCTGCGATTTTGTGGGCGGGCGGATATGTGGTAGCTCAGATAGTTCTTTGGAATGGATGTAAAATTTGGGCTAGAGGGCCCGAAGAGTGTATCGTATTCGGTATGGATTTTAGCGAATTGATTTATCCACTTTGGTCATTGGGCTTCTACCTGCTCTTTGTAATTCTTTAGGTGCCGTTTGGCCTGATAATCTGGGGAATTGTCCGTTACACTTATCGGAACTCCAATTGATCTGCCGAAGCTTTAGGCTCAGACCGATCATCCGACGATTTTGATCAAGTTGAAAAGGCCAAACTCGCCACCCAAGGTCTGCTCTGCGGACATCGCTGCCATTGGCGGCAGTAAATTGAACAGTTGCGTATATCAAATGCTCAAAACAAGCGGGCAATGATCTGAAATCTCTGGATCGTAAACCACCTCAAACTTCTGCACGGCGTCAGCATCATTGATCATCATGTAATCAGCAAACCTGCCCGGTTTTTTGTAGTGAGAGTTTCGGGTGCTGGTGAACCCGCGTCCTGCCACCAGTTCAGAAAAACCTGCATCGGCTAAAATACGAAGCGTTTCACTATCCGGCTCGACGTTGAAGTCGCCACAAATCACTTGTACGTCTTCTGGCGCTGACACCTGCCGCGACAGATCAAGTAATCTTTGCGCCTGCTCTGCGCGTTCGGGTGTATCCATTTTTCCCTTTAGATCACGTAAGCCATGCATATGTGTAACGCTGATGGAACGATTGGAGGTGTAATCGTACACGCGCGCACCATGCGCACTGCGGGATCGTGGGTGCTCACCGTAGCCAACTGGTGAAAAGGTCTTGTGGACGAAATCTTGAACCTGACCAATGATAGAGACGGATTTATGTACGAATGTAGCCACCCCCCACTGTGACGGGATGGATAGATCTTCATCCCATAAAACACCTTGGGCAGCAGGACAGAAAATAGCGACATGATCAGGCAACGCTCTCGACACATCGCGAAAGAAATTTGCGCGCTGCGGCAGGATGTGATCCCCGTCACGATAGGTCAGCCAGTCTTTATCTGAGGCAGGGCTATGGACGACCTCTTGCAAACATAGAATTTCAGGCGCGGTGGTTTGGACATAGGGCAGCAGGTCTTCATGAAGTTTTCCACCCCAACCGTTCAAGCACATAATTTCCATTGTGTTTCCCTGTCTGCATCCAAACCTGACATTCGCTGCATTATAGAAATTCTGCAAGATTAGGCTCGACGCGGGCTTGGGATCGTTGGTTGAAATTGATCTTAAGGTCTCACGCAGCTTGTATCGATGCCCTATATCGAGGCCATTTTGGCCGTCATCAGGCGTTGTAGCATGATTTTGGCGGTCGGCTTCACTTTGACTGTAAAGCTCACGAGGGTAGAACCCACTGACAGTGATGACCAAAGACCGGTTCTTATGATCTAGTGAAGGTAAGAAGTTTAAAGGGGCGTGAGGCGATAATCATAGAGCTGGCAAACTGTCAGTTTCGGTTGGTTGGGTTTCTGGCTATTACAGTAGGAGATGTCTGGTTGGGACGCCGAATTACTGCCAAGGAAAACACACAATGCATGCGCTTTTTTTCGAAGTTCGCCTGAAATCTGGCCACCTTCCTCACTATTTCGAACATGTCGCGCGTCTGCGCCCGGTTCTCGAGCAACACACAGGCCTCAAATTTTTGGATCGGTATACCGCGCTCGACGATTCTGATTTACTCTTGTCTCATCAGCTTTGGGAAAGTGAGGATGCGATCATTAAGTGGCGCAAAGATGCGACACACCGCCGGTCGCAGTCCGCAGGGCGGCAGGTTCATTTCGCGGATTACCGGATCCGCGTGGGCGCGCGGGTATTGCATTGGACCTCTGCGCAGCAAAACCCGCAACCACCAGCAGGGATTGGCGACGATGATACCTATGTCGTCGCATTCTACAGTACAGAAACCGTCGTTGCGCCGGCATGTGCATCATTCGAGAGCGTCAATACCGAAGGCAAGTTTATCGCACTGGCAGGGGCGGACAACTATACAGCGGCAAGACATTTGCTGGATAAAAATCTCGACGCGCCCGGTTTAGATGAAGCCGCCATTTACAGCATTCGCCGCGATTACGGCCAATTCGATCGGGGACAAGCGCCGACATAGATACTGCGGTTCATTCCACCGTTACAGATTTCGCCAGGTTTCTGGGTTGATCCACATCCGTCCCCTTGGCGTCCGCCGTGTGATAAGCCAGCAATTGTGCAGGCACGGCATATAGGATTGGGGTCAGAAAATCGGCAACTTGGGGCATTTCGATTGTCGCAGCTGCGCCGGATCCAAACTCTGCAATGCCCTTGGCATCGGACGCTAGAATGACACGACCCTCACGCGCCATGACTTCCTGAACGTTGCTTAGTGTTTTTTCAAACAAGGCATCTCGTGGGGCCATAACGACCACTGGTACGTTCTTGTCGATCAAGGCAATCGGTCCGTGTTTCAGCTCACCCGCTGCATAAGCTTCTGCGTGTATATAGCTGATTTCTTTTAATTTTAATGCCCCTTCTAGTGCGAGGGGGTACATCAGGCCACGCCCTAGGAAAAGAACGTCGCGTGCTTCGGCCAGTTTGAGAGCGGCTTGTTGCATTTCGGCATTTGCGCCCAGAGCGGTGCTAACCAGATTAGGCAATCCGCGGACGGCAGAGATGTGATCTGCCAGACCCTTTTCATCGATTTCACCGCGTTCATGCGCGGCCTTTAAAGCCAAGAGCAAGAGCACGGTCAATTGGCAAGTGAAGGCCTTGGTCGAGGCAACGCCGATTTCGACGCCTGCATAAATGGGCAATACCAAATCGCTTTCACGTGCGATGGAGCTTTCGGGGACATTTACCACGGACAAAATGCTGGAACTTTTACCAGCACAGTACCGCAATGCTGCCAATGTATCCGCCGTCTCGCCGGATTGGCTCACAAAAAGCGCCGCCGTGCGCGCAGGGATTGGGGGTTCTCTGTACCTGAACTCCGAGGCGACATCGACCTCAACGGGAATGCGTGCGATACGTTCGAACCAATATTTCGCAGTTAGGCACGCGTAGTAGGCTGTGCCACAGGCGACAAGGGTTAACCGGTCAATCTGAGTAAAATCGATGCCGGGGTTGGGCAGGGCGATTGTGCCATCCTCGGACAGGTAATGCTGGAGTGCTTGTGCGATAACGCCCGGTTGTTCTGCGATTTCTTTGGACATGAAATGCTTGTGTCCAGCTTTGTCGACTTGGGCTGTGTCCACTCGGATAGTTTTCTTTTGGCGGCTGACAACTGCCCCGTTTTCATCAAAAACCTCAAGACTATGGCGGGTGACAACTGCGCGATCGCCTTCTTCGAGATAAGTGATTTGATTGGTCAAAGGTGACAGAGCAATCGCATCCGAACCGATGTACATTTCACCCTCTCCGTGACCGATGGCCAACGGCGAGCCTTTGCGAGCTGCAACGATGAGATCTTCATGTTCGTCAAACAGAAACGCCAGCGCAAATGCACCCTGTAGTCGACCAAGCGCTTGTGTTGCTGCCGCAACCGGGTCGGCACCGTCCTTCATATAATATTGGGTCAGAAGGGCGACCGTTTCGCTGTCCGTTTCGGTCACGAACTGAACGCCGTTCTCGCTCAGTTCTTCCCGCAACTCGCGGAAATTCTCGATAATACCGTTGTGAACTACGGCAACGGGCCCTGCTTGGTGCGGGTGCGCGTTGGTGATGGTCGGGGCGCCATGGGTCGCCCAGCGGGTGTGACCGATGCCCGACTTCCCTGGCAAGGGTTCATGGACCAGCAGATCAGAGAGGTTTACGAGTTTGCCAACCGCACGACGCCGATCTAGCCGCCCACCATTCACGGTGGCGATGCCGGCGCTGTCATAGCCGCGATACTCCAGCCGCTTTAAGGCGTCGACCAAAATAGGAGAGGCTTCGTGATTACTGAGGACGCCAATAATACCGCACATGATTAACTTCCTCTTTGTTGTTGCGCTTTTTTTGCCCGAAGCAGTTTCAGAAATTTTGTGGCCATGCCTGATTTTTCGATCTGAGGGGCGCGAGATAGCGCCAGGGCTTCGGGATCGACATCTGAGGTGATCACGGATCCACTGCCGGTCATCGCGTCATTTCCGATTTGGACGGGGGCCACCAGCATCGTGTTGGAACCGATAAACGCCCTGTCGCCGATGAAAGTATGGTGTTTCAACACGCCGTCGTAGTTGCAAGTTATTGTTCCAGCGCCGATATTTGCATCCTCGCCCAGTGTCGCATCGCCAATGTAGCTGAGGTGATTGACCTTTGAACCCGTTCCAATGCGCGCGTTCTTGATTTCCACAAAGTTTCCGATTTTGACATTTTCGTTAAGCTCAGCCCCGGGGCGTAATCGCGCATAGGGTCCTACCACGCTGCCGCGGGCCACATGGCAGCCCTCAAGGTGGGAAAATGCCCGTATCGTTGCACCTGTTTCGACGGTTACGCCGGGGGCAAAAACCACATGGGGTTCAATCAGGCTGTCGCGCCCGATCACAGTGTCAAAGGCAAAGTGAACCGTATCGGGCGCGGGCATCGTTGCCCCATCCTTAAATGCGGTGTGACGGGCGCGGGTCTGAAAAGCCGCTTCTGCCTTGGACAGTTCTGCCCGTGTGTTAATACCTAGAGTTTCGCTTTCGTCGCATTTGACCACTGTGGCGGACAATCCGCGTGATCTGGCGAGGCTGACAATATCGGTGAGGTAATATTCTTGGGCTGCGTTGTCGTTGCTGATACTGTCTATCAGGTCAAACAACACCTGCGCGTCACAGGCGACGACACCGCTGTTACACAGTGTGATGGCGCGCTGTGTCTCGGTGGCGTCCTTAAATTCGACGATTTCTGCGAGTTGATCGCCGTCCATGACCAATCGCCCGTACCGCGCCGGGTCTGCCGCGTCAAAGCCGAGAACGACCACGTCATTTTCTTTCCGGGCTGTTGTCATGGCATCGAGCGTTTCCGGACGCACAAATGGTGTGTCGCCAAACAGAACAATGGCTGTTCCGTCAAACCCTGTGAGAGATTGTTGCGCCTGTGCGGCGGCATGGCCTGTGCCAAGTTGTTCGTGTTGTTCAATCACGGTGGCTGTGGGGTCATAAGACAGAGCTGTGTTGCGTACGAGATCTGCGCCATGACCTGCGACAATGATTGTTTGGGCTGGGTCGAGACTGGCACCAGCGCGCATTGCGTGAACCAGGAGCGGTGCACCAGCAAGCGGGTGCAGCACCTTTGGCAGATCCGAATTCATCCGGGTGCCCTTGCCAGCGGCGAGGATGATCAAAGCAGTGTTCATGTGAAATCTCTTTGTGTTCTGTTGCGCGTCTGTTTATCCGCTTAAGCGCTGGGCGCAAGAATGCTTGGATCAAAGAAGGTTGCGAGTTGCAACAAAGGACGGCGGTTTTACGCGATTTAGGCGAGGTGGTGCGCGACATGAAGACAGTTATTTTCGATCTGGACGGGACGCTTGCAGACACCAGCGGTGATTTGATTGCTGCGGCAAACGTGTGCTTTCGTCACATGGGGGCAGGTGACATGTTAGATTCGTCGCAAGATCAGGCAACGGCCCTGCGTGGGGGAAAGGCGATGTTGCGATTGGGGTTGACGCGATTGGGGAGGGCTGACGATGAGCCTGCGATCAATATGTATTATCCCAAGTTGCTAGAGGCCTACGACGAGGCCATCGATGTTCATACAACGCTCTATCCCGGTGCCATGGCTGCCTTAGAGGAATTAAAGAAGCGTGGTTATGGGGTTGGGATATGCACCAATAAGCCACAAGCGCTGGCAGAAAAATTGATGCAGAGCCTTGGTGTCCGTGGGGCGTTTGCTTCGCTTGTCGGGGCGGATACATTGCCCGTGCGCAAGCCCGACCCAGAACCTTTGTTCGAAGCGGCGCGGCGTGCGGGTGGTGATCCGTCCAAATGCATTTTGATCGGGGATACAGATACAGACCGGAATACGGCGCGCGCGGCCGGGGTGCCAAGCATTTTGGTCACTTTTGGACCATCGGGCGAGGACATGCAGGCTTTGTCGCCAGAAGGCTTGCTGGAGCATTACGATGATTTACCGGATTTAGTCGACAGTTTGATGGGTTAATGGATGCCTAGCAATCCGGGCAAGTAAACACATAGGGGTATTTCATGAGTGAGATTTTTGAAGGCAGTTTTACCCAGCAGGAGCCGATTCCAGAAGCGGGGATTGCCGCCGCGATAGAGATTCTGCGCCACGGTCGATTGCATCGTTACAACACTGTTGATGGTGAAGTGAGTGAGACGGCCCTACTGGAGCAAGAATTTGCCGCCCTTGTGGGGGCTAAATATTGTCTGGCCGTTGCATCAGGTGGGTATGCCATGGGCACTGCTTTGCGTGCATTGGGGGTGAAAGCCGGGGACAAGGTTTTGTCGAATGCGTTTACCTTAGCACCTGTGCCGGGCGCCATTGCTGCGGTTGGGGCTGTACCTGTTTACATCGGGGTGACGGAGAGCCTGACGATCGATCTTGATGACCTTTTGGCAAAGAGTGATCAGGCAAAAGTATTATTGTTGAGCCATATGCGTGGTCACATATGCGATATGGAACGTCTCATGGTGATCTGCGCGCAGGCTGGTGTGCGCGTGATAGAGGATTGTGCCCATACGATGGGGGCCGCATGGAAGGATGTGCCTTCTGGGCGCCATGGAGCGATCGGGTGTTATTCGTGTCAGACTTATAAGCATGTTAATTCGGGAGAGGGTGGATTTCTGGTGACAGATGACGCGGAATTGGCGGCGCGTTCAGTGATTATGTCGGGCAGTTATATGCTCTATGAACGCCATTTGGCAGCACCGCCAAAGGAGGCTTTTGAAAACATTCGATACGAAACACCGAATATTTCGGGCCGAATGGATAATTTGCGATCTGCAATCTTGCGACCTCAGGTTGCTGATCTGGCGACCCAATGCGCCCGTTGGAACGCCCGGTACCGCCGTTTGGAAGACGGGATGCGCGGCACTGCGGGGTTGACCGTGGTTGAACGACCTTCTGAGGAAACGATTGTTGGATCGTCGATCCAGTTTTTACTGTTGGATTGGCCAGAGACGGATGTTCAAGAGGTTGTGACGCGCTGTGCAGAGCGCGGTGTTGAATTGAAATGGTTTGGGGCCGCAGATCCCGTGGCCTTTACCAGTCGCTATGACAGTTGGCGGTATGCCGAGACACCATCGTTACCTGCCACTGATCGGATTTTGGCAGGGCTTGTCGATATGAGGGTACCTCTCACATTTTCTTTGGAGGATTGTGATCAGATTGCCCGGATTATTCGCGCAGAAGTCGGGGCGGTTTTCCAAAAAACCTCTGGCGCAGTTTGATCCAATGGAGCGCAGAGCGATGCTCTGCGCGTTCCATATTTGATTTTTGGACGATGTCCAAAACCACGCCTGCTTTCTATGGTTGACCGATCTATACGCAAGGGATATTGTTTTTGAACGCTTGTTCAATAAATTTACTTTGCCTCTGTCGGGAGACTTGAAGAGATGTTTCATGCGACCATGCAATTTGATCTTGGTGAAGACGTAAACGCGTTGCGCGAGATGGTGCATCGTTGGGCGCAAGAACGATTGGCGCCACTTGCGGGCGAGATAGACCGCAAGAATGAATTTCCTTCTGAACTGTGGGCCGAGATGGGCGAATTGGGCCTTTTAGGGATCACGGTCGAAGAGGAATTTGGCGGTGCGGCCATGTCATATCTGGCGCATACGGTCGCGATTGAAGAGATTGCCCGGGCGTCGGCATCTGTTTCTCTGTCGTATGGTGCGCATTCAAACCTCTGCGTTAATCAGATCAAATTGAACGGGACTGAGGATCAAAAACGTAAATTTCTGCCCGGTTTGATTTCTGGCGCAGATGTTGGTGCTTTGGCGATGTCTGAGGCTGGGGCGGGTTCTGATGTTGTGTCGATGAAGTTGCGCGCTGAAAAGCGAAACGACCACTATCGCTTAAATGGGAACAAATACTGGATCACGAATGGCCCGGATGCATCGACACTTGTTGTTTATGCCAAGACCGAACCGGACGCGGGGTCGAGGGGGATAACGGCCTTTATCATTGAAAAGGATATGGTTGGTTTTTCGACGTCATCTCATTTTGATAAACTGGGGATGCGTGGTTCCAATACGGCAGAGTTGATTTTTGAGGATGTCGAAGTGCCCTTTGAAAACGTTCTGGGGGAAGAGGGGCGTGGCGTTGCTGTGCTGATGTCCGGGTTGGACTATGAACGTGTGGTTTTGGCTGGCATTGGTACTGGCATCATGGCAGCCTGTCTTGATGCAATCATGCCCTATATGGCGGAGCGAAAACAGTTCGGCCAACCGATTGGCAGTTTCCAGCTGATGCAAGGCAAGATCGCGGATATGTATACCGCGATGAACTCCGCCCGGGCCTATGTGTATGAGGTAGCCAAGGCCTGTGATCGGGGGGATGTGACGCGGCAGGATGCGGCCGCTTGTTGTCTCTATGCATCAGAGGAGGCCATGAAGCAGGCCCATCAAGCGGTGCAAGCCCTGGGCGGAGCAGGTTTCCTTAGCGACAGCCCTGCGGCTCGTTTGTTCCGGGATGCAAAGTTGATGGAAATTGGGGCTGGCACCTCAGAAATTCGGCGCATGCTTGTGGGACGCGAGTTAATGAATGCGATGACATGACGGCTTTTGTGTTGGAGGAATAATGCCGCGATGGGTTTGGTTTGTACCGTTAGGGGGGATCACACTGATGCTCGCACTTTGGGCATTCCGGTTGGGGTGGATCGTCGCGACGACGTCTGAGACAGATGTGATCGAAACCTATGCCCATCAGTACCTGAGAGACCGGGCGCGTGATGGGATTGCTGATGGGGCTGCCTTGACAGATTGCGTTGCCTTGCCTGGAGACTTCCCTGGTGTCTGGTTGCACATTGTATGCGACCCGACACCGACAGATCCGTCGCGTAGCTATGAATATGAAGTAAACCGCTTTGGTCAATTTGTCCGTGGGTGGTCACCCCAGAGTGAAGGGCTAAAGCCAGGCAGTGGCCCGCGCCTGCCAGAAACATGAAGGTCGGATGATAGAATGAAACTTGTTTCAAAAATACAGACCGGATCAGAGGCGTTTAAAGCCAATCGCGCTGCGCATCTTGCCGCGTTGGAAGAGATTGCAACCATCGCATCAACAGCAGCGCTGGGTGGGGGAGAAAAATCACGCGCGCGCCACCTGGGCCGGGGTAAGATGTTGCCGCGCGATCGTGTGGCAGGGCTTTTGGATCCGGGCAGCCCATTTTTAGAGGTCGGTGCAACGGCGGCGCATGATATGTATGGCGGCGCTGCGCCAAGTGCGGGGGTTATCGCTGGAATTGGCCGGGTCAGTGGGCAACAGGTAATGATCCTATGCAATGATGCCACCGTAAAAGGGGGGACGTATTACCCGATGACGGTCAAAAAACACTTGCGCGCCCAGGAGATCGCCCAAGAAAACCGATTGCCGTGCATCTATCTGGTCGACAGCGGTGGAGCGAACCTGCCCAATCAAGATGAGGTTTTTCCGGATCGGGATCACTTTGGCCGCATTTTTTATAACCAAGCAAGGATGAGCGCTGCGGGTATTGCGCAAATTGCTGTTGTGATGGGATCTTGTACTGCTGGTGGGGCCTATGTGCCGGCGATGTCGGATGTGACAATCATCGTAAAGAACCAAGGCACCATTTTTCTAGCGGGCCCGCCTCTGGTCAAAGCCGCGACAGGGGAAGTTGTCAGTGCTGAGGATCTTGGAGGTGGGGATGTGCACAGCCGTTTGTCAGGTGTTGCAGATTACCTTGCGGATGATGACGCTCATGCCTTGGCGCTCGCACGGCAAGCTGTGGCGGGGATCAACCAAGTTCAACCAGACAGCGTTAATTGGGCGACGCCAGAAGAGCCTGCATATGACCCCGACGAAATTTTGGGCGTTGTTCCTGCTGACTTGCGTACCCCTTACGACATTCGCGAAGTGATCGCGCGTCTGGTGGATGGATCGCGATTTGATGAATTTAAGGCCCGGTTTGGTGAGACCCTCGTGACAGGGTTTGCCCATGTAAAAGGCTGTCCCGTGGGCATAATCGCTAATAACGGCGTGCTGTTTTCGGAATCCGCCCAGAAAGGCGCGCATTTTGTTGAGCTGTGTTCACAGCGGCGCATTCCACTGGTTTTCCTGCAAAACATCACAGGGTTCATGGTTGGGCGCCAATATGAAAACGAAGGGATCGCCCGTCACGGCGCTAAAATGGTCACAGCAGTTGCCTGTACGAATGTGCCAAAGGTCACAATGCTGGTGGGCGGGTCATTTGGGGCCGGTAACTATGGGATGTCGGGGCGTGCCTATAGCCCACGTTTTCTGTGGACATGGCCCAACAGCCGGATATCGGTCATGGGGGGCGCTCAGGCGGCCGGTGTTCTGGCAACTGTCAAACGCGATGCAATCGAACGTGGGGGAGGGGCATGGAGCGCAGAGGAAGAAGCTGCCTTTAAACAACCAACGATCGATATGTTTCAGGAACAAAGCCACCCGCTATATGCGTCGGCGCGTCTGTGGGACGATGGCATCATTGACCCCCGAAAAAGTCGTGATGTTTTGAGCTTGTCTCTTAGTGCGGCGTTGAACGCCCCGATTGAGGAGACGCGATTTGGCGTCTTTCGGATGTGATCGGAATGGGGAGGACGATATGATTTCTTTGGTGGATGCAAAATTGCGCTATCCGGGCGCGGAGGTGTTCAGCTTCGGCGACACACCAACGTTGATCGCTGAACTTACGGCATTGGTGCGATCTGGGCACAAACGTGCCACATGTATTTCCCAAGCCGAAATTGATGCGGGAGAGGCCGCGCCTTGCGTTGGGCGACGTGACATTGCGCTGGGCCCTGATCGTGCTCCGGCCTTGGTGATTGAAACGGTCGAAGTACGCGCGACATGTTTTGAAGACGTCACCACAGAGATGGCGTTGGCGGAGGGAGAGGATGACACGCTTGAAAGCTGGCGTGCCAACCATCGACGCTATTACGAGCGTCTTCTTGGCCACTGGGCACCAGACATGCCTTTGATTTGGGAACGTTTTGACGTCGTCGAAGATTTCGAAGAGGACCAAGTAGGATGATCCAGTCGTTTCCGCGCAAAATGGTCTGTCCCCGTTTGGCTTGTGGTAGGATGAGATTTGGCCAAGCGTTTGCCGCCGACCACTGCGCAAAAACCTTCGATGAACAACAACGATGGGGCAGGGTGGCAAGGTATGTTTAACACGATACTCATTGCGAACCGTGGCGAGATTGCCTGCCGTATTATGGAAACCGCCCAGGCGCTGGGCGTGCGCTGTGTCACTGTTTATTCTGATGCAGATGTCGGCGCAAAACATGTTCAGATGGCGGATCATGCCATTGGGATTGGTGGTGCGGCGCCTGCCGACAGTTATCTGCGCGCAGAGCGTATCATTCAGGCTGCTCTGCAAAGTGGGGCGGAGGCGATCCATCCTGGCTATGGTTTCCTCAGCGAGAACCCCGATTTTGTCGACGCGGTTGAGGCGGCAGGGTTGGTTTTTATCGGACCATCCAGTGACGCGATCCGGGCGATGGGTTTAAAAGACGCGGCCAAGGCTCTGATGGTTGAGGCAGGTGTGCCCGTGGTGCCTGGCTATCACGGGGCCGACCAAGACCCGCATCATTTGGCCCAGGAAGCCGCAGCGATGGGCTATCCTGTGTTGATCAAGGCCGTGGCCGGCGGTGGCGGTAAAGGCATGCGATATGTGGAAACGGCGAAAGGGTTCTGTGACGCGCTGACGTCGGCGCGTTCCGAGGCTGAAACCGCTTTTGGAAACAGCGATGTTCTGGTCGAGAAATTTATCTCAGCGCCGCGTCACATAGAAGTTCAGATTTTTGGCGATGGACAGAAGGTGGTGCATCTCTACGAACGGGATTGCTCGTTGCAACGTCGCCACCAGAAAGTGATCGAAGAAGCACCAGCTCCGGGGATGACGGATGACGTGCGCCGTGCAATGGGCGCTGCTGCTGTGCGGGCAGCTCAGGCCATTGGATACAGCGGCGCAGGGACGGTTGAATTCATTGTTGACGGATCAGCTGCACTACATGTTGACGGGTTTTTCTTTATGGAAATGAACACCCGTTTGCAGGTCGAACATCCAGTTAGCGAGGCAATAACAGGTATTGATCTTGTCGAATGGCAGCTCCGCGTAGCTGCTGGTGAAGCCTTGCCTGCCAGTCAGGACGAGATTTCGGCGACAGGACATGCCTTTGAGGCCCGCCTTTATGCCGAAGACGTAGCCGCCGGTTTTCTTCCTGCGATTGGGTGTCTGGAACATTTAGCATTTCCCGATGGTGCGCGCGTAGACGTTGGGGTGCGCTCAGGTGATGACATCAGCCCCTATTATGATCCGATGATTGCAAAAATCATCGCACATGGCCCAACCCGAGCAGTTGCTTTGGCTAAATTGCGATCTGCCCTGTCGCACAGCGAAGTAGCTGGCACCGTGACAAACTTGGCCTTTCTGGGTGCGCTCTGTGCACATGAGGGTTTTAAAAACGCTCAATTTGATACAGGGCTGATCGAACGCGACGTGTCTGAATTGACGACTGCTACACCTGTGGTTGCCAATCATTGGGTCGCAGCTGGTATGGCTGCTCTTGATCTGGTCACCCCGGGCGATGACGCCGGTTTTTCGCTTTGGCAGCCCTTAACCCACTACCTTACCCTAACCAATGGCGAACAGGACACCATTCTCGTGGTGGAGGTGATTGGCCCGGATGAACAACGTTGGCGGGTGGGTGAAACATCTGTGCGGGCGTATCGGCACCTTGATCAATGGTCACTGGATGGCAAACCACTGCCAAAGACGCATGTGAGTGACACGCAGATTACCGTTTTTGCGGATCATGGCATCGTGTTCAACCGCATCGATCCATTGCAACGCGAACAAACGGATACAGCGCCCGGTAATGTAATCGTCGCGCCAATGCCCGGACTTGTGAAAATGATTGCGGCCAAGGTGGGCCAAGAGGTGCGCAAGGGGGATAGGTTGGGGATCCTTGAGGCCATGAAAATGGAACACAACCTGCAAGCTGCCGCGGACGGGGTGGTGTGCGAAGTACTGGTGCAGGAAGGAGATCAGATCGCTGCGGGCGCTGCGCTTATTCTGTTGGAGGAAAACCAGAGGTGATCACGCTGCATCATTGTCCACAAACACGCTCAATGCGCACGCTGTGGCTTTTGTACGAATTGGAAATATCGTTTGAGCTGCGCAGTTATCCCTTTGATCGCAACTTGCGACAGGCTGATTTTCTATCGCTGTCCCCGGCAGGGCGCGTTCCTGCGCTGGAAATTGACGGGACGTGCATGTTCGAAACTGGCGCAATCACCCAATACCTGTGCGATAGGTTCAGCCCGGCACACTTGGGGCGCGCTGTGCACCATCCGGAGCGGATGAATTGGTTGGTCTGGGTGCATTTTGCAGAAACAGTCAGCCAACACACGGCAGCACTGACCCAACAACACGTCGCCCTGTACGAAGATCACATGCGCAGTCCGATCGTCATGAAACTTGAGGCCGGGCGCTTGCAAAAATGTTACGGCGCGCTCGAGGCTCGACTGTCGCGTGATGGTCAAAATATAGAATACCTGCTTGATGATGGGTTTTCTGCTGCGGATATCTCGGTCGGGCAGGCCGTTTATATGGCACGTCATTTTGCGCGGATCGAGCCATATCCAAACCTGACCTCTTGGTATGCAAAACTTACGGCACGTTCTGCCTTTGAACGCGCCTTGCCCCAAGGGGACGGCATTTATTTACAAGACTTTTACATGGCTTGGCCGCTAGAGTGTTAGACAGCGAGTAACGGGAGGATGCGCTATGAGTTTGGGACCCTGTGAGATTTTCGAGGTTGGGCCACGAGATGGCTTGCAAAACGAAGCGCGAGATATTCCAGTGGCGGAAAAGATTGCGCTTGTAGATCGCCTGAGCAAAGCCGGATTTGGACGGATAGAGGTTGCCAGTTTTGTCTCTCCGAAAAAAATCCCTCAAATGGCCGGTTCAGCGCAAGTCATGGCCGGCATTTCGCGCGCAGCTGGCGTACGTTATGCGGCCTTGACGCCAAATATGCAGGGCTACAACGATGCCCGCGCTGCCGGGGTAGATGAAATCGCCATATTCGCTTCTGCCTCAGAAGGGTTTTCCAAAGCGAATATAAACGCCAGTATTGACGAAAGCATCACGCGTTTTGCGCCCATTCTGGAAGAGGCCCGTCATATCGATTTACCGGTGCGTGGATATGTGTCCTGTGTGATCGAATGTCCGTTTGATGGTGTGACAGCGCCGTCCAAAGTTGCCGAAGTTGCGGATAAGTTATTCGCTATGGGGTGTTATGAGGTCAGTCTTGGTGACACAATTGGAGCAGGTACACCTGATAGTATCGCGCGGATGTTACTTGCGGTGCGTGATGTCATCCCCGTGGGTCGTTTGGCGGGGCATTATCACGATACCCATGGGCGGGCGATGGACAACATCGACGCTTCGCTAAGCCTTGGTGTGCGTGTTTTTGATGCCGCTGTGGGCGGTTTGGGCGGCTGCCCCTTTGCGCCCGGTGCCGCAGGCAATGTTGCGACAGAAAACGTTGCAGCACATCTTGCCGCACTGGGGTATGACACGGGCCTTGATTTGGCTGTGATCAATGAAGCAGCAGCCATGGCACGCAATCTCAGGTCGGAACCGGCACCTGCCTAAAGGACGTATGATGTATCAAACTTTCACTTTGGGCGTTGACGAACGTGGTGTTGCGACACTGACGTTGAACCGGCCAGAAAAACACAATGCCATGTCCGGAAAAATGATTGAGGAGTTGAGTGCAGTGGCGGCGCGCCTTCGCAATGACGCATCGGTTCGCGTCGTTGTGTTGACAGGGGCCGGAAAGTCCTTTTGCGCCGGGGGAGATCTGGAATGGATGCGTGCACAAATGGGGATGGACGCCCGGACCAGAAACGCAGAGGCGCGCAAACTGGCGACAATGCTTCAGGCGCTTGATAGCCTGCCCAAACCGTTGATTGGGGCCGTGCAAGGCAATGCCTTTGGCGGCGGTGTCGGACTGGCCTGCGTGTGTGACACAACGATTGGTGTTCAAGGCGCAAAATTCGGTTTGACCGAAACGCGTCTGGGGCTCATCCCGGCAACAATTGGTCCGTATGTTTTGGCAAGAATGGGGGGCGGTCCTGCGCGCCGTGTGTTTATGTCGTCGCGTCTTTTTGAAGCCCAAGAAGCTGTGGATCTTGGAATTCTATCAAAATCCGTCGCATCAGAAAACTTGTGGGACGCCGTCGAAGCCGAGGTGGCGCCCTATTTATCTTGTGCACCTGGGGCGGTGGCTGAGGCAAAAAAACTCGCGCGACTGCTGGGCGGGGCCGTCGTTGACGAGGCTGCAATTGACGTGTCCATCGCGGCGCTGTCGGACCGCTGGGCGAGTGAGGAAGCGATGGAAGGCATCAACGCCTTTTTCGACAAACGCAAAGCCTCATGGAACGATACGTAATCGAGGCAATCGCAAGAGTTCTTTGCGTCAATAAAGCTAAAACGTTGAGGTAAAGAGCTTTTCCGATCCAAATACTTTGATTTCGACGATTTCGAAACGCTCAGAGCTCAATTCATCACGGCAGACTTTTCATCAGGAGTTTGACGTTTCTGGGGGCGATATTTCGCGCCCTCAGTTTGCGAATAACAAGACCAATGCACCTAAAGAATGATTTTTATACCATCATATCCAATACTCAATGGACCGTCCCATTCGGGTGCTACAGCATCCAGCCAATCCTGAGCGCCATAGGTCGGATCGTCGGAAGGAATTAAATGAGACAGTGCTAGATGTTTAACGCCAGCGTTTTTGGCCGTTTTTGCGGCATCATGCGCAAATGTATGGGACCGCAACCAATGCGCCATCAATTTATCTGACCCGTTACCGACCCGTTTCATCAAGGCGGGCAGGGCGGAGTCTAACATCGCTTCGTGAACCAGAATATCTGCTCCGCGCGCGAAATCTTCAAGCGCTACAATCGGAGCCGTGTCACCTGAAAAAACAGCATGCACCTTGTCGGTTTTGAAGGACAACGCGTAGCTCTCGACGAGAGGTGGGTGTTCGTTACGTAACGCTGTGACAGTGATGCCTTGCTGTGTCATTACAAGACCTTGATCAATAACATGAAAGGAGATGAGTGTCGCCAAATCTGGCCGACCTTCGTCTTCTATCCGCAAATCGATATCCGCCTTCATCGAGGCCAAAAATCCGCTCCAGTAGATGTCGAGGCCAGCGGGCCCATAGACCTTCACTGGCGTTTTTAAACCAGCTGTCCAGGCCGTGTGGATCAAAGAGCCCAGTTCGAGGTAATGATCCGAATGGAGGTGGCTGATAAAAATTAATGAGAGTTGGTTAAGTTGAAACCCTTGGTTAACAAGTCCTCTTGTGACTCCTAAGCCGCAGTCTAATACCATATTTTGACCGTTTAGGCACACCAGATTAGACGTTGGCATCGAGGATCCGGGACGAATAGCTGGCCCACCTTTGGTGCCCAAAAGTGCAATGTAGTCTTGTGTCATGTCAGGCCCTTTCAAATGGCAGTGAGACCGGCATCTAGTGCGGATAGAACTATATTTTTGCTCTCAGACAAGAATAATAGCGAAGACAGTGGCTGGATTTGACCGGATACGCAGATCATTGCGCCACTCTGATGGGCCACTTCTTGCACAATGATAGTGGATACGCCATCTATTGGAGCCTTGGTGAGGCGATCGGGGATCAACTTGGTTGCCGTCATCAAGCCGTGATTGCAGCGGATAATGCCAATCAGGCCGTGCCTCTTCATCAACGACTGACAGCCTTTAATTAGCTGTTTGCCTCGAATTGGGGCGTTATCGACTGCATTTAGGCATTTCTTTTCTTCTCCATAAATCAATATAGCCGTCGCGCTGATGGGGAGACTGGAATAGGTTTACCCATGTTCGACATTGGCGGCTTGGCTTCCCCTCAAAATCGTCCACCACACGTTCATTCAGCAGCACCTACCCATAAAAAAATTTGTTGGCGATTGTCCTCGCGATGGCCACGATGTCGGGTTTGTTCTTAACATGCGCACAACAGAGCATGCGCTAGTAAAGCCAAAAACTGTTGTTTCATCGTTCAACAGGGTCACATCTGCAAAGAAATTTAAATTGTCGTAAGAAAACTGCAATCAAGCGCTGAGCTATAAGGCGATACCGCGATGGATTGTGCATAATCCTAGCTGAGATAGAGACGAGGCTTCCTCGGTCGGTTAGGGTACATGAAGTAAAAGCTATATCAACGATCCGGCTTTCACTGAAAAGCGCAAGAAATTTGTGTTGGATGATGGGCACGCGGCACAGCCAAGGCTATTTGACTATCCGCCGCTCTGATGCACTGCGATCAGCTTTCGCAGTGTTTCTACGAGGTTGGCATGTTCGCGTGCACCTAGGGATTGCTCCAACCGTTGGTCGAAATCTGTCGCCACATGCGTTAGGTCGGCAAAGACAGCTGTGCCACGCTTTGTCAGGCAAAGTTGCTCGCTGCGTCGGTCGGTATCAAGTGTTTCACGCTTTAAAAAGCGTTTGTTTTCGAGCGCTTTAACAGCTCGGCTGACCTTTGTTTTGTGCAATGAGGCGCGGTTGCAGATTTGCTTAGCCGTTTGATCACCAGTGCTGCCCAGATGAAACATGACCCGCCATTCCGTGCGCAGCATTCCGTAGCGCGATTGGTAATGGTGTTGGAAGTTTCGACTGCTGAGTTCGGCAGCTTGAAACAGTAGGAATGGCAGGAAATCTGAAAGTAGGGCGTTTGGGGTGTCTTGCGTCATTTCTCGAAATTACCCGTTGTTAGTTACAAACGTAACAGTTACGGTTTTCTCACCTCAACGCAAGGAGACAATGATGGCCAGCGAGAAAAACCATACTCGAATGACGCAAGCACCTTCTTTGCCGGGGCCACATGCGGGATACATGCCCGGATTTGGGAATGACTTTGAAACCGAAGCATTGCCCGACGCCTTACCCCAGGGGATGAACAGCCCGCAAAAATGCAACTACGGTCTTTATGGCGAACAATTGTCTGGGACAGCCTTTACCGCGCCGCAAGGGCAGAACGAACGCACGTGGTGCTATCGCATTCGCCCGTCCGTGAAACACTCGCATCGGTACGAAAAAATCAACGTCCCGAATTGGAAGTCCGCGCCAAACATCGTGCCTGATGTGGTTAGCCTGGGTCAATATCGTTGGGATCCGCTGCCCCACAGCGACCAGCCCTTAACGTGGCTCACAGGTATGCACACGATGACAACGGCGGGGGATGTTCACACGCAGGTCGGCATGGCGTCGCATGTGTATCTGGTCACCGATAGTATGGTTGATGAATATTTCTTTTCGGCGGACAGCGAAATGCTGGTCGTCCCGCAGGAAGGTCGATTGCGGTTCTCAACCGAGCTGGGGATCATTGATGTTGAACCGCAGGAAATCGCGATCATACCGCGCGGGCTCGTCTACCGTGTTGAGGTGTTGCAAGGTCCCTGTCGCGGATTTGTCTGCGAAAACTATGGCCAGAAATTCGAGCTGCCCGGTCGTGGCCCGATTGGGGCCAATTGCATGGCCAACCCACGTGATTTTAAGGTCCCCGTTGCAGCCTATGAAGACCGCGAAGTGCCATCGACTGTGACAGTTAAATGGTGCGGTGAATTCCACGAAACGAAGATTGGTCAATCGCCGTTAGATGTTGTCGCGTGGCACGGCAACTATGCGCCGGTGAAATACGATCTGCGCACATATTGTCCTGTTGGTGCTGTCTTGTTTGATCACCCTGATCCGTCGATATTTACGGTTTTGACGGCGCCGTCGGGCCAAGAAGGCACCGCAAACATCGACTTTGTTCTGTTCCGCGAACGCTGGATGGTGGCCGAGGATACCTTCCGCCCACCGTGGTATCACAAAAACATCATGTCCGAACTGATGGGCAATATTTACGGCCAATACGATGCCAAACCAAAAGGCTTCATTCCTGGCGGGATCAGCCTGCACAACATGATGTTGCCCCATGGGCCGGATCGCAACGCATTTGAGGGCGCATCCAACGCGGATCTGAAGGCGGTGAAGCTCGATAACACCATGTCGTTCATGTTTGAGACGCGCTTCCCGCAACAGCTGACTGAATTTGCTGGAACCAAAGCGCCACTGCAGGATGATTACATTGATTGCTGGGCCGACATGGAGAAGAAATTCGACGGGACGCCGGGTAAGAAATGAAGCTTTATTCCTACTGGCGTTCAACTACATCCTACCGGATTAGAACTGCACTGAACCTAAAAGGTTTGGCATATGAAACGGTGCCGATTGATCTTGCCGCGGGTGATCAACATGAGGATGATTATGCGGATTTAAATCCAGGCAAAGGGGTGCCAACTCTGGTGCTGGACGATGGCACCGCGCTGACCCAATCGATGGCCATTTTGGGTTACATCGATGCGACATGGCCCAACCCGCAACTGATCCCTGCTGATCCACTGCAGCGGGCCAAGGTGATGGCTGTCGCAGACACGATTGCTCTGGATGTGCATCCGGTGAACAATCTGCGCCTGGTCGGTCAATTGAAATCGCGGTTTGGAGCTACGTCTGAACTAGAAACTGATTGGATGTGCCACTGGATGAAAGAAGGGTTTGCGGCCATCGAGGCACTGTTGCCCAAAAGTGATGTATTTGCTTTTGGCGCAACGCCCAACATCGCCGATATCTGCATCACCGCCCAAGTATACAATGCCCGCCGCTGGGGCGTTGATTTGAACGATTTCCACAATATCGCGCGCATTGAGCAGCTTTGCCTCAATCAGTCGGCTTTTGCCGAGGCGCACCCAGATAACCAGCCTGACGCGAAAGTATAATAATGACACTGATGAAAAGCTGGGTTGCCAGCGCGAACACAGCCGACACCCCATTCCCGTTGAATAACTTGCCATATGGCGTGTTTTCGGTTGGTGACGAAGACCCCCGTTGCGGCGTGGCAATCGGCGATCAGATTCTGGACATGGCCGCGCTTGAACAGGCCGGATTGATCAATCTGGACGAAGACGGCACATTTGATCTGCCATTCTGGAATGATGTGATGGAGCTGGGCCCTGAGGTGTGGGCCAAATTGCGTAGCCGCCTGCAAGAAATGTTGGCCGAAGGGTCAGCCGATCACGCGACGATCGAGCCGTTTCTGGTACCGATGGCTTGCGCAAAACTGCATATGCCCTTGTTGGTCGCGGAGTACACTGATTTTTATGCAGGTAAACAGCACGCGCAAAACATGGGTGCGATCCTGCGCGGATCTCCTGACTTGCCTGCCAACTGGTTACATATCCCGATTGGGTATAACGGGCGTGCATCATCGGTTGTCGTGTCGGGTACCAACATCCACCGGCCCAACGGTCAGTCCAAAGCACCAGATGCAGAAATGCCATCATTTGGCCCGTCCAAACGGTTGGATATTGAACTGGAAATGGGCGCGATTATTGGCACCTCTTGCGACCACGGCACCGCTATTACGGTCGATCAAGCCGATGCAATGATCTTTGGGTATGTATTGCTGAACGACTGGTCCGCGCGCGATATTCAAGGCTGGGAATATCAACCCCTTGGGCCGTTCCAAGGCAAGGCATTTGGCACATCGATCTCGCCTTGGATCGTTACCACAGCCGCGTTGGAACCCTTCCGTACCGCGACGCCACCACGTGAAAAAGAACTGCTCCCGTACCTAAACAGTACCACTGACGGCTTGTTCGACATCGAGCTTGAAGTGTTGATGCAGCCCGCCGGTGCGGACAAGGCAACGTCGCTGTCCAAAACCAACTATAGCCGCATGTATTACTCCGCAGCTGAACAACTGTGCCACCACGCCAGCGGAGGCTGCGGTATGAACGCGGGCGATCTTTTGGGGTCTGGCACGATCTCTGGTCCTGAAAAATCCGAATACGGATCACTGATGGAGCTCAGCTGGGCCGGACGCGAGCCGTTCACGCTCGACACTGGCGAAACACGGACTTTCATCGAAGACGGTGACACGCTTACGCTGCGCGGTGCGGCCAAAGGTGACGGGTATCAAATCGGCTTCGGCATGTGCACAGGCACGATCCTTCCCGCCCTCAAATTCCCTGCATAAAGGACCAAGAAAATGGCAAAAGCATTCGCATCCCAAGGGGATATGACTGAGAAAAAGATCACTTTTGACGAAGTCGGCAAGGGTCTGTGGGCCTTCACCGCTGAGGGCGACCCAAACTCTGGCGTGATCATCGGTGACGACAGCGTTATGATCGTTGAGGCGCAAGCGACACCCCGCTTGGCCAACAAAGTCATCGAAAAAGTGCGCGAAGTCACAGACAAGCCAATCAGCCACGTTGTGTTGACACACTATCACGCGGTGCGCGTGTTGGGCGCCTCGGCCTACGGTGCACAGCAGATCATCATGTCTGATGCAGCCCGTGCGATGGTTGTGGAACGCGGCCAAGAAGATTGGGACAGCGAATTCCAACGTTTCCCACGTTTATTTGAAGGCTATGAAAGCATTCCGGGCCTGACGTACCCGACATCCACTTTCAACGACAGCATGACCGTTTATTTGGGCAAGCGTCGCGTTGACATCAAACACATCGGTCGCGCGCATACGGCGGGTGATGCGGTGATCCATGTGCCTGATCAAAACGTTATGTTCACTGGCGATATCGTTGAGGATCATTCTGCATGTTATTGTGGTGACGGGTACTTTGGCGATTGGGGCCAAACGCTCGACAACATCAAAGCCTATGATGTGGACGCGATTGCGCCTGGTCGCGGCGCAGCATTGATCGGCAAAGATGCCGTTGAACGCGCGATTGAGAGCACGCGTGATTTTGTCCGCAGCACCTATCGCCCTGCCCATAAGGTCGCAATGACAGGCGGTGGCCTGAAAGACGCATGGGATGCTGTACGCGCAGAATGTGATCCGAAATTCAAGGACTACGCGATCTACGAACATTGTCTGCCGTTTAATGTCAGCCGCGCCTATGACGAGGCACGCGGCATCTGGCATCCACGTATCTGGACCGACAAACGCGATCTGGACATGTGGGCGCAATTGCAGGGATAGGACCCAAACAGATGGTAGATGTTAGGTACGACCTCGCGTTTAAACTATACCCTTATGAAAAAGTGGCCGCTTCGGCCCCCGCGCGTCACCCTGTGGTGATCATCGGGGGCGGACCAGTCGGTATGGCCGCTGCGCTCGATTTGGGGCGTAAGGGAACGCCGGTTCTGGTGCTGGATGACCACGAAGGGGTCGGTCAGGGTAGCCGCGCCATCTGTTTTGCCAAACGCACGTTGGAAATTTGCGACCGACTTGGTGCTGGGCAAGCTATGGTCGACAAAGGTGTGGTTTGGAATGTGGGCAAAGTGTTCCACGGCGATAAACGCGTGTTTGAGTTCAACCTACAACCCGAAGACGGCCACAGCCGTCCAGCGTTCATCAACCTGCAACAGCCGTACTTTGAAAAGTTCCTCGTCGATGAAATCCGCAAGGCGCAAGCTGACGGATGCCCGATTGAAATCAGAGGTCGCAACGTAGTCATTGGATTGGAACAGCGCAACGATCACGTCGCGGTTGAGGTCGATACACCCGATGGCCCTTATCAGCTAGAGGCCGATTGGCTGATCGCATGTGACGGCGCACGTTCGCCCACCCGCGACCTTTTGGGTCTTAGTTTTGACGGGCGCGTGTTTGAGGACAATTTCTTGATCGCTGATGTCAAAATGACCGCTGACTTCCCGACTGAGCGTTGGTTCTGGTTTGAACCACCCTTCAAAGATAGCGGTGCGTCGGCGTTACTGCATAAACAGCCTGATGACATCTGGCGCATTGATTTCCAGCTGGGTTGGGACATAGACCGAGACAAAGAGCTGAAAGAAGAAAACATCCGCGCCCGCGTTGATGCAATGCTGGGCAAGGGAGCGGAATACGAATTGGAGTGGACCTCAATCTATACATTTCAATGCCGTCGTATGGAAAAATTCCGCCATGGGCGGGTTCTGTTTGCAGGGGATAGCGCGCATCAAGTGTCACCTTTTGGGGCACGAGGTGCCAATTCTGGTGTCCAAGATGCTGACAATTTGGCGTGGAAACTTGATCTAGTGGTCAAAGGCCTAGCACCTGATAGCTTGCTCGACAGTTATTCCGAAGAACGCGTGCACGGGGCTGATGAAAATATCCTGAATTCGACGCGTGCAACGGATTTTCTGACGCCCAAAAGCGAGATCAGCAAAATCTTCCGTAATGCGGTTCTGGAACTTGCACAAAACCATGCCTTTGCACGACCGTTGGTCAACTCTGGCCGCCTGTCGGTGCCCTGCGTCTATGACGGGCTTTCGCTCAATGGAACCGATGCTTTGGATGGTCCCGAACGCAGCCGTGTCGGTACCGCGTGTTCTGATGCGCGTTTGTCGGTTGGGTTTTTGCTCGACAACCTCCAAGGTGACTTCACCGTTTTGGCAATCAACACGGCAGCACCCGACGTGCGCGATGTGGACGGCATCCCGGTCAAAACGGTGTCGCTGGATACGACTAAGGACGATCCCCATGGAGATTTAGCAGGACGGTTTTTAGGAGATGCAGAATTCGGTGTCTATTTGATCCGCCCAGATCAGCATATCGTTGCCCGTTGGATCACGGCCGATGCCGGTGATATCGAAATGGCTGTGTGCACTGCGACAGCACAAGGAAAATGAGATGGCGCTTAATTTAAATCCGAACATTACAGATCCAGACGGGTTTTACGATGAACTCCTCGCCGCGCATGTAGGGTTGAGCAAAGAGGAAAGCGACGCATTGAACGCACGTTTGATCCTTGTCCTTGCAAACCATGTGGGCGACCGAGATATATTGAGCACCGCACTGAAGGTTGCTCAATAGGCAGGTCAGAAATTAATCGGTGCTAAGCCTACCCCGAGATTAAGCCTTATTAGCCAGCTTGGTGGGGGCGTTGTTCTTTGCCGCCAGTGCCAGGGCCGTCTGATAACAAATACGTGTGTCCATCATGTGATATGCTGCATTGGTAGCGTTGTGGGAGCACAGGCGGAAGGCTATTTTCTGGTTCGTTGCGCGACATCATTGTGGGTGTCGACTTAGAATCGCCCAGCCACATGTAAAACCGGCGTTCTTTGTCCAATGTAAAATTTTTGCGATGCGTTTAGGCCAACTGCTGAAAAATCCAGAATAAATGGCAGTTTGAATTAACACTCAGCTTACGGTTCACGGGTATGAGTGTAGCACGTAGTTGTCAGGCTAGGATGCTTTTTCATCAGCAATTGATGTGCAGTAAAAGATATCACCAGCAGTCGGTTGGCATATTGTTGATGTAAATTTCAGTACTGACATGAAAATTACAAACTTCGGCAAGGGGGTTGGTTGACCCAGACTATTGTCAGGCGTAAACACACTCAAGGTCGCATTTGCCAAGCGACACAGGCGCCGCAATAATGTGGCATACAAAAGGAGCCATCCCTTGGACGAGATGCTACGGGAATATCTGCCAATACTCGTTTTTCTGGCGGTCGCCATCGGGTTAGGTTTAGTGCTTATTTTGGCCGCGGTGGTCTTGGCCGTTCGCAACCCGGATCCTGAAAAAGTGTCAGCCTACGAATGCGGGTTTAATGCGTTTGACGATGCGCGCATGAAATTCGATGTGCGTTTTTATCTGGTGTCGATCCTCTTCATTATCTTTGACCTCGAAATCGCGTTTTTGTTTCCTTGGGCTGTGGCTTTCAAGGACATTAGCATGGTCGGATTCTGGTCAATGATGGTCTTTCTAGGGGTTCTTACGATTGGATTTGCTTACGAATGGAAAAAGGGAGCGTTGGAATGGCAGTAACGGCAGGCGCTCATGCAGCTGGGGCCGACCAAGAGGTCGCAACGCAAGAGTTAAATCGCGAACTGCAGGATAAAGGTTTCCTGCTAACGTCGACAGAAGACATCATCAATTGGGCGCGTACAGGCAGTCTGCACTGGATGACGTTTGGTTTAGCATGTTGTGCCGTTGAGATGATGCACACGGCGATGCCTCGATATGACATGGAGCGCTTTGGGACTGCTCCGCGTGCAAGTCCGCGCCAATCTGATCTCATGATTGTTGCTGGAACTCTGACCAATAAGATGGCGCCAGCACTGCGCAAGGTCTACGATCAAATGCCAGAGCCGCGCTATGTGATCTCGATGGGGTCCTGTGCGAATGGGGGCGGCTACTACCATTATTCCTACAGCGTCGTCCGTGGGTGTGATCGCGTGGTGCCTGTGGATGTCTATGTCCCGGGGTGTCCGCCAACTGCGGAAGCTCTCTTGTATGGTATCATGCAATTACAACGTAAAATAAGGCGCACGGGCACTATCGTCCGATAAACAGTACGCAGCGCGGTTGACGCGCAAACGGAAAAGAGGACGCATATGTCTGACCCCTTAAACGAACTCGGCGCATACATTGAAGCAAAACGGACGGACTGCGTTTTGGGTTGGGATGTCACGCATGGTGAATTGAATTTGGATGTTGCGCCATCAAATATTGTGGGGCTTGTCGAGTTCCTGAAAGCCGACGCGACGTGCCGTTTTTCGTCCTTGGTCGATATTACCGCCGTAGACTATACTGGGCGCGCTAAACGCTTTGATGTCGTGTACCACTTTTTGTCGATGTATCAAAACCATCGCGTGCGGCTCCGGGTGAGCGTGCGCGAGGATCAAATGGTCCCGTCAATCATTCCAGTTCATCCGTCAGCCAATTGGTTTGAGCGTGAGATTTTCGACATGTTTGGCATTCTCTTTTCTGGCCATCCTGATTTGCGTCGCATTTTGACAGACTATGGTTTCCGCGGGCATCCGTTGCGTAAAGATTTTCCAACGACAGGCTATACTGAAGTACGTTATGACGAAGCGCAAAAACGCGTTGTCTACGAACCGGTAAGTCTCGTACAGGAATACAGACAGTTCGATTTTATGTCACCCTGGGAAGGCGCTGAGTACATCCTTCCAGGTGATGAAAAGAAAGAGGGCTGAAGTCTTGACGACCTCAGGTGCATTGCAGAAAGCATATCAAGCTGCTGATCCACGCTTCGCATCGGTCGAGTGTGTATTTTTTGTGATTGGTGCGCAAAAAGCTGGCACCACGTGGTTAAGCCACTACCTCAAGAGGCACCCGGATGTTTCGGTGCCTGAATGGAAAGAACATGATTTTTGGAACATGGTAGAAGGTCGCTTGGAACCATCTCGTATGTTGCAAGCTCAAAAAGAGAGACGTGAGAAGAACAATGCCTTGCGCTCGCTCGGTAAGTTGATGTGGTTTACGTTGTATGCGCGTCGGCAGCGTTCGATTGATTTGGCCCTGTTGGCGACAAAAGCGCCCTATGCGCCTTATTCAGCCTATGCTGATGTTATTCTTGAAAATGCAGAACCGAATACTGTTGCGGCAGGTGAAATTTGCCCTGAATACGCTATTCTTAAATCCGAAACACTTGCCAAAATGGCGCGACTTTCGTCGAATGTTCGGTTTCTTTTCTTGATGCGTGATCCCGTATCCCGTTTTGTTTCTGGTGTGCGGCACTCGCTGCGAAAATCTTTAGGAAAATCACATGCAACGACCGATGAGTTGTCGCAAAGAATTAACAGCCAGCTCGCAAACCCTAATGGCCGGCACCTTAACCTATCCAGATACGATAAAACTATTTTGGCGCTTGAAGAATCGGTCGCCTCAGATCGAATCCACTATGTGTTTTTCGAAGAGATGTTTGATCAAACGCAGGTCGGAAAAATCTGTGACTTTCTCGGTGTTCCATTTCTTGAGGGCAAAATTACGGCTCGAGCGAATGGCGCGGGTAAAAAAGGCGTGCGGGTCAATCCTGAGGATCTGGTGTCCATATCAGAAGCACTAAAGCCCGTGTATGATTTCACAGCAAAGCGTTTCGGCACACGTGTTCCGACAAAGTGGTCGGAAAGTGCGGCTTTGTGTTGAGGTTTCAAAGTAGACATTTGGTTCAGATTGCTCAGCAATCGGACAGGAGGGACGGATGGAAGTTGTGATTTGGATTATGTCGCTTGTGTGCGTTATTGCGTTGGGCACTTTTAATGCTGTTCGGGTGAGTGAACCTCAAGCTGCAAGAGTTGGAGAGACTTTGACATGATGGACGGAACAAAAGGTTTCGAAGACGCTTTAACAGGCGAACAGAAAATTCGGAATTTCAATATTAATTTCGGACCACAACACCCGGCTGCGCATGGTGTGTTGCGTTTGGTATTGGAGCTTGACGGCGAGATCGTCGAACGGTGCGATCCGCATATCGGTTTGTTGCATCGTGGTACAGAAAAGCTGATGGAAAGCCGGACGTATCTCCAAAACCTGCCGTATTTTGACCGCCTCGATTATGTTGCGCCGATGAATCAGGAGCACGCTTGGTGTTTGGCCATCGAAAAACTGACCGGCGTTGAAGTGCCGCGTCGGGCGTCTTTGATCAGGGTGTTGTTTTGCGAGATCGGCCGCATTCTCAACCATATTCTCAACATCACAACGCAGGCGATGGATGTTGGCGCGCTGACTCCGCCGCTTTGGGGTTTCGAAGAACGCGAAAAACTGATGGTGTTTTACGAAAGGGCCTGCGGCGCGCGTTTGCACGCAGCATATTTCCGCCCGGGCGGGGTCCATCAGGATTTGCCGGATGGCCTGATTGATGACATGGAAACTTGGGCCAATGAGTTCCCAAGGGTGATCGCAGATATTGATGGATTGTTGACGGAAAACCGCATCTTCAAACAGCGCAATGCAGATATCGGCGTGGTGAGCGAAGAAGAAATCCTAGAATACGGGTTCTCGGGCGTTATGGTTCGGGGGTCCGGACTGGCGTGGGACCTGCGCCGCGCGCAACCGTATGAATGCTACGATGAGTTCGATTTCCAGATTCCTGTTGGTAAGAATGGCGATTGCTTTGATCGTTATCTGGTCCGCATGGAAGAAATGCGCCAATCGCTTTCCATCATCCATCAAGCGATTGAAAAACTGCGCGCCCCTGAAGGGCAGGGCGACATTCTTGCCCGAGGCAAGGTGACGCCACCCAGCCGATCTGACATGAAGACATCGATGGAAAGCTTGATCCACCACTTCAAGCTCTACACCGAAGGTTTTCACGTTCCGGAAGGCGAAGTATACGTTGCGGTCGAAGCACCCAAGGGGGAATTCGGCGTATATCTTGTCGCGGATGGGTCGAACAAACCGTATCGTGCAAAAATTCGCGCACCTGGGTTCCTGCATTTGCAGGCGATGGATCATATGTCGCGGGGTCACCAATTGGCGGATGTTGCGGCGATTATCGGAACGATGGACGTTGTTTTCGGAGAAATTGATCGGTGAAGCGTGTCGCGTATTCAATGATCGGGTTTTTGAAATCGAGCTTCTCAGTGAATGCGGGCGCGCTCGACGATCTGTGCACTGTAGGGACTTCTAAGGTTTCCCAAGACATTGAAATGTGTGGATTTACCTTCGGGTGTGATCTAATTTCACGGTCCCCTAATGAATTTGCGCGAATTAATACGCAGTTGGTCCGCTGGACAAACTACATCATGCTCAATCTGTCGTTTTCTCGAACGTGGATGAGGTTCTCGG
Source organism: Roseobacter sp. (assembly GCA_039983935.1). Lineage (GTDB taxonomy): Bacteria > Pseudomonadota > Alphaproteobacteria > Rhodobacterales > Rhodobacteraceae > Roseobacter. Next base: position 467,804 of record JBDWVP010000028.1, on the reverse strand, counting down.
ATCTTTTAAACAGTTCAGGAATTGGATGCCGTAAGGTGGGCCAAGTGCCTTCTATTTGTGCTCTCCTATATCTGATTGCGGGTAACAAGAATTCTGAAAATGACTCAAACGACCTGACAGCGTCCACCTTCGGGCTTGCTGCAAATGGAGGCTGTTCATAATGCTCCGTAGACTACACGCCGACCAACCCGCCAGTTTCGCCTTTACGTCGGACAATCAGGCCTGGGCCGAAGGTCAGATTACCAAGTACCCGGAAGGGCGTCAGGCATCGGCGATCATTCCGTTGTTGTGGCGTGCGCAGGAACAGGAAGGTTGGTTGTCAAAACCAGCCATTGAGACTGTCGCTGACATGCTTGGCCTGAGCTATATCCGGGCGCTGGAAGTGGCAACGTTCTACTTTATGTTCCAGCTTCAACCTGTTGGCGCAATTGCGCATATTCAAGTGTGCGGTACCACATCATGCATGATTTGTGGGGCCGAAGATTTGGTGGCTGTGTGCAAGGAGAAAATCGCACCAAATGCGCATCAGGTGTCCGAAGATGGCAACTTCTCTTGGGAAGAAGTCGAGTGTCTTGGGTCGTGCTCCAATGCGCCGATGGCGCAAATTGGCAAAGATTATTATGAAGACCTGACCGCGGCCCGCATGGGGGAAATCATTGATGAACTGGCTTCTGGTAAGGTGCCTGTCCCCGGTCCGCAAAATGGTCGTTACGCTGCAGAGCCGCTGAAGGGACTGACATCGTTGACAGATCACGAAGCTGGTAAGTCACAATATAACGCGTCTGCTCAGTTGGCTGTTGATATTGGGGACACGGTGAAACGGATCGACGGTACAGAAGTACCGCTTTTGACACCATGGCAAGGGGCCAACCAAAACACAGCGCCCGCTGCCAAGCCGAAACCTGCGGCCGACAAAAAAGCGGCCAAGCCAATGAAAACAGCACCGACAGAAAATACGACATCGGATGCTGATAAACCTGAGGTGCTGCAAGGGCCGCGAGAAGGCGGCGCCGACGATCTGAAGCTGATAAAAGGAGTAGGGCCAAAGCTTGAGGGTGTGCTGAATGACATTGGCATTTATCACTATGATCAAGTCGCCTCATGGTCAGCGGAACAGATCGCTTGGGCGGACGAAAACCTTGTCGGGTTCAAAGGACGCGTCAGTCGGGATGATTGGGTTCCCCAAGCGAAAGCGCTGTCGGCAGGTGAAGCAACTGAGTTTTCTAAGCGAGCCAAAAAAGACGGTATTTACAAGAAGTGATCGTGTAAATTGCCGAATATTGGAGCCTATATGCAAAAAACGCGGAAATCGAAGGGATTGGCGGGGCGTACTCAACCCGTGGCCGTCTTGCTTAGTGCGACTGTTCTGGAAATACAGAACACGCATGTATTGCCAATTGTTAGTCAATTGGTAATCGGTTTAGGCGTTTGGTTTTCTGAGGCATCTGTAAAATATCATCTGACGAAAAATGCGTTTCGGGATGAGCCCTTGGATTTTTTTGGACGGGCCGAAAGAAATACTTGGGGAAATCCCGCCTTAAACGTGGCAGGGGTCTAAAGATGATACTTGACGCGAGGCTAGGAGGCTTCATGAGTGCGCAGCAGGAACCGGCGGAGGCAAAGGATCGTGCCTTGGCTGCCAAAGGACGAATGATCAGCCTCGTGATTGTGGGGACGATGGTGCTTTGGATGTTGTCCTTGTGGCTCGCACCCAAATTCGGACTTACGGCCCGATACGCAATTTTGATAGATTTTTTCGCTTTAGCGGCACTTTTGTGGTCGTTTATCGTGTCGGTGCAATTAAAACGTGCGCGCAAAGCTGCGCGCGGTGACAGGTAAAAGGGGAAGCGGCATGCTTCAGGACAAAGATCGCATTTTTACCAACATCTACGGTATGCATGATCGCACCTTGAAGGGTGCTCAGGCACGTGGACATTGGGACGGCACAGCCGGGCTGATCCAAAAAGGCCGGGACTGGGTTATCGACACGATGAAAGCATCTGGCTTGCGTGGACGCGGCGGCGCTGGCTTCCCTACCGGGTTGAAGTGGTCGTTTATGCCCAAGGAAAGCGATGGACGTCCGTCTTACCTCGTTGTTAACGCGGATGAATCCGAACCGGGTACCTGTAAAGACCGCGAGATCATGCGCCATGATCCGCACACTTTGATAGAAGGTTGTCTGATCGCTTCTTTCGCGATGAATGCGAATGCATGCTATATCTACATTCGTGGCGAATATATTCGCGAGAAAGAAGCGTTGCAGGCGGCGATTGACGAGGCATATGATGCAGGGCTTGTCGGTAAAAATGCCTGCAAATCCGGTTGGGATTTCGACATTTATCTCCATCACGGTGCTGGTGCATACATTTGTGGCGAAGAAACAGCCTTGCTGGAAAGCCTCGAAGGTAAAAAGGGCATGCCGCGCATGAAGCCACCTTTCCCGGCCGGGGCAGGACTTTATGGATGTCCAACCACGGTGAATAATGTGGAGTCCATCGCAGTTGTGCCGACGATCCTGCGGCGCGGACCAGAGTGGTTTTCCTCTTTTGGGCGACCAAACAATGCGGGGACCAAACTGTTCGCCATTTCTGGGCATGTGAACAATCCTTGCGTAGTAGAAGAGGCGATGTCGATCACTTTTGAAGAGCTGATCGAAACCCATTGCGGCGGTATTCGCGGCGGTTGGGACAACCTCAAAGCGGTAATCCCTGGTGGCTCATCCGTGCCAATGATCCCTGGCGCGCAGATGAAAGACGCGATCATGGACTTTGATTATCTACGTGAACAACGCTCCGGCCTCGGGACGGCGGCGGTGATCGTGATGGATAATTCAACGGATGTGATCAAGGCGATCTGGCGCCTGTCCAAGTTCTACAAACACGAAAGCTGCGGGCAATGCACGCCGTGTCGTGAAGGAACTGGTTGGATGATGCGTGTGATGGACCGTCTGGTGACGGGAGAGGCCGAACCCGAAGAAATCGACATGCTGCTTGACGTGACCAAGCAGGTCGAGGGCCACACGATTTGCGCGCTTGGCGATGCGGCGGCCTGGCCCATTCAAGGACTGATCCGGCATTTTCGCGACGAGATCGAGGACCGGATCAAGCACAAACGGACGGGGCGCGTCAGTGCTGTGGCGGCGGAATGAAACGCTTTGAAACGAACACATTGATTTCTGAAACCGCTCGACGAATTCGAACAGTGCCAAGATTCGAACTGGCGAATTGGGCCAGATACATGCCCGCATTGCAACACATCGCCCTTTCCGGCTGGAACATGCGTAAATTGTGGATGGGCGCGGCCGATCGTTCGAAAACACAAGCTTCTTTCCGCCAACAATGTGCCTGCAATGATATTTGTGGCAGTCATTTAGGGGTTTATTCTACGGGTGATTTTTTCAGAGGCATAGGCTTGTTTTGTCGGATGATTGTTCCACAAGGCAGAGGCGCTAATGAAGTGTTGGTGACGAGTTGATGCACCTCGCCGAACTCAACGTCGGTCGCCTTGCGGCCCCCACGGATGATCCGCGCGTGGCGGAGTTCATGGAGAACCTTGACCGGATCAATGGGTTGGGCAAGCGGATGCCGGGGTTCGTCTGGATGATGGAAGGATCGGGCGAGCCGGGAACTGGAAATACGGATGCCAAGATTGACGGCGATCCTCAGTACGTCAGCAACCTCACCGTTTGGGAAAGTGTTGAGACGCTGGAACAGTTTGTTTGGGGGACAATTCACAAACAGTTTTATGCCCGGCGACAAGAATGGTTTGAAGTCCTGGGCGAGATGCGTTTTGTTATGTGGTGGATCCCAGAAGGCCACGAACCAACGCTTGAAGAGGCGCTGCAGCGGTTGGAGCATTTGAAGACCCACGGGGACAGTGATCACGCTTTCGGCTGGTCACATTTAAACGAAGCGAGCCAATGGCGTGAAAACCGTTGCACTCCGATTGCGGCGGAATAGAGAATGATGCGCGTGACGTTTTCCCTCGTTTTGGCTGCCTTGGCGCTGACGGCCTGTGGACCGGACGACGACGATATTTTGTTCGATGGCGTTTTCTTTCGAACGAAGCTGAAAACGGAGCGCAAAGCGCGGACGGATTTCATTGTCACGACAAGCCCTGCGTCGGCATCGCTTTTAGGGGCTCGGGAATCTATTCGCTATGAGGCGACAGTATATTGCGTAAATCGCTATGGTCGTTCTGACATTGACTGGGTTGTTGGTCCGGATAGCCCGGATGAAGAGTTGCAAATCGTCAATAACACGCTGACGTTGCAGGGGAGTTGCGTAGAATGACGCAAGAATCCACTTTGCGCCCTTATGCGCGGCACTGTTGCATATCATTTGATGGTTTACCTACTTTTATGACGGACGGTTGTAGGACCGCTATTGTCAAAGGAGAGTCGGGATGCGTGCAATGATGTTCGGAGCAATTGTTCTGTTAACACAAGCGGGGACGGTACATGCCAAATCCGCGTTGCGGGATGTGCCGCAGATCGATGATGGGCTTTTTACTGTTGGGCTGGCGCATGAAATCCGCAAAAAGTGCCCGAGCATCGAAGCGCGTTTGTTTAAGGCTCTTGGCGCTTTGAACGATTTGGAGCGAACGGCGCGGGATCTTGGGTATAGCGAAGAAGAAATTCGCCAACACCTTAAATCCAAGGCGGAAAAAAAACGGTTGCGCGAGAGGGCTGCACGCTACATGGGCGAACGCGGGTTCGATCAGGACAAAAAGGGATATTGCGCACTGGGCCAAGCCGAGATAGCGCAAAAAACAAAAGTAGGAGCACTGTTGCGTGCTTCAAAGTAATGAACCCCCGCGAATGCGGTGCGAGAGATAAGGGCAAATGATATGAGCGATCTACGCAAGGTCATTATCGACGGGAACGAAATTGAGGTTGATGGGGCGATGACCCTTATTCAGGCTTGTGAAGAAGCCGGTATCGAAATCCCGCGCTTTTGCTATCATGAACGCCTGACGATTGCGGGCAACTGCCGCATGTGTCTGGTTGAGGTCGTCGGTGGTCCGCCTAAACCCGCGGCATCCTGTGCGATGCAAGTCAGAGATTTGCGCCCAGGTCCCGAAGGGCAGCCGCCTGTGGTCAAAACGAATTCGCCAATGGTGAAAAAAGCGCGCGAAGGCGTGATGGAATTTTTGCTCATCAACCACCCGCTTGACTGCCCGATTTGTGATCAGGGGGGCGAATGCGACCTCCAGGACCAAGCTATGGCTTATGGAGTCGATTTTTCGCGTTATCGTGAACCCAAACGGGCGACTGACGACCTTGATCTCGGACCGTTGGTCGAAACGCATATGACGCGGTGTATTTCTTGTACACGTTGCGTGCGCTTTACCACGGAGGTTGCTGGTATTCACCAGATGGGCCAGACGGGACGAGGAGAAGACGCAGAAATAACGTCTTACCTTGGTGAAACGTTGAACAGCAATTTGCAGGGCAACATCATTGATTTGTGCCCGGTTGGGGCATTGGTGTCAAAACCTTATGCGTTTACTGCGCGCCCGTGGGAACTGACCAAGACCGAGAGTATCGATGTTATGGATGCTTTGGGTTCCAACATCCGCGTGGATACAAAAGGTCGTGAAGTGATGCGCTTTTTGCCGCGCAACCACGATGGTGTAAACGAAGAGTGGATTTCTGATAAGACGCGATTTGTTTGGGATGGATTGCGTCGTCAACGATTGGATCGTCCTTATATCCGCGAAAACGGCAAGCTAAGTCCGGCGACCTGGCCTGAAGCTTTGGCCGCGGCCGCAAATGCCATGAAGGGTAAATCCGTTGCTGGCATTGTTGGGGATTTGGCACCGGTTGAAGCAGCCTATGCGCTCAAGCAATTGATTGAGGGTCTTGGAGGTGTCGTCGAATGTCGAACAGATGGTGCCTATCTGCCCGCTGATAACCGTTCGGCTTATGCCGGCACAGCGTCGGTCGAAGATTTGGATACGGCGCAGGCGATCATGTTGATCGGGACAAACCCTGCAATTGAAGCGCCTGTGTTGAATGCGCGCATTCGCAAAGCATGGACGAAAGGCGCGACGGTTGGCCTGATCGGTGAAGCCTGTGATCTGACGTATGAATACGACCACCTTGGAACCGGTGGTGATACTCTAACTGATCTGCTCGGTCGTGATCATACCGATGTGGCTGATAAACCATCGGTCATCATCATTGGTCAGGCAGCTTTACAACGAACTGATGGGGCTGCTGTTTTGGCGGCAGCGATGGCCTTGGCCGAAGCGACAAATTCCTCCTTTATGGTACTGCACACGGCGGCAGCGCGCGTCGGAGCGATCGATATTGGCGCCACCAACGAAGGTGGCATGGCCGCAGTGTCCAAGGCGGAGGTTATTTTCAATCTTGGAGCGGATGAAGTTGATGTCGCTGCAGGGCCGTTTGTGATCTATCAGGGCAGCCACGGTGATCGTGGCGCGCATCGTGCGGATATTATTTTACCCGGCGCGGCCTATACCGAAGAACCGGGATTGTTCGTGAATACAGAAGGGCGCCCGCAATTGGCGCTGCGGGCAGGATTTGCCCCTGGCGATGCCAAGGAAAACTGGGCAATTTTGCGGGCCTTGTCCGCTGAAGTCGACGCCAAGCTGGAATATGATAGTATTGCGCAATTGCGACAGGCATTGGTAAAAGACGTGCCCCATCTGGCTAAAATCGACGATGTCCCTGAAAATAAATGGAACGCCGTGGAACAGGGAAAACTGATGGAAGGTGCATATCAAGTTGCTTTGCGTGATTTCTATCTCTCCAATCCTATTGCGCGCGCGTCAGAACTGATGGCGCAGCTATCGGCCAACGCCAAAGCGCGTAACGAGGGTGCTTTGGCAGCAGAATGAAACGTTTGGCGCTCATATCTCCCTTGGCGATTGCGGCCTGTACGCCAGCGGTTCCAACTGCAGAGGATTTCATTCCTGAATATTTCGGGATTGAAGCCACTGTATTGGATTCCGATTTGGTCCAGTTCAACGTCGCCATGAGAAATGCGCAAAGCGAGGATGACGTGCGGGATTATGCGAATTGCGCAGCAGCGCGATATACGCTTGATCGTGGCTATGGATTTGCACGGCATTTACGAACAAAATTTTATAAAGAGGGTGGCGTGTGGTCGGCAGATGCTGTTTACACCATCTCGCCAACCATACCTGATGGGCTTGTCAAAATTGACGCAGAAGTCACTGCGGCAGCCTGTGAGGAAAGCGGAATACCGATGGTGTGAGGACATATGGCTGAATTCTTTACCACTCCCGGCGGCATTGCCGTCCTCATTCTGGCGCAGGTGCTTGCTGTCGTCGGATTTGTGATGGTTTCGTTGCTGTTTCTGGTCTATGGCGACCGTAAGATCTGGGCGGCTGTGCAGATGCGCCGCGGCCCCAATGTGGTTGGCACGTTCGGGCTTTTGCAGACCGTGGCTGATGCACTGAAGTATGTTGTAAAAGAGGTCGTTGTACCGGCCGGCGCTGATAAAACGGTGTTCATGTTGGCACCATTGACGTCTTTTGTGCTTGCATTGTTGGCATGGGCGGTGATCCCATTCAATGACGGCTGGGTCCTGAGCGATATCAACGTTGCTATTCTGTTTGTGATGGCGATCTCTTCGCTCGAAGTTTACGGCGTCATCATGGGAGGTTGGGCCTCTAACTCGAAATACCCTTTCCTCGGATCCTTGCGATCAGCGGCACAGATGATTTCCTATGAAGTCTCTTTGGGTCTCATCATTATCGGTGTCATCATTTCTACCGGCTCGATGAATTTTGGCGGCATCGTTGCTGCACAAGATGGCGCATTCGGTTTTTTCAGCTGGTACTGGTTGCCGCATTTCCCGATGGTATTTTTGTTTTTTATCAGCTGTTTAGCTGAGACAAATCGCCCTCCGTTTGATTTGCCTGAAGCGGAATCAGAATTGGTGGCCGGCTATCAAGTTGAATACTCCTCAACACCATTCCTGTTGTTTATGGCGGGCGAATACATCGCGATATTCCTGATGTGCGCTTTGACGACGTTGCTATTCTTTGGGGGTTGGTTGTCGCCGATTCCAGGCTTGCCTGATGGGGTGATTTGGATGGTCGCCAAGATGGCCTTCTTCTTCTTCATCTTCGCAATGGTAAAGGCCATTACACCGCGCTACCGCTACGATCAGCTGATGCGTCTTGGCTGGAAAGTTTTCCTACCATTCAGCTTGGTTTGGGTTGTCTTCGTTGCATTTGCGGCAAAATTCGAATGGTTCTGGGGTGCGTATGCACGCTGGGGTATGGGAGGCTGATATGACACAGATCGACTACACACGCGCAGCCAAATACTTCCTGTTGCAGGATTTTTGGGTCGGCATGAAGCTTGGGTTAAAGTATTTCTTTGCCCCCAAGGCCACCTTGAATTACCCGCATGAAAAAGGCCCGCTCAGCCCGCGTTTCCGCGGTGAGCATGCCCTTCGGCGCTATCCAAATGGCGAAGAGCGTTGCATCGCGTGCAAATTGTGCGAGGCGATCTGTCCTGCACAGGCGATCACAATCGACGCAGAACCACGCGATGATGGCAGCCGACGCACCACTCGGTACGACATCGATATGACCAAGTGCATTTACTGCGGCTTCTGTCAGGAAGCATGCCCGGTTGATGCAATTGTCGAAGGCCCAAATTTTGAGTTTTCCACAGAAACCCGCGAAGAGCTTTATTACGATAAAGATAAGCTATTGGCCAATGGTGAGCGCTGGGAAGCCGAGATCGCGCGTAATCTCGAGTTGGATGCACCGTACAGATGAATACCGCCGCGCCACATATCTTTTTGAATGCCGAGGGCCAAGCATGAGTGATCCTAAGAACCCATTCGAAGGTGCTAACCCGTTCGCGGCGATGCTGTCGCAAGCCCAGGAAATGGCCAAGAGCTTTCCCGCGATGGAAGCGTTTTCACCTAATGGTTTTGAAAAGATGATGGGCACGATGCCTAAAGATATGATGGAAATGATGTTTGGCAACGCGTTGAATGATGGCGGCTTGGACGCACGCACGCGCATGCTGTTGACGCTGGCGGGTCTGACAATGCAGGGCGCGCAAAACGACCTTGCTTTTCGTCAGGCGGTGCGGCACGCGGTCGAAGCGGGCGCAAGCCAACAACATATCGTTGAAACTATTGGCCAAATGTCGATGTTTGCAGGTCTTCCTGCCATGACCCGTGCGCTGGAATTGGCGCAACAGGTTCTAGATGAAGAAAAGGACGAAGAATGACCGTTTTTGCCTTTTATCTTTTTGCTATCAGCGTGATAGCTGGGGGATTGTTCACGGTAATTAGCCGCAATCCTGTGCACTCTGTCCTGTGGTTGATCCTCGCGTTTCTTTCTGCCGCTGGTTTGTTTGTCCTGATGGGGGCCGAATTCGTGGCGATGCTGTTGATCATCGTTTATGTGGGCGCGGTCGCGGTTCTTTTCTTGTTTGTTGTGATGATGCTGGATGTGGATTTTGAAGAGCTGAAAGCAGAGATGGCTAAATACATGCCGCTCGCTTTGTTGATTGGGCTCATTATCCTAATGCAATTCATCATGGCTTTTGGTGCATGGGAAAGCAACTCGGCTGCTGAAAGCATGCTTGCACAAACCATTCCGGCAGATCAGCACAATACAGCAGCGCTTGGCGTCATCTTGTATGATCAATATTTCCTCTTGTTCCAGCTGTCGGGCCTGATCCTACTTGTTGCGATGATTGGCGCGATTGTGCTGACACTGCGCCATCGTTCAGATGTGAAGCGCCAAGACGTGGTTGCTCAAATGATGCGCGATCCAGCCATGGCAATGGAATTGAAAGACGTCAAACCAGGGCAGGGCCTGTAACGCATGAAGCCGTGCATTCATCATAAGACTGGTGTCGCGCTGATGTCGATGCGCGTTCCCAGTGCGGTCGATGGTCTAACTGGCGCGGAAACGCCTGTTGAGACACCCGACGGGGAAACCGATGCGTACTACGCGATCGCAAGCAAGCGTTTTGGCGAAGGCCAGGTTCAGCTACATACCTGTCAAAAAGGCGAGACGAGCAGTGCACTTACGATCGATAGTTTCGACTGTATTGAACAGACGTATGCAGCACGTTTTGAAAGCGATCATGCGCCAGAGAACTTTCTTCTGGACCCTCACAACGCTGTAAAACAGCCACTGAAAAAAGAAACTGTTGTTGCGCCTTTGGCTCAACACGCGTGTGAACAACACGGCCACCCCTTGCTAGAGCTGAGATGGTAGCACATGATTGGAATTGAACACTATTTGACCGTCGCTGCGACACTTTTTGTGATCGGTATCTTCGGCCTTTTTCTGAACCGAAAGAACATCATCATCATGCTGATGAGCATCGAGCTGATGCTCTTGGCCGTTAACATCAATTTGGTGGCGTTCTCTTGGATGCATGGTGATCTCGTCGGGCAGGTTTTCACACTTTTTGTCCTGACTGTCGCTGCCGCGGAAGCAGCGATCGGATTGGCTATTCTTGTGTGCTTCTTTAGAAATCGCGGCACAATCGCCGTTGAAGACGCCAACGTGATGAAGGGCTAAGATCATGGAAACTATTCTTCTCTTTGCCCCGTTTATCGGCGCTATCCTGTGTGGATTTGGCTGGAAAATAATTGGCGAAACGGCTGCATGTTGGGTGGCGACCGGAATGCTGTTTTTCTCGGCGTTTCTATCATGGATTGTTTTCCTGTCGTTTGACGGTGTAACCGAACAAATTACGATTTTACGCTTTATCGAAAGCGGATCGCTCAGCACGGATTGGGCCATCCGGCTTGATCGGCTGACGGCGATCATGTTGATCGTCATCACAACTGTGTCGAGCCTCGTGCATCTCTATTCCTTTGGATACATGGACAAAGATCCGCAATGGAAAGAAGGCGAAAGCTATAAGCCACGGTTCTTTGCATATCTATCTTTCTTTACTTTCGCGATGCTGATGTTGGTAACGTCGGACAATCTGGTTCAGATGTTTTTTGGATGGGAAGGCGTGGGCGTTGCGTCCTACCTGTTGATTGGATTTTACTATCGTAAACCAACTGCGAACGCCGCAGCCATAAAAGCTTTTGTTGTCAACCGTGTCGGTGATTTTGGCTTTGCCCTGGGTATTTTCGGTCTGTTTTACCTAACGGATAGCATCAATTTTGATGACGTCTTCGCCGGGGCGCCAGAATTGGCTGAGACACAATTGGCATTCTTGTGGACCGAATGGAACGCAGCAAACCTGATCGCGATGTTACTATTCATTGGCGCGATGGGAAAATCGGCGCAGCTATTGTTACATACTTGGCTGCCCGATGCGATGGAAGGGCCGACGCCCGTTTCGGCGTTGATCCATGCTGCGACAATGGTCACAGCGGGTGTTTTCCTTGTGTGCCGTATGTCACCCATCATGGAATTTGCGCCTCAAGCGACTGCCTTCATTACCGTTCTGGGAGCAACAACAGCCTTTTTCGCGGCCACTGTAGGTCTTGTTCAGACCGATATTAAACGCGTTATTGCTTATTCGACCTGTTCTCAGTTGGGCTATATGTTCGTTGCCGCGGGTGTTGGAATGTATTCCGCTGCGATGTTCCATCTCTTTACCCATGCGTTTTTCAAGGCGATGTTGTTTTTGGGTGCCGGCTCAGTCATTCACGCGATGCATCATGAACAAGACATGATGAACTATGGCGGTCTGCGCAAAAAAATCCCTTATACGTTCTGGGCGATGATGATCGGCACGTTGGCGATCACCGGCGTCGGTATTCCTGTTTGGATTGTGACTTTGGGTGAAATCCCAATCGGGTTCGCTGGGTTCCAATCCAAAGATGCAATCGTCGAAAGTGCTTTCGCCGCTGGGTCGATGTATGGCTTCTGGTTGTTGGTAATCGCCGCGCTCTTTACCAGCTTTTACAGCTGGCGGTTGATGTTCCTAACCTTTTACGGCAAGCCGCGCGGGGACAAACATACCCATGACCATGCGCATGAAAGCCCGATGGTTATGTTGATCCCCTTGGGCGTTTTGGCGCTTGGCGCGATCTTAGCTGGTATGGTTTGGTATGGCTCTTTCTTTGGTCACACCGATAAAGTGGCCAAATTCTACGGTATTCCCTATGCGGAGGCGTCTGAACATGGTGAGGCGCATGATGATGATCATGACGGTGATCACACTGACGAGGGCAATGACCACGGTGTAAAAGATGCAGAACATCATTACGCCTTTACGGGTCAACCGGGCCAAGGGGCGATCTACATCGCACCTGACAATACCTTGCTCGATGACGCTCACAAAGTACCGTATTGGGTGAAAACATCTCCGTTTGCAGCGATGTTGCTTGGCTTTCTTGTCGCCTATTGGTTCTATATCGTTAATCCGGAACTGCCCAAACGGCTGGCCGAAAATCAGCGCCCACTGTACTTGTTTCTTAAAAACAAATGGTACTTTGACGAACTGTTCAACATCCTGTTTGTCGGCCCAGCCAAACGGATCGGTCGCTTCCTCTGGAAACGTGGGGATGGTAATGTGATTGACGGTGGGTTGAACGGCATTGCGATGGGAATCATCCCATTCTTCACCAAGCTCGCAGGACGCGCGCAGTCTGGCTATATCTTCACCTACGCATTTGCGATGGTTATCGGTATTGCCGTGTTGGTCACATGGATGTCTCTGTCCGGAGGAACACAGTAATGGATAACCTTCTTCTGACTATCGTTACATTCATCCCGGCTTTTGCAGCGTTGATTTTGGCTGTCTTTTTGCGCGGCGACGATGAATTCGCGCACCGCAATGCGAAATGGGCTGCACTTTCGGCCACGTCAGTCACGTTCCTTGTGTCCCTTTTCATCTTCTTTGGGTTTGATGCCGATGACACAGGGTTCCAATTCGTAGAAGAACGCGCGTGGTTGCTAGGCCTGCAATACAAAATGGGCGTTGACGGAATTTCCGTGCTCTTCGTCATGTTGACGACCTTTATGATGCCGTTGGTTATTGCCGCATCCTGGAACGTTTCCACGCGGATCAAGGAATACATGATCGCGTTCTTGCTTCTAGAAACACTGATGCTTGGTGTTTTCATGGCCCTCGATCTTGTGCTCTTTTACCTCTTCTTTGAGGCAGGGCTCATCCCGATGTTCCTCATCATTGGGATCTGGGGCGGAGCGAACCGCATTTATGCGAGTTTCAAGTTCTTCCTTTATACCTTCCTCGGGTCGGTTTTGATGCTTGTTGCGATGGTTGGGATGTTTGCGGATGCGCAAACGACGGACATAGAGGTGCTGTTGCGCCATGAATTTGCCTTTGAAACCTTCTCGATCTTGGGTGTTCAGGTTGTCGGCGGATTGCAAACACTATTGTTCCTAGCCTTCTTTGCAAGCTTCGCCGTTAAGATGCCGATGTGGCCTGTTCACACATGGCTGCCGGACGCGCACGTGCAAGCGCCGACTGCAGGGTCAGTTGTTTTGGCTGCAATTTTGTTGAAGCTCGGAGGATATGGTTTCATCCGCTTCACACTCCCGATGTTCCCGGTAGCGACCGAGATTTGGTCTCCAATGGTTCTGTGGATGTCAGCCATTGCGATTGTCTACACGTCGCTAGTGGCATTGGTGCAGGAGGATATGAAAAAGTTGATTGCCTATTCATCTGTTGCACACATGGGGTTTGTCACCATGGGTATTTTCGCGGCTAACCAGCAAGGTGTTGATGGCGCGATTTTTCAAATGATTAGCCACGGCTTCATCTCTGGCGCATTGTTCTTATGCGTCGGAGTGATTTATGACCGGATGCACACGCGTGATATCGACGCCTATGGTGGCCTTGTGACCCGGATGCCCGCATATGCGCTGATCTTTATGCTGTTCACGATGGCAAACGTCGGCTTGCCCGGAACCTCTGGTTTTGTGGGCGAATTTTTGACGCTGATGGCCGTTTTTCAAGTGAATACGTGGGTTGCGGCGGTCGCAACGACGGGCGTGATTTTCTCAGCGGCCTATGCGCTGTGGTTGTACCGGAGGGTTGTCATGGGTGACCTTATCAAGGAAAGCCTCAAGACAATCACTGACATGACCACTCGCGAACGTTGGATTTTTGCACCATTGGTGGTGATGACGCTACTCTTAGGCGTTTACCCGGCATTTGTATTGGATGTGACCGGCCCTGCGGTTACTGCTCTGGTGGCAAATTATGACACGGCGCTGGCCGCAGCAGAAGCTGCAAGCCAAGTGGCATCGAATTAAAGGACGGTTGACATGACTTCCGCTGATCTGACCCTCATCCTTCCCGAAATCTTGCTATCTGTCTATGCGATGGTGATGCTGTTGGTTGCGGTCTACACAACCAAAGACGCGTTGGCCTCGACGCTTGTCTGGACGACTGCTTTGTTGATGGTACTGCTTGGAACCTGGATTATCGTAGGCGAGCAGGGAACCAACGTCGCCTTCAACGGAATGTTGGTTGAGGATGGCTTTGCTCGGTTTGCAAAGGTGACAATTCTATTCTCCGCTGCTGCCGTTTTGGTAATGTCCGAAAACTACATGCGCAGCCGCGATTTGTTGCGGTTCGAATATCCCCTTTTGATTGCGTTGTCAGCTGTGGGGATGATGGTCATGGTGTCCGCAGGCGATTTGATGACGCTTTATATGGGGCTCGAACTGCAATCGCTGGCGCTTTACGTCGTTGCATCGCTACGCCGCGATAGCGTCAAATCCACGGAAGCGGGCTTGAAATATTTTGTCCTCGGCGCGCTCTCTTCTGGTTTGCTGCTGTACGGTGCGTCGCTCGTTTACGGTTATGCGGGCACAACACTCTTTGCGGGGATTATCGAAACGGCGCATCACGGAGAGGTCTCTTTGGGGCTGCTCTTTGGATTGGTCTTCCTGATTTCCGGCCTTGCTTTCAAAGTCTCTGCGGTACCGTTTCATATGTGGACACCCGACGTTTACGAAGGGGCTCCAACACCGATCACGGCCTTTTTCGCAACGGCACCAAAAGTGGCGGCGATGGGAATGTTTGCACGGGTTCTTCACGACGCGTTTGGTAATGCGATAAGTGACTGGAGCCAAGTTGTTGCGCTTTTGTCTGTGTGTTCTATGTTCCTCGGCGCGGTTGCCGCGATTGGACAGACGAACATCAAACGGCTGATGGCATTCTCGTCTATCGCGCACATGGGATATGCGTTGATGGGGCTGGCTGCAGGCACGGTGCTTGGTGTTCAGGCCATGCTGATCTACATGGCGATCTATGTCACAATGAACGTTGGGACATTTGCCTTTATCCTGATGATGGAACGCGACGGGCAACCGGTTACAGACATTCGATCCTTGAATATGTACGCAAAAAAAGAACCTGGCAAAGCGCTGGCAATGTTGGTTTTGTTGTTCTCGTTGGCAGGTGTTCCGCCAATGCTCGGGTTCTTTGGTAAATTTTACGTCTTGCGCGCGGCCTATGAGGGTGGCTTGGTGTGGCTTGCCGTAGCGGGTGTTGTGGCGTCAGTAATCGGTGCGTATTACTACCTGCGAATCGTCTTCTTTATGTATTTTGGCGATGAAAGTGAAGAAGGACTGGATACGGGCGGGTCAACCGTTCTTTGGGGCTTCTTGATGGCCTCTGCGGCCGTGATGCTGTTAGGGATCGTCAATATGTTTGGTGTTGAGGCAGCAGCAGCTGCAGCAGCAGCTACGCTTGTTAATTAAGCATCCTTTCCTCCGTATTTTTAAATGCGCGTTTACGGATGAACTGCCGACTGAAGATTCGTGAGCAATTGGCCTATAGGATACGGACGGTTTGTCCTCGCAGAAGTTGGGTCAACTCTGGACGAAGCATGTCTGAAGGTTAAAGACACCCCTGCGCCGTTTTGGCTCCTTGCCCACAGACAATCCGCTGCACGAGGACGACGGGGTCGCTCTTGGTCTATGGGGCAGGGGAGTTTTGCGGCGTCGTTGGTCTTGAGAATTCAGGAACCTCCGATGCAGGCCGCATTGCGTTCTTTTGTTACGTCGCTGGCTCTCTACCGCGCGTTTGTCGAGCTTACCGGTAAACCGGAAGCATTTGTCCTAAAGTGGCCAAATGATGTGTTGTTGAACGGTGGAAAAGTCGCTGGTATTCTGCTCGAAAGCGCAGGGCAATCGGATGTTTTGAGTATTGGTATCGGCATTAATTTGGTGAATGCACCAGACCTTGCGGATGTTGAACAGGGCGCTCTGCCGCCTGTTTCGCTTCGGGGCGAATTGTCGATAGTTGTCACCCCGGAAGCATTCCTAGATATTTTGGCCTCTCACTATGCCGTCTTGGAGCGCCAGTTTATGGATCACGGTTTTGCGCCAATTCGGCTTGCCTGGTTGGCCCATGCGGCCCGTCTGGGAGAAACAATAACCGCCCGTACCACCCGTGAAAGTTTCACAGGGATTTTCCAGGACGTGGACGCTAAGGGTCATCTTGTGTTACGCGGCCCGCGCGGCGTGATGTCAATTGCGGCCGCCGACGTTTTTTTCTAATGGCCAAGGAGCTCGAACATGTTGTTGGCGATTGACTGTGGAAATACGAATACAGTTTTTTCAATATGGGACGGTGACAAGTTTCTCGCCACGTGGCGCACAGCAACGGAATGGCAACGCACTGCCGACCAGTACTATGTTTGGCTGAGTTCGTTGATGCAGTTCCAAAAACTGGACGTCACCATTACAGACGTTATTATTTCATCAACAGTTCCCCGGGTGGTATTTAATTTACGCGTGTTTTCTGATCGCTATTTTGGTGCACGCCCTTTGGTCGTTGGAAAGTCCGATTGTTTGTTACCGGTTGATGTGCGCGTAGACGAAGGTACGCAGGTCGGTCCCGATCGACTTGTAAATACAGTCGCTGGATATGATCTTTATGGCGGCGATCTCATTATGGTCGACTTTGGGACAGCCACGACCTTTGATGTGGTTGACACGGATGGCGCCTACGTCGGCGGGGTCATTGCACCTGGTGTGAACCTTAGCCTTGAGGCGTTACATCGCGCCGCAGCGGCACTTCCAAACGTTGAAATCTCAAAACCGCAACGTGTTGTGGGAACAAATACCGTGGCCTGTATGCAGTCTGGTGTTTTTTGGGGTTATGTCGGCCTCGTCCGTGAGATATGCGATCGGATAATGGCGGAGCGCGCCCGCAAGATGCGCGTGATCTCAACAGGTGGGTTGGCCCCCCTTTTTCAACAGGCAGAAGCCCTGTTTGACGGCTATCAAGATGATTTAACGATGCACGGTCTGACCGTGATCCACACATTTAATAAGGAAAATGCTTAGATTATGAGCAATGATCGTTTGATATATCTGCCTCTCGGGGGGGCAGGTGAAATTGGTATGAATACCTACGTATATGGATATGGCACCCCGGGCAAAGAACGTTTGATCGTCGTCGATCTTGGGGTCGCATTTCCGGATATGGACGGAAGCCCGGGCGTAGATTTAATCTTGGCGGACATGGCTTGGCTGCGTGAACGGCGTGATCAGATCGAAGCTGTTTTCATAACACATGCTCATGAAGATCACATCGGCGCGGTCGCCCACACCTACGAACATCTGGGTGCGCCGATTTATGCGCGGGCTTTCACGGCAAATATTGCGCGGCGAAAAATGCAGGAACACGGGCATCCGGAGGACGCTGTGCAAACAGTTTCTGCTTGGCCTGAGACGATCCAGGCCGGGCCGTTCAAAGTCGGTTTTTTGCCGATGTCACACTCCATTCCTGAAAGCTCTGCGTTGATTGTCGACAGCCCAGATGGGCGCGTGATCCATTCCGGCGATTTCAAATTGGACGAAACCCCGTTGGTAGGTGAACCGTTCGACCCGGATTTATGGGCGGATGTCAGTAAAAATGGTGTGAAAGCATTCGTTTGTGATAGCACCAATGTATTTTCCCAAACTGCAGGGCGCTCAGAGGCGAGTGTTGGCCCTGAGATAACTAAATTGGTGAAAAACGCATCCGGAATGGTTGTCGCGACGACCTTTGCCTCAAACGTGGCGCGTGTGAAAACTTTGGCCGAAGCTGGGGTTAGGGCAGGGCGCTCGATCGTTCTGATGGGGCGTGCAATGCGTCGGATGGTCGAGGCGTCGATCGAAACCGGCGTCTTGTCTGACTTCCCCAGCGTCGTGAGCCCAGAGGATGCAAGATCCATCCCACGCGAAAATCTCATGTTGCTGGTAACCGGTAGCCAAGGCGAACGGCGCGCGGCGTCAGCTCAACTGGCGCGAGGAAAATATCAGGGGATTGAAATGAAGGAAGGAGATTTGTTCCTGTTTTCATCCAAAACGATCCCGGGAAATGAAAAAGGTGTCATTCGCATCATCAACGCATTCTCCGAGCAGGGTGTGGATGTTGTGGACGACAGTTCCGGTTTGTATCATGTCTCAGGCCATGCCAACCGCCCTGACCTTGAACGCCTCAGCAGCATCGTAAATCCGCAGGTTTTGATCCCTATGCATGGGGAACATCGGCATTTGCGCGAACACGTCAAGATCGCAAAAAACAACGGAATGAATGGTGTTTTAGCCGTGAATGGCATGATGGTGGACCTGTCGGGCAATCAGCCCAAAATCGCTGAATATATTGAAACTGGACGAACTTATTTAGATGGCTCGGTGCAAATCGGTGCGATGGATGGCGTCGTACGGGATCGGATTCGAATGGCGCTTAATGGCCATGTTATCGTAACGCTGATCGTCGACGAGGAAGATGAACCACTTGGCGAGCCGTGGTGTGAGCTCAAGGGCTTGCCAGAAATGGGAAGCAGCAAGGCGGCGCTGGTCGACGTGTTAGAAGCAGACCTCAGTCAGTGGCTTGGGCGGGCTGGTGCCAAAACATTGCGTGATGATGCAAAACTGAACGAAGGGTTGCGGCGTGTCGCGCGTCAAACTTCTATGGAAGAAATCGGCAAAAAACCCGAAGTAACGGTGGTTATCAGCCGTCTCGGTTGAATTAGACTAGTCGGTCTTTACTGAAAATTGATTGGAGATTGGCGTTATTTTTATAACGCCAATCGTGTCCGCCAGTCTGGGCTTTCTAAAAAACGATCACGGTTCCGCAACAAGGTTGCAATCAACTCGCGATACGTTCCTGAAAGCTAAGCCCTATGAATTCGGGTGTGTGATCACCCAAGCCCAGAACAGTGTTCTTTTCCTGATCGGCACGGCCTGAACGGTTGCGTCCGCCACGACTGCGCGGTTTGGACTCTTGGCTTGGTTCTGTGGGCAAGGTTTCAACGACAACAGCTTGTTCTTCAGTCGGGGTTTCATCTTTCTTGCGGGTTCTCGAACGGCTGCGCTTTGGTTTGTCCAGCGAGGGTTTTTCCTCAGATGTTTGCAATACTTCTGGTTCTACCGTGCCCAGCGGGTTTTCTAACCGGGGGATTTCGCGTTGGACCAGCCGTTCAATATCCTCAAGGTTTTTTTCATCACGTGGCACACAAATCATGATTGCTTTGCCATCCCGTCCGGCGCGACCTGTGCGCCCAATCCGGTGAACGTAGTCCTCAGCGTGGCCAGGAACGTCGTAATTGAACACGTGGCTGACGGAGGGTACGTCAAGGCCGCGCGCAGCGACATCAGATGCACATAGGAACCGCAAGGATCCATCGCGGAACCCGTCCAACGTGCGCGTACGTTGGCTTTGGTCAAGATCACCATGGATTGGTGCGGCATCATAGCCATATTTTTTCAGTGACTTAGCAACGATATCGACGTCGGTTTTACGGTTGCAGAAAATGATGGCATTGCTGCATTTTTCACCTTCAGCCTCAATAAATCCACGCAGAACTTTGCGTTTTTCTGTACCCTCACGGTCTCGACGCGAGGCTTTGAATTTCAAAACACCCTGCTCGATGGTCTCTGACGTTGTGGCCTGACGGGCAACTTCGATCCGTTCAGGGGCAGATAGGAATGTGTTTGTGATCCGTTCAATTTCCGGGGCCATTGTGGCAGAGAAAAACAAGGTTTGCCGGGTGAAGGGGGTTAGGCTGAAGATACGTTCGATGTCAGGAATGAACCCCATGTCGAGCATACGGTCGGCTTCATCTACAACCATGATCTGCACGCCAGTGAGCAACAGTTTTCCACGTTCGAAATGATCGAGCAAACGTCCCGGTGTCGCGATCAAGACATCGACGCCTTTGTCGATCAGCCTGTCTTGCTCTTTGAAAGACACGCCGCCAATCAATAGGGCTTTGGTCAGTTTTAAGTGTTTCGTGTAGGTGTCAAAGTTTTCTGCGACTTGCGCGGCCAATTCCCGTGTTGGGCATAAAACCAAGCTGCGCGGCATTCGAGCGCGTGCGCGACCGCGCGCAAGCAGAGTGATCATGGGGAGCGTAAAGCTGGCCGTTTTTCCCGTACCGGTTTGCGCAATCCCAAGAACATCACGTCCTTCCAAAGCTGGGGGAATAGCGCCTGCCTGAATAGGAGTGGGAGATTCGTACCCAGCTTCGTCAATGGCTTTCAGGACCTTGGGGTTAAGGTTCAAATCAGAAAATTTAGTCATATGTATCCGTCGTTTGCGGACACATTCCTTGGCCCGCGGCAGCATTCATATCGGCCCGCACGGCCCTAGTGGCGGCCTGTGCCGCGATACGCTGCGCTTGCTTAACAACTCAAAGCCTTGCGGTCAAACATTTGGCGCGAAAGGGCGTCTTTGTCGTTAACTTCGATGCTGTTAGGCGTCATTTTTTACCCATGAGGGCGGTAAATAGTGATAACATGCCCAATGGTCCCGGGGTTTTGATCAATTTCCGGCGTGGGTTTACTGATGAGTCGCCATAGGTGTGCTGGCTTAATGGGGCTTTAAACCATCATCTCTTTTGTCGCCGTCAATTTGACATCGGGATAGTCGCGATCCACGCGATCAATATCCCATTGAAGCCGTGTGAGATAAACGACATCGCCGTCGTGATCATGCGAGATGTGTTGTTTGTTCTTATCTGCGAAATCTTCGACAGCCCGCTTGTCACCATTTACCCAACGCGCTGAGGTGAATTGCGACGGCTCGAAACGCACTGGAAGACCATATTCAAGTTCAATCCGACTGGCCAAAACCTCAAACTGAAGTTGCCCAACCACGCCAACAATGAACCCGGATCCAATTGCGGGTTTAAACACCTTTGCAGCGCCTTCTTCTGCAAACTGCATCAACGCTTTTTCAAGGTGTTTTGCTTTTAAAGGGTCACCTGCGCGCACACCTTGCAACAGTTCCGGGGCAAAGGAGGGAATGCCGGTCACACGGATCGCTTCACCTTCGGTCAATGTGTCGCCAATACGCAATTGGCCGTGGTTTGGAATACCAATGATGTCACCGGCCCAGGCCTCTTCGGCCAATTCTCTGTCCGAGGCGAGAAACATCACTGGGTTTGTGATTGCCATTTGTTTTTTGGACCTGACGTGGGTTAGTTTCATGCCTCGATGGAAGTGGCCCGATGCAAGACGTACGAATGCCACGCGATCACGGTGTTTTGGGTCCATATTTGCTTGAACTTTGAAGACAAAACCCGCGACCTTATTTTCCTCCGGTAAAACCTGCCGAGGTTGCGCGGATTGGATTTGCGGTTGCGGCCCGTAATTCGCGATCCCTTCCATCAGTTCTTTGACGCCAAATGAATTGATTGCTGATCCAAACCAAATGGGGGTCAATGAACCTTCGTGCAGCGCGGCCATGTCCAATGGGGGCAACAGAGCACGCGCCATTTCCAGATCTTCGCGTAATTTTTCAAGCATTTGGGCAGGGACATGTTCTGCCAATTTGGGATCATCCAGACCGTTTATTTCGATGGATTCTGCGACGCGGTTTCGATCCGCCCGGTCCATCAATTCTAGACGATCCCGCAACATATCATAACATCCAAGGAAATCACGACCGACGCCAATTGGCCAACTTGCTGGTGTTACGTCAATTGCGAGATTTTCTTGAATTTCATCAATAATTTCGAAAACATCTCTGCTTTCGCGATCCATTTTGTTGCAAAATGTCAATATTGGAAGGTCGCGCATGCGGCAAACCTCGAAGAGTTTTTGCGTTTGGCTCTCCACGCCCTTGGCGCCATCGATGACCATAACTGCGGCATCGACTGCGGTTAACGTGCGGTAGGTGTCTTCCGAAAAATCTGAGTGGCCGGGCGTGTCCACAAGATTGAATCTGAACTCTTTAAAGTCAAATGACATTGCCGATGCCGAAACTGAGATGCCACGGTCTTTCTCCATCGCCATAAAATCCGAACGGGTACGTCGCGCTTCGCCTTTAGCGCGAACTTGCCCGGCCATTTGGATGGCCCCGCCAAAGAGCAAAAACTTCTCTGTAAGAGTAGTTTTGCCGGCATCAGGGTGGCTGATGATGGCAAAGGTGCGGCGGCGCGCGATCTCGGGGGGTAAATCCGGGCGGTTTTTAGATGTATCCAGCATGCAAGCGGCTATAGGCGAGGGGCGAACCCAGTGCAAGAGATCTCGGGGTTAGCCTCGGGCAGCCCATTGGAGATATTGGATCGCGTCAGAACCATCAAAGAACGCGTTTTCGATATCAAATTCCCGGTATGCCGGGTTTTGTGATCTGATGTGGCGCGAAATACCGTACGATTTTTTGTCATCCAAGGCGTAGTCCAAATCGATTGGTCTCATCGTCTCTGCGGCAATCCCTTCGGCGAAAATAATCTGATGTGTGTCAAACACTAGCTGGTAGTACTGCACGTAACCCGCCTCATCTTGTACAATAGATGTTTGGTTCAAGAGTTGGCTTGCTTTGACTGTTACTTCGGGACGATCACCGGCCCCATGCCGTTGGCGTTGGTAAATCAAAAATCGATGTTCGGGGCTGACCAAGAGATCCGTTGAGTTGTAAAGGGTACCGGCGGGTATTCGCACCGGAGCACGGAGGCCTGTTGCGCGTTCTATCCGATGGCCAATCGATCGTATTGGGCGGATACCGTCATCGCGGGTCAGCACAAGATCACCCGGTTTAAGGTTCTCGACAGCACATTGTATGCCATTGGCTAGGGTGATCTGAGTGCCTTTTCCAAAGGCAGCGCAGGTCAGTTCAGCCATTCTTGTGGAAACGGCTTCAACATCGATGTCGATCAACCGGTATGCGATATCAGGGGATAACGGACAGATTGGCAGCACAAAAACATCTTTTGCGTGGCTCAGATTGTCAACGGCCACCAGAATCAACGCTTCAACGGTTGATCCGTCACTGCCCATGCACGTTATTGCACAATCTAAATGAACTGGTGTTCTGGGTTCCCCAATAGGGCTGTGTTCTGAGACGCTGAAATCACTCGTGTGGCAACGTAAACTTAGGTCATGCACGCGCGCTGTAGGAACCAGACAATAAACGTCATCTGGCACAAGTTCGGCCGCAAAGCCCATGTTATCTCCTTGGTTCGCGCCCAGAAGACAGCGCATATCATCGGCCCGGAAAACCGGGAAAATATGGGGCTGTTTTAGGGGCAGATGGACCGGGGTCATGTGCATTCCTTTGGGACGGGGTGAGCCACGCATCTCTTCACAGAGGTGTGACAAAAGAATTCTCAGGGGCGACGCTGGTTTTCGGGGTCCTTCTAATGTTACTCATGCGCAAACTTCAGGGGAATTATGACATGGATTTAGGCATTAAAGGTAAACGCGCGGTTGTTTGTGCGTCATCTAAGGGATTAGGACTGGGGTGCGCGCGTGCATTGGCCGAAGCTGGCGTTGATTTGGTGATGAACGCACGTGGTAGCGATGCCTTGGAATCTGCTGCCGCATCTATCAGGTCAGAATTCAACGTTTCGGTCACGACGATTGCTGCAGATATCGCAAGTGATGATGGGCGCGCCTTGGTTCTGGCGGCGGCAGGTGATGCCGACATTCTGGTAAATAATGCCGGCGGTCCGCCGCCCGGCATGTGGCATGATTGGGATCGCGAAGATTTCATCAAGGCGCTGGATGCAAATATGCTGGCCCCGATTGCTATGATCAAAGCGCTCGTGCCGGGGATGATGTCACGCGGTTGGGGACGTGTCGTCAATATCACTTCGCAATCGGTAAAAGCCCCGATTCCGCAACTTGGTCTCTCCAATGCCGCGCGCACGGGGTTGACGGGGTATGTTGCAGGAACCAGCCGTCAGGTGGCGGAAAAAGGCGTGAATATTAACAACCTTTTGCCAGGCATTCATGCGACGGATCGCGCAGAATCGCTAGATGCGCCGGTCGCTGCGCAGGAAGGCATCTCTATGGAAGAAGCGCGCGTTCGGCGCGCGGCAAACATCCCGGCCCGACGCTATGGTACGGCCACTGAGTTTGGCGCGACCTGTGCTTTCTTGTGTTCGCAGCATGCAGGTTTCATCGTTGGGCAAAACATTTTGCTCGACGGTGGTGCGACAAACGCGACGATATAAACGATGGTCGAAAAATTTTCGTTGAAAGACCATCTGTTCAATGCCGAAACGGTTGGGCAGCTTGCGCGTGAATTTGGCGCTGCTGTGTTAGATTTTGACTCGGAACGCTTTGAGCGGGAAGCCCTGTCCGGGTTCGATGAACGGGAGTTGATGGCCCGGATGGAGTGGATGGCGGATTGTATTCAGGGTCAATTGAACCCGGATTTCGAACAGATGGCCTTGCAACTGGAAGCCGCAATGCCGCCGCCGCTCGACCCGACCTTGAAAGACGATGATTTTGGCCATTTCATTCATGCTATTCCGGGTATTCTGGCTGTTCGTCATGGCATGGAAACGCATCGTGAACGCGCGATGGAGCTTTTGTATCGCGCGACCCAGCGGTTTTCGATGGAGTTCTACATCCGACCGTTTCTGGTCCGGTGGCCGTCGCAAACCCTTGATACATTGCGGACCTGGGCGGGCGACGAAAACTATCACGTGCGCAGATTGGTGAGCGAGGGAACCCGACCAAAACTGCCCTGGGCTAAAGCGGTCAATTTGGATGCCAATCAAACATTGCCTTTGCTTGGCTTGCTTTATGGCGATCCGACACGTTTCGTAACCCGTTCCGTGGCCAATCATCTTAACGATTTGTCAAAAAAGGACCCTGATAAAGTACTTGCCACACTTGCTGGTTGGAAAGCGGAAGGGGGGCAAGATAAGAAGGAACTGGATTGGATCACCCGGCACGCATTGCGCACCTTGATAAAATCGGGTCACCCTGGCGCGATGGAAGCGCTTGGGTATCAGTTGAATGCACCGCTTCAGGTTAAACTGGATATCAAGACCCCAGACGTTGCGATTGGCGACAGTCTGATCTTTGATTGTGACATTGCTTCTGAGCAAGATATGCCGATTTTGGTCGATTACCGGATTGAATTTTCCCGACCGAATGGACGTAGTGCTGAAAAGGTTTTCAAGCTGAAACAAAGCCAAGTCGGCCCAAAAAGAGCTTTTAAGGTGACCAAGACCCATAAGCTAAAGGCGAATGCGTCTACCTTTACCTGGCATCCGGGAACCCACCGTCTGATCCTTCAAATCAACGGCGCAGACCGGCAGGAAGCGACGTTCACGGTTGTGTGATTTTCACTTTTACAACTTCACGCGCAGATCACAATTGCGCGACAGAAGTCAGTAGGGTCTGGCAGGACACGCGCGACACCTTTAGCGCTCGAATAACACCTTGAAAAGCTGAGTTTCTTATGCAGATGACGATTTTGGTACTTATCCTTGGCGCAATTGTCGCAGCGAGTTTGTTCGCCGCACCACGTCGCGTAACAATCGATGGTTTTTTTGACGGACGCAGTGCGCAGGGAGGCGCGCCCAGCTTGTGGGTTTTGACGCTTAGTCAGGTCACAACTTGGATCTTCGCGCGCTCCCTGATGAATGCAGCAATTCTGGGATACTATTACGGCATGGCTGGAACGTTGGCCTATGCGGCCTACTACGGGTCTTTTTTAACAGGGGGCTTTATCGTTGATCGTCTGCGCACGGGGGGTGCAAACTCGGTGCAGGATTGGTTGCGCGTGCAGTTCGGGTCGGCCGGGAACGTCTGTTATAACGTGGTGATCGCATTGCGATTGCTTTCTGAAGTCTTTGCCAATCTGTTGGTTGTCGGGCTGATTTTTAACGCCATGTCCGAGGGTAGCGGCACAAGTGCAATCATTGTCGTGTCCCTTCTCGGATTGGCGTATTCGGCTTGGGGCGGGCTTGGTGCCGCTTTGCGCACAGATGTCGTGCAAATGTTGCTGTTTTTTGTTGCCTTTGGGATCGCTTTTGGCGCGCTTGTCTTCTCGCCCGAATTTTCCTTCCCGCAAATTCTGACCGCACAAGGCACGGCTGGCAGCTATAATGGTTGGATCCTTTTGGCAGTTGCAGCTTTACAGGTGTTTTCCTATCCCGCTCATGATCCGGTGATGATGGACCGGGGGTTTCTGGCCGATGCTCAAACGACACGAAAATCCTTTGTACATGCGTTCTGGATTTCCACCCTCTGCATCATCGCCTTTGGGTTTTTTGGCATTCATGCCAGCCTGATCGGTGCAGAAAACGAAAATCAATTGATCGGAACATGGAGCACGATGTTCCCGCCTTGGGTGTTTATCCTACTGATGGTTTCTTTGCTCGTGTCTGCCCTGAGCACGTTGGACTCCGCTCTTGCATCCTCCGCTCGCCTGGCGATCGAGGAACTCGGGTTGGCAAAACGGAACCTCTTAGGGGGGCGTGTTGCGATGGTCGTCGTGATGGTTCTTGGCGCCGGATTAACGCTGTGGGGGAATGCCACGTTGTTTGATGCGGTGGCGGTGTCTGGGACGGCATCCATGTTCTTGGCGCCGGTTTTGGTTGTGGGATTGATCTGGCAACGCCCTATCGCTTTGTGGGCTTATCTGGCGTCTTACGGGATCGCGCTTAGCGGGGCGTTTGCTTATTTCGCGCGAAACTGGCCTGCCGTGGCTGCACTGCTTCCTGAGGGTCATAAATATGAACAGCTCCTTGTGATCTGTTTGGTCGTTTTGATCTCTGGTTTCGCGGTGGTGCTTGCGGGCACACGGAAGGGCTGATAGCTGCTATTCCGAGAAATTCTATCAGAATTCCGGAGTATAGTCAGTGATGGCCGAGGTCCCGCGGTTAGAAATTAAGAATCTGCGCCGTACATTTGGCGGACGCGCTGTAGTGGACAATGTGTCATTGTCGATCCAACCGGGGCAGGTGACCTGCCTGCTCGGGCCGTCAGGGTGCGGAAAATCAACGACATTGCGGATGATTGCCGGGGTCGAGATGCAGGACAGCGGAGAGATTTTCGTCGATGGAAATCTGATCTGCGACACGGTCTTTCGCGTGCCGCCTGAACGGCGTGAGATCGGCCTGATGTTTCAGGATTTCGCGCTGTTTCCGCATCTTACGGTCGCAGAAAATGTCGCCTTTGGCTTGAAATCTGGCACCAAGGCCGACAAACGGACCCGGGTCGAAGAGTTGCTGGACCGTGTTGACCTGAAGAGATTTATAAACGGGTACCCGCATGAATTATCGGGTGGAGAACAACAACGTGTTGCTTTGGTGCGCGCTTTGGCTCCTCGACCAAAAATCATGTTGATGGACGAGCCGTTTTCCGGGCTCGATAACCGGTTGCGGGATGGCATTCGCGACGAAACACTGACCATCCTAAAAGAGCAGGATACGGCGGTATTGTTGGTGACGCATGAACCCGAAGAAGCCATGCGCATGGCGGATGAAATTGCGTTGATGCGTGATGGGAAAATTGTCCAGCAAGGTGCACCTTACAATGTCTACACGCGGCCTGTTGATCGCGCTTCAGTTGCCTTTTTCTCAGACGCAAATGTCTTATCGGCGCAGGTAAGCGGTGCCTTGGCGCAAACACCGTTTGGTCGGTTTTTCGCCCCGGGGATCGCCGATGATACTTCAGTTGATATTGTTTTCCGTCCACAGCATCTGCGCATAGATTTTGATCGCGCTGGTCAGGGGCCAAAACCGACAGCGTCGGATGGAACAGCGGTGCGGGGGCGTGTTGAACGGGCGCGGTTTATGGGCAATGAAAGCTTGGTTGAATTTCGGATGGATTACGATGGGTCGATACTCAAGGCGACTGTGCCAAATGTTTTCCTACCTAAAACCGGGACCCCAATGTGGCTGACGATCCGGCGAGACAGATGTTTTATTTTCCCGACTAAAGATATTGAAAGGAAGGAAACTTGATGCAGAAGCTTCTGGTTGAATTCGGCATGGGCACGTCACTTCGACGTGGTGATTACACACAAGCAGCCGTGCGGGCCGTCCAGGATGCGCTTTGGCACAACTCGATCAATTTGGCGGAACTCTTTGGTTTCGAAAAAACAGATATGCGCATTCAGGTCGATGTGGGCGTGCAAGACCCAAATGCGGTCGATGTCGCAGAAGTTCTGAAAGTTTTTCCCTATGGGCAGGCTGATGTGCGGGTGCAGCATGGCGGGTTAGACATTGTGCGCCCTGACGGCAGCGGTAACCCGACGATCATGGCAAATGTTGCGTTGACGGTCGGATTTGACATGGAGCGTGCAGATGACTGAACAACGGTTGATTATTGAAATGGGCATGGGCAATGATCTGCATGGGCAAGATTATACCAAGGCCGCCAAACGAGCGATTGAGGATGCGTTTCGTCATTCGTCGCTGCCGATTTTTGGCGTGATCGACGCACGTCATGACATAATGCGAGTGCAGGTCACCGTTGGCGTTCAGGAACCGGATAAGGTAGATGTCGACGCACTGGTTGCAATATTACCGCGCGGTCGTGCCGAAGTGCGCGTGGTAAAAGGCGGGTTGAATGTGGACACGATCACTGGTGATCCGATTGTTGTTGCCCAAGCCAGCGTTGAAGCCTTTTTGCCGCCGCAAACTGGTTGGATTTTGCGCAGCGCGGCGCAACTTGAAACTTAGGCAGGTATAGGCATGTAATCGCGTTACATCGGCTGTTTCAAAGGATCAACGCAACACTTTCATCTTTATGGAAAGATGGAGTGTTAGAAGTGAAATATCGTACGTGGACATTTTATACGGCCAAACAAAAGTTTGACATGTAGGATCACTGGCAGCGCGGCCAGACTGTGCGGGCGACCGGGCGTCATTTCAATCGTGCGTCGTCTTCAATTGTTTCACATGTGGCGTAGTTTGGTGGGACCAAGCCACCTGAGCGCAAGGGGTCGCGGTGCGCCCGGTAGAACAGGAAGAGATCTCCCGCGGCTTTGTTGCAAGACAGTCATTCTGTTCAATTGCTCTTAGCTTGAAACGGTCGCGGTTAATAATCAGTCGAGAGGTTTGCAGAAATGGCGGACGTCAGGTCTATCGCGGCGCGCTCGGACCAACGCGCGTGGGACTGCGCAACGCGGCCCAAATCATGTAAGCACTCGTTCAACGTTACCTTGTCCAGTTGATCGCGCGCAAGCTCCTGAAAGAGCTCTACCGCTCACTGGTTTAGGTGCGTGGATCGGAGATGATTGGGCCCCCAAAGTTCACCATGATGACTAAGGTTGATGTCTATTTTTACGACCTTCAGTCACCTTGGCACTGTCGCAGAAACGAAAATATTAACCGACATCTGCACTAATACTTCCCGAAAGGAACTGATACAACGGGCTGTAGTCAAGCCAAACTCAGGGTTGTCGCACGCCAGCCCAACGAGCGGCCCAGTAAGACTTTGAAATACCAATCATCAGCAGAGAGATTTGAAGCATGTGTTGCAACAACCCGTTGAAATCACGACCTTTGAGCTGTTGTTTAAGGAACATAATCAACGAGCGTTTTGCCGGGTTCGTCGACAAATAATTCTGGCAGCGCCTGAGCGCTTTGGATCAAATCTACTCGGAAAACCCGATGGTCCTGCCGCAACTCGCACCAAACAGTCAGCGTCCAAACCCGCCCCCAATATTCCATATGTAAAGGCCGGACGATGCGCGTGGTCACTGCTGCTTCTTTTGACGTATATGTCAGACGCAATTTTTGACGGGCACGAATGGCCGCTCGTAAGGTCGGCATATGCGTAAACCCACGTGCCGCATCTGCAAAAGGATAGACCGCGAATTTCCAGGCATCTGCCTCTGCAATCACTTGTGTCGGAAGAACGGCGTCGATCTTATCTGCGAGGCTTAGGGCAGCCGCTTTTAGATCAGGATCAGCAGCTTCGCCGACGATGGCCATGCCTAGGTTGAGGGCTTCTAATTCTGCAACTGTAAGCGTCAAAGGGGGTAGGGTGATCGCCTCGGTGATCATATAGCCGACGCCGCGCTCCCCTTGAACCGGCACGCCGGAGGCAAGCAACGTTTCCATATCGCGATAGATCGTGCGGACAGAGACCTCTAGCCGGTCAGCGATGTCCTGCGCGCGGTATAGTTTACCGTCGCGCAGAATCTGGATGATGTCGAAAAGTCGGTCTGTACGACGCATGCTACTCCGGAGGTAAATACAACGCGACGGGTGCGTATTTCATGATCAGGTCCGCCGTTTCGATCATTTCCATAAAGGGTGCGGCCTCGGGGCGGTTAAACATCGCGTTGGATGCTTCGGTTGCGGCTTCTTGGGTTTGCCATAAAATATGATCGGTCCATTGGCCGTCGTTATCTGTGCTCAGGGTGCGCGAAACCATGGCACCAGTGCTTCTTAAAAATGGCGTCATTGCATCAGCTGCGGCGTGAAAATCCTGTTCTGATGTTTCAGGCTTTAACCGGAAGGTTACGATTTCTGCGACGGTCGAAGCGTTCATAGGGCATTCCTTTGTTTTGAACGTTAATGGGGTGCAGATACCTATGTCCAACTGACATAAACCTGTCAGTTGAGTTTGGCGAGAGCGAATTTTCTCGATCTTGCGTGCTTGATCGCACTCAAAAATGCGCTTTTGCAGTTTAGCGTGCTGCCGAGTTTGTTAAATGTACAGCAACTGCTCCGAACACTGTCTGATGGAGCTTAGCTTTTGGGAGAAACTCCATGTTGAATAATATCGGCCTTCCTGGCCTTCTGCTGATCGCGGTCGTCGTGTTAGTTCTTTTCGGACGCGGTAAAATTTCAAGTTTGATGGGTGAAGTCGGTAAAGGCATTACATCCTTCAAAAAAGGGATCAACGAAGGCCAAGACGAGATCGCAACCGCAGCGACAGAGGCAAAAGACGTCACGCCTGAGACCGAAAAAGACAAGGTCTGATCCATGTTCGATCTCGGTTGGACAGAGATGCTGGTGATCGGCATCGTTGCGCTTATTGTGATTGGCCCAAAAGATTTGCCGGTGATGTTTCGCACGGTAGGGCAGTTTGTCGGTAAGGCCAAAGGCATGGCGCGCGAGTTCAGTCGAGCCATGAACGATGCTGCTGATGATACGGGTGTAAAGGACATCGCCAAAGGGTTAAAAGCGGCGACCAACCCGGTGAATACCGCGATGGAGGGCGTAAAGTCTGCCGCAACCGATCTGAGCAAGTTCGATCCGGACAGTGAGACGGGAAAGCTGGCCGCTGACCAAGCCGAACGCGCAGAGAATGCCAAGAAAATCCAGGCTGCCACTGCGCGCGCAACAGCAGAGCGAAAGTTGAAGGAAGCGCAGGACGCCCAATCCAAGGCCGAAGAGCTTGAGGCCAAGATTACGCCGCCTGAAAAGAGTGACACATGAGTTCATCCGACAATTTAGACGAAAGCGCGGCGCCGCTCATTGAGCATTTGGCGGAACTGCGCACCCGGTTGATCCGTTCCGTGGTTGCTTTCTTGATTGGAATGATCATTTGTTTTACGGTGGCGACGCCTCTGTTTAACTTTTTGACCGATCCCCTTTGCGCCGTTTTATCCGAGCGGGGACAAGATTGTGATTTGATCTTTATCAGCCCACAAGAAGGTTTCTTCGTTGCGATCAAGGTGTCGTTGTTAGGGGGCCTAATGTTGTCCTTCCCGGTGATCGCGCATCAAATGTGGCGCTTTGTGGCACCTGGTTTGTACAAGAATGAAAAGGGTGCGTTTCTCCCGTTTTTGGTTTCCTCGCCTTTGATGTTCATTTTGGGTGCGTCTTTTGCATTTTATGTTGTGACGCCGCTTGCCTATGACTTCTTCTTAGGGTTCCAGCAATTTGGCGCAGAGGGAGAAGCGGTTGCGGGTGACCCTGCAACGTCCCCAGGGCTGAGCGTAGTGTTCCAAGGATCTGCGCAGGAATACTTGAACCTCACAATCAAATTCATTGTCGCGTTCGGAATGTGTTTCCAGTTGCCCGTATTGCTCACGTTGATGGGCAAAGCTGGCTTAGTTAGCGCTGAAGGGCTGGGCAATGTGCGTAAATACGCGGTTGTGGCTATCTTGATCTTAGCTGCTTTGGTAACGCCGCCAGATGTGATTACGCAGGTGATCCTGTTTGTTGTGGTGTATGGTCTGTATGAAGTTTCCATTTTCCTGGTCAAGCGGGTCGAAACAAAACGCGAGGCCAAATTAAAAGCCGAAGGTTTTTACGACGAATAAGGACGATCCAAAGTGAACAACGACCCGATGGAGCGTATCGCGGCCGCGTTGGAGCGTTTGGCTCCAGCCCCTCAAAAGGCGCCTGATTTTTCGGATGCATCGGCGTTTGTGTGGCACACTGAACCTGATCGTTTGGAGCCTGTGAAAAACGTATCACGTGTTGAACTTTCGCTGTTAATTGGCATTGAACGTTCGCGCGACACATTGCTCGCAAATACGATGCAATTTGCCAAAGGTCTCCCCGCCAATAACGCATTGTTATGGGGCGCAAGGGGGATGGGAAAGTCTAGCTTAGTCAAGTCAATACATGGTTCAATCCATGCATCACATGATGACCTTCGCTTGATCGAGCTACAACGTGAAGATTTGCCATCCGTCGGTCGGCTGTTGAACAGCTTACGGGGCGCGCCGTTTCGATTTATTTTGTTCTGCGATGATTTGTCTTTTGGCCATGATGATGCGCATTACAAGAGCCTGAAAGCTATCCTTGATGGTGGGATCGAGGGGCGCCCCTCTAACGTTGTGCTCTATGCCACGTCCAATCGGCGACACCTGATGCCGCGAGATATGATCGAAAATGAGCGTGGTTCTGCAATCAATCCATCTGAAGCTGTCGAGGAGAAGGTTTCTTTATCGGATCGTTTTGGGCTTTGGTTAGGCTTCCATGCCTGTGATCAGGATCAGTATCTGGCGATGATCCGGGGGTATTGTGATGCCTACTCTGTTGACATCGACGATGATATGTTGAGAGCCGAAGCTATTGAGTGGCAAGCAACAAGAGGCTCTAGATCTGGACGTGTTGCCTGGCAGTTTTTTAACGATCTAGCGGGCCGTCACGGTGTTGAAATTCCAATTTAACAGTTTGGGGTGCCGTGTGAACGGAAAATTCCTCAATTGAGTTTGCAAATAGAAAAAATTTATTTGCAAATAGCTTGCAAAATATTTGCAAACTATTTTCGCCGATATGCAAACTCAAAGAAATTGAGCTTTAGATGTTGATTTAAATGTGAAATTTTTAAAACCTCCTTATCGGTTGTCGTTAAAAATGTGTTTTCTTATCCAATACTCGCAACCACGGTATTGGACGCTTCGGATGAAATGCTGGAGGCCCAAACGCGCCTTGAGTGATGACTAAAACGAGTTTTTATGCCTCGTGCGTGCTCATCACACGAACGCAATTCCTCTCTAAAGACAGGGATAACGTTACTGTGCTGACTTGATATCGAACAACACCCAGTGACTGTAAAAAACTGAGCGAATAATGCTTGGCGCTATCGCAGGTACGGTGTCGGATCTACGCTATCGAACCCTTTTCGGACTTCAAAATGAACATAGGCGTTATCGCCGTCACGCAACTTGGCAATAGAGTCGCCGCGCTTTACAGCTGTACCTTTTTTCACAGACACGTCCGTTACATTTGCATAGACGGTTAGCAATTCCGGTTCATGGCGAATGACAATGATGGGTATGCCTTCGGCACTCTTGGTAATAGCCGCTACAGTTCCCGAGTCCGCTGCAACAACTGCGCTGCCTGCTGCGGCTTTTATATCGATCCCGTCATTGCGACCTTTGGAATAGTCCCTGATGATTGTGCCTGTCACAGGAAATTTCATGCGTGCGTCATTGTCGGATACTTGGCTGCGTTCGCCAACATCGACAGGTGGAGGGGCTGGCGTCTCTGCCGTGACCAATGGCGCTTCGCTTGGTGGCAAAGGGGTTGCCGCGCTCGGAGGGGTTGGTGTGGGCGAGCCTGAGCCTGGTTTTGCAATGTCTTCGCTGGAGGGGGCAGGTGGCGTCTGCTGTGCAACAGGGATCAAAAGGTATTGCCCTTCTCGAATTGCGAAATCTGAACCGAGACCATTCCAATCAGAAAGGGACGATACAGAAACAGAATACAACCGTGAAATCGTATAGGCTGTTTCACCGCGTTCGACCTTATGCCGAATAGGCTCTTTTCCTGTTTGTGGATCCGCAGCGCCAGCCGGAGGCAGAGCAGCGACACGCACATCAGATGCACCTGCGGACTCTTGAGAGCGCTCAATGGCCCCGCCAGCCAGAGTGCCAATATCGACACTGCCTGGCAGGATTGGACCCGTTCCAACAGCGCCGGTGGCTGGAGATGGTTCTGCAACCCGGTCGGGTAACGCGATGATCTCACCCTGTCTCAGGCTTGCCGTTTCGTCAATGCCGTTAAACCGGGCCAATGTGGGAGCATCAAGCCCCAGTCGCGTGGCCACAGTTTCGACGGTGTCTCCGCGATCCGCAACAGCCACCTGGTAGTTCGGATAAGAAATAACACCGCGATCATCCGGCTCAGGACGTGCTGTGGCGGCAGGTTGCAAGGCAGCTTCCGCTGTAGAGAAGCCGCCACCACCGCCGCGCAAATCGTAATCAAACCCTTGGTCGCAAGCTGCAAGCAACGTCAAACTGCTTACTGTTATAAACAATATACGGGCCCGCTGGCGGGTAATTTGGATGTTCATCTGCTTATCCTCAACGTAGCGCAAAGAGCGCGTGCCGATTATTATGGCACTTGTTAATTGGCAATATAGCATCTTATCCGTCTTGACCCAAGCCTTCCAACAAAGGAACAAAGCGTACTTGGCGCAATTCTTCGTATTCCAACCCGTTTTCCGATTTACGGGCAACAATGAGATGTTGGACAGCGTCTGATTGACCCACGGGAATTACCATGATCCCACCGATCTTTAACTGATCTATGAGAGTGCTAGGTGGGTCTTCTGCAGCGGCAGTCACAAGGATGCGGTCAAAGGGGGCTTGATCAGGCAAACCAAAGCTACCGTCCGCGTTAATCGCCGTTATATTTGTAAGGTTCATCTCGTCAAAGAGATCACGGGCTTCACGCACCAACCTGCGGTGTCTGTCGACGGTATAGACACGCCGGGCGAGACGACTGAGGATCGCGGCTTGGTACCCAGAACCGGTGCCAACCTCGAGCACCTTGTCACGGGGCGATATCTTGAGCGCTTGCGTCATGAGGCCCACAATTGAGGGTTGGCTTATCGTTTGACCGCAGGCAATTGGCAGCGGCATATCTTCGTAGGCACGTTCGGCAAAAATCCCGCGGATAAAGGGCCCACGGTCGATGACCTCCATGGCATTTAACACGCGTTTGTCTGTCACGCCTTTGGAGCGCAACGCGTAGAGGAACTGCATTTTGCGTTCCGCCTCGGAGGTATTGGACGTCATGTATTGATGCCTGCCAAAGGTTTCAGCATTTCATGTGCGGTCAGATCAGCGCGCATTGGGGTAACGGAAACATAACCCTGAAGGTTCAATTGCGCGTCAGACCCCTCGGCTGTCTCGCGGCGCTGATCGCCGCCTTTGATCCACAAAAACCTTCGCCCGGAGGGGGCGTTATGTGCTTCGGTCGAAAACCCCAGGCCTTCGCGAAAACCTTGCGTCGCTAATCGGATTCCTTTTACATCGGCAGCCGGGACAGGTGGGAAATTTACGTTGTAAAACAACCGATAACCGCCGGTTTCATTGGGCGTATGTGCCAAAATGCGCCGGACAGCATCGACGCCATAGGCCGCGGCAGCCTCAAAAGAATTTTCAAGATCTTTGTTCTGGGGGCCATAGTACTGTGACAGGGCGATGGCAGGCAGGCCCTGAAGCGCAGCTTCCATTGCGCCGCCTATCGTCCCTGAATACAATGTGTTTTCGGCTGAATTATTGCCCCGGTTGACACCAGAGAGTACCAAATCAGGGGGCGCGTCTTTCATGACGTCATGCAGACCGGCAAGCACGCAGTCCGCTGGTGATCCTTCGGCTGCAAAACGACGTTCGCCCATTTGTGCGACCATCATTGGGCGGGTGTAGCTAATGCAATGCCCAACGCCGGATTGTTCAAAGGCAGGAGCGACCGTCCAGACTTCGCCTGTCTCACCGGCAAGTTCCTTGGCGATGTCATACAACACCACTAGTCCTAGTGCATTGATCCCGTCGTCGTTAGTAATAAGAATACGCATATATTACCCCTTTTACCCTTGATAGGTGAGGGCTTGGCAAGCGGCAAGAGAAGGTGGCTTTGCAGCGATAGTTCTTATTCAAAACCAGAAAGTTGTGACACAAGTGCAGCGGCTGCCGTAATGGGAGATGTTAAATCGTCGCGATCTTCACCGGGGTGAAACCGGGCGCGGGTCGCGGTTGGCATGGCTGGAGGTGTCAAAATATGTACTTTTGGCCCTGTCTTGAGCGTTTCGGCCTGCCAGCTGCGCGCCAACGAGATCTGCGCGGCCTTTGTTGCGCCATAGCTGCCAAAAAACTTCTCTCCTGCGACCGGATCATCAAAGAAGACGGCTTGTCCGTCGGCCTCAAGAAGAGGAGATACATAAGTAATCAGAACCGACGTCGCGGTAATGTTACATGCGACAGATTTTGATAAATCGCTCGGGTCCACGTGATTCGTCGGTGTTAACGGAGCCGCATGGATCGCAGTATGTACCCACAGATCTAGCTTTCCCCAACGATCATAAATCCCCCGGCACAGTGTCGCCATCGCGTCACTATTGTTGACGTCCATCGGCGCAAGCGTTGCCGAGCCGCCCTGTGCCTGAATACGGTCGTCTAATTCTTCTAGAGCGCCAGTGGTTTTGGCCACAGCTATAATATGGTGGGTGTCACAGAGCGCTTCTGCCAATGCGGCCCCAAGGCCACGCGACGCGCCGGTTATGAGTGCTGTTTTTGTCATGGGCGCGTGATGCAGGGGATTGCCGCGAGCGTCAAGTTGTCTTGCGGTGATAGGTGAGCGTCAGAAAGGCGCAGTGCTCTATTGCATCTGTCGGAGCCATTGCCGTTATGGGAAAATGAAGCGCGCGTTGCCCTTCGTACTGAAAGGCGTTGGGATGCAATTCTCGCATGGTTTCACATAAGGTCGTGTTGCAGTTCACAAAGAGGCTAAATTGTTTTGGTGTCGAGGGCTTCCAGGCACATCTTAATGTCGAACCAACCCGTTTTTTGACAGGCAACCACGATGGTTGCCCCCATTTTAACGTTTCATGGATCGCGCCAATTTCTGCCCTGTCCGCGACATTAAAAACGATGTCGCGTAGCATGCGAAACTGTTGTTGTGCAGCCTTGGGCCAAGGAGAAATAACATCTGTGAACGGTGTCGGAAGGGCAGGGTGAGCCACGGCGGGTGTTACTCCGCCGCTGGCTTCATTTCAAACCCGTCTTCGATCTGGTCTGCCGGTTTTACCGGATATTCACCAGAGAAACAGGCGTCACAATATTGAGGTTGTTTGGGGTTCCGGCCACCGTCTTCACCGACGGCGCGATAAAGGCCATCAAGTGAGATGAATTTCAAGCTATCTACTTGTAAATGATCCCGCATTTCGTCTTCAGACATCGTTGCAGCCAGCAATTTTTCCCGCTGCGGAGTATCCACGCCATAAAAACAAGGCCACGCCGTTGGTGGAGATGCAATGCGGAAATGCACTTCCTTTGCGCCTGCATCAAGGATCATTTCCTTGATCTTGCGGCTGGTTGTGCCTCGCACCACAGAATCGTCGACCAGAATGACACGTTTACCCCGGATCAATGCGCGGTTCACATTGAGCTTCAAACGCACACCCATGTTCCGGATTTGCTCGGTCGGTTCGATAAAGGTCCGGCCCATATACTGGTTCCGAATGATGCCCATAGCGTATGGAATGCCGGATTCCAACGAGTATCCGATGGCAGCAGGCGTACCTGAATCAGGCACAGGACAAACTAGGTCAGCGTCAACCGGGCTTTCTTTGGCCAATTCACGCCCAATGGCTTCGCGGGTTTCATAGACAGAGCGTCCGCCAAGAATACTATCCGGGCGAGAGAAATAAACGTGTTCGAAAATGCAAAACCTCGGTTTTTGACGGCGGAAAGGGAACTGGCTGTCCACACCTTTTTCCGTAATCACGACCATTTCCCCGGGCTCGATTTCGCGAATGAACTCAGCACCGATAATATCAAGCGCGCAAGTTTCTGAGGAAAGTGCCCATCCATCACCGATTTTACCCAAAACCAATGGGCGCACACCCAAAGGATCGCGCACACCGATCAGTTTGGTGCGTGTCATGGCCACAACAGAAAATGCACCCTCAACACGGCGCAGGGCATCCTCCATCCGTTCTGGAATAGTGCGCTGCAAGGACCGTGCCATCAGATGGATGATACACTCGCTGTCCGAAGAGCTTTGGAAAATAGACCCGCGTTCGATCAGTTCGCGACGCAGGGAATTGGCATTTGTGATATTGCCGTTGTGGGCAATCGCCGCACCGCCCATTGCGAATTCGCCAAAAAACGGTTGAACGTCCCGGATGGCCGTTTGCCCTTTGGACCCGGCGGTTGAATACCGCACATGACCAATTGCCAATGGGCCGGGCAAGGTTTCCATAATTTTCTGGCTGGTGAAATTGTCCCGCACATAGCCAAAGCGGCGGGCGGATTGAAACCCGTGTTCGGGGTGGTAACTGACAATGCCGCCAGCTTCCTGACCGCGGTGTTGCAAGGCATGTAAGCCCAATGCGACGAAATTAGATGCGTCAGCAACGCCGACGACTCCGAAAATGCCACACTCTTCCTTTAGTTTGTCGCCATCATCGCTGTCGCGGAAATAGCTGGAATCAAAGGGGTGGGCAGGCGGCATGATTTTGGACAACGGGCAGCTCCGAATCCGTGAACGTTACGGCTATTTAGGGTGTGAAACGCGCGGTGTCACGAACCGATATGTTTTGTGATGACGATTGTCATCAATATGCACGCGATTGTGCAACCTAAGAGAGGAAAGCGCAGAATTTCAGGGATATTGATACTACCCAGAGTTATTTACTGTCCGCAGTTTCCAACCAGAGCTTCGTATTGTCCGGTGATCCATCCCAACGCCTGCTCTGGCTCTGCATTTTCGATTTCACCAGTCAATTGTGAAAAGACCGCAGCTGAGCGGCTTTCATCGACAATTGTGTAGCTGTCGCCAGTGATCACAGTGTTATACACAAAGAAACCGACGGCCACCAAAAGCACACCGCGTGCAACACCGAACAGCAAGCCCAACCCCTGATCGATTCCGCTGAGCGCAGACCGTTGGATGGCCGAGGAAAATAGCGGCGTGAAAAGCGATACGATGATCAATGCGACAGCAAAGACCGCAGCAAAGGCACCAATGATGGACAGTTCGCAACTGTCGGCAAGAAACTCGCCAATCACCGGGACTTCGCGCACCATTGGTTCAACCTGAGGCGCAAACATAAAGCCCAGAATTGCAGCCGCGACCCAGCCGACAATGGCCATGATTTCGCGCACAATACCGCGTCCATAGGCAAGCAGTGCCGAGACGAGAACGATCAGACCGACGACGCCATCAATCACAGTGAAATTTTCCATAGCCTCAGCCTTTTCTAAAGACGCTTATCCCGCGCCGAATATCTCGCCCACAAAACCCGTTAAATCGGACATTGTGTTTAAGGATATGCCAGAAACGCCCACGGGTTTTCCACCCCCGGCCGCAATTGCATTGGTGAAACCAAGTTTTTGCGCTTCTTTCAACCTGTTTTCGGTCTGAGTTGCCGGTCTAAGGGCCCCAGACAGGCTGATTTCTCCAAAAACCACCGTATCGGCAGGCAATGCTGCGTCCTCGCGCGCGCTGAGCAATGCCGAGGCCACGGCGAGATCCGCTGCTGGTTCCGACACCTTCATACCGCCAGCGACGTTTAGATATACGTCCAAACCGGCAAAGGGTATGCCACAACGTGCCTCCAGCACCGCTAAGATCATAGCCAAGCGGCCGCCATCCCAACCAACAACTGTTCGGCGAGCTTGTGAATGCGGTGAGGGTGCAACAAGCGCTTGAAATTCAACAAGAACAGGACGTGTCCCCTCGATCCCTGCAAAAACAACGGACCCAGGTGAGGGTTCACCCCGTTCACTTAAAAAGAGCGCAGAAGGGTTGGCTACTTCGGATAATCCTTGGCCGGTCATCTCAAAAACGCCTATTTCATCTGCCGGTCCAAACCGATTTTTCACCGCACGCAGAATGCGAAATTGATGCCCTCTTTCGCCTTCAAAATAGAGAACCGTGTCGACCATATGCTCGACAACTCTGGGGCCAGCAATTTGCCCATCCTTGGTCACATGGCCGACAAGAATTACGCTGATCCCTTTGCGTTTGGCAAAATTTGTCAACTCATGCGCTGCCGCCCGGACTTGGCTGACAGAACCAGGTGAGCTTTCCACGTTGTCGGCCCACATTGTCTGGATCGAATCGATGATCGCCAATTGCGGCTTTTCCGCTTCAAGGGTTGTCAGAATGTCGCGTAGGTTTGTTTCAGCGGCTAATTTAACAGGGGCATCCGACAGACCCAGCCGTTGGGCCCGCATTCGCACCTGAGCGGATGCTTCTTCTCCCGAGACGTAGATGGTTTTCAGACCACTTCGAGCGAACTGTGCAGCTGCTTGTAATAACAGTGTCGATTTTCCGATCCCGGGATCGCCCCCCACCAAAACAGCGGAAGCGGCAACAAGACCACCCCCCAAGACCCGATCCAGTTCATCGATGCCACAGGTTGTCCGGGGTGGGGGCGCTTCTTGCGTCGACAAATCGGTGAGCTGAATAGAGGATCCGCGTTTGCCGCCCAAAGATTTCGCTGGTCCTTTTGAGATTCCGGCGTCCTCTGAGATCGTGTTCCACTCTCCGCAAGTTTCGCAACGTCCCGCCCATTTGGTCGTCACATTTCCGCAAGCTGAACAGGAGAAGGAAGGAGATTTAGCCATGGCTCTTTCTGGCGCAGGCAATACCGGGCGTCAAAGGGTAAATGCGCCGTTGCGATCGCTGAGTTTTGCTGGTGCTTTGCATCAATTCAGCGCACGGACTCGATTGGCCCGTCAGCCCGCCCATTGATGAATTGTTCAAGGTAAGGGTTGCCCGACTGATCCATGTCTCCAACCGGACCAGCCCATTGGATGACACCTTCGTGTAACATGGCAATGGTGTCCGCAATCGCGCGCACGCTTGTCATGTCGTGGGTGATTGTCATTGCTGTTGCGCCCATTTCAACAACAATTTCGCGGATCAGTTCGTTGATAACACCAGACATTATCGGATCTAAACCAGTTGTTGGTTCGTCGAAAAAGATAATTTCGGGTTCCGCTGCAATAGCGCGCGCGAGACCCACACGTTTTTGCATGCCGCCTGAGAGTTCAGCGGGAAACCGATCCGCCACATCTGCTTTCAGACCAACACGGCGCAATTTTTCAATAGCGATTTCGCGGGCTTCTTCGCGGGGTCGTTTCAACGAGCCGCGCAGCAGCCGGAAGGCAACATTTTGCCATACAGGAAGGCTGTCAAATAAGGCCGCCCCCTGGAACAGCATGCCAAATTTGGCCAGAAATGCATCGCGGTCGCCTACCGTTGCATCCTGCCCATCAACATGGATTTTGCCCTTGTCAGGGTTGATCAGGCCTAAAACGCATTTCAAGGCAATTGATTTCCCCGTCCCGGAGCCGCCGATGATCACCATGGAGGAACCTTTGGAAATGCTTAGATCCAATCCACGCAAGACATGGTTTGAGCCAAATGATTTATGAACACCTTCCATGTGGATCATAGCGAAAAGAACACCCCTGTAAGCACGAAGTTAGCAGCAAGAATTAAGATCGCAGCACCCTCAACGGCCCCCTTGGTTGCGCGGCCGACGCCCATGGCACCACGTCCAGAGTTCATTCCGTGGTAACACCCCATCAAGGACGCGCAAAAACCAAAAACAGCCCCTTTAGTCAGCGATGAAATCACATCGAGTGGTTCCAGAAAATTGACGGTATTGTTGATATAGGCGGCCGCGTTAAACCCAAGGGTCCCCGTTGCGACCGCATATCCACCAAAAATGCCGATAATGTCGCCTATCCCGACCAGCAATGGCACGACTAGAACTGATGCGAGCACCCGAGGCACAGTAAGGTATTTCATTGGATGGGTTGAAAGCGTGACCAATGCATCAATCTGTTCGGTCACTTTCATTGTCGCAATTTCAGCGGCAATAGAGGAGGTGACACGCGCTGCAACCATGAGACCCACGAGAACAGGACCAAGTTCGCGCACCATGCCCACTGCCACGATTTGGGGGACAACTGATTCAGCGTTAAAACGCGATCCACCGGCGTAAATCTGTAAGGC
Source organism: Roseobacter sp. (assembly GCA_039983935.1). Taxonomy (GTDB): domain Bacteria; phylum Pseudomonadota; class Alphaproteobacteria; order Rhodobacterales; family Rhodobacteraceae; genus Roseobacter. Next base: position 425,244 of record JBDWVP010000028.1, on the reverse strand, counting down.
CAGTGCGCCCCCGGTAAAAAGCGCCGTCAATCCAACGACTGGCAATGATAGCCAACCGATATGCAATAGCTGGGCTGCAAATTCGCGAGCGTAAAACGGTGGGCGAAAAAGATGGCCAATGGTTTGAAAACCGAACAGCGCAATCTCGCCGATGGCAGCGAGAAAACGCAGCACAACGCGTCCGAGAACAGCAAGAGGTTTCATGATTGATAAACGCGTTTGTAACGCGCTCCTAAAGATGTCAGAATTTCGTAGCCGATTGTATCAGCAAAGGCGGCCACAGTGTCGACGGACTGATGGTGCCCAATCAATTGTAAACTTCGCGGATCTTGCGCTAACATCGTCACATCTACGCCGATCAGATCCATCGAGACCCGGCCAACGACAGGCACTGTTTGACCCTCAACATGTAATGTTGCGTTTGACCCCATGGAACGGATTAAGCCATCGGCGTAACCTGCTGTAATTGTAGCAATTCGTGCCGGTTTAGTTGCCGTCCAAGTGTTTGAATATCCGACTGTTTCACCAACCGCCACATCGCGCACCTGTATGACTGGGATATCGATCGTGACGACCGGCAATGCGTCCACATAGGGCATTCCGCCATACAGGCCAACACCGGGCCGGGTCAGGTCAAAATGGTATCGACTGCCTAACAAAATTCCGCCGGTGGCTGCCAGAGAGCGAGGCACATCTATATCCGCGGTCATTTCCATGAATTGTTGTAGTTGGGTGTCGTTCATTGGGTGGGTTTCATCATCGGCACAGGCTAAGTGTGACATGATCAGAACGGGTTGCTGGGCGTGGGTAATTTCACGCAAGCTTTGCCATTCTGAGTTTTCTAATCCCAAACGGTTCATACCGCTGTCTAATTGAACGCCAAAAGAATGCCCCGGCAGCGCTTCGACGTGACGGATCATTTGATCAATGGAGTTGATCATTGGCGTCAAACTTGCATTGCGGATCAAAGAGGTATCGCCCTCCATATGACCTGAAAAAACGCTAATGCGCGGCCCGTCTCCTAAAATGGCGCGCAATTGAGCGCCTTCTTCCGCAACAGCTACAAAAAAATGGCGCGCGCCGGCCGCGGCCAAAACAGGCGCAACACGATCAAGCCCAAGCCCATAGGCATCAGCCTTCACAACAGCTGCCGTCTCCACAGCGGATTGGGCATCAAGGTTGCGCCAATTGTTTGCGATGGCCGCAAGGTCGATGGTTAGAATGGCAGTACTCATGATGCGTTCATGACATGATCTTCCCTGAGGTCAAGTCACTGACTATCTATCTGGTCCATGCAAAGAGGCGGGAATTAAAACTTTATACAAGGTGAGTGCAACTTTTTGATAATCAACCACTGGATGCCGGGTCCTCTCTCGTTGGAGTTGAACAACTCTAGTGTGCTGATCACCCAATTGCTTTGAGCTCTACCAAGAGTGGATTTAATCTGAGTGCTGGAGAGAAGATCGCAAATCATCCTGCTGAGGTATCTACCGCTTAGATAGGTTTGCCAATGATGTTTTGCTTTACTTTGGCAACTTAGGTACTTGTTTTTAAACACAGTTAACTCGATGAAAATACCTCAAAATTCTTGCTCTGAATCTTGCTGCCAAGGTTGTACGAGGTTTCCAAATCGCGTGAAGCGCCCTTCGAAGCTTAGATCAACCGTACCGATCGGACCATGGCGCTGTTTGCCGATAACAACTTCTGCACGCCCGTGTAGGCGTTCCATCTTTTCCTGCCATTTCGCCATGTCTTCGAGATGATCATCAGATGGTTTTTCGCGTTCTACATAATATTCTTCGCGGAACACGAACATAACCACATCGGCATCTTGCTCAATAGAACCTGATTCCCGGAGATCGCTGAGCTGGGGTCGTTTATCTTCACGATTTTCAACTTGGCGTGAGAGCTGGGATAATGCGATCACGGGGATATCCAATTCCTTAGCGATCGCCTTGAGGCCCATTGTGATTTCTGAAATTTCGTTGACCCGGTTTTCAGATTTACCTGTGCCGCGCACAAGTTGCAGATAATCCACCATCAAAACGTCCAACCCATGGGTCCGTTTAAGGCGACGTGCCCGCGCGGCAAGCTGTGCGATAGGCAGGGCTGGCGTGTCGTCGATGAAAAGCGGACAGGCTTCTAAAGACTTTGCGGCGTCGACGAATCTGCGAAACTCTGCTTCTGTCATATCGCCGCGACGGATCTGTTCGGACGGCACTTCTGATGCTTCTGACAGAATCCGTGCGGCGAGCTGCTCGGCACTCATTTCAAGTGAATAAAACCCGACAACACCGCCATCAATTGCGCCCTCATTTCCATCAGGCAGCAAACCGCGTTTATAGGCTTTGGCAATGTTAAAGGCGATATTTGTCGCCAGCGAGGTCTTGCCCATTGAGGGCCGCCCGGCAAGAATGAGCAAATCCGAGCGGTGCAATCCGCCCAGTTTTTTATCCATGTCAATCAGCCCGGTAGACACACCAGCAAGGCCGCCATCCCGCTGATAGGCCGTATTTGCGACATTAACAGCGTCCGTCACTGCTTTGAGAAAGCTTTGAAAACCACTTTCCGTCTGGCCTTGTTCTGCCAGTGAATAAAGTGCCTGTTCTGCTTCGACGATCTGCTCACGCGGTTCTGATGAAACATCAACACGTGCGGCTTTGTCCGAAATGTCACGGCCCAATTTTATAAGATCGCGACGGACCGCAAGATCGTAGATCATCTGTGCATAATCACGCACTGCAAATGCGGAAATCGCAGCACCCGCGAGACGCGCAAGGTAGGCTGGTCCACCTAGTTCTTTTAACCCTTCATCGTCCTCCATAAACGCCTTTAACGTCACAGGGGATGCTAGGTTATTCTTGGCAATCCGAGAGGCGGCAATATCATAGATACGCGTGTGAACCGGGTCGTAAAAATGACTGGCGCCTATAATCGAAGCCACCCGATCATAGACATCATTGTTGGTCAGGATCGCCCCAAGCAACTGTTGTTCTGCCTCAATGGAATGTGGCATTGTTTCGGGCGACTGCACATCTACGCCAGTCGCATTAAATGCGGTTACTTCGTTCATTTCTGTCCCTGCTTGCGCCGATGCTGCCGAGTTTTTTTGTGGCGTCTGGTTCGAAGGTTCTACCGCACAACAGTGCTTGCGCCTATCTGGAAAGAACTGTGGATAACAACGGTTAAACCCTGTGTATGGAGTGCTTGTCGTGACTATATAGGTGTCACGCATGATGTTAACACAAAATATGCCCTGCGTTGTCGATTCTACCCGGCCAGTGAAGGGTAGATATGTGGAGAAGTTTATTTCTTGTTTTCTTCTTGCCACTTACGAGGTGCGTTCAGGAATCTTTCGACTTCGGTTAGGGTTTCTGGGTCAAAAGAACCTTGTGATTTAGCTTCTGCTAAAACATCCCACCATGTGCATAGACTGTGCAGGGTGACACCGTGATCCCCTAGGGTTTTTTCAGTTTCTGGGAAGATCCCATAGTAAAAAATTACTGCCGTATGATGACAGATTGCGCCTGTTTCCCGTATCGCATCGACAAAAGACAGTTTTGAACCGCCGTCAGTTGTCAAATCTTCGACCAATAGAACCCTGTCGCCTTCGCCCATTTCGCCTTCGATACGAGCATTCCGGCCGTAGCCTTTTGGTTTTTTGCGCACGTAAGTCATCGGCAAGGCCATGCGTTCTGCAACAAGGGCGGAAAAGGGAATCCCGGCAGTTTCGCCACCAGCGATATTGTCGAAAGCTTCAAAACCAGCGTTGCGCATGACCGTGACTGTCAGAAAATCCATCAACGTGCTGCGGATGCGGGGATAACTGATCAACTTGCGGCAATCGATGTAGGTTGGACTTTTCAAACCTGATGCAAAAACAAAGGGCTCAGTTGCATTAAAGTGAACGGCCTTGATTTCCAGCAGCATCCGAGCGGTCAGGCGGGCCATTTCGCTAGAGTCTGGGTAAGAAGAGGGGATCATAACGAGGTCCTTACTGCAGCCGGTTTGTCGATTTGTGTTCCGGCGAGGGATAATGACGGAAAAGTTTAAATGACACGCCAAGTTAAGGGAAAACCGGGATCAAAAACTGTTATCGGTCCTTCTTCGGTGTCGATGTGGCTCGGGATGTCAGGGGCGGATTTTTCCATGGTGACGGTTTGCTCATTCGGGGCGAGGCCATAAAAATCTGGCCCATTGAGGGATGCGAAGGCCTCGAGATTTGACAACGCCCTATCTTCTTCGAAAACTTGCGTCAGAATAGACAGGGTGTTTGGCGCTGTGAAACAGCCAGCACAACCGCAAGGAAGCAGTTTATTTGCGTCCGTGTGCGGCGCTGAATCGGTGCCCAGAAAGAACCTTTTTTCTCCGGACGTCGCAGCAGCTCGAAGCGCCAACCTGTGTTCTTCGCGTTTTGCGACCGGAAGGCAGTAGTAATGCGGCTTGATCCCACCGGCCAGAATGTGGTTGCGGTTGATCACCAAATGGTGCGTCGTAATCGTAGCGCCAAGAGTATCATCTTGGGCACGTGCATATTCCACGGCGTTCGATGTCGTGATGTGTTCCATTACAACACGCAAGCCGGGGGTTGATTTTCGAATGGGATCAAGAATTCGGTCAATGAAAACGGCTTCCCGATCAAAGATATCTACGTCAGCGTCAGTTACTTCACCGTGCACACAAAGTGGCAGGCCAATTGCCGCCATACGATCTAAAGTAGCACGCACATTGTCGAAATTCGCCACACCGCTTGCTGAATTCGTTGTTGCGCCCGCTGGGTACAATTTGACCGCGCTGATCAAGCCACTCTCATGCGCGTCGGCAACGTCTTGTGGGTCGGTGTCCTCGGTCAGGTATAAGGTCATCAAGGGTTTGAAATCTGCGCCTTCCGGCAGCGCGGCCAAAATTCGGTCGCGGTAGGCGCTGGCTTGGGCTGCTGTCACCACCGGTGGGACAAGGTTCGGCATAATAATGGCCCGTCCAAAATGGGCAGATGTTGCAGGCAAAACTGCACGAAGCATTGCGTCATCACGCAAATGCAAGTGCCAATCATCGGGGCGTCGCATCGTAAATGTCTGTGTCATGGCGCTGCGCTAACATAGTGAGCCGTTCAGTTCCAGCCTTAGCAGACTTGATCCGCCAGTCTTGTTAAGCGCCGTTCAAACCGCGGCGCATTCATGCGCGCGGTCACGTGGTTGCACAAGATACCCGCCAGCTCAGGGCGATCGTTTTCGTCGATATGCGCCAGCAGCCGTTGCAAATAAGGGAGATGGTTGCGACGCGCGCGCAGAAATTTACTGAAACGTGCCAGTGTGAGCAGGTTTTCGCCAGCGCATTCTATCAGCGAAAACAATATACCCATTTGCAGGAAATCTGTTTGCAGGCTGGCCCCCAAACGCGGGGCGCGCAATTTGGTGACATTGGGGCTCTTAAAAAGAGCCGCATGCATTGCATCCTCGGTTTGTGTCGGGTCGTAAATCACGAATGCGCGGTGTGCTGCCTCTGTCATGTGAGGCGCATAGCCATACCGCGTGGTGAAATCGAGCCTGCGTTGTTCTGGAAACCTGCGGTCCCATTCCGTCAAATGCGGTGCTAAAGTAGCTTGGGGTTGAACGCTCAGTACCAGCGCAGATGGGGCGGCTACTGAAAACGCAGCAGCTGCATAGCCGCAAGGTCCAGCACCATAAAATAAAACTGTATTGAAGGCGTCGAAAAATCCGTCGTCTATGAGCTTGTCAAAGTAAGAATAGACCTCAGGATCGCGAAACCAAGTATCGCCGTTACTGATCAGGGAAAGGCTGGACCATCCGTTAGAATTGAGCAATTCCCAGCCCATTGGGTGGGACTTTGGTGACAAAGTTTGAATGCCCTGATGCGTCTCAAAGGACACCAAAAGCGTTTTCCCGCGCGGTCTATAGAGGGCCAACTGACGTTTGCCTAAACGTGCTAAATACCCCTTGTCGTGCACGAGCTTTTTAGCCTCAGATATCCAATCCTCTGTTTTTAATCCCGATAGGGAAGAGTTTGGAGTCACGATGGTTTCAGACACAAAAAAGATCCTGACACTTTAAGGCTTGGGCAAAAGGCGGGTGCCGTACGATAGCCGCATATTTGTGCGACACAGAATAGCGCAACAAGGCGAAAGTCCAGCACCGTTGTGCTCCGGAGCTGTGAGGGCGGCCCATACCCACATATTGGGTTTTCAAGGATGTTTGTTAGCCTTCGGCCTTTGCGTTTTGGCAAAACGACAGCCAAACAGGATGTTGAGACAGCATTTTCCCAAGGGAGTTACTGGATTTAGCGGGGGAATAGGACGTCATAAATTTCTTCAAGATGTTCTACGAATTCACTGCAGAATGTAATCGTGACAGTTTCTGGATCATAAAACGCATTTGCTTCGCCACAGTCGACGACCTCAACGGTGACTTTTTGCGGTAACTTTAAGTCCTCGTTCATGTGGCGCACTTCATCTTCAAGTAATTGAACGGCGATATGCTCGTCTAACGCCCGCCCAGCTTTAAAAACCATCGATACGCTTTCGGTGTGGTTCTCCATTTCGTCAAATATGGCACCCCAGCTGTTGTTCGCTTGATCATATTCATCTGGGCATGTCTCTGCTCTTTCATCTGGCAGACCAAGATCTTCAGCTAAATCTTCTCGCTCCTCAGGGTTTGCTCCAAAAAACACGCATATATGGTTGAAAAACCGCTGTTCATCGGGCCCGTGCAAATCCCAGTAGGGAACTTCTTCGGTCTGGTTCGGGTCATTTAAATAGCCAAATGCACTATCATAAGCGATCGCCTGGGCATCCTCTTCATTATAGAGCCAGTCTATGAGGAGGACAGACATAACATCTGCTGCGTCTTCTTCTTGGCCAAAAATAGGGACGTTCATCAGGTCAATAATCGCATGGCCCAGCTCATGGTAGAAAATAGACAAAATGTTTGCCTCGACAAAGGCATTTTTGTAATCGCCATCTTGGCTGTAAGCAGGCGTAGTTGGAAAGATCGCCGCAACCGTTAGCAGAGAAGAAATTAACCGCATCTTTGAGCCTTTTTTTTACCAGATGATTTTAATGTTTGATCTTTGATCGCCAGCAGTCTGTCAATCTACTGCGGTTTTTGACAAACAATTTTGGCCTTCTTAAGGATCGCCTCCCCGTGGTGCGTCGTCGCAACAAGGTCAAACCCATTTGCAATGGCGCGTTGCGAAAATGACAATGTCAAACAGGAGTTATCTTAGGTTTTGCCTCAATTAGCTACATCCACGTGGTGTCAAGCACGCAAAAAATTATGTGCAGAAATCAATGATGGTCAAACTGGCCTGAGGGCGGCACAGTATGGGATGACACGAACATCATAAGGGGATGCGAAACGATGCTGGGTGCTGCTGCTAAAGTTGTTTCAAAATTGATGGAAGCGAGTGGAAAAGAGGGGGGTCAACGCGACAATATTATTAAAACCACACTTGGTTTGGCAGACACTGGTATTCCAATCGGGCGCGAAGACGAGCCGGCTGGTTACGTGCGTTGGAAGGCGGCACGCAATGACACGTTTAATGTTGGATCTACGTCAGGTGTCGATAACGATGGGGTGCGGTGGAGGGAGTTTTTGTGGACAACCCCTGCGCAAGTCGACGAATGCGATTGGGGAACTGTCCGCTGGCGGTTTTACAGCAATGGATTGATTTGCTTTGATGCGCAGATGGCGAATACCAGCGGCAAGTTGGATACCGGTGACGTACAGGGGCATCGCATCGAGTTGCGGGAAGACAGCGGTCTTTTGTTAGGGGTTTGGATCGCTGGGTTTTTCGTCCGCAGGTCCTTGCCGCTGCGGGGGTTTGCCGCTTCATTTGCAGACGAGCATCAACCGTTGAAATTACATTTTGATGATATTTCCGAAGCGCAACTGGGTGCTTGGATCTGCCTTTGACGCGTTGGATGATGTATTTCTCTTAGATCGAAAAAAAAGGCCGAGCGTAAAGCTCGGCCAAGTCCAACAGGGAGGTATGAAGTGTGCGGAAGGTCCGCGCCGTCTTCATGATGATGAAATAGGATGCATTGTGCCCGCGTTCAAGGCAGTAAGTTAGAATTATATGACAAGCCCCCTATGCACTAGATGCATAGCTTAGGGTTTGATCCCTTCGGATGCAGCACGTTGCTGTCGACGGTAAGTGATAATTTCATCCTGAACAAAATCTTTAAAGGCAGAGACGCGTTGTGAGTGCCGTAACTCTTCGGGATAGGCTAGGAAGACCGGAACGTCTGCGGACGTTAGATCGGGTAACACTCTTACAAGGTCTGGGAAATCCTGCGTTACATAATCTGGCAAGACGCCGATTCCGAGATTGTGTAGCACCCCCTGCAGAACGCCGTAGTAGTTGTTTACTGTCAAAAGGGATCGAATGTCATAAGTCATCAAATGTTGTACAAGACTGCGACCGGCAGCAACTTGGTCGCTTTCGGTATTTTGGCATATCAGTCGATGAAATTGGACTTCTTCGATTTGGTTGGGGGGGGCATTTTCGGACAAATATTCGGGAGTTGCATAGAGGCACATCCTGATCATCATCAGCTTTTTACGGATCAAATCGGCTTGACTTGGCTCCTTCATGCGGATCGCGACGTCTGCCTCCCGCATTGGCAAGTCAAGAACCCGTTCTTCCAACATTAGATCAACTTTGAGATCAGGGTAAATTTCGTAAAGTTTGGGTAAGCGGGGCGCTAGCCAAAGTGTGCCAAATGCAGTTGTCGTTGTAACACGTAGTTCGCCAAAAACTTCTTCTTCGCTGTCCTTTATACGAGCGGATGCCGTATCCAACCGTCGCGTCATGGCCGTAGTCGCATCAAAGAGCAACTCGCCTTGTTCGGTCAGGATCAACCCACGAGCATGTCGGTGAAACAACGTGGCATTTAGCGATTCTTCCAGTCCACGTACCTGACGGCTCACAGCAGACTGTGACAGATTCAACTTGTCGCCAGCATGGGTTAAGGACCCAGCATCTGCCACTGCGTGAAATATTCTAAGCTTGTCCCAGTCCATTCTGCATCCCAGTTTTTCCACTATTGGTAGCGCTATCTGACAAAAAAATACAGAGAGTCACTAACATTGAGTGCAATTCACAAACATTTTTCTAGGCAGGTCAGCTTTTGTGACCTATTGTTGGGCAAGCTAAGTGTGCCAATGCGGCACATTGAGGAGGTGAAAGATGGGTGCGCACGAAGTAACGCTGGATGACCGCTATGACCTAAACAAGTCAACTGTCTTGCTGAACGGCACGCAAGCGCTTGTCAGGCTAATGTTAATGCAGAAGGCTCGGGATAAGGCTGCGGGGCTAAATACAGCGGGCTTGGTGACGGGGTATCGTGGGTCACCACTTGGTGCAGTAGATATGCAAATTTCGCGCGCACTTCGCCCTTTGGGCGAGAGTGATGTAATTTTTCAACCAGGACTCAATGAAGATTTAGCCGCTACAGCGTTGTGGGGAAGTCAGCAGGCGGAGTTGCGCGGGGAAGGGAAGTTCGACGGGGTTTTCGGCCTGTGGTACGGAAAAGGACCGGGCGTAGACAGGTCTGGTGATGTCATGCGGCACGCCAACATGGCCGGGACTTCGCAGTTCGGTGGCGTTTTGATGGCCATGGGCGACGATCATACAGGCGAAAGCTCCACAGTCTTACATCAATCGGAAATGGCCCTTGTTGATGCCTATATGCCGGTCGTTAGTCCTGCAGGCGTTCAGGAAGTTTTGGATTATGGGCTCTATGGATTTGCTTTGAGCCGTTTCAGCGGCCTATGGGCTGGCATCAAAACCATGAAAGATACGGTCGAAGTAACGAGTGTCGTGCAGACTGATTTGAACCGTTATGATTTTGTTATTCCAGAATTTGACATGCCAGACGGTGGATTGAATATCCGGCTGATTGATGACCGCATCGAACAAGAAGCGCGCTTAATTGATTACAAGAGGATTGCAGCGCAAGAGTTTGCAAACAAAAATAAAATTGACAAACGTGTATGGGGCAAGCCGGGTGCAAAAATAGGGCTTGTTGCCGCTGGGAAAAATTGGCTTGATTTGGAACATGCGCTGAGTCTTCTCAATCTGAACGCAGCCGAAGCGGAGCGCATTGGCCTGACGACCTATAAAATTGGACAAGTTTGGCCGTTGGACATGAAGGGGTTTGAAGCTTGGGCTAAGGATTTAGATCTAATTGTTGTGGTCGAAGAAAAGCGCAAACTGATTGAAGTTCAAATTAAAGAGGCGCTTTTTGACAATCGTCAGGGACGGCGCGTATTTGGAGCAACACGTGACGGTATGCCGTTCTTTCCGTCCAAATGGGCGCTCGATCCGGTCGAAATTGCGTTGAAATTAGGACAAGTCCTGATGGATGAGGGTCGTAATATAGAGGCCATCTCATCAGGGATAGCAGTGTTACAAGACGCGCAACGATCCGACAATGCAAAAGATCTAGTACAACGTTTGCCCTATTTCTGCTCTGGTTGCCCACATAATTCATCAACAAAAGTTCCTGAAGGGTCTCGGGCCTATGCGGGAATTGGATGCCATTTTATGGCGCAATGGATGGACCGTGAAACCTTAGGTTTCACGCATATGGGAGGAGAAGGCGCAAACTGGATTGGAGAAGCGCCATTTTCCACACGCGCACATGTCTTTCAGAACTTAGGCGACGGCACTTATAATCATTCTGGCGTTCAGGCGATTAGAGCCGCTTTAGCTGCTGGAACGAATATCACCTATAAAATTCTATTCAATGATGCGGTCGCTATGACGGGTGGTCAAGGAAACGAAGGTGATCTTTCTGCGGACCGGATTGTACGAGAGTTGCAAGCGATGGGGGTTGATACGCTCGCCGTTGTCTATGATGATAAAGAGGATGTTGATTTTCAACTATTTACCGAAGTTGAACTCCATGAGCGCGCTAATTTGCAAATGGTTCAAGAGCGGTTTGTAACTACCGTTGGCGTGTCCGTTATTGTCTACATTCAAACTTGCGCAGCCGAGAAAAGAAGGCGTCGAAAGCGTGGGTTGTTTCCAGACCCAGACAAACGGCTTTTTATAAATACCGATGTTTGCGAAGGCTGCGGCGATTGCGGTGTTCAGTCAAACTGTGTGTCAATTGTACCCAAAGAGACTGAACTGGGTAGAAAACGTGGGATCGATCAATCGAGTTGCAATAAAGATTTCAGTTGCGTCCAAGGCTTTTGCCCTTCTTTTTTGACGGTAAAAGGCGCAAAAATTCGCAAGGAACCTACAGCAAACGTGGAGTTGCCCGATCTTCCCCCCGCCCAAATTCCCGAAATTAACGGCACATGGAATATCGTCGTCACCGGAGTTGGTGGCACAGGGGTGGTCACCATTGGCGCGATAATGGCGCAGGCCGCGCACATCGATGGCAAGGGCGCAGGCATGATGGAAATGGCAGGCCTCGCACAAAAAGGCGGCGCGGTTCATATACATTGTCGTATTGCAAATAAACCTTCTGATATCAATGCAATACGTGTTTCAACAGGAGAAGCAAATGCACTGATCGGTGGTGACTTGGTTGTCTCAGCGGGTGCGAAAACTCTTGGACTGACGCGGGCGGGACAAACAGGAGCAGTGGTCAACAGTCACGAAATCATCACCGGCGATTTTACCCGAGACATAAATTTCCGCTTACCAGGGGAGCGCCTTGGTCTCGCCTTGGAAGCGCGATTGAAGCCCAATCTATCACTCTTTGATGCGTCGGAGTTAGCCCGAGTTACTTTGGGCGATTCCATCTATTCTAACATGATCATTTTTGGGGCCGCGTGGCAAAAGGGTCTTATCCCGCTGACGTTCGACGCAATCGAAAAGGCTATTCATCTAAACGGGACTGCTGTTGCACGAAACTTACATGCGTTTGAGATCGGGCGTTGGGCTGTGCTGTATCCAGGTGAGGCTGAAAAGCTGACGCTTTCTCACATCGTTTCTCTGCCAACAACGGTTGAAGAGAAGATCGTGTTTCGCGCAGAAGAACTAAAGAAGTACCAAGGGCAGCGTCTGGCAAAGAAATATCACAATTTTTTAGACCGAATTGAGGATTCAGACCTTCGCTTGGCAGCTTTAAAAGGATATTATAAGGTATTGTCTTACAAGGATGAATATGAAGTGGCTAGGCTGCTACTGACGAGCAGCGACAAGCTGTCAGACGCTTTCGACGGTGATCTTCAAGTCAGTTATAATTTGGCACCACCGTTTCTGTCGAAAAATGGTCCAGACGGGCGCCCAATGAAGCGCGAGTTTGGTCCGTGGCTGGAACGACCTTTGCGAATTTTGGCAAGATTTAAATTTCTGCGCGGTACACCATTTGATCCCTTCGGATATACTGCTGAACGGGTAATGGAACGTGAGTTGATCAAGCAATATGAACGTGACATGGCGGAGTGTTTGCCGCTATTTTCCGATGCTACGCGTGACGCAATCGTAGCGCTTGCGTTGCTCCCACTGGACATAAAAGGATTTGGGCCAGTGAAATTTGCGAATGAAACAAAGGCAGCCAAACGGCGCGAGGAGCTTTTGAATACAATCCGCACGGGCGGAGTCGAAATGTCCAACGCGGCGGAATAACGTTCATCAGCGGTAAGAAAAACGATGACATTTTTTCTAGAATGGCTCTCGAGGCTCAAAAGCAACATAGCGGACATGGCGGCATCAAAGTAACATGTCACAGCGGATGTGAGTTACGCGTTAAGAGCTGAGCGCGCCCTTCATCAGATTGACGGACATGATGACGGGTTGGTTAGGTTTGATCTAGTGTGCGCACGGAGTTTCGGCGATGTAGCAATTGCTGGTCCGAAAATCTCTTTTGTGGACCATCCCTTGGGAAAGGGGATGTTTTGACAATGGGGTTTTTGTTTAAAAAACGTCCACGCGGCGATTTTGTATTCTGGTAAATTCAGTGTTTCGAAAAGCCACATGCATTTATCGCGTTGTTCTGCCGATAAACTATGATGTCGCAAACAGAGCAACGTCACTTAACATCAACATTCGGAAAATAACCCTAACATGCCTTGGCGAAAGGAGGCGCAATCGATGTTGTCCCCGGGGGGATTGTCGGCACTGGAAACGGATTGTTCTCAAAGCCTATTGAAACCGACTGACACAATTTTGGCGCGCGGACAATTGCAAAACCCAACACACTGGTTTCTGCTGTTTACTTCCGCGATCACACCAGTCGGTTGCGCCAGATCGCCAGCCACATGCGTGCCACTTTGCGGATTTGGCTGGTTGTCAATGAAATCAGAAAACACGATGGTCAGCCAGTGCATATTCGCATCGCGGCCGCCATTTGGCTGACAGAGCTGAAACCATTTGCCACAGACAGTAAACGGATGATGGATTTCTTGGGAAAAGCAACGTATGAGCTGTCCTCAGATCCCGAGAAGAACTTTGATCTCGGTCATGAATTTGAAGAACGGCATCGTTTCTAAGTCGATGTTATCGAGGATGCGAAAACCATGGCGGTGGGTATTTTTGACAGTGGGTTAGGCGGTCTGACCGTTTTGGATGCGGTACAAAAGCGTTTGCCAGACGTCCCATTTGTGTATTTAGCCGATAGTGCGCATGCGCCTTATGGGGTGCGTACATCTGATGACATCTTTGCGCTGACCTGCGCGGCGGTTCAACGGCTGTTTGATGCAGGATGCGACTTGGTTATTTTAGCTTGCAACACGGCCTCTGCCGCCGCGTTGCGCCGGATGCAGGAATCATGGATTCCGCAGGACAAACGCGTTCTTGGTGTGTTCGTGCCATTGATCGAAGCCATGACGGAACGTGAGTGGGGCGATAACTCTCCGCCTCGTGAGGTGTCAGTCAAGCACGTCGCATTGTTTGCGACACCCGCCACAGTGGCCAGTCGCGCGTTTCAACGCGAGTTGGCATTTCGCGCGATAGGGGTGGACGTAGAGGCACAAGCCTGTGGTGGCGTTGTGGATGCGATTGAAGATGGCGATATGTTATTGGCCCAAGCGTTGGTGCGCAGCCATGTTGATGCCCTCCAGCGCAAAATGCCGTCGCCGGATGCGGCTATTTTAGGGTGTACGCATTACCCATTGATGGAAACGGAGTTTCAGGAAGCGCTTGGAGAAAATGTCCAAGTCTTCAGTCAAGCGACATTGGTTGCTGATAGTCTGGCAGATTACCTTGAACGTCACCCTGATATGCTTGGAAATGGGTCTTCTGCTTTTCTGACCACTGGTGTGCCGGATCGCGTAAGTGATCGTGCGACGCAATTTTTGCGACGACGACTCGAGTTTTCTGCTGCCTGACATCAGATACTTTGACAAACGGACCTATGATTATGACATATTCGATCGCTATCCTTGGCGCTTCCGGCTATACGGGCGCTGAACTTATCAGGCTCATTACGGGCCATTCGTCCATGAAGATCACAGCTTTGGGTGCCAACTCAAAAGCTGGCCAATCGATTTCGCAAGTTTTTCCGCATCTGCGCCACCTGAAGTTACCCTCTTTGGTGACAATTGATGAAATCGATTTTTCCTCAATAGACCTTTGTTTTTGCGCCTTGCCTCACAAGACGTCCCAGCAAGTGATCTCAAAGCTGCCAAAAACCCTAAAAATTGTCGATTTGAGCGCGGATTTCCGACTGAGTGATCCCGCAGAATATGAAAAATGGTACGGCAATCCACATGCCGCTTTGGATCAACAGGGCGAGGCGGTCTACGGGCTTACAGAATTCTACCGGGATGAGATCAAAGCTGCGCGTCTTGTTGCGGGGACTGGATGCAATGCGGCCACTGGGCAGTTTATCCTCCGTCCGTTAATCTCTGCCGGTGTGATTAATTTGGATGAGATTATTCTGGACCTGAAATGCGCCGTGTCGGGTGCCGGGAGAAGCCTGAAAGAAGGATTGCTGCACGCAGAGCTGTCAGAGGGCTATCACGCCTATGCTCTGGGAAGCACGCATCGGCATTTGGGAGAGTTTGACCAAGAGTTCTCTAAGATTGCTGGGCGGCCTGTGCAGATTCAATTCACACCCCATTTGATCCCAGCCAATCGCGGAATTCTCGCGACATGTTATGTGCGCGGTCAGGCACAGGAAATTCATGACACTTTGTCGAAGACCTATGCGGCTGAACCCTTTATTGAGGTAATTCCGCTCGGAGAAGCCCCAAGTACGCGTCATATCAGGGGATCGAACTTCTGTCACATCGGAGTTGTCGCTGATCGCAGGTCTGGGCGCACGGTGATTGTCGCTGCGCTCGATAATTTGACCAAAGGATCCAGTGGGCAAGCGTTGCAAAACGCTAATCTAATGCTAGGTCTCAATGAGACAGAGGGATTGATGATGTCCCCGTTGTTTCCATGAGGTCAAATGAAAAGCCTTAAAAAGCAAAGACGCATTCAAGTGATCGCCGTTTTGGCGGTCGCTCTTTTGTTGTCGACGGTCTTGATTGGCTACGCCATGCGGGATGGGATTAATTTCTTCCGTGCCCCAACCCAGATTTTGGCTGAACCGCCGGCACCCTCGGAGGTTTTTCGGATTGGTGGGTTGGTCCAGGAAGGCTCTATTATACGGGGCCAAGGAGAGACAATCAGTTTCAGCGTGACGGACGGAAACGGCGTAGTAGCGGTTCAATATACAGGCGTGTTACCAGATTTATTTGAAGAAAATCAGGGGATGGTTGGGACTGGTCGATACATTAATGGTGTATTTGAAGCCTCTGAAATACTTGCAAAACATGACGAGAAGTATATGCCTGCTGAAGTTGTAGACGCGTTGAAAGCTCAGGGCGTTTACCAAGAACCGGAAGGCTAGCACCGCTCGGTCTGGTCAATGGAATTTAACCATTCGTTGACCATCTTTACGCGACGAAAATCGGCGTGAAGAGGTTGTCATGAAAACTGTCCGGCAGATTGCAATAGAGATCGTGGAGCGCGAGGGTGGGTTTGTGAATGATCCAGATGATCCCGGCGGCGCCACGAATTTTGGTGTCACAATCCACACGATGCGGAACCTTGGGTTGGATTTGGACCGAGATGGTTCCGTAAATATCTCGGACGTACGAGCTCTCTCCAAAGAGCAAGCGGTTGAAATATTTGTTAAATATTACTTCGAGAAACCGTTGATTGCGCAATTGCCTTCGGTTTTGCACGCGTCTGTTTTTGATATGTACGTTAATGCAGGCGCGAATGCGGTAAAAATCCTGCAACGCCTGCTGCGAGATATGGGGTATGACGTAGCAGACGATGGCGTCTTGGGGCCTAAGAGTATTGGCGCTGCACAATCTGCTTATGATGAAGCCGCGGAGTTTCTTGCAGACGCCTACGGAATTGCCCGGCGTAACTATTATTTTCGCTTGGCTGATCATCGTGAAGCCAGCAGAAAATACGCGCGATCCCGTGCAGGAGGTAAGGGGGGGTGGATCAAACGCGCCGAAGAGTTCGTTGCCGCACGATATCATCTAACCGATCAGGAATTTAGAGAGAGGGTCTCAGGATGGGCTTGATTACAGGACTTTTGAATGTTGTTTTTGGAAGTAATCGCAATGTGATAAAGGAAACAGCTGAAGTATTTCGTGCAAATGCTGAGGAAGACGCTGCTCGAGGTCAAGAACTGCGGATCGAAGCCCTGCAGCAATATGCAAAAGAGTTCGAGTCCAAGAATCAGACTATTTTTAACCAGATCATGGATGCGGTTAACCGGCTGCCGCGCCCTGCGTTGGCATTGGGAACCTTGTGTCTGTTCATCTCTGCGATGGTCGACCCCATTTGGTTTTCTGCCAGAATGCAAGGCATAGCACTTGTGCCGGAACCTTTGTGGTGGCTACTGGGGGTAATTGTTTCCTTTTACTTTGGCGCACGGCATCAGGTTAAGAGCCAGCAATTTCAGCGGTCTATCGCGCAAAGCATCGGGAATGTACCCAAAGTAGCCGAGAACCTTTCAAACTTACACAATTTAAATGAGATCACGCCCAAAGTTGCCGACACAGAAGAAGAGGCCGAGCTGCGCCAAATATCGGTTCAACCGGAAGGAAACCAAGCGCTCGAAGAATGGCAACGTACGTTGCAAAGGGGCGCGACAAAGTGATCACCAATTTGGGTCGAATGTCATTGGATGAATAGCGTCTGAGCCTTATAGTATCTGGTATGATTACAGAACTTGGACATTTCGCACTGATTTTGGCCTTTTTGGTCGCTATCATACAGACCATTGTGCCCCTCGTCGGGGCGCAAAAAAATTTGCCAGCTTGGATGTCCACCGCGGAACCAGCTGCAAACGCACAGTTTTTCTTGACCGCCTTTTCTTTTGGCGCGCTGATGTGGGCGTTTATTGTCTCTGATTTCAGTCTACAACTTGTTACATTGAACAGTCATTCGGCCAAGCCGATGCTGTATAAAATCAGCGGAACATGGGGGAACCATGAAGGTTCAATGTTGCTGTGGGTTTTGATTGTAACGCTGTTTGGTGCGATGGCCGCGTGGTTTGGTGGAAATCTACCGCCGTCACTGCGCGCGCGCGTGTTGAGCGTCCAATCGGCCATTGCAGTCGCATTTTTTGCGTTCATTTTGTTTACATCGAATCCATTTGTTCGCTTGGCTGTGCCACCCTTTGACGGGCAGGATCTGAACCCGTTATTGCAAGATCCTGGATTGGCATTTCACCCTCCGTTTTTGTATCTGGGGTATGTCGGCCTCAGCATGGCTTTTAGCTTTGCCGTCGCAGCCTTGATCGAAGGGCGTGTGGATGCCGCTTGGGGGCGGTGGGTGCGCCCTTGGACCTTGGCTGCGTGGATATTTTTAACCATCGGTATCGCGTTGGGGTCATGGTGGGCCTACTATGAGTTAGGCTGGGGAGGATTTTGGTTTTGGGATCCCGTTGAGAATGCGTCGTTTATGCCTTGGCTTCTGGCTGCGGCCTTGCTCCATTCTGCCATTGTTGTTGAAAAACGTGAGAGCCTCAAAAGCTGGACGATATTGCTCGCCATTCTCGCGTTCGGGTTTTCCTTAATAGGCACGTTTATCGTGCGTTCAGGGCTTCTGACGTCGGTGCATGCTTTCGCCAATGATCCGGAAAGAGGTGTTTTCATCCTGATGATCATGGGCTTTTTCGTTGGCGGCGCCTTGATTTTGTTTACGATTAGGGCAGGCGCGATGGAAGCGCGGGGTGTTTTCAGCATCGTCAGTCGCGAAAGCGCACTTTTGACAAACAACCTTTTGTTGGCAGTCTCATGCTTTGTCGTTTTTGTTGGCACAATGTGGCCGCTCGTCGCCGAAATGTTCTTTGATCGCAAGCTCAGTGTTGGCCCACCCTTTTTCAATATGGCATTTTCACCTTTCATGCTTGTTCTAGGGCTTGTTTTACCCATCGGATCAGCGATGCCTTGGAAGCGCGCAAAAATATCTAAGTCGCTGAAACCACTTCGGTATGTGTTCATTCTGGCCATTGCTCTGGGAGGCTTGGCCTATGCCATGCAGTCCGGACGCAGCATGCTGGGCCCAATTGGGTTGTTTTTGGCGGCCTGGATTATCATGGGCACCATGGTCGATTTAATCCAGCGGACAGGTCGCGGGACGGACCGTTGGGCGCGGCTCTTACGTTTACCACGCGCAGATTGGGGAAAAATGACCGCTCATTCCGGCTTGGGTGTCACGATGATGGGTGTTTGTGGGCTGATGGCTTGGCAATACGAAGATATTCGTGTTGCGCAGTTCGGCGAGCCATATGATGTGGGGTCTTATACAATTACACTCGACAAGGTGGATCGCTCCGAAGGGCCAAATTATCTGTCGACCACGGGGCATATCACTCTGGAGCAAGATGGTCGGTTTATTGCTGAATTGGCGCCTGAAAAACGCATTTATCCGGTCGCGCAAATGCCCACGACAGAGGCGGCAATAGATTACAATTTACTGCGTGATGTCTATGTTGTGATCGGTGACGAACAGGCCGCAGGTGGTTGGGCTGTTCGAACCTATGTGAAACCGCTGACAAATTGGATTTGGATCGGTAGCGGATTAATGGCGCTTGGTGGATTCCTGAGCTTAAGCGATCGCCGGTTCCGTGTCGCGGCAGGGGCACGCAAGACACGTACCGCTTCGGTGGCCGCTGAATGATACGCAGTGTGCTGTGCATTCTCTTATTGTGGCCCATCGTACTTGGAGCTGTCGAGCCAGACGAAGTGCTGGCTGATCCGGTCTTGGAGGAACGTGCACGTGAAATTTCCAAGGGATTACGTTGTCCTGTGTGCCAAAATGAAAGTATCGACGAAAGCCACGCGAATATTGCCGGCGACTTACGTTTGCTCGTCCGAGATCGATTGGTTGCGGGTGACAGTGATCAAGATGTCGTAAATTTTGTTGTCGCTCGGTATGGAGAATTTGTTCTACTCAAGCCGACAACCGGGGGGGGGAATTGGCTTTTATGGGCGGCTGGGCCAATGATGCTGCTGTTTGCGCTCGCCATGGCAATTTTATATCTACGCAGCCGCGATATGGCCAAGGCACCACTCGAACAGGCCCTTACAGTTCAAGAAGAAGCTAGGTTAAAGGCAATTCTGAAAGAGTGACGTCTCGTTTCGCTTTTGCTCGTATTGAAACATGATATTATGCAGCAAAACGAACAAAGGGACGTCGCATGGAATATCACACACTGACATTTGCGCAGACAGATGGCGTAGCGGTCGTCACATTAAACAGGCCCGAGAAAATGAACGCATTGACCACGCAGATGCGGGCAGAGCTTTCATACGCGATCACCGAAGCCGGTAAAATTGCGCGTGTTGTTGTGATTACTGGCGCTGGCCAAGCGTTTTGTTCCGGTCAAGACTTGGGTGATCGCGTGACGGCGACCAATCTAGACCTAGAACGTACGTTGCGCGACGAATATGCGCCGTTGATCCGCGCAATTTCCGAATGCCCCGTACCGACAATTTCGGCTGTGAATGGTCCAGCAGCAGGGGCGGGCGCCAATCTGGCACTGGCGGCTGATGTTGTGATTGCGACGAAAAGTGCCTATTTTTTGCAGGCGTTTTCCAAAATTGGCCTGATACCAGATGCGGGTGGCACCTACACACTGCCGCGCACTATGGGGATGGCCAAAGCCATGGGGGCCGCGCTTTTTGCTGATAAAATCACGGCCCAGCAAGCCGATGATTGGGGAATGATCTGGGAAGCGGTCGGCGACGATGTTTTTGAAGATCATTGGCGTTCTCGGGCGCAACAGTTGGCAAGTGGACCGACAGCGGCTTATGGCGCGATCAAATCTGTGATCCGAGGCAGTTGGGAGAACGATTTCGAAAACCAACTTGCCTTGGAGGCGCGCCAACAAGGGATCTGCGGAAAAACCCGAGATTTCAAAGAAGGAGTTCTTGCCTTCACCGAAAAACGCAGTGCGAAATTTGAGGGCCGTTAATGCACTCGATTGCAAGTTACACTTTTCTTTAAATCATGGCGTTGACTGAAGGAAACGTTCAACAAGCACCACGTCGTTTGTGCTGATACCATCGCCCCGTGCTTGTGCGACGATTGCAACGGCAACACCATTGGCATGAACCGTTTGGACCAACCCTTTGCTGCGGGTAATTGTGATTTCAGGAGGCGTCTCTCCACGGTTGTAGACGACAGCAATTTTACCCTGCTCATACGTATTTTCGGCGATCATAGCGCCTTCGCGTGCTGAGGTTGGCGAATATCCATGAGGCACAGCATTATAGGCGCCCTTATCCGACGAGCAGAGTTTTTGCATTATTTCTCACATTCTTGTGCTGGGGCGTATGACCTGTATTGCCGGTTCTTCACACCCTTGTACTGGATCAGGCCCACATCTGATCAATAGGGTGAAGTCGACTTTTTTTAGCGCTAAGCATTGAGCTAGCGACACCATATTAAGCGGGCTTTTTAATTTCCGTCAATTTTTTTGAGATATTATGGCAAGTGCCGAAACAATGGCCGAAAGTAGCCCTAATTTCGATGCGATAGCGTGAACAGTGCGTCGAAAATCGGGGGAGATATGACTGGAGAAACGGTAGCTTGATTCGTCATCTCCATAAAAAAAGCCAGCGTAATGATACGCTGGCTTTCTCACAGTATACTGTGGACTTAGCGGTTTTCGATGTCGGTGTAGTCGCGCATCGTTTCACCTAAATATAGCTGACGTGGGCGGCCAATTTTGTGCTGTGGATCGCTAAGTTGCTCTTTCCATTGCGAAATCCATCCAACTGTACGGGCAACCGCAAAGATCGGCGTGAACATGGAAGTTGGAAAACCCATCGCTTCCAAAATGATGCCGGAGTAGAAATCCACGTTTGGGAACAATTTTTTGTCAGCAAAGTAAGGATCCGCGAGCGCTGCAGCTTCGAGCTCCTTGGCCACCTGCAAAATCGGGTTGTCATCAACACCAAGCAGTTCCAGAACCTCATCGGCGCTTTGCTTCATAACTTTGGCACGGGGGTCAAAGTTTTTGTACACGCGGTGACCAAAACCCATAAGACGGAAGGGGTCGTTTTTGTCTTTTGCACGTGCAATGAATTCTGGAATGCGATCAACGGTGCCGATTTCATTCAACATTTCCAGACAGGCTTGGTTTGCACCACCATGCGCCGGACCCCAAAGGCACGCGATGCCAGCAGCAATACATGCAAATGGATTTGCACCGGAGGAGGAGGCAAGGCGTACGGTCGACGTCGACGCGTTTTGCTCATGGTCAGCGTGCAAGGTGAAAATACGATCCATCGCGCGGCTCAAGATCGGGTTTACTTCGTATTCTGTCGCAGGAACAGCAAAACACATGCGCAGGAAATTGGACGCATAGTCAAGGTCGTTGCGCGGGTAAACGAAGGGCTGACCAATGGTGTACTTATAGGCCATGGCTGCAATTGTGGGCATTTTTGCAATCAAGCGGATCGACGCGACTTCGCGTTGCCAAGGATCGTTGATGTCTGTGCTGTCATGGTAGAACGCTGACATTGCGCCTACCACACCGACCATAACGGCCATTGGGTGGGCGTCTCGACGGAAACCGCGGAAGAAATTCATCATTTGCTCGTGCAACATCGTGTGATTTGTTACGCGATTTTCGAAATCCTCAAGTTCTGCGGGGGAGGGCAGCTCACCATAGAGCAGAAGGTAGCATACTTCGAGGTAGTGCGATTTGTCGGCCAATTGGTCAATCGGATACCCGCGATGCAGCAACTCGCCTTTGCCACCATCGATGAAAGTAATGGTGCTGTCGCAGCTTGCCGTCGAAGTGAAACCGGGATCATAGGTGAAAACGCCCGCTTGCGCGTAGAGTTTTCCTATATCAATAACGTCTGGCCCTGCGGTGGGGCTATAGATCGGCAGTTCGATTTCCTTGCCATCGATGGTCAGCTTTGCGGATTTCGTGCTTTCGGCCATAGGTGGTCCTTCCATTCATCTGTGCAGGCATAATAGGTTTGCCCCTTGCTTGACACGGCATAGGTCAAACGATTTCGTCTACTGTAAAAACTTCCGGAAACAACCGTCAGTCTGCAGCGTCGGTTAGGCGGGCGCAGGTCTCGGTAGGACCTAGCACCAGCATCATATCGAACACCGAAGGCGTTACCGATCGCCCCGCAAGTGCGGCGCGCAAAGGTCCGGCTAACTTGCCGAACTTGGTATCCCTTTCCTGCGCAAAAGCATTCAGGGTTGCCTCTAGATTTTCTCTTGTCCAGCTAACACTTTGCAACTGCGGCGTCAATTCTCCCAGTATACCACGGGATACTAAATCAAGTGATTTTTGAGCTTTTGCATCGGGAGTAACTGGTCTTGAAATGAGTGAAAAATGTGCCTTTTCAATGAGTTCAGGAAATGTCTTCGCGCGTTCTTTAACGCAATACATCGCTTTCTCAAGCATTTGTGACTGCATCGTTGTGAGCAATTCATCACCGGAACTTCTTAAGAAACCAACAATTTCTTGCTGTAGTGCTTCATCATCACTTGCCGCGATATGTTGGCCAGATAGATTTTCTAGCTTCTTGAAGTCAAAACGCGCAGGGCTTTTGCCGATACCGTCCAGATTGAACCATTCTAACGCCTGAGCATCCGTGAAAAATTCGTCATCCCCATGGCTCCACCCCAGTCGGGTCAGGTAGTTTCGCATGCCAGCGACGCAATACCCCATGTTTTGGTACTCTTGCGCGCCTAAAGCACCGTGGCGTTTGGATAATTTTTTACCATCAGGTCCGTGTATCAATGGAATATGAGCCCAGATGGGAACATCCCACTCCATTGCATTGTAAATCATCATCTGACGCGCGGCGTTGTTTAAATGATCATCCCCACGGATCACATGGGTCACGCCCATGTCATGATCATCAACCACGACCGCCAGCATATAAACTGGTGTGCCGTCGGAGCGTAGTAAAACCATGTCATCTAATTGGTCATTGCGAATGACAACATCGCCTTGAACTTCATCGCGAATGATCGTTTTCCCGGACTGAGGTGCCTTGATCCGCACGACAAAGGGCGCATCAGGATGGGTTTCAGGGTTCGCATCACGCCATGGCGATCTAAAAAGGGTGCTGTCGCCTTTTTCACGTGCTGCCTCACGAAAGGCGGTGATTTCCTCTTGCGTGGCGTAACATTTGTAGGCTTTTCCAACGGCTAACAATTCATGCGCGACTGACGCGTGACGCTTGGCGTTGTCGAACTGACTGACCACATCCCCATCAAAGTCGAGACCAAGCCAAGCCATGCCCTGTAGAATCGCCGCTGTTGCTTCGGGCGTTGAGCGAGCACGATCCGTGTCCTCGATGCGCAGTAAGAACTTCCCTCCTCGACCTCTCGCATAAAGCCAGTTGAACAGTGCCGTCCGAGCGCCACCGATATGTAAAAAGCCTGTGGGAGAAGGTGCGAAACGAGTGACAACGGGCGCAGACATTATTGCGTTTACCTTTCAGTAACCATGGAGGGCGTATTTCTGTTACCTGTGTCTACCTAGTGCAGGGAACGGGGGCAAGACGGTGCTGCTCAGTCGTATAAAGATGCAATTACTGCAGCAACGCGGGTTTCTATTTGAGTGGATTCCAGTGTTCCTAGCTATTGGTATTGGCACCTATTTTTCCCTGCGATTTGAACCGGATGCAACGTTTTATTGGACCTGTGGTGGCGGCATGGCGCTATTGTGCTTGTTGGCGCGCCGAATGGGTGAGGCGTTCATCCCGATCATCGTGGCAATAATTCTTGTCATCGCCGGTTTTTTCATCGCAGCCTACCGCGCGCATGATGTGTCAGGGCCGGTTATTGGGTGGCGGTACTACGGCCCTATTGAGGGTCGCGTCGTTAATTTAGATCGTAGCGGATCTGATGCACTGCGCATTACCCTTGACCAAGTTGTGTTGGAAAATGTGCTCCCTGAAAAGACACCTCAACATGTGCGCATTTCGCTGCATGGGGATCAATCCCATAGTATCGCGCCGGCGCCGGGCATGCGGATTATGACGACGGGACACTTGTCGCCACCCGGAGGGCCTGTTGAGCCGGGAGGTTTTGATTTTCAACGTCATGCGTGGTTCACACAGCTCGGAGCCGTCGGTTACACACGGGTTCCGATCCTTGCCATTGCACCTGCGCGTGAAGGACATGCCGGATTGGCCGTTTTCAGGGTCCGCATGGCGGCGGCAGCGCGGATTTTAGACGTTTTGCCCGGCGACACGGGCGGTTTTGCCGTGGCTGTGACAACGGGTGCGCGTTCGGCGATTGGTCAGGATGCTTTGGAGGATCTGCGCGCCAGTAACCTCGCCCATTTATTGGCTATTTCCGGGTTGCACATGGGGTTATTAACGGCCTTCGTGTTTGGCATGTTACGGGCGGGCTTCGCACTCGTGCCACCTCTTGCCTTGCGGATACCAACACACAAACTGGCGGCCATCGGTGCGTTGATTGCAGCCAGTGGGTATCTGGCGTTGTCAGGCGGAAATGTCGCTACAGAACGCGCGTTTATCATGGTTGCGGTGGCCCTCTGCGCGCTCTTGGTAAATCGACGCGCGATCAGTTTGCGCGCGGTCGCAATCGCTGCCACGATCGTGTTGATTTTGCGGCCCGAAGCATTGCTTGGTCCTGGATTTCAAATGTCTTTTGCCGCAACGACCGCCTTGGTTGCCATTTTTGGCTACATGCGAGACAAAATAATTATTTTTGGACCGAAATGGGCACAGCCCGTCATTGGTGTGTTGCTTGCCTCAGGAATTTCTGGGTTGGCGACTGCCCCAGTTGGAGCCGCTCATTTCAATGCGATTTCGCACTATGGGTTGTTGGCGAACTTGTTGTCTGTTCCAGTTATGGGGACGGTTATTGTTCCAGCGGCGGTTTTGGCCTTGTTTCTATCACTTTTTGGGCTTGAATGGATCGGTTTGGGGATCATGGGGATGGGGTTGCGTTGGATTCTCGAAGTCGGGGCCTTTGTTGCCGATTTGGATGGCGCCCGATCGTTTATCCACGGCCCAGGTGCGGCGGTGCTGCCGATGATCGCCTTGGGAAGTCTGTGGATGATCTTATGGCAAGGTCGCGTGCGCGTTTTGGGAGTGTTGCCTGTTGTTACCGCCTTTTTCATATGGGCAATCGCAGATCGCCCGGTTGCATTAATTGCCGACAACGGCTCGATCATTGGAATTATGACCCCTCAAGGCCGGGCGCTGAGCAAACCAAAGGGTGGTGGTTTTATTGCGAAGAACTGGCTCGAAAACGACGGAGATTCCGTTGACCAACAAAGCGCAGCTGCCCGCTGGCCAGAGAGCGAGGATATCGCACTCCCTGATGGGTCGAAAATTCGCCATATCTTCGGAAAACGCGCATTAAATGCATTTGATTCGTGTGCAGCAGATCAAGTCATCATTGCATCGGGGCAAGTGAAAGGAACAGGGTTAGAATGCGATATCTATGATCCTGCACGATTACGTGATCTAGGCGCAGTCGCTTTTTATGAAAGTGGTGGTGAACTGCGTACCGTAACCGTGCGGGACATCACTGGTACGCGATTGTGGAGCTCATGGCGTTCAAAAGAACGCGAAAGTCAATAAGTACGGATCAATCCAACAAGCTTACCCTGCACTTTGATTTTATCGTCGGTAAAAATGCGCGTTTCGTAGGCCGGATTTGCCGCTTCTAAGGCGATTGTGTTCCCTTTGCGAATATATCTCTTCAGCGTGGCTTCGTGATCATCGATCAACGCAACAACGATATCACCGGTATTGGCCAATCGCGTTTCTTTAATCACCACAATATCACCATCGTTGATGCCAGCGTTGATCATAGAATCACCTTTGACTTCTAGGGCGTAGTGGTCACCCGGACCGGATAGCATTTGCCCCGGAACGGCAACCCTGGCGGTGGTCTGATTGATCGCTTCGATAGGAAGACCCGCAGCGATGCGTCCGACCAAGGGCACTTCTACTGCGCCACTGCTGACCGCCCGCGCACCAGAAGGCATGGGCGCATCGGGTTTGTCACCTTCTATTATTTTAGGGGAAAATCCAGACCGTGGGTCACCGCCGAGGCTTTCAGGCAGTTTGACGATTTCCAATGCGCGGGCCCGATGGGCGAGTCGGCGGATAAAACCGCGCTCTTCCAGAGCTGTAATCAACCTGTGAATGCCAGATTTTGACCGGAGATCCAGTGCCTCTTTCATTTCATCGAAACTAGGGGGGACGCCATCACGCTGTACCCTTTTGTGTATGAAATTCAACAAATCTAACTGCTTCTTGGTGAGCATGCTTCTTGATCCTTTGACGCCTGATTTGCCTTTGTTCTACTGATGTTCCCGTTTTGTGTCAACAATTCTGTAACAGAGGAACATATTCAACAAGCGCACCCGCTGGCTGCTCGGGGTCATGTGGTGGTCTGACGATCAGCGCGTCTGCACCGGCAAGTACAGACAACAGGGCGCTGTCTTGACGATCAAAGGCCCGTAATCCATCTGTGTGCAATGTAGCGCGCATGTAATGCTCACGTGGCCCATTTGCGGTCAAAGGTGTCGAAAGCGGTGCCGTTAGGCGAGGGGCCGTCGATTTGCCCAAACCCAACATTGCGCGCACCATTGGGACGACAAAAATGGTGCCGCAGACCATTGCGGATACCGGATTGCCGGGTAATCCGATCATAGGCACATTTTGCAAGCGTCCAGCCATCAAGGGCTTACCGGGGCGCATTGCGACTTTGTAAAATGCCTGCTCCATGCCCATTTGCGCGGCGACAGCGCCGACCAGATCGTGATCCCCAACAGATGCCCCGCCAATCGTGATGATCAAATCAGCGGATGCAGCCAGTTCGAATATGCTAGTCAGGCTGCTTTTGGTATCCCGCGCGATGGGAAGCAGTCTTGCCTGCGCGCCATGCGCTTCTAAAAGAGCAGCCAATCCATAGCTATTTGAGGCGATGATTTGATCTGGTCCGGGTGTTTCGCTGGGCGCGACCAATTCGTCGCCGGTTGCTATAATTGCAACGGACGGGCGGCGCACCACAGGGATTTGCGCAATATTCATCGATGCAAACAGAGCCACATCCGCGGGGCCTAATCTGCGTGGCGCCCTTACGACATCACCTGTTTTGAAGTCGCCCCCTGCCGGGCGTACGTTTGATTTGTCCTCGAGCGAGTGCCCCAGCGTGATGACGTTTCCGCGCCGTGTTACGTCTTCTTGGATGACGACGTGATCGGCACCTTCAGGCATCGGGGCTCCAGTGAAAATCCGGGCGCATTGTCCGGGGCTAATTTTATTATCGAATCCATGACCTGCTGCGGCTTCTCCGATGACTTGGAACATCGCATCGGTCTCGACTTCTGCCGCACGCAGGGCATAGCCGTCCATCGCGGATGCGGCAAAAGGGGGTTGCGTGCGGGTTGCTGTAACATCGTCGGACAAAACCCGACCGGATGCAGCGCGCAGTGGTACAGTCTCAGAGGGCATAACTGTCGTCAGCTCAAACAGATGCGTTAAAGCCTGTGATACAGAGATCATGGAGCTTCGTAGCGGCCTGATTTTCCACCGTCCTTAAGTACAACGTGCAATTCGTTGATTTCCATGCCTTTATCAACAGCCTTTGTCATGTCGTAGACAGTGAGGGCGGCGATGTTGGCAGCTGTCAAAGCCTCCATTTCAACGCCAGTTTGGCCAGTGGTTTTCACCGTCGCCTCTATTTGTACACCGGGCAAATCTGGGTCAGGTGTCAATTCAACAGCGACCTTGGTAATCGGCAGGGGATGGCACAATGGGATGAGATCTGCCGTGCGTTTGGCTGCCATGATCCCGGCAAGACGGGCGACACCAAGTACGTCGCCCTTTTTTGCGCGTCCTTGAGTAATAATATCATAGGTTTCTTGCCGCATCTTAATGTGGCATACGGCAACGGCAATACGGTCTGTGACAGCTTTGCCGCCAACGTCGACCATTTGTGCATCCCCTTTTCCGTCAAAATGGGTAAGCGCGCCTGCCATTTACAACCCCCTGGCCATGTCAGGGACTTTTAAAAGATCATGCGTGGCTGTGGTCACGTCTGATTGTCGCATCAGGCTTTCTCCGATTAGAAAGATACGTGCACCGTAGCGCGCGATGTCGGCAAGATCATCAGATGAGCTGAGCCCGGATTCTGATACAATCAACCGATCTTCGGGAACTGATCTCGACAAAGAACGCGTTGTATCTAGGGTTGTTTCAAAGGTTTTTAGATTTCGGTTGTTGATGCCCATCAACCTGCTTTTGAGTTTTGAAGCGCGTTCTAATTCCTCGGCGTCATGTACTTCGAGAAGGCAGTCCATCCCCCATCCGGTGGCCGCGTCTTCGAGTTCTTGAGCCTGCGCGTCACTGACCGACGCCAGAATTATTAAAATACAATCGGCCCCCAAAGCACGCGCTTCAGCGACTTGATAAGGATCATACATAAAATCCTTGCGCAAAACGGGGAGTTTGCAGGCCGCACGGGCGTCAACGAGAAATTGTTTCGCCCCTTGAAAACTGGGTGTGTCCGTCAAAACGGAAAGACAGGTCGCCCCGCCTGCTTCATAGGCTTTTGCGAGGGTTGCCGGATCGAAGTCTTCCCGGATCAACCCTTTGGAAGGGCTGGCCTTTTTGATTTCCGCGATCAGGCCATACCCGCGTGAAGAAGCCGATTGCAAGGCGTCGGCAAATGGTCGAACCGCTGGTGCAACGTTTGCTTCGGCTTCGATAGCTTCCAATGGTTTGACGGCCTTATCTTGCGCAACTTCTTGCAATTTGTAGGCTTTGATCTTGTCTAGAATTGTCTCTGTCATGGGGCCTCCGGGGGGTTGCTCCAGTTTATGGCCTGATGGCCGTGCTCCTGCAACCATGCATTCGTGCGGCTAAAAGGGCGCGAGCCAAAAAAACCACGTCGAGCAGAAAGTGGCGAGGGGTGGGCCGTTTCAATTTTCAAATTGAATTCAGGGTCAACATCACGCGCGGCTTTTTGAGCATGCGCGCCCCACAGGATGTAAACGCGCGGCGTGCTGTTTAAATGTGCGAGTATTTGTGCTGTCAACTTTTCCCAGCCAAGTTTCTGATGTGCGCCAGCTTGTCCAGCCGGTACAGTGAGTGCTGTGTTTAGAAGCAAAACCCCTTGATCAGCCCAAAATCGAAGGTCAGCATGTGCAGGGGCATCCCCCAGATCGGAACGCATCTCCTTGAAGATGTTAGACAGTGAACGCGGCAGTGGTTTGACGTCCGCCTGCGCGGAAAATGCATATCCATGGGCATGGCCGGGGGTCGGATAAGGATCTTGGCCAAGGATCACAACGCGGGCTTTCTCTGGTGAGACATGTTCTAAAGCCGCAAAAACTAAAGAAGTTTCAGGCAACACATCTTCGCAGCGCTCGTTGAGTGTCGCTTCCAGCGTTAAAATATTGTCCTCAAAAAAGGGCAGGTGACGCCACGCCTCCAGTCTATCCAGATCGAAGTTGATCACCCGGCTTGCGTGATGCGCGCGACTGCCGAAATTTTTTCTGCAGCAGCGCCACTGTCGATGGATTGGGCCGCCATAACCACTCCGTCCTTCAGGTTATCTGCTGCATCCGAGACAACCAACGCTGCGGCTGAATTTAACAGGACTGCATCGCGATAGGCAGAGGGCGTGCCTGCCAGAAGCGCTTTGAAATCGCGCGCGTTTTCTTCGGGGGTGCCACCAATGATGGCCTCAAACGGATGGACTGTAAGCCCTGCGTCTTCGGGGTGAACTTCTAATTCACGGATCGAGCCGTCAGGTGTTAGCTCAGACACCCAACTGATCCCGGTGATGGTCAGCTCATCCGTTCCGTCCGATCCATGGACCAGCCATGCTCGTTCTGAGCCCAAGGCCCCCAGCGTTTCGGCCATTGGGCGAATCAAATCTCGGGAAAAGGCGCCGGTCAGTTGTCTTTTTACACCCGCCGGGTTGGTCAAAGGGCCAAGAATATTAAAGATCGTGCGGGTTCCTAATTCGGCGCGCGTTGGCATGACATGTGCGATAGCTGGGTGGTGCATCGGTGCCATCATAAAGCCGATGCCTGCCTCATTTAGTGATTTTTCGACGATTTCAGGACCGACCATCACCTTTAGGCCCATTTGTGTCAGTGCGTCAGCTGCCCCGGATTTCGAACTAAGGTTCCGGTTTCCGTGTTTGGCAACGACCACACCCGCACCAGCGACAACAAATGCCGTGGCAGTCGAGATATTCAATGTGCCTTTGCCATCGCCACCGGTTCCGACGATGTCCATGGCTCCGGATGGGGCTGTGACAGCATGGCATTTCGCGCGCATTACCGCAGCGGCTGCTGCATATTCGCTCACGGTCTCTCCGCGCGTGCGCAGGGCCATCAGTAAACCACCGATTTGGCTTGGCGTAGCTTCACCGTTGAACAATATACCAAAGGCTTCTTCGGCTTGGGCGCGTGTCAGCGGACCATCAGCGGCTGCGCCAATCAGCGGCTTTAACGCATCGCTCATGCCGGCACTGCCATGTCGTCTAGAAAATTCTGTAACATTGCATGACCATGTTCCGAGCGAATGGATTCCGGGTGAAACTGGACGCCATGGATGGGTAATTCACGGTGTTGCAGCCCCATGATCGTGCCGTTTTCCAATTCGGCGGTGACTTCAAGACTTTCTGGCAAAGTGTCCCGATCAACGATCAGTGAATGATACCGTGTCGCGGCAAAGGGAGACGGAAGCCCGGAAAACAAGCCGGTCGAATTGTGACGAATTTCGCCCATTTTGCCGTGGACGATTTCGTCGGCTTGAACAACTGTGCCACCGAAAGCTTGCCCGATGGTTTGATGCCCTAAGCAGACGCCCATCAACGGAGTGCGTGTTTCCGCAGCAGCTTGCGTCATGGCAAGGCAAATCCCAGCTTGATCGGGATCACAAGGCCCAGGCGATAGGAGGATTCCCGCCGGTTTCATCGCCATTGCTTCTTGGACATTCAGGGCATCGTTTCGTCGAATGACGACATCGGCGCCTAAACTGCCCAAATAATGCAGGAGGTTGTAGGTAAAACTGTCATAATTGTCGATCAGCAGCAACATGTTCAGAACTTTACAATCAGGGCTGGAGGCCGGGGCCCCAGGCAGGGTATACTTGCGGCATACATGTTCAGGCTTGGCCGTCTCCGTCAAGGGGCGGCGAGGGGCAAAAAGGTGAACGGCTGGACAGGCTATCTAAATGCATGGTTTGGCCGCACCGTCAAAGAGGATGAGCAGAACTTGGCAAAGAGCTTTATCAAAGGCGCGTTTTGGGGAGCCGGCGTTGGCGTCGGAGCTGTGGCGTTTGCTTCCGTAATGGATTCGCGATCCAGCGAGCAATCAGTCATGGAACGGATCGCGCCTGTCGCGGTTACGGTGATCGATGAAGCGCCAACTGAGCCGGTACGCGTGCTGCGCGACGGACCATCTGGGGTTGGGCTCACGGCGCAGGAAATGCCGTCACCGGAACCTGACACGTTGGCAGGTCTGTTATCTGACACATTGAATTCGGCAGCGGTGCCTCAAACAGGCGGTATTTCTGATTTGCCAGCTACATCGCTCACGCTGTCAGATGGCAAGAGCGATGTTTCAGGTCAAGACAGCTCATTGAATGAGCCTATTCTATCCGATGATGTCATAGTGGTGCACTCCATTTCTGAAACACCTCCAATCGGGGTCTCAAGTTTTGCGCAGATTGCCCAAACAGATGTGGTGCCCGATGTTACGTTCAAAGTTGCTGCGGAACCATCTGACAAACCAAAAGAAGCCGTTTCGGCATCCGCTCCATCAAATCAAGCCCAACCGCAACCTGACGTGACAACGGATGTTGGCATATTGGCTGCGCCAGACGTCGGCGTTGAAATCAGCGACGTTTCTGTTTTCGCTACTCAACCGGCTACGCCAAGGGTTTCCGATGCGGCAAAGACGACCGGGATTTCGGAATCGCTGGCCAAAAGCAGCGAAAGCGCCGTTGAGGGCGTCGGCTTGCCTCAGGTGTTGGATACTGACGGTGATGAGAAAAAAACAGGTGTATCCGATCAGGATAAAAAACAAGCCGCGGAAGCAGTTCTTTTCTCTCCGGCGATTATAGAAGTTGTCCAACAGCCATCTTTACTGACGATTCCAGCGATAAACCCATCGTCTGTGGCTCCAGAATCAGTTCGTCCTAAAACCCCAAAAGTGGCGGCATTACCTGCAACACTCCCAACTGTTCAACAAACGGGCCAAGGAGAAAGTGTTTCTGCAAAAGTTGTGGCGTTGCTGGCCATCGAGCCGCCAACAATCCAGATTAGTTCAGGCACCGGCACGTCTGTCGGCAAAAAAATTGCGCCTGGGCCTGATCAAGTAACCGCATCGCTGCTCGCAGACGTGTCGCCGCATGACAAGGGCGTCGCGACTGGCGTTACCAAGACGGCAAAAACCTTGCGTGAGGGGCGCGCGGTTTTGAATGAAAACACCGCGACCGGTTTAACGAGCGCAGACAGTTCCACCGTCCGGATTAATCGCCTGCCGTCTTTAAGTGATGCACCGTCGCCGACCACAGAGGAAAGTGTTGCGCCAATCGTTGATAAAAGCAAACCCATAGATTTGTTTGCGAGTGCATTTGACGCTGAGCAAGGAAAGCCGTTGATGGCAATTGTCTTGGTGGATGAGGGCGTAGATTTGAGCGCGACGACGATTGGAATTTCTGCGTTGAAAAATTTACCTTATCCGGTCAGTTTTGCCGTTGATGCGCTGCTGCCAGATGCAGCAGAGCGGATGGCGCAATACCGCGCAGCAGGGTTCGAAGTTCTTGCCAGCGTGGACCTACCGTCAGGCGCGACAGCTGTTGACGCCGAAATCAACCTGTCGGTCGCGTTGGAAGATATGCCGGAAGTGGTGGGCGTTTTGGATGGCGTGGGTACAGGCATACAGACAACGCCTGATGCTGGTCGTCAGGTCGCGCAGATTTTGGCGCAAACGGGACATGGTTTTGTTACTCAAAATCGCGGGTTGAACACCGTCCAAAAGTTGGCAGCTCGAAACGGCGTGCCGTCTGGGGTGGTTTTTCGGGACTTTGACTCGAAAGGGCAAACAACAACAGTCATCCGCAGGTTCTTGGATCAGGCAGCCTTCCGGGCAGGGCAAGAAGGTGCAGTCATTATGTTAGGGCGCGTGCGCGAAGAAACTGTGTCCGCGCTGGTATTGTGGACCCTTCAGGATCGCGCTGCGACTGTTGAAATGTCTCCCATTTCCGCTGTTTTGAGTTCAATAGACACCAATTAGGCTGATTTTCGTAGGATCGCGTTTTGCGGACGGTAGGTTGCATGCCATTGGATAAAATCGCTGGCAGACATCGGCTTGCCGATCCAATAACCTTGCACCACATCACAGCCTAAACGTTTAACTGTGTCGAAATGTTCGGCAGTTTCGACACCTTCTGCGACGACGTTCATTTTCAAATTAGATGATAATGTGACCAAGGCGGAGATAATGCTGTCGGCGCGAGGTTCCGGCACTGGACGAATTAAGGATTGATCGAGTTTTATACCTGAAAGATGCAAGCGTGACAGGTTCGACATCGACGCATACCCTGTTCCGAAATCATCCAAGACGACTGAAAACCCTTCATCTGACAGGCTTTCTATGGTGCGCAAAGCGACATCGTCATCGTTCTCGATCAACGTGCTTTCCAAGACTTCTACAGTCAGATGAGCAGGGGTCAGGTGACGTGCTTTTACTTCCTGTAACAAGCGGTCTTTTAAGTGTGGATCGCGCAGCGTCGAAGGGGATGCGTTGATCGAAATTGCGGGGAGTTCGACACCTAACGCTAGCAATTTTTCCAGCGCATCAAGGCCTTTTTCGATGATGATCCGGTCGATTTGATCAACGAGCCCCGCTTCCTCTGCGGCAGCTATAAAGGTCGCTGGTGGGACAATCCCACGTTCAGGATGGCGCCAGCGCGCCAAGACTTCGCAGCCATAAATTTCACCTGTTTCGGTGTATATCTGTGGTTGAAGGTATGGCTCAAATTGATCATCTGCCAAGGCCGTCGTGATTTCGTTAAAGAGCACTCGCCGTGTTTCGATTTCAGCGGCCAAGGCGTCAGAATAGGCACGTGACATGCCACGTCCCGAACGTTTCGCTTCGTAAAGCGCTAAGTCGGCCTCGATCAACAGCTGATCGGGTGTCGCGACAGATGATGCCGCAATCGTATATCCGATGCTGGCTCCGACTTGACATTGTGTATTGTCCAATGTGACCGGCACGCAGATAGCCTCGATAATGCGTCTGGCCAGATCTTCGACAATTTCAAGTGAAGGCGGATTATCCCATAAAACGACAAACTCGTCTCCACCAATGCGTCCTACCGGGTCAACCGCCCGTGTTTCTGCTTCTAATATTTCAGCGACACGAACCAATACTCGATCACCGGCATCGTGGCCCAATGTGTCATTCACCTGCTTAAAGAGATCGAGGTCGATTTTCATAACGCAGCGATTGAAATCGCCACCTTGCTCGGATTTTGCTTCGGTGCTCAGGTGTTCATAAACGGCGCGGCGATTTAACAGTCCAGTCAATGCATCGTGATTTGCTGCTCTTGTTAGACTCTTGCGAGCCGACACCAGATCTTCATTGCGTTCCTTAAGGACTTTCAGCGATTTGTTAAGTTGCTTTTTACCGAACTCAAGCCGACGAATAGCCGTGTTTACAGAAAGTTGTGCTGGCAGAAAGATCAATAATGCTTCTGCAAGTAAGACAAACAACCCGGCGATCAGCGTTGCGCGTTGAATGTTTTGAAGCGCCGTAATTTGCGCTTCGGAGTGTGTTTTGAACAAGTCGGAAGCGACAGAAAGGGACGAGAGGAGGTCGGCAGTACCCCACTTCGCCAGTAAATGATGTAATTTTTCGGCCTGTTCGCCTTGCGATACTGTTGCAATCCCAACCAAATGAATAAAACGGCGGGAGAAGGCGTCGAGGGTTATTGGTTCTTGATCGAAATACAGTTGCTGTAATCTCGGAGACAGGTCGGGCCGTGACACAAGCCAATCGTGAGAAGTCTCAAATAGGTCTAACGTGTCTTCAATCCGGCGATCAAGACTCTTATCATGTGAGTGTTCTCTTTCAGATAAAAGGAAGAGAATTCGCTGACTTAACATCTTTTGACGACTGCTGACGCTGAGAACTTCTGCGTCATCTTCGGCCGCTTTGATCGTTGCAAGCGACGCTAGGTGTGAGCCGATAAGTGTCGCAAGAATAAATACAAAACCAACAGTATATCGTTTCCACAATGAATTTGGTTTGCTGATACAAAACCGGCGTATTGCGCGTCGCATCTTCCGTTTCAGTTTTGACATGCCCCCAACTTTCAAACTAATTACTTCACCCAAACCGAAATTGCCGAAACAAATCCGATATTTTAAACTCACTAAGACAATCAAGATTACGTGCAGACTTTAATATAGACCTTCTCAAAACCTAAAACCGGCTGGAAAACAGCTGATTTCTGTCGAAAAGTTTAGCCAGAAGCGTTACAAATTTTGCGCTAATTCTACATCTGTGATGGATTAAATGATCTCGTCTTCATCAAAAAGTGGATCTGTTTCAAGCTGTTGGGTCAAACCTTCAACTGTGTCATTCGCAGCTTTTGGGCTCAACTGTGCGAGGTGAAAGACAGCATCACCTTCGTTGACAATTGGAAGTATCGCACGCCCGATCAAGATTCCATCCGATGGCGCAAGGATGTCTGTTTCAAATTGGCCGAAGGGATCGGCCACGCAGGCCAGAATATCTCCTTCTTCAATCGTTTCTCCTTCGCCGCGAAATGTACGCAGCAGACCACCAGCGGGTGCGCGCACCCATGTCGAAGATGTACAGAAATACGGCGCAGCCTTGGCCTTTGAGATCCCTTTTGATGGCAGCATGTCCAAGCTTCGCATCACACGCAAAATTCCGGCAACACCTGCACGTACGGCCAGCTCATCAAACCGCAGGCCTTCGCCGGCTTCGTATAGCAGCACCGAAGTTCCGCGTTCAGCCGCCTCTGCGCGCAGCGATCCGTCGCGCAGGGCAGATGTCAATACAACCGGCGCACCGAAGACTTGCGCCATTTCACGCGTCTTGTCATCTCCGGCAGAGATGCGAATTTGCGGTAAGTTGGTGCGGTGGATGGCGGCCGAGTGCAGGTCAATGCCCGTGTCACAGCGCAACACGATGTCATTTAGGAAAATATGGGCCAATCGAGACCCAAGTGAGCCCGAAGGGTGCCCAGGGAAACAGCGGTTCAAATCCCGCCTGTCCGGTAAATACCGCGAACGGTTTAAAAACCCAAACGAATTGACCACAGGTACCACCAGTAAAGTGCCGCGCAGGTTTGCCAGTTGCGGCGCCCGCAGTAATCGTCTTACGATTTCGACGCCAATCACTTCGTCCCCATGAACAGCGGCCGACACAAAGAGCGCAGGGCCTGCGCGTTTCCCGTGGTGGACTTGAACCGACAGGTTTACCGGGGTGTGATCAGGCAGGGTGGAGACGGGCAGATGAACTGTTTGGTTACTGCCCGCTTGGACACAAACCCCGGCGATATCAAAGGACGCGCGAGGCATTTCCTACCGGTTACCTTCCCCAGAAAACCGAGCTGCATCCGCAGCGGCGCGCCGGATCGCATTGGATTTGTGGACGGTTTCTTGGAATTCTGCCTCTGGATCGCTGTCAAAAACAACGCCACCGCCTGCTTGAATATACAATTTTTGATCCTGCACCACGGCCGTGCGCAAGGCGATGCACATGTCCATGTCACCCCCAGCACTAAAATATCCAACACCGCCGCCGTATACCCCACGTTTTTCGGGTTCCAGTTCATCGATGATCTCCATTGCCCTTACTTTGGGCGCGCCAGATACGGTCCCAGCAGGCATGCCCGCAAAGAAGGCATCAAGTGCGTCTGCGTCTTCTCTCAGCTCGCCGACAACGTTTGAGACGATATGCATGACATGGCTGTAGCGTTCAACGATGAATTCTTCCGTCGGGCGAACTGTTCCGATCTGCGCAACACGACCGACATCGTTGCGCCCCAAGTCCAGCAACATCAAATGTTCGGCAAGCTCTTTCTCGTCGGCCAAAAGATCGGCCTCAAGCGCTTTGTCTTCCTCGGGCGTTGCCCCGCGGGGCCGAGTCCCGGCAATGGGTCGAATTGTGACTTCATTGCCAAAAACGCGCACCAGAATTTCGGGGCTGGCACCAATAACCTGAAAACCGCCAAAATTGAAATAGAACATGAAAGGCGATGGGTTGGTGCGCCGCAAAGAGCGGTAAAGCGAAAACGGATCTTGCGCAAAACTTTGTGTCCAGCGCTGCGACGGGACCACCTGAAAGATATCCCCTGCGCGGATGTAATCCTTGGCCTTTTCTACGGCTTGTTTGTATTCGTCATGGGTGAAATTGCTGGTAGGGGCGTCATCTGGCGCAGCCTCTCCAAGATCACGTGTGGCCATTGGCATCGCGCGTTCAAGATCGCGCACCGCGTCCATAACCCGTTCTGCAGCCTGCGCATAGGCCGCACGTGCAGTTTGCCCATCGGATGCCCAGGCAGGGGAAACAACTGTGACTTCGCCCTTAACACCATCAAGTACAGCAATGACTGACGGTCGCGTCATAATCGCGTCGGGCAGCCCCAAAGGGTCTGGGTTGATGTGGGGGAGATGTTCTACCAGGCGCACCATGTCATAGCCCAGATAGCCAAATAGACCTGCCGCCGCCTGGGGTAAGTCTTTCGGTAGGTCAATGCGACTCTCTGCGATTAACGCCCGTAACGTATCCAAAGGATTGCCTTCAACGGCTTTAAACCCGTCCTCATTAAACCGTGCGCTGCGGTTGATTTCGCTTTGTTCTCCGCGACACCGCCAGATTAGATCTGGTTTCATGCCAATAATCGAATACCGACCGCGGACTTCTCCGCCTGTGACGGATTCCAAAACAAAAGCGTCTTTTTGCGCTCCGGTTAATTTGAGCATCAACGAAACAGGCGTGTCCAAGTCAGCGGCAAGGCGCGTGTAGACAATTTGGTTGTGACCTGAAGTATAGGCGGCCTCAAAGGCGTTAAAATCGGGTGTCAGTGCCATGGTTAATGGAAATTCACATGTACAGCTTGCAGAGCTTGCTGGTTGATTTGAGGCTCAGCGCGTCGCGTGACATCAGCCGAATAGATCTCAAAGACATCGCTTGCCAATTGCTGTGACGACCGTTGCGTCAATTGTGTGCGCAATGTTCCTGCATCGCCGTCTTGAGCTGGTGGCGCGATGCCGTCCAAACGTACAACAAGCGCGGCGGCATCGCTTTGGATGACCTGTGCTTCGCCTATTTGCATCGCAAAGATGTCTTCCATGAAGCCTGGTGGGGTATTGGGGACAAAGTCCGTGCGTAGTAAGTCTTCTTCTACGATGGCGTCCAAGGAAAGATCCCCAAAACTGCTGCCCGTTGCCAGTTGAGATACCTGCTCCTCTAATTGCGCGCTCAATTGTGCCGAGATTTGTTCGGCACGCCATTGGTCTTCAATCTCTGCTCGGATGTCCTCAAACGGTGCAGGGCGGGGGGGGAGAACACTGTCCAAGCGCACGGCGAAGAGCCCACCGTCATCCAATCGTTCTATTTCAGGAAAATCGTTTGGCCCCACGCTGGCGGCGACCTGACGAAAAGCTTCATACGCTGCAACGTCTTCTGTGCTTTGAACGCTCCAGTCGATTTGGCCGATTTCCATGTCTGTTTCAGCGGTGAGTTCTTCTAGTGTTGCGCCACCGGCGAGCAAATCGTCAAAACTTTCAGCCTGCGCTTCGATCAGACGAATGGCACGATCCATTGCCAGTTGCGGTTTCATAATCTCAACAGCATCCTCAAAAGAGGTATTTTGTGCGGCCAGAACGGCGTTAACACGAAACAGGGCAGGGCCGAGCGAGCTGGGAAACGGGCCAACGATTGCACCGACTTGGGCGGCAAATACGTCTGCGCCGGCATCCTCAAGGTCTGATTGGCTCACATCTCCTAAATCGACGTCACCCAAGGACAGTCCGCGTGCCTCAACAAGGCTGTCAAAACTTTCGCCTGCCGCGATGGCTGCGGCTGCATCGCTCGCACTTTGCTGATCTAGAAATGCCAACCGTTCGACAAACCGGCGTTCTGGCTGATTGAATTCTTCGGATCGATCCGCGTAAGCCTGTTGCAATGCGGCATCGTCCAAGTCAACGTCGTCTAGCAGCGCATTTGGAGTAACCCACGCATAGGTGATTTGCTTGGTTTCGGGCAGCGTGAAGTTGTCAATGTTCTCGTCATAATACGTGCGCAGAACGCTGTCATCTGGTGCCGATATCGGGTTTGTCAGATCATTTGCATCCAATAGTGACCAAGAAAAGCTGCGCTGTTCACCCACATAATTTACCAAAGTATCGATATAGGTGACAGGCATTTCAATGCCGCCTAAAATGGCCCCTTGAACAATTGTTCGCGAAACCTCTTCACGCAACTGGACCTCAAATTCCGCTTCGCTCAGACCTGCCTGTTCCAAAGAGAAACGATACCCTTCGCGATCAAAACCGCCATCAATCCCGGTGAATGCGCTGATTTGCAGAATACGGTTGCGCAGTTCGGTGTCGCCAATCGAAAGCCCCAATTGGGCTGTTTCGTGGTCCAGGGACCGTGTTGCGATGAGGCGCTGAATAACCGCGCGGTCTAGACCGATGGCCTGCGCCTGCGCAAAAGGGATTGCTTGTCTGGATTGTTGCTCCAGCGTGCGGATTTCTTGTTGGAGTTGGCGTGCGTAGTCATCCACAGAGATCAGCTTGTCGCCCGCACTTCCGACCGTGCGCACGGTGCCAGAGAGGTTGGTGGCCCCAAAGCCCGCCAAACCAAGGATCAGGAGGCTCAGCAGAACCCAGATTGCAGTTTTAGAAGCAGTTGAACCTTTGGCCATGGTCATCCCCTGTGCATCGCACGTTTTCTTATTGTCGCAGGACTATCTATGCGGGGACGCAGGCCGGGGCAAGGGCTTGTGCGTTTAACCCTGCAAGGCCGCCAGACGATTGAACAGAACCGAAATGCCCGAAGCATCCAGATTCGCAAACGCGATGCGCAATTGACGTGCACCACTCGAATCCGTGTCGGGCATAAACATCGTGCCGGGAAGGCATAATACCGCGCAATCGCGCACCATACGTGGGGCCAATGTCGCTGAGGTTTCCGCAAACGGGTGTTCGAAGTATGCGAAATATGCGCCCAGACCCAACAACTTCCACCCTTTGGCCTCTAATTGAGGAACGCCGGCTGTAATAGCGGCGCGCCGGTTTAGTATTTCGTCTCGTTCCCCGGCGAGCCACTGCGACAGGTTTTCTATCCCCCAAAGGGCACCGAGTTGGCCCAACTGGTTCGGACAGATCGCCACCGTGTCTAGAAATTTCTCTACTTCAGCGAGCCTGCCGTGTGAGGCAATAATTGCACCAACGCGGTGCCCAGTCAGTCGGTAGGCTTTTGAAAAAGAATACAGATGGATCAGTGTATCGTGCCATTCAGGGTCTTTAAA
This sequence comes from Roseobacter sp., assembly GCA_039983935.1. GTDB lineage: Bacteria > Pseudomonadota > Alphaproteobacteria > Rhodobacterales > Rhodobacteraceae > Roseobacter. The sequence goes on along the minus strand of JBDWVP010000028.1, from coordinate 384,235 downwards.
TAGATCGTGTGGTGCACCGGACTGGCTGTGGAAATCGCGATAGGTTTCATCAAGGATCAACGCGATGTTGTGGCGGCGTGCGAGCGTTAAAAAAGCAGCGATCAACTCGGCTGGGTATTCAACGCCGGCCGGGTTATTTGGTGACACCAAGGCGATAGCGCGGGTTGCGGGTGTGATTTTTGTTTCTGCAAGCTCAGGGTCGGGCAAGAGCCCAGGCCCCGTTGGCAAAGCAACCGCCTTGGCACCGGACATGTCGAGCCACATTTTGTGATTGAAATACCAAGGCGTGGGCAAAATGACTTCGTCGCCTTCGGTGCACAACATGGCGATGGTCGCGGCAAATGCCTGATTGCACCCTGACGTAATAGCGACTTGCTCGGGCGCAATTTGGGCGCCGTAGATTTCGTTGGTCTTTTTGGCTAAGGCCGCGCGTAAGTCCTGCGTGCCTAAAACGGGCCCGTAAAGATGTACGTCATCTCGAGAAACCGCAGCCTCGGCCATTGCCTTGCGCATGGCTTGCGGGGGAGGATCAACTGGCGCGGCTTGGCTAACGTTGATCAGGGGGGCAGACTCTTTGAAGTTGACGCCTTCCAACCAGCGGCGCGCTTCCATGACTGGAGGGTTGAAAGTCATTGCGGTGCGGGAGTGCGCCATATTCAAGTATCCAATTGATGTGCAAGAGACGAGGCCAAGACAGGTTTCACAGTGTTTTCTGCTGTTTTAGGCGTTGAGATAAGGCCAGGTTGCTGGGTTAATCAGTGCCGCGGTAGGGTTCCACGTATTGCAGAGCCATGTCCCAAGGAAAGAAAATCCACGTGTCTTGGCTGACTTCGGTGATGAAGGTATCCACCTGCGGGCGGCCTTTGGGTTTGGCATAGACTGTTGCAAAATGCGCTTTAGGAAAGAGTTCCCGTACCAATTCCAGTGTTTTACCGCTGTCCACCAGATCATCGATGATCAGCACGCCGTTCCCATCCCCCATAAGTTGCGCATCTGGTGCCTTGAGTACCTGTGCTTCGGCTTGTTCCTGACGATCGTAGGATTTCACGGAAATTGTATCGACGGTGCGAATGTCCAGTTCGCGTGCCACGATCATCGCCGGTGCCATGCCACCACGCGTGATGGCCACCACAGCACGCCATGCGCCATCGTCAGGCCCTTGGCCGTCCAAGCGCCATGCCAAAGCGCGGCTGTCGCGGTGGATCTGATCCCAGCTGATATGGAACCCTTTTTCATGTGGCAGGCGGCTCGGGTTTTTCGTGTTCATATCATTTACCTTTCCAATAACAGGCGAAGACCAAGCGCCCCCAGAACACCGGCGGCGAGCCGATCCAAAACTGGTTTTGCAGTCATGTATTTTTTACGTGCTGATGCGCCGGACAACACGAACGCCAACAGTGAATAAAAGGCGATTTCCAGCATCAGGTGGTTGAGAACGATCAAGGTGATGCCTTGGACACCCAATCCTTGGGGGAAGATGACCACGATGACCGCCGCGGCGAAAAGCATCGATTTTGGGTTTCCAGCATTGACCAGTAACCCGGACAAAAACGCGTGGCTTTTACGGGTTTGCGCGCCCTGTAGTACGTCGCTGGCATGACGCCATGTCTGCACAGCAATCCAAAGAAGGTATAACGCACCAGCGATTTTGATTGCCCCATAGGCCCAAGGAAAGACGGTAAAAAGGCTTTCAAGCCCTAACAATGCGGCCAAGGTCCAAAGGCTCGCGGCAACGGCCAGTCCCAATCCTGTTGCCAGTCCCGCCACACGGCCAGCGCTGACACAGGTTTTCACAAAGTACAGCATCGCAGCACCCGGGCTTGCAATCGCGGCCATCAAAACGAGGTTGAACGCCAAAAGGTTTTCAACACTCACTGTATCAATCCTTGCTCATGTCCGGCGCATCTACGGCTTTCATCCCCACAACATGGTACCCTGCGTCAACATGCAGATTTTCACCTGTTGTCCCGGAGCCAAGATCAGAAAGTAAGAACAAAGCAGCCTTGCCGACGTCTTCTGTTGTCACGTTACGACGCAAGGGAGAGTTATATTCGTTCCATTTCATAATGTAGCGGAAATCACCGATGCCCGACGCTGCAAGTGTTTTGATCGGTCCGGCTGAAATTGCATTTACCCGAATGCCGTCCTTACCCAAATCTTCCGCCAGATATTTGACCGATGCCTCCAAGGCTGCCTTGGCAACGCCCATGACGTTGTAATGTGGCATTACTTTTTCCGCACCATAATATGTCAACGTGAGGCAAGACCCACCCGGGTTCATCATTTTTTCCGCGCGTTGGACGACAGCTGTAAAGGAATAGACTGAGATATCCATCGACATGGAAAAATTTGCGCGACTTGTGTCAACGTACCGCCCGCGCAATTCATTTTTATCTGAAAAACCAATGGCATGGACAACAAAATCTAAGGTCCCCCATTTTTCCTCTAGGGTTGCGAAGAGAGCATCCATTGACGCTTCGTCATTGACATCGCAAGGGATCACGAGGTCGCTTCCCAATTTTTCAGCTAAAGGGCCGACACGTTTTTTGAGCGCGTCACCTTGATAGGAAAACGCAAGCTCTGCGCCTGCTTCTGCGCAGGTTTTGGCGATGCCCCAGGCAATCGATTTGTCGTTTGCTAAGCCCATAATGAGGCCGCGTTTGCCCGCCAGAAGATCGTTTCCCATAAAGGTTCCCCGATGCGATTATTTTCATTAACAGTCGACATTCTTTAGGCGATTGCGGCAGTCCCATCAAGGCTGCATCCCACGCAGACTATGTTGATTGGTCTTGACCTTGTCGGTTATCCTGCCACCTGTGTCTTAAGTAGAAAAAAAGGTGCATGAGTGCGATGAAAGTGAGAAACGACAAATTTGCTGGTGATAGCCCATTTGAGATTACCCAACGTTGGTTGACTGAGGCCGAAGCCAGCGAGATCAATGATCCCAATGCCATAGCCCTAAGTACGGTGGATGGAGAGGGGCTGCCAAATGTGCGCATGGTACTGTTAAAAGGTATCGAGGCGGATCGATTTATTTTTTACACCAATTATGAAAGCGCCAAAGCCCGTGAATTAGACAGCGCGGGAAAAGCTGCATTTGTCATGCATTGGAAAAGCCTGCGACGCCAAATTCGTGTCAGAGGTGACGTGCTGCGCGAAGATGGACCCGCGGCGGATGACTATTACGCAAGCCGATCGTTGAAAAGCCGATTGGGTGCTTGGGCGTCTAAACAGTCTCGCCCTCTGAGCAGCCGAGAAGCGCTGATGGCTCAGGTCGCTAAAATGACCGCCCTGCACGGTACGGCACCGAAACGACCGCCTTTCTGGGGTGGATTTGCGATTATCCCGTCAGAAATTGAATTCTGGGCGGATGGCGAATTCCGTCTGCATGACCGATTTGTCTGGCGTCGTGATGCAGTTGATCATCCTTGGGTGGTGACACGGCTCAATCCGTAACAACTCTGACCTGTATTTAGCCCCAAGTTGGTGTTTTTTTGCACAGCCGCTGTTCGGTTTCGCGCTTTACTTGCAGCTTTGAAATCGTTTATTTTTTTTGATCGAATACGAAAAAGAAGATTGCATTCTTCTCACGAAAACGTGACAATTAACCTAATATTAGAAGCGCTCTAGCAAGGCATTTACAATTTTGTTAGTCTTTTAGCTTGATTAGGCCACGCAATTTCGCGCAAGAATGTTTCAAGACGGCCTTTGTGATCCGGGTAGATTTAAAAGTGAACGATACATCAGATATGACGATCCCCGTGGTCGGAGTGGTTAAATGGTTTGATCCTGTTAAAGGTTTTGGCTTTGTGGTGTCTGATGCCGGTGGGCCGGATATTCTGTTGCACGTCAATGTCCTTCGTAACTTTGGGCAGAGTTCAGTTGCCGACGGGGCACGCGTAGAATTAGAAGTTCAACGGACAGATCGTGGCGTACAAGCCACGCAAGTGCTGTCCTTGCTTCCACCGGATGTTGATGATGGTGTTGGGTTGTCGGACATTGCCGCCTTGGATCCCAAAATTGTGGCGGATGCCCCTTTGGAACCAGCGCGGGTCAAGTGGTTTGACAAAGGTAAGGGTTTTGGATTCGCCAATGTTTTTGGCAAGCGCGATGACGTTTTCTTACACATGGAAGTACTGCGCCGGTCGGGTTTATCTGATCTTGGACCAGGCGAGGCACTTGCTCTGCGTGTCATCGAGGGGAAACGCGGTCATATGGCTGCTGAGGTATTTGCCTGGGAATTTGCGCTCGAACCCGAGACCTCATGAAGCTCATTTCTGCGCTGGTACTTGGGCTTTTCGCGCAAACTGCAGTGGCACAAAACTGTGCCAACGATTCTCTTTTCTTAAAGGGGGATTGGGGGCAGGCCCGGTTTTCAGTTGAAATTGCGGACGATGTCGATGAACGAGCCCAAGGGCTGATGCATCGCAGCGAGATGGCGAGTACGGCCGGGATGCTGTTTGTATATCAGCGCGCGCAATCCCTTTCTTTCTGGATGCGAAATACGCTGATTGAGCTGGATATGCTCTTTATTGATTCTCATGGTGTGGTCCAACATATTCACCACCGAGCACAACCTTTGGATGAAACTCCGATTTTTGGCGGGAATGAGCTTACCCATGTTCTGGAAATCAATGGCGGAATGGCCAGTCGTCTGGGATTAAGCGTCGGAAATGTGGTTCAACACCCAACTTTTTTGCAAGCAGAGGCCGCTTGGCCCTGTTAGGGGTTTTCAATCCCGAAAAGGCGGTCTAAAGAGTGCTTCGTCGGAGCGTGGCGCAGCCTGGTAGCGCACCTGTTTTGGGTACAGGGGGTCGGAGGTTCGAATCCTCTCGCTCCGACCATTTTTCAATCATAAAAAGCATGAGTGAACATCCCTCCTTCCGGGAGCATGCCAGATCTGCTGCATGGCATTTTTGAACTTCAGCCGCCTTTTTTCGTATGAACCCGCGTTCGATGCATCTGGCGGCGCGGACTTCACAAAGGATCGCCGTAACTCGAAGGAACCAGTGTTTATCACTGCCACGATGGGGCAGGGCTTGCCATCGGCGTTGGATTGAGCGACCCGCTATTCCAGAACATACTAATATTTAGCTGGTTTTAAGACTACGTCCCAAACATCTTGGAGTGTTTGAATATATGCGGGGACCTTCTTGTGGCGAGGAATGCCAACCGAACATACGTTTGAATTAAAAAGACACTGGGGAGACCTTAACACGTACCAACGGTTAAACGGGTTAAGCCATGCAGAAGCGACGGAAACGGTGAAGCTTGTGTAGGAAGGTTCAGATCAGTTCTTGGGCAAAGCCAACGCACACAGAGCCGCTATTTAGCGCGATGGTGAGGCGGGTTGGTCGCCTTGGTGCGCCAACTTAATCTCGGTGCGTCTTTGATGTGCGCTACCGTAGGCGCGCCTGTGATAAACCGTCGACGGTGAACGTTTGTTCGTATTGCAGGGCGCATAGATCTGTTGTCGGGCAAGGTCTTGGTATGAGCGCAGACGAACTCTTAGCGCTGATGAACGACAGCTATCAGACAAGTGCGTTGATTGATGCCAAGGACAAGGACAAGGACAAGGACGCAATCCCTTGGTCTGCCGCGATGACAAAAAATTCTGCACAGCGCGACAATAAAGTCTGAGAAGACATGAAGGCGGACTTTTCAGACACAAAGATTGTTGAAATTTCGATGGCGTATGCGCCGTTCAATATGATTAGCCGTCTGAATGACAGTTTCTGCACAGAACTGGAAACTGAAGATCACAATCGTAAACAATGGGATGCGGTTGATGGTGTCACGGTCGAAGATATCGAAGTGTTTGCCAGCCAATTCGCAGTTGTTGGAGCGGCCGAACGCAAAGTGAAAACAGCAGCGGAATAACCTTATTCAACCGAAGGCCATAGGCGGTTGCCAATGGTTGGAGATCCAGGGCTGTGACCAGTGTAGGGCAAGACCTTTGTGTGTCAGGCGTCCAAGTCCAGATCGTGGGTTTCATGTTTCACCTCGAATTGTTGTAAACGCGCCTCAGCAGAGATAAATTCATACATCACCGCGTGTTTAGCCCAGCCTGCTACAGCAACGAATTTACGTACCTGGTTGCAACCGGGCATTTGTGCCGTGTATGGAAATCGATATTACGCGTATCATTTACCAAGTTCAAAACCCTTCTCGATACTGCTCATGCGAAACGACCCCATGTGATTATACAGGCCCGGTGCGCTGCCAATTGTTTGCATTTCTCCATCAGGACCAGCGAGCCGGTGCACTTCGGTTAAAATGGCGGATCTTTTTTGGACCTGCATGTCCAGCATGTCCCATTAGCCTTTGGGCCATTTGATCTCAGAAATATGTGGGCTGAAAAATATCTAGGCAGAGGCGGCTCCGATAAGGATCAAAAATTGCGTACCGCTTCCAATGTCTTCATCGGTGCGGCCAATAACAGACGTGACAAGCTCATCCATTTGGCGCCCGCCGCCTGCGTCAGCGTAACGGGCAACCCAAGCGACCCCTGCCATCATTCTGAGTTAGAGTAAGTACTGGCGATGTGCCCATTCCAAAAACGCGTCTTTGGTGTTTTCATCCAAACCGTACCACGTTGCCCATAAGCCAAGATCTATTTCCCTGTCCCCACATGTGTCGGAACATCGCGCGCAAAAGTGGCGTGCGATGCAAATAGGCTAGGTGTGCAGAACGCAGGCTACAAAGCGTCGAGTGGGGCACAGCGGGACGATCTGACAAACGTATGCTCACTCCGTAGAATTGTGGCGTAGGTACGTCTTGGGTGCGTTTGTCGCGTTTATTTGGCAGAAGAATTTTTATTTGCGCCCGCAAAGGTCACGATGAGGGCAGCGAAGGTAATTGTAAAAACACCAACCAAACCCAACGCGCCGGGCAGGATGGCAAACAAAACAAAGTCAAACCCAAGTGCCCAAATCAATCCAGTAAAATCAAATGGGGCCAAGGTGCTGACTGGTGCACGCGCGACGGCTTCGTTTGAAACAATATGACCAATGCCGCCGAGCAACCCTGCGAGGGTTAGCCACCCAAATAACGCCATATCCAGCTGAACCCAGCCGAAGGGTATTGTCATCAGGCCGACTCCAGATGCAACCAGTGCAAAATAGAAGGCAATGGTCGATGAGCTTTCTGTTAGGGTCATTGTCTTTGTATGGACACGGACAAACGCCATCGTCAGTGCATAGGTAAGCCCGGCGGCGACACCGATCAACGCACCATTTCCCGGGACTTCGAAGGTTTCCCAAAGCAGTAACACGACGCCGGAAAATCCCAGTGCCATGGCAAAGAGGAGGGCAGGGGTGATTCGCTCTTTTAGCAGGATGGCAGCCAGCGGAAGAACCAAGATTGGCGTTAAATAGGCGAGGGCTTGCGCATTCGCGATTGGCAAAAAGGCCAAGGACAGAAACGACATCGCCATTGAAAACGCACCTAGAACACTGCGTGTAACGTGCAGCCAGGGGTGTTTCGTCTGTATGGCCTTCGGGAACTCTCGTAACCAGAACATGTAAAGACAAATCGGGATTAACGCCAATGCGGATCGCCAGAACATGATTTGCCCAACCGGAACGGTTTCCGCCGCGCCGCGCACGGCAGCGGACATCGCTGTGATAAGGAAAGCGGCCAAAAGGCGAAGGCCAATACCCTGCGCAAAATTCCTATATGTCACCATTGTCTTGCTTTTCTAGATAAGCAGCAGATTGTCAATCGCCTGCAGGACATGATGCTTACGGTAGTAAGCGTCTCTTAGGGCATGTTTCTTTCTAGAACCGACGACAGTCCTCCGATCAAGGCGCGAAGTCCGGCAGGGACTATCTGACCGCACCAACATGCCGAACGGAATACAGTGACCCGACTTTGCGCATTTTAAATTCACTGATTTGCCCCATCAGTTCGCTAAGTTTTTTGCAACCGTATGTGCGGCTGTCAAAATCTGAATTTGCTGCAACAAGCTGTACGCCCAATGCGGACAGCGTGTACCAGTCATCGTCTTGATCGATTTTGTCCATGGCCTGAAGGATTAAAGGGGTGGCAGTTTTTGCGGCAAGCCTTCCGGCCTTTATTTGACAACCATCCAATGTTGCGCTGGCTTCGCATGTTAAATTTTCAATAAAAACGAACCGGTTGCAAACGTTGCGCAAACTCACAGGCGTTTTTTGTTCGCCAATTCCTATAACTTGCAGCCCTTGTTCTCGAATGCGGTTGGCAAGCGCTGTGAAGTCACTGTCGGAACTCACAAGGACAAACCCGTCAAAGCGTTCACTGTGTAAAATGTCCATTGCATCAATGACCAGACCAATGTCACTTGCGTTTTTGCCTTTGGTATTTGCTGTTTCATGATGGGCAACCAGCCCGTTTGTCCGCACAGCTTCGACCCAACCTTTCAAGTGTTCGTTGGTCCAATCACCATACACACGTCTCAAAGCCGGTTCACCAAAGGTCGCTATCTCCTTTAGAATTACTTTCGCGTGTTTGGCTGGAATGTTGTCGGCATCAATGAGCACTGCAAATAATGGGTTGTTTCTTGTCGGCATTCGAAATCCTGACGCATCACGATAAAAATTGATCTTTTGCTCTTAGGGCTGAAGGTTTTGAATGCGTTAACATGAATGCATTGGAGTCATCAGAGCATAGTGTGCTCAATTAATCTCAAAGTCCTGGGGAACGATGGCAAATACGTCAATTGTTGAATTTTGAAAAGTGTGAGGGAGGAATGAAGCAAAGATCAAGCAACCGCTGTCGCTTTAGTGCTTTTGCCCCGCGCCGTGGTGTCAATGAGACTGCCAAGGATATCCGTTAAATTCGCGAACAGCACTAATCGAAGGTGTCCAATTCTATTGGTTTTGCTGGCGATATGGTAGGCCCGGCAGGACTTGAACCCGCAACCAAAGCGTTATGAGCGCTCTGCTCTAACCAGTTGAGCTACAGGCCCGCCATGCGCGCCTCCTAAGGTGCTATGGCCTTCGCGTCAAGACCCAGTTGCTACGTCTTTGGATTGCAGTTGCCTCAGTTATGTTTTAACCCGCCTCAAACCAGTGCTGCGGCAGGAGAACGCGCTATGACTTTGCCCAAAAACGGAATCACCTATGCGGACGCAGGTGTGGATATCGACGCGGGCAATGCGTTGGTTGATCGTATCAAGCCCGCTGCGAAACGGACGAACCGTTCAGGCGTAATGGCCGGCCTCGGTGGATTTGGAGCATTATTTGATCTCAAGGACGCCGGATATTCGGATCCTATTTTGGTCGCAGCCACAGATGGCGTCGGTACCAAGCTCAGGATCGCTATTGATACCGGACATGTAGACGGCGTCGGCGTCGATCTTGTCGCGATGTGCGTCAATGATTTGGTATGTCAGGGCGCAGAACCGCTGTTTTTTCTAGACTATTTCGCAACAGGGGCTTTGGAAACAGACAAGGCTGCGCGGATCATCGAGGGCATCGCTTTGGGATGCGAGCGGGCAGGGTGTGCATTAATTGGTGGTGAGACGGCCGAGATGCCGGGCATGTATCCAGCGGGTGACTTCGATTTGGCTGGCTTTTCCGTCGGCGCGATGGAGCGTGGCCAAGATTTGCCAAGCGGCGTTTCGGCAGGGGATATTTTGCTGGGGTTGGCCTCGGATGGTGTACACTCCAATGGGTATAGCCTCGTGCGTAAATTGGTCGAAATCTCAGGTTTGGAATGGGCCGACAAGTGCCCGTGGTCAGATCAGTCATTGGGCGCAGAGCTTTTGACGCCGACGCGGCTCTACGTGCGTCAGGCCTTGGATGCGATCCGATCGGGCGGCGTGCATGGGCTGGCCCATATCACCGGCGGCGGGTTGACTGAAAACTTACCACGTGTTTTGCCCGAAACGCTCGGCGCTCAGGTGGATTTGGATACATGGGATTTACCGGCCGTTTTCCGCTGGATGGCAGAAACCGGCGGTATGGCCGAGGCCGAACTTCTCAAGACCTTTAATTGCGGCATTGGGATGATCCTGGTGGTTCGTGCGGATCGTGCGGATGCGGTGACAACTTTGCTGGCGGATTTGGGTGAAGACGTCACCCGCTTGGGTCAGGTGAGCGAAACACCCGGCATGGCATATACGGGTCAACTGCTGTGATGCACCGCGTCGCTGTTTTTATTTCCGGCAGTGGGTCAAATATGGCCAAGTTACTGGACAGCATGACTGGTGACCATCCGGCGCGTGCCTGTGTGGTTTTGTCAAATAATGCAGATGCCGGTGGTTTGGGGTTGGCTGAGGCCCGTGGCATTCCCACTGAGGTCGTTCGCCATCAACCTTTTCATGGGGATCGGGCGGCTTTTGAGCACGCCTTGATGGGAGCCTTGGCTGAGCACAAACCAGATATGATTTGCCTTGCTGGATTCATGCGAAAATTGACGGCAGGATTTGTCGACGACTGGCACGGCAGGATGTTGAATATCCACCCGTCGCTGTTGCCAAAGTACAAAGGCTTGCACACTCATGCACGGGCCTTGGAAGCGGGCGACAAAGATCATGGCTGCACTGTGCATGAGGTAACGCCAGTGTTGGATGATGGTCCTATTTTGGGGCAGGCGCGCGTGCCGATTTTGGACGGCGACACGGAAAAAACGCTCGCGGAACGCGTTTTAAAACAAGAACATACGTTATATCCTCTGGTACTCAGAAAATTCGTCGCAGGTGATCGTAGTCCTGTTTTTCTGGAAAGTTGATACTGCGATATCCGGTTCTGGTCAATTAAGGCAGGCTGGTGTAAAAGTTTTGTGACCGGGTGGCACCGCAATCTGAAACAAAAAGAAAAACCTGCATGAAAACGATCACAACCACCGAGGCGCTGGCCGAATTTTGCAAAGAAGCAGCGCAATATGAATATGTTACGGTGGATACGGAATTTCTGAGGGAACGCACGTATTATTCTAAATTATGTCTGATTCAACTGGCCATGCCGGGGGATGATGACAGCACTGGATGTCTTGTTGATCCTCTGTCGCAAGGTTTGTCACTTGAACCGCTCTATGAGCTGTTTCGAGACACCTCAGTGGTAAAGGTTTTCCATGCTGCACGGCAGGATCTCGAAATTTTCTTTGTTGATGCCAAGGTTTTCCCTGAACCGCTGTTCGACACGCAAGTGGCGGCCATGGTGTGTGGGTTTGGCGAGCAAGTCGGCTATGAAACGTTGGTGCGCCGTATTGCCAAACAGCCATTGGACAAGACGTCGCGGTTTACAGATTGGTCGCGTCGCCCGCTGACGGATGCGCAACAGAAATACGCGCTGGCCGATGTGACCCATTTACGGGTGATCTATGAGTTTTTGGCCGGAAAGCTGGAACAGACGGGGCGGGACCGCTGGGTCCAAGAGGAACTGTCCGTTTTGACCAGCCCCGAGACCTATATTATCCCGCCGCGTGAAGCCTGGCGTCGTGTGAAAACGCGGACCAATTCGCCACGGTTTCTGGCAATCGTACGCGAGTTAGCTGCTTTTCGGGAAACCCATGCACAAGAACGCAATATCCCTCGCAACCGTGTTTTCAAGGACGACGCATTGGTTGAGCTGGCGTCCAATAAACCTAAGACACATGAAGAGTTGGGACGCGCGCGTCTCTTGCTGCGCGAAGCGCGACGTGGCGATATCGCTGACGGTATTCTTGCGGCTGTGGTTGCTGGGGTTGCATGTTCTGCCGAAGATATGCCGAAGCCGGATCGTTCCCGCGAAAAGCTTCAAGTCAATCCTGCTTTGGCGGATTTACTGCGGGTTTTGTTGAAGGCAAAAACAGAAAGCGCAGGGGTTGCGGCTAAATTGATTGCACCAACCGCTGATCTGGATGCGATTTCTGCTGGGATGCGCGACGTGCCAGCCCTAAATGGATGGCGCCGAGAGGTTTTTGGTGAAGATGCACTGCGTTTATGCGAGGGCAAGATTGCGCTGGCAGCCGAAGGTCCAAACGTCAAAATCGTCTCGCTGGATTAAGCGGCTAATCAGCGTCGGCGTTCCAGCGCGTTTTGGGTCCCTTCAACCCGAATTGTTCGGGTACCCTCTAGCTCTTGATCGGTCAGTTTACGCGCAACTGTTACTTCTCTCGTTTCCGCTGGCCCGCCGGTGATTTGCGTATACTGCGCCTCCAAGCGATAAGTCAGAACGCCGTCTTCGGCGATTTCATCCGCGTTGGCAGGGGTCAGGCGCGCGTTGTAAGCCCCTTGGGTCGCGGAACGGCCGGTGGCGCGAATGAGAATACCGCCGGGAACGCGCTCTAAAGTCAGGTCGGCAATTGCGTCAATTGGCGTCCCGAGAAAGACATCTTCCTTTTTACGGGAATCAAAAATGCCTGTCCTCTCCGGAATTAACGGATTCGTGCTTTCGATGGGCGTTAACACGCTTTCGTCAGGATGGTCACTGTCGAACCAATTTACAGGATTGGCTCTGGAATTGCAGCCTGCCAAAAACAAGCCTGTGATCACAAGAACAGGAACAGTTGCGCGCATGAGATTGCCATTTTTTTTTCAACCCCTTCGATCTAGCCTATCTTAAGGGAGTTGAAAAGCGCCCATCAGGGGCTGGACCTTTTTGGATCGGCGACATACCTGTTGCATAGTGCAAAGGGGCAGAAAATGGCGCAAACGGCTTTCGAAGAACTGGTCGAAGATTTTGAATTTCTCGACGATTGGGAAGATCGCTATCGTCTAGTGATTGAAGAAGGCAAGGCCATGCCATCTTTGGAGGATGCATTGAAGGTCGCGGCAACCAAAGTAGATGGGTGTGCCAGTCAGGTCTGGTTGCATGTGACGCCCGAAAACGATGTTATGCGGTTTCAGGGTGAAAGCGATGCCATGATTGTAAATGGTCTGATCGCAGTCTTGCATAAACTGTATGACGGGCTGCCAATGTCTGATGTTTTAGCGGTGGATGCACGGGCCGAAATGGGGCGCCTTGGCCTGAACGATCACCTATCTGCACAGCGATCAAACGGCCTGCGCGCGATGATTGAGCGCCTTCGTGACGAGGCTGCCAACGCCTGCTAACCCATTTGGGCGGTGATAGCCCACCGTTAGAGGCGTTCCAATGCCGCTGACAAATCGCCATACCCGGTATATCGACGTTCGAAAGTGAGCCCCAAGCGAGCTGCACATTCTTTGGCTTTTTCGGTCAACTTCGGGTCATCGGTTTGTGCCTGATACACCAGTTTTTCATAATGGGCGAAATACATGTCGCGCAGTTCGGGATGGCGGTCCAAGCCCATAGGTTTTATGATAAAGGCTTCGAATTGGCGCACCAGAAAATCTGTAAGGTAAAAGGTCGTGATCTCCTGTTCCGTGATGTCTGCAAAACGGTTGTTGCCTTCGAAAAAACTATAACAATGCGGTCCTGCGATCATTTCCACGCCCAGATCAGCACATGTTGCTTGCAGCAGACCTCCCGTGCCACAATCTGCATAGGCCACAAAAATATCTTCATATTGCGGGGCATGTTTGGCCACAGCATCGCGCACCGCATTCGTAATTTTTTCAGGGAATAGGTGATAGTTGGCGGGCAGGCAGGTCAGATCCAAGTGGGTCCAGTTGTTTGCTGCCTTCAGGTCGAGGATCTCGCGGGCCAAAGCGCCACAGGCGATGATCAACACACGTCCGTGCTGATCCCGCAGCGGCAAACCGTTTGTGGCCAGACTGGTGTCGTCAAGATCCGTCATGATACCCCCATCAAACTACCGGACCGCCGTAAAACGTCAAAACGGACCGGGTTCTAGCATATGTTGGGCTTTAGGCGGATTTTTGATTGTGCTTGCGCCCGACCCATTCTTTGGCCGTTTCAACGGCAACTGCTGCATCCCGACAATAGGCGTCGGCGCCGATCGCCTTACCAAACTCTTCGTTTAGCGGGGCGCCGCCGACCAAGACGATATAATCATCCCGAACACCTTTTTCGACCAAAGTGTCGATCACAACTTTCATGTAAGGCATGGTTGTGGTGAGCAAGGCTGACATCCCGAGGATTTCAGCTTTTTCGGTTTCCAACGCTTCGATATATGTTTCGACAGGGTTGTTGATTCCCAAATCTACAACTTCAAAACCAGCGCCTTCCATCATCATGCCGACAAGGTTTTTACCGATGTCGTGAATGTCGCCTTTGACGGTGCCGATGACCATTTTCCCAACTCGCGGCGCACCGGTTTCGGCCAGAAGAGGTTTGAGGATGGACATACCGCCCTTCATCGCATTGGCAGCCAACAGAACTTCGGGAACGAAAAGAATACCGTCGCGGAAATCGGCACCAACGATGGTCATGCCGCCAACCAACGCCTTGGTCAGGACGTCGTAAGGCGCCCAGTCGCGTTCCAGAAGGATGTTGACACCCTCTTCGATCTCTTCTTTCAGACCATCATACAGGTCATCGAACATTTGCTGAACAAGTTCTTCGTCATCCAGTTCGGAGAGAATGATATCGTCTTCGTCCGACATGTTTTATCCTTCGTTTTCGGCAAGGGCCGATCAGATCCTTTGAACATCTTTCGCCCGAACAACCGGTTTGGACTGTCCGAATTGCGACACGGAGACAGCGGAGTGCGACCTCGGTCGTACAAAATATCTAGGATTTGGTTGATGTTTTAATAATGAGTACCCAACGCATGATCTATGGTTGTCTATCTGCAAGCGGGCTGTTGCAAATCAGCTCGCACGTTTTTTGCGGCGAGATTGTCTGCGACCAACTGGTTGGTCTGCTTCTGTACCATCCGCCTGAGACGTAAATGCGCCAAGGCGATCTACAATTTCTTCCAAAGCAGGCGGTTGCGTCAGCGCCCTGGTATCCAAAGCTTCGCGCATGTGGCGTAAATGTTCTGGCAACGTGCCACAGCAGCCTCCAATAATTTTTGCCCCACAAGCCCGCGCCATGACCGCATAATCAGCCATCAATTCGGGTGTGCCGTCATAGTGAATATGACCTTCGACATATTTTGGGATCCCAGCATTGCCTTTCGCGATAATTGGCCGTTCCGGCCCCATTGCGGCAAACCCCAGAATGGTGCGCAGCAGATCAGAAGAGCCGGTGCCGCAATTTGCGCCAAATGCGATTGGGGCAATGTCCCCAAGATTGTCGATCATTGTGGCCATATCGGCGCTGGTGATGCCCATCATCGTACGACCGGCCGTGTCAAAACTCATCGTACCGCACCAATCCAACCCAGCAAGGGCGAAACCCTCTGCAGCGGCGCGGTATTCTTCTGCCGCGCTGATTGTTTCCAACCAGCCGATGTCGGCGCCTCCAGCCTTCAGTCCATCGGCTGTTTCATGAAACATTTCGACCGCAAGGGCGTGACTGAGTGACCCGACAGGTTCCATAATTTCGCCCGTCGGTCCGACTGATCCGGCAACAATGATTTTGTGACCTGCGGTGTCGGCAACCTCGCGGCCAAGTTCCGCGGCAACACGACTGAGTTCGTGGACGCGTTTCTCCGCCCCATGCAGTTTTAACCGCGCAGCATTGGCACCAAAGGAGTTCGTCAGAAAGATATCACTTCCCGCATCGACCGCGCCTTTGTAGAGCGTTTTAATTTTTTGCGGTTCGTCCGTGTTCCACAGCTCGGGCGCATCCCCCGCCATCAATCCCATATTAAAAAGGTTTGTGCCCGTTGCGCCGTCTGCAAGCAGCGTGCCTTTTTCATTTAGAAGATCGATTAAGGAAGTGGACATAACAAAGCTCCGCTTTAAGGTACCGCGCTCATGTCACGGTTCCGTGCGTGAAGCAAATTCATAATATTCATCATTTACATGAAAATTAAGAGGCTAAGATGTGAAACGCAGTTATCGCGCAACGATCCACTCATTTTGACGTAAAAGTTCAAAGCTAAAACGGATCTATGACGACACGAATTGTATCTGCGCTGATGTACAATTGGAGCCGATGGTATGCGCCGCCCAGGCAGGCGGCGCTTGAAGGTGGGTTAGTTATTTTTCAATCGGCTTCCATAAGCTGACGTTTCGCTTCCAGCATAAGTGCTGTCATTTTTGCGCGGATGGTCGCTTCGTCGGCTTTACTGCCCAAATCGCCCGATACTTTACGGTAAACGTCTTCGTCTCCAGCCTCTTCAAAGTCTGATTTGACGACTTCTTTGGCATAGTCATCTGCATCAGAGCCGGTTTTGCCCAAAAGATCGGCGGCCCAAAGCCCCAAGAGTTTGTTGCGGCGCGCCTCTGCCTTAAATTGCATTTCTGCATCATGGGCGTATTTGCTTTCAAAGGCGTTTTCGCGATCATCGAATGTTGTCATTAGAGTCCCTCCTTAGGAAATTTCTCCCGTTCCCTTGAATATGAGAGTTCGCATGCCTCAGTGCAAGGTGCGTTGGCTTGCAGCAGCGCGGGGCTTGCACTAAGACGGGCTCAAAGAGTGCCCTGATCCCCGGGGTACTGTCGCGAAAGGACGCCCATGGCCCGGCGCAAGAAAATTTACGAAGGCAAGGCGAAGATACTCTATGAAGGCCCGGAACCGGGCACAATTGTGCAGTATTTCAAAGACGACGCCACTGCTTTTAACGCAGAAAAAAAGGCAGTCATCGAAGGAAAAGGCGTATTGAATAATCGCCTTTCTGAATTCTTCATGGTGGGTCTTGGCCAGATTGGCGTCCCTACGCATTTCATCAAACGACTCAATATGCGCGAACAACTGGTGCGCAGCGTGGAAATTATCCCGCTGGAGATCATTGTGCGCAATTATGCCGCAGGGAGCATGTCAACGCGGTTAGGGCTGGAAGAAGGCATGCAGCTGCCGCGCCCGATCGTGGAATATTGTTACAAAGAAGACAAATTAGGCGACCCGCTGGTCACCGAAGAACACATTGCTGCGTTTGGCTGGGCGAGCCAGCAAGACATGGATGACATGTTGAGTTTGGCCCTACGGGTAAATGATTTTCTTTCTGGCCTGATGTTCGGGGTGGGGATCAAACTGGTTGATTTCAAGATTGAAGTTGGCCGGGTCTATGACGGTGATTTCCAACGTCTGGTCGTTGCAGATGAAATCAGCCCGGACAGCTGTCGTTTGTGGGATATGGAAACCGGTCAAAAGCTCGACAAAGATGTGTTCCGCCGCGATTTAGGGAATTTGGCGGATGCCTACACGGAAGTCGCCGAGCGCCTTGGGGTGTTGCCAAAGAATGCGACGCCAATGACGAAACCAACGCTCATCAATTGAGTTCACGACAACCGACAAAGCAGGAATTGAAAGAGATGAAAGCACGTGTGCACGTGATGTTGAAAAATGGTGTTCTGGATCCTCAAGGAGAGGCCGTGCGCCATGCGCTTGGCGCGATGGGCTTTGAGGGCGTGAATGGTGTGCGTCAGGGCAAGGTGATCGAGCTGGAATTGGCCGAAGGGTCGAGCGAAGCTGATGTGACGGCGATGTGCGAAAAGTTGCTGGCCAATACAGTGATTGAATCCTACAAGGTGGAGATCAGCTAATGCACGCAGCGGTCATTGTATTTCCTGGATCCAACTGTGATCGCGATTTGGCTGTCGCATTTGAAGAGGCCGGCGCAAAAGTCACCAAAGTTTGGCACAAAGACACTGAAATGCCAGAAGATGTGGACATTATTGGCGTTCCGGGCGGCTTTTCTTTTGGCGATTACCTGCGCTGTGGAGCCATCGCGGCAAATTCTCCTATTTGCAAATCCGTGGCAGCCCATGCGCAACGGGGCGGGTATGTTATTGGCATTTGCAACGGCTTTCAGGTTCTGACCGAAACCGGCCTGCTGCCCGGGGCGTTGTTGCGCAACGCCGGGTTAAAATACATCTGCAAGACCGTTGGCTTGAAGGTGGAAACGACTACCAGCACCTATACCGAAAACTATACAGCCGGAGATGTGATCGACATTCCGATCGCACACCATGACGGGAATTACTTTGCCGATGACGAGACCATCGCGCGATTGAAGGGGGAAGATCGCGTTGCTTTCACCTACACGGACACGCCCAATGGCGCAAAGGCCGACATTGCAGGTATTTTGTCGGACAACCGTCGCGTGTTAGGCATGATGCCTCACCCGGAACGCGCCGCGGATGCTGGTCACGGTGGAACGGACGGACAGGCGCTCTTTCGCGCATTGGCAGCCTCTCTGGCATCAGTGTGACTTGAGCCGCCATAGCAATCTGACGTAGTCTGGTTGCATGGAAAGTGACCAGAGCGCAGATCAGAAACCATTTGTCGGCACAGTGCGCATGCGACTGGCCGTTGGTCTGATTATCGGTGTTGCCATCCTGGTTGTGTCGGTTACGAATAGTTTGCTGACAGATCGTTTCACTGTCAGCACGCGAAACCGCGCAGAGTTGCGGTTGGCGCTGTACAGCGGCAACCTGCTGGCGGAATTGCGCCAAAATGCGATTGTTCCACAGCTGCTGGCACGCGATCCCGAATTGATCGGCGCGTTGAATTCAGCAGATTACACGGCGTCCACGCGCCGGTTGATTTCTTTTGTCGAAGAAATCGGGGCCGCGTCCTTAATGCTTTTAGATATTGATGGACGGACGGTTGCCGCAACAGATCGAAATCGTTTGGGTGAGGGCCATCGCTCAGAGCCCTATTTTGTCGATGCAATTCGGTCTAACGCGACAATCTTTACCGTGGCGAACAAAGAAGGCGGCGGATACGGGTTTATTTACTCGCGACGTGTCCAGTCCGGCTCTGACGTTTTAGGCGTCATCGTTGTCGAAGTTGATCTGCAAAAATTCGGACGTGCGTGGGCCGGTATTTCTGATGCTGTGATTGTGACAGACAGTGTTGGCACGATCATACTGACAACTGAACCGCGTTGGCGCGGACGCACAGAAGAAGAAGCTCTAGAACGTCAAACCCCGCAGAATGCTATTCAACGTGCCATACAAGCAACCGCTGATTGGACGGCATTGCCCCCTGATGCCTACTTGCAGGGAGAAGCTGTGATGCGGCTGGAAAACCGCATCCCGTTTCGCGGCTGGAGAATGACCAGTTACACAACCTATGCGTCTGTTCGCGAACGGGTAAATGGGGTGCTGGCGCTTGAGATTATGGGGTTTGCGATTCTTCTGGCGTTGACGTTTTACGGGTTGGGCCGGCGCACCGCTTTGCGCATGGCTTTGTTCCAGCGGGAATCTGCCGAATTGAGGTCGCTTAATTCGGCGCTACAGCGAGAAATTGCCGAGAGAAAAAGGGTTCAGGAAACACTGGCAGTGGCGGAGCAAACATTGGAGCAATCCAGTAAATTGGCCGCTTTGGGCGAAATGTCAGCTGCCGTTAGCCATGAGTTGAACCAACCCTTAGCGGCCATGAAAACCTATCTTGCCGGGGCGCGTTTGTTGCTCAAGCGCAACCGCCCGGAAGAAGCGCTTTCTTCCTTTGGACGCATAGATGATTTGATCGAACGCATGGGCGGTATTACGCGTCAGCTCAAATCTTACGCGCGCAAAGGCCAAGAAGCGTTTTCCCCATTGAATATGGGGGATGCGCTTTCCTCAAGCCTCGCAATGATGGAGCCGCAGTTACGACAACGTCATGTTCAGATTACCCGTATTTTGCCCGATGATCCGGTGGAAGTGATGGGAGATCGCCTGCGTATTGAACAGG
Source organism: Roseobacter sp. (assembly GCA_039983935.1). Taxonomy (GTDB): domain Bacteria; phylum Pseudomonadota; class Alphaproteobacteria; order Rhodobacterales; family Rhodobacteraceae; genus Roseobacter. The sequence goes on along the minus strand of JBDWVP010000028.1, from coordinate 364,655 downwards.
TGATGGTGAACCTGTTGCGCAATGCCATTGATGCGACAAAAACTGTAGGCAATCCAAAAGTTGAAATCATCCTGTCTGCTGGAGAGACAGCAACATTGACAGTGCGTGATAACGGCCCCGGGATCGACGATCTTGATGCGTTGTTTGAGCCTTTTTACACAACCAAGCAGCCGGGAGACGGTGTTGGTCTGGGGCTTGCCATCTCGTCTCAGATCGTGACAGACCTCGGCGGCCGGTTGACTGCACGTAATGGGCAGGCAGGCGGGGCGGTTTTTGAAATGCAACTGCCGATTATCGGCACTGAGACACAGACAAAAGACCTAACAAGGGCGGCGGAGTGAACCATGACACATGCTATGAAAATCGCGATTGTGGATGATGAACAGGATATGCGGCGGTCGATCAGCCAATGGTTGGCGCTGTCCGGCTATGACACCGAAACATTTGGTAGTGCTGAGGATGCGCTCAAAGTTCTTGGGCCAGAATACCCGGGGATTGTGATCTCCGATATCAGAATGCCGGGGATGGACGGTATGCAGTTTCTGAAAAAGCTCATGGGAAATGATAGTGCATTGCCGGTTATTATGATCACAGGACATGGCGATGTTCCGATGGCGGTGGAGGCCATGCGGGTCGGTGCGTTTGATTTCCTTGAGAAGCCTTTCAATCCGGACCGAATGTCTGAACTGGCCAAAAAGGCAACAGGTGCGCGGCGTTTGGTCATGGATAACCGAGCCTTGCGACGCGAATTGTCTGACGGCTCCCAACTGATGAATAAACTGATCGGGCAAAGTCCGGTCATGGAGCGATTGCGCGAAGATATTCTGGATCTGGGGCAAGCAGATGGCCACGTTCTAATCGATGGAGAAACGGGTACCGGGAAAACGCTGGTCGCACATGCTTTGCACGCGGTGGGCAGCCGTGCCGGCAAGAAATTTGTTCTTATCAGCTGTTCTGCCTTTGAAGAGGACGCATTGGCCAAGCGGTTGTTTGGCCCAATGTTGCCCGAGGATGGCCAATTGCCAGCCATCGAAGAGGCGCGTGGAGGCACGCTTGTTCTGGAAGATATCGAAGCACTGTCCGAAACGATGCAGGCGCGTTTGTTGAGTGTGATCAACGAACAAGGTACGCCGGGCGAAACGCGAATTGTTGCAATTTCTAACCTTCAAGAAGCGGGCCGTACATCTGAAGACGTACTGCGATCAGATTTGTTTTACCGCCTAGCCGCGTTGAAGATCACCGTTCCTCCGTTGCGCGCGCGCGGAGAAGACATCTTGACGCTCTTTACCAGATTGGGTGAACAATTTTCAGAAGAATACGGATGCGATGCCCCGCAAATCACAGCACAAGAAGCCGCGCAATTGCTACAAGCCCCATGGCCGGGAAATGTACGCCAGCTGATTAATTTAGCCGAGCGCGCGGTTTTGCAATCGCGTCGTGGTGCCGGTACGATTTCGTCGCTTTTGATGAATGACCACGAAGATATGCAGCCCGTCATGACCACAGAGGGCAAGCCGCTCAAAGAATACGTCGAAGCCTTTGAGCGGATGCTCATTGACAACACGATGCGCCGCCATCGGGGGTCAATTTCCAGTGTAATGGACGAGTTGTGTTTGCCGCGCCGTACTTTGAATGAAAAGATGGCGAAATATGGGCTGCAGCGATCAGATTACCTCTGACTCCGTTACTGTGCTGTGTGTTTGCACAAAACCGTCGAGTTCAATGATAGCGGAAGGCGGTACACGTCAAACGATTATTTAGAATTGGGTGATAACGCTATTCGGAATGTCTTTTGCCTGCCGAGGCGCGTCGGTTTCGCGCAGATACCCGTCAATGTTCGTGAGGAATTTAACGTGGTTGACTGTAAAACAGCAGCCAGACCGCGCGGTTTTAAGTGCGGGTTGCCTTTATACTCGCTAAAGTAGTGCATCGAGGGCAGATTGCCATTGTGTTTTCATCCACAGTGGCCTTATCTAAGGAGATGGAAGTCCGCGCATCGAGCGCAGCCTTTCTGAGAGATTCGCTGCTAAGGCTTTGCTGCTCCATATGTGGGCGCGCGCCATGCAGACCGATTGAGCCGGAAACGGTTGAGGAAGCGCTGACGTGCAACAGAGCTGACAGCTTAGGGCACGCAGTATAAAATGGACATGTCACCACCAACGCGTGAGCATGTCGGAGAAGAAACGCGATGAAGCGCGCAGATGCATCAGGCAGAATGGCAAGGGCCCTCGCGGCTCTGACCCTGCACGCACAGCAAATCGCCCTGACAAGACATATCCCGCATCTCATTGACCCTCCTGGGTTCGTGCGGTCGCGGCTGTGCAACATGGAAATATGGCTAAGAAAATGCTTATCGATGCCACCCACGCGGAAGAAACCCGCGTCGTGGTGGTTGATGGAAACAAGGTCGAGGAGTTCGACTTTGAATCCGAAAATAAACGCCAGCTCGCTGGCAATATCTATCTCGCAAAAGTAACGCGCGTTGAGCCGTCGCTTCAGGCGGCGTTTGTGGATTATGGCGGAAATCGCCATGGTTTCTTGGCGTTCTCTGAGATTCATCCCGATTACTATCAGATACCTGTCGCCGATCGTCAGGCTTTGATGGAAGAAGAACGTGCCTATGCCGAAGCGCAAAAGGCCAAGGAAGAAGACGACGAGAAACCAAAACGTCGTCGCTCGCGCAGCCGGACTAAAACCAAGGCCGAAGAGACTGCCAGTGATGATGCTGTTGTCACCAAGGAAGTCAAAAAGGAAGAGATCGATGGTATGGAAACCATCGATTTGGCGGATGACCAGGAAGGTCTCTCGCCGATGGAAACCGTTGCAGACACGCCGGTAGAAGAGCCTTCGGAAGAAACCGATGTTCAGGCTTCGGATGCCGATGCAGCACCGGAAACTGCTGCAGAGGAGGTTTCAACAGAAGTTTCCAGTAAAAATAAAGATTTAGAGGAAGAAGTTAAAGCGGCAGAAGGCGAAGAATCTGCATTAGAAGAGGCCCCCACGGAGGTTGTTTCGAGTGACGAAACAACGCCCGAGGCAGCGCCAAAAGACGGTGCCGTTGAGGCAGATGGCGAAACCACTACCGAAGCTCCGGACCAAGGGGCTGAACCTGAGCATGACGAAGATGACGAAGATGCGCCGCGCAAATCAGATGCATCATCAAAGGATGACAGCATTGAATCGGTCGCAGATGATGACGACCACGAAGACATCCGTCCAGCACGTAAACCGCGACCGCGCCGGTATAAAATCCAAGAAGTGATCAAGGTTCGCCAAATCCTGCTGGTTCAAGTCGTAAAAGAGGAGCGTGGAAACAAGGGTGCGGCCTTGACGACCTATCTGAGCCTCGCTGGACGTTATTGTGTCTTGATGCCTAACACGGCACGCGGTGGGGGGATCAGCCGCAAGATCACGAATGCTGCAGATCGTAAAAAACTCAAAGAGATCGCAAACGAAATTGAAGTCCCTCAGGGGGCTGGTCTCATTGTCCGGACAGCTGGGGCAAAACGAACCAAGGCTGAAATCAAGAGAGACTACGAATACCTGCAACGCTTGTGGGAGCAAATCCGCGAGTTGACGCTTAAATCAATCGCACCGTCGAAGATTTACGAAGAAGGCGATCTCATTAAACGCTCGATCCGTGACCTTTATAACCGCGACATCGATGAAGTATTTGTAGAAGGCGAGCGGGGCTATAGAACGGCAAAAGACTTCATGAAAATGATCATGCCGTCCCATGCAAAAAACGTGAAGCAATATGCCGAAGGGTTGCCGTTGTTTGCGCGTTATCAGGTGGAGAGCTATCTGGCGTCGATGTTCAACCCGACGGTACAGCTGCCTTCGGGCGGCTATATCGTGATCGGCGTGACCGAAGCCTTGGTGGCGGTTGACGTAAACTCGGGGCGGGCGACCAAGGAAGGCTCGATTGAACAAACGGCGCTAAAAACCAACCTCGAAGCGGCTGACGAAGTCGCGCGTCAATTGCGTCTGCGGGATCTTGCGGGTTTGATCGTCATCGATTTCATCGACATGGACGAACGCAAGAACAACCTGTCCGTCGAAAAACGGATGAAGGAAAAGCTGAAAACGGATCGAGCGCGCATTCAGGTGGGTCGGATTTCTGGTTTTGGTTTGATGGAAATGTCGCGCCAACGTTTGCGTCCGGGGATGATTGAGGCGACAACGCAGCCTTGTCAGGCTTGTCATGGCACAGGATTGATCCGCTCAGATGACAACCTCGCACTGTCAATTCTTCGCCAAATTGAAGAAGAAGGTACACGCAAGCGTTCGCGCGAGGTGTTAATCAAGGCTCCGGTTGGCATCGCAAACTTCTTGATGAACCAAAAACGCGAACATATCGCACAGATTGAAGGCCGTTATGGCCTGTCTGTCCGGGTTGAAGGGGATCCGGTTTTGGTGAGCCCAGATTTCAGCCTCGAGAAATTTAAGACGGCAACACGTGTTGTAACTGCCGTGGCGCAACCGGTTGTGTCAGTCGATACATCTTTGATGGACCAAGTGGACAATGACGAAGCAGACGTAGAAGAAGACACGGAAGTGTCTTCGACTGGCGCTGAGGAACAGACACCGGACGCAGATGGAGAGGCACGGCCCAAGCGCCGTCGTCGTCGGCGTCGGCGCAGTCGCAATAAAAATGCGGCAGGTGAAGGCCAAACGTCCGAAGGACAAACTGTAGCTGAGGGTGAAACAAAGCCTGACGGGGTGGTTGAAGCTGAGGCTCCGATTAACGAGGACAAGGCGGTACCTGCGACTGAAACAGAGACCGCAGAAGTGGTTGTTTCTGAGCCAGTGACAGAGGAGGCGGTGGAAGTTGAAGCAAAGCCGAAACGCACGCGTTCGCGTACGCGCAAGCCTAAAGTGGCGCCTAAAGCCGCTGAAGAAGACGTTGTAACTGCTGATGAGACACCTGCAGCATCTGAGGCTGCATCTGAAACTCCAGTCGTCGAAGATAAACCTGCCAAGCCAAAACGCAAACGGGCAAGCCGCGCGAAAAAGGTCGTGGATGTTCCGATGGCAGAGGATGCTGTGTCCGAGCCCGTCGCAGCCACGATCAATGCTGTGGCCGACGTAGAACCAGCGGCCAAGATTGAAACGGTACCTGAAGCACCAGTGCTCGAGGCTCCCGCTGCAGTCCCGGAAGTAGTCACCTCGCCGGAACCTGCGCCCGTTGCAGCAGCCGTCGCTGAAGACGTTGCCGTAGTTGAGGAAGAGCCTGCACCGGCTAAACCGAAACGTAGAGGTTGGTGGTCGTTGGGCGGCTAATCGATCTCACCCATGTTTTGAAAAAGCGCTCCATTTGGGGCGCTTTTTTTTTAGGTTTTTCGGATGACATAGGTTTGCGTTGAACCCGCCGTATCGCTTGAGACCAATACATGCCCAGACTCCGTGCAAAAATGCGGGAAGTCTATGACGGCAGCCGGATCGTCAGCGAATACAGTAAGCGTTTCGCCAAGCGCGATGCTTTGCAACCGCTTTCTGGCCTTAAGAACGGGCAGGGGGCATAACAGGCCGGTGGCGTCTAATACTGTGGGATCATTGCTCATATAGCTCAGATAGAGCGGATGTTTCATTCTGTCCACAAGGTTGTGACCGCCACGTGGGGTGACGCTGACAAGATCATGGGCTAGGGGTTCTATATGTTTGGAATAGAAATCATCGATGCTGGGTTATTGCCGGCCATGGTCGTCGCGCTTTTGGCGGGCGTCATTAGTTTTCTCAGCCCCTGCGTGCTGCCGATTGTGCCGCCCTATTTGGCGTATATGAGCGGGGTTAGCTTGAATGAAATGTCCGGCGAAGCTGCCGCGCGTCGACGTGCGACCATCGCCGCGCTTTTCTTCATTATGGGGCTCAGTACGGTATTTTTGATCCTAGGATTTACGGCATCCGCTTTTGGCGCCTTTTTCTTGCAGAACCAGATTATATTTGCCCGGCTTTCAGGCATTGTCATTATTGTCTTTGGCTTGCATTTTCTGGGTGTCTTCCGGATCCCGTTTCTAGACCGCGAAGCCCGCATAGATGCCGGTGACAAAGGCGGGTCGAGCTTTGGCGCATATATGCTCGGTCTTGCATTTGCCTTTGGCTGGACGCCCTGCATTGGGCCGCAGTTGGGGGCCATTCTCTCCTTGGCCGCCGCAGAAGCATCCGTTGCGCGCGGTACTTTTCTCTTGGGTATCTATGCCGCCGGGCTTGGCATCCCATTTTTGCTCGCCGCAATGTTCATCACCCGGGCAATGGGGGTGATGAACCGGTTGAAACGTCATATGCACACGATTGAACGGGTGATGGGTGGCTTGTTGCTGCTTGTCGGGATTGCGATGCTCACGGGCGCATTTACAACGTTTTCTTGGTGGCTGCTTGAAAAGTTCCCAGCCTTGGCAACCTTAGGTTAATTCATCTAGACTATGCACAGCCTGTCCTTGAGAACAGGGTCATAAAAGGCTTGTGCATGAGCAGTATGTCCAACGAACCTGTTCGACACCGACGGGTGTTCTACATCCCGGGCTATGATCCGTTTCCACCACGTAGGTACCGTGAACTCTACCGTCGTGAGGCGGTGATACAATCGGATATTTCGGGGTATGATATTGCAATCAAATCCGGGATTGACGGAGGTGGTTTCGGGTGGCAGGTGGCGGCCCATATCGAAGATCAGCCTGTTAGAACAGACATCGAAGTGTTGGTCTGGTCCGACATCGTACAAAACAGTCGACCGGAGTCAGTCTCAGCAACCTATTGGAGCCTTATCAAAACGGTTTGGATTTACATCTCAACAGGGGCATTTTTTCGTCTGATGCAGTTACGCAAAGGGCCCGTAATCGCCGCGCTCTATCCAGTGCTCGCCTTGTTGTTGCAGGCGCTGTTTGCAACGGGGTTAGGCTGGTCAACATCCCGGATCGTTGATCGCATGACTCAAGAAATGCTCGGCACATCTACTAATGTCATTTGGGGGGCGCTCTTGGGCATTTTTTTGGGAATAGGCGTGGCTGTGTTGAGTTTGCGTTGGTTTCGCGAAAAGGATAGGATCTTTTTTGCCTACTACTTAATGCATGATTTTGCCTTTGCCGCCGCCGAGAAAGGAGCCTACCCGGCGGCTTTGGAACACCGTCTGATGGAATTTCGCGCAAGGGTCGAGGCCGCGATGACGAGTGGTGTCGATGAAGTTTTGATTGTCGGGCATTCCTCGGGTGCGCATTTGGCCGTGAGCCTCCTGTCAGACCTATTCCCCTCGGATACCGCAACGCGTTTTCCCGGGCAAACGATCTCGTTTTTATCTTTGGGACATGTTGTCCCGATGATATCTTTCTTACCAAAGGCGCATCGGTTGCGGCGCGACTTGCTTAACGTTTCTCAGAATCGCCAGATTGATTGGGTTGATGTTTCTGCGCCGGGTGATGGTGGTTGTTTTGCCCTATGTGATCCGGTCTGTGTTTCAGGGCAAAGTAGTGCAAGGCAATCTGGCCCTTTGGTGCTATCTGCGGCTTTTTCTCAGACCTTATCGGCGGAGCGCAGGAAGTCGCTGCGGTGGCGTTTTTTCAGGTTACATTTTCAGTACCTTTGCGCCTTTGATCGTCCGAATGATTACGATTACTTCAAAATAACGGCAGGCCCTTTGCGCCTTGCGGATCGATACAAAGATCGTAAAAGCTCGCCTTCGAAGATCGACAAAACAATAAGCGCTTTTACGTCGGTCACGCCATGACGCCGCCAAAACCAGCCAGTCGAAAAGAGCGGGTTGGCCTATGGCAATACTTGCGTTTGTTTCGTCGTGACATCTTATCCGCACAACCTGAAAAACTATATCGTGCGTGGATGGCCGAGTTTCGCACGCCATTCTTTCGCAGTTTCCTTGCCAATGATCCAACTTTGGTAAAACTATTGCTAAAGGATCGTCCAAGAGATTTCCCTAAATCTAACAGAGTGGGCGAGGGGCTTCGTCCCCTGCTAGGAGACTCCGTGTTTCTGACAAACGGTGCCACTTGGGAAAGACAACGTCGTATAATCGATCCAGCCTTTGAGGGCGGACGTTTACGTGACAGCTTCACCGCACTGAGTGAGGCATCAAAGACTGCGGCGAAACGGTTGTCTGCATTGGATGGGCAAACTGTCGAAATTGAGGCTCAGGCCAGCCATGCCGCCGCCGATGCCATCTTTCGCACACTGTTTTCGAAACCCATAACCGATGATGTTGCGCAGCGAACCTATCTTGCATTTCGCCGGTACCAACGCAGCCAACCAATTCTGAATGTCGCGGCTTTTCTTCCGTTACCTTCTTGGGTGCCAAGAGGGTTTAGTCGCGCAACCCGTGAGAGCGCTGCAGAAATTCGACTTCTTATCACGCAAATGACGACACTTCGGCAGGCAGAGATATCCGCAAAAACGGCTCCGTTGGATTTAGCGACCAAAATCATGACAACGCCCGATCCAGAAACGGGCAAGTGTTTTAATGTCGATGAAATGGTTGATCAGGTCGCCATCTTCTTTCTGGCGGGACATGAGACGAGCGCAGCCTTCCTTTCTTGGGCGCTCTATCTCTTGGCGCTGTATCCAAAGTGGCAGGATCAAATCGTAGCGGAGGTTAAGGAGACTGATATTCGGGATTTTTCCCAGCTTTCCCAATTGAAAGTGACGCGGGACGTATTTCGCGAAACGTTACGACTTTACCCGCCTGTACCAATGATGGTCCGCCAGACCAGCAAAGTAGAGGTTTTTCGCAATCGCACGGTAAAGAGCGGCGCCCAGGTTGTTCTAAGCCCATGGCACATACATCGCCACTCTCGACTGTGGGAGAACCCGGATGGTTTTGATCCTGCCCGCTGGCAGACAGATGCGGGGAGACAAAGCGCGCGTGATGCATTCTTGCCTTTTAGCGCTGGCCCTCGAGTATGTCCCGGCGCAGGGTTTGCCATGATGGAAGGGGTTTTGATGTTGGCCCATATTCTGCGAGAGAACAGGGTGTCGTTGAGCAACAAATCTGCGCCCATTCCTGTCGCCCATTTGACCGTACGCGCGCAAAACGGAATTTGGTTGCGAATTGTCAGGCGCTAACATGTACCATCCGGTGATCGGTTGTTCTATGCAACGTCCAAGGGGCTGGAATCACAAGGATGTTAACTATGTCAGAATATTTAAAGATGCATGCGCAGATTGAAACCGGCGCGGGATTTATCGCGGCCTTGGATCAATCGGGCGGCTCAACACCCAAAGCGCTCAGCCTCTATGGTGTCGAACCAGATGATTACTCAGGTGACACAGAGATGTTTGCGGCCATGCATGATATGCGCGCGCGCATTATCCTCGCGGACGATTTCACAAGCGCCAAAGTTATCGGTGCGATCCTATTTGAACGCACGATGAACGACACAATCAACGAAATCCCTGTGGCCGAAATGCTGTGGAAAACACGTGGTGTTGTACCGTTTCTAAAGATCGACAAGGGCCTGGAAGAACAATCCCAAGGCGTGCAACTGATGAAGCCGATGCCGGGACTCCATGATGTGTTAACGACGGCGAAAAGCAAAGGTATTTTTGGCACGAAAGAACGTTCTGTTGTCCATGAGGCCGATGAGGCGGGTATTGCAGCGATTGTCGCTCAACAGTTTGAGGTTGGTGCTGACGTCACAAAGGCCGGACTGGTACCGATCCTTGAGCCGGAAGTGAATATTCATTCCACAACGAAGGCCAAAGCAGAAAATATCCTAAAAGACGAAATTCTGAAAAAACTCAATGAATTGCCTGAAACTAGTAATGTGATGCTCAAGTTGACCTTGCCAACCAATGCTGGTCTCTATGACACGCTGGCGCAACACCCTAGAGTTTTGCGTGTTGTGGCATTGTCTGGCGGTTATTCGACAGATGAAGCATCGGCAAAATTGGCAAAAAACACAAAAATGATTGCGAGTTTTAGCCGGGCTCTTTCCGAAGGTTTAAACGTTAAAATGTCTGAAGCCGCCTTTAATTCTGCGTTGGGTGTGAACATCGACAAGATCTACCAAGCGTCAGTTTGAATAGTCTGCAATAGTTGTTTGCAAACTGCGCAACACGAAAACGCGGAGTGCAGAAGCCAATCCGGTGTCAGGACTGCGGGCGATGTCAATTTCTGCCACGAGGGCGTTGATCGCTTGGTCTCTCTGAGCGGCAATTTCTTTAAGGGCCACCCAAAATTCTGTCTCCAGTGAGATAGAAGTCCGGTGGCCCTTAAGCGTTACGGAGTGTTTGACAGGACGTCCTGTCATGTATCGCGTTTATGGCCGTCCAGATTGGCCGCGATTTTTTGAGCTTTGGCCTTTAACAGATCTTTCTGCGCTTTGCTTTGCCCAAAAGAGACAGCGTTTTCATCTGCGCGCGCCTTCCGGGACGCGCGATTACGTTCTTTTTTAACCTTGTTCAGATTGATAGGGGCGCTCATTTCGGTCCAATCATGTTTTCCGGGCGTACCACACGCTCGAAGGTTTCAGCGTCTACAAAGCCTAAGGCGATGGCCTCTTCCTTTAGGGTTGTGCCGTTCTTATGTGCGGTTTTCGCAACCTTGGTCGCGTTATCATAGCCTATTTCCGGCGCTAACGCTGTTACCAACATCAGGCTTTCACGCATTAACCGTTCGATGCGGTCTGCGTCTGCTTTGAGTCCAACAACGAGATTGTCGGTAAATACCGAAGCCGCATCCCCAAGAAGCTGCATAGATTGCAATACGTTATAGGCCATCATTGGTTTGTATACGTTCAACTCAAAATGGCCTTGAGATCCGGCAAAGCCAACGGCTGCATCATTCCCAAATACATGCGCGCAAACCTGGGTGAGTGCTTCGCATTGGGTTGGGTTTACTTTCCCGGGCATGATGGAGGAGCCAGGTTCGTTTTCTGGCAAGATCAGCTCGCCCAAACCACAGCGCGGACCAGAGCCTAACAAGCGAATGTCGTTGGCAATTTTAAACAGGCTTGCCGCAACTGTTTTTAGCGCGCCGGATATTTCGACCATCGCATCATGCGCCGCCAGTGCTTCGAATTTGTTGGGTGCAGTGACAAAAGGCAGTCCGGTTATGTCTGCCATGTTCTTTGCGACACTGACATCCCAACCTTTTGTGGTGTTCAGGCCAGTACCGACCGCGGTGCCACCTTGGGCCAATTCGTAAATGCGTCCCAATGCGTCTTTAACACGTTGGATCCCCATGGCGACCTGATGGGTATAGCCCGAAAATTCCTGGCTTAAGGTCAGTGGTGTCGCATCTTGTGTATGTGTGCGGCCAATTTTAATGATGCCGTCGAATTCGTCGACTTTGGCTTGCAGTGCGGTGTGTAATTTTTCCAAACCGGGCAGTAGGACATCGCGCGCAGTCATGGCCGTTGAAATGTGCATGGCCGTCGGAAAGGTGTCATTCGATGACTGACCCATGTTGCAATGATCGTTCGGGTGAACAGGATCCTTGGAACCAATTGTGCCGCCCATGATTTCGATCGCGCGATTTGCGATGACTTCATTGGCGTTCATGTTTGATTGTGTGCCAGAACCTGTTTGCCAGACCACCAATGGAAAATTGTCGTCGAACTTTCCTGCAACCACTTCACTGGCCGCTTGAACAATTGCTGCTCCGCGATCTGCATCCAACTTGCCCAGATCAACATTTGCCTGTGCACATGCTTGTTTGATCACACCAAGAGCGCGAACAATCGCGACAGGCTGTTTTTCCCAACCGATCGGGAAGTTGATGATGGAGCGTTGCGTTTGCGCACCCCAGTATTTTTCGGCAGGGACCTCGAGAGGGCCAAAGCTGTCGGTTTCTGTGCGGGTCTGGGACATTTTGCGCTCCGTAAAATTCGCTGTGCTGCGGGTTTATCTGGCGAACCGCTCTGGTGCAACAGGTGCGCCTGATGTGGATCGCATCCCAGCCAAGTGTGGAGTAAGATTCCAGAAGATCAAACGCTGGTATCTAATGGGACGAATACATATATTACGAGCGAGCAAGGAGAAAACTCACATGATACGCATTCCCGACACCATGGCGCGATGGGCTCTTTGGGTTATTTTTGCTGGCACTTTGATTTGTTCAGCGACAATCGCCCAAGCAGACATAACGCGTTTCTTCGGGAGCTATGTCGGTTCGGCTGAGGTGGTTTCTGCCGATGGATCAACAAAACCTCGCGATATGAGCGTGGAGATCAAAGGCGTTGATGACGGTTTCATGGTCAATTGGACGTCGACTACCTATCGCGCTGACGGCTCAGCAAAGGTGAAATCATATACGGTTGGGTTTGCATTTAGTGGTCGCGAAGGTGTCTATGCCGCCGCAATGCGTCGCAATGTATTTGGACATGATGTACAGTTGGACCCCATGAGAGGGGAGCCCTATGTTTGGTCCCGCGTGGAAGGCGACACATTCAGCCTGTATTCAATGTATGTGACCGAAGATGGCGGATATGAAATTCAGCAATTTGACCGAACGCTTGCCGCTGGCGGATTAAATCTCGACTTCCAGACCGTGCGAGATGGGCAAATATTGCGCACCGTTTCAACGTTCCTGGAAAAAAAGTAGTATAGGGCGCGGTGTTATTTGCGGAAGTTGTCCAAGGAGACAATTTCAGCATCCTTTGGAGCTTCTTCTTCGACTTCTACATCTGATGTCGTCTGTGTTTGCAAAGCGCTCGATGAGGGAATCTGCGTCGGCGACTGCACGTCCTCTTGCTCTGAATCCTCTTGTGTTTCGAACCGCAGTCCAAATTCTACAGATGGATCGACAAAGGTTTTTATGGCGTCATAGGGTATATAAAGAGGTTCTGGAGCATCGCCAAAATTCAGAGAAACTGAAAAACCTTCCCCAGTAACTTCCAGATTATCGTACCAATGCTGCATCACAACAGTCATCTCGCCGGGGTAACGATCCGACAGCCAGTCGGCCAACTCCGCATCAGGGTGGCTGGTATCGAATGTGATAAAAAAGTGATGCTCGCCCGGCAGGCCATTTTCGCGGACATCCAGTAACACTTTTCGGATCAGGCCACGCATGGCTTCGTGCATCAGATTGCCATAATCAATTGTGCGGCTCATCGTGACCCTCTAAGAAAATGAAAGATTGACGAAAGCATAACCGATTCCTCGTGGGATTAAAGGGGCGATGCTGCTTTGCTTTGATCAGATTAAACCAAAGCGAGACAAAGTCCTGCAAGAGCCGCGATAGAGAGTGTTTCTGCCATGTTTCGTTTGAGTTTTAGCATGAGAAAACCCGCCAGACAGCTCAACGTCAGGGCTTTGAGGTCGAGTGTGGAAAAGACGGGCAGGGGGGCGGATGTTCCGGGCAAAACAGCCACCTCCTCAAAAAGGACATGTACAGAAAACCAAACAGTCAAATTGAGGATTACCCCAACGACTGCGGCGGTGATGGACTTTAAAGCGGCGGCCAAACGCGGGCGTTGTGCTATGTGATCCAGATATGGACCTGCCAAAAATATCCATAAAAAACAGGGAATAAATGTGACCCAAAGCGCTGTAATTCCGGCTGCAATGGCCAAAAGTGACCCGCCCTGGGAATAACCGGCAAGCACGGCCACAAATTGAGTGACAAGGATCAAAGGGCCGGGTGTCGTTTCGGCCAACCCCAGAGCGTCAATCATTTGCGCCGTCGAAATCCAGCCAAAATCAGTGACAACTGTTTGGGTCATATAGGTTAAAACGGCGTATGCCCCGCCAAAAGTGACCACAGCCAGCGTAGAAAAGAAGGTCGCGATCTGAAGGAGGAATGCATGGTTGATGACAGCGATGATCGCGACTGGTATTGCCCAAAGAGCTCCCCAAATTGCGAAAACCCGCAGTGGATTGCTGCTTGTCCGGGATGAGCTCGCAGGTGCTGTGTTGCGTTTCGTTTCTAAAAGAGCCCCAAAAAACGCGGCCAGGGCGATAATAATGGGATAGGGGGTGGCGAAAAAGAACAACGCGACAAACGATGCGCTCGCCAGTACCCAAGCTAAAGGTGTGGTCAGCGCTTTGCGTGAAACTTTGAACAACGCCATCAGAACAATGCTGATGACGGTTGCTTTAATACCGACAAAGGCGGCTTGGACTAAAGGAACCTGCCCAATTTGCGCGTAGATCATCGCCAACAAGAATATGACTATGGCACCTGGCAGGACAAAGAGTAACCCAGCGATCAATCCGCCGGACGTGCCGCGTAGACGCCAGCCAGCATATGTCGCGAGCTGCATGGCCTCTGGGCCGGGCAATAGCATGCACAACGACAGAGCGCGTAAAAAACTGTCTTCGCTTAACCATTGGCGATCATCGACCAACTCCTTATGCATCAGTGCAATTTGTGCGGCGGGGCCACCAAAAGAGAACAGGCCAATACGGGAAAAAACACGGAAAAACTGGGCGTTATCTGGCGTTTCCATTAGGTTTCGTCCCAGTCATGGGTTTCACCTTGCCCATCTCGAGCCCAACGGTAAAAGGCATCATAGAGCGACATGCTGGCTTCCAATTGTTCTAGATCGTTGGGGAACGCGCGTGACAAGCCGACAGAAAAGGCCAGCAAGCCAGCGCATTCTGGCGCCAGGCTGTGTTGGTTAACATCAGCTCCACGTATCACCGTGGCCATACGTTCGAGCGGTGTTGTAGAAAGGGTAAACCCAGTCAGCAGATGATCAAAGGTGCAGGTTTGGCCTTGATGCGTCCATGGCGCGCCGGGCACGTCAAATGCAATTGCGTCGTATTTTTCCCCGACGGCGAGAACTTCTGAGGCAGGTACAAACAAAAATTGGGCTCTCGGATCAATAAACCGACGAATGAGCCAAGGGCATGCAATACGATCGATTTTAGGTCGGTTACGGGTCACCCAAACGGAGCCGGGTGCCTTTTGCGGTATTACACTCAGCGGTATTGTCGGCAACTGAGCCGCAGTCCAGGCACGTATGCCGCCGTCTAGAACTTCCGCTTTAATACCCATGCAACGCAGGTAGGCTGCCGCCCCATGGCTGAGTTTCAAGCCTTTGTCACAGACGACGACCACATGTTTTCCTGTTAAATCTGCAATGCAATCGATCAGGTCAGTGTACGTTTGAAGCAATGTTGTTGGAATGACGACAGGCAGGTCTCGTCTATCTTCGGCAAGTCGCACGTCTAGCACGCAGGGGGCATCAGGCAATCCTAGGCGGCGCATCAAAGCAGCCGGAGCAATTGTTGAAAATTTGGCCATAAGGGCATCCTTTATACTGGTGTAGGATGCGATCTTTGGGCCGAAGCCTCACGGGGCAGTCGCTGTTTCCCCATCAGAAACGGATGCCATGTCGAAGTTCATTGCGTCAATACAAATCTGCCTACCCTAGGCGTGTACCGCTTAGCAGAAGTTCGGTTGTGCTGTCAGGAAGCTGGCCCAACTGTTGAAATAAATCGATGAAATTGATTGTTGGATAAGCTTCGACGATGTAGTCACCGTCGATCCGCAGCAGCGTCATCCAGCGTAGACACACAGCGTTAGTTGTGCCCGTTTTAAAACCCCGCATTTCTACCATCGAGGAAACCCAATCACCTTGTTCCACGGATTTTAGAACAGAAATTGTTTTGTCACAGATCAGGCTGTCCAGAACAATGATCAATTCTTTTAGGTCAAAAGGATCGTTACTACCTGATGGAAGTAAGCAATCTGCATTCGGCGCAGGATGATAAAATTTACTAATATCGTCCCATTGTTTGTTCATCCAGATATCGACATACCACGACCGGACAATATCTGATTTCGAGCGCATAGTTGTTTCCTTTTCTGCGACCTGAATATCAGATGGCTGATTCGAATTGGTAAACAAATGCAACTCTTGCGTGTTTTTTCTTGCGTTAAAATTAGAAGTGCAGGCTTCTGTTGCCAGGTGCCTGCGAACCCCGCCAAACGCTGCAAAGCGAGAGGACTTAGATTTCAGTATCTCAGGTCGCTTACGCGGCCATTGCTACTGGAGCACGATTGTCATTTGCAATTGTACAAGTTTCGCCGATAACGGTGGCAGACAGCCGAAACAAAGCTAACCCTTTTAGACGTTCGTCGATCCTATTTCGACCCCATGATCCCCAAATGAAGGATGTTTGGTGGAGTCGCCGGGTACCGCCCCCGGGTCCGATCCGCTTATTACGAGCGCGTTTATGTTCATAGTCCCGAAGGACGCTTTACACTTAGGGGAAAGGCACAGCAATCTCAAGAGGGAACCGCAGAATTGAGTAAGTTCATGTATCGCGTATTTTATTTTTAATAAGTATATAAAAGCAATTAGTTGCGAGCTAAATGTGATGTAATTTTGACATTGCTTTCTTCAAAGGTTTACCTGCAAGGGCTGGAAGGTCGATGTTGCAGCTCTGTGCAGCGAGGGTCAAACGCTTCAGCTGCTCTGTGAACTTTGAGTTCAAAAGCCGAGCGGCTTGTCCATCTCTCAATTCATGAAATCAGCCGAGATTCACGATCAGAAACCACGCGGCTAGGGCGGATTCGATTCCGCCGAAAAAAAGCGCCTTGTTTCGTGGTGGATTATCCAAAACGAGAGATACAGCGCGGCCAAGAGCTGCGCCAACAAAGGCGAAACCTATCATTGCGTATGCCAGTGGTTGGTTCAGCCAAAGAGCGGCTAATCCAAGAACGACGAATAAACCGCCGACAGAGGCACGCATTTCCGAAAGCCCCATCGTCGATTTGGTCGGTTCCAAATCCAACGCCGCAGCAGTAAAACGCGGCGCAAAAAAACCAAAGCACCCGAAGCCGATGGTCAGCAAAGAGAAAGCTGCATTCAAAAAATAAATCATTCTATATAGATACCTGACATGATGTTTCTGGCAAGAGGACAAGAGGGTGTTTTGGAGGGTATGCGTTTCACTCAGATCTCGTGCGATGGGCGCGTGGACCACCTGTGATGTGCGGGGGGACTCGAAAATCTCAAGGATCGACTATCAGCGCGCCCGAAACTGCGGATCAAGCGGGAATTGGCGAGGTTTGGAACATTGGACGCTTCTGTGGGCTTTGCGAGCTTTATCCTAATCAGATTGGGCCTGCTCAGAAAAACAATCCCAAGATACACATCTAACGCTGCCAGGCTATTGGATCAGCTGGTCGTTTTCGCCGCACGTGCTCGCGATGCAAAAACGCTCTGGGCCAGAGTTTGTGTTTCAGATTCCAACGCTGTTAAAGCGGCATTGGTTCCCTGTGCGTCCTTATTTTCCAGTGCGTCAGCAATTTGACTGTGCAGCGCAATTATGCGGGCTCGGTCACGTGCTGTAAATGTGATCATATTCATTAACGGCTGCATGGCTTCGACTGCACCTGCCAGTTGATAAGACAAGACTGGATTGCCTGCGCCATCGACCAATGCCCGGTGAAAGGCCACATCAGAGGCGCAAAAAGCTTCATCCGTCAGGCCCGGTTGCACTTGGCGGTGGATCTCTGCGCGCATCGTTGCGAGTTGATCCGCCGTTCGCCTTGTAGCCGATAGGGGCGCGCAAGCCCGCTCCAGAGCATAGCGCGCTTCGCAAGCTGTTTCAAAACTGACGGCGTTCATCGACAACAATAACGTTGATGTGGTGATTTGCTGAGGATAGGCTTCTTCAAAGCTGATGCGATTGACAAAAGCGCCGCCTGTAGCACCACGTTGAGTGCGGATGAGAGACTGAGCGGCCAGCCGTTTGAGAGCTTCGCGCACCGTCGGACGTGATACATCAAAATGATCAGCCAGCTCGGCTTCAGAAGGCAAACGTTCATCAACGATCAATGTTCCTTCGACGATGGCGTTGCGTATGGCGGCGGCAATCTGGGCCGATAAATCAGCCGGGTTTTCAGGGTCAATTCTCATACGCTCTGTCTAACCGTTAAAAGCTGTGTGTCCAAAGGCCTTTTGCCGCGCGCGACGTCCAATGCCAATGTTCATTCCGATTTTTAGAACGAGGCAGTCCAATTGGGCGAAAAAACTAATGGTGTAATTTCAGAGGCAAATCTTGAACCGGAGTACTTGAAGAAAGCTGCGTTCAACAGCAAAGGATTTTAGATCGGAAAAGTTATTTTAGGGTGAGCTAAAAACATCAACGAGTTCGAATGGGTTTTCCGTTTGGATTGATTATTAACATTTGCAAGTCTAGCAACAGGTTCAAAGCGCAAATGTACGGAGCTGCCAAATGTCAGATTATGTTATTCCAACGCCACCGGTCACTGCCGTGAACGTTGTTGGCGGTGGGCTTTTCCCTGTCCGCAGAGTCTATTGTATTGGTCGCAATTACGCAGCACATGCGATCGAGATGGGGCATGATCCTGACCGTGAAGCGCCGTTCTTTTTTCAAAAGAACCCAGACAATTTAGATACCTCTGGGACTTTTACATATCCGTCTAACACGAAGGACGTACACCACGAGGCAGAATTGGCTATTGTGCTGAAAGCGGGGGGGCGGAATATCCCTGTTGCTCAGGCGTTAGATCTTGTTTATGGATACGCCTTGTCTTTGGATATGACGCGCCGCGACCTGCAGGCTGAAATGAAAAAAGCGGGTCGGCCATGGGAAATTGGCAAGGCGTTTGAAGGATCTGCCCCTATCAGCGCGATACATAAAGTTGCCGATGTGGGGCATCTTGATCAAGGCGCCATCACGCTCACAGTGAACAATGACGTACGCCAAACCGGCGATCTGAACCAATTGATCTGGAAAACGCCTGAAATGATCTCTTACTTGTCGGAATATTTCGAATTGGCAGCAGGGGATGTTATCCTGACAGGGACGCCATCGGGGGTCGGTCCGGTGGGGCAAGGCGACGTGATGGAAATTGAAATAGAAGGTCTGGGAAGTATGGTTGTACGCGTTATTTGATGTTTTGGACTCTATCAGATGGCCACGCCCTTCTGTAGCGGTATGGTATCGCAGGGCCATCTCTTTCTGTGCCATCGCATGCTTTTTTACCCAAATAGTCGTGCGATAT
Source organism: Roseobacter sp. (assembly GCA_039983935.1). GTDB lineage: Bacteria > Pseudomonadota > Alphaproteobacteria > Rhodobacterales > Rhodobacteraceae > Roseobacter. The sequence continues at coordinate 345,721 of JBDWVP010000028.1, read as the reverse complement.
CAGACGGTTTATCAATAGGTTAGGGGGTATTGTTGACCTTTTAGAGTATATAAATATCATGTGTCGCTCAGTAGCGATGATGTGCTTTATACTCAGCAAAGGCTGACATAGTCATCACCCTACCAAACAACGGATTTGCGTTTGGTTTGATGTCTAACTAACCCAGTGTTTTTCATGGGTATACTGATCAAAGTCGCATCTTTTTTATATGTCTTACAATTAATGTTTGCTCCGGTTCTAATTGTCTGGCATTTGATTCACACGAATATGGGAGGTTTCGGTGCACGGCATTCTGCGGTCTACGCTTTGGCTTGGCTTTTTTGGCGCTATTCTCGCGTCATGGTGGGTTATGTATGCCATGAGCGTGGACATGGATCTCGACCTTTTGGGACGTCCGGGAGAAATGGGTGCCGCGATGGCCGCGATGGATCCTCGCATGCCGATGTACATGCCAATGGCGACCTTTGGCCCGCTGTTCTGGATGTGGGCAGTCATGATGGCGGCGATGATGTTGCCTACTCTCGTGCCGACGTTGCGGTCTTATGAAGATCTGATGAGCAGCGCAGCAGGGTCTCGACGCGGTTGGCTTGGTGTCTTGCTGGGATATACCCTTGTTTGGATCGGGTTTGCCGCAGCAATTACCGGCCTTCAGCTGGCGCTGCTTTTCGGCGGCGTCGTGGATATACTCGGGATCGCACACAGCCCTTGGGTTGCGGGTGGTCTTTTGATTTTGGTTGGTGCCTTTCAATTTACCCGCGTCAAAGAATTGTGCCACGGTGTCTGTCATGCTCCGATGATGTATTTCTTGGGGCATTGGAAAGCAGGATTTACCGGCGGTGTTCGCATGGGCATTGGCCTTGGCGCTTTTTGTGTCGGGTGCTGCTGGGGGTTCATGGCGCTCGGTTTTGTCGGGGGCGTTATGAACCTTGCCTGGATGGGTCTGGCAACCCTGTTTATGGTGCTCGAAAAACTACCCCAACTGGGGCATTTTGTAACAAAACCAATGGGCTTTGTCTTGGTTGCCGCAGGTTTAGCGGTTTTGATCTGGCCTTATTTTGTGGGAGGATAAGAGATGGCGAAAAATAGACGCAGTGATGCGGATCGCTTGCCGATCAGCCAACGTATAGATCAACGGATGCCAAACCCGGGTCGTCGCCAGATGAGCCCGACCAATTGGGCGATCAAGGGAGAATTGTTCCTCAACTGCTCCTGTACGGTATTTTGTCCTTGTGTGGTGAGTTTGGGGGCACATCCTCCGACAGAAGGTCACTGTCATGCATGGATGGCCGTGGCGATAGACGAAGGGCACTATGAAGGCGAAGATCTGTCCGGGCTGAATATTGGACTGTTGGTCGATATTCCCGGCCGCATGGGTGAAGGCAATTGGAAGGTTGCGGCCTATGTTGACGAACGCGCCAGCGGCAAGGCGTATAACGGGATCCTGCAGATATTTTCTGGTGCGGCAGGCGGCACAACGGGGCTGTTCACAATGTTGGTCAGCGAGATTATCGGGGCGGAACGTGCGCCGGTTGAAATCGTGCGAGATGGCAACCGCCGTTCAATCATGATTGGTCGAAAAATTCAGGGTGAAATTGAAATGTTGACCGGTGCGGACCCAGAGCACCCCGTGATGGTGTCCAATTCGAAATACTGGATGGGGCCTGATATTATTGCGGCAACTGGATTGAAAAGCCGGGTGCGCGACTATGGGCGTATTTGGGATTTTGGCGGGAAATCCGCGGAAATTTGTCCCATCGATTGGAAAGGGCCTAAACCATGATCGAGCCGCGCTATGTCCAAACCATGGCGCGCTACAATTCGTGGCAGAACAATCAGTTGTCGCCCGTTTTGAATGCGATGTCGATCGAAGATCTGACCAAAGACCGCGGCGCTTTTTTTGGCAGCTTGCTGGGAACGGCTAATCATCTGCTCTGGGGGGATACGTTGTGGATGAACCGCTTTACCGGCACTGTAGCTGCACCAGACGGAGAGGCGTCGGATCACACGCAAAGCCATAAAACCATCGCGTCTTGGACCGCGGCGCGCCTTCGCATGGACGTTATCATCCAAGACTGGGCCGATGGCCTTGAACACGACGATCTAACTGGTGATTTGACGTGGTTTTCTCAGACGGCCGGCCGGGATATGTCATCGCCGATGAGCACATTTGTCGTTTCTTTTCTAAACCACCAAACACATCATCGAGGGCAAATTCACGCCATGCTGACCGCAGCGGGTCAACGTGCACCGGTGTCGGATTTGATCTTCATGCCTGAGGATAACTAGGATGGCGTTTATTTCTCCGTCTCGCCGGTTGCGCCGTACCCCGTTTTCCGCTGGGGTCGAACAGGCAGGGGTTAAATCCTACACGGTGTACAACCGGATGTTGCTGCCAACGGTTTTCGAAAGCCCGCAGGCCGATTACAGACATCTGAAAGATCACGTTCAGGTTTGGGACGTTTCTGTCGAACGTCAGGTGGAATTGCGTGGCCCAGATGCCGCGCGTCTGATGCAGATGCTGACACCGAGAGATCTGCGTGGCATGTTGCCGGGGCGGTGTTTTTACGTGCCAATTGTGGATGAAACAGGGGGCATGCTGAATGATCCTGTGGCGGTGAAACTGGCTGAAGATCGCTGGTGGATTTCGATTGCTGACAGTGATTTATTGTTGTGGGTCAAAGGGATAGCGAACGGATACCGGCTTGATGTTCTTGTGGATGAACCAGATGTAAGCCCGCTTGCGATCCAAGGACCACGCGCGGATGAGCTTGCGGAGCGATTGTTTGGCGAGGGCGTGCGCGATGTAAAATTCTTTCGTTTCGGATTGTTTGAATTTGAAGGTCGGGAAATGGTGATCGCGCGTTCGGGCTACTCCAAGCAAGGCGGATTTGAGATTTATGTTGAAGGCAGCGATATTGCGATGCCCTTGTGGGATGCGCTCTTTAAGGCCGGAGAGGATCTGAATGTGCGCGCAGGGTGCCCCAATGCCATTGAACGGATCGAAGGCGGGCTTTTGTCCTACGGCAATGACATGACCGATGACAATACCCCGCATGAATGTGGGCTTGGGCGGTTTTGCGACACACAAACGGCGATTGGATGTATTGGGCGTGATGCTCTGTTGCGTGTGGCCAAGGAAGGCCCGGTGCAACAAATCAGGGCGATCGCCATTGAGGGCGATGAAGTGCCGCCATGTGATCGGGCTTGGAACTTGTTTGGTAACGGCGCGCGTATTGGGCAAATTACATCGGCGGCATGGAGCCCAGATTTCCAGACCAACGTGGCAATGGGGATGGTGCGGATGACCCATTGGGATACTGGGACACCGTTAGAAGTGGAAACGCCGGACGGTATGCGCACGGCAACGGTGCAATCTGGGTTTTGGATATAGCACCGCGTGTCACGGTCGGCAGTCCGCAGCGGTGACTGAGAATTTAGAAAACAATGGGCAGTTAGCCTGCAATAGGAGATGGCGATGTTTAAGGCACTGGTGGTCAACAAAGATGATGAAAACGGTAAAACCTCTGCTGCAGTAGAGGAAATCAGTGTCGACCAGCTTCCGGCGGGGGATGTTACCGTCTCGGTCGAATATTCCACAGTCAATTACAAAGATGGGTTATGCGTTGGCCCCGGCGGCGGGTTGGTGCGCAAATACCCCCATGTGCCCGGCGTTGATTTTTCTGGCACAGTCGAGGCGTCAGAGGATGCGCGTTACAAGCCCGGCGACAAGGTGGTTCTGACCGGCTGGCGTGTCGGAGAGGTCCATTGGGGCGGATATGCACAGAAAGCGCGGGTTAATGCTGACTGGTTAGTGCCACTGCCCGATGGATTGGATACACGTCAGGCAATGGCTGTTGGAACCGCTGGATTTACCTCGATGCTCTCGGTTATGGCGCTGGAAGATCACGGTTTGACCGTCGGAAATGGTCCGGTTCTGGTCACAGGCGCGGCTGGCGGGGTTGGATCCGTTGCTGTTGCTATTCTCGCAGCATTGGGCCACGAGGTCGCCGCGGTTACAGGCCGCCCGGAAACAGGCGATTATCTTAAGTCGTTGGGAGCAAGCCAGATTGTGGCCCGAGAAGACATCAACGAAACCGTCAAACGACCTCTTGAAGCGGAAACATGGGCTGGCTGCATAGACGCCGTTGGCGGCGAGATGCTAGCGCGGGTTTTGGGCCAGATGAAATATGGCGCGTCCGTTTCTGCTGTTGGTTTGGCTGGCGGTGCGGGGTTGCCAGCAACTGTCATACCGTTTTTGCTGCGAGGTGTGAACTTGCTGGGCATTGATAGCGTCATGCAACCTTATGACAATCGCGTCCGCGCTTGGGAACGGATCGCCAAGGATTTGCCGATGGCCAAACTTGAAAAGATGGTGCTTCCAGCAACCCTGTCCGATTTACCAGAGTTGGGTCGCGACATCCTTAAAGGCCAAATCAAAGGCCGCGTCGTCGTTGATGTGAACGCATAGAACGAGGATACTAAACAGAAGCCACCCGATATCGTAGGTCAGGTGGTTTTGTGGAGAACGGGATGCTCACGGCAGCTTTTAAATTCTCTCTTGCCTGCATGTAGAGCACAGTCAGCGCCAAGACTGTGACGTCTCGCATCAATGGATGTTACGGCGACGACTAAAAAAATATCTAAAAAACTATGACAGCGACATTTGGAGGTTAATCCCTACGTCGGGTAACCAAAGTGACACGTCCTTTCCACAGGTTGTGCTATCAGTATTGCGGGATTGTTTGAATATCTGGTTCAACGAACGCGAGCGGTGTTTGGTCTGCAAATAGGGTTTTTTGACGATAGTGAGACAGCATCAAGCTAGGATCTAATAGACGCTTATCGATCGCGAGAAATTCATTAAAACATTTGGCCCGCTTCGCTTTCTCCATAAAAAATCTGACCGCATGAACCCAAGAAAATGTTAGTGTTTCGTGATATTCTTCCTGGGGTAAATTGTTATTCTGTAAGAAGTTTTTGAGCGACGAACGCATCCTGTCGTTGGCAGTCGACACATTACCTTCGCAAAGATAGACAAACACCAACCGCAAATGATCGCGATGGCGAAAACATGACGGCGTGACGTTACCGGCTTCGAAGCGATCCCGTTATGCGATGCCGTCTGTCGATACATCCATTCCATTTTTCGCTCCTTAACCGGTCGGTTAGCTGCCGGATCGTGCCTGTAATCCAACCGAACGGCAACAATTGCATCTTTAGAGACCAGTCAATTTACCCACTCTGTCGAAGCAGAGTTTGATGTTGGCCACAGGCGATTTCGTCCCATCTATGCCCAAGGATTGTGGTGACGTGCTGTAAGAGGCCTTGTGATGAGAATCGGATGGTCGCTTTTGCCAAGGTAATCTTTCAACATTCCATTGGGTTTTACCAATTTAGCTGCTGGAAATAGTGGTTTTCTGATGTTCCTTGGCGCGGACCGCAACAGACTCGCTAAGTACTAGATATAGTAGCGAGCCTGCCGGTTGTTGATGTTTTCCCCCAGATTTGCCGAGATGTAGGGGATTTTCTGTGGTGGAGTGGCAACATTATTTGCGCCCAGGACCAAAAATACAGTCGTGCTGCGGAGTGCACGTTTTTACGGCGTTAACCTCTACCTGTGTGCATTAATATGTTGATAATCTTTGTCATCAGATAAGGTAATTCACGTAAATGTGGGCATCTATTCAAGAATTCCGACTTGATGCGCTGCGGCGCGCTTCAGGGTCGGGTTGTGGATATTAACCGGCTGTTAAGTTGTTGAATCACGACGTCCTGCGACGTGCTGAAAATCTGTGATCCGTCAAGAGAGTTACGTGTAAATAAAAATTAAAAAGGTCGTTGACCGGATAGGGTAAGATACGTCAGTTTGTGGGGGCCGACGGTCACGCCACAACATGTAGTGGTTAAACGCTCAAAAGGCGGGCCGGCGAACAAGGACAGCAGAAGATCACGCTTTAGGTCTCGATCAACACAGTGAGGGCGATATGCCGCCGCCACTGAACCGATTTTTGGTGTCTGCGTTCATCGGCAAAATGCGGGGATTGCGTTGCACAGACGACGGGTCTCTTGGGATGGAATAGCTGGATATGAGGCAGCGAAATGAAAATTGAACGCAAATTTACGACCGCAGGTTTGGACGCTTACGCAGACCTGGATTTCATCAGTACCGTCTCGGAGATAAGGAACCCTGATGGCACAATCGTTTTTCACTTGGACGACGTTGAAGTTCCCTCTTCCTGGAGCCAAGTCGCCAGCGATGTCATTGCACAGAAATATTTCCGCAAGGCAGGCGTTCCGTCAAGAACCCGCAAGGTAAAAGAAAAAGGCGTACCAGAATTCTTGTGGCGCTCCGTCCCTGCAGAAGGTGCGGAAATGGGCGGTGAAACGTCCTCTAAGCAAGTATTTGACCGCTTGGCCGGTGCATGGGCCTATTGGGGTTGGAAGGGTGGATATTTCACCTCCGAGGAAGATGCTCAGTCTTATTTTGACGAGATGCGCCATATGCTGGCCTCTCAGCGCGCGGCACCAAACAGCCCGCAGTGGTTTAACACCGGCTTGCATTGGGCATATGGGATCGATGGCCCAGCCCAAGGGCACCACTATGTGGATTTCAAGACCGGCAAATTGACAAAATCCAAGTCATCTTACGAGCACCCCCAGCCGCATGCGTGCTTTATCCAATCCGTGTCTGATGATCTCGTGAACGAAGGCGGCATCATGGATCTTTGGGTCCGGGAGGCGCGTCTGTTCAAATATGGCTCCGGCACAGGCACGAATTTCTCAAGCCTGCGTGGCGCTGGTGAAGGTCTGTCGGGGGGCGGTAAATCATCCGGCCTGATGGGGTTTTTGAAAATTGGCGATCGTGCTGCTGGTGCAATCAAGTCCGGTGGGACAACGCGCCGTGCTGCTAAAATGGTGATCGTTGATGCGGACCACCCTGACATCGAAGACTTTATCAACTGGAAGGTCGTTGAAGAGCAGAAAGTGGCAAGCATTGTTGCGGGCTCCAAGATGCACGAGCAAAAGCTGAACCTATTGTTTGATGCGATCAAATCATGGGACGGCGCCGTCGAAGATGCTTATGATCCAGCCAAAAACGACGCGCTGAAGAAAGCGATCCGTGAAGCGAAAAAAGTCGCAATCCCTGAGACCTACGTCAAGCGGGTGCTGGATTACGCAAAGCAGGGGCATTCATCAATTGAATTCCCGACGTATGACACAGATTGGGACTCAGAAGCCTATAGCTCAGTTTCGGGTCAAAACTCGAACAACTCCATCCGTGTGACGAATGCGTTCCTGACGGCTGTTGAAAAAGACGCCGACTGGCAGTTGATCAATCGCGTCAACGGCGAGGTCACAAAGACTGTAAAAGCCCGCGATCTATGGGAAAAAGTCGGCCATGCTGCATGGGCCTGCGCTGATCCGGGCATTCAATACCACGATACAGTCAACGACTGGCACACATGCCCAGAAGACGGTGAAATTCGCGGTTCCAACCCCTGTTCAGAATATATGTTCCTCGACGATACGGCCTGTAATCTTGCGTCGATGAACTTGTTGACGTTCTTGAAGGACGGCGAGTTTCAGATCGAAGATTACATGCATGCGTCGCGTCTTTGGACCGTGACCTTGGAAATCTCGGTAACGATGGCGCAATTTCCATCAAAAGAGATCGCACAACGGTCCTATGACTTCCGCACCTTGGGTCTTGGCTATGCCAACATCGGCGGCTTGTTGATGAACATGGGGTATTCATACGACAGCACGGAAGGCCGCGCGCTTTGTGGCGCACTGACAGCGATCATGACCGGTGTTTCCTATGCAACTTCTGCCGAAATGGCAGGCGAATTAGGACCCTTCCCGGGGTACGCTAAAAACGCGTCCCATATGTTGCGGGTAATGCGCAATCACCGCATGGCGGCCTATGGAAAAGTGGGGGGATACGAAGATCTGTCCGTTAATCCTGTCCCGCTGGATTACAAAAGCTGCCCGGATGAGCGTTTGATCGAAGTGGCACGTGGTGCCTGGGACCAAGCCTTGGAGCTGGGCGAAAGATACGGGTATCGCAACGCGCAATCCACCGTGATTGCACCCACCGGAACCATTGGTTTGGTGATGGATTGTGACACAACCGGCATTGAACCAGATTTTGCACTGGTTAAATTCAAGAAACTGGCAGGTGGTGGGTACTTCAAAATTATCAACCAATCTGTACCAGCCTCGCTTGAGAAACTGGGGTACGGTTCTGCACAGATCGAAGAGATTGTCGCCTATGCGGTTGGACATGGAACCATCGGAAATGCACCGGGTGTGAACCACACGACTCTGGCAGGGCATGGTTTTGGGGCGAACGAACTGGCCAAAGTGGATGGTGCACTTGCCGCCGCTTTCGACATTCGGTTTGTTTTCAATCAATGGACGCTGGGTGAGGAATTCTGCACTCACGTTCTGGGAATCCCAGCTGAAAAACTGAATGACCCAACCTTTGATCTGCTCAAGCACCTTGGGTACAGCAAAAAGGACGTCGATGCGGCGAACGATCACGTGTGTGGAACAATGACCCTCGAAGGCGCACCACATCTGAAAGAAGAGCATCTGCCGATCTTTGACTGCGCCAACCCATGTGGCAAAAAAGGTAAACGTTACCTGTCAGTAGACAGCCACATTTACATGATGGCCGCGGCGCAGAGCTTTATCTCCGGTGCGATCTCTAAGACGATCAATATGCCGAATGATGCAACGATCGAGGATTGCCAGAAGGCGTACGAATTGTCTTGGTCTTTAGGGGTGAAAGCCAACGCGCTCTATCGCGATGGATCTAAACTCAGCCAGCCCTTGGCAGCAGCCTTGGTCGAAGATGACGAGGATGCGCAAGAGACGCTCGAAACGGGCACACCGACAGAAAAAGCGGCTGTTTTGGCGGAAAAGATCGTCGAAAAGGTTATCATCAAAGAGATTGTCAAATCTCACCGTGAAAAGATGCCGCAACGTCGTAAAGGTTACACGCAAAAAGCCATCGTGGGCGGTCACAAGGTCTATCTGCGTACGGGGGAATACGAGGACGGCAATCTCGGCGAGATTTTCATCGACATGCACAAAGAAGGTGCGGGCTTTAGGGCCATGATGAACAACTTCGCCATCGCTGTGTCGGTTGGTTTGCAATACGGCGTGCCGCTGGAGGAATTCGTGGATGCCTTTACCTTCACCAAATTCGAGCCTGCGGGCATGGTGCAAGGTAACGAGACCATCAAGAACGCAACCTCGATCCTCGACTATGTGTTCCGGGAACTTGCTGTCAGCTACCTTGACCGAACCGATCTGGCCCATGTTCAACCAGCGGGTCACACGTTCGATGATCTGGGTGCTGGCGAAAAAGAAGGTGTCAATAACGTATCCGAATTGAGTGAAACAGCGGCGTCCAAGTCATTGGAAGTGTTGAAGCAAATCAGCTCAACAGGGTATCTGCGGAACCGTATGCCACAAGAATTGGTCGTCCTGCAGGGCGGTCAAACGGCCCAAGCCTCTGATGCGATTTCATATGACAACATTGCACCGATCGAAGGGGGCAACATCGCAGTTGCGATGGCAACCTCAGCGATCACGTCGGGCAGTGTCGAGATGGACGCACGCACCAAAGCCAAAATGCAAGGCTATGAAGGCGAAGCCTGCGGTGAATGCGGCAACTACACATTGGTGCGGAACGGCACCTGCATGAAATGCAACACCTGCGGCGGGACCAGCGGGTGTAGCTGAGCCAATCGCGTCCCTGGGGGCGCGTAGGGGTCGCGGCGCTGGCCAACAGGCTGGCCCCGCACCCCGACGAAATTGGGGACGGGCAGGGTGGGACCTTGGCCTCCTTAATATCCAGAGGTTGGATAGGATCGTTTGCTGTCAAACGACTGTCTGCCTCGCAGCTTCGGTCTTGATCGAAGTTTCAGACACGGGGCGGATGCGTTCGCTCCCGACGACGTTCAGGCCGCAGGCAAAAAAATACCGAGCGGTTAACAAATTGAGCTTGAACGGCGAAACTTTAACGGAGAGCTTCGGCTCTCCGTTTTTTCTTTGTTGCACTGTTGGCGCATGTACCTGTCTGATGAGTCTTCTAACAGCTTGCTGGCCATTTCTGCGATAAGCTTCAAAACAAGAAACCCGAGATACCTTGCTGCGCCGTCACCCCAAGGTCCGTGCGAAGGCTTGCCCGCGCGCGCGCCAATCGCGACATAACGGTGCCCAAGGGAGCCTTAGTTAATTCGGCCAGTCGTGCGGGTTGGGTTTCTCCACTGACGATCAAAAGCATAAGTTCCGCTTGTGCGTCGGGCAGTTTTCGAATGGCTGCTTGTGTCTCCGCACAGGCCAATCTGAGGGGGGCATCTGGCGGAACCGTCGCAACATCAGGTTCCAGAATATCCATTTTGGATGTCTTACGCCAATTTCGATACGCCTGATGGCGCAGGATGGTCATGCAGTAGCGTGGCAAATGCTCAATATGTTTGCCGGTTTGGTGCGTCTGAAGAACCTGTAAAACCGTGTCTTGCACAAGATCTTGCGCGTCATCTGCAGAGTTTGCCAAACGGCGAGCGCGTCGGGTCAAGGCAGGCATAAGACCGCGAAGGGTGTGGTTGAAGTCTCGTGAAATCGGCATTGGTCATTCCTTTCCAATAACTGTCCGTCAAACATGGCACGTATGGCGGCAGACAAAAGACCGGGGCTTTTCGCCGATGGCTGGGTCTCGCTCTTTTCTGGCGGAGTTTTGCCGTTTGACTGGATCAAAAACGGCAACGTTTAGCGCAATTCGGGTCAGTCGTGTCTGTCATGGGACGCATTCCCGTTGGGCAGGCTCTGACAGTGTGAGGCAGGGTTATGTGCCTCTTACACGATCAAACAGGAGATCACTTATGACACGTACTTTCACAGTAGTCGGATTGATTGCGGTTTTGCTTGCGCCAGCAGCGATGGCCGCCACGGGGGCAGATGCAAATGGGGACGGTGTGTTGACCATTGATGAGGTTCAAGCCGTGATGCCAGACATCACAGCAGATGCATTCAATACAATGGATTTGAATGCAGATGGCGCGTTGGATTCCGCGGAAATTGAAGCTGCGCAAGATGCCGGCCTAATGCCGACCTAAATTTTGCGCTCAGACGGATCGTGCCTTTGATCCGTCTCGGGATCGTCTAAAAAGCCAAGGCTCGTCACAGCGAGCCTTGGCGCATGGCCTCAAGCAGGAAGGTAAATGTTAAAGCGCGCGCGAATTTCTGCATCCAGCGCGGGATCAAAACGGGCTGCTGATCGCTGTGATAAAATTTCTTCTTTACGCATTTTTGCTTTGGAAATCAGGTCCGGTTTGCCGTTCTCGTCCCATTCTTTAGGGGATGTCCGATCCCCTAGACTGGGATAGACGTGATCAGCCTGCATCCGTCCCAAGGTTTGTTCTGTTCCCAGGTAATGCCCTGGACCACCCATGCAAACAGCGCGAATTTGCTCCACAGCCAAGGTTTCGTCGTTGACCTCAATGCCGCGTACACAGCGCATCGCCTGTCCAATCAAATCATCCCCCATAATCAGTGACTCGTGGCAAAACCCCAGCAAAGATGCGTGCATACCTGCGGCCTCGTAAACCATGTTTAACCCTGCCAGCCCCGCCATAACATTCGAACACATCTGTTCCCATCCAGCTTGCATGTCGGGCAGTTTACTGTCCGCGATACCGGCTGCTGCCCCACCGGGAAGGTCATAATATTTGTGCATTTGGGCGCACCCTGCCGTCAGCAGCGCTTGTTCGCCCGATCCTCCTGTCATGGCACCTGTGCGCAGATCCAGTCCGAACGGCCATGTGCCAAAAATCGCAGGATGCCCCGGTTTGACTGCCTGAACATACACCAAGCCGGCCAGACATTCAGACACGGCCTGCACAATTGCACCCGCAACCGTAGAGGGGGCGGTGGCACCGGCCATACCGGCGGATAGCAGCAGCACGGGCATTCCGTGCTTGATGCATTCTTCCATGACGAGACAGGATTCAGTGGCAAATTTCATCGGCGGTACGACAAAACAATTGGAATTGCTCATGAATGGACGGGCCCGCCATTTGTCTTCGCCCCCTGCGATGTAGTGCAGCATTTCGATGGCCGGAGCGACATGCGATGGGTCAAAGAATGACGTGCCAATGTGTTTTGTGGTGCCACAGGTCGTGGCATAAACGGTGTTAAGGTCCATTTCACAATTGTCGGAGATGTCGCGGGCAACCATGGGGCGTTGCAGAAAGTTAACGTTGTCCAAAACATCAGTGATCCGGGCGGCGTCATGCAAATCTTGCACTGTGCTCTCGCGGTAATTGCGTCCTTCGGCGTCGACCAGATGGACCGCGGCGCCAGCAGTACCATAGTGAACCCGTGTCCCCGATAGGTTCAAATCATGCTGAGGGTCGCGCCCGCACAAGGTAATCGAACGATTTGCCGAGGCAATTGCATCTTCGACCAGTGCCCGAGGAAAACGGATGCGTCCGTCTTCTCCCAGAATGGCACCAGCCCCGGTCAAATAGGCAACGCCGCTTTCGGGCGCATCAGCAAGGCCAATGGTTTCCAGTGCATCCAATGCCGCATTATGGATACGATTAATATCCTGAGGGCTCAGTGGGGCGTATTGTCCGCCTTCCATGCCGGGGCGAATGGGGCGCAAATGATCTGCAAGCGGTGCGGCACGCGCAGCTCGGCGTGCGGACCGGCCGCCTGATCGAGTTTGTGTTCTGTGGGTCATAAATAACTCCTGAAAAAGCATGCATTGAAGGTTCATGCATGAATGGGTCGACCGCGCGCGGCACGCCCTCTGTCCGCACCAATTGTGCGGGACACCAGTGTTATCTTGATCCGGTCTCGGGCCATATATTCTCCTCGCCTGAGGTAAATGGTATGGCGTGTTTTGAATGGTTCTAGCCTGTTTGCGACGGTTGGTCGTTTTCAGAGCATTAGACCTGTCAGGGCGAGATCAACGACAGGAAATTTACGAAGCGCTCGATGGGTGGCGGTCTGTATGGTTTGACTGCCATCGAACACCGGGTAACAGACTGTGTGGAACGTTATTTTGGAGTTTTACTTTCATTAAAACAATTGATTACATGTCGTACCTCATGTTGATGAATTTTCGCTTCGTTTGAAAGAGGAGCGTCTAGAAATCTGTTCCAACCGTGTCGCCCCATTGTCGTCTGAGTTCGTCACCGGTCTTTGTGAAATTGGCTGACAATCGTTTGCAAGAGAGGACTCTATCTGCTCTGAAGTGGCGAAAATCTTGCCGTAATTCACACCATGCCACGAACACGATGGCTTGTGCATAATAGATCAACGCAATGGGGTGAACTGTGCGTTGGGTGCGTTTGTCTTCAGTGTCTTGATAGTGCAGATGCAATTTAATTTCGTTCCGGATCGCGTCTCGCAATTCAGAAAGGTTGATGTTCTTAGGGGTATCGCTCCCCCAACTCGACGAGAACAACGTCTCACTCAGGATAGTGGCATCAGATAGTTTTCGGGCGGCACGTGCTGCCGCGCTTTCCAAACCCTTGTCGCCAGTTCGCGCGATCATGCTTAACCCAACGGTAATGGCCTCAGTTTCTTCGATGTCAAAGTTAACGGGGGGCAGATCATAGCCACGCCGCATGATGTAGCCAACTCCTGCTGCGCCCTCAATCGGAACGCGCATGGCCTGCAACGACGCAATGTCGCGATAGATTGTGCGTTTCGTGACCTCGACCATCGACGCGATTTCCTGCGCTGTAAGGGGGTGTTTTGCGCTGCGAAGCAATTGAATAATTTCGAACATTCTTGATGAGCGCATGTGATCTCCGAGCTGGTCGATAAAATCAAATTAGCACAACACTGCTGACAGATACATGTCAGCAGACCTCGCGTAATTGTACAGCCGAGAAAATCCAGAATGAGGTTCGCAGTTGACCAATAAGAAACTTAAAACGGTGATTTTTGCGCAGCCTATCGGCGCAAAGCCAATTCGATACGCGGCTTTTCATGCGGTATATAGGGATTGTGTTGATGCCCTAAATGATGTCGTCAGGCGTGCAGATATAGATCAGATAGTTTTGCGTAAATCGTACAGAGCCTTGTTTCAGAATGATAATTCTTGGGGTGACGGGCGCGGCAGTGTTGAATGGGCGCATGTTGATGTTGGGTAATGCGGCACATCTCTCGGGTCATCGATTGGGTATTCTCCTCGTCACGGCATCCGCAGTAGCGTGGAGCACGGCTGGTCTATTCACACGTATTATCTCGCTGGATGTGGCAACGATGCTAGTCTGGCGGGGGATTTTTGGGGCAATTGGCATTCTGGCGGTTGCTTTTGCCCTGCAAGGCCGTGGTGTCCTATATGACTTCAAAAAGATGGGTTGGCCGGGTTGGGCGTTTGCCACTGTTTCGGCCTTTGGAATGTTATGTTTTATCACGTCACTTCGATTAACGACGGTCGCGCATGTGTCGATCATCTATGCAACGGTTCCCTTTGTGGCTGCCGCACTGGCTTGGATGGTGATTGGAGAGCGCCCTTCACGCAGCGCAATCGCGGCCAGCCTCGTTTCCCTGATTGGCGTTGCTATCATTGTGGGGCTGGGCAGCGAAGGGCAATTGAGTGGGAATGTATTGGCCTTTGGAATGACGTTTTCCCTTGCCATCATGATGGTTATCGCGCGCAAATACGACACCATTCCGACCTTACCTGCGGCCTGTGTTTCGGCACTCATAAGTGCTGCAGTGGCTGTCCCGCTGAGCGACAGCATTGGTGTGAGCGGTCATGATTTAGGTCTTCTTGCGCTTTTTGGGGTGGTTAATTCCGCTATCGGATTTGCCTTGTTTACCATAGGTTCTCGGTTGCTGCCGCCTATTGAGACAGCATTGATTGGCGCATTGGATGCGCCACTTGCCCCCATTTGGGTCTGGTTATTTTTCGCCGAAATGCCAAGTCTTGCAACGCTGACGGGTGGAGCGATCGTGTTTTGCGCAGTGTTAGCGCATGTTGTTTTGCAGCACAGACGTTAAAAAGCAAGTACTCTAACCACTGTCTTGTTTGAGCCGGTCCAGATCAAAAACAGAACGCTTTAATCCTGCGGCTTGCGGGCGATGTTTTCTGACTGCTATTGCATAAAGTTATGTTCTGTTGCGCGTTGCGCCGCATGTTGGATGATCGTGCTGAGTGCGCGCGCAAAAACATCGTCCTCGACGGTCATCGCGATCCGGATGTGACCTGCGGCAGAGCGTCCAAAACTTTCCCCCGGCATAACCGCAATTTTGTGATTTTCCAGCAGATCATACGCAAAATCTTCGCCGGACAGACCTGTGGCGCGGATGTCCAGCATGACGTACATCGCGCCTTGAGCCGGTACAGAACGCACGGCATTTTGTCCTGCAAGCAAAGACTTTGCGATGTCACGACGTCTGCGAAATGGAGCAGAAATGGTGTCTTCGAACGCCACGCCTTGGGACAGGGCAAAGGTGCTCGCGTCCTGAATAAACCCGGGAACTCCGTATGTTGTATGTGTGGCCAATGTGATGAGATGTTGAATGGTCTCTGGCGGTCCAACAATCCAGCCGCACCGCGATCCTGTCATCGCATGCGATTTGGACATCGAACCGACAACCAAGGTGCGCTCGGCCATATCGGGCAAGGACCTTGGGCTTAGGTGGGCGCCTTCCCAAATTTGCGTGTCATAAACTTCATCAGAAATCAGCCACAGATCATGTCGCTGGCAGACCTGCGCGATCCCCTCAAGAGTTTTGCGGGAATAGACAACGCCCGTGGGATTGTTGGGCGTGTTACACAGCAGAGACGTCGCGCCCTCGGCATGGGCGTCCAGATCCTCAATGCGAGGCTCAAACGCGTCTTCAGCGCGCGTCTGGATTGCCTGTGCTTGTGCGCCTGCGCCCCGTATCGTGCCGGGATAGGTGGCGTAATAAGGATCAATATACAGGGCTTTATCGCCGGGATCACACACAGCGACATGCGCTGCAAATAGGGCGGCCTGCCCACCTGGTGTGATCATGACGTTGTCGCGCGTCGTTGCAACACCAGTACGATCTGCAATGCGCGTTGCGACGGTATCGCGCAGCGCGTTTGTGCCGGGCACAGCGGCGTATCCAGTATGGCCTGACAATGCCGTCTTGTGCATTTCCTGCAAAATAGGGTCGGCTGTGCGGACGTCATGTTCGCCGATTGTGAGTTCCGTGACATGAACGCCGCTTTCAATCATCGCGCGGGCCTTTAAAAAGACATCCCACCCATCTGATCCACCACCGGTCAGACCCGTTATCCGTTTTGACAGCTGCATCTTAGGCCTCTTATGAATGTGGGCCCAATCACGCAGAGGGCATCTGATTTGTCAATCAGCCTTGACCGACCAGGGGCACAGAAGGTAAGCAGGCGCATGACCAAGACCCAAACCATTTGCTGTATTATTTGCTGAACCCCGTAACGCGGGCGGTTTTAGGTCGTTTTCATTCAGACACTAGATTGCTATGCCCGCGCTGACCCTCGCGTAAGGACGTTTGTCATGACGATCAAACTACATAACACCCGCACCCGCAGCAAAGAGACCTTTGCCCCAATTGATGCGCAAAACGTACAAATGTATGTCTGCGGACCCACGGTCTATGATCGCGCGCATTTGGGCAATGCGCGGCCTGTTATCGTTTTTGATACGCTTTTTCGGCTCTTGCGCCATGTCTACGGCGAAACTCATGTGACTTACGTGCGTAACTTCACTGATGTGGACGACAAAATTAACGCGCGGGCAGCTGAAAGCGGGCGTTCTATTGGCGAAATTACAGATGAAACAATGCGATGGTTTCTGGAAGATATGGCCACAGTCGGGGCGCTTGAGCCGACGCATATGCCGCGTGCGACACAGTATATTACCCAGATGGTCGCGATGATCCAAGATTTGATTACAAAAGGACATGCCTATGCCAAAGAAGGGCATGTTCTGTTCCGGGTCAGATCCTATGATCAATATGGCGAGCTGTCAGGGCGTTCTGTGGATGATATGATTGCCGGAGCACGGGTCGAAGTCGCGCCGTTCAAAGAAGATCCGATGGATTTTGTCATGTGGAAGCCGTCCGATGATGCAACACCGGGGTGGGACAGCCCATGGGGCAGGGGGCGTCCGGGGTGGCACATCGAATGCTCGGCCATGGCCCATGATTTATTAGGGGGTACATTTGATATCCACGGAGGGGGGAATGATTTGATGTTCCCACACCATGAAAACGAAATTGCGCAGAGCAAATGCGCCGGTCATGGTTTTGCGAACGTGTGGATGCACAATGAAATGCTGCAGGTTGAAGGCAAGAAAATGTCCAAATCCTTGGGTAATTTCTTCACTGTGCGAGATTTGCTCGATCAGGGCGTGCCGGGGGAAGTGATCCGCTTTGTGATGCTGAGCACGCATTACCGCAAGCCAATGGATTGGACGGAAAAGAAGCGGGAAGAGGCTGAAAAAACGTTACGGAAATGGTATGCGCAGGCAGTCCAGGGGGACGGCACTGGCACACCCAATATCGCGATAGTCGTGGCATTGTCGGATGATCTGAACACTGCTGGTGCCATCGCAGAATTACATCAACTGTCTGCTGCTGATGATGCGACCGCATTGCGGTATTCGTTGCAGTTCCTGGGATTGATGGGTGAGAAAATTCCTGATTGGGTCGTCGGACCGACTCTGGACCTCAGCGCTTTTGAGCAACGTCTCGGCGGCGCGCGCGAAGAGGCAATGAAAACCAAGGATTTCTCTCAGGTGGATGCGTTAAAGATGGCCTTATTGGCAGCAGGTGTTGAAGTTCAGATGTCTAAAGAGGGCGTTAAACTAACCGCAAAGCCAGAATTTGATGCCCGCAAGCTGGAGAACCTGTGATGAAACGATTTGATTATTTTGCAGGTTTAACATGACAGAACGTCTGTATCTCTACGACACGACACTGCGCGATGGTCAGCAAACACAAGGCGTGCAATTTTCCACCGAAGAAAAACGCACCATCGCGGCGGCACTAGACGCCTTAGGTGTCGATTACATTGAAGGGGGCTGGCCCGGGGCAAACCCGACAGATAGCGCATTTTTCGAAGATGCCCCAAAGACGCGCGCGGTTATGACGGCGTTTGGGATGACCAAACGCGTGGGGCATTCCGCGCAGAACGATGATGTTTTGGCTGCCGTTACCAATGCGCGCACGTCAGCGGTGTGTCTTGTTGGCAAAACACACGACTTCCATGTCAAAGCCGCCCTCGGGATCACGTTGGACGAAAATGTTGATAATATTTCAAAATCATTCACCTATCTAAAAGAGCAGGGCCGTGAACCGCTGTTTGATGCGGAGCATTTCTTTGACGGCTATAAAGAAAATCCGGAGTATGCGCTAAAAGCTATCCATGCGGCGTTTGATGCGGGAGCTCGGTGGATTGTGCTCTGTGACACCAATGGCGGCACGATGCCTCAGGAAATCAAAAAAATCACCTCTGATGTGATTGCCTCAGGCATTCCAGGCACCCATCTGGGGATACATACACATAACGATACAGAAAATGCAGTTGCCGGCACACTTGCAGCGTTGGACGCTGGCGTTCGACAGATCCAGGGTACTTTGAACGGTCTGGGAGAAAGATGTGGCAATGCGAATCTGACCTCTCTCATCCCAATTTTATTGCTAAAAGAACCCTACGCCAGTCAGTATCAGACGGGGGTTACCATGGAGCAATTGCAAACCTTAACGCGCACCAGTCGTGTTCTGGATGAGATTCTAAACCGTGTACCCTCCCGGCAAGCAGCCTTCGTTGGCTCGTCTGCTTTTGCGCATAAAGCAGGGTTGCACGCGTCTGCCATTATCAAGGACCCAACAACCTACGAACATGTTGAACCTTCTCGCGTTGGCAATGCGCGTATCATCCCAATGTCCAATCAGGCTGGGCAATCTAACTTGAGAGAACGCCTGCAAGATGCAGGTCTTACAGTAAAAAAAGGCGATCCTGCCTTGGGGATTATCCTTGACCGCATTAAAGAGCGTGAAGCCTTGGGGTATGCTTATGATACGGCTCAGGCCAGTTTTGAATTACTGGCGCGTGATGCTCTTGGCCAAATGCCTGAGTTTTTTGAAGTCAAACGGTATCGCGTGACCGTTGAGCGGCGAAAAAACAAATACAACGATATGGTGAGCCTTTCTGAGGCCGTTGTTGTGGTCAAAATGAATGGCGTGAAAAAATTGTCGGTTTCGGAGTCAACGGACGATGCTGGCGGCGACATGGGTCCCGTAAATGCCTTGGCAAAAGCACTGGCCAAAGATTTAGGCCCTTACCAGGACGTGATCGACGACATGCGTCTGGTAGATTTCAAGGTCCGCATCACGCAAGGCGGCACGGAGGCCATAACGCGTGTTATCATTGACAGTGAAGACGGAGACGGGCGGCGCTGGTCCTGTGTTGGCGTGTCCCCAAACATCGTTGATGCCTCTTTTGAAGCGCTCTTGGATGCGATCCGGTGGAAGCTGTTGCGCGATTGGAAATCGGTTTGAACCAAGCCTATAGACAAGCCTTTTTCGAACTGCATCGAGATCTGCCAAGAGAAGGTCCGGGGGAGCCCGATGATGTTTCGTGGGCGGCTGAGGTCGCCAATGTGCCCAAAGGCGCAAACATATGTGATGCGGCCTGTGGACCGGGTGCGGATATCGCCGCTCTGTTGAGCGCGGCGCCGGAAGGGCATGTGACAGCCCTCGACAAGGTTGAGCATTTCGTCGATCAGGCTAAATTGGCGCATGTGGGAGATCCACGTGTGACGGTTGAGACCGGAGATATGTCGTTGATCACAGGGCCGTATGATTTTATTTGGTGTGCGGGTGCGTTGTATTTTCTGGGCGTAAGCGAAGCCTTGACCCTTTGGCGTAAGGCTCTTGCTAGGGGGGGCGCAATCGCGTTTTCGCAAGTGTGCTGGTTTAGCGATACCCCATCTGCGCAGGCGCTTGCCGGCTGGGCCGAGTATCCCGACATGGTGCATGAGAGAGATCTTTTGGCGCAGATTGACGCGGCTGGGTATGAAACCTTGGGTCAACGACGTGTGTCCGACGCGGCCTGGGAGGCATATTACAGACCCTTAGACGCACGTATAGAAAAATTGGAAGCCGGTGCGTCAGATGTTTTGAAGCAAGTGCTTCAGGAGGCCCGCGACGAGGCAGCGTTGTGGCGTGCTGAGCGGCAAAGTTTTGGATATTTGCTATGCATTGTGCGACCGAAATGACCTTTAATGCAAATCTAACCGCCTGCGCCGCAATCGTCGAAAAGGGGGATCCAGAACGATTTGCAGCGGCTATGGCAAGCCCCGTTGAGGCAAGGCGCGTATTGTTTCCGCTGTATGCATTTAATGTCGAGGTATCGCGCGCGCCGTGGGTGACACAGGAACCAATGATCGCGGAAATGCGTTTGCAGTGGTGGCGTGATGCATTGGAAGAGGTCGCTGAAGGTAAACCAGTGCGTCGACATGAAGTTGTCACACCTCTGTCCAAAGTGCTCTCGCCTGATGGTGCGAGGCGTTTGGATCGGGTCGTTGCTGCGCGACGGTGGGATATATATAAAGATCCATTCGAGGACGCCGCACATTTTGACGCGTATTTGTCGGACACAGCGGGCGGGTTGATGCATGTAGCTGCGCAATCTCTTTCCGCTCAAGAGGGTTTTATGAGTGTTGAGGGGATTAAAACCCTCGGTTATGCGGTTGGTTTATCACGTTTTTTGCAAGCTATTCCCGAATTGGAGGCGCAAAAACGGATACCCTTAGTGGATGGTCGTGCAGATGCCATCGCGGCACTGGCATCTGAGGCTTTGCGCCGTTGCGCTGCACGTGGACGTCGCGGTCAATTGCTTCCGTCGGTACGTCCAGCCGTGACCGAAGCGTTTTTGGCGACCGCAATTCTAAAACAAGCAGCAAAGAGCCCTGAACGTGTTGCCCAAGGCAGTTTATCAGTGCATCCCGTAAAGCGGTCATATTTGCTGTGGCGGTGGTCGCGTCCTTAATGCGTCATGTTAGGCGTCGGCACACAAATGATGATATCAGGCCGTTTGTGATTTTGGGCGCAGCACAAGCCAAATAAGTGCCGTTCCAGCAAGCGCGAGGAATGGCACCATTGCGATGTTGACCGCAGCCCATCCTTCTTGCGGTGACCCCCCAGAGCAATTCATTAATCCGCCAGAGGAGAGGGATGCCAATGTGACACCACCAAACAGAATGAAATCATTTAGCCCTTGCATACGGCCACGCTCTTGGGGGGTATGTTCACCCGCTAACATGGTGGTGGCCCCGATAAAGCCAAAATTCCAACCCAACCCCAGTAGGATGAGGGCAACAAAGAAGTTTTCCAGCACAACGCCGGATAGTGCCACGCCACCAGCCATGGCCAGAATAAACAGCCCAAGCGCCATAATCCGTTGCGTGCCAAAACGGGCAATCAGGTGCCCCGTGAAAAAGGACGGTACGAACATTGCTAAAACATGGACTGTCACAATGTCCGCAGCATTGTCAGTGGTGTAGCCGCACCCGACAACGGCCAATGGGGTTGATGTCATAACAAGGTTCATCAAAGCATATGTAACGGTCGCACATATCACGGCGACTGCGATGCGAGGGGTCGTTATCAACTCCCAACGGCTCCGACCCGCGGGCGCGTCCGGCTCGGGGGGAGGCGGGGCCGGAATGTCGAGCCCGAAAAACAGCAGCGATCCACCCAAGTTTAGCAGGATTATAACGATATATGTTCCGATGAATGGCACTACATAGGCATCAGCTGTGAGTTTAACCAACTGGGGCCCGATGATTGCAGCTGCGAGACCACCAGCCATTACATAGGAAATGGCCTTTGGGCGAAAGGTTTCAGAGGCCGTGTCGGCGGCAGCAAATCGGTAGAAACCATGTGCTGACATGTAAACGCCCGTAATCAGGCTGCCAAGTAAGAAGACGGGAAAGGACGCGATATAGAGACCATAAGCGCCCACAGCCCCGCCAAGCGCACCAGCAAATGCGCCGGTAACAAACCCTGCGCGGCGTCCGTATTTTTGCATGATCGCCGAAACAGGCGTCGCGGCCAGCATCGATCCCAAAACAATGAATGTTATGGGCAACGTCGCAAAACAAATGTTGGTGGCCAGGGACTGGCCTGCTAATCCGCCAACAGTAAAAAGCATGGGCATTTGCGCGCCCAAAATGGCTTGCGCCAGAACGAGCACTGTAACATTCTGTTTCGCGCGCGTATCTCGTTGATTTCCCATGACGCTTGAGTACTTAGAAGTCGCGGGCAGGGCAAGCGCTATAGCGCGTCTTCGTAGGGTCAGGGACATGACAAAAACAAAAAAAATTTTAGTGATGGCCGGTTCGCGCGAAGCCCATGATGTGGTTCGGGCACTATTGGCGTGTCAGCGGCGCGTGATTGCCAGTCTGTCAGAGCCTGAACGTATGTTCGCAGACCTTCCTGTTCCGACACGTCTTGGCTCTTTTGAGACGGACGAAGATATAGCTGTCTGGTTGGCGGAAAATCACGTTTCTGTTGTTCTTGATGCCAGCCATGTTTTCGAAGGATCGATTTGCAACAGGGTTTGTAAAGTTTGCAAACTTAAAAAAATTTACTATGCGCGCGTGTTGCGGCCAACTTGGACACCGGCGAAAAGTGACAATTGGCACCGGTTTGAAACGATTTCAAAGGCGGTCGAGAATCTCCCTGAAAACAGTCGCGTTTTCACGAACACCGGTTGGCCGACGTTGCCCGATTATGCTGGTTTCCAAGGTGAAAAATTGCATATGCGCCAAACACATGCGTCGATGAAACCCGCGCCTTATCCTTTTTTAGATTATGTCGAAGGCACCCCTCCGTTTTCTCAACTTCAAGAAGAAACGTTGTTCACTGAACTGGGAATTACGCATTTAATCTGCCGTAATGTCGGTGGAGCGGCGAGTATGTCTAAGGTGCTGGCCGCGCGGGCATTGCAACTGCCGGTATTTATGCTCTCGCGTCCATCTCCTCCGGAGGGTGCAACGATTGTGGAAAGCGTTTCAGACGCGCTCAGGTGGGAGGCAAGTTTGTGAGTAAGGGGCGAATTATTTCTTGTGATGCTGATGTTGCTGAAGGGGCTGCTTGGCTTGCGGATCACTGTCCGCATATGGCCGATGCTTTACAGCAAACCGGCCCGCTACCATTGCGGCGCAGGCCAGATGGATTTGCGCAACTACTCAACGCTATTATTAGTCAACAGGTGAGTGTGGCATCAGCACAGGCGATTTGGAGTAAACTCGAGGCTGCGGACATGACCAACAATGCAAACGTCTCCGCTGCCAGTTGGGATGACCTGCGCAGCCTTGGTTTGAGCCGCCAGAAAATTCGGTATGCGCAGGCATTGGCAAATTCTGAAATTGATTACGCAGCCGTGCGCGAGATGTCGGATGGTGATGTTGTCGCGCGTTTGGTAACTGTCCCGGGCATTGGGGCATGGACAGCTGAAATTTATTCAATGTTCAGTTTGGGGCGCGCTGACGTCTTTGCGCCGGGCGATTTGGCCCTACAAGAAGCGGTGCGCAGCCTGTACGATCTTGACAAACGACCCAGCGAAAAAGACTTGCGCCGACGCGCCTTGGACTGGTCACCATGGCGATCGGTTGCGGCACGGCTCTTGTTTGCGTACTACCGCGTTATCAAACAACGGGAAGGGATCACATGACACGGGTATTGAACGCAGAACGGCGCGCCCCGGTATCTGGAGACACGCGTTCAGTCGTGGTTTTCCTGCATGGATATGGCGCGAATGGTGCCGATTTGTTGGGGTTGGCCGACCCTCTGGCGGAACATTTGCCAGACACATTATTTGTTGCGCCGGATGCACCCGAGGCCTGCGCCGGGGCACCGATGGGCTACCAGTGGTTTCCAATCCCTTGGATTGATGGCTCCTCCGAAGAGGAATCGATGCGCGGAATGATGCAGGCCGTTGATGACCTGAATGCCTTTCTGGATGCGTTGATGGTGGATGAAGACGTGCTGCCTGAACAGGTTGTCCTGTTCGGGTTTTCTCAAGGATCGATGATGGCTCTGCATGTCGCACCTCGGCGCGAGGATGAAATTGCAGGTATTGTTGCGTTTTCAGGGAGACTTCTGTCACCTGAAACCTTGGCTGATGAAGCTGTTGTGAAACCTGCGGTTTTGTTGGTGCACGGGGATGAAGATGACGTCGTGCCGCCACAATCCCTGCCGCAAGCCGCAGAAGCGTTACAAGAGGCCGGATGGAAAGATGTGTTTGCACATATTATGAAAGGCACCGGGCACGGCATCGCCCCCGATGGATTGTCCGTAGCCTTGGCTTTCATGCGCGACAAGCTCAGCCTTTGACATCCTTAAACTTTCGACCAGACCGCCATTTCGCTGCCACCCGGTTCGCGAAATTGGAAACGACGTCCGCCTGGAAATTCGAAAATGCCGACTGTGATCTCTCCACCGGCTTTTTCCACTGTGTCTAACATTCCTTCCAGATCGTCGGTTACCAGCACGGGCAGGGGGGCTCTTGAGGGCCCTCGCTCGATGCCGCCACCTAATCCTGCGTTTTGAATGTCGCGGTAATCCGATCCGTAGTCTATGTATTCCCAGCCAAAGGCCTGCGCGAAAAAATTCTGTGTCTCCTCTAAAAACGGAGAGGTAAATTCCAAGTAGTCTAGTTTTACGGAGTTGCGCGCAGTCACGGTGAGGTCTCTCAAATGGTCGTTGGGGAAATGCAACTCTACGGTCTTTGGAACGATTGGCAACACTGAGAAACCCAACAGGACTGTTCATTCAATTATACTTCATTTTTGTGCAAATCAATTTGGCAAGACGCTTGTCGATATCTTGTGGTGCTAGAAAGGCTTGCAAGCAAAAAACCACGAGATATAGTCGACCCATCGGCAGGATGGATCTGTCGGACCGGACGCGGAACGGCAAAGGTGTAACACAACTATGGACGGCGACTTTAGAACAGAATTTACCCGCAATCCTGCAAGCCTTAAACACAGGCCTGCTTTGGTGCTAAATGCGGATTACAGGCCACTGAGCTATTACCCATTGTCTCTTTGGCCTTGGCAAGACGCGATAAAGGCTGCTTGGCTGGATCGTGTGGATATCGTAGCTGAATACGATGATATTGTCAGGAGCCCCTCGACACAGATTAGAATACCTTCTGTCGTCGTATTGAAAGATTATGTAAAACCTCAAAAGCGCGTGGCCTTCACGCGCTTTAATTTATTCTTGAGGGACGAATTCTGCTGCCAATACTGCGGTGCGCGTGGCGATTTGACATTCGATCATGTGGTGCCACGCGCCAGTGGGGGGGTCACCAGTTGGCAAAATGTCGTGGCTGCGTGTTCACCGTGCAATCTAAAAAAAGGTTCGAAGCCACTTCATCGCACGGGATTGTCGCTGCGGAAACCACCGCGACAACCAGGAGCCGAAGAGCTGCGAAATATGGGCCGCAAGTTTCCGCCCAACCATTTACACGAAAGTTGGATGGACTTTTTGTACTGGGACGCAGAACTTCAAGCATAATAGTTCACGCTATGAGTGTACTTTAGGTGTTCGCTCGCTCAGATGAGCGAATGCCCGCCGAATGGTTGCGCTATCATCGTGGATAAGCAAACCAAATGAGCAAGATACTGGACCTGATGGAAATGCAGGTCCATCATAGTGCTATAGTTATTATGAATAAAGTAGATGGGAGAGAGACATGTCGCTCATGAACACGGTCACTAAAATGGCGATAGGCTTCGCAGTTGCGAAAGGAATGGAAGCGGTCCAACGCAATGGTGGGGTCAGCTCCTTGATGGAAGGTCTTACGTCTGGTGGTTCTCAAAAGAGTGCGGGGTTAGGCGGCATCGGTAATCTTTTAGGGCAATTGGGGGCTGCTGGATCTGGTGGTGCCCCAGGTGGTTTAGGAGATCTACTTGGGCAATTAACCGGTGGTGCAACATCTGGCGCAGCTGGCGGGGGGCTAGGGGGGCTTGGTGGATTGTTAGGCGGTCTGGCTGGTGCAAGAGGTGGCGCAGCAGCTGGCGGTTTTGACAGTTTGCTCAATCACGACAATCCTTCTCAAGAACCGGATGAAGAAGACGTCGCGCGGTTGATGTTACGGGCTATGACACAAGCAGCGCGTTCAGATGGTGATATTGATGCCGATGAAAAAGCTAAACTTCTCGACCTATTACAGGATAGTGACCCCTCCGATATGGAAGTTGTGCAATCTATTCTTGAAGAGCCAGTCAGTGCCGCGACCTTAGCTGCTGACACTCCTAAAGGATTGGAAACACAGGTGTATACGATGTCGTTAAATGCCATTGACCCGGACAATCGCGCCGAAGGTCAGTATCTGGCAAGCCTGGCCGAAGGATTGGGGTTACCTCCCGAAACGGTGAACGGTCTTCACGACAGCCTTGGCGCGCCACGCCTTTACGAATAACTTTAAGCCGCCAGATCAATCCAGACAGGGACGTGGTCTGATGGCTTTTCCCGCCCGCGGATGTCTTTGTCTATTTGGCAATCCTTGAGCATGTCCGCCGCTTGGGGGCACAGTAAGAAGTGGTCGATCCGTATGCCGTTGTTTCGGTTCCAGGCACCCGCCTGATAGTCCCAAAAACTGTAATGGCCGGGGCCTTGTGTGCGCGCTCGAAACGCTTCTGTCAGACCAAGGTTTAGAATTTTGCGGAAAGCTGCGCGACTTTGCGGGCGAAACAACGCATCTTCGCGCCAGCTTTCGGGTTTGGCAGCATCTTCTGCTTGGGGTATAATATTGTAATCGCCAGTCATTAAAAAGGGCGTTTCTTCAGCCAAGAGACCCTTAGCGCGTTGGTATAGGCGTTCCATCCAGTCCAGCTTGTAATCATATTTGGGACCGGGCACCGGATTCCCGTTTGGCAAATACAGGCCGCAAATGCGAATGGCGTCGGTTTCCCCGACCACAGTGGCTTCTATATAGCGTGCCTGTTCGTCGCTATCGTCTCCCGGTAACCCCTTTGTAACATCCTCCAAGGGCAATTTGGATAGGATCGCGACGCCGTTAAAACTTTTCTGGCCGTGGGTTTCAACATTGTAGCCACGGTCTTCGAATATCTCTCTGGGGAAATTTTCATCAACTGATTTAATCTCCTGAAGAACGGCAACCTCTGGCTGAGCCTCGTCGAGCCAGGTCGGCAAGGCATCTATACGGGCCTTAATCCCGTTTATATTGAAGGTAGCAATCTTCATGGCGTGGCTCCTTTTTGAGGCTGTGTCTCACCTATCGCCCAAGCGTGCGCCCAGAGCAAGGCGTCACCCGGTGTCTAATTACCTAAATCGTCATGATGATTCTCGTTAACCTTTATGACGCAGTTATCCCCAAACGGTTAATATCCACAAAGTTATCCACTGTGGATAAAAGTTTTTTTCTTTTAAAGTTTCGTTTGAAAGCGCCCATAGAGCGCGAGTTTTCGAGGGGGTTAACTCTGTGGATAAGCCGGGGTTAAAAATCCCTTAACAAGAAAAAAACTTCCCAACGTATCCCAATCGAGCAAGCCTTGAAGAGCAAAAACACTCCATTGAAAGGGATACAAAATGCACTCGAACACACAGCTTGCAACACTAATCGAAACACCAGAATCAAACGACACTGGCTGCCTTCATACCGGGCAGGCAACAGGGCTTTTCACAACATCAATGATCGGTTCTGAAAATGATATGCTGATGGGCGGCGCGACCGGATTGTTTACCACATCTATGGCGCCACAGGGGTCCTCCCATAATGGCACAAACACAGGACTTTTCACGACGAGCATGGTTGCGGGAACAGATACATTGACTGGCGAAGCGACGGGTCTCTTCACGACGAGCATGTAACCGTTTGTCGTCATTGCAAAGGGCGGGACCTATTCAAGGGTACGGAGTAAGTCTCGCCCACCAATAGTTATAAGCTTTTGAAAGGACGAATTAAATGTCCAATGTCGTTTCGATCGGATTGCCCAAAAAGCCGAACCTGTCTCAACGGCAAGGGGCTTTGATGCTCAGCTTTGCCTGTCACAGGCGTCCAACGGATGATGTCTTTTGGCTAAAAGAAAACGCAGAGCTTTTAAGTATTCTGAACACCACCAAGGCCAAGGTTTCAACGAACGACCTGTCTGTTTACCGTTCTTTTTATGATGGTTTGGAGGAGAAGTTTCGCTTTTTCCCGCAATACTATCGATTTTTGGTGTCCATGTGCCTCGATCTGGAAGATTTAGGTTTCGACGGGAACACAGGAGTATCGCTCTGCGAGCGGGTGGCGCAAGATCGCTTAATGTCCTGTGAACTATCGGATTTGCAACGCGCAGAAACGCAGCGATTGTTAGCGCGGCGAGGATGCAATTCTGAAGAAACTGCGCTGGAAAACCGATTGCGCTCCTTTATGGAACATACAAATACGTTTGCTTTGCCGAACAAAAAAGCGGCTTATGAGTTGACGCATATTGTGTTCTATTTGTCCGATTATGGCGAACAACCCCTCGCTTTGTCCGAGGCCGCTTCGACGAGTTTGGAATACACAGGTCTTTTGGCCTATTTGGATCAAGATATCGATTTGTTGGCCGAAGTGTGCCTTGCCTTGCGCTTTTGTGGGAAAAAACCCAGCGAAATTTGGGAAGAAATGCTGACGGCAGAGCTGAGAGGTTTTACCCTGGTCGACCGGCCGACAGGTCCGTCAAATGATGCCTATCATGAATATCTTGTAACCAGTTGGTGGGCAGATACCATTGGGGTTGAAGGCTTTCACGGGGCAAAGAAAACAATTGGTGGGGTTGAAGTTATCCGAAAAACTTCACGTAAAGGTCCATTGCGCGCCATGTCTGAGCTCATGTATCAACTTGGCCCGGCGCGAAGTGGCGACTGGGAGAAAATGCGCGGTATTTTACACCGCTCTATCGATAGAGAACAACAGCACGTGTTGGAAGATGCAGCATCGTCCTCACATCGTTTTGGTGCGTTCTTCCAAGGATTCTCGCGAATTAAGTAACCGATATTATAATTTTAAAACAACGGTATATGGCGTGAACTTCATGTTACATCGAAAAGGAAGTACCGCATCCGCATGAGCTGGTCGCATTGGGGTTGTTGATCACAAAACGTGCCCCGATCAGCTCTTCGGTGAAATCGATAACTGCATTTTCTAAAAACGGTAAAGACACAGCGTCAACGACGACTTTTTGTCCTGCGCTTTCCAGAACCAAGTCATCATCCTTAGGTTCATCCAGATCTATTTCGTATTGAAAGCCGGAACACCCACCTCCTTCAACGGCAACGCGTAAAGCCTTACCCTGATCTGAGGCACCGATTTCGGCCAAACGTTCGAAGGCACGCGAAGTGACTTTAGGAGGGAGTTGCATATCCGTGCTCCGTCAAGCGGTTTCATTAATAGGTTCTGTGCAATATAGAAACTATAAGTACAGGCGACAAGGACCCGCACGATGACAGCTACCTATGCCTCTGATCCAACACATGCCAGAGGAAGGCGCGTTGATGAAGAGGAAAGTATATTTCGGTCATGTTTTCAACGCGACAGAGACAGAATAATCCATGCCAGCGCGTTCCGGCGACTAAAGCATAAAACGCAGGTTTTTATCGAACATGAAGGCGATTATTATCGTACAAGACTCACCCATTCCATCGAAGTGGCACAGGTTGCACGCACGATTTCGGGGGCTTTGGGGCTCAATCAAGAACTGACCGAAGCTGTCGCGCTGGCTCATGATTTGGGCCACACGCCATTTGGGCACACGGGCGAAGATGCGCTGTCCGAAATGATGAAGCCATACGGTGGGTTTGATCACAATGCGCAAGCTATTAGAATCGTTACCAATTTAGAACGCCACTATGCTGATTTTGATGGTCTGAATTTAACGTGGGAAACGTTGGAAGGTTTGGCCAAGCATAACGGTCCCGTGCGCGGTGATATTCCGTGGGCGCTGTCGGATTACAACGTAACCCATGATCTTGAACTGGATACTTTCGCCAGTGCCGAGGCGCAGGTTGCAGCCATTGCTGATGATGTCGCATATAATCATCACGATTTGCACGATGGATTGCGGGCCGAATTGTTTTCGACTGATGAACTGGCTGCTCTACCAATCTTGAACCTGTGTTTTGGTGAGGTCGATAGGCTGCATCCAGGATTGAACTATTATCGCAGACGCCACGAAGCACTACGTCGTTTCTTTGGTGTGTTGGTTGAAGACGTCATTCGATTGGCACAACAACGTCTAGCAGAATTGCAGCCACAATCGGTTGACGATATTCGGCATGCGGATCGATCTATCATTCGTTTTTCGGACGATGTTTTTGATGATCTCAAGGTTATCCGAGCTTTTCTGTTTGACCGTATGTATAGAGCACCCAGCGTTGTGGTAATGCGCGCGCAAGTGACGAATGTGGTAGAAGAGCTTTTCCCTTATTTCATGTCCCATCCGGATCAGCTGCCAAAACAATGGCGCAAGGATGTCTTGGAAACGCAGACAGAAACGGAGCTGGCGCGCATTGTGTCGGATTATATTGCGGGTATGACAGATCGTTTTGCTTTACAGGAACATGCCCGGCTCATTTCAGGTTAAACTAAAGAGGCGCGCGGGTTGCCGCAGGTTGACCCGCGTTTTGAGCGTGATACACCGCGCTCAACTTCTTTTTTAGGATCGTGTCATGAACCTTTTCGCCGATATTCGAGTGCTCGTTGTTGCATGTTTGGATCAGATGGTCGCGGCCGGGCAATTGCCCAAAGGGCTGTCCACAACCAATGTTACGGTTGAGCCGCCGCGCGATGCTGCACATGGCGATATGGCGACAAATGCTGCGATGGTTTTGGCTAAACCCGCCGGGATGAAGCCCCGCGAGATTGCCGAAGCGTTGGCCGAGCATTTAAATGCGGATCCGCGCGTGACGTCTGCCGATATCGCGGGGCCGGGTTTTTTGAACCTGCGTCTTTCGAGCGACGCTTGGTACGGTGTTCTCTCTGATGTTCTGGCGCAGGGCACAGACTTTGGCCGAGCCGCCATCGGTAGCGGACAGCGTGTCAATGTCGAATATGTGTCGGCCAATCCGACGGGCCCACTGCATGTTGGGCACACACGGGGTGCCGTTTTTGGCGATGCGTTGGCGTCGTTGCTTGATTTTTCCGGGTTTAATGTGACGCGGGAATATTACATTAATGATGGTGGTGCGCAGGTGGATGTGCTCGCCCGTTCGGTGTTTCTGCGCTATCTCGAAGCACACGGCCAAGAGGTCGCGTTCCCCGATGGAACCTATCCGGGGGACTACCTGATCCCGGTCGGCCAAAAACTAAAAGAAATAAAAGGGGACGCCTATGTCGGCCAACCCGAAACGCTTTGGCTGGAAGACGTGCGTAACTATGCCACGGACGCGATGATGGATTTGATCCGGGCCGATCTAAAAGCGTTGGGCGTGGAGATGGATGTATTTTACTCGGAAAAATCGCTCTATGGAACAGGCCGTATCGAAGCCGCGATCGAGGACCTCAAAGGGAAAGGTCTGATTTATGACGGCGTATTGGAGCCGCCAAAAGGCAAAAAGCCTGATGATTGGGAGCCGCGCGAACAAACCTTGTTCAAATCGACCGAGCATGGTGATGATGTTGATCGTCCGGTGATGAAATCCGATGGTAGCTGGACGTATTTTGCGCCAGATATCGCCTATCACTTTGATAAAGTGAGCCGGGGCTTTGATGCTTTGATCGATGTTTTTGGTGCAGATCATGGTGGTTACGTCAAACGGATGAAGGCAGCTGTGTCTGCCTTGTCAGACGGAAATGTCACTTTGGACATCAAGCTCACTCAATTGGTGAAGCTGTTTAAAAACGGCGAGCCGTTTAAAATGTCCAAACGGGCAGGGACTTTTGTGACCCTGCGCGATGTCGTCGATCAGGTGGGGCCAGACGTGACCCGTTTCGTAATGTTGACACGTAAAAACGATGCTATGCTCGATTTCGATTTCGACAAGGTGATGGAACAAAGCCGCGAAAACCCTGTGTTTTACGTGCAGTACGCCCATGCGCGGGTGGCATCCGTTTTGCGCAAAGCGCAAGAGGCCGGGGTCGCAGTAGATGATACAACGCTCATACACGCGGATTTCGGTTTGCTTGATCACGCGGCAGAGTTGGGCTTGATTGCGAAACTTGCAGAATGGCCACGTCTTGTTGAAACAGCCGCGCGTTCCAACGAACCACATCGGGTTGCCTTTTATCTTTACGAGCTTTCCGGTGTCTTCCATGCGTTGTGGAACAAAGGGAACGAAGTGCACGGATTGCGCTTTGTCCAGGATGACCCAAAAGTCACACAATCAAAAATTGCCCTTGCACGTGCTGCCAGCGTTGTAATTGCAGCCGGTCTTGGTATTCTTGGTGTCACACCGGCGCAGGAAATGCGGTAACATAACCGCAGCCCGCGCCCGAGCAGGCACACAAGACAGACCCAAGGGGCAAAGTACCCCGACGGCGGCGAGGCATATATGGCGGATATCGAGTTCTCCCATGGCGCGGGGGATTATGGCCGTGACGCAATGGAAGACGCAGGCGTCCCAAAAACACAGTCGTTGATGACGTTGACAAATGTGGCCGGTGCCGCCGTGTCATTGGCGTTGATTGCTGGCGTAGGTGTTTGGGGGTATAAACTGATGATCCGTGATGTCAGTGGCATACCGGTTGTGCGTGCGCTTGATAGTGAGATGCGCGTGCGCCCAGAGGATCCTGGCGGACAGCTTGCACGACACCAAGGTCTCGCCGTAAATGAGATTGCAGCCCGTGGGGAAGCTTCTGGACCGGTGGATCAGATCACCTTGGCTCCAAATTCTGTAGCTCTTAGCGCGGCGGATCAACCTGTTGTTTTGCCCAAGGCATTGTCGCCTGCTGCAACGTATTTCGACACAGAGCAAAACACCGCCGCTCCCACATTCGCCACCGCGTCACCATCTTCGGCTAATCGCGCATCGGATGATCAGCAAGACGCGATCAATGATATAGTGACTGATCTGTTGACCCAGACCAAACCGCTCGTATCGCTTGACGGGCCAAAGGTCGTCTCCGCCCGCGCAACCACAGCGACGGATGCCCAAGGCGCAAATGCGACGATCACGAGTGTGATTGATGGACCTGGCATGCGTCAATCCGCGCGACCTCGCCTGCGCCCAAAAGACATCCAAGCATTCATTCGACCAGCAGCATTCGCACCAGCCGCAGAAATTCGCGAAATAGATGCCGCAGCCATTCCTTCGGGAACGCGGCTTGCCCAATTGGGGGCATTTGACAGCCCCGATGTTGCCAGAGAAGAATGGAGCCGGCTGCAAAGCCGGTTCGGTGAAATTCTCACCGGCAAATCCCGTGTTGTGCAAGAGGCACAATCAGGTGGGCGCACTTTTTATCGCTTGCGTGCCATGGGGTTTGTTGACTTGAGCGATACGCGGCGGTTTTGTTCCGCAGTCAAGGCCGAAGGTGTCGATTGCATCCCGGTTCAGGTAAAGTAAGCGATGGCTCATTTTGGCGCGACAATCCTTGATGCGGAGGGTGTCCGCCTGACTTCCGCAGAAAAATCCTTTTTCCGTGCGGCAAATCCGTTTGGTTTTATTCTCTTCGCGCGCAATATCGAGACACCTGATCAGGTGCGCGCGTTATGTGCTGAGTTGCGTGAATGCGTTGGGCGGGAGGCGCCGATCACCATCGACCAAGAAGGGGGGCGAGTTCAACGTTTGCGAGCTCCTATTTGGACAGAATGGCTGCCACCGCTGGATTTTGTCGCGCGTGCAGGGGATCATGCACAAGAGGCGATGTATCTGCGCTACCGTTTGATCGCTGCCGAATTACATGACCTGACGATAGACAGCAATTGTGCCCCCATGGTGGATGTGGCCGGAGACACGACGCATAAATTCTTACGCAATCGATGCTATGGGACGACCGCGTCTGAAGTCTCGCGTCTTGGACGCGCAGCCGCCGATGGATTGCTTGCAGGTGGCGTGCTCCCTGTTTTGAAACATATTCCAGGTCACGGACGGGCTGTGTTGGACAGCCATCTCGAACTGCCATGTGTTTCTGCTGAGGTTACAGATCTAGAAACAAACGATTTTGCGCCATTTGCTGCGTTAAACGATTTACCGATGGGGATGACGGCGCATCTGGTGTACGAGACACTGGATGATCGTCCAGCAACGCTGTCACCGATCGTCATGCAGCTTATTCGCGACAGGATCGGATTTGATAATTTGATCATGACCGACGATATTTCGATGAAGGCGCTGTCCGGCACGTTGAAAGAAATCACCCGCAGCGCCTTGCAAGCCGGGTGTGATGTGATTTTGCATTGCAATGGCACCTTGCAAGACCGTCAGGAAGTGGCTGAAGCTGCAGGTGAATTGACATTTTCCGCCCAAACCCGCGCGCTGCGGGCTTTGGATGCGCGCAAGCAACCTGATGATGTTGACATTTCGTCGCTTCATGATCAGCTTGAGGGGCTGTTAAACGGGGCGTGAAAGTCGGCATGAACCATGGCTGAAATTCCATTCGAAGAAGACGCGCACTCCGTTGCAGAACGGGTTGCCGCAGAAGCCCTGATTGTCGATGTCGATGGCTTTGAGGGGCCACTTGATGTCTTATTGACGCTTAGCCGTACACAAAAGGTCGATTTACGTAAGATTTCGGTTTTGGCGCTGGCGCGGCAATATTTGACTTTTGTAGAACGAGCAAAGGCGCTGCGGTTGGAATTAGCGGCGGACTATCTGGTCATGGCTGCGTGGTTAGCATTTCTAAAGTCCCGTCTTTTGCTGCCGCCAGATCCAGAGGACGAGGGGCCCAGTGGCGAAGACATGGCAGCCCATCTGGCCTTTCAGCTCGAACGTTTGCAGGCCATGCGCGATGCAGCAGCCCGGTTGATGGGACGTGATCGTCTGGGGCGTGATTTTTTCGCCCGTGGTCAAACTCATGAAGTAACCCGGACGCGTAAAATCCAATACACAGCGACCTTGCTTGATTTGATGCAAGGCTATGCCCGCATTCGCACGCGCGATGATTTCCGCCCGTTTGTTATGGACCGTGACTCGGTCTTTACGATGGAACAAGCGCTAGAACGCATGCGCGGGCTGCTTGGCTATGCCGGAGATTGGACCGATATTCTTAGCTACTTGCCCGAAGGATGGGAGGCAGACCCCGTGCGGCGGCGCTCAGCGACAGCGGCGACTTTTGCGGCGTCCTTGGAGTTGGTTAAAGAAGGTCATATGGAAATCCGTCAAACCGAAAGTTTCGCGCCAATACAATTGCGTAAAAAGGACCATCTTTCGTGAGCGAGGACGCCGAGAACCCGCTCGAGGATGAAAGCGAACAAAGTCTGTTTGAAGCTCCACCGATGGGGGAACAGGAACGTATGGTAGAAGCGATTTTGTTTGCCTCGGCCGATCCTGTGAACGTCAAGGAACTATCCGCACGCATGCCGCATGGTTCAGACCCAGCAGAAGCATTGGTGTATCTGCGAAAACGCTATGAAGGTCGCGGTGTAAACCTTTGTAAAATAGGCGATGCTTGGGCGATGCGTACGGCTGCTGATCTTGGATTCTTGATGCAACGCGAGACCGTTGAGACGCGGAAACTTAGCCGGGCGGCGGTGGAAACCTTGGCCATCATTGCGTATCATCAACCGGTCACGCGCGCCGAGATAGAAGAAATCCGTGGTGTATCTGTGTCGCGCGGTACGGTCGATCAATTGCTGGAAATGGAATGGATCCGCTTTGGGCGACGTAAGATGACACCGGGTCGACCTGTTACCTTTGTGGTCACCAGCGCGTTTTTAGACCATTTCGGACTAGAGACAGCCAGAGACCTGCCAGGCCTGAAAGAATTACGTGCCGCTGGTTTATTGGAAAACCGCCCGCGACCCGGTATCAGTCCTATAGGATCAGATGAGGTCGAGGATGATGAGTCCATCGAAGGGCAAAGCGAGCTTTTCGAGGATTAAACCGTGATCCCGCGTTTCTTCTCTACTTACATCTTAAAATGTTTGGATAGTTTCAAGCCTTGACCTTGGTAATTGGACGCAATGCCAGCCCCATATAACTGCGACGGATCATCGGTCATTTTTTCATAAACCAAGCGGCCAACGATCTGACCGTGTTCCAGTACAAACGGGGCCTCATGACAACGCACTTCTAAAACGCCACGGGATCCTTGACCGCCAACCGACGCATGCCCAAAGCCTGGATCGAAAAACCCAGCATAATGGACGCGGAATTCGCCAACCATGGCCAGATAGGGGGCCATTTCCGCCGCGTAAGACGGCGGAATGGTAACGGCTTCTCGGCTGACAAGAATATAAAAGGCCCCAGGATCCAGAATGATCTGTCCGTTTTCGCTGTGAACTTCTTCCCAATATTCATTGATTGGGTAACGTCCGATTTCGTCCAGATCAATCACGCCAGTATGCGGTTTCGCGCGGTAACCAACCAATGTCGTGTCCGCAAGCCGTAGATCGACAGAGAAACCTAAGCCGTCATCGATCACCGGTTCACTGTCCACCAGTGGCGTTTCCTGATGGAGTGCACGCAAGGCTGCATCCTGTAGAACGGCTTGTCCTGTGCGGAATCTGATCTGGTTCAGACGCATACCGGGGCGTACCAGTACCGAAAAGGATCGCGGGCAAATTTCAGCGTAAAGTGGCCCGTGATACCCGGGCGCGATGCGGTCAAATTCGGTGCCGCCATCGGTGATTGTACGGGTGAGTAGATCCAAACGCCCGGTGGAACTCTTAGCGTTTGCAACGGCTTGAACGTCATCAGGTAGCGCCAGAGATTCCATGAGGGGCACAACATAGACACACCCTTTTTCCAAGACGGCGCCATCTGCCAGATCAACACGATGCATTTCAAATTCTTTGAGGCGATCCATAACCCGAGCGCCGTGACCTGCCAAAAAAGAGGCCCGGACACGATAGGCGACACTGCCTAGCCGTAGATCAAGGCTGGCAGGTTGAATTTGCGGTCCGGCAATTTTGCGGGTCGCCGCGATCTGATTGTCAGCAACCATCCGTTCAATTGCTTGATTTGGCAGAACGCCGCTCATACGAAAACTCCTAGAAATGCAAAGGCCCGCACTCCATGAGCGCGGGCACTTAGCGTGTGTCGTATATTGGTCGGGCTAGCAGGACTCGAACCTGCGACCTTCCGTCCCCCAGACGGACGCGCTACCAGGCTGCGCCATAGCCCGACTTGATGCGCTTCATACCCGATCTGGGCGTCGTGACAAGCCATAAAAATCATTGAGTTAGTCTTTGGGGGTTTCTTTGCGCGCGCTGGCCATGCTGGCGCATAACCGTGTAAGGCGCGCGATCTGCGGTTTCATTTCCCGCGCGATTTCTGGCGTGAGACTACGCAAACGGCTAACAGCGGTTAAAACTGATGGGTTCACTGAGATTTCCGAAGCGACCGGCAGAGGCGGTACATCCACAACGCGTGGGCGGAGAGGGGCAACGACTTCCGCATCAATTATTTCTCCCACCGCTGGTTCTGATGTCTCTGGAATCCCCAATGGGACGTCCAAAGCAGCATCTATACGTTGCGTTTGCACTTCGTTAACTGCGCTTTCTGGCTCTGACGGTGCCTCAGGCGCAGGCGCTTGGGGTGCTACATCAGTTTGCGCAGGGGGCGTTACGTCAACAGCCTCAGGCACGGGTGTTTGCTCGCTGGGACGTGGTCGCGCCCGGAAGCTGGGCATAACAGGAATGTCTTCAGTCGCAGGGGCGTCAGGTGTTACAGGGACTGCGTCATTTATAGGGGCTGTAACCTCAATCGTTGGCTCATCAACAGGCGTTGAAATCGGAGCGACAGGTGTGGGGTCGGTATCTAATGTGGCGATGATATCTTCTGGCGCGTCCGCAGGCTCGGATGTACTTTGGTCGATTGGTGCTTGTTCGAGTGGCGCGATATCCATGGCGGGTTCTTCAATCGGCTCGGAGGTTACTTCCGATCCAACCTCGACATTTTCTGGCGCACTGATCATTTCCGGCGCGCTGGCTTCGAGTGGCGCAGTTTCTGCTGTTGGTTCTTCTAACGGTTCCGGCGTCGGTTCCATTTGCACTGGTTCGGCATCCAATGGCGCTATACTGTCTTCTGGCACGCTAAGTATTTCTTCGGATTGAGCACTTTCGACAGCCGGTTTTGCGATGGGTTCAAGGGATGCAGGCAGGTCGCCTAACGTGGTATCTGACCCTGGCAGCGCTGCGTCGATTTCAAGCATTTCCGCTGGCTCTGGCGCAGCAGGAATTTCTGGTTCAGCGCTTACATCCGCCGTTTCTGTTGCCTCAACAGGCTCTGCTGAGGTTTCCGGAACAGCCATTACCTCCGCAATGTCCGGTACATCGACTTCTCGTTCAGGTGTCGAAAATTTTGGAGCCCCCAGTACTTCGGCCTCGGCTATCGGTTCTGGAATGCTGGGTTCTTCCGGTACTACTGGTTCATCGAGAGGGAGATCATCGGCTTGCGCAGTTTCAGCAACCTCTGGAGCGCTTGTTACGGCAGGCGGTTCCAGGTCGTCCGCGGGTGCTGTTACCTCTCGCGTTTCTTCCGTTTCCTCCGGAAGCGCTATTTCGATTTCTTCCACCCCGGGGATCTCATCCGCAGAACTCAGTTCTTGGGCAGGTATTGGTGGCGTTGCTGCTACCGCATCATCGAGTGGAACGTCCTCTTTAGGTGGTTCGCTGCCCTCGATGACGGCCATGGTCAGATCGTCCAACGGTTGCGATTGATCTGCGACGTATGAAACACCTTTTTCGCGCAATAGTTTTTGCGCACCCTTTATGGTGAGCCCATCTTCGTGCAGGACTTTCTTTAGGCCGCCAATCAGCAGCATATCCGCCGGGCGGTAATATCGCCGTCCGCCCGCGCGTTTTACCGGCTTAACCTGTGCAAACTTACTTTCCCAGAACCGCAACACATGCGCAGGTATGCCCAGCCAGTCGGCGACTTCTGAGATTGTTCGAAAAGCATCAGGTGATTTAGACATCAGTTCAGGACTTATTCCCCGCTGCGACGCGGTCCTTCATCAGATGGGACGGGCGGAACGTCAAAACGCGACGCGGGTTAATTGGAACCTCCTCGCCAGTTTTTGGGTTTCGTCCCACGCGGGCTGATTTGTCACGAACCGAAAAAGTCCCGAACGAAGAAATCTTAACCTGTTCGCCCCGCACCAAAGCGTCCGACAAGTGCTCTAGAACTGTTTCGACGAGCTGTGCGCTTTCGTTCCTAGAAAGCCCAACCTCGCGGAAAACCGCCTCGCTTAGGTCCATTCGTGTCAACGTTTTCTCAGCCATTGCTATCCCCCTCATTTTTAACGACAATAGTGTTATGGCTTTTTCTGTGTCAACATCATAGGTCGGGCAATCGACCTATGAGCGAAAATAACCTGCTTTACCAACGCAGAACGACAGCGCCCCAAGCCAACCCGCCGCCAATTGCCTCGGTTACGATCAAATCACCTTGCTTGATTTGACCACGCGCAAACCCAACAGAGAGGGCCAAGGGAATCGATGCTGCCGATGTGTTGCCATGGTCCTGGACGGTGACCACGACATTATCCATTGGCAAGCCAAGCTTTTTGGCTGTGCCTTGGATGATGCGGATATTCGCCTGATGCGGCACGATCCAATCCACCTGCGCAGCTGATACGCCGGCAGTTTTCATCGCGGTTGTTGCTGTTGCAGCGAGTTTTTCCACGGCATGGCGAAAAACTTGATTGCCCTGCATACGTAAATAGCCGGTTGTGCCGGTAGAAACACCGCCATCGACGTAAAGAAGATCTTTGTGAGTGCCGTCAGAATTCAAATCGGTCGACAAAATGCCGCGATCATCGGATGTACCTTGTCCAGTTTGCGCTTCCAATAATAGAGCACCAGCCCCATCGCCAAAGAGTACGCAGGTCGAACGGTCGGTCCAATCCATGATGCGGCTGAAAGTTTCTGCGCCGATCACCATCACACGTTTGGCTTGCCCAGACAAAATAAGTGCATTCGCATTGCTAAGAGCAAAAACAAATCCAGCGCAGACCGCCTGAACGTCAAAGGCAAAACCTCTTGTCATTTCCAGTTCTGCCTGAACCATCGTTGCCGCAGATGGAAAGGTCAGATCGGCGGTAGAGGTCGCAACGATAATCGCATCGATATCATTTGGGACCAATCCTGCATGTTCCAGTGCCGCGCGTGCGGCGGCGGCGGCCATCTTTGATGTGGTTTCGCCTTCAGAAGCGAAATGTCGACGTTCAATGCCGGAGCGCGCCCTGATCCATTCATCATTCGTGTCCAAAGTCTTTTCGAATTCTGCATTCGGAACGACACGTTCGGGCAGGTAGTGTCCCACCCCAATAACAGTAGCACGCAAGGTCACGTCTTATTCTCCTCGCCGGGCAAGGCCGCCACACGGGCAGCAAGTTTATCGTTAAATTGGATCTCGGCCAATTGAGCGGCCAGTTTGATCGCCGAAGAGACGCCCGTAGCATCCGCCGATCCGTGCGATTTGACAACAGTACCGTTCAATCCCAGAAAAACACCGCCATTCACGCGGCGCGGATCGATTTTCTTTTTTAAGCGTCGCAGCGACGGATAGGCCAGAAGCGAGGCGAGCCGGGACATAAGCGAGTACCGGAAGGCTTCGCGCAACCGGTTACCAACCAGACTGGCAGTTCCTTCGCCAGTCTTGATGGCGACGTTCCCGGTAAAACCGTCCGTGACGATTACATCGCACGCATCCCCTGAAATGTCGCCGCCCTCGACAAAGCCGACAAATTCAAAACCAGCGACGTCGCGTTGATTGTTGATCAGATCATATGCTTCTTTGAGCTCTGTTCTGCCTTTATGCTCTTCTGTACCAACGTTCAGCAACCCAACCCGTGGTCGCGATAGGTTAAGCCCGTTCCGTGCATAGGACATGCCCATCAACGCAAACCGCAGCAAGTCATCCGCGTCGGCTTTTACATCCGCGCCAACATCCAACAAAACGTTGAACCCTTGCGGGTTGGAAGAGGGGTAGAGCACAGCAATTGCTGGCCGGTTGACACCGGGTAATTTGCGCAAGCGTATCATCGACAGCGCCATCAACGCACCGGTGTTACCACAAGAGACCGCAACCGAGGCACTGCCATCGCGCACCGCTTCGATCGCGGACCACATGGAGGTGCCCTTGCCGTTACGAACGACTTGGCTGGGTTTATCGTCCATCGTCACGATGTCCGCTGCGTTTCTGATCTCGCAACGGCCCTGCAACGACTTGCGTCGGGACACCAAAGCAGAAATCTCCGCTTCGGGTCCGTGCAATATAAACGATATATCTGAATTTCGCTGGGCCGACTGGTCACATCCTGCAATGACAGGACCCGCGCCAGAATCTCCACCCATTACATCCACTGAGATGACAATGCGCTTCGTGCCCGTATTTTTCTGATCGGTCTGCGCCGTCATCAAATGACTGCCCCCAAACCCTGCTGCCTGTATTGATTAAGGCAAAAGTTTAGGCTGCGTCTTCTTCCAGATCAATCTCTTCTGTGAGCGCAACGATCTCTTTGTCGTCATAATGGCCACAGGAGGCACAAACGTGGTGTGGGCGCTTCAGCTCGCCACAATTGCTGCATTCGTTCGGATTGGCTGCAACCAGCGAATCGTGAGCGCGGCGATTGTTGCGGCGTGATTTGGAGACTTTGTTCTGTTGAACAGCCATTATCTTGGGCCTTTTGCATTCGGGGCCGTGTGCTTGTGTAAAAAAATGCGCACAAAGCCGAGTTTCATCTATTCTGTCCCGTCGTTGGGTCTGACGTGCGTTTAGGCCCATGCCTGCGCTTTGTCCAACCCTATTTGGGTGAGCGGCGGAACATACTGCGATTAAGGCAGCATGCAACCCTTTTTTGTCTGTATTTCGGTGCTTTCATGCAGGTTTGCGGTGAACCACCGTTTGTTAGGCAGAGCGGTTCTAAGAACGCCTTTTAGAATCACGACGTTGCGGGGCGGTCTGCGCGGTTCAACGAGAGGGGGCTCAATTGTTTTAGTGCTGGCCTTCTTCATCGCTTTCATCAGGCGTGGAAAGCTTGTCTTTTAGAGCGG
This sequence comes from Roseobacter sp., assembly GCA_039983935.1. Taxonomy (GTDB): domain Bacteria; phylum Pseudomonadota; class Alphaproteobacteria; order Rhodobacterales; family Rhodobacteraceae; genus Roseobacter. Next base: position 303,572 of record JBDWVP010000028.1, on the reverse strand, counting down.
CCAGTCCAGCAAACGGGCGTGTATCTTCGTCACGCATTGGCGTGAGCCCAGGCTCGGTCACAACCATTTCGCCCAAAGCAGCGCCCGGCGCGCGCGGGTACAGGGGTAAATGCAGCACCAAGGATTCAATCATGATTTCGCCGGGATCAATCCAATATCCCAGTGCCTCAACAGTGTCATCTTCTGGCATCTCGGCTTCGGGCGCGTCCACGTTGATGAAATCGTGTTTAAAATGCCGTGTGATGGGGATGTCGATTCGTGTTGTGACTGGATCCAATGTCACGGCGCAGGGTTGAATCACCGTCGCGCCTAGCTTTGCATTCAACCTCCAGTCGTTTTGACCCTCACCGTGTACTTGCCCTTCAAAGGAAAGTTTGCGCAGGCCCAAAAGGTCCATTTCTGTCGCAATTTCCTTAAGAACTGCGGTTTCAGGGCGTAAATTAAAGGGTGTTGGCGTGTTTTGCGGCAATTCAGAGACGCGTAGGGCAGTTGACGATGGCGGCGTTTGCTTCATGCTGAGTGCTTTCGTTTCTTGAACCATGGCGCTTGCATGGTGTAAGCGAAATAGAAGCCAAGAAGCACGAGGGCAAGAGCCTAAGACATGTACAGTAGTTCATCCGCCTCTGGCGGCGTCTCCAAAGCCTTAAAGGCCTGTGTCGTCGTAGTCGTTCTTTCAGGTGTCGTCGCCTGCGGACCAACATATCGCAATCATGGCTATGTTCCGCCCCAAGAAGACTTGGATCAGATCGTCGTGGGGATCGATACACGTGCTTCTGTCGAAGAAACACTGGGCTCCGTCGGAGCAACATCGGTGCGCGAGGACAACGCGTTGTATTTCGTGCGCAGCCGGGTCAAAACGCTCGCGCTGCTCGAACCTGAGGTCGTAGAGCGGGATATTGTCGCCGTTAGCTTTGACACCAATGGCGTTGTTCAAAACATTGAAACCTTCGGTCTGGAACGTGGAAAAGTTGTTCGTTTAACGCGGCGGGTTACAGATAGCAGCGTCGGAAGCCAAGGTTTCTTGCGGCAGCTTATCAATAATATCGGCAGTTTCGGGCCAACCGGTTTTGGCGACGGTCTCTGATCCCAACCGGGTGTTCTGCTGGGAGGCTGAATATGGGCGAGCATACTATGACGCCCTTGCACAGAGGCCGTTACAGAGCAATATTTTCGCAGTCAGCTGATCAGGTAAAACGTGCTCAGGCCTTTCGAGCGCAGTGTTTTGAGGTATCAGAGCACCTCGATGCGGATGGTTTTGACGCGCATTGCCAGCATGTGTTGATCGAAGAAGAAAACACAGGGGAGCTGGTGTCGTGTTTTCGCCTGTTGGAAGTGACGGGTGATACGCTCCCCAAATGTTACTCAGCGCAATTTTATGATCTGGCATCGCTGTCATCGTTCAAGGGTCCGATGCTGGAAATGGGACGGTTTTGCATCGACGCGGGCAGGACAGACCCAGATATTTTGCGGCTGGCTTGGGTGGCATTGGCGTCTTTCGTGGATCATCGGTGCATAAGCTTCCTGTTCGGCTGTTCTTCGTTCCAAGGGACGGACCCTGCACCTTACGCAGATGCTCTTGCGCGCCTAAAAATGCGTAACCTAGCACCTGAATGCTGGGCGCCCGGAACTAAAGCTGAAGAAATTTACCCCTATGCCCGCTTGCTGCAGGGGCCAGTGGAAAATACGCGAGCACTGCTGCAAACCCCGTCGCTTTTGCGTAGTTATCTGAATTTGGGGGCTTGGGTAAGCGATCACGCGGTGATTGATCGCGCCCTAAATACACTGCATGTATTCACCGGTTTGGAAATGGATGCGATTCCACCGCAGCGCAAACAACTGTTGCGAGCGGCCTTGGACAATGATGCTAGGATAGGCTGATTATCCGCTGCATCGGGTAAAAACGATTGACCCTCTGGCCTAGGCAGCTTAGCTGCCGGGCATGGCACGTGTTCCTCTTTTGCAATTAAATGAAATTTCTCTGACCTTTGGCGGAGATCCGGTTTTTGACGCGCTCAGCCTTGTGGCGCAACCAGGCGATCGTGTTGCCCTTGTCGGGCGCAACGGTTCGGGTAAATCCACTCTGATGAAGGTCATGGCTGGTCTTGTTGATGTTGATCGTGGCGACATCGTGCATGGGCCCGGTGTTTCGGTCGGCTATATGGAACAGGATCCCGATTTGTCAGGCTACACCACGCTTGGTGATTTTGCCGCAAAGGGGCTTGATCCATCTGAAATGTACAAGGTGGAACGCGCGGGAGAGGGGCTTAAATTTGACCCCGACCGCTTGGTTGAAACAGCCAGCGGTGGGGAACGCCGCCGCGCAGCCTTGGCGGGTCTTATGGCAGGTGCGCCGGATCTGATGTTGTTGGATGAGCCGACAAACCACCTCGATATCGAAGCCATCGCGTGGTTGGAAATAGAGTTAAAACAAAGCCGTAAGGGGTTTATCCTCATCAGCCACGACCGAGCATTTTTGCGCGCATTGTCCCGCGCGACATTGTGGATTGATCGCGGAAAAGTACGCCGTCAGGAAAAAGGGTTCGAGGCATTTGAAGCTTGGCGCGATACTGTCTGGGAGGAAGAAGATACCCAGCGCCACAAGCTAAACCGCAAAATAAAATCCGAAGCACGGTGGGCTGTAGAAGGCATTTCAGCGCGCCGCAAACGTAATCAGGGCAGGGTGCGTGCACTGCAGGATCTACGTGCAGAACGGGCGTCGCAAATCAAGCGGCAAGGGGCAGCTGCGATGTCGATCGAAGCCGGCCCCAAATCCGGGCGCAAGGTCATCGAAGTCAAGGAAATCACCAAATCCTTTGGAGAGCGGACGATCTTGCGGCCGTTCTCTCTGACCATCCAACGGGGGGATCGGATCGCATTTGTCGGCCCTAATGGCGTCGGAAAAACGACGTTGTTAAATATGTTGATCGGACAGGAAGCGCCAGATGAGGGCAGTGTGACGCTTGGTACAAACCTTGAACTCGCATTGTTTGATCAGGCTCGCGCTCAGCTTGATGGCGATATGAACCTGTGGGACAGTTTAACGGGCGATCCGGAAATGCGGGTGTCTGGCAAGGCAGATCAGGTGATGGTGCGCGGTCAACCCAAACATGTTGTCGGATACCTCAAGGAGTTTCTGTTCGACGAGGCGCAAGCCCGTGCGCCTGTAAGGTCTTTGTCAGGGGGTGAAAAAGCGCGTTTGCTGCTGGCAAAGATACTTGCGCGATCGAGTAATTTGTTGGTGCTGGATGAACCGACAAACGATCTGGATGTGGAAACGCTGGATCTTTTGCAGGAATTGTTGGGCAATTACGACGGCACGGTTCTATTGGTCAGTCACGATCGCGATTTCTTGGATCGCGTGGCTGCTACAACCATCGCGATGGAAGGAGACGGGCGCGCGACAGTTTATGCCGGAGGATGGAGCGATTATGTCCAGCAACGTGGCATCAAAACCGAATCTCCTGACGGTGGCTCTCGCCAGAAAACGGCTCAACAATCGTCGGAAAAGCCGCAAGGGGTTTCCAAATCAGGTCTGAGCTTTACGGAAAAGCACCGACTGGAGGCCTTGCCCACAGAAATTGCGCGTCTGGAAGCCGAAATTGGCAAGTTGGGCGAGCTGATGAGCGATCCGGCGCTGTTTACAGAAAACCCGGTCAAATTTCAAAAGGCGACAGACGCTTTGGTCGAGCGGCAAGCGAAATTAGAGGACGCCGAAGAAGAATGGCTGACCCTAGAAGAAAAAGCGCAGGGTTAACCCGGTTCCGCCAATGTCAACGAGTAACCAGCACGCAATACTTCAACCATCAGGGCAGGGGTCAACACCGTGACAACTCCCCCCTTTGGTCTTGTGCATGCCGGGCCGTAGCCAGAAATCCTGTAAGGCAGGAGCATGTCTTGCTGAATGCGATGCGGCAGGCCTTGGTCATCCAGAATAAACGTTCCATCGGGTAAATCATCGATCTTTGTATGGTAGCGGTGTTGCCCAAAACGGCGTGCAATGGCACGGTTGGCGTGCAGCATTGCATCAAAATCTGCGATCTTTGTTTGAATATCTGCAAATCCGCGAAAACGGTTGTAATCGGCGCGCCTGCATTCTGCACAGGGGCGGTGACCCGCGGCAAAGGCAACAGCTTCATCCAAAAAGAACAATTCCGTGTACCGGCGTGGTGACATGATCTGTCTGTGTCTGTTTTTAAACTCTAAAACGCACGTAACCCATGCTTTGTGACGCCAAAGAGATTTGCCCAACTGTTGGTTTTCATCATGCAAAATGCCTCGATTCCCCATGAATTGACCGCGACTTGGGTGGAAAATAATCTCTCCGGTCGGTTGTACACGGTTTTGAAAGGGCATCAGCGCATCCTCAATGCGCCGTCGATGCGGATCACTTCGCCGTTCAAATACCCGCAGGACACGATAAATGCCGCCAATCGCGCAAATTCAAACGGATCGCCCAGTCGAGGCGGGCAGGGTACATCGGCAGCCAGTTGTTTTTGCACCTCTTCCCCCAGACCGGCAAGCATGGGTGTCATGAAAATACCCGGTGCGATGGTCATCACGCGGATTCCTAAGGAGGCAAGATCGCGCGCCATTGGCAGGCACAGCCCGACAACACCCCCCTTGGAAGCGGCATAGGCGGTTTGCCCTTTTTGACCATCGAATGCGGCGATGGAAGCTGTGTTTATGATCACGCCACGGGCATTTTCTGCGTCTGGCGCATTTTTGCTCATCGCTTCGGCGGCGAGGCGCGCGACATTAAATGTTCCGACCAAATTAATGTCGATCGCGTTTTTAAAGGGCTGCAAGCGGTGCGCGCCGTCTCGGCCCACTGTTTTTTGAGCATCGGCGATCCCGGCACAATTTACGGCCAAATTGATCAGGCCCATTTGTTCCTGAGCAAAGGACATCGCCCCTGCAACAGAGTGTTCATCTGTGACATCGGTTTGGTGGAAATACCCGCCAATTTCCTGCGCAATCCGCTGTCCACGATCGCTGTCCTTGTCCAGCAGGGTAACTTGGGCCCCCAAGCCAGCAAAATGGCGCGCGGTTGCTTCGCCCAACCCCGAAGCCGCTCCGGTAATGACGGCGGCTGTTTGTTTTGTGTTCACAATGTCTGGCCTCTGTTTGCGTGCGCGGTCATTTTATAATGCGTGGCAATTCGGACCTAAACAAGCTGCATCAGACGTTTGTCGAAACGCGCAGCTGGGCGCAAAATAGAAGTGACGGGCGGCCACCATAACCATGTCCCCCCCAAGGCGCGTGAGATCGCCCCTGTGCCGAGCTTAAAACGTGCCAAACCGGGGGCATCCTCGGTGGTGATTGTGCCGAGTTCCAGTGACACAATAGATTTACTTTTCGCCCAGGTAATAGCGTTCCATATCAATAAGTTATTGGCGGAACTTGATACGGCTGAAGGCTTCATATGGCCGATGTGATACGTGGCAGCATCCCCATGTCTCAAGATCAAGATACCCGCAATCGGGAGACGCCCCCAAAATGCTGTGAATAGCTTGGCATCTCCACGGTTTTCACGCGCAAAGGCAAGCGTTAACGCATCTGGCCAACTGCGATACCCGCGTTTCAACTGTTGCGCGCGGTCAGCCTCTAATAACCAGTGACCGGGTTCATCCGGCATATTTTGACGTTTGATACGCAGGTCTTGTTTTTCCGCATGGACCAGACGATTGCGCCATTTTTGATGGAAACCGGCTCTAATATTGGTCAGTGACAGCGACAAATCGAGCGTCGCTGTATGTGTCGGGCTGACCAAGGGGATCGCGCCAATTGTGTCCAAAGGCATTGGGTGTTCGGGTGAGATAATGATTGGTGCACGTCCCGGGAGCTGGCGCAAAAGCGCGCGCATTTCTTGGGGTGTTTTGGCATCTGGGCGGACAATCATTCGCAAGGGCAATGGACCGAATTTCCGCCGCAAAACCAACGTACCATCATCCAAGCGCAAAGGCGGTGTGGAAAGACTGCCCAAAGCCTGCGCGAAACCATCGCTTTGTTGTAGAGCACGAGGAGAAGTGGCAATGGGCGCTTGGTCGAACATGGTGCGGATTAACGCATCTGAAACCTAATTCATGGTTAATAGTTCCATGAAAAAATCAGTGCAGGGTGTTACTGCCCCAACGCCGCGTATGACCAAAACCGCCGCATTAGGGATAGCAATTATCCTTTCTACGCCGGTTTTTATTTTGCTTAGCCTTATCGACTGGTTCTGGCTTTAGTCGAGTTGCACCAATGCGTGACGTTTTTTACCTGCGCTGAGCTTGATCGGGGAACTGAGGGCCTGTGCGTCAATCATCAATCCTGGGTTATTCAGCGGCGCATCATCCAGTTTGGCGCCGTTCTCTGAGATCAGACGCTTTGCTTCTTTGCCAGATTTTACCAGCCCAGATTTGACGATGAGTTGCACGATTGAAATACCGTCACCCAAATCCTCTCGGCTCAACGTCAGGGTCGGTAATTCCTCTCCGACACCGCCTTTTTCGAATACATCACGCGCTGTTGTTTCTGCTGCTGCCGCGGCTTCTGCACCATGCAGGAGTGCCGTGACTTCATTGGCCAAGGTGATCTTGGCCTCGTTGATTTCAGCGCCAGCAAGAGCACCAAGTCTGTCGCATTCGGCGACGGGCACTTCTGTATACAGTTTCAAAAAGCGGCCAACGTCTGCATCTGTGGTATTGCGCCAAAATTGCCAGAACTCATAGGCGCTCAGCATATCGGCGTTTAGCCAGACAGCACCAGATTGGGATTTCCCCATCTTTTTCCCATCACTTGTGGTCAAAAGAGGTGTGGTCAACCCATAGACGTCGCCCTCGATAACACGTCTGGTCAGATCAATCCCGTTGACAATATTACCCCACTGATCTGATCCACCTAGCTGCAAAATACAACCGTATCGGCGGTGCAGCTCCATGAAATCATAAGCTTGCAAAATCATGTAGTTAAATTCAAGAAACGACAGAGATTGTTCACGATCTAAACGGGACTTTACGCTCTCAAAACTCAACATCCGATTGATCGAGAAATGCCGCCCAATGTCACGTAAGAAATCGAGGTAATTCAGATTGTCCAGCCATTCCTGGTTGTTCAACATCAACGCGCCATTAGGAGCGTCGGAATAATCGATATAGGCCGAAAAAACCTGTTTGATTCCAGCAATATTCTGATCGATTGCCGCTGCTGTGAGGAGCGGTCGCTCGTCTGCACGAAAGGATGGATCCCCGACTTTGGTTGTGCCGCCACCCATCAAAGTGATTGGCCTGTGCCCAGTTTTCTGCAACCAGCGCAGAATCATGATCTGAATAAGGGATCCCACATGCAGCGAACTGGCAGTAGCGTCAAAACCAATGTAGCCAAGCTGCCCCGGTTTCATCAAGGCATCATCCAATCCCTGATAGTCTGTGCAGTCGGCCAGAAAGCCGCGTTCCTTCATAACAGAGATAAATTCGGATTTTGGATGGTAGGTCATGGTCTTGCTCTCAGCTTGCAATATGAGGCACTCTATAGGGGCTGAGCAAGCAAAGGAAAAGGCTTTGAAACCGAGCATCTTGAAAAGCGGGCGCGTGACGGCCATGGGTGCTATGAGTGGCACATCTTTGGATGGCGTGGACGCGGCAGTGATTGTGACCGATGGGCTGCAGATTTTCGAATTTGGACCATCTGATTACCGCGCCTACACGCAAGCCGAACAACAGATCCTGCGGGCGGCTTTAGGCCATTGGGACGGAGCGGCGGTTGACGCCGCACGCCGGGTTGTCGAACAGGTGCATTGTGCTGTGTTGGGTGGCTTTGAAGGTATCGATTTAGTTGGTTTTCATGGGCAAACGCTCGCGCATGCACCACGAACAAAAGGAACCTTACAGGTCGGAGACGGCGCGTGGTTGTCATCTGCCTTGAATACCCCGGTTGTTTGGGATTTCCGCACTGCCGACGTTGAATTTGGCGGGGAAGGCGCCCCATTAGCACCGTTCTTTCATTTCGCCTGCGCAAAATACATCGGGGCAACAGAACCGATCGCCTTTTTGAATTTGGGCGGGGTTGGGAACCTGACTTATGTTGATCCAACCTACGAGCGTCCTGAAACGCCGGGTGCGTTGCTTGCTTTTGACACCGGGCCAGCCAATGCGCCGATAAATGATCTCATCCAATCCCGTCTTGGACAACCTATCGATGAAAACGGTCAAATAGCGGCTGGCGGTCGTTCCAACAGAGGAAAAATAGAGCAGTTTTTAGCTGATCCTTTTTTCCAAAAGATACCGCCTAAGTCGCTAGATAGAAACGATTTTTCTGAATCTTTATCTTTAGTTTCTGATTTGAATAACGCGGATGCCGCTGCAAGTTTAACGGCGATGTGCGCTGCGGCTGTGGCAGTAGGAATGGGCCATTGCCCAATGCCGCCGTGTCAGGTGTTAGTCGCAGGTGGGGGGCGACACAATCCTGTTTTGATGAGCATGTTGAAAGCTGCTTTAGGATGCCCGGTCGTGCCTGTAGAAGAAGTCGGCTTGGATGGAGACATGCTGGAAGCACAGGCTTTTGCATTTCTGGCAACCCGTATCGCACGGGGATTGCCAACGTCTTGCCCAACAACAACAGGGGTGCGTGCTGCGATCGGTGGAGGTATCGTTAGTTACCCGCAAGACACATCCGTGACCGAAAACTTGATTAATTAAGTGCGGGGAATGTCGAAATCCGCATCGGCCAGCGTGAAACCTTCAAATTGAAATCCCGGGGATACGGTGCAACTGACCAACGTATAATCTCCCGTTGTTGCCGCAGCTTGCCAATGGTTTTCCGGCACTATTATTTGTGGTTTCGCTGTTTTCAAATCGGCGCCTAACAATAGGTCCTGCGCTGGCCCCTCCGTTGACGCACTAATGGATAGAACCAAAGGGGCGCCACTGTGATACAGCCAGATTTCTGTAGCATCTACTTTATGCCAATGGCTCGGTTGATCGCGGGTCAAAAGAAAGTAAATGCAAGTACCTGTTGGACGGTCGCTACTTTCTGCCACCCAAGTCTGACGGTAAAATCCGCCCTCGGGATGTGGTGAAAGCTGGAGTGTCTCAATAATTTCTTGAGCGGTCATGACCTTAGTTTAATCCAGACGTTCCAAAGGTCCAAGAGGTTTGGTGAGATAAGTTTTCGAATTGGAAAGCGAATTCAAATTCTACTTCCTTTCATTATAGTGTTTTAAAACAGACTATTGTGAATTGAAAGTTATGTTATTGATGAGCTGAATTTTGTCAGAGTGTAATTTCGTAAAAGATCAGTAACTTTTCAAACGCCGGCGGTAGTGCCGAATATGGTCCGCGTCGCCTGAACCCCAATTTTTCATATAGTTTTTGCGCGCCTATAAACTGTCTCGAAGTATCTAAAAGGATCCGAGAATATCCGTCATTGCGTGCGTGATCTATCAAGGCTTGTAAGAGTTGCGCGCCGATGCCACCGCCGCGGGTTTTGGAATCGACAAAGACACGTTTAATTTCGACGTCTTGGGGGGTGAGTGCATGAAACATGCCGCAACCAACGATCTCACCGGCAACCTCCGCGACTAATATCACCCCGTGCGGGCGAGCATGTTTAACGGGCAGCTCTTCTAACAGTGCAGCGTAGCCTTCTTTGGCATAGGCGAAGGCCACAGCTTCCTTTAGTTCTGCGCTAAACCCTTCAAGGAAGTCGCGGTACGCCCAACAGAGCGTCCGCACTTCACTCATATCCGCAGGCGAGGTTGCCTGCCGAATGATGACGTCGGTTTTCACCGCAAGATCGAACGCCCAGCGTATTCCGCCGTCTTTCCCAAAGCTTCCTCAATACGGATCAACTGGTTGTATTTTGCCAACCGGTCGGATCGAGCGAGCGATCCCGTTTTGATTTGGCCGCAATTTGTTGCCACAGCTAAATCAGCGATGGTTGCATCTTCTGTTTCACCGGATCTGTGCGACATAACGTTGGTGAAGCCCGCGCGATGAGCCATCTCAACTGCTTTAAGCGTCTCGGTCAAGCTACCGATTTGATTGACTTTTACCAGCATAGAATTTGCTGATCCGCGCTCGATGCCCATGGCGAGACGTTCCGGGTTCGTGACGAACAGATCGTCGCCAACCAATTGTACTTTGTCACCGAGTGCTTCTGTCAGGGCCTTCCAGCCGTCCCAGTCATCTTCTGACATACCGTCTTCGATGGAGATGATTGGGTAATCTTTTACCAAGGCTGCCAAATAATCTACGTTTTCATCGGAGGACAGAGACTTGCCTTCGCCCGCTAGCTCATATTTTCCGTTTTTGTAGTATTCGGTCGCAGCGCAATCCATCGCCAGGTAGATATCTTCACCAGGCTTATATCCTGCTTTTTCAATTGATTTCAATACAAAATCAAGTGCATCTCGCGTAGAGTTAATGTTTGGCGCAAAGCCACCTTCATCCCCGATCCCCGTGGACAGGCCAGCTGCTGTGAGTTCTTTTTTGAGTGTGTGGAAAACTTCCGCCCCCATACGTACCGCATCCCGAATGTTCTCGGCTGCGACAGGCATGATCATGAATTCCTGAATATCGATCGGGTTGTCGGCATGTTCGCCACCGTTGATGATGTTCATCATAGGGACGGGTAACAGACGCGCAGATGTACCGCCAACATATCGATAGAGGGGTTGCGCGCAGAAATCTGCTGCCGCTTTTGCTGTGGCCAGTGACACGCCCAATATTGCGTTTGCACCGAGACGTGCCTTGTTTGGGGTACCGTCCAACTCGATCATCGTGGTATCAATGTCGACTTGTTCCGTTGCATCAATGCCGACCAAAGCTTCGGCAATTTCGCCGTTTACGGCGGCGCAAGCCTCTAAAACGCCTTTGCCCATGTATCGTGATTTGTCGCCATCACGCCGCTCGACTGCTTCATATGCGCCGGTTGACGCACCTGATGGCACGGCCGCTCGACCGATGGTGCCATCCTCTAGGATGACGTCTACTTCGACCGTCGGGTTGCCTCTGCTGTCGAGGATTTCGCGGGCGTGAATGTCGATTATTGTGCTCATGGTCAAGGGCTCCTTGTTTGAACTTGTTGAGGTGATACCGTGACCTGTCGAGGATGGAAAGGGTCAGCCTTTGTTAGCGCGAACATTTTGTTCCCGCCATAAAGTGTAAAGGCCAGAACCAACGATAATCGCGGCGCCTAATAATGTCAGACGATCCGGTTCTTCGCCGAAAACACTTATTCCGATGATCAATGCAAATAAAATGCGCGAGTATCTGAAGGGGGTAACGAAACTTATTTCACCTGACCGCATGGCTGCGACAATGCAGTAGTAGGCTGCGATGCCAATGAGGATCGCGACGGATAAATATACCAAAACAACGCCGTGAGGTCGCGCGAATTGCTCGGCGTTTGCCCAGATCATCAAGGCCGATGCCGGGATTAATACCAAGAAAGCCCAGAAACTAAGTTGTAATGAAGAGGTTTCTTTTGGAATGCGCCGTGTTGCCAGATCCCGCAAGCCTAACCCAATAACGCCTTGTACAGCAAAGAGAGATTGCCATGAAAACCCTTCCAAACCGGGTCGAATGATCAACAAAACGCCGCAAAATCCAACAAGTATCGCGGTCCACCGCCGCCAGCCAACGGTCTCCTGTAAAAACAGAGCCGCACCTAATGTCACAAATAATGGTGTGGCTTGCAAAATTGCCGAAGCAGTAGACAGCGGGATCAGCGCGATTGCTGTGACAAACCCAATTGTGCCGACCAATTCCCCGACAGCGCGTAGCAATATCGCCGTTGTCCATATCTGTCGCGTGAAGAGAGGTTGTTTCTGCGCGCGCAGGACGAGGGCTAAAATTATCGCGCTGCTGCCGCCAATCATCCCGACGATCTGCCCAATCGGGAGCGAAGAGGCCATGAGTTTAATAAGCATATCTTCAAGCGCAAAAAGAAGCATCGAAAAGGCCATTAGGCCCGCGCCGCGTAAATTTTCCATGGAGTGTCCTGTCAGGGAAGTATGAATGCTCTAGGCTGACAGGCTGGCGATGTCCATGGTCGCTTTTGGATCCGATGTTCGGGTAAATCGTCTCATTTATTGAAAGACCCGTTTTAACGCACGCCACGCAAGCGTTTATTCTTTTTTACTGTCCTTCAGTGGAACACCATACAACTCCAGACGGTGACCCCGAAGCTCATACCCCAGTTTTTTCGCGATCCGCTCTTGCAATTCTTCGATTTCAGCATCGACAAACTCTATGACTTCGCCGGAGTTTATGTCGATCAGGTGGTCGTGATGGTCGCGTTCCGCGTCTTCGTATCGCGCACGGCCGTCGCCAAATTCCAACTTGTCCAGAATGCCGGCTTCGTCGAATAGTTTGACGGTTCTATAGACAGTTGCCAAAGAAATTCCGTTATCTATCGCAGAGGCGCGCGCATATAATTCTTCGACATCCGGGTGATCGACACTGTCTTCCAGCGCCTGTGCGATCACGCGTCGTTGTCCTGTCATGCGCAGGCCTTTGGCCTCACAGCGGGTGATGATCGATTTACTCATATGGTCGTTCCTGTCGCGTGGTAGGAACATTTAACTGTCTTTGCGCGCGGGGGCCAGACAAGTTTTCGGCTTTCGGTTGACTTAGGACGATAAAAAGCCCATGTGGCGCTCAGGCGATATCTTCTGCCGCGTGAGCAGTCTCCGATCCGAGTGGGCAACCACTTCGTCTGGAGACCCGAAAAGTCCGCCGATGTTCCCAAAATCACGCGTGGGGCCGAGCGCACAAACATGTGCGGGCATTTGGCCCGCATGTGGGATTTGCTGCGTTACCCTATAGTCGCCTGATCTGGCGATTGACGACGGGCGCAAAAGCGCTGGAAAGTATGATATGAGTGATTTTGAGATGATGGGGTTGCCAGCTAAATTGGTGACACGGCTCAATGAAATGGGTCTCAAGGATCCTACGCCGATCCAGAAACAAGCGATTCCGCATGCCCTAAACGGGCGCGATGTCATGGGGCTTGCCCAAACCGGGACCGGGAAAACGGCTGCTTTCGGTGTGCCGCTGGTTGCGCAAATGTTGGAAATGGAAGGGCGCCCGGCACCAAAATCTGTGCGTGGTTTGGTTTTAGCTCCAACGCGGGAGCTGGCAACGCAGATCAGTGTCAACTTGCGTGCCTTTGCCGAAAAGACACCAATAAAAGTCGCGATGGTTGTTGGTGGTCAATCTATTAACAATCAAATCAAGCGTCTAGAGCGTGGTGTTGATCTGTTGATTGCAACCCCCGGACGATTGCTGGACCTGATGGATCGCCGCGCGGTGCGGTTGGATTTAGCCACTTTCTTGGTGCTAGACGAAGCCGATCAGATGCTCGATATGGGCTTCATTCATGATCTGCGCAAGATCGCGCAGGTGATCCCAGAAAAACGTCAAACCATGTTGTTTTCTGCAACGATGCCCAAGCAGATGAATGAATTGGCGCAAAGCTACCTTAACCGACCAATTCGTGTCGAAGTGTCGCCTCCCGGTAAAGCTGCAGATAAAGTGACGCAAGAAGTCCACTTTATTGCTAAATCCGAAAAAGCCAATTTGTTGATTGAACTGCTTGGGAAGCATCGCGAAGAGCGGGCACTTGTATTCGGGCGTACCAAACATGGTTCGGAAAAGTTGATGAAATCTCTGGTAAAGGCCGGATTTGCTGCAAGCTCAATTCACGGCAACAAAAGCCAAGGGCAGCGCGACAGGGCCATTGCCGCCTTTAAATCGGGCGAGATTAAAGTGCTTGTAGCGACGGATGTTGCTGCGCGCGGGCTCGATATTCCTGATGTAAAACACGTTTATAATTACGACTTGCCAAATGTTCCGGACAATTACGTACACCGCATTGGGCGAACAGCGCGGGCAGGTAAAGATGGTGCCGCAATTGCGTTTTGCGCCCCCGATGAAATGGGGGAATTGCGCGCGATTCAAAAAACGATGGGCATTAGCATTCCTGTTGGATCTGGTCGTCCTTGGGAAGGCGCGGACATCCCGGCTGGGGAAACGCCCAAAGGACGCGGCCGACGTCGCGGCGGAGGGGCGCGATCCGGTCAAGGTGGTCGCCCAGGAGGTGCAAAACCGGATCAAAACAAGAAATCAAGCGGTGCGCGTCGGCGCCGCCGTAGCGGTGGAAAACCTGGTGGTAGTGGCGCAGCTGCGGGTTAATTCAGTTTAGGGGAATGACGCGCGCAATGCGATCTTTGCAAAATCTTCGACTCTATTTGCAAAGCGAGGATTGACAAACATCAATGTGGATCGCCTTGTGCGCTCCATGGAACAGAAACCTCAAATGGATACATTGGGCGCGATGGCTCTCACAGCTTTCGCGCTGCATCTTGCTTTTAATCAGGTTGTTATCAAAGTCACCGCTGATGGGTTTGGTCCAATCTTTGCAGCGGGCGTGCGTTCAGTGGGCGCTGCATGCGTTCTTTTGCTCTGGATGTGGTTTCGCGGCGTTCCTTTGTCCGTGTCGCGGTCGATGGTCCCGGCGGGCGCTCTTTCGGGATTACTTTTTGCACTGGAATTTCTGCTTCTTTTTTCTGCGTTAGATTTCACAACCGTCAGCCGCGCATCCGTTATCTTTTATTCGATGCCTGTTTGGCTGGCTTTGGCCAGCCATTTTCTGCTCCCCGGTGACCGGATGACAAGGTTGAAAGGCGCAGGGCTTGTTCTTGCGACAATGGGCGTAGCGCTTGCGCTGCTAGATCGAGGTGATGCAACCGCCAGCTTGGCAGGGGACCTCATGGCCCTATCAGCGGCGATCTGTTGGGCAGCAATTGCATTATGTTTGAAGATTACCTCTATAAAAACGATGCCGCCAGCGCAGCAATTGATGTTTCAAGTGGTGGTTTCAGCGCCAATTTTGTTGTTCGTCGCGATTTTGACTGGGGATATGATCCGAGAACCCCGTCTCATTCACTATGCTGGGATGATTTTTCAGATTGTAGGGGTCGCTAGTTTCGGATTTCTTTTTTGGTTTTGGCTTTTAAAAATCTATCCGGCTTCAGCGGTGGCCTCATTCAGCTTTCTGTCACCCGTATTTGCGGTGTTGCTGGGGTGGTTTTTACTGGGAGAAGTTGTCGGCGTGCGCGTGTGGATCGCACTGGTTCTTGTTTCGGTTGGTATCTACCTAATTAACCGCAAACCAACCAGAGTTTAGGTCCCGCAAAAGGTTGCCGGGACGCGTTGATCGTGCGTTGGCGGGCGCATTAGATCGACGTCGCGGGTTTGAAAAGGATTTGCATAGGCGGCGATAAGCCTTTCAAAAGGCTCATAATTTCCGAGGAGAGCTGCTTGGATCATTTCTTCGATCCGGTGATTGCGTGGAATAACGCGTGCAGAGGCAGCTTGCATGATCTGATCCGGGTTGTCCTCGCGGGCGAGACGTTTTTGCCAATCCGCATACCAGCCGTCAAATGTGGGGCGATCCAGAAACTGATCGCGCGCGTCACCACGCGCCAAGGCATCAAATGTATTGGTAAAATCTGCTTTGTTATCTTCCATTAACTTCAACAAATTTTCGATCAGCGGGGCGTCGTCAGCTGTCGGATCCGCCAGCCCGATTTTAGCCCCCAGTCGTCTTTGCCAGGCTCTTTCAATTAGGGTTGGCATCGCGTGGACAATGGCCGTTGCCTGCTCGACAAAGTCTTCTGGGTTGGTGAGCTGTTGCAACAGGGAGGTTGCCAGTTGTGCCATGTTCCAAACCACAATATGCGGCTGATTTGAGAAAGCATATCGCCCCATTCGATCGATTGAGCTGAAAACAGTGTCGGGATGATAGTTGTCGATAAAGGCGCATGGCCCATAGTCGATTGTTTCTCCGGAAATCGCACAATTGTCGGTGTTCATAACACCATGAACAAAGCCAACAGACATCCAGGCCGCAATCAGTTCAGCCTGCGCAGTGCAGACAGCTTGCAAAAGACCCATGGGGCCGTCTGCTTCTGGATAGTGGCGTTCAATGGCATATTCGGTGAGCTGGCGCAGTTCGGCGGCTTGTCCACGGGCAGCAAATATTTGAAACGTGCCAACTCTGAGGTGGCTGCTGGCAACGCGCGTCAGCACAGCGCCCGGCAGGGCCGTTTCGCGTATCACGTCTTGACCGGTCAGGGTTGCGGCCAGTGCACGTGTGGTCGGAATACCAAGGGCATGCATGGCTTCGGAAACGACATATTCGCGTAAAACGGGCCCCAGCCATGCGCGCCCGTCGCCCATCCGAGAATAAGCTGTGCGTCCGGAGCCCTTGAGTTGGATATCATAGCGTTGATGATCCTTGCCGATAACTTCACCTAGTAAAACGGCGCGGCCATCACCGAGCTGAGGGTTGTAGTTGCCGAACTGATGGCCCGAATAGAGCTGCGCTAGTGGGTCGGAACCCTGCGGCAGCTTGGTGCCTGAAAACAGATCAGCCTGTTCAGACAGGGTCATGTTAGGAATGCCCAAAGTCGACCCAAGCGGCCCATTAAAAGCGACCAACTTGGGGGCTGTAACTGGTTCCGGCTGCTGGCGCGTGTAAAAAGCGTCCGGCAGGCGCGCATAGCTGTTATCAAAGGGGATGTTGAGAGTCATGCGGTCAATATAGGATGCCTGAGCGCGACGTGCCACCCATGGCAGGTCACTACATCACCTTGGTCATTAACATATAATCTTCGCGCGGTTTGAACCCTGCGCGGTGATACAGACGTTGCGAAGCTTCCGCGTGGCGGTCAACCTCCAGATGGATGGCTTTGAGACCAGCGCTCGCCAGTGCTCTGGGCAAAGACTGTAAGGTTTCAGAGGCTATTCCGCGCCCTCTGACACCTGGACGCACGTATATTTCGTCTATAAAACCATCCAGCCCGCCAAATTCCAAAGACCATCCAAAGGTTACCACCAGATACCCGATGGGCGCTCGGGATGGGCCGATTAAATAAGCGGCTCCATGCGGTATGCCTTCAAGCAAAGGGGTTAGGCCCGCGCGACGTTGTTCGGCAGGCAGGTTTATGCCTTCTTCGACATGAAACGCGGCAACCAGAGCATCCAGTTTGTCCAGATGTTCCACGTTCGCCAAGGTCAATGCGGCGCTCATAACCGGGCGAGCCTGTCCGTCAAGAGGTCAAAAAAACCGTCCGCATCAAGATCTCCGATGAACAACGCGTTTTTAGGACGATCAGTAACACCCCACCAATCCGCAACGGTCATTCCAAGAGTGAGTTCGGATTGAGTTTCGATTTCAACATTGATGTGACGACCAGAAAACAACGCCGGGTTGATCAAATAGGCCGTTACACATGGGTCATGCAGCGGTGCACCGGTTGAGCCGTATTTCTCTTTGTCGAACCGTTCAAAGAAATCGGTCATTTGCGCCACTGCAATACCGACAGGCGTATCCAACGCACGGAACGCTTCGTTGCGTGGAGCGGTTACTAGGGCCTTGTGTGTGACATCAAGTGGTAGAACAACAATCGAAACGCCAGAATTAAAAACAATATCAGCCGCTTGTGGGTCAACGTAAATGTTAAACTCTGCGGTGGGTGTGATGTTGCCGACTTCAAAATAAGCGCCACCCATCAACACAATTTGCTGGACCTTTTCAACAATATCAGGGGCTTTTTCAAAAGCGGTTGCTATATTGGTCAATGGACCAAGCGGGCACAATGTGACCGTCCCGGGTGCTTCTGCACGCAGTGTCTCGATGATAAAATCGACCGCATGCTGCGCTTGTAAGGGCATTTTGGGGTCTGGCAGATTCGGGCCATCTAAACCAGTTTTGCCGTGCACGTGCTCTGCAGTTACCAGTGCGCGTCCCATCGGACGGTCGCACCCTGCAAAAACAGGAACATTAGGTTTCCCTGCCAGTTCACAGATAATACGTGCGTTTTTCTCTGTGAGGGGCAAGGGGACGTTCCCCGCAACACAGGTAATGCCTAAAACGTCGAGCTCTTCCGGGCTGGCCAATGCCAAAAGGATGGCGACAGCGTCATCTTGTCCGGGGTCTGTGTCGATGATAATTTTACGATTTTCCATGGCCTCTGTTTGCCGTTGGATACGAGCAAAGTCCAGCGACCTTCGGCGCGGATCGGCTAGAATGAGCCTGTTATTTTGCGCGGCGCTCTGCCTTGACCTCGTCCCAGAGCGCATCCATCTCTGCGAGGTCGCTGTCGGCCGGGGTTTTCCCCATTTGAGACAATTTTGCCTCGACCCCGGCAAATCGGTCGGTGAATTTGGCATTGGCTGCGCGCAGGGCGGCTTCGGGATCCAGACCCAAGTGACGGCCGAGGTTTGCAACGACAAAAAGCAAATCGCCAAATTCTTCCTCGACTTCAACCTGTGTTAACGTATCACGCGCTTCTACTAACTCCTTGGATTCTTCGATAATTTTGTCAATTACTTCGTCTGTGGAGGGCCAATCGAATCCGACGCGCGCCGCACGTTTTTGCAACTTCAAAGCGCGCAATAATGCTGGCAAACCAATAGCGACCCCATCCAAAGTTCCTTGTTGGGCCTTGCCTGCGCGCTCCGCAGCCTTGATGGTTTCCCAATCGACAGTTTGTTGTTCTGCGGACTTGTTACGATCATCACTGCCAAAAACATGTGGATGTCGGGCGACCATCTTGTCGCTGATGGTGCGGACGACCGATTGGAAGTCAAAATACCCAGATTCTTCCCCCATCGCCGTGTGATAGATCGTTTGCAACAGCAGATCGCCCAGTTCTCCTTCGAGTTCGGGCCAGTCACGACGTTGAATGGCGTCAGCGACTTCGTAGGCCTCTTCGATTGTATAAGGCGCGATACTCTCAAAATCCTGTTCGATGTCCCAGGGGCAGCCGGTTTTTGGATCACGAAGGCGGCGCATAATCTCTATCAGGCGTTCTATTCCTGCATCTGCATCGTGGATCAGTTCATCTGCCATTGAAGTACGTCCTTCTTCGGTGTCAGATGCACCTGACAAAACAATCGGCAAGGAGTCCAGAGCATGCCCGTCGTAAATCGGATTGCGGATATGAGTGACGAGATCGCAGGTTGGCGACAACATCTGCACACAATCCCGGAATTGGGAATGGAATGTCATAAAACAGCCGCTTTTGTAGCAGAACGTCTCCGCGAGTTTGGCGTTGATGAGGTGCATGAAGGCATTGCGACCTCTGGGATTGTTGCGATCATTAACGGTCAAACTGGCGATGCCACGATTGGACTAAGGGCGGATATGGACGCCTTGCCGATGGAGGAATCGGCGGACCTTGAATATGCGTCGACCCACCCGGGGAAAATGCATGCCTGCGGGCATGATGGTCATACAGCCATGTTGTTGGGCGCGGCTAAATATCTTGCGGAAACGCGAAATTTTTCAGGCCGTGTCGCGTTGATCTTTCAGCCAGCCGAAGAAGCGGGCGGTGGTGGCGAAGTCATGGTGCAAGAAGGGATCATGGATCGATTTAAAATTGATCAGGTCTACGCGATGCACAATGCGCCCGGGATCGAAACCGGGCATTTTTCCTTGACCCATGGTGCCATTATGGCTGCTGCCGACACCTTTCACATCCATATAGACGGCAAAGGGGGGCATGCGGCCCAACCACAAGACTGTGTTGACCCCGTTTTGGCGGCCTGCTCAATGGTCCAGGCGCTCCAAAGTATTGCCAGTCGTAATACGGATCCGATGGAGCAATTGGTCATTTCGGTGACGCAGATACACACCGGGACAACCGACAATGTGATCCCCGAAACGTGCTATATCAACGGAACGCTGCGCACGTTTAATAAGGATGTGCAGGCGATGGCGGTCCAGCGGATGAAGGAGATCGTCGCAGGGCAAGCTGCCTCCTTTGGCGTTGAAGCCAAGGTCGAGGTGGAGTTTGGGTATCCTCCAACGATAAATGATGATGAAAAGGCTGGTGTTGCTGCGCAAGTTGCTAAGGAAATCGCTGGTGAAGCAGCTGTGAACGAACATGCGCGCCCGATTATGGCGGCCGAAGATTTTTCCTACATGTTAGAAGCCAGACCAGGGGCTTACATCAATTTAGGGCAGGGCGAGACGGCAGGCTGTCACCATCCGCTCTATAATTTCAATGACGAGATCGGCCCGATTGGGGCGTCGTTTTTTGCGCGGCTCGTTGAGCGTGTCCAGCCAGCGGGTGGGGCCTGACGCATGGGGTTAGAAGACGCCAAGACCGAGATCGATCACGCCTTTACGCGCGAAGACATGAAGGGGCACAGTTTCGAGAACGTTTTTGGTGGGGCGACGTCTTTCTTGCGGCGCAAATACACCAAGGATCTGACAGGTGTTGATATCGCCATCACCGGGGTGCCGTTTGATCAAGCCGTGACAAACCGACCGGGAACGCGTTTGGGGCCGCGTGCTTTGCGTGAAGCCAGTGCGTTGCAGCCCTGCGATGCGCCCTATGGGTGGCCGTTTGATGTGCTAACCGAATATGCGATTGTGGATTACGGGGATGTGGCGTTTGATTATGGCGATGTCGCTGCGTTCCCGGAAACGTTAAAAATGCATATTGCGCAGATTCTATCTGCGGATGTTCCTACCGTGACGCTGGGGGGTGATCACTATATCACATACCCGATCCTACAGGCCTATGCTGAAAAATTTGGCCCAATTAGTTTGCTGCAATTTGATGCGCATTCCGACAGCTGGGTGGATGATGATTTTGATCGGATTGACCACGGCACCTTTGTTTATAAGGCGATCAAATCGGGTATCATTGATGCGGCAAGCTCTGTGCAGGTTGGCATCAGGACCACAAATAACGACACGCTGGGTGTGACCACCATCGATGCGCGTGAAGTTCACGAAAAAGGTGTATCTGCCACTGTTGCTAAGGTCAAAGATGTATTAGGAGACAAGCCAACCTATCTGACCTTTGACATTGATGCGTTAGATCCTGCGTATGCACCGGGCACGGGAACGCCGGTTTGGGGTGGGCTGACATCTGCGCAAGCGGCAATCATGTTGCGGGATTTGGCTGGAATTAACATACTTGGCGGGGATGTTGTCGAAGTCTCGCCGCCTTTTGACATCACGGGTGCAACGGCAATTGCTGGCGCCCATATTGCGACCGAACTGTTGTCACTGATCGGTTGGCGCTTGCGGAGAAGTAAATAAATGGCCGTTAAAAATCAGCCCATTAGCGGAAATGATCTGGCCCGGTTTTCCGGGCCAAACAGCTTTATGAGGCTGCCGATGGTGAATGGCCTGAAGGGCTTAGATGTGGCCGTTTTAGGCGTTCCATTGGATATTGGCACGTCATGGCGATCGGGTACACGATTTGGCCCCAAGGAAGTGCGCGCGCAAAGCGCTATGATCCGCCCTTACCACATGGGCACAGGGGCGGCGCCCTTTGACAGTCTGCAAGTGGCTGATCTGGGTGATCTTGCGATCAACACATTTTCATTGGCTAAGAGTCTGAAGATCATCGAGGAAAGCTACCATGCGATCCTAAATTACGACGCCATGCCAATGGCGATTGGTGGCGATCATTCAATTACGTTGCCTATTTTGCGTGCGATGCATAAACGGTACGGTCCTGTTGCGCTGGTCCACTTAGATGCGCATGCGGACGTCAACCAAGAAATGTTCGGAGAACGCGAAACCCATGGGACGGTGTTTCGCCGTGCCTATGAGGAAGGTCTGATCATACCGGAAAAGACCTATCAGGTTGGTTTGCGTGGTACAGGATATACCGCCGAAGACTTTACACAAGCGCAGGGCTGGGGATTTCAACAATTTCCAGCGCAGGAGCTTTGGCATCGCAGTCTTGCCACCCTTGGTGGTGAAATTCGACGGGATATTGGCTCTAAGACTCCTGTATACGTCAGCTTTGATATCGACAGCCTGGATCCTTCCTTCGCACCCGGAACGGGAACTCCAGAAATTGGCGGTTTGACCACCCCGCAAGCCATGGAATTGGTGCGATCCTTGAAGGGATTGAACATCGTTGGGTGTGATCTTGTCGAAGTATCTCCTCCCTATGATACAACTGGAAATACGGCTCTGGTGGGCGCAAACATGTTGTTTGAAATGTTATGTGTCTTGCCCGGCGTCACCTACCGTTAGGACGTGTGAACCATGTGGAAAGGGATTTGTGTGATCTTTTCACTTATTCTTTTCATTGCCGTACTGGGTGTTCTTTATGTAAAGCTTTCACCGCTGAATACGGACCAGTGGCATGTAAATGTTGAGGCCAGTGCCGATCAGGATTTTCCGTCAGGGGCAGTTCGCATCATTAAGGGGGATGCGCATCGCTTTGGTAATTTGAACAGTGCGTTGCAAGCATTGCCCAGAACCACGCTCCTTGGAGGGTCGGTTCCGGCGGGTCACGTCACCTATGTCACACGATCAGCCTTGATTGGATTTCCCGACCTGACAACGATCCAACAATCAGGTGATCAAATAAAACTGATGGCCCGCTTGCGATTTGGCCTGTCAGATTTGGGCGTCAACCGCAAACGTTTGGAGAGGCTGATCGCCACGCTCCAGTGACGACGTCAGGCACCCTTGTTGCACTTCTCGCCACATGGGCACGTTTAACGACATCTGACATTGGGCCATGAACATGCGCCCATCCACGTGCAGGCAAATTGTCTCTCCCAATTCAATGCGCAGCCCCGCGCGATCAGTGCAATAACATTCAATCGTTTTGCCATTTGGATAGGTAACATCCGCAGCAACGGGTAGCGCAAGAAAGACAAGTAACAATGATAAGCGTAGCATTCTCTTAGGTTAGCATGGAAAGTGGTCTTGACCAAAGGCTTTCAATATTGGATTGCATCAGGATGATCCCTCTAGACAGACTCCGACAGATCACAGAACGTTTCCAGTATCTGGAAGCTGCAATGGCCACAGGCGATGCGACGACAGATATTGCGGCGCTTGCAAAAGAATATTCCGATTTGCGGCCCGTGGTGGAGCAGATCGATGCTTATCGCCAGCTGTTAAACGATCAGGAAGAGGCCAATGAGATGCTGGCCGATCCGGATATGGCGCCGTTGGCCGAAGAAGAATTACCACGGATCAAAGCGGCATTGCCCAAAGCAGAAATGGCGCTCCAATTGGCTTTGCTTCCTAAGGACAAGGCGGATGCAAAACCGGCAATGTTGGAAATTCGCCCGGGTACCGGTGGGGACGAGGCGGCGCTATTTGCCGGTGATTTACTGCGGATGTATCAGCGATATGCCGAGGCGCAGGGCTGGAAACTGGAGATCATCGAGCTGCAGGAATCTGAGTTAGGCGGCGTTAAGGAAGTTGTCGCTCATGTGAAGGGGCAGGATGTCTTTGCGCGCCTTAAATACGAAAGCGGCGTGCACCGAGTGCAACGTGTGCCAAGTACAGAAAGTGGCGGACGTATTCACACCTCTGCTGCGACGGTTGCGGTTCTGCCAGAAGCTGAAGACGTCGATATTCAGATAGATCAGAATGATTTGAGGATCGATACGATGCGCTCTTCGGGCGCTGGTGGTCAGCACGTCAATACGACGGACTCAGCCGTGCGCATCACGCACATCCCGTCTGGTTTGGTTGTTACCAGTTCGGAAAAATCCCAACACCGGAATCGCGAAATTGCCATGCAGGTTTTGAAAGCGCGGCTCTATGATATGGAGCGCAGTCGGGTTGACAGTGAGCGTTCAGCAGATCGCGCATCACAGGTCGGGTCGGGGGATCGATCCGAACGGATCAGGACGTATAATTTCCCGCAAGGGCGCATGACGGATCATCGGATTAACCTGACGTTGTACCGGCTGGATTCTATCTTGCAGGGCGATTTGAACGAAATCGTTGATGCACTGACCGCGGATGCGCAGGCACGCTTGATGGCGGAGATGGGGCAGTGACAGCCGCCGAGGCCATGGTTGCGGCCATGGCAAGATTACGAGCGGCAGGTGTGCCAGATCCGGCGCGCGATGCACGTATTTTGCTGGCACATGCGGCCAAAGTAGACGCGGCCCGTATAACGTTGATTGCGCCAGAAAATATCGCACCCGATATTGTGGATCGATACGATCATCTGGTGTCTTTGCGTGCGGTCAGGGTACCTGTGTCGCAACTAATCGGATCACGGGAATTTTACGGGCGCAGATTTGATATAACAAATGCGGTTTTGGACCCGCGTCCTGAAACAGAGAGTCTCGTCGAAGCAGCGCTATCCGCACCGTTTTCCAGTGTGTTGGATCTTGGGACAGGGTCTGGGTGTATTTTGGTGACACTGTTAGCCGAACAATCAGACGCCTTGGGCCTCGGTGTGGATATCAGCGAAGCGGCCTGTCTTCAGGCCAGTGCCAATGCTGTGTTGCATGGTGTCGATGGTCGGGCTGACATCCAAGTTTCGGATTGGTTTGAGGGCGTCGAAGGCAGGTTCGATCTTATCGTTGCGAACCCACCGTATCTGGCTGCCAGCGAAATGGCAGAGGTTCAACCGGAGCTGCGCGAGCATGAACCACGACTGGCCTTAACGGATGAAGCGGATGGTTTGTCGGTCTATCGGATCATCGCATCACAATCTCCGGGGTACCTGAATTCCCAAGGACGCGTTTTGGTGGAAATGGGGTGGCGGCAAGGCGCGGACGTTAAGCAGATTTTTGCATCACAGGGCTGGGGAGAGATAGCGATTCTGCCTGATCTAGACGGCCGTGATCGGCTGCTTTGTGCATCAAAACCTGGGTGATGGGGCTGATTTTGGGGAAATTTAGCAAATTTAAACCGAAACACTGTATTTCCTCTTGCAGCAAATGGCCTGCCATGCTTATTCAAAGACGTTGCAGCGGAGGATGCCAATGCTTGGCGGTCCCGCGCGGCAGTATGCCCAACATGTCGAAAATCCGGAATTCTTGCGTTAACAGGCGCTTCTGGTCACACGAGCAACAGCACGAAGGCTGAAAATACTTCATGAAATCATCACGCTCCCGGTCCCGTTCTAAGGGCAACCGCAACAGGTCAAATAATCAAGGCGGCAACGTCGTAAACAGGGTTTTTGACAGCTCCGGCCCTGAAGGCAAAGTGCGCGGAACTCCGCAACAAGTCATCGAGAAATATAATCAATTGGCGCGCGACGCTCATTTGAGCAATGACCGTGTGGCTGCTGAGAACTTTCAACAACATGCGGAGCATTACACGCGGATGCTCAGCGAAGCGCAGCGCGAGATTGATCAGCGTCGCGAAGAGCAGGAACGTCAGAACCGTGAACGCCAGGCAGAGCGTGACCGTGAACGCGCCGAGCGTCAGGAACGCGAGGCCGCAAACGCGAGCCAACAAGCGGCTGCCGCAGAACAATCAGAGCAACCTGAGGTCGCGCCAACGCCACAACCTGATGCGGACAGTGGCTTGGTCGAAACGCCAGAAAGCAAGCCCAAACCTAAGCGGGCACCACGCCGCAAACCTCGGCCAAAACCGGCACCTGCCGCTGAAGAGGCCCCAAAGGCGTCGGATGGGGATGCCCCCGAAGCTGCGGAATAGCTACTGATTGGGTAAGAGTTCTGTTGTCAGGCCGATCAGGCCGGTTTCCAGTATAAAAAAAGACCTAAGATCGCTTCTGTCAGGAGCGATCTATTTCCGTGGCCAGTGCACAAAACGCTTCAAGTGAAATTTGCTCTGCGCGATCTGTTGGTTTTATGCCCGCGGCGCGCAAGCGGTCTTCGATATCGGGGGAAACGCCTTTTAAGGCAGCGCGCAGCATTTTCCGGCGCTGATTAAAGGCCAACGCCACGACGCGGCTTAGGGTTGCGGCGCGGGCGGGAAAGCGCGGTTGCTCCAAAGCTGTCAAATGGACGACGCTGCTGGATACTTTTGGCGGTGGTGTAAACGCCTCAGGTGGTAATTGCATGACAATTCTAGCATCCGAACGCCATTGAGCCAGAATGGCGAGCCGACCATATGTTTTACTGCCAGGTTTGGCGACAATGCGTTCTGCGACCTCACGCTGAAACATCAGTGTCAAACTCTGCCAGAAGGGGGGCCATGTCGGCGGTGTCAGCCAACGGACCAGCAATTCAGTCCCGACGTTATATGGCAGATTTGCAGCGACGCGGATCGGTGGCCGCAGAGAAGTAAGCGGATCAATCGCGAGCGCGTCACCGTTTATCACCTCTAATTGGCCGGGGTAAGCGGCTTCAATCTCTTTTAACGCAGGCAGACAGCGCGCATCTTTTTCGATCGCCAGAACTTTGCGCGCACCTTCGGCCAATAAACCGCGCGTCAAACCACCCGGACCGGGACCAATTTCTAATATATCGCAATCATTTAAATTGCCGGCTTGACGTGCAATTTTTGCAGTCAAATTCAGATCGAGCAGAAAATTCTGCCCCATGGATTTCCGGGCCTGTAAATCATGGGTACGAATGACATCACGTAGCGGTGGAAGGTTATCTATCGTTGTCATTTATCTGTGGCCTGACGTGGAAAAGGGGGCTGTAGCGCGCATTTTTTATTCACGGTGCGGCGCCAGCCATGCGGGCGGCCAGTTTGATGGCCTCGATCATGCTGCTTGGGTTGGCAATGTCGCGACCGGCGATATCAAAGGCGGTTCCATGATCTGGCGATGTTCTGATAAAGGGCAGACCAAGTGTGACATTGACGCCCAGATCAAACGCCAACGTTTTTATCGGGATCAGAGCTTGGTCATGGTACATCGCGACTGCCGCGTCATAAGACGCACGCGCCCCGGCGTGAAACATCGTATCAGCCGATAAGGGCCCACGCACATCCATTCCTTGCTCAGCCAGATCAGCAAGGAGTGGCGCGATCCAGTTTAATTCCTGCATGCCCATTGCGCCGCCTTCACCGGCATGAGGGTTGAGTCCGGCAACCGCAATGCGTGGCGCGTTGATGCCAAATCGAGAGCGTAGCGCGTCATGGGTGATTTCGATTGTCTCGCGCAACAAATCAGGCGTGAGCGTGTCAGCGACGTCCTGCAAGGGAATGTGAATTGTTGTGGGCACCACGCAGAGTGTGTCGGAGGCCAGCATCATCACAGCGCGCGAAGAATCGCCTGCAAGGTATTGAAGGTATTCAGTATGTCCGGGATGTGTAAAGCCTGCCCCTTCAATCAGAGCCTTTTTGTGAATAGGGGCTGTACATAGTGCAGACGCAGCGCCAGAGCGAACCAGATTTACACTATCGGAAATGACTTCAATGACAGATTGGGCATTGGTGGGATCAGGCTGGCCTGAGATTGCGGGTTTGGGGAATTCAACGGCAAGAACTGGCAGCGCTTTGACGCCTGCTTCTGTTGCCTGACCGATGTCTTCGATGATCTCATAGGCGCTTCCAACAGGCAGATGGCGTGGATCACCCATCCATGCCAGTGGAACGCACCCTTCAAGCTTTTGCCATGCTTTAAATGCCACTTCCGGCCCGATGCCCGCTGGTTCGCCACAGCTAATGACGATTGGGGCAATAGGGTGGTTCATGGGAAGGTGATGCGCGCATCAGCGCGCAGCTGTTCCAAAAAACTATCCGCAATATCTGTAAGGCGCCGGGCCCGTAATGCACCGGCTACTTCTTCCCGAGCGACGTCTTCATTGGCAACGGCGGTACGTCCGCACATCATAAGGAAGACCAGCGTTTCGCCGTTGGAACGCGTCAGCGCTATAGAGGTTTCGCCAGGATCAAGCTTACTGAGTTCTAGGGCGATGTCAGCTGGAATTTCTGAGGGGGGTTTGCTCTCGCGCTGCAACACTTCCGGTGGTTGCCCCTGCGCGACGCCATAGAGGTCGTCACAAACGTCTACTTCCGATCGAAGCTTTTGCGCTGCGGTCAGACCGGCTGGGCTGCGGCCACCGGGCAGGAAGTAGGTCACATAGTCAATGGCTGCAAAGGTCTCTGCGGCGACACCAGATTCTTGGATGTCCCGCAGTTGAAACAAGGCGACGCCTCCCTCAATATTAATCGGCTCTGTTATTTCGCCAGGCGCGAGGGCCAACAATAAGGGGCGTAAAACTGCAGGTAAATTGCTGAGCGATTGCCAATCGAGCAACCCGCCAGAAGAGCGCGTTGCAGTGGCAGAGTATTTCCGAGCGAAATCGGAAAATTCGCTTTGTGAAGTTGAGGCCGCAATGGTTTTAGCGACGTCTTCCACCTCTTGCAGGCGTTCTGGTGGTGCAGGTATAATGATTTCTGACAATAATACGCGGATCGTTGTCGCACCACTGGTGCTGCCCAGAGCTTGATCAATTTCGGATTCACTGATTTCCAATCGGCGACCGAAACGCGAGCCAATATAGTCGCGCCAT
Source organism: Roseobacter sp. (assembly GCA_039983935.1). GTDB lineage: Bacteria > Pseudomonadota > Alphaproteobacteria > Rhodobacterales > Rhodobacteraceae > Roseobacter. The sequence continues at coordinate 275,346 of JBDWVP010000028.1, read as the reverse complement.
GAGATACCAATACGCACAAACCCTTCAAAAGTTTGTGCCGCAACGCCATTTTCCTCTAGCGCTATGGTGAATTCTTCAACACTCAGATTTACCCGTCCAGCAAATTCTTCTAATCCGGCATCGACAGCTTCTTGAGACATTTCCAAGCCAACCCGGGCGATTTCTTGAGCGCGCAAACGTTCGTCGATCAATGTTTTAATCACGGTATCCCGGCTGGAACCGGGCGCGTTGAGCAATGTTAAGAATTGAATGCGCTGTTCGACTTCGAATTCAGTGATGACGGAATCATTGACATAGGCAACCGGACTAAAAATGCTCTGCGCCAGTCCCGGTTGCCCGAAACTTGTGGCGCTCCACAAAAACATTGCGCTAAGAATTTTCGTTAAGTGGCTCATGAGTGTGTCATCCGCATTTTTTTGTAGAGCTTTCTGACCCATTTCGAGCAGAGAAACCGCGCAACCCGATGGATAAGCCGAAAGTGGTCGAAGGCTCAAGGGTTGATGAAGAGGTATCTCTGCGCCGGACAGAAAAATCAACCTCTACACATTCGTTGAAATAAACGAGGCTCGCGCCAATTGTGGTTGAGCGACTATCGATGAGATCGTACCGCCAGTTTGCTGAGGCGGACCAGTTGTCGGCGACAAAGTAAGATCCATCAAGAAAAAGTTCAGACGTATCCAAGGTGCGATCCTCGCTGGGGTCTTCGATAAGGAAGAGGTAGCTGCCAGACATCGATCCTCGTTTGTGTTTGTAGGATCCTAGAATTTCCGCCTTGGTGAAATCAAAACTGTCGTTAAAAAGCGTACGTGCTGTGACGGCCCATCCATTTAAAGTCTTGATTTGACCCGCCACCAGAAAGTCTGATCGCGTGCCAGAAAGACCCGAAGATGTTGTGAAATCATCATCGGCATCGCTGCGCAACACTTGTCCAAGCGTGAGGGCGCTTTCCCATCCAGAGGGCGTAAAACGGGACCAGTTCACACCAATTGCACCGACTTTTCCACGTTCCCGTCTGTCAGGGCTGGGAAATCGTGACAACGACAAAAGGTTTCCGTCGTCGAAATCCACCAACGTGCTTTCTTCGTTGGGAACATCTAGTTGAGAGGCACCTGTGTAGGCGAGTTGTGCAACGGGTTCGAGAAATTGGGTTGCGCCGCCTTCTTCTGTCCGCGTCATTGGATAGCGCAGGGCGACGGTCGCATAGGGTGTGAATTGTTTTTGGTTTTGGTTTGTTGAACTGTCCTGCGTGATGTTAAAGACGTCAGCGGCAATCCCCGCTGTTGTTTCTGCCCGAAATCCTCCTGGCAAGGACCAACCGCGCAGCCACTCTGCCTGCGTATTGATCCGTGAAACATCGCGGCCTTCGATATCTTCGTCTGAATAGCGGATGTGGTTATGCGCATTAGCTGTCAGCCTAAATTCACCGCCCAAGGACGTGGGAAACAGACGTTTCTGATAAAACAAATCGCCTACAATCGTCGGAATAGTTGAGTTTGATTCATTATCCCGGAGTGAATTAAATGCGATCAGGCTGCCAGCCGTATAATCGTCTCGGCGGGCGCGGCTGATCAATAGCTGGCTATCCAGCCTGTCTTTGGACGAAAACCCATAGTCCTGTAAATATGCGTCATCTGAGGTGATTTCGATATCAAACGCGAGCTTAAAATCGTTTTTTAGATCAAAGTTCCCTTCACCAAAGAAATATCCCCGTGTTTCCCCGGGGAGTTCATCATCCCGGCTAATCGCCGTGTCCAATTGAATATCCCCGTTCACAAATGCCTGCCGATAGCGCAACTCCAACGTTCGCGTGCGTTCTGCCAAATACGGGGTGATCGTGACGTCTCGATCATCGCGCAACGCAATGAAATAGGGAATTTTTACGCCAAACCCTAATTCCGTTGTACTGCGGTATGATGGGATCAAAAATCCGGTGGCCCGTTCGACTGTTGGATCGGGCAGGCGCAAACGCGGTAAATAGAATACTGGCACATCTCGGATCAGAAATTGAGCCTGATCGAAATAGAGTTGGCGTTCTTCCTTGTCATGGATGATGCGTTTTGCTCTGATTTGCCAAAGCGGTGGTTTACCGGATGTGCAGGTGTTGCAGGACGTCACAGCAGTTTTGTAAATCTGGTTATATCGCTCATCTACGCGATGGACTTCGGCGGCAGCGACCTGGAGTTGTTGTTCAATGACAATGCGGGCACCGGATAAAAGACCCGTTCTCAATGTCGCATCCATTTCCGCTGCATCAGCCAGAATAGTAATGCTGTCTCCGTCTTGCAGGCGGATAGGGCCAGTGATTGTCAGCGCACCGGTGACACGGTCATATTTGATTTCTTCTGCTTGTAGGCGAACGTTCCCTTGGAACGCTTCAACATTGCCGCGTGCAACCAATTCACGGTCCGCTGTAATGAACAATTCGTCGGCAACGAGCGCTGCGGGTGCCGGGACATCCGCGTCTTGCGCGACTGTAAGAGAGGGCCACAGTAGAAAGAAGGTAAACAGTAAGTGTCTCATTTAACCGTCCTCCGCATGAAGCAAAGGCCCGAAAGCGAGAAGGACAGAAGCAATCGGCGCTGCCCATGCCGCCAAATAAACAGACACTTGACCATTTTCTCCAAGGATCAATGAAAAGCTACGTACGAAATAAAGCGTAAATCCCAGCAGAACAGCACCTAAAACCGCAGTTCCCGTGCCGCCAAACCGGGTATGACGCATAGTGAACGCTGCCGCTGTAAGCACCATCGCGATCAAGAACAAGGGGCGTGCAATCTCGGATTGCAGCCAAACCCTGTGTTGCAACGAGGAGAATCCTGCTTGGTCTAGCTGTCTAATGAAATCAGGAAGCTTCCAGATCGATATTGTGCTTGGCTGCCCGAAACTCTCGCGGATGCGCTCGATTGTAAGGGTTGATGGGATGATGAGATCTGAATGAAGAGTTGCTTTACCTTCCGCGTTGATGCCGCGGCCCAATGGCCAATCTTTGGCATTGCGCAACAGCCATTCGCCTTGTTTGAGTTGCGCGCTATCCGCGCTGACACGTCGATTTGGCGTACCGGCCATCTCATAGGCCAGAAATGTAACGTCATACAAAACCGACGCATCGTTGTTGGACCGCCACGCGCGTATGAGCATTTGCCCGTTTTCGGTCGCTTGCCGCAGCCAAAGTCCTTCAGTTGAAATTGAAAAAGTTGACGCGCCGCCAGAGCGATACCCCTGCGCGAGTTCCGAGTAGCGTTGCGACGTGGCCGCGATGATCGGGTTGAAAGTCGTTGTGGCAATCACCCCCAACAAAAGAACAACGCCGACAGGCGCCACCAAAGCTCCGATAGCGGATCGTCCGACAGCGCGCGTGGCCACCAATTCGGATGATCGCGCCAAGCTCAGAAAAAAGGCAACCGTCGCAAGCAGAACAATTAAGGGTAATATTTGATTGAGCACTTGCGGAATATTCAGGAAAACCAATTCGAAAATCCCGCTTGCGCTGACACCACGATCGGCGAAACGGCGCGTTTGATCCACCAGATCAACCAGTGCAACCAGTGCAAACAATCCGGCGAAGGTGATGCCCAGCCAAATGGCGTATCGCCGTGCAAAATAGAAATGCAGGATCATACGGTTCTCCGGAAACGGCGCAGAAAACCGCCGCGCGGCTTGGCCGCTAACCACAACAATAGAATTACAATAAAGGCGCTAGCAACGCTTGGGGCATATAAAAGTGGCCAAAGGGTGGGGTCTGTACGGACCGGACTTTGTAAGGTGCTGCGTACGCCATCGATAAAGACTAATAAACCAAAGGCCAAGGCGACTTCGCGCCAGACCCCAAATCGTGAATAACCTCCGATCAACAGCGTCGAAAACCCAATAAGCGCGGCAATGACGCAAAAGAGCGGGTCGGCAAAACGCGCGTGGAAAATTTGAACAATACTACCAATATGCTCACCTGTGTCCTGCGCCAGAACATCCCAGGGCTGCATGAGTTCGAGCGTCGTCATCTGTTCTGGATCCGGTCGCAGGTTTACGCTGGTTTGAACCAACGTCGAAATATCAAAAGAAAAATCCCGGAAATTGGCTGTGGAAAGGCGATCACTGGTTGTGTCCAGGCGTTGTGCCATCCCATCGACCATAATCAAGGTGGTACTGTCCTTATTGCGGATCAAATAGGCTTGCGCAGCCGTGTAGATAACACCTTCCAAAGGGTCGCGACGATCTGACAGAAAAACATCGCGTAACACGCCGTCCTCGTCGATGGCTTGGGTATAAAAAGTCACGGCTTTTGATGGGTGTAGGAAACGACCTTCTGTTAATAGTCGAGCCGTCGAGTTTTTAGCGATTTCGTTTTGCCGGTGGTTGAGTTGTTCCTGAGAAAGGGGAAGCAAAAAGTGGTGGAGTGACGATGCCATGACAAAAACGATCACTCCAAATACTAAAATCGGACGTGCCAAGCGAAAAGGTCCCGTGCCAGTGGCCTGCAAGACGGTCAATTCGCTTTCGTTATTCATTCGGTTCGTCACATAAACGGCGGCAGCAAAGGTCGCGATCGGAAGAACCGTTGCGATCAATTTGGGCAAGCCAAGTGCCGTGAATTCAAGGAACACTAATGCTGATTGCCCGTCACTTATAAGCTGGTCAAACAGCGACACGCCTCGGTTGATCCAGAGGATGGCCACCAGAACCAACGCAAAGAACCCAAAGAGCACGAGCAATTGCGACAGGACGTATCTGTCGATTCTAACCACCCGAATCCCTCTTCGTTTATTCATATCGTTGACGCCACGATAGACAAAAGCGCGACGCGGTAAAACTGCTATCTGGTCTTTAGCCCTCAGTCGCGCTACGTCCTGTATCGGATCGAAATGAGAAGAAAGCAACCGTCATGACAACACCCACGCCTGCCACTTTTTCAAAAACTGATATCGAACGGCTTGCAGACCACTCTGGTCGCGTCGTTATCGTCGTCGACGAAACAGGACGTTTGGATGTTGCTGGACGACGGGTAAATCGTTTGTCCAAAGGAGCCTTGAAGCGCGCACTTGAGGCAAAAGCAGACGTAGGCTTGAAATCTGGCGCTGTGTTTTCACTGGCTTTTCCGGCGGGTATGACGGCGCAAGCTGTTGATGTGTTGTGTGTTCCACGCTCTGCTTCCATAGACGACGCACGTGCGGCCGGGGCGATTGTTGGACGTCAACGTGGCAATGATTCAGTGCTTTTTGCCGCAGGTAACTTTAAATGGGCTGCACAAATTGCATTGGGCATGATGTTGCGGGATTATTCGTTCCAAGATCACAAGACGTCTGCAGAGGCGCCAGAAGGCAGCATTGAGATCATGTGCAATGACCCTGAGGCGGTCGCGGCGGCGATGGTACCTTTGGCTGCGATTGCAGAGGGTACGTTTTTCACACGTGATCTCGTGAATGAACCTGCCAATGTTTTGACCACAACGGAATTTGCGGATCGATTGGTTGCGATGCAAAGCTTGGGCTTGAACGTCGAAGTGTTGGATGAAGACCAATTGGAAAAGCTGGGGATGCGGACATTGCTGGCCGTCGGGCAGGGCAGCGCAAGCCCTTCGAAAGTTGTTGTGATGGAATGGAACGGCGGCAAAGAAGGGGATGCACCTCTTGCTTTGGTCGGTAAAGGCGTCGTTTTCGACACGGGTGGTATCAGTCTAAAGCCGGCCGCGGGCATGGAAGATATGACCATGGACATGGGGGGTGCGGGCACTGTGGCTGGCGTGATGCGCACGCTCGCGCTGCGTAAGGCCAAGGCGAATGTTGTTGGGATCGTTGGCTTGGTTGAAAACATGCCCTCTGGAACGGCGATCCGGCCGGGTGACGTGATTACCTCGATGAAAGGGGATACCGTCGAAATTTTGAACACAGATGCCGAAGGGCGTCTGGTACTCTGTGATGCACTTTGGTACACGCAAGAACGGTTTGAACCAGCAGCCATGATTGACCTTGCGACACTAACCGGGGCCATCATCATCGGGCTTGGACATGAAAATGCGGGTGTCTTCTCCAACGACGACACAATTTGTAACGCCTTTCTAAAAGCAGCAAAGGCGGAGGGCGAAGGCGCATGGCGCATGCCACTTGGCGCGGCGTATGATAAAATGTTGAAATCACCGATCGCAGATATGAAAAACATTGGCGGGCGCCCGGCGGGATCCGTGACAGCGGCGCAGTTCCTGCAACGCTTTGTAAAAGATGGCGTGCCTTGGATCCATCTGGATATTGCTGGTGTTGCGTCGATTAAGTCTGACACGGGTCTGGCACCCAAAGGGGCAACGGGCTGGGGTGTGCGCGCGCTTGACCGCCTTGTCGCGGATCGTTTCGAGACGGAGTGACGTTTTGGGCAAGGCAATGTTCTATCATCTGACACGTCGGCCGATGGAAGATACACTCACCATGTTGTTGGGAAAGGCGCGCCAGGCGGGCTGGCGCGTTTTGGTCCGTGGCACAGACAGCGACCGTCTGACATGGCTGGATGGGAAGCTTTGGCTTGAACCGGAAGACAGCTTCCTCCCCCATGGCTTGGCCGGGGGGGAACATGACGCTGCACAACCGATCTTGCTTAGTAAGTCTGATGATATCGCGAACGCGGCACAATGTGTCATGTCCATAGACGGGGCCGAGATCACTCCAAAAGAAGTTGAATCCCTAGACAGATGTTGCGTGCTGTTTGACGGAAACGCGCCAGAAGCTTTGCAAGTCGCCCGGAACCAATGGCGTACCCTCAAAGAAGCAGGCGTGGTTGCCGAATATTGGTCGGAAGACAGCGGCGCGTGGGAGTTGAAGGCCCAAACCTAAGGACTGTGCCAGTTGAAAAAACTGCACGAAAAGTACAAAGAACTTAAGAAAACCCGTTATTAGGGGCGCTCTTTGAGGGCCAGCGACATGTTACGTGAGTCCTTTTCTGCTCCTTTTAGAAATTAGCGGCAAACAGCAAAGATTTTTGGCTACTAATTGGGCTAGCTATTTGTCTTTTTGTCGGCTTCTTGTTTTTGGAAACTTAAACTGTCGCGTTTGATGAGCAAACATTTGAGAAATCCAGTGCTCTCGCTTTTTTTTCGTAGTTTCTGTGTCTGGTCTTTTAGCTTGTCGGTGGGTGGGTTCACGAAATTGGTCCCGGCGCGATATCACGAGGCACATTCTCAGGTTTGGCTCAAACCCCAAAGCCGCTTTGATCCGTACGAACCAACATAGAGCAGTCTTTCGAAAAAGAATCTTTGAGTGCTGGAACGATGGCGCAACTCATCTGGAGTTCAACAAGGACCTTCCGCGCGCGACCTATCGGATCAGCGTCAGGGTATCACCGGAAATTTCTATTTTCCCCCAACGCTGCAGGTAATTCATGCCCATCAGTGAATTATTCATGTCCCCTTCGTTTACCACTGCAGGGATGTTTATGTCGGTCACGGGGCCGAGCGTGATCCGGTCTAGTTTTACCGGGGCGGTGCGTACTTCGCCATTTGCTGTCATTGCACGACTGAAATAGCTGAGCCCGTCTAAGTCAAATCCGGCGGCTTTTGCATCGGATTGGGTTAACACCAAGGATGAAGCTCCGGTGTCGAGGACAAATTCAATGGGGGTGCCATTAACCTCGGCTTGAATATAGTAATGCCCATTGCCGCGGCGCGGAACCACAATGCGGTTTTCATTTTCAAAAACAGTTTGTTGCGGCAGGACTGTGCGTGAAATATCGTTCCAGAGTCCAAACATGGCAATGGCACCGCCAAATATCAGCGCCCAAACTGCCACATGCTGTAACGACTTATTCCAAGAAATGCGACCTTGCGTAAAGAACCAGCCGATCAGCATTGCCCCCAACACCGCTAAATAGATGAGCCGCCCCGTATCAAGATTTTCCACCAAAATCTCCCATTCTCTCTCCCTCGAGGTATAGGGTGGAACAGCTAGGATGTCAGCCCGCGCTGCCCGGTCCAAACCCAAATGCGGCCAGCCCATCCAACACAAATTGAACGGAGAGGGCGGCGAGCAACATACCCAACAACCGTGACACAACCGTGATGCCGGTCTTGCCCAAAGCACGTTCGAGCAGGCCGCTGACCATAAAAAGCCCCATAACGATCACCATGACCAAACCCGTGGCACCTAACACGATCACAGTGCCTTCTAATCCCGGGCGTTGACCCATCAATAGAATGACCGACGCGATCGAGCCGGGCCCGGCAATTAAAGGGATCGCCAATGGAAATACTGACGGATCGTCGTGTTCGTCTTCTTCGGTGCGATCTTCACGGCGTTTGGTGCGTCTCTCAAACAGCATATCCAGAGCCGTCAAGAACAGAAGAATGCCTCCCGCCACACGGAACGCAGGCATTGAGATCCCGATGAAGCTCAAAAGTGCTTCGCCAAAGGCAGCAAAGGCGAGCAGGATTACAACGGAAATGACCGTGGCACGTATGGCAATGCGTTTACGCGCAGCCTTGGAGGCACCCTGGGTGAGGGCGACAAAAAACGGCGCAAGCCCAATTGGATCGATGACAACAAACATTGTCACAAATGCAGTAATCAAAAAGGCGGTGTCTACGATCATGGCAAACTCTGAGTGGAAGAGGGTTGTTTGCTCCTTAGGCGAGGTGCACACCTAAGGCAAACATCTATCATTGGCGGCTAGTGCGAAAGGATGGTTGCTTGTCTTCGTGTCGGGCGCATTCTTTATCCGCAACGACCCCCTGAAAACGCTTTGCAGTCATCGTGCTCAGTTGATCGCCAGATATCTTTAGGCCGCACCCGATTTTTCAAGCTTCTCCAAAGCGGCCATCCAAAGAGCCTCTGCCCTGTCCAAAGCATCCATGACTTCGGCGTATTTCTTGTTCCAAACCGCCAATTCTCCATGTTTTGCATCTTCATAAAGCTCTGGATCAGCCAGTTTTCCCGCCAATTTGTCACGCATATCGTTCAGCTTTGTCACACGCGCTTCGGATTTGCGGACATCCGCCCGCAGGGCCAACATTGCGTCTCGTGAGAGCGCTTTGGGTTTTTCGACAGGTGCTGATTTTTTTGATGTTTTGGATACCGGTTTTGTTGGGGTTAACAACATTTTACGATAGGCTTCGAGATCGTCCTCATAGGGTTTTACCGTTCCATCAGACACCAACCAAAGACGATCAGCCACCATGGACAACAAATGCATGTCGTGACTGACCAAAATAACAGCCCCTGAATAGCCAGCCAATGCTTCAACAAGCGCTTCGCGGCTTTCAATATCAAGGTGGTTTGTCGGTTCATCAAGGATCAGCAAATGTGGCGCATCTAATGTGGCCAGCAACAAAGACAGACGCGCTTTTTGCCCGCCTGACAATCGACCGACCTCTGTTTCTGCCTGCTCCGGTCCTAACCCGAAACCGGCCATTTGCGCGCGCAGTTTCGAATGCAACACGCCCGGGCGCGCCGAAATCATATGTTGCAGCGGCGTTTCATCGACATGGAGTTCATCCACCTGATGCTGGGCGAAAAAGCCGATCCTTAGTTTGTTGGCTTTGATTGCCTTTCCCTGCATCAGCACGAGGCGATTAGACAGCAATTTGGACAGGGTTGATTTACCTTGGCCATTCCTTCCCAGCAGCGCGATGCGATCATCTTGATCAATGCGCAGGTTCAGTCGGTTCAAAACAGGCGTTTCTGAATAGCCAACAGCGCCACCTTCGATGGCAATGATCGGCGGGGAAAGCTCTTCTGGTTCTGGGAAGGTAAAGACCCGTTTGGCCGCTTGCTCCGGGCTGGCGATCATGTCCATTTTTTCGATCATTTTAATACGGGACTGGGCCTGTTTCGCCTTGGAAGCCTTGGCTTTAAAGCGATCAACAAAGGCCTGCATGTGATCGCGCCGTGCTTGTTGTTTCTTGGCCATGGCAGCCTGAAGCGCGCGTTGCTCCGCGCGTTGCCTGGCGAATTGATCGTATGGACCCTGATAAAATGTCAGTTTGCGTTCTTCGAGATGTAAAATCGCGCCAACAGCCCGGTTCAGCAGGCCCCGATCGTGGCTGATGATGATCACCGTATGTGGGTACTTGGCGAGATACGCCTCCAGCCACAGTGCGCCTTCTAGGTCAAGATAGTTAGTCGGTTCGTCGAGAAGCAATAGATCTGGTTGGGCAAAGAGCACAGCGGCGAGGGCCACGCGCATACGCCATCCACCTGAAAAGTCAGAACAGGGTTTTTGTTGTTCGTCGTCATCAAAACCAAGACCCTTGAGAATGGTCGCGGCACGCGCTTCGGCGGACCATGCATTAATATCTGCCAACCTTGTTTGGATATCCGAGATCCGTGCCGGATCCTGCGTGGTTTCCGATTCACGTAACAATGCGGCGCGTTCGGTATCCGCTTCCAGCACCGTGTCCAATAGGGAAGTCTCTGAGGAAGGAACCTCTTGGGCCACGCCACCAATTTTAGCACGTGAAGGGAGGGATAAGTCCCCACCATCCAACGTGAGTTCACCCCGTATCAGTTTGAAAAGGGTCGTTTTCCCCGCACCATTTCGGCCGACAAGACCAACTTTGTGCCCATCTGGAATGACCGCACTTGCTCCGTCGAACAGAGGGCGGCCTTCAATCGAATAGCTAATGTCATTAATGCGTAACATGGCACATCCACTGGACCACCAAGGCCGCCATGTCAATGCGTTGTGCGGCGCCGGTGGCTGGTCAAAGAATAAAGGGCTTTTCGGCGCGAAAGACGCGTGATAGACGCGCGGCAAATCAACCCCTTGCAGGAGAGCTTTCATGGCCCTTGAGCGCACTTTTTCGATCATTAAACCTGATGCAACACGCCGCAACTTGACCGGCAAAATCGTTGCTAAATTTGAAGATGCAGGTCTGCGCGTTGTCGCACAAAAACGCATCCACATGACCAAAGCACAAGCTGGCGCATTTTACGCTGTGCATGCTGAGCGGCCTTTTTACGACGAACTTTGCGAATTTATGGCATCCGAACCAGTCATCGTTCAGGTTCTGGAAGGTGAAGGCGCAATTGCCAAGAACCGTGAAGTCATGGGCGCGACGAATCCAGCGGATGCGGCTGCGGGTACAATCCGTGCCGAATTTGCGGAAAGTGTTGGCGAAAACTCGGTCCACGGATCAGATGCACCTGAGACGGCAGCAATTGAAATTGCTTACTTTTTCTCAGGCCTAGAACTGGTTGGATAAGCTACAGCCTCCAAACATTTTTAAAAGGGTCAGCCGTTGGGCTGGCCCTTTTTTTGTGTCGGTAGGATGCCGATTTCGTTCATCATACGTTCAAAACCATCAAGACCTGCATCAAATGCATCAGCTTTGATCGCATCGAAACGGCGTCGCAACGCCTTCTTTTCATCGCCTTTACAATCGTTCCAAGGCCGACCTTGTAACCCCATAACCAGAACATAGTACCCAATGAAATGTGGCTGGGTGCCATGACGCAGCAGTCGTCTGTATGTTTCGTCCGCGCCAAGTTCACGCACCTGTTCGGCTGTCGTTATACCAGCCTTTGCACAGGCGGCTTCGACAGCGGGTCCTAAATTTCGAATGGATGAAACAGGCTCTGACATGGCGCGGAACTTAGCGCGAACTCGTTTTCTTGGCTATGTCCGAAACGATCTAAATGCTCGCATAGTCAGTGATTTTTGGTTCAACCCGTGGATGACTTTCCACCGCTGATGCGTTTTGCTTCACAACATCGTGGCTTGAAGCAACAGTTTTTGAAGTTTGTTCTTGGGTCTGCATGGTTCCATATCCTTTCAAGAAACAAAATTGAGCTGTTAGGATGTTTGAAACTTTGGCCGGGCAGGGGGCATTGACGGGGCCAGAGTGTGGCAAATGGGTTCAATTAAGATGAAATGCGATATTGTGTCGTCTGTGAATAAACGGTTCCGGCCTTTAGCACGATTGATGGGAATGCCGGGTGAGAGTGCGCGTCGGGCCAACGTTGTGGTTCCAAGGCGATCCCGGCGCAGGCGATGGGGTGTTGCCCGTCGTGCAATTTGGTTTTCGTGGGGGATAAGCCGGTACCGTTATATACTTGCAACCCTGGTTCAGTAGTGTCGATCTGTAGTCGTGGCGCGCCTTCGGCTGTCAGGACGGCAGCTGGTTGTGGGGTTGCCCGTACTGCCGAAGCTAAACACAGATTGGCATCTAATGTTTGATCAATCGGGATCTTGCGGAATGTTCGAAAATCATAAGGCGATCCTGCAACATCGGTAATTTGTCCTGTTGGAAGTGTATTTTTATCAATCGGGAGATACCGATCAGCAAATACCTGCAAGTCGTGGTTCTTAATCGTTTCGCTGCCATCAAGTGACCAATAGGGGTGGTGTGCTAAATTCACAGGGGTCGTGACATCTGAATGAGCGGTCAATTTGAGGGATAGAACAGCATTGTCGCTCAGGGCGTATTCAATTTCGAACACTCGATTTCCAGGGAGTCCGACATCTCCGTGTTTCAAGTGGCATTGTAAAACGACGCTATTTTTTGCCTGTGAGCGAATCGTCCAGTTTTGGATGTGGAGGCCGTTTGACCCGCTATGCAGGCAATTTTGCCCGTCGTTTGCGTCCATCGGAAAAGCCTGGCCGTCTAGTAAAATGGTGGCACCAGCAACGCGGTTCGCAACTGGGCCGACAATCGCGCCGTAATACAGTAACTCTGTCTCATATGATTTTTTGTCATCGCTTCCCAAGACGAGGCTATTGGGTTGCCCTTCAAACCATAACCCAGAAAGCGTGGCACCTTGCTGCAGAATGCGGGCACGCAGGTTTTTCGAATTTATTTCAATCATCTGGATCTTTCGTTTGCGTCAAGCAAGGATCCTAACCTGCTTGCGAAACAATGACTATATGAGCCGAGCTGATGGCTTTGTTAGCTTAGATGACGTTGTTCGAACGCAATCTCGGAATGCAGGTGGGCATGCTGAGCGTCAGCGTGGCCAATACCAGCGTTAAAGATAAATCGTTTCAGCAATTCTGTTTGGAATTCGAACTCGCGCGCCCGTGCGGCGATTTCCGTTGTCTGCCGATTGTCTATTCCCAAGTTAAAGCTCTCAAAACTGCGGCAAAGATTAAGAATGGGCAAACAAATTTCGGCAAGAACATTTATTGCTAGTTTTTCGCTGTGGTTTGCGCCAACCGCCTGAAACCCAATGTCCTCACGGAAAGCATGGTTTAATGCCCCCAAGAAGTCTTTAAAGCGGAAAATTGCATTGCGGACACCGTCTTTGGCTTCCATGATCATCACGTGAAGCCCTGAAAGAGCCAAGCCAGGAACTTCGATTGAAAAATCCGGCATGCTGAGAACATGCGCACCGTTTGGGACGGTGTGAATGCACGATTTTATCGCATTTGATAGACGTGCCACGAGCACGTCTTCCATTTTGCGGGTTTCGTTAAAAGATATGCGATTTCTATACCCTTGCCCGAGCACCTCACAGGATCGAATAGAAATGGATGAGTCACTGAGAGTAAGGTAGAGGGTAATAATTCGGTCGGATGGGTCAGATGGTATTGATTTAATCTGTGGTAAAGTTTTCATGAGCTTGTACCGCGTTGGAAAAATATCCAATCATCATGCTTGGCTTTGATGGATGAGTTGTAAATGCACCGTACGGTGGGTGTTGCGCCATCTTAAAAAGAAGTTGCTGATTGATTTGCGCTGCTTATACGGGAGCAATATAACAGCTTTGCGAGCATAGGTTGCTTTTCGCCGTAGGTTAGCAGACATTCGGCAAATAACGATAACAAATTAAAAATCTATAAATTCGAGCAGGGCTAGGAAATTGGAAAATATGAGCGGGAATAAGGATAATGATGACATAACCCTTATAGGCATAGGGTCTTCTGCGGGGGGGTTAGAGGCCATTCGCGAACTGGTAGCCACTCTGCCTGCAGAATTAAAGGTAGCCTACATTGTTGTTCAGCATATGTCGCCGCATCACAAAAGCCTAATGACCGAATTGGTCGCTCGCCAGACCAGTTTGAAGGTTAAAGATGTATCTGACGGCATCAAACCGGAACCGAATGTGGTATACATCACGCCTCCAAACACCGATATCATCTACGATGATGGGCGATTGCGATTGGTTGATCCTAGCTTGGAAATTGCCTCTCCCAAACCTTCTGTTGACCGGTTTCTACTTAGTCTGGCTGATACGCACGGCGAAAATTCAATGGCGATCATTTTGTCGGGTACTGGGACAGATGGGGCTTATGGCATTCAAGCCATTCGAGAGGCCGGTGGAATTACCATTGCGCAGGATGCCGAAAGTGCAAAATACGATGGGATGCCGACAGCGGCCATGCAAACGGGCTGCATCGATTTGGTTCTTCGCCCCTTTGAAATCGGCACTCACTTGCAGAAAATTCTCACCTCTGCACGCGATTTTGACGGGTTTCGACAAGATGCTTCTGATACGGGCCTTCCGTCGGACTTGCTGCAAATCTTACTGGCACGCACGCGTGTCGATTTTCGCGAATACAAACAAACAACGATCAATCGCAGGATAGAAAGGCGAATGGTCGCGTTGGGGATCGAGAGCCTTGACGAATACACGCAGTTTTGCCGGGTAAACCCAACGGCAGTTGATGCTCTGTTTAAGGATCTATTGATCTCTGTAACGAGGTTTTTCCGTGATAATTCTGAATTTCAGCAACTTAAGGAAATTCTCCCAGCTGTATTGGAAAAGGAACGAAACACGCCGTTTCGTGTTTGGATTGCTGGGTGTGCCACAGGCGAAGAAGCCTATTCCATTGCAATAATGTTGGCAGAAGCGCTGGGAGGACCATCGGTAAACCTGAAAGACCATGTTCAGATATTTGCCACTGACATTGATAAGAATGCGCTGGAGGTGGCCCGCGCAGGCACTTATGGATTGGCTGCCCTGAATGATATTCCCAAAAACCTTTCTGACCGGTACTTTATTCAACAGAATGACGGAATTCGCGTTATCGACTCATTGCGATCTGCGATCCTCTTTTCCGATCACAATGTATGCCAAGACCCTCCATTTCAAAAAGTTGAGCTCTTGTGCTGCCGAAATCTGTTAATTTATTTTGGCAATCCGCTTCAGCACAAAGTCATGTCTCGGTTCCACTATGCAATGACCGACAGTGCTCTGATGTTTTTGGGCACTGCGGAATCGGTGGCCGGTTCGGATGAATTGTTTATCCAGGATAGTAACTCGGCACATATTTATCGACGGCGCGCGATCCGCCGATCTGAACATGCACCGTTTTCTAATCCCAGAACTCTTCCTAAAGCCCGAACGACATCCTCTCTTCCAGTTAGTCGCTCTCAAGGATATTCGACGGATCGTCAAATGTTTGAGGCATTGGCGCTTTCGTTAGGGAAAAATTCTGTCCTTGTTACAGATGATTACGCGATCGTTCGGGTTTATGGGAACGTCAGCCCATATATCGAAATGAGTGATGCCAGTAGTTTAAAGATGCATATAGATCTGTTGCGCCGCCCCTTGCGTGAAGAAGCGCGCAGTCTCGTGACGCTCGCTCTAAAACATGGCCAACATCGCGTCGGCGTGCGCCATCTGCTGGCAGAAGGCGATGATGAAGAAATAAGGCTGGATGTTTACCCGATTATCGCGCGGGAAATTAATGAACGTGCTGCGCTTGTGGTCTTCAACGAGATTCAGATTGATCGCGCCCGCCCGTTTGAAAAAATCGAGCAGCCGTATGAAGGTACGCCGGAAGATGATCGAATTCGCCTGCTGGAAGATGAAGTAGCAACCACCCGCGAGGCTTTGCAGCAAACCATCGAAGAGCTGGAGACCTCGAATGAAGAATTGCAATCTTTAAATGAAGAACTGCAATCCACAAACGAAGAACTGCAGGCCACGAATGAAGAACTGGAAACGTCAAATGAGGAGCTTCAGTCGACTAACGAAGAATTGATCACGGTAAATGAAGAGCTTCAGGTGACGGCTGCAGAGTTGAGCGGCAGGACAGGGGAACTGATGTCCGTTTTGGAAACGGCGCCGCTTGCGATCATGGTGCTGGATACGGCGTTGCAAATTTCTCAGGCGACGAATGCTGCGGCGCATTTGTTCGCGTTGTCGAGACCTGTGTCTAATCCACACGTGAGCCAATGTTCGATGCCTGAGAACTTTCCAGTGCTGGCACCAATTTGTAACGAAACATTGAAATTGGGCGAGCCAATTTCCAAAGAGTTTAACTCCAAAGGGTCTCGATTTAAGTTGGTGTGTTCACCATTTTTCGACATGCGAGGGCAAATTAAGGGCGTTACGGTTGTTGTCTCCGAATTTCCGGGGTTAGCACGGGAATTAAATTTGATCCTCGACCATGGAGAGATCTTCATGCTGAACAGATCAGAGGATGGGGAAATTCTGAGAATTAGCGAAAAGTCGGCTAATTTCTTGGGAACCACTCGTCAAAAAGCGGAAGGGGCCAATTTCTTTGCCTTGGTATCTGAGAATGACGCGACGGCGGTGCGAGAGCGTGACAAAAAACTGTTGGCGAGCGAAGCAGGTCATAGTCAAGATATCATCCATATGAGATCAGATACAGGGCTGGACGATTTCTGGTTAAACTCTGAGAGTTTTGTGTTCAGCGACCCGGATCGAAAGCAATCGTCTGTTTATGAGATTGGCCAAGACGTTTCTGAGTTAGTCGAAATGCGCGACAAGGCCGAAGATTCTCTGGCGCAGCTTGTTCTCCTGCAGGATTTTGCTAACGTAGGTTTCTGGTCGTTAGACTTGACAACGGATGCGCTTTTCTGGTCCGAAGAAGTGTTTCGCATCCATGGAAAAGAGTCGAAATCATATACACCTATTTTAAGCGAAGCGCTTGATTTCTATCATTCTGATGACAGAGAGCAGGTGCGCAATGAGGTCGAGAGAATACAAAAAGATGGCGGAAATTTTCATGTCAAGAAACGGTTAATTGACGGTCACGGTAAAACCATAAATGTTGAATCATTTGGATTGGCAAGAAAAGGCACGTCGGGTGAGATCAGTCGGTTAATAGGCGTTTTTCGGGCCGTTAAAGGATAAATCTGTCGGCTATTTGGGAGTCTATTGAGTTACTGAGCCGGAGACTTGAAAGCCTGGTTTTTCTTCTTTGGTTTCTATGTCCCGGTCAACCCGCATGTCTACAAACAACTTTTCAGTAATTTGGCCGTTTTTTAGGGTACCCGAAGAATGCAAAAAACGCTTGCAGGAATTGACCTGTTCCTTGGTGGCCCCTCATTCATGACGAGAGTTTGCGGATCTGTATTTGATATTCCTTGGGTTTACTCGATCATTATGCCAGTCTAACACGACCATAACCGTTTGATTTTGTAAAACGATAGTCAGGGAAGAGTTGCTTTCCACGCTGGCGCGACTTGTAGAAGTCAAGGAAGCCCGCTTCAATCAACGCACTGTGAACTGGCACTTTACGCTTACTAGCCTTGTTCTTTACCTCTTTCTGATTTTCGCCCTCGTCGGAAATGTTAAAGTACCAGACACCACCCTCTTCTTGAACATCATCCATCAGAAGTTGGGCTACTTTGTTCAATCTTGCGCCCGTAAACATCCCAATCAGCGCACCCCACTTATGGCTTTCACTTTTCACAAGGCCCATCCTGTTTTGCGTTAGCTCTTTGAACATCAAGTTCATAGCGTCCGGCGTAAAAGGTAGCCGCTCTTCCTTGGTCGCTTTAGCACGCCCCACTTTCATGCCATCGAACAACTTGTCATTGATGTAACCGTTCTTCTTCGCCCATACGAAAAATGCCGCAAAAGCCTGCAAGTACCAGTTCAGCGTTTCAACACTGATTTTACTAAGGCCAGCCACTTTTGTCGCATCCCGCAGGTTCAAGTCACGCGTTGCAGGCATTGTCTTTCGACGTGCAGGCAACTCCATCATCAACTTCTTGGCCTCTTGTGCGTCCTTTTGCGTGATGGACGCCAATACTCTGTCTGTGCCAAAAAGCTCAATCAAATGGTCCAAGGCACGACGGTTCTTTTCGGCAGTCTTACCACGCCAAGTCTTTGCCCGCTCTTGTTCGGCCAAATAGTCATCAAAGGCGCTGCCAAGTGTGGTCTTATTAGTCGCTTCAAAGGCCTTGCCAACTACCTGAATTTCACCGCCAAACTCATAACTGTCCAAAGTCTTATAGTGTGTAAGCACTGCTCTTAGGTGATCTCGCTCAGCCTTTCGTATCTCGCGTAACAAGAACGTTTCGTTGTCGGTCCACTGCTCTTGCGTCAACTCAGTCGCCTTACGGATCCCAACAAGATTAAGCAGTTGGTCCGAAATTTCAGTGTCACCATCTACCGCTTCATCGTGGAATTCGATCCCATTTTGAATGGCCGTGATCTGCATAGGTGACAAGCCACGCTCATTCACCCGATCATTATGCCTGTCTAACATGGAATTGAAAAATTTGCGGACCATGTCCTGCATTTGATCTTGTCTCAGATCTGCCAATGTAATGGTTTTATTCAACTTTTCACGCGATATTGTATGCCTCCTTGCGAGGCGTGCAACCTGTTCTGGGCCGCGAATTCGTAAAGAAACCCTTAACGTGGCTAGTTTTGGTTGATGATCCGTTAGCGGCAATGGCCATCTGAAGTAATAAATGCCGTGGCGTGAGGGACTTAGATACGCGTCGAATTTCATGGCCGTGTGGTCCACCTATGTGGCGCACCGGACGCTATCAACTGGTAAGTTATTGATTTTTATATATGGCGGAGACGAAGGGATTCGAACCCTCGAGACCCTTCCGGGCCTACTCCCTTAGCAGGGGAGCGCCTTCGACCACTCGGCCACATCTCCACTAACGCGTATATCCAAGTAACCACAGGAGGTACAAGACGAAAATCTCCGGATTTTAAATTTTCTCGCTTAGGCAAAAAATTCCAAAAAAATGGCGCTCAAAGGCTCAGAATAGCCCTGGGTCAGGGAAATACTTGGTCAATATCTCTTGTAGAAGAACCACCTTGAGTTTGGGTTGTCTGGTTGCGCGGTGATTACAATTGACGGTTTCGTATGGCACTTTGTGGTTGCAACCTAATGTGCCGCGAGCAACCAATTGCGGGCAGCGCCCGTGATGGGCCGTTGCCTTGGCCAACAATGTTGTTCAAGACGTTCTCAAAAATGTGAGAGCTAAATACAACTTGTGTATCAGGCTCTCCATTTGAAATGTTTTGACGCAAAAAAAATTGAGTGCTTCATGTTTGGTGCGTTTGATGAAAGAGTATTGCCCAAGATTGGACACCAGCCGCAACGCGTTGCTTGATGGAATCGGCATCGTTGTTTAACGACGTTGGGCAAGGCCCGGAAAATTATACAGGTTTTAACCTCCACGCCTTTGTCTAAACCCACGGACTGCATTCGCCGCCAAGTCTGCCTTGAGAAAGGTCTCGCGTTATGGTGCTGATCAACCGATCAAGCCCAGCTGTTTTTGTCGATCCCGGCTAAGCTGACGGCGAGTAACTTGGTTCGGTTGATAAACAGACGCTCATCACACAGGTTTGGGCATAAGGTCTCGCTGTTAAAAAGAAGTTGCCGGAGCTGATGGTTTTGGTGCATTGGTGTCTCCTGACCACCAAAGTTGACAACATGGAAGGCATCTTAATTCAATTTTCAGAGGAACGTATCGCTAATCCCACCGGGGACAACCGTCGGGTGCTTTGGTAACGCCATCGCATGGTGATAGGTTTTTTGGTTCGATACACGAGCGAATTGAATGAATGCATTGAAACTTGTCTTAAGGCTCTTAGAGTGCAGGTTAGTTTGACCGACGCTGGAGGGGGATATGGTGCAGCCGACAACAATTGATCACGTTCAGGAGATGCTATCTGACCAAGGATACGTCTGTGGGCGCGCATTGGGCACTGTTGTGTTTCTGGCCTTGAAACTCGGGCGACCACTTTTTCTAGAAGGCGAAGCCGGTGTCGGGAAAACGGAAATTGCTAAGGCTCTGGCTGCAAGCCTGAACCGCCGTTTGATCCGTTTACAGTGCTATGAAGGGCTTGACGCTGCAACGGCTGTATATGAATGGAACTTTCCGGCGCAAATGATCGCGATCCGCACGGCTGAAGCGACGCAATCAGCCTCCCGCGCTGCTTTGCAAACAGAGCTATTCAGTGATGATTTTCTTATTGAACGGCCATTGCTACAAGCCATGCGCCCAGACGAAAACGGTGCGCCTGTGCTGCTGATAGATGAGTTAGATCGCACGGATGAGCCATTCGAAGCCTTTCTTCTAGAAGCGTTAAGTGATTTTCAGGTGACTATACCGGAGATGGGAACAATCAAAGCTCCCGAACCGCCAATTGTCATTTTGACATCTAACCGAACGCGAGAAGTTCATGATGCCTTGAAGCGGCGATGCTTATATCATTGGGTTGATTTTCCGAATTTCGACCGAGAGATGGAGATACTAACGGCAAGGGCTCCGCAAGCTGCAGAGTCCCTGAGCCGTGAAGTCGTTGCCTTCGTACAAAAGTTAAGAACTGAAGACTTGTTCAAAAAACCCGGTGTCGCTGAAACCATTGATTGGGCAAAATGTTTGCTTGCTCTTGATGTGGTTGCCCTAAGTCCCGAAGTCATCGCCGACACCCTTGGCGCCGTCCTTAAGTATCAAGACGATATCCAAAAATTACAGGGTTCTGAAGCAAAGCGTATTCTGGATGAAGCAAAATTGACTTTGTCGGAAGTCTAATCTTCGCGTCGGTTCACTTTGAGTGGCGTGCCGAGGCGGGATTGCGATCATGATACCCAAGGAAATCAAATGGCTGAATACGCTCCTTTAAGTTTGCCGGATGCACCGAAACTGGTTGGTAATATCACGCATTTTGCACGCGCTTTACGGCGCGCCGGATTGCCCATTGGGCCGGGGCGGGTGGTTGATGCCATTCGAGCTGTTGAAGTGGCGGGGTTTACCGAAAAACGTGACTTTTATTGGACACTTCATGCGTGTTTTGTGAACCGACCGGAACACCGGCTAGTCTTCAAACAAGTATTTCGTTTGTATTGGCGCGACCCGAGGTTTTTGGAGCATATGATGTCCATGATGATCCCGGCGGTACGCGGCGTGCAGGAAGATCGCAAAGCTGCATCTGCTGAAAAACGCGCTGCAGAAGCCTTGCTGGATGGCGCGGAAATTCCCAATCCTCAGGAACCAGAAGGAGAAGACGGCACTGAGTTCGAGGTGGATGCTAGCCTGACAATGTCCGGACGTGAGCGACTGCGGAACTTGGATTTCGAACAAATGAGCACGACAGAAATTGCGGAAGCAAAACGCGTGATTGCTCATTTAACGCTGCCGGTAAAACCTATTTTATCGCGGC
This sequence comes from Roseobacter sp., assembly GCA_039983935.1. Classification (GTDB taxonomy): domain Bacteria; phylum Pseudomonadota; class Alphaproteobacteria; order Rhodobacterales; family Rhodobacteraceae; genus Roseobacter. The sequence goes on along the minus strand of JBDWVP010000028.1, from coordinate 254,041 downwards.
GCACTCAGCTTAGCCTGCGGGGTCGACAAGTGGACCCGGCAAAAACGTTACGCAATGCAGTGCGTTACGGCGGTGAATTTCAGAAAATCGCCCACAAACGCCCGCGTCAACGTTGGCCTAACCTTGTTGTTTTATGTGATATTTCCGGTTCCATGAGTCAATATAGCCGAATGGTTTTACACTTTTTGCATGCCGTTTCGAATGAAAAAGGTGCTGGTTGGGCGCGTGTGCACGCCTTTACCTTTGGGACCAGATTGACGAATATCACCCGCCATCTGAAGGAACGCGATGTCGATGCTGCGCTCGCAGCGGCCGGCGCCGAGGCTCAAGATTGGGAGGGTGGCACCCGCATTGGCCAGTGCTTGGAGAATTTCAATCGCAGTTGGTCGCGTCGTATCATGGGGCAGGGCGCTGTCGTTCTTGTCATTACCGATGGTTTGGACCGAGATGATCCGGACATTTTGGGGCGGCAAATGCAGCGATTGCACCTATCCGCGCGACGGTTGATTTGGCTGAATCCACTGCTGCGTTGGGATGGCTTCGCCCCAAAAGCCCGAGGAATTGCAGCAATGCTACCGCATGTTGATAGCTTTCGTGCGGGGCATTCGATTGCTTCGTTAGAAGATCTGGCAACCGCTATTTCTCGTCGCGATGATCAAGGAGAGAAACAGCGGTTAATGCAGATGTTGTGATCTAGGCGACGGCGGCCGCGAAGCTTTTTCTGTAGATGGCGGAGAGTTCTTGGAGCGACGCAGTTGATGTGCCAAATTGGACTGTATCACCTACAAATTTCCCAACAGAACTAAGTGTTATCCCTGCCGTATTGGCGGCAACCATTAACGCTTCGGCTTGATCGAAATTACAGGCAATGAGATATCGTGCCTGATCTTCGCCAAACAGGGTAGCGGTGTCAGACGTGTCCAACGAAATGCCAACGCCTGAGATTTCGGCCAGCTCAAAAGCGGCCAAAGCGAGGCCGCCGTCCGATAAATCTGTGCAAGCTTTAATCAAATCACGATGCTGACGCACGAAATCACCATGTTCTTTTTCTTTCGCCAGATCAACCGGTGGGGCGTCACCTTCAATACGATCGTACACTTCCGCCAAAATCGCCGATTGCCCAAGGTGCCCATCATTGTCGCCTAAAACCAGTGCAACATGACCTTCGCGGACATCGCAACCAATGATATTTTGAACATCATCGATTAATCCGACTGCACCAATTGTTGGTGTCGGAAGAATTCCGGTGCCATCAGTTTCATTGTAGAGCGAGACATTGCCTGACACGATTGGCATATCCAGTGCTTTTACTGCTTGGCCAATGCCGTCGATAGCACCGACGAATTGGCCCATGATCTCAGGTTTTTCAGGGTTGCCAAAATTCATGTTGTCAGTGGTCGCTAGCGGGATGGCACCGACAGCAGACAGATTGCGATAGGCTTCGGCCACGGCTTGTTTGCCACCCTCTATTGGGTTTGCTTTTACGTAGCGCGGTGTGACGTCAGAAGTGAAAGCCAAGGCTTTGGCAGTTCCATGGATGCGGACAATACCAGCACCTATCCCGGGAATGCGAACCGTGTCGGCCATCACCATCGTGTCATATTGATTGTAAACCCAATCCTTGGCTGCGTAGTTCGGACTGGTTATCAAGGTTTTGAGTCCGGCAATAGGGTCCACTTCTGGAATAGGTCCATGTGGTTCGGCCGCGCGGGTCTCAACCCATGGACGATCATACTCCGGTGCGCTGGAGGCGAGTTTCGATAAAGGGAGATCAGCTTTAACTTCACCGTCTAACACAATGAGAAATCTATCTTCTGATATGGTTTCCCCGACAATGGCGAAATCAAGATCCCACTTGTCAAAAACTGCCTTGGCTTGGGTTTCCAATTCCGGACGCAGCACCATAAGCATCCGTTCCTGGCTTTCGGAAAGCATCATTTCATAAGCGGTCATCGCTTCTTCACGTACTGGTACTTTTTCCAGATCAAGTCTTACACCAAGTTCGCCTTTGTCCCCCATTTCAACGGCTGAACACGTCAAGCCTGCGGCACCCATATCCTGAATGGAAATTACAGCACCGGTTTGCATAAGCTCTAAAGTTGCTTCCATAAGGCGCTTCTCAGTGAAAGGATCGCCAACTTGAACCGTGGGTCGTTTTTCCTCGATTGTGTCATCAAATTCGGCAGAGGCCATTGTGGCCCCGCCAACGCCGTCCCGCCCAGTTTTTGCACCGAGGTATACGACCGGCATCCCGACGCCAGAAGCCGCAGAATAGAAAATCTTGTCAGCATCAGCGAGACCTGCAGCGAAAGCATTTACCAGACAATTCCCGTTGTAGGCAGGATCGAAACGGACTTCACCCCCAACAGTCGGGACTCCAAAACAATTCCCGTAACCGCCAACACCCGCAACGACGCCGTTGACCAATTGGCGTGTTTTCGGATGAGAGGGTTCTCCGAAACTAAGACTGTTCATCGCTGCGATCGGGCGTGCGCCCATGGTAAAAACATCACGCAGAATGCCGCCCACGCCGGTTGCAGCACCTTGGTAGGGCTCGATGTAAGATGGATGGTTGTGGCTCTCCATCTTGAAAATAATGGCCTGCCCATCCCCAATATCAACAACACCAGCATTTTCGCCCGGGCCACAAATCACCTGCGGGCCTTCGGTCGGCAACGTGCGAAGCCATTTTTTAGATGACTTATAGGAACAATGTTCATTCCACATGGCGGAAAAGATACCGAGTTCCGTGAAAGTTGGTGTGCGCCCTACGATTTCAAGAATGCGTTCGTATTCATCCGTGCTGAGCCCGTGACTGGCGATAAGCTCCGGTGTTATGTCAGGCTCTTGCATGTGCCTCAGTACCCCATCTGGCAAAAGATGGTGCCCTCATACATGTGCGTTGCGCCGCATGGAAGAGGCATTGTCGCGCATTCAGGTACAGCGCAATTTTAGATGCGTGTTTCTACGTTGGTGCTCTGCTTGAACGCGTTTTTGGGGCCTCAAAAACCAGATTTCTGGGTCGTCATGAAAATGCTTCGACAATTGTGCAAATTTCTTGTTGGCTGTTTATCTGTTTTCTAAAACCCGGCAAGGATAATAGACGCGATGCTCGCGCCGGATGTTTGTGTTCCGGTTTCAACGGCTTGAGTGGTCAGATAGTTCTGACGTAGGGTATCCAAAGTCTCTGTTTCTAGATATTCACTCACGTCAGCTGTCCCAAAAAATTGTTCAGATCTGTCTTTTAGAATGCCCAATTGCTGGTCAACGTCGATACTTCCGAATTGAGAAGGTAATCTAAAAGCACTTTCAAAAACGGCACGTAACGGAGTCGAGGCCATAACTGAGTACCATTGCGCATCTATACTGTCTGATGCGCCGACAACTTGTGTTAGTTCACGTTCTAAGGACAGGGCAATGCGCATATCGGGGTCGACGTCCCCAACTTGGATCTCAAATTGCCTGTCTAAGTAATTTCGAACGACTTGATCGACAAATCCTTCTGGGTAGGTGCGTTCTGTTTGCTCTGTTTCAAACGTGAATAGATCACCAAGAGCCGAATATCTATCATCAGGAAAGAGGTTTGCGAAGGATTGCTCGTCTGTCGGGTCCGAATCCAGAACACGTTTTGCCAGATCTCTGGCGGCAACGGTTTGAGGTATTCCTAACAGCTCAAAAGCTGCATCAACTAGTGTTCTATCTGAAATTAAATCATCAGATGTAGCAGGTTGAAGCCCTACTTCCTCTACAGTTTCTAAGAATAGTTCCAAATTCCCTGTTTCGAAAACGATTGCACCTTCGTCGTCTAAGACAACGTTGTCATCGCCATCGCGCGTAGGTGTGGTAAAATTAAATGCAGCGGCGAAAGCTGCAAAGCGGGCATCCGATTGCGTGTTCGCAAATGAATCTGCCTCAAAGAGATCAGAGTTCAATACATCTCTCAAGAATTCATCTGTATAAATATCGGAAAGGCCAAATATTTTCAGTGATTCTTCCAAAAGATCCTGATTTGCCAACAAGTCCTCTGTTGTTCCAATGTCGCCAAAATTACCCGAGAAGGCTTCCACAATTTCGTCTACTCGGGTTACCGATTGCTCTCTTGCGAGAGCTTTATCGAAAAAACCGAAGGCATCCGCAAATTCGACAAGGTTATCGTCGTTCATTCTATTGGCAAAAGAATTCGGATCAGAAAGGTCTGATTCTAAAACCTCCCTCAGATAGTACGTGTTTTCGATGTTATCTTCGAGCCCAAACCTTTCTAATGAGGCGCGCAGCAACGACCGATCTGACAACAAATCGTCCGCCGTTTCCAAGCCTTCCAATTGAACGCTTAATGCATCGCTGTTGAGACTGCTTGGAAGTTTTGGGCCATCTGCACCATTAAAGTTGAAAGTTTCCGCCAAGGCGAGGTAGCGTGTATCAGTCAGTCGATTTGCAAGGGATTGTGAGTCCTCCAAATCTGAGTCCAGGATGCGTTTGATAAACGCTCGGTTGTTTAAATCCTCATCCAATCCGAAAGCGCCGAGGGCTACTTTTAGGAGCGTGCGATCTTCCATTAGATCATCCGATGTCAGAACGTTCTCTAACTTTTCGGTAACTTCTTCGACTTCGCGCACATTCAACGGATTCTCGTCAAAAAGCGCTTGTTGCGCGTCGCGTGTGCGGGCCAGATAATTATAACTGGTCAGTCCAGTTCCAAGAGTAATGGGCGTGAATGTCATAAATCACCTGTCGTGTAAAAAATCGCCATCAGATGTTGAGCAGTCATAAAATCGTTGGTTTTAGCCATAACAATGTGATTGCCTTGAATGATCCCCTGGATATCTAACGTTGCAACAGTAAAAAAACCTTAACCGTCACGTGAATTCAGCGCGGTGCTTCTGGAATATTTTAGAAAAAGTAGTGGAATGTTTGTCAGTACTATAGCAAAGGGTCGGCGTATTCGGTTTCGTCAGTTCTTTCCCAGCAAGTCCTTCAGCACGACATTGTCCAGCATAGTATCAGCCAACAAACGCTTCGACGTGGCATTCTCATCAGGGTCCGCACGCAGCTTCGATACTTCCATGCTGCCCTCCTGCGACTTGACCTTATAGAACGTCCCTTAGCTGAGACCATGCTTGCGGCACAGATCCGCAGTCGGCGTCCCTGCTTCTTGCTCTTTGATCATCCCCGTCCCGGGACATTGCTGCGTAATACCCTGCAGCGCAGTGAATAATTTGGGCTTCGCTAAACCGGCTCTTTCGCAACCGCTTGCTCCTTCGAAAGGTTGAGCAAACTCTACATCAAAGCGAGAAAAACTTCAGGGCGGAAGCTCAGACAGGGAGCAGGTCAGCGTAACCTGAATGTTGCAACGGGCTATCTATTGAATGACCAAGGTCGTTTGTTTCAATTACAAACAACCAGTGCGTTAAATGGTGTTGGATCGAGGAGAGAACAATACCTGTCACCCAGAATAAACGATACCGACAGATTTGCAGTCTTTGTAAACGTCAGGTTTACGGGAATAAACCGTCGCTCTTATTGCACCTTGCTCGATAATATATGAATGAATCCTGATCGTTAACTCTTCTTGGGTGCCAATCCGCGCGCCGTTAAATGTACGAATGAAATCCGCTATAATATCGTAATCGACGAACCGCTCGTCTGGATACTGAACACCTTCAACAAAAAACTTGGCCGACAAAAGAACCTTTTGAGGGGTTTTTTTCTCAAAATCATGCAAGCCAAGGTACATGGACAACTCGAGGTCCTCGATGATTATCTGAAACTCACCCATCCAGCAGGCCTTCCTTGATATAGAATGCAACATCACGCGGTAGATTTAACGTTGTTTGGCCTGCGTCGATGATAATGACTTGTTTGTCATATCCTTTTGTCTTCCACATAAAAACAGCAGCGTCGCAAATATCAGAGGGAAACACCTTGCGCGACATGGGGTTAATACGGCTGCTCTTTTCGAAATTTTCTTGTGTTTGTTTGCCGCTGATCAACGTAATGCTCGGAGCAATCCCGCATACTCGGGGTGTTCCGTTAAACTGCATCGCCATCATTTCTGTTGCCGTCAGCAGGGCCGATTTACTTAGGGTGTAGGTGAAAAAGTCAGGATTGATGGCGAAAACCTTATTGTCCAACAGATTGATAACCAAACGATCCTCAGCCCATTCTTTCTGATCGCGCAAAAGGCGTGCGAAATGCACAGGAGCCTTGAGATTCACATTCATATGGTTTTCGAAGTGGTCACCGTGGATTGCACTCATGTCATCGTTCAGAAAACTCGATGCATTGTTGATGCAGACATCGATCGGTCCAACGGCCTGCCTTGCATGCTCAAAAACTGTCTCTATCTCCGCGGAAAGGGATAGATCACCCTGCACCAACCAACAGCATTTCCGGTTTTGGTTGAGTTCGTCACATAACGTTTCGGCGTGGAGCGCGGACGCATTGTAATGGATGACAACGTTAAACCCTTCGCGTGCGAAACGACGGGCAAGATGCGCACCTATTCGTTTGGCACCGCCAGTGATCAGGACATTGGGCATAATAACAAAAGGCCAGTTTGTTTGTTCTTGCGAGCACTCGCACGAGGTTGAGAGGTAGTCAATTGATCTTCAAATTAGAACAATTTGGGTGCTCATCCACCCTGTAGGATCAATTCATTTTCTGGCCGAGATGTTTTTCGAGTGCAGATAAATTTTTCCGCAGGTCTTCTTTCGGGCTAGATTGAAACTGTTTCGGAGCAAGGCAGAGAACAGATTGTTGATTTCACGCCCGACTCACCCATAAATCAAGACCAGATCGAAACTTGGTACCCGTCATTTTCGGTCTTCGATTTGGAATTTATTAACCGGAACGGCCCAGCTGATTATTTTTTTTCTGGGCGATCAGATGGAGAAATAAAGGTTTTTTCGGATCCTGATCTGGAGTTTCTGCAAGAACCTTGCGCATCAACTTGATGTTAAACTACTCTCGTGCTCTGGCGTCATTTATGACTGAAATCATTTGAAAAATTCAGGTGGGACAATGAAATCCACGATGTGTAAACTCCTGAAGTGTATAATGTAACAATCAAATTCCCATATTTAGCGTTGTAGGATTGGGCAACATGCTGAACAATTGTGCGTTATTTTCATGTTAAGGGTTGAATGTGTAGTTCTGGTATCAACTGTGTGAAAGTATGAGTGATTGCCATGAAACTACGCCAACAAATTCTTACAATTGTCGCAATTCCCCTTATCGGAATTGTTTCTGTTTCTGGGATCGGTCTGTATGGCTCGGTGCAGGAAATAAAGCAGACAAACCACATCGAAACAGCCCTTGATTACGCTGACATCGTGAGTGCGCTTGTGCATGATTTACAGATTGAACGGGGCTATTCCGCTGGTTTTGTCGGATCAAAGGGTGCGAACTTTGGCGACGTGCTTGTTGAACAGCGAAAGAAGGTGGACGAAGAAGTCGAAATCTTCGCTGGGCTGCACGATGTAATTGCACTGGACTACCCGGATTTGTTGAGCACGTTCGAGCATGACCTGGAAGAACTGGGTACGATGCGTCAACGCATTTCATCGCTCACAGTTGGCGTGCCGGAATTGGCGTCTCTGTATACGCACATGATCAAAGATGCGCTTACAATTACAGATGTTACATTTGCTGATATTCACCTAGGTACTATCGCGCTGGCGGGAGCAAGCTATGTTTCGTTGAGTGAAGGCAAAGAAGCGGCAGGCCAAGAACGCGCATTTGGCGCAGCCGGGTTTGCCAGTGGCGAATTTTCTGCTGATCAGCTTCGCAAGTTTTTCGAAGCAGGTGGCAAACAAGCCTTCGCGTTATATCAATCAGAACTCTACTCACGAGAAGCCATAGATGGATTGCAGTTTTCCGAATTCCCGGAGAGTGCCGCAATCACTGAACTTCGCGCTCTCGTGGCGTCTGGCGGTGATCTGAGCGGGGTCAGCAGTTTGGACTGGTTCGCAACTTCTTCGGAGTGGATAGAACGACTGCGTGCGGTGGAACTTCAGCTCCTTGAGGGCATACATGTGTTAAACAAACAGGAGGCAAAAATAGGGCAACTACACGCCGTAATTTTTGCCGCTGCCGCTGCCCTTTCATTGATTGTCAGTGTTTTTGTCGCTTTCCTCATGAGCAATCGTTTCAACCGCCAGGTACATTTGTTGAATGATGCAATGACGAGCGTTGCACGTAAGGAATTTGGTGTCGAAATCTCGACAACAAAAGAAAAATCAGAAATTGGCGATTTGTCGCGCGCACTGGATGTCATGCGCAACGATCTCAAGGCCGCTGACGACAAACTGATGGAATCCTTTTCAAAGAGCTTTGCTTTCGATGATAGCAACTCTGCGATGATGATCGTGAACCCGGAGATGGAGGTCTTGTTTACCAACAAAGCTTCCAAAGAGATGTTAAATGAACATGTTGAAGAGTTCCGAGGTGTGTGGCCTGACTTTGATGCAAACAGTGTGGATGGCAATAGCATCGATCGTTTCCACGCGAATCCATCACATCAACGTGCTATTCTGTCCGATCCAAGCAGGCTTCCTTGGCGGACAGATATTTCGATCGGCGACCTTAAATTTGAACTGAACGCGTCTTATGTGAAAGCAGAAGACGGTGGATACGCTGGCAATATTTTGCAATGGCGCGAAGTTACGCAAGAGCGGATGCATGCAGGCGTTATTTCTGCGATGGATCAGGAGCAATGCATCGTTGAGTATAATTTGGACGGTTGCGTCATAAAGGCAAACGACCGGTTCCTGAACATGGTGCATTTGAGCGCGTCTGAGGTGGATGGACGCCATCATCAGAGTTTCCTGTCCGACAAAGAGCCAACGCTCGAAAACCAAGAAGAAGTTTGGGCGGCATTAAACGAAGGACAGCCGCAATATGCGAAATTGCGTTTGGCGTCTCAGAATGACGCAAGCCTTTGGTTGCGCGCGAATCTGACCCCAATCGTCGACCAAAGTGGCAAGGCATTTAAGGTGGTTATGATGGGAATGGACATTTCTACATCAGAAAATGCCCGGATTACCGCTGAAAGCGAAAGACTCACCGATGATCAAGCGCGTGATACCGTTGTACAGGCATTGGCATCCAGCTTGAATAAGTTGTCAGAAGGGGATCTGACTTGCCAGATTTCGAGCCAATTTGAAGGCGATTACGAACGGCTACGGGTTGATTTTAACAATGCTGTTGGGCGTCTTTCACAATTAATCAGAAACGTCGATGATACAGTGACGGGTGTTTCTGGAAACGCATCGGAAGTGAGTGAAGCATCAGGAGATTTGGCCCGCCGGACGGAAAATCAAGCTGCAACGTTAGAAGAAACTGCCGCAGCGCTTGAAGAGTTGACAGCAACCGTCAAATCAACTGCTGAGAATGCGAACAATGCGGATGCGGCGGTTGTCGAGGCGCGCTCTGAAGCAGAAGCAGGTGGTGGAACGGTCAGGGAGGTTGTTGATGCAATGCAACGCATCGCTGAATCTTCCGATAAGGTTGCCAAGATTATGGCGGTAATTGATGACATTGCCTTCCAGACAAATCTTTTGGCACTGAACGCTGGGGTGGAGGCTGCACGGGCTGGCGAATCCGGTCGTGGATTCTCGGTTGTTGCTTCGGAAGTCCGAGCTTTGGCGCAACGTGCGTCTGACTCCGCAAAGGAAATTTCTGAGCTGATCACTATAAGTGATACGCAAGTACGTGCAGGTGTTGAACTGGTCGAAAAAGCAGGTGAAGCTTTGGAAAAAATTGTTGCGAGCGTTTCCTCAACAGGAGAGCTTGTCGGGACAATTACGCATGCTGCGCAAGAGCAGGCAACAGCGCTTCAAGAAATCAACACAGCAGTTGCCACTATGGATCAAACGACCCAGCACAACGCAGCTATGGTTGAAGAAACGACTGCTGTCAGTACATCATTGAGTGCAGATGCCGATGAACTTCGTAAAATGATTGCGGCTTTCAGAACTATGTCTGCAGACGTGGCAGAGGAAACTGAAGATCAACAACAGAACTTTGCCTAAGGGTGACGCGAATGAGGCCATCCTAGAAGCTACCATCAGGTGTTTTCAGTTTTGTGATCAAACGTAAGGGCAAAGGCGTGTCTAAGCTGAAAACGGCTTAGATGCGTCTTGTTCCGTTCCATATGAGTGAATTACGGCTGGACAACGTAGCTCGCAACCAGGGCTTGGCTCGAAAGTGCTTTTGAGGAATGTGACCGAATAGAATGCATCAAAAGGCTAACTTATTGGTCTGATTGGAAGGTTTTTGATCACATTAAATTTTTAGGATTCCTCAAAATAAGCTTGATGGATAAGCTCACAAGCTAAACTCTCTCGCGTTCAGGGTAAATCTCCGAGCGGGATAGCGATCGGTTCGCAATCAATCTGAATTTGTTTTTAACGTTTCCTGCTTCTGACCAGTACTTTTTGGACTATTGTATCGGCGCCGAAAATTGCGCTTTAAAAAGCTTCGAACTGTAACCGACATGTCCAGAGTAGGGCAGGGGCGCGCCTTTATTTCTGCGCTGCCAGAGTGTCATTGAAAATTTGGTAAAAGTGGTAGCCCGTAGGGGAATCGAACCCCTCTTTCCAGGTTGAAAACCTGGCGTCCTAACCGATAGACGAACGGGCCACAAAGGCTGTGAGGGGTGATTATGCAATCCTTGCTCGCGGCGCAAGTGGAAATTTAAACCAATGCAAAGAAAATTTGTTTATCCTTAAATTATACCAGTGCAGCATCTTCCAGCCGCAGTTGAACAGATTGGCGACCACGCCAAGTATTAATCTCAACCCGGCCAGCCAAATGGAAGCGCGCACCGCCGTGCTCTTGCAATGCGGCCCCGATAGGACCATCAAACGCGCCAAACATTATCCCATCCAACTGACCTGTTTCATCACCGAAACTTAGTTTCAGATGGTTTTCGCCGATGCGTTTTGCAAAACGGATAGCCATATCGGGAAACAAGTACCGGGGAGCTGAGGCTGAAGCGCCGAAAGGACCTGCCTGCTCAATCAGTTCTATCATTTCGACGGAGGTCGCCCTCGGGCGCAGGAGGCCATCGATACGTAAATCTGCGGCTCCGCGTTCATGCGCCCCTTGTTTGGATAACAATTCGTTCAAACGTGCCATGGCAGGTTCAATTTTATGGGCTTCTACGGTTAAGCCAGCCGCCATTTTGTGACCGCCACCCTTGAGAAGTAAACCTTCTTGAACCATTCGTTGTATGGGTTGTCCAAGATCAATTCCTGTGATCGACCGACCGGATCCTTTGCCAATCCCATTCTCAATCCCGATGACGATGCTGGGGCGACCAGCGGTTTCCTTAAGACGGGAAGCGACAATACCCACAACGCCTGGATGCCAACCTGATCCGGCAGCCCAAACAAGCGCTTGGTCCAGCCCGCGGGCCTCAGCTTGTGCAATTGCAGCGACTCTGACGGCGGCCTCGACGTCGCGTCGTTCTTTGTTTAACCGATCAAGCCGTTCGGCTAGCGCAGCAGCTTCGTGAACGTCATTGGTGGCAAGAAGCCGCGCGCCGATATCTGCCGCGCCGATTCTGCCACCGGCATTTACCCGTGGGCCAAGAACGAATCCTAAATGATAAGACGTCGGGGCCGTGTCGACACCCGCGATATCCGCAAGCGCGGTCAAGCCGGCGCGTTCCCGTCGCGCCATAACTTTTAACCCTTGCCGAACAAAAGCTCGGTTGACGCCAACCAGCGGTGCGACATCCGCTACAGTTGCAAGAGCAACAAGGTCTAATAAACCCATCAAGTCAGGGCTGGTTTTACCTTTCTCACGAAGCAGACGACGCGCCTCGACGAGCAATAGGAAAACAACCGCAGCCGCACAAAGATGACTTGCCAAACCGCTTTCATCCTGACGATTTGGATTAACGATCGCTAAAGCTGGCGGGAGATCTTCGCCTCCCAAATGGTGGTCCAGAACAACGACATCGGCTCCATCTGCTGCAGCGATTGGACCGTGTGAAAGCGTGCCACAATCAACACAGATAATTAAATCATGTGTGCGGGCTAGTGTCGCCATGGCGTGATCGTTAGGGCCATAGCCTTCATCAATACGATCTGGCACGTACAACGTGGCGCCATGGCCCATGTCGCGCAACCAAACCATCAAGAGAGCGGCAGAGCTACCGCCGTCCACGTCGTAATCCGCGAAAATCGCTATGCGTTCTCTACGGTCCAAGGCGCGCAATAGTCTTGTGGCCGCCTTGGTCATATCTTTGAAGGTACTTGGGTCCGGCAATAACTCTCGCAGGGAAGGTGCAAGAAAGCTATTCGCATCGGCTGGCGCGACGCCCCGACGGGCCAGAATTTGACAAACGGCGGCAGGTAACGCCGTTTGTTGTTCGAGATTTTGAGCTGCCCGGTCAGTTTCGATGTCGGGACCAACCCAGCGTCTGCCGCTTAGGGATGAATCGACACCAAGAAAACTCATCGGAGCAGCCTATTTGTAAAACGGGTCGGCGTCATTGCTAAAAAACGACGCCAACTCATCAAGTGGACAGCGAAGAAACCGGTGTGCGGTAGTTCATTCTACGCACAGACCCGGTCTTTGAACGCATGATCAGCGTCTCAGTTGTCAGCCAGCCGGGTTCACGATGTACGGCTGGTAGAATGTTCCCAGCGGTTACACCTGTGGCGGCAAAAATCACATCCTCTGTTACCATTTCATCGCGGGAATAAACCCGGTCGAAATCGGTAATACCTGCTTTGCTTGCACGGCCACGTTCATCGTCATTGCGAAACAAAAGACGGCCATACATTTGTCCGCCCATGCATTTTAATGCCGCCGCGGCGAGGACGCCTTCAGGGGCACCACCTTCGCCCATATACATGTCAATGCCGGTGTTTTGTTCCGCGCAGTGCATCACACCGGCAACGTCACCGTCTGTAATCAAACGAATAGATGCGCCCGTGGCGCGCACCTCAGCGATCATGGCTTCGTGGCGCGGGCGTTCCAAAATGCACACCGTAAGGTCAGAAGCAGCGCAACCCTTTGCATTGGCCAATGCGGCAATGCGTTCAGTGGGGGACATCTCGAGCGTCACAACGTCTTTTTCGAAACCGGGACCGATTGCAAGTTTGTCCATGTAAACATCCGGTGCATGGAGCATAGAACCGCGTGGTCCCATGGCAATTACCGTCAAAGCGTTCGGCATGTCCTTGGCCGTCAGCGTTGTCCCTTCGAGGGGATCAAGCGCGATGTCGACACCGGGACCGTTACCTGTTCCAACTTCTTCACCGATGTATAACATTGGTGCTTCATCACGTTCGCCTTCGCCAATGACAACAACACCTGCAATGTCCAGCATGTTGAGCTGTTCGCGCATGGCATTTACCGCAGCTTGGTCAGCCGCTTTTTCGTCACCATGACCCACGAGTTGCGCCGACGCCAGGGCCGCCGCTTCGGAAACGCGCGCCAGACCCAATGAAAGCATCCGGTCGTGAAATTCTGCTGTGGCCGCCATGATAAAGTCCTTTTAAAACTGTCGAATTATGTTGTTTGCTGTTTAGCGGTGTGTCGGTTCGATAACAATCCGTTACACGTCTTCTATTCTTAGGGCGACCGGTTGCCCGGACAGAACGCCCGTCGAGCCCATCGCCTCCAAGGCTTGGGAAATGGCTGCCGGAGTGGTTTTATGCGTGACGATCAAAACGGGCGCAGCAGGTTCATCGTGGCCGTATTGGCGCATTCGGTCTATCGAAACACCAGCCTCGCCGAGCACGGCCGCCACCTTCGCCAAGGCGCCGGGTTTATCTTCCAGCGACATTCTTAAATAATAGGAAGCGGGCAAGGTAGCACTGGCTGGGGTCGACGTAACCAAACTGTCTGCAGATCGTCCGAAAATCGGCCCGTTCACACCACGCGCGATATCACAAATGTCTGATAGAACCGCACTGGCGGTCGGGCCTTCACCGGCCCCAGCACCGCGCAAGGTAATTTGCCCAACGGCGTCACCCTCCAGCACAACCATATTCGTTCCACCTTGCAATTGACCCAAAGGAGAGCTGACGGGAACCAAACACGGCTGCATACGTTGTTCGAGACCACGACCTGTCATGCACGCAACGCCTAAGAGCTTGATTTTATATCCCATATCGGACGCTGCATTGATGTCGTCTATACTGACACGTTCGATCCCCTCAAGCGTGATCCCCGCAAAATCAACCTTTGTACCAAAGGCAAGTGACGACAAAATGGCGAGTTTATGAGCGGCATCAATGCCCCCAACATCCAGTTGCGGATCTGCCTCCAGATAGCCCAGAGCGTCCGCTTCGGCAAAAACGGCTTCGTAGCTCAGGCCGGCGTCTTCCATGCGTGTCAGAATATAATTGCAGGATCCGTTCATGACCCCCATTACGCGCGTAATTTCGTTCCCGGCAAGCCCTTCGCTTAGGGTTTTAACAACCGGAATGCCGCCCGCGACAGCTGCTTCGTAGCGTAAAGCACGTCCCTTATTTTCGGCGTGTTCAGCAAGGGCCTGCCCATGAATTGCCAGAAGAGCTTTGTTGGCGGTTACAACGTCCTTGCCCGCCTCTAACGCGGCTTCGACTGCGTCTTTTGCGGAGCCTTCTTCACCGCCAATCAGTTCGACAAAAACATCGATATCGTCGCGTTTTGCCAAATCTACGGCATTTTCTTCCCAGGCATAAGCGTCCAGTGAGATGCCGCGATCTTTGGATCGATCGCGGGCGCACAGCGCGGTAATTTCTATTTTTCGGCCGGTGCGGGCTTCGAGCAGCGCGGAATGTTTGCGGATAATACGCAGCACACCAATTCCGACCGTTCCAAGACCAGCAATTCCAAGACGAAGTGGCTGTGACATGGTATGATTCCTTTGATCGAACTGGTATAAAAACTGTGTCGCACTTATCCTGTCAGTCACAGCGGTGCAACGCGGTTGGTCGCTTTGTCGTACGCTGCGTGAAAATTTATGGAATTTGAGTTGATTTTAAGCGTGAAGCTCTCGCGCGCAGGCTTGCGGCGCGCCGGGCCAGTTCTTCTTCAGTTTCTTGCGCCGCAGACAAAGTGTCAATTTCCTCTAAATTTACGTCGGAAAGGGGCACAAAAGAAGGATACTCTGCGTCCGGGTTGCTAATGCCCTTCGACTCCGGCAACTGGAACAGGCTGTTGCAACCGGTTGTTATCGCTATGAGTAGTAGTCCAGCCGCAAAGCGCATATTCAGGTTCCAATTTACCCACTTAGTTTGCCCTATGGACAAATATAGCGCAAGTGCACTTTGTTTTGAACAAATGTTCAGATACGGTCTCGTCAATGGCGCGCACAATCGGTTCACATTCTCAATCCACAGGCCCAAAAGTCCGGGCCGCTGCAACCTCTCTTTTTGCTCAGAAGGGATATGCTGCGGTTTCCATGCGGCAGATTGCGGCCGACGTAGGCGTGCAAGTTGGTGCTCTCTACACGTATACCAGTGATAAACAAACGCTGCTTTTTGATCTAATGCGCGATCATATGCGTGAATTGCTCTCGGCCTATGAAAACTTTGAAGATGCTGATCCGGTTTTGCGTTTGCAACACTTTGTGGGTTTCCATATTCAGTTTCACCGAGATCGCCCGGACGCTGTTTTTATCGCCTATATGGAGTTGCGAAACCTGACCCCCGAAAATTTCGTGGTCATTGAAGATTTGCGTAAAACATATGAGTTGTTGTTACAGGAGATCATTGATGATGGTGTCACGAAAAATATTTTTCATGTAGCTGACAGTAAAATTGCGACGTTGGCATTGCTGGCGATGCTAACCGGCGTGAACACTTGGTTTCGAGAGGGTGGACGGTTGAGTTTGGATGATGTCGAGCAACAGTATCAGAATATGGCGCTACGTGCGTTAGGCGTGCCTCCGGAATTTTAACGAAACGACGTCGCAAATAGGCGCGACAGATCGATCCTTATTCCTGATCCTGAGATTGTATCACAGACAGGAGCGATGCATGAACGTAGGTTTTATCGGGCTGGGTAATGTTGGTGGAAAGCTGTGTGGCTCCCTCATTCGCAACGGCGTATCGGTTCAAGTTTTCGATTTAAATGAAGATCTTATCCTTGCCAAAGTCGCACAAGGTGCACAGGCAGCGAACTCTCCGGCTAAAATGATGCAGGATTGTGAGGTTGTTATAACTTGTCTGCCATCGCCAGCGGCTTCCGCAAAAGTTCTGGAGGAGATGTTGCCATTTGTCTGTGATGGAAAAATATGGTTGGAAATGTCGACAACCGACGAAGCTGAAGTGAAACGTATTGGCCGCTTGGTTCGAGGGAAGGGAGGCGCCGCTGTGGATTGCCCTGTTTCTGGCGGATGTCATCGGGCTGACACTGGCAACATCTCTATTTACGCCGGTTGTGAACGCGACACATTCGAACGAGTGCTTCCTTTGCTCACGAAAATGGGGCGGCGCGTGCTGCACACTGGAGCATTGGGAACGGCAAGTGTTTTAAAAGTAATGACGAATTATCTCGCAACAGCCAATTTATTGACACTCTGTGAAGCGCTGACTGTGATGAAGGCATCGGGCATGGATTTGGCCACCACGTTTAAGGCGATCAGTATTTCGTCGGGAACATCTTTTGTTCATGAGACTGAAAGTCAATTGATCCTGTCCGGGGCGCGGGATGTAAACTTCACGATGGATTTAATCCAAAAAGACATCGGTCTGTTTCAAAAATTGGCCGACTTAAACGGCGTCCCATTGGAAATTTCGCCGCTCATGATCGATATGATGACCGATGGACAAGAGCGATTTGGAGCGCGCGCGCAATCTGATCGGATGATCGAACGTTTGGAGGAAGCAACAGGGTTGTCAATCCAAGCCGACGGATTTCCAATTGAGTTAACTGATGATGAAGCTGAGGCACCGGGGTACGAAGTCACATCGATGCGGTAGTGGAAGGTGTCTGATTATAAATCGTTTTTCTAATGTATCGCTTGAGTTAATTTCACTTCGGTTTTCTTGATTTCAGTGCTGTAGGAAACGTTCTTTCATTTGGGTCTTGTTTCTCTTGGCAGTCATTTTTGGTCTGGTTACGACTCTTGATGTAAACTGTGCTGAACCAGTCAGTGTGGAACACCTGCGTAATCCCGCGTGCATCCGTCTTATCAGTCTGTTGCACAACGCTGAGAGCACCG
The DNA here is from genome assembly GCA_039983935.1 of Roseobacter sp. Taxonomy (GTDB): domain Bacteria; phylum Pseudomonadota; class Alphaproteobacteria; order Rhodobacterales; family Rhodobacteraceae; genus Roseobacter. Next base: position 236,868 of record JBDWVP010000028.1, on the reverse strand, counting down.
CAGTCACCGGGCGTGCCTCCATAAAAACAACGTCAAAACCAGAGGTGCAAAGTCCACCAAAAAAATGTTAGCTCATCGATCCAGCTTCAAAGAAAATGCGCCGCTCAACGGTTGAAAAATCCCGCAAGTATCTGGACCTGTCTTTAGTCGCGCAGGCAACGGAGCACTCAAAGGTCAGCTAACCATCTGCATTAACGATATAAACTGCAACAGCCCTCGGATGGTACATCTCGTCTAGCATTGTCATCCATTTTGCCTTTCTCAAATTGCAATAACGTCTGCAACTCCATCTAGAACCTGACCCATCACCATGATGAGCCCGGTTTCACATGCTAAGTTTTGGCATCTTTTTGTTTGGCTTTGAGCTGCGCCGTTACTGAAATTCTGAATGGCGTCGGTCGTGCAAGGATTTGGTCGCTTTCGTGTGTCAACCTTATACTGTAAGAACGGCGTTTGACCAACCGTCGGCAATGGAGAGGAAGGCGTGAAATGAAGCCGGACTTCTGCTTTTCTCTGTGGCACGAATTTCACTGACAAAACCGGTCTACGCGCTAGATTGAAAAGAAGGTTATTAATAACATCAAGTAAATGCTGTTTCTACTTGAAAAAACTGCGGCTAACACTTGAAAATAAACTTAATTCTGCCGCTGACGATTTTTCGGAAAAGAACGCTCATCAGCCATTCCACCGTCTGTAACGCGTCCATCACACCGGTCTTGCAAAATTTTGGCTTTTCGATGGAAACTTGGCTAGCAATGAGCAGTCAGGTTTCCACCGAGAAATTTGTCCGCTATTGCAGCTGGCCATCCGCTCCCAAAAGGATTTTCCCTCCCAGGTATGGCGTTAGAACTTCAGGTAATTTCACAGAGCCATCCGCTTGCTGACCATTCTCCAACACCGCGATGAGGCAACGACCAACAGCAAGACCTGAGCCGTTCAAAGTATGAACAAATTGAGGCTTGCCGCCATCTGCCGGTTTAAAACGCGCGTTCATTCGGCGCGCCTGAAAATCGCCCGTCGTCGAAACGGAGGAAATTTCGCGGTAATTGTTTTGCCCAGGCAGCCATGCTTCGATGTCTAAGGTACGGCGCGCCCCAAAACCCATGTCACCAGTGCAGAGTACGACCGTCCGAAATGCTAAACCTAAGCGTTCCAGTATACCTTCTGCGCATTTTAACATTCTTTGTTGTTCTTCATCTGAGTGGTCTGGATGGGTGATCGATACCATTTCGACTTTCTCGAACTGATGTTGGCGTAGCATCCCCGACGTATCACGCCCAGCACTGCCCGCTTCTGATCGGAAACACAGTGTATGTGCCGTCATGCGTCGTGGTAGTGCAGATTCGTCAAGAACGTCACCAGAAACGGTGTAGGCGAGCGGAATTTCAGATGTTGAAACCAGCCACCATCCGTTTGTCGTTTGATAACTATCCTCTGCGAATTTTGGCAATTTATCTGTGCCGTACATTGCTTCGTCGCGCACGAGAACGGGCGTGTTGACCTCGGTCAAACCATTGTGGTCGACATGAGTATCAATCATAAACTGTGCCAAAGCGCGGTGGATCCGTGCGACGGCACCCTTAAGCATAACAAACCGCGCTCCGGATGTTTTCGCCGCCGTTTCAAAGTCCATTGATGCGGAAACTCCCGCAATTTCAAAGTGCTCTTTAGGAGAAAAATCGAAAGTCGGAACCTCGCCACAGCGACGCACTTCGACGTTGTCCGCTTCATCGGCGCCGTCAGGCACATCCTGCGCGGGTAAGTTTGCGATCCAGGATAATTTTTCGGTCAACTCCGCATCCAAGGCCTTTGCCTCCGCGTGCATTTGAGCGACTTCCGCCTTTTTCTCCGTGACAAGCGCCCGCAATCGTTCGAAAGCAGCGTCATCGCCTTTTGCTTTAGCTTTGCCAACTTCTTTTGAGGCGCGATTTTGGTCGGCCTGAGATGTTTCGGCCGCGCTTATCTTTGCGCGCCGTGCCTCATCCAGCGCCAGAATGTCTCCAGAGGCAGGCGCGTCACCACGTCGGGCAAGAGCGGCGTCAAATGCGGTTGGGTTTTCTCGGATCGCGCGAATATCGTGCATAGCGTTTCCTCAGGGCTGACTCGGTTTGTGACCCGCTTATGACCTATCTCGCTCCAAATCGTAAGCACCGCTGATATAATTATTGACGCGCAGCCTCACGTCTTAACGCCTCGCGCCAGGCGTCGCGCAGCCAGTCGTTTACAGGGACAACAACGGCGTTTCCTTGAGGTCCTTGTCGTGCGACGATCACAGCAGCCAAGGCCGCCCCATCTTCGCTTTCCAAAATTGCAGCTCCGCCTGATGTGCCGCCGACGACTTCGCATGCAAATATCTGAAGATCATAAAGAGTCTTAGGAATGAGAGGGCAATCCCCTTGGCCACTTAACGCGTGGGGTCTGCTGTTTTGATACCCCAGCAACAATGCCCGCTGCATTGGCATCACATCTGGCGATACCAAGGGGACGGGCACGACGAGTTCTTCTGGAATTGGATCGGCAAGACGGATCACGGCGATGTCGTAGGCGACGCGTTTGTTTCCTTTGGTGAGTTCATAGAGAGGATGCACCTGAACATCTTCTGAAACGCGGTGAGCCACATATTTACCGCGATACCAACCCGCTAGGAAATGACGGCTGGGGCCGATACGTTCAGTAGCCCCTGTACAATGCGCTGCGGTCACGACCAGATCCGGGGCGATCAACGTGCCGGAACATCCTTGGCGGCTTGAAAACCCCACACCGTTCAGGCGGCCAACGGCTTGCCACTTGATCCGGGCGGAATCGTCCAAGACCGGTAAGGGGCCGGCAGACATACCTGCAGACATGGCGGCGCTAAAGATCACAAGGGCGCAGGCTGATACAACCCAGCGCAGGATTGGACGGATCATGAAAGGCACTCCGTAAAGTCATGCTATTTGAAATGGTTCGATTCGGGTTCATTTCAAACCCAGCAGCGATTTGACCTCAAATGAGGGTAAGATGATTAATTCTGCGTGTACTCTCTGCCTTGCAAACTGGCTTCACAGACCATAGGTTCCCGCAAAATTCGTGTCTCGCCACATTCTGGTGCGCCGCCCATATCTAAAGGACTATCTTCATGGAAGCATTCGCTCAGTTTGTGCCCCTCGTTTTAATCTTCGGCATTATGTATTTTCTGCTGATCCGCCCGCAACAAAAGAAAGCCAAGGAACATCAGGCGATGGTCTCAGGTTTGCGCCGTGGTGATCAGGTTATCACACAAGGCGGCATCGTTGGTAAGGTGGTTAAAGTGAAAGACGATGGCGAAATTGAAGTTGAAATCGCCGAGGGTGTAAAGATCCGTGTGATTCAGAACACCATTGCAACAGTGATTTCCAAGACCGAACCGGCGAAATAAAAACGTCTTTTAAGCCATTGAAAAGGCGCATATATGCTTCAAATTGATCTTTGGAAGCGGATCACAATTGTCCTGACGTGTCTGGTCGGTTTGTGGCTTGCAGCTCCTAACCTGTTTTACACATCGGTTGAACGTCACAATGACGCCGCACAAGCAATCGAATTGGGAGCTGTGACTCCTGAGAACGAGGCACAGCTTGGCGAGTGGCCGGAATGGATGCCGTCTGGGTTGGTCAATCTTGGGCTGGATTTGCGCGGTGGCGCGCATTTGTTGGCTGAGGTCAAGGTATCCGACGTTTATGCCAGTCGTATGGAGGCGTATTGGCCCGAGATCAGGGACGCGTTGCGCCCTGAACGTGCGACGGTTGGCACGATCCGGCTGCAACCGTCGCCAAGCGACGAAGTACATATCCGTATTTCTGAGCCCGATGGCATCGCGCGCGCCTTGGAAATTGTGCGAGGATTGGCGCGGCCTATTGTCACTTTGACTGGGGTTGGGTCAAACGACATCGAAGTTCGCGCCGAAGGCGATTTGATTGTTGTGTCTCTGTCGGATGCAGAAAAACTGGCATCGGATGAACGCACAGTCCAGCAAAGCCTTGAAATCATTCGTCGTCGTATCGACGAAGTAGGAACCCGTGAGCCGACCATTCAACGTCAGGGCGCGGATCGCATTCTTATCCAGGTGCCGGGTGTCGGATCGGCTGCTGAGTTGAAGGAGATCATCGGCACAACGGCCCAATTGACGTTTAACCCTGTGATCAATCGTACAGCCGATGAAAATGCGACCCCCGGGATTGGCAATAAATTGGTGCCGTCACTTGATGAACCAGGGGCCTTTTACATCGTTGAAACCGCGCCTGTCGTCACCGGCGAGGAGCTGGTTGATGCGCAACCCGCTTTTGATCAGAACGGACGTGCGGCGGTCAATTTCCGTTTCAACACTTCTGGCGCGATTATATTCGGCGACTACACGGCGGAAAATATCGGCTCTCCTTTCGCGATTGTTTTGGATGACGAAGTGGTCAGCGCCCCAACAATTCAAAGTCATATTCCAGGTGGTTCGGGAATTATCACCGGCCAGTTCACGGTGGAAGAATCGACCAATCTTGCAGTGCTGCTGCGGGCAGGTGCCTTACCCGCCGAGCTTGAGTTCCTCGAAGAGCGCACAATCGGGCCAGAGTTAGGCCAAGACAGCATTGATGCGGGAAAAATCGCGACGATTGTAGCGTTTGCAGCCGTTCTGTTGTTCATGCTTCTGAGTTACGGCATGTTTGGCCTGTTTGCGAATGTCGCGCTGATCATCAATATCGCGTTGATTTTCGGGCTGTTAAGCCTAATTGGCGGTACACTTACGTTACCCGGTATTGCTGGTATTGTGCTGACTGTCGGCATGGCGGTCGACGCAAATGTGCTTATTTTTGAACGGATCAGAGAAGAACTAAAAACGTCAAAAGGACCAGCCAGAGCCATTGAACTGGGGTATGAAAAAGCACTCTCAGCGATTCTGGACGCCAATATCACAACCTTCATCACTGCAGTGATCCTATTTGCGATGGGGTCCGGTCCGGTGCGCGGGTTCGCTATCACCTTGGGTCTTGGGATTTTGACATCGGTCTTTACGGCGATTTTTGTCACGCGGCTCATCATTGTTTTCTGGTTCGAGCGGAAACGCCCGAAAAATATCGAGGTCTGATATGCGTCTGCGTCTGGTCAAACAAAATACAAGTTTCGATTTTTTCAAACGGTGGAAGCTTTGGCTCGGTATATCCGGGATCATGATGGTCGTGGCCTTTACCTCTTTCATGCTGCAAGGCCTGAATTTCGGGATTGATTTTCGCGGGGGCACAACCATCAGGACAGAAAGCACCCAACAGGTGGATATCGGCCTGTATCGGGATGCGTTGGCGGCGTTGGAACTGGGTGATATTACAATCACCGAAGTTTTTGACCCTCAGTTCGCGGCAGATCAAAATGTTGCGATGATCCGCATCGAGGCACAAGAAGGTGGAGAGGCTGTCGAAGGAGAGCTGATCACAAATATTGGTGTTGCTCTGCAGGCTGTCGACCCGGGCTTGGCGCTGCCCTTCGCCTCGGTCGAATCTGTTGGGCCAAAAGTATCCGGCGAGTTAATCCAAACCGCTGTTATTGCCGTCGTTTTGGCTATCGGTGCTGTTCTGATTTATATCTGGTTACGTTTTGAATGGCAGTTTGCTGCGGGCGCGGTTTTGGCATTGATCCACGACGTCATTCTCACAATCGGCGTTTTTTCAGAATTGCAAATCCGGTTTGATCTGGCGATCATTGCCGCCTTGTTGACGATTGTTGGCTATTCACTAAATGATACGGTCGTTGTCTTCGACCGCGTGCGGGAAAACCTGCGTAAATATAAGAAAAAACCTCTCTCTAAGGTTCTGAATATTTCGATCAACGAAACGTTAAGCCGGACGTTTATGACGTCGGTTACGACACTTCTGGCATTGATTGCCTTGTTTGTTTTGGGGGGAGATGTGATCCGTGGGTTCGTCTTTGCCATGATTTGGGGCGTCATTGTGGGGACTTATAGTTCCATATTTGTCGCCTCAGCCGCATTGCTTTATTTGGGCGTGAAACGGGATTGGTCGAAACCGGACGCAAATGCTGGGAATCAATACGCGAACATAGATGCCTGATGTGCTGTCAGCCCTCCCTGACATCGGGGGGCTGATTTGGCTTTTTGGCGCGGTCTGTGTCGCTGGCGTCGTGCGGGGGTTCTCTGGTTTCGGCAGCGGTATGATCCTAATGGCGGTTGCGTCTTCTGTTCTTAATCCGGTCTCTGCCGTGCTCTTTGTGCTGATGGCCGAAATCCTCGGACCGTTGCCAAATCTCAAATCTGCACTGCGCGAGGGGGCTCGACGGGATGTAGCTTACCTCCTTGGCGGCGCGATTTTGACCATGCCCATTGGCATTTATTTTCTGGCGCATATGTCTGCCGAAGTTTTTGGGTGGATCGTCTCTGTTTGTGTGTTGGTTTTGCTGTTCGTGTTGATGTCAGGATGGCGCTTTAAGGGAGTGTTGAATTTTCGCCTTACCCTTGCAACTGGTGCATTGGGCGGGTTTTTCTGTGGCTTTGCGGGCATTCCGGGGCCGCCCGTCATTTTGCTCTATATGTCCAGTCGTCTGCCAATCGCTGTGATCCGCGCTAATTTTCTTTTGTATCTGATGGCGATGGATCTGATTATGATCGTCATTTTTTGGGGTTCAGGTCTGTTGATTTGGCAGGTTATGGTCTTGGGCTTGCTTGCGGGTATTCCCAACGTCGTCGCAAACTTTGTTGGGGCGCGTTTTTTTAACCCGGACGCCGAAACAGTTTTTCGCCGTGTGGCCTATCTCATCATCGCGACCTCGGCTATTATTGGTCTACCTTTCTGGAGTTAGAGGCATTCCATGCGCTTGAATGAGATTTCATATACAGATGCTAAGCCAGTTGATGGCTACGGGAGCGGATTTTTTCGCGTTGGCGGAGAAATATTCACCGGCTCGATATTGCTCGGACCAACAGGCACCCAAAGTTGGGCAGGGTACGACGACGCGGAGACGCTTTTGTCGCTTGCAGGCGAAATTGATGTCCTATTTGTCGGCACCGGTGCGGATATTGCGCATTTGCCGGTGTCTTTAAGGGAAACGTTGGAAGGGGCTGGCCTGGGCGTTGAAGTGATGGCGAGCCCGGCGGCATGTCGCACCTATAATGTGTTGCTCAGCGAAGGACGCCGTATTGCGCTCGCCTTGATCCCATTGTGAGGAAACAGACAAATACCCTTGATGATGACCCGGCAAAACAAAGCATTTTGAGACCCCCATGGTACTGAAAATAAAGGACCTTTGCGTGGTGCGCGGCGGAGTACCCGTTCTGATGGGCATCAGCTTCGAACTCTTATCCGGGCAGGCTATGATTTTGCGTGGGCCAAACGGATCGGGGAAAACGACGTTGTTGCGGACATTGGCCGGATTGCAACCTCAGGTATCCGGGACCATCGCGGGTGCCAATGAACAGATCGCCTACGCGGCGCATTCGGATGGGTTGAAATCGATGCTCAGTGTCGAGGAAAACCTCACGTTTTGGGCGCAGGTTTTTGGGCAGGATGACATATCTAACGCCATTAATGCTTTTGAGCTTCAGGATCTTAGGGATCGCCGGGCTGGAACGCTTTCAGCTGGGCAAAAAAGAAGGCTAGGTTTGGCGCGGTTACTCGTCACAGGGCGTGCAGTATGGATGTTGGACGAGCCAACGGTCTCATTGGATAAAAATGCCGTTGGTATGTTTGCGGCAGCTGTCACCAAACATTTAGGGGCAGGCGGGTCCGCGATTATCGCAACGCATATTGATCTGGGGTTGCAGGACGCTGCTGTTCTGGATGTTGAACCCTATCGTGCGCAATCAAACGCGCTTGCTGGTGCCAGTGATGAGGTTTTCCTGTGAAAGCCTTACTGATCCGGGACTTGAGGCTTGCCTTGCGCGCCGGTGGAGGGTTTGGCCTTGGGTTGGCGTTTTTCCTGATTGTCACAGTGTTGGTTCCATTTGGCGTCGGCCCTGAAACTGAACTCTTGTCGCGGATTGCACCGGGTATCTTGTGGTTGGGGGCTTTGCTGGCGTGTTTGCTGTCTCTGGATCGCCTGTTGGCCTTGGATTGGGAAGACGGAACGCTTGATCTTTTGGCAACCTCTCCACTGCCTATGGAGGCGGCCCTGTCGATCAAAGCTTTGGCACATTGGTTGACGACGGGGTTACCGCTAGTCTTGCTGGCGCCTGTTTTGGGCGTGCTGCTGAACCTGCCGGTATCCGGGTACGTCTGGCTGGTGGTATCTCTTGCCTTGGGCACACCTGCATTGTCGGTCATCGGTACCTTTGGGGCGGCCTTAACTGTCGGCATAAAACGGGGAGGGTTGTTGATGTCGCTTTTGGTCTTGCCGCTCTACATGCCCACATTGATATTTGGTGCCGAAGTTGCGCGCCGTGGTTCAGACGGTTTGGAAACGGAAACACCCATGTTGTTGCTCGCTGGTATTACGATGGGCGTTATTGCAATTTTGCCTTTCGCATCGGCAGCAGCGCTGCGGGTGAACTTGCGGTGAGCGTGTCGATTTGTCCATTGAGCGTGGCAGAGCCTGCGCGTAAAAGTGCGATATGACTGTGATCCATCAAAACCCAACGCCCAAACGCCCCAGTGGTTTCTGGAGCTTTGCCAACCCGGTAAAGTTCCTGGCGCTGAGCGAACGTGTCTTGCCAGCCCTTTGGGGGCTCTCGGGCCTTTGCCTCGCCATTGGGCTGTTCTGGGGATTTTTTTTCACACCGGATGATTTTCGACAAGGATCGACAGTCAAAATCATTTATTTGCATGTGCCCGCTGCCTTAATGGCGATCAACGCCTGGTTCATGATGCTGGTTGCATCCTTGATCTGGATTGTACGACGCCACCATGTGAGCGCTCTTGCAGCCAAAGCTGCTGCGCCCGTAGGGGTGGTTATGACGTTGATCGCACTGGTGACCGGTGCCATTTGGGGGCAACCCATGTGGGGGACATGGTGGGCTTGGGACCCAAGATTAACGTCGTTTTTGATCCTGTTTCTGTTCTACCTTGGCTATATTGCCCTGTGGAGCGCGATCGAAGACCCTGATACTGCGGCAGATCTGACATCCGTTTTATGTCTGGTCGGTTCGGTTTTTGCTGTTTTGTCACGCTATGCGGTGAACTTCTGGAACCAGGGTTTGCACCAAGGGGCTTCGCTCAGCTTGGACAAAGAAGAAAACGTCGCGGACGTGTTCTATTTTCCATTGCTGGTGTCCATTGCTGGATTTGTTCTGCTGTTTTTTGCGTTGGTGCTATACCGTACCGGCACAGAGATCCGTGTTCGGCGCACCAGCGCGTTGATTGCGCGCGAGGCAAGGTCGTGATGCCGGATCTGGGGAAATACGCCGACGCGGTGCTGTCGTCTTATATCGTTTCTTTTGTTTTGATTGCGGGATTAATTGTGGTGAGTATCCGCCGGGGACGCAAAATACGCCGTGCACTTGAAGCGGTCGAGCAAAGGAAAAGAGACTCTGATGGTTAAGCTATCGCCGCTGATGATTGCCCCGCCAGTTATATTCGCCGGGTTTGTTGCTATGGCAGGGATCGGCATGTTTAGAAGCAATCCCAACGAGTTACGCTCCACCTTCGTTGGCAAGAGTGCCCCACCCATCACTGAATTGGGGTTAGAGGGATTTGCCTCGGTGACGCGCGGCGCAATGGCAACGGGTGAGGTAACGTTGGTAAACTTTTGGGCATCTTGGTGCCCACCGTGCCACGCGGAACATCCGAAATTGCTAGAAATGGCTGCTGATGGAATGCCTATTGTTGGTGTAAATTTCAGAGATCAAGAAGGGCCAGCCGCCAGTTACCTAACCGATGACGGAAACCCGTTTCGCGCTGTCGCCTTTGATCCGCAAGGGCGCACGGCAATTGATTGGGGCGTAACCGCTCCGCCTGAAACATTTATTTTGGATCAGGATGGCATTGTTCTCTTTCGATTTGCCGGACCGTTGCTTGGCAGTGATTATGAGCAGCGCTTTCTACCCGAGTTAGAAAAAGCGCTTGGCATGTCGAATTAACGTATTGATGCTGGAATTTAGGATCAAAAAAATTGGGTCCAACGTGGCCGTATTGTCTTATTATCAATATAAAAAAACGGGCCGATGCACATGAAGCAACGGCCCTGTTTGAGAAAGTAGATCGCGTCAGGCGACATTTGCCAGGTTGCGCAGAACATAGTGTAAAACACCGCCATGTTCGATGTATTCTATCTCTATGGCGGTATCGATCCGGCATTTCAGTGTGATCTCTTTAACGGAGCCGTCGGCCATCGTCACAGTACAAGGCACCTCCTGAAGAGGTTCAATCGTGTCTAACCCTGAGATGGACACTTTTTCCTCACCGGTGAGGCCCAACGATTTGCGCGTGTTCCCGTTGGTGAACTCAAATGGGATAACGCCCATGCCCACCAGATTGGAGCGGTGAATACGTTCGAAACTTTCTGCAATCACGGCTTTGACGCCCAAGAGAGCGGTTCCTTTGGCGGCCCAGTCCCGCGAAGACCCGGCACCATATTGTTCTCCACCAAAAATAACCAACGGCGTGCCAGCGTCCTGATGGGCCATCGCTGCGTCATAAATCGACGTTTTCGTGCCATCCGGGCCTCTTGTGTAGCCCCCTTCAACGCCATTCAGCATTTCGTTTTTAATGCGGATATTGGCAAACGTGCCGCGCATCATCACCTCATGATTGCCTCGACGGGAGCCATAAGAGTTGAATTCGCGTACCGGTACTTGCCGTTCGATCAAGTACTGACCCGCTGGTGTGCTGTCTTTGAAGGACCCGGCCGGGGAAATATGATCCGTTGTGATCATATCCCCCAAAATTGCCAGAACACGCGCATCACGGATGTTACTGATTGTGCCGGGTTCTTTTCCCATCCCTTGGAAATACGGTGGATTCTGCACGTACGTAGAGGACACAGGCCAATCATAGGTTTTGCTGTCCGTTGTGCTGACGCCGCGCCATTTATCGTCGCCTTTGAAGACATCCGCATATTTGCTAAGGAATGCGGCGCGTGTCACAGTCTGCTCCACCAGCTCAGCAACCTCCTGAGATGTTGGCCACAAATCTTTCAGAAAGACGTCGTTGCCGTTTTGATCTGTGCCCAGAGGATCCTTCGTGAGATCAATGTCTAAGGTGCCTGCTAGGGCATAAGCTACGACAAGTGGTGGTGACGCGAGATAATTGGCTCTCACATCTGGGCTGATCCGGCCTTCAAAATTGCGGTTGCCGGATAAAACTGATGTGGCAACAAGATCACCTTCAGCGATCGCCTCGGAGAGTTCTTTTTGGATGGGGCCGGAGTTGCCGATGCAGGTCGTACAACCGTATCCGACCAGGTTAAAGCCGATGGAATCAAGATCCTTTTGCAAACCTGCCGCTTCGAGATAGGCAGAAACAACCTGACTGCCGGGCGCAAGGGACGTTTTGACCCAAGGTTTGCGGTTCAACCCAAGCGCCGCTGCCTTGCGTGCGACCAGGCCCGCGCCGATCATGACATAGGGGTTTGAAGTATTTGTGCAGGATGTGATTGACGCAATCACAACCTTGCCGCTCTCCATCGTGTAATCTTCGCCTTTAACTGCGACTTCTTTGCCCATAGGGCGTTTGAACGTCTCTGACATCTCTTTGTTAAAAGCCGATTTGGCGGTATCCAAGGCGACATAATCTTGTGGACGTTTTGGACCCGAAATAGCCGGTACGATTGTCCCCATGTCCAGATGAAGCGTATCAGTATAAATCGGCGCATAATCATCGCCGCGCCAAAAGCCGTTTTCTTTGGCATAGGCTTCGACAAGGGCAACGCGATCTTCATCTCGACCGGTGTTACGAAGGTATCGCAAGGTTTCTCCATCAATTGGAAAAAATCCGCATGTCGCGCCATATTCGGGTGCCATATTTGCAATTGTTGCCCGATCCGCAAGAGGTAACCTATTCAGACCTTCGCCAAAAAATTCGACGAACTTTCCAACAACTCCCTTGGCGCGCAGCATTTCGACAACCTTTAAGACCAGATCAGTTCCGGTTGTTCCCTCCAACATCGTACCGGTCAATTCAAAGCCGATGACTTCGGGGATCAACATGGAAATAGGCTGACCGAGCATTGCGGCTTCGGCCTCAATACCCCCAACACCCCATCCAAGCACAGCCGCGCCATTCACCATCGTTGTGTGACTGTCCGTGCCAACCAAAGTGTCGGGGTAGGCGACTTCTTTGCCGTTCTGGTCTTTGTCTGTCCAAATGGTTTGCGATAAATATTCCAGGTTCACCTGATGGCAAATGCCTGTGCCCGGTGGCACCACACGGAAATTGTTAAAGGCTTTTTGCCCCCATTTCAAAAACGTATAACGTTCCATGTTGCGTTCGTATTCGCGATCAACGTTCATTTGGAAGGCGCGAGGATTTCCGAATTCATCAATCATCACAGAATGGTCAATAACCAGATCAACCGGGTTCAAAGGATTGATTTTATCAGCATCACCGCCCAGACTTATGATCGCGTCCCGCATCGCGGCCAGATCGACGACTGCAGGTACCCCGGTGAAATCTTGTAACAATACGCGGGCAGGACGGTACGCAATTTCGCGTGGGTTTTTTCCACCATTCTCTCCCCACAGCGCAAATGCTTTGATGTCTTCCACGGAGACTGTTTTGCCGTCTTCAAAGCGCAGCATATTTTCGAGAACGACTTTCAAAGCGGCAGGAAGTTTGGAAAAATCGCCAAGCCCGGCAGCCGACGCTGCAGGAATTGAGTAAAAATCAATGTGTTGCGTGCCAACCTTAAGTGTTTTTCGGGTGTGAGAAATGTCCTGACCAACAGTGATGGGCATAATAGCTTCCTTTGGCTAAGCAATGAACTTGAGTGGCATATCGAATAATTGACCCAAGGCAGCACAGGTTTCAACGTATTTGTGCGTTGAAATCCAGAACGCATGCGATCGTAAACACGCGATTGTAAGAATTATTCCTGTTAACCTCAACAAACCTTGATTGGTTATTTCTAAACAAAATCTTTAGGGAGGTGGTGCAGCAATTCAGAGCCATGCGAGGAATGAAATTGAAACACTTATTGTATGCGACCATTGCGAGTTTGGTTTTTGCTCAAGCTGTTTCAGCCGAGAACTCCGCTGTCGTTGTCGAGCTTTATACTTCTCAGGGATGTGCATCTTGCCCGCCGGCCGATGAGATCATGAACGTTCTTTCGGAACGTGATGATGTGATCGCATTGTCCTTACATGTCGACTATTGGGATTACATTGGCTGGAAAGATGAGTTTGCGGACCCAAAGAACGCAGATCGTCAGAGGGCGTATGCAAATGTTGCTGGCCGTCGTTCGATATATACGCCGGAAATGGTCATTAATGGTGTGACAGATATTGTCGGGGCAAGACCTATGGCTGTGGCAACTGCGATCGAGCGTCATAAGGCTGAGCAATCGACCGTCAGTGTGAAATTGAAGAAAAACGCTAAGAAGATTGAAATTTCAGCGGACCCACTTGTCGCAGGGTTGGGTGACATGGATGTAATTGTGCTCCGCTATCAAAAAGAGCGCGCGGCTCGGATAACTCGTGGTGAAAATGCCGGGAAAACAATTACCTATTCGAATGTGACGCAAGATTGGCAGCATCTAACGACTTGGGATGGACGAAAGACGTTGAATGTCGAAGTCGATGCAGCCGGAGATGTCCCTTTTGTCGTGTTGGTTCAAGCAAAGAATCATGGCCCAATTTTAGGGGCGGCGCAGTTACGTTAACCTGCATGGGTTTGGGCTATATCTGACAGTTGGCGGCGTGTTGGCAGCGTACGCCATGTGAAAAATCGTTAACGAACTTTTCCGAGCGCCTCCTATTCCTTCAATCGTAGCTTCGATGGGCGTTCTGTGGCTGAAACTTTCGCCCAGTCGATTGTGTTGTGGTGGCAGTGCTGCTGACGTTGATGCCGATGGATTCAAAACGCGCCGATCTTTCCCTGATGAATGTTCCGGTACTCGATCTAGTGAAATTCCAGAAGTACGCGTTGGGGAACCTTTCCCAGATGTCGTTTATCGCCGAGAAAAGCTAGACGTCGTTTGTGTCGATTCACCGGCCGTATTTTCTATAGAGATCGTTCTCACTCCACAATGCTGTCGGTTTATGTTGATTTCGCCTGTGATCTAACCAGTTTTAAGCGGGTTTTTCATTTCTATGGTCAGGTTCAGCTCGCCGATCTGTGCGTGATGATTTTACCAATAGCAATCAACTTTGCGAATTTCTCTGTTTTTAGGCGATACCCACGCCGTCAAAGCGGACAAAATTCCTCCAATTGAAAGATGCAACGTCCTCCTTCCAGCCATCCGAGAACAAAACAGTGTCACATCCCTTGAAGACGAAACTTGGTAATTCAAGCTTTTCTCTTTTTAAAGCGCCATCTCCTATGAACCCAAAACCATTGCGCCGGGTCTTGGGAAACGCGGCGTGACAAACTGTCGGTAACCGCTTGCGTCATTTCCTCAGGCGTTGATGGAGTGATTGGTGTTTCCATAACTGTCTCGAAAGACAATCCGTCGGATTGCCGAATTCCATAAAATGGAATTAACAACGCATTGTATCTTAGGCTGAGTTCTGCTGCAGACACGGCGGTTAACGCCGGGCGTCCCATAAACTCCATAACAGGTGCGTGTCGAACATGCTGATCAAACAGCAAAACCAATTGGCCTCCCTTTTTCAGATGGCGCACAAATCCTTTTGTGCCAGTGCGCCCTTGGGGAAAAACAGGTCCGCCAAACGCTTCCATCGTGTGGACGTAATGTGCGTTGAAATACGGGTTTCGCATGTTTCTGTAGAGGCCGCCGACCGCATATCCCCTTCCTGCTAAAGCGGCGCGCACGGCTTCATAGTTCCCATAATGACCCGTGACCAATATTACGGGTTGATTTTCGCGTGCAGCATTTTGCAATGCATCAAACCCAGGCCCGGTCAAAGGGTTTTGCGCCAACCGTTTAGGAAAGTCCTGATTGGAGTAATTCTCGATTAATGTGCGCCCAACGTTATTGAGGCACATGCTGGCGATTCTACGCCGTTCGTGGATTGGTTTATCGGGCCATATCAATTCTAGATTGGTCAAAGCTCTTTTGCGATACCCGGCGATTGGGCCAACAAAATGTTGCATAATACGACCAACCAGCCGAACGCGCATCGCATAGGGCAGGGATAGCGCGATGCGAATTATCCCGACGATTGCAAGATTGGTTATGTATTGAGTTGCTTTTTTTGAGAAAGAAGGCGGGGCTTTGGCCATTGATGCGTTGGACCCCTGTTGGTCATCTATTATCTGTGTGAGTTTTCCCACACGACAGGGATAACGATGCAACGTTCTAACCTCAAGGCTTAGGTTGCGGGTTCATCACGGGAGCTATTCGTAGTTTTCTCGTACGATTTAAAAGGGGGGGGGTAAAGCCGACGCGCGCCTCCCCTAAAATTCCACCTTATTCTGGATCAATGTCCTCAACGATCATTAATAGGTCGCCTGAGGCTTCCAAATCGCGGATGGCTTGAACAATTGAACTCTCGGCTTCTTCCATTTCGGCGGGTTTTACTTTTTCACGATCCTGTACTTCTTCGCGCAACTGATCGGCCATGCGCCCAGACATGTTTTCGAGGATAAAGTCCGCTGAAGCCTGAGATCCAGCGGCTTCTGCACCGGCAAGGGCCGTGAGTAACGCTTCTTGATCCAAGGCACGAATGACGCGCGGGATATCTCGCGCAGAAATCCGTTGTGGTATATTCGCAAAGGTGAAGATTGCCCGGCGGACCAACTCTGCAAAACCGGCGTCTGTTTCATCAAGCCCTTCTAGTACATCATCCCGCGTAATCGACGTGGTAGAGTTCAAAATAGCGCCCACGCGTTCAACCGGCCCATTGTCAAATGCGCGCATTGGCTCGGCGTCTAATTGTGCTGCAAGAGACAACCCAATACGGTCCACAGCGTCCGGTGTAACGGCGCTGGTCAAGGATACTGCGTAAGTAATGCGGCGCGCTTCGGGGCCGGGTAGTTTTCCAAGCAATTCAGCTGCGCGTTTCACGTCCAATTTTGATAATAACACAGCCGCTACTTCGGTGCTTTCGCTTTGGAGGACGGGCAGTAGTTTTTCAGGGCCCAAGTCACGTAACCGTGCCCATGGATCACCATATTGGCGTACACCAGCTTCTTTACGCAATCGATCTGCGGTTTGTTTGGATATTTTCCCGTCTAACGCATCTAAGGCACCCGCAATCCCACCACGGAAAGATAATCCAATACTTTCAAGTTCTTGCGCGAATTCATCTATCACGCTCGCAAGTGTGGAGCGATCAACTGTGCGCATTGAGCCCATCTGATGTGTTAGTTTTGCCTGCAACTCTTCTGGTAGTTCCTCAAGCGGAATATCGGCCCCTTCATTGATCAGCAAGCGCACAACAATCGCTGCTTTTGCCTTGCGAGACAGCTTGGCTGGTTCTGAACCACCTGGGCTGGGAAGCGCAGGAAAAGAGCCAAGGGGAACCATTTCAGTCATAATTACCTACCAATATACGATCTTGATTTGTTCTCGCATTCAAAGGTAAATTTTAGCTGAAATGGAACGATGGTTTTTGCCTGAAAATCAATAATTGTAGGTTGTGCCTGTGCTAATCGCTTCTTGGAGCGACGTTTCAGACCAAGTCCCACGCCCACCATGAGCGCGAATTTGGTGTAACTGCACAATAGCCTGCGCCGTTTTACCTTCATCCACCAAGCCTTGTCCCATATAAGAGCGCGCCAGAATATTCGTCGGGTCACGTTCAATAGCTTCGCGATAGAAGGCCATAGACAACTGGTGGTTACCTAATTTTCGATTGGTAAACCCCATATAGGTGAGACGACCCGGATCGTTTTCTGGAAGCGCGTTCAAAACTCCCTGAGCGTCGCGATATCGTCCCGCATAAGATAACTGGCGTGCTGTCAGGTAAATTTGATCCTGACTGAGGCTGCTGTTCTTTGGATCAACGCACTCGCCTGATTTCTTGTCATAAACCTGACTGCCAGTACAAAAAACTGCAGGTTTTTTGGGGGGGCTGTCATCCCCTCCTGCAGCAAGAACTGCTGTTGGAAAGGCGAGAGCTGCGGCCAGAAGAATGCGCATGTTAAAATTTCTCCTAAAAATTTACTTATTAAGTTACTGTCAATATATAGCGCGAAAGAGGCATAAAAAAAGACGTCCCGCTTCGGGACGCCTTAGAATCAAGGAAAAAATTATTTTATCCGGTTGCTGGTACGCATGTGCCTGTCGTGGCGTCGAAGACATTCCCATCAATACATGACATGCTTGCTTGTTTATTTTTACCGTAATTACATTCGTAGGCAAATCCCGCCGCGGGCAAAAGTGTCAGGGCGACTGCGGTGGCCAAGGTCTTGATCTTCATTGCGGTTCTCCTAGTGGCGTGTGTCATTCAAGAGTAGCGACACGTCACCATTGGTCAATAAAAATCAAGATTTAGGCTTGGTACCCCACCCAGAAATTCAGTCTTTGAACACGCGGGCAAAAATAGTGTCTACATGTTTTGTATGGTATCCGAGATCGAATTTTTCTTCGATTTCTTCTGCGCTTAGGGCAGACAGTACATCTTGATCCGCAAGAAGCTCGGTTTTGAAATCTTTGTTTTCTTCCCAAACCTTCATAGCGTTGCGCTGCACAAGTTTGTAGCTGTCTTCACGGCTCACTCCGGCCTGTGTCAATGCCAACAACACGCGTTGGCTCATGACCAAGCCACGAAATTTGTTCATGTTTGCCAGCATATTGTCCGGATAAATTACCAACTTTTCGATAACGGAGGTCAGGCGAGAAAGGGCAAAATCCAACGTTATGGTCGTGTCTGGACCAATGTTGCGCTCAACTGAGGAATGCGAAATATCGCGTTCATGCCAAAGGGTGACATTTTCCATTGCCGGGACCACGGCCATGCGGACAAGACGTGCAAGCCCAGTCAGGTTTTCAGTCAAAACTGGGTTGCGTTTATGGGGCATGGCGCTGGAGCCTTTTTGTCCCGCAGAAAAGAACTCTTCAGCCTCCAGTACCTCGGTGCGTTGCATATGACGTACTTCAGTCGCGATGTTTTCGATTGAGGATCCGATCACGCCAAGTGCGGCAAAAAACGCGGCGTGACGATCCCGTGGAATAACTTGGGTTGAAACCGGTTCTGGTTCCAGCCCCAGTTTGGCGCAGACATGTTCCTCTACGCGGGGATCAATATTCGCGAAGGTTCCGACAGCCCCGGAAATCGCACCTGTCGCAATTTCAGAACGCGCCGTTTTTAAACGCACCAGGTTGCGATCCATTTCGGCGTAAAATCGTGCAAAAGTCAGGCCCATTGTCGTGGGTTCCGCGTGAATACCGTGGCTGCGGCCGATGCGGATTGTGTCTTTATGCTCCAGCGCGCGGCGTTTCAGTGCCGCCAGCAATCCCTCGAGATCAGAGATCAAAATATCCGCTGCACGGGTTAGTTGCACGTTGAAACACGTGTCCAAGACATCAGATGATGTCATGCCCTGATGTACAAAACGGGCCTCGTCACTGCCGACATGTTCGGCCAAATGCGTGAGAAAAGCGATGACGTCGTGTTTTGTAACAGCTTCAATCTCGTCAATGCGTGCGACATCAAATTCGACGTCTTTGGCTTTCCAAACGGCCTGTGCGTTTTCGCGGGGGATAACGCCGAGATCTGCCATCGCATCGCAGGCATGGGCTTCGATTTCATACCATATGCGGAACTTCGTTTCAGGGCTCCAGATGGCGACCATATCGGGGCGGGAATAGCGGGGAATCATCGCAGATCGATCCTTTTTTCGGGATTGTCTATTGGCTTGCTCGGCTCTTAAACTGATGCTGGGCGCATCACAAGGCGAGAGCGGATGGAAAAACAAACATGATCATCTTCGTCTGGTTGGCGGGGCAGGGATTGTTGCAGCAGGTGATGCATGGCACCGGATGGATGGACACCGGATTAAAACTGTAATGACCGACAAAAAACTCAAATATGCACATGCTTGGCAGAATTTCAGTGTTTCTGGCCGAACAGTTTTTAACGCAGGGGCCGACAGCTGGGGCCGTTGGCGCGTTCAAAACAGTCAATATTGCAGCAAGCGGGCACTCCAAGAGGTATGGACCTGCTACGATATGGCGCGGTCTGAAAGCAAGTTACGTTTCCTTGACGGGGCAGGAGGGGTCATAGAAGCCCAGTATTACAATGACCAATGAACGTCGATTGCCCGATTTTGAGGGAGAATGGCGCATTTCGCGTATCATAGCGCCTGTGCAAGGACCTGAGGCTGAATTTGAAGGCATTGCGGTTTGGACAGTCGCACCGGGCGGTATGTCATATCGTGAGGCCGGACTGATGACAGTCGCTGACCATCCCCCCATGCAAGCGGAGCGGCAATATTTCTGGGCCAATGATCTGTCTGTCTTTTTTGATGACGGTCGGTTTTTTCACAAGGTTCCATCTGGTGGCGGACAAGCGCGTCATTGGTGTGCGCCAGACGACTATCTAATTACCTATGAATTTGAGCATTGGCCGCGATTTATTGTCCAATGGCAGGTCAAAGGCCCGCGAAAAGACTACCGTGCAACGACAAAATACCAGCGCTGTTAGCGCAAGAACCCTTGCGCAGGTCCGCTGGCTGCGGCATTCAATGGCTAACAGTACTTCATTGGAGAGCAATTACATGCAGACGACTGCTTCTTATTCGCCGCTGGCCGGGCTGTTTGGGCCCAGAGAAGGGACACCCCTTTTGGTCAAACAAATCATCCTGGTCGTGATTGGTATTGCGGTTCTGGCTGTGGCAGCAAAAATTAAGGTGTCCATATGGCCAAGCCCTGTTCCGATCACAATGGGGACTTTTGCGGTATTGACCATTGGGGCGGCCTATGGCGCGCGGCTTGGTCTGGCGACGATCCTCGGGTACATGCTGATCGGTGCGCTTGGATTTGATATTTTTGCAAGCTCGACCGCTGAAAACGCTGGCCTCAGCTATATGATGGGCGGCACTGGTGGCTACCTTGTGGGCTACGTGCTTGCGACCCTGACCTTGGGCGCTCTCGCACAGCGCGGCTGGGATCGATCCCTGGCGTGGATGGCGCTGGCGATGCTGATCGGTAATGCGATGATCTATGTACCTGGCCTGTTGTGGTTGGGACAGCTCTATGGGTGGGATAAGCCAATCTTTGAATGGGGTCTGACGCCTTTCCTTGTTGGCGATGCGATGAAACTTCTTTTAGCTGCGGTTATCTTGCCGATGGTCTGGAAACTGGTGGGCGGCGCCCGCCGCTAAACACCGCCCCGTTGCGTGCGTTGACAGGCCTCGAAACCAGGCGCAAGACGGAGTCAAAATTTAAGAGACCTGCTAGGTTCACCAAGCAGGTCTTTTTTTCGCCTGCCAACTGCACCGCCTGAATTGGAAATGTAATTTCTAGGTAAACGCTAGCCAGAATGTTCAACATTCTCAATATCACTAGGGAATTTAAGAATGGCATTTAGTGCATTGAATTTCTTTCAAAAATATCGGAAAATCAGTTAAAAAGAAAATTGGTGAGTAGACAGATCGCAAACAATCGTTCTCGATTGGTTGTGACGAATGTAACGGAGGAAGTCGGATGTTATTCTCAATCTTCAGGCGTTTGAAAACCGTCGCATTTCATGTGGTTTTGCTCAGCGCTCCGTGCGTTGGGCTCGCTGGGACGACGGCTGTCTACACCGACGGACCAAAGGCGTTGTTTTCGGTTGAAGTGCCTGATTTCTGGTCTTTGCGCACAGGTGGTTTAAGAGATTTAGAAGGCCCGGATGCCGATGACATCCGAGATGTTTCGCGACTTTTTGGAATGACACCAAATGGCCATGAAGGCGTTTGGGTTGGTGTGATTGCTCCACATGACGTGTCCACTCTGGGGGAGGCCAGGGCTTACTTGCAGGACATTGCGCCGTTTCTCGTGCAAGACGCGATCGTCTCTCCACCCGAACCACGCCGGGTTGGCGGGCTACCGGCCAGTAGCCTGAAAGGGAGGGGTCACCGAAATGGCAAGAGCATAGATTTCACCGTACTGGCGATTGATCTGCCAAGCGACCGAATTGCGATCGCCGTAGTAATTTTTGAAGCGGGGGCAGATTTGGATCCGTTGGGAGACATCAATGCGATGCTGGCATCAATCCGGGCAATCAGGTGAGGCGGGACAGAATGGGTAGAGTCTCAAACAACCCTTTTTTGTTCGCCGCTGTTATTGGCGTAATAGCGCTCGCGGGATGTGAGCCGGGCAATGTCCGCACCAGTGGATCGGTTTATTATGATTCGATGTTGTGGAATGACTATTACTACGGCAGCTATCGCCCGGGACACGGCAGCAGACCAGATCGCCCTGATCGTCCCAACAGACCAGACCGCCCAACTAAACCACCCAGTGGCGGCATCGACCCTGGGTTTTCAAGGCCACCGGCAGCACATCTGCCGTCGCATCGACCAAGCGGTGGTCGAGGACGCCGCAGGTAAATCGTTTGATCAAGCGTCGACCAGTTCCGTTATGACTTTGGAGCTGCGTTCAAGTGTGCGATGTACGGGGCATTTGTCGGCGATTTCCAACAGGCGCGCGCGTTGTTCAAATGTCAGCTTTCCGGTTAACGAAATACGCCGTCGCCAAGTGTCTATTTTGTCGCCGATACCAGTATCTGCGTCCTGTGCGTGCACTTTGTCATGGCTCACATCTACGGATACTTGATCAACAGGCCAGCCCTTGCGCCGTGCATACATTCTGATCGTCATTGACGTACAAGCACCTAATCCCGCAGACAAAAGCCCATATGGCGACAGTCCTTTGTTTGTACCGCCATAAGCCAATGGTTCGTCCGCAACTAAATGGTGACCGTCGCCGGATAAAATGTCATTCATGAAGCCTTTAGTGTCCGCCTCTGTGATGCGTAAAACTCCTTCGGGTGCGCCGGGTGGAGGCGCAGGACGGCTCACATCCAAATATCGCTCCGCCCAAGTGGCGATGATGCTGGCGGCATATTCCGCATCCGCTGCATCGCTTACTAAATGGTCGGCACCGTCGAGCGTGACGAAGCTTTTGGGGTGTTTTGCAGTGCTGAATATCTCTCCGGCATTCTCTATGCCAACGATAGAATCGCGTGGCGCATGCAAGACAAGCAGCGCGGCATCCAATTTAGCGACCGACGACGACAATTCGACTCCTGCAACATCTGCCAAGAAGTCTTTGCTGATCGTGAACGGGCGGCCGCCAAGGCATACTTCTGCTTCACCTTTTTCAGCGATTTCAGGCAGAGATTTTTCGAAGTTGTGCGTGACGTGACCTGGATCGAAAGGTGCTCCGATGGTTACAACGGCTTTTATGCTTTTCAAAATAGGCGCGGCCTTTAAAACGGCAGCACCGCCCAAGGAATGACCAATAATCATCGAGGGCGCCATGTTGGTTTGCGTTAAATAGGCGTGCGCTGCGACGAGATCTGCCACATTGGACGTAAACGATGTATTGGCAAACTCTCCATCAGAATGACCGAGCCCTGTGAAGTCAAAACGCAACACCGCTATCCCGCTGGCAGCAAGTCGCGTTGCGATCCGTCGCGCGGCAGGAATGTCTTTTCCACACGTAAAGCAATGCGCAAAAATTGCGGTTGCCACATGTGGCCCGCGAGGCAGGTCTAGCCGCGCGGCTAATTTTTCACCGGAATGTCCAATGAATTCGATGCGTTTTGTGGGCATGCGATGCTCCTTTTCACCGGCTGATTGTGGGCTGTGCTGCCGGGCAAAACAAGCCATGTGTCAATGGCATCACGCGCTCGTGCTTATGAACTGGGATGTTGTGTGGAATTCTCACGCCATTGTTTACGCAGTGGGCATTGCTTTGTTCGTCAATAGTGCGAAAGTGCTCTGAAAAACACAAGGCCATTCAAGGTTTTGAATTCTGGAAGGGGAAAATCGATGCAAACCATATCGATGCTAAAGGGGATTGTAGCGGCTATTGCTTTATGTGGCACAAGTTTCGCGCAGGCTGACACATTTAAATCGCCAGATATTTTGGTGCTGGGTGATAGTCAGATTTCGTTTGGATCGGGTCCGGTATTTGTTGATTTTTTGTCAGATATCGAAAAATCCTGCGGGCCGAATAATCGTGATAAACGCAAATTAAAGAAGCTAGGTGACATGAGTGTGGGCGTCATCGGTGTGCGTTCAACCTCTATTCATTCTTGGGTGGCTCGAAAAGGCGCTGCAAAGGGATCCATATGTAACGTCGACCCAAAGTGGAAGGTGAATGCCGGGACATACGGCGTTGTAAATAAGACAAAAAACCAATTCAAGCAAATGGGGCAGGGGCGCAATTATCAATTTTGCACGTCAGGTAAGTCTCCGTTTGAAGCGATGTTTGAGCCGAACTATTACACACCCAAAATTTTGATTATGGCGTTTCTGGGAAATGCTGCTCGACGATGGGCTGATCATCCGGATTTGGCGCTCGCTGATGCCAAGAAACTATCACAGCACTTACCGGCAGATCTACCATGTGTTTTTATGACAACCGCCCCTGCACATACAACGAAAGTTGCGAAACTAAGGTCGGATGCTCAAAAAAATATCAAGGCAGCATTTGAGAAAACGGGCAACAGATGTACGTTTGTTGAGGGCATTACGCCTGAAACTACGGCCGTCAATCAATCTACCAAGGCGTTTTTTAGACGTCGGGATAACGGCTCTGTCAAAGATCCCTATCACCCAAATCAAAGAGGGGCCCGGCACCATTTAAAACTACGTGGCCCGGCTTTGTGTGAGGCGATCTTTGACTCTTTAGATCAAAAACCAAAGAGATCATAAAAAAACGCGGCCTCAAAGGCCGCGTTCTTCGTTTGCGATTTGCAAAAGTTACGAACGTTGTTTTTTCCGACGAAGACCGGCAAAAGCGCCAAGTCCGGCCATCAACATCAAGGCAGGTGCTGGGAGTGGAACGGCTGGGATGCCGTCGCCTTCAACCAACAGCTTTGATGGGTTGCCGTTTGCAGCAGCATACACAAGCGTGAATTCACCACCTTCGAAATTCAACACACCTGTTGTTGGTGTTGTACGGATACCAGTCGGGTTGGCAAAAGAAACCAACTCGGAGCCATTGTCATTGTAGATCGAAAACCCGTCATCATGTGTAACGCGCGTGTCAAAGCTGTTCGAGTAAATTTCTGTGAATTCAAACAGTGTCGTTGTTTGGAAGGTCGGTGCGCTCAACTGAAGATTACCAACCACTGAATCGAGGCCTGAAACACTACCATTTGTGTTGCTGGCAAAGAAATCCGCGATGGATTCCGCATCAACATCCCTTGGGAAGTTGTCGACAAAAAAATCCAGTTCGCCGCTGTAGGTGAAGGTGTCCCGGGTTTCGCCATCAACGGCATTGTCAAAGCGGGCATCAAAATTGCTTTGGTTTGCCAATGCGACTGAGCTGCTTTGATTGGTATTGAATGTGTAGTTCACAACGCGAACTTCGAAGTCGCCTGCAAGAGTTGCCGCTTGGGCACTTATGCCAATGGAGGTTACCGCGAGTGCAATCGCTGTGGCAGCGATGGATGTTCTAATGGTCACAGGTGTCTTCCTTACATTTACCGCACTGGTATTCGTTAAAATTTAGATGCTCGTGACTGATGCATCTTCTGTGCCTCCTATTTCTCAAGTTTTGCTTAAAATTAAAAGGAAAATCAATTTAATGGTAAATTTTCAAGCCTAGCGTGTGCTTTTTTCTACCCTAAGTCGTTGAGTGCGCTAGAACTCCACTATTACATGGATCTACGGTTTTATTGATACTGGCATAAGCGAATCCGACTTTAACATTCTGCTTCTTTTTTAGTTCCCGTGAAAGACGCGTGTCGTGCCTAATATTGGATGACTGTCTGAAACAGACAATAACTGAAAATGTTAATACTGACATTGACGCGCAGTTTGGTAACTTGTTGCTACATGACAGAGATATTAAATTCCAAACTTCCCGATGACCTGACCGATGGCAAAGCCTTGCCGGGAATGCGCCCTCTGGCCGACGGGCAGTGGTTGCATGTCACGGACAGTTATGCTGGGCAAATCGGTTACCGGCGCCAATTGATCGAACAACAACGCGATGCCGTTCTGTGGCAAGAACCATCGGCAATGTCGGCTGTGCAAGAAGTGTTGGACACAGCACTGGAGGCCATGCCTGATATTGGATTTGAAGTTATGCCAAACGGCATTCGTTGCCCGGACGGTGTGACAATCAATAAAATCACGGATGCACCACTGGTCGTTCTGGGTCAAACCTTGCAAGAAGACATCTGTATTCTGGAAAAGCGCGGAGATGCGCATGTTTTGACCGCTGCGCTCTTGTGCTTTCCCGCGAGTTGGTTGTTGTCAGAAAAAGCCGGGCACCCACTGGAACGCATACATGCGCCTGTGGATGAATATAATGAAGATATTGCGCGCCGCGTGAACCGATTGTTCGATGGGGTCCAAGTAGGACGTCCGCTCTGGCGAAACAATATGATTTGGTATGATGATCCTGATCTGTTTCAACCGCGTTCTGAGATGGCAGGGGAACGTAAGGCACCGACACCGCAAAAAGCGGCGTTCCAGCGTGTTGAACGACAAACTATTATGCGCCTGCCTAAGACAAAAGCTGTTGTGTTTTCGATCCACAGTTACATCGTGCGTGCAAAAGAGCCTACGTAACGGATATCGCCTGTTTCAGGATTAAAAAAGGGCGCCGCATGGACGCCTTTTCTGATTTTAATATCTGCACTTTATGCAGCTCAAAACAGTAGCTGCGATTAGCAGCTGTAGTACATGCCAAACTCAACTGGGTGGGGCGTGTGCTCGTATGTTTCGATTTCTTCCATTTTAAGCTCGATGTAACCTTCGATCTGGTCCTTGGTAAACACGTCACCGGCCAACAAGAAGTCCATGTCTGCTTCCAGCTCTTCGACAGCCTCGCGCAAAGAACCACAAACCGTTGGAATGCCGGCAAGCTCTTCGGCAGGCAAGTCATAGAGGTTCTTGTCCATGGCTTCACCGGGATCGATTTTGTTGGTGATGCCGTCCAGGCCAGCCATCAACAGTGCCGCAAAGCAAAGGTAAGGGTTGGCCGCCGGATCAGGGAAGCGTGCCTCGACACGTTTTGCCTTGGGGTTTTCTGTCCATGGAATACGAACACAGCCAGACCGGTTGCGCGCAGAATAGGCGCGCAGAACAGGGGCCTCAAAACCCGGGATCAAACGTTTGTAACTGTTCGTCGCAGGGTTGGTAAAGGCGTTCAGCGCTTTGGCATGCTTGAGAATACCACCGATGAAGTAAAGCGCTTCTTGGCTCAAATCAGCGTATTTGTCGCCTGCGAACAGTGGTTTGCCGTCTTTCCAGATGGACATGTTGCAGTGCATGCCTGTGCCGTTGTCGCCATAGATTGGCTTGGGCATAAACGTCGCTGATTTACCATATGCATGGGCCACGTTGTGGATCACGTATTTGTATTTCTGCAGCTCATCTGCCTGCTTGGTCAAGGATCCGAAAATCAATCCCAGTTCGTGCTGACAGGACGCCACTTCGTGGTGGTGTTTGTCAACTTTCATGCCCAGACGTTTCATCGTGGAGAGCATTTCCGAACGCAGGTCTTGTGCATCATCAATTGGGTTTACTGGGAAGTAACCGCCTTTGACGCCAGGGCGATGACCCATGTTGCCCATTTCGTAGTCGGTGTCACTGTTCCAAGATGCATCCACTGCATCAACTTCGTAAGATACTTTATTGATAGAGTTGGAATATTTTACGTTGTCAAAGAGGAAAAATTCCGCTTCTGGACCCCAGTAAGATACATCGCCAATGCCTGAGGAAATCAGGTACGCTTCGGCTTTTTGCGCTGTTGAACGAGGGTCACGTTCATAGGGTTCACCTGTGTCTGGCTCGACGATTGAGCAATGCAAGCAAATGGTTTTTTCCGCATAGAACGGATCGACGTAGGCGCTGTCTACATCAGGCATCAACTTCATGTCGGAGTTTTCGATCGACTTCCATCCGGCAATGGATGATCCGTCGAACATGAAACCTTCTTCGAGGAAATCTTCATCAACAAGATCTGACACGACAGTCACGTGCTGCAACTTTCCGCGCGGGTCAGTAAAGCGAATGTCGACGTATTCAACACTCTCATCGGCGATCATTTTCAGTAGTTCTTTGCTCATTCTCGGATATCCCTCTTTTTTGGAATGAAGACGCTGGGCAGTCGGAGTTCAGAGTGCGTCTGAACCCGTCTCGCCAGTACGGATACGGATCGTTTGTTCGACGGGCGATACGAAAATCTTTCCATCACCGATTTTCTCGGTTTTTGCGGCGGATACAATAGCCTCGAGGGCGCTATCCACCATATCGTCGTCCAACACGATTTCGATTTTAACTTTTGGCAGGAAATCTACGACATATTCAGCGCCACGGTAGAGTTCCGTATGACCTTTCTGACGTCCAAACCCCTTGACTTCGATGACCGACAGGCCTTGTACGCCCACGTCTTGCAAAGCCTCTTTTACTTCGTCCAGCTTGAACGGTTTAATCACTGCCTCGATCTTTTTCATGTGGGTTTTCCTCGCCGGTTTTCAGGTAGTTTCAGATCATCTCGGGGTATATTGGTCCATGCATAGACGTTAACAGTCTTGAAGAGTGGGTGCGAATATGTATGCGTAGATTAAAAAATGCGCTTAAAGATTAAAAAATAAGCAAAATTGAATCAATCAAATTTTCCTTTTTATCGCGTCGCGCGTATCGTGAAAGGAAAGGTCGTCGACCGCAAGCGATCGTGTCAGGAAAAGTGTCAGATTATAAGATGATGAAATGGGAATGGTTGGTATGGAGGGGGCTCGGTTTTTACACTGGCGGTAACTTGAGGAAATCGTGCCAACATCGGAGGCTTGTGTCGTTCAAGTGCGAACACAGGAAGCGATGTCGTTGTCGTGCCCGTCTCCGTAATAATAACCGTTATTTTACAATAAGTTAAAAATGAAACGGGTAAATTACGCCGGAACAGGTTGCTTCAACATTGATCTGCCATCCGGTTTAAAGAAACCAGATTTTGGGAGCTCCGGTGACCAGCTGGTTTTTCAAAAGGATTGCCTGTTACGTTCCATCGATACACTGTCGCCCATTGCGCCGAAACATGATCGCCAGAAGGTCTCGAGGACTGCGACGTTGTTCATTTTTTAGCGGATAAACACATTCTTTTTTGACCGTAAGGAAGACTAGATTAACTTTCGCGACATCACGGCGCAAATTTTATCGCTGCATTTGATCGATAAAACGCAGAGGCATAAATTCGAACATGGACATGCTTTGGTCGTCTCAACGGATGCATACCTTGAAGTTTCGGCCCAAATTACAATGCTGATGATGCAAGAGGTAGAAGATGAAAACCGGCTTCTCGATACTGTGTCTGATCACCGAAGCAATTCTGTTGTACCGGGCTCAAATCGGGATTTTCCCGACCAGCGGTCGGCAAATTGCGTGCAGTTCTTTTCAGGGCACACGCTGCGGAGTTCGATGTTAATGCCTTGCCCCCACATTCTGGAAAATTTGCCCGGCTGTTTCTGGAATTTTCCAAGAAATTGATATGCGATACCCCTTTACCAAACTGCAGGTTTGTTTGTCGGCAGCGGCTCACGCTGATTGCATCGCTTTACATAAGGGCGCGGAAACGGGGATCGCACAGCCAAGAGGTTCAGCCGGTCTTCATAGTGCGACGGCTGATCAGGCAACGTCGTGGTTTGTAATTGCTGGCGTTGGTGATGTTTTCGCAGATTTTATTTCCGGAGTGTTGGCACGCGAT
Source organism: Roseobacter sp. (assembly GCA_039983935.1). GTDB lineage: Bacteria > Pseudomonadota > Alphaproteobacteria > Rhodobacterales > Rhodobacteraceae > Roseobacter. The sequence goes on along the minus strand of JBDWVP010000028.1, from coordinate 207,993 downwards.
GTGCGTGTAAATTAAACATCCGAAACATCTGTTTTCTTACATGTCGAATGCGCCAGATGTTTTGGTCCCGCGCCAATTGCCGGGGATATTGCAGGTCAAATACCGGGGTGTTCGCGACATGTGGTGAGCTAGTGGGTGTTAGTTGCTGTTTGAAATGGATCAGCTGATGCAAGTTCCATCCCATCAGCGTAAAGGATTTGAGATGTCTTGCAAAAAATCCGGTACAAAGACATCGTTTGCAACCCTAAATTCCTGACAAATTCCCCGTCGATTAGAGATTCAGCAGTAGCAAGAACCTCGGATTTTGTAGCTAAAATATTTGCCCGCCAATCACGAACCAAAACGGGTTGACCAGCTGGGAGTAAGCTATCGCGATTGGAAGGGTAATGGCCAAGGGAGCCTGCAATAAAATAGACAGCCGGAGCTATGATGCTCTGCTGCTCGAGCGCTTCAATTGGAACGATGCCATTTCCGCGCGTAATCAATCGGTCGCCCACATTCAAATTCTGAACCGCTTGGAGGCCTTTTGTGGTCACGACGCGTGCATCATAGGTAAAACCGGCAACGGTGTTCACGCCGTTGGACACAATGGGTTCGGCGAGGGCGTTGTGAGAAGCTTGTTCAAGCGTCCAGCGACCCTGTTGGGTTGCGATATTTGGCGTCATGAAAGCAATCCTTGTCAATTTTAAATAATGTTATCGACAAAAATATCTACCAAAGCATTAATAAGGTGTATTTTTCCTCTCGCAAGTGCGCGCGAGGTTTGTTAGGAGACCTCCAACGGTCAAAAGATCGGTTACGTGCGGGTGTGGCGGAATTGGTAGACGCACCAGATTTAGGTTCTGGCGCCTATGGCGTGGGGGTTCGAGTCCCTTCACCCGCACCAATTACTTTCCTACATGATAGCAAACAGGTGTGATTTGCTAAGGTTTTATGGCTTCTTAGTTCAGGCGCTTTAAATCGCGCATAAATTATACATCGGTTACACATTGGCTCGTATCACAAAGACTGAGGAGGGGCGTTTCCTTACGTTTATTTCTCGGCAAGGAAAGCAAAAGTCTAAGGTTTTCCGCTCCGAGAGGGATGACATTGATTGAGCCACACGGCAAGAATATCTGGTTCTCAACGATAAAATCGTGCAAAGCGGCGTCGATTTTGACGATATGCTGGACTGGTATGCGGCCAACGTGATGGGCCTGACGCGACACTCGTTTTATCAGTGTCGTGAGCGTGATCCTGAATTTACACAAGCATGGGACGATCTTCGAATGAGCTGAGCACAGTGCTTCGCGGTTAAATACTGTACCTAAACGGTGCTTGAAAATAAAAAGGACTTAGCGGGTAAGCGCTAAGCCCTTGAAATCTTTGGCTCCGGCGGTAGGGATCGAACCTACGACCAATTGATTAACAGTCAACTGCTCTACCGCTGAGCTACGCCGGAACGGTGTGGGCGATATAGCAGTGGCGGATTCCGCCGTCTAGAGGGTTTTGTTCGAAAATTCGAATTTATTTGTAGCACAGTCAACCTAATGCGAAACGAGCTTCCGCCTGCAATTTATCTTCTGTTTTGACCATTGCGCGACCATGTAAATCAATGAGATGCGCCAAAACATTGCGCCGCGCTGCAGGTATTAGAGAGGCGGGCGTCTCTTTGTAAACAAAGTCAGTGATTTCTGCTGCGTTCACCGGGCCCTTTTCCATAGATTTCAGAATCGATCTCTCCCGTGTTTCACGGTGCGCAATAAGCCAATCGAGACGTTTTTGGGGGTCCTCCACAACATCGCCGTGACCAGGATAGAAACGCTCCCACTTGTCTTCATTCAAGCGCCGGCTTGATTTCATGAAATCTGTCAAATCACCATCTGGCGGAGAAACGAGCGAGCTGGCCCATCCCATAACATGATCGCCGGTGAAGCACGCATTACCCCATCTGAGACATATATGATTGCCGAGATGACCGGGGGTATGGATGACCCCGAGAGACCAGCCGCGCCCGTCAATCATATCGCCATCGTGGACGCAAATGTCTGGTGTAAACACAGTGTCGATGCCTTCTCCTCCACTGGAAAACCCATCCGAAGCCAACTGTTGCATGATCCAAGAACGTCCGGCCATTGGCCCTCCAAATGCAAAAACAGGCGCGCCGGTTTCGGTTGCAAGATCTCGTGCCAGCGGTGAGTGATCGAGATGACTGTGTGTCACGACAATATGCGTTATTTTTTGCGATGCCTGAACAGCGTTTAAAATAGCGCCAAGATGTTCTTTACTGTCAGGACCGGGATCAATCACCACCAAGTCTGTCTTGCCCAGTATATAAGTGTTCGTGCCTTTGTTAGTCATGGGGGATGGATTAGGGGCAACGATCCTGCGCAATTCAGATGTTAAATCGATAGGAACGCCATATGGAGGGGCGAAGTCTTGTGGCATGTCTAAAAGACCTTTCTAATGACTTAACGGGCGGTTAGGGTCCGACGCATGATCTTTAATTGGCTAAAACACTATATGCCTCGCAGCCTCTACGCGCGGGCTGTTTTGATTCTGCTTTTACCGGTTGTCTTTTTGCAAGTTATTGTGACAGTCCTGTTTGTGACGCGCCATTTCGAAGATGTCACGCTGCAAATGGTCACGACGGTGTCGCGGGAAATTCAACTGGTGCTCAACGTAATTGACGATGCGCCCGATGCCGCATCTATTTCCACAACCGTTGCAAAGGCCGTTGGAGAACTGGCGATAACAGGGGTTCCGGCCGCACAGGGCGAGGTGCCTGAAAAATCGCAAATGGCTTGGTATGATTTTTCGGGGCGTACGATCAACGGGAGGTTCTCAGAACGTTTGCCAAAGTTGCTCGCGATCGATCTGTTGCAAGATCCGTTGGTTTTTGTTTTTGCCGAAACGCGGTTTGGGCCGGTAAAATTAACCTTGGATCGGAACCGAGTGTCGGCCGAAAACCCGCATCAGTTGTTTGTGAATATGTTGTTTTTCGGGGCCCTTGTAACGATAATTGCGATTTTATACCTCCGAAACCAATTGCGTCCTATCAAGCGTTTGGCGCGTGTCGCGACGGCATTTGGACGGGGGAGGCATGAACCTTATGTGCCGTCTGGATCGATCGAAGTGAGGGCCGCTGGAAGTGCCTTTTTGGATATGAGAAATCGGATTGAGCGGCAGATCGAACAGCGTACTTTGATGTTGTCCGGGGTCAGTCATGATTTACGAACGCCTCTAACACGTATGCGCCTCGGCCTTTCCATGCTGGAAGATGGTGAGCGTGAAGAACTCCAACGTGATGTAGACGATATGCAAGACATGCTGGATGCTTTTCTCAACTTCGTAAAAGGAGCAGGGGAAGGCACATCAGAGGCGATTGATCCTCGCGAACTGGTCGTTCAGATCGTCGCCGAGGCAAAGCGTGCCGGGCGTAATGTCGCGCTTGTTCTGCAGGATGGTGAAGGCACAGGTCTTGTTGAACTTAATGTACTGGCGATCCGGCGCGCGGTCGATAATTTGATATCCAATGCTGTGCGATACGGCGCCAAAGCGGAAGTTTCAGTGGCGCTGAGTGAAAAATCCCTGCGCATTCGAATTGAAGATGACGGTCCGGGCATCCCCGAGAATAGGCGCATGGAAGCAACCCGCCCATTTACCCGTTTGGATGGTGCGCGTAATCAGGATAAAGGAAGTGGTGTCGGCTTGGGGCTGGCGATTGCAAAAGATATCGCCCGCGCCCATGGCGGTGTGTTACGTCTTAGCAAATCCGAACGTCTCGGCGGTTTGCGCGCGGATATTGTGATTGCACGCTGACTGAAACCATAGCGGTATTTTAAGCTCGTTTTTTGGCATCACCAAATTACCATCTACTTAGTTGCAAAGAAAAATATTCAGTTTGCAAAGTTGAATTTTTCAGGTGCTAGATCGAGGGACATTAGCAAATCACCCCATCGATTTGCAAAACGCATTTCGAGTGCTCTGCCTTGTGATATTTCGGTATTGGGGGAGGAATGATAGCTATTTTCATTCAAACGATTTATCGCCGTGCGCCATGCAGTCACTGAGTTTGCTTCGACAACTTGCGCGCCAAGAGGAATATGATCAACCATCCCATCAAGATCATTCACCAAAAGTTTCCGACCAGCGCAAAGGGCTTCGATTGCAACAAGACCATAAGCTTCCCATCGAGATGGCATTGCTACGACATCCACCGACGACATTGCAGTCATAGGGTCCTGGACAAAGCCTTTAAAGTGTATGCGCGGATCTTCGTCAGCTAATAAACGTAGTGTTTTCTCTTCTGATCCTTCTCCATAAATGTGCAGTGCGATATCTCTGTCTGGGCATTGACGAAATGCCGTAATCAAGGTGTCGAACCCCTTTTGGCGATCAAGCCTACCAATAGCGCCTATAATCTTCCTGTCCGCCTGTGGTGGTGCAAGATTTCGAAACGAAGACATATCAGTGCAAGACTGAATAACATGCAGCGCAGCCTCGCTTACATATCTTCTTTTTTTCAACCAACCTCCCTGAGCATGACTTACAGCCACAACGCGATCAAACAACGCATAAGACGTGCGTAACAAACTTGCAAAACGCTTGCGGTGCAACACATTGATGGCGACAAAATTCTCAGTGTAACTGTGCTCGACATGTACCATTGGAATTTTTGGGTTAGAGGCCCGCAAGGTCAAAAACATCGGCAATCTCCGCCAACTGATTGACAGATGGGAGACTATCACATCTGCATCAACTGAGCCTAAAAACAGGTCGCGACGATCCACGACTCGCAGCATGTGAGCGGCGGTAAGGGCCATTTCGGGCGACGTGGTTACATGCTCTAACACCCGCATGACGCCGCCAGCCGTGGTATCATCAACTAAATGAACAACGCGCAGCCGGCTCATTGGGACGCACCAATACGGGACGGGTTTGCAGCTAAATTCATTGCCCGTTGAACAAAGTCGCCCCCGAAAACAGAGAGCGCTGCCACTGCCAAAAGAGTTACACCGGACTTGACGGGCTCTTCTATTAAAGGGGTCCACGAAGATTTCAGCGATGCACGCGCCAGTTCCACAGCACGAGTTGCATCTAGGTCACTTACAGCGCGCCGACTCAAATACCTGAGTTGGTAAGCACGGGCGACGGGCGAATGCGTTGTGAAAAAATCCGGGTCCATTGCATGCAATTTGTTAACCATTGCCTCCCATGCTGCCAGCTGTCGGTCTGTGGCTGCGGACAGGCCGCCGTTGCTAATGCGGTACAAGGTAAGCAGATCCGCGATCCCCTCAAATTCCCAGTCCGTTGAGAGAGCGATCCGCAACCAACATTCAATGTCTTCGGATTGGCGGAAGGTTTCGTCAAAATACCAGTCCCGTTCCCTTTCGTGGCTCGGCCGAAATGCAATATCCTCAAAAACGTCTTTTCTAATGACCGGAGCCGAGCCATTGCCAATAGGATTGCGTTTAAAAATATGAGCCGGGTCAATGTCAGATAATCGGGGGCGCTGTGATTGTCCCAAAGGAATACTCTCATCATCAATCATAGTGGAGCCAGAGAAGCTCACACCGACATGAGGGTTGTCTTTTAGATGTCGAACATGGCCGGATAGTTTACCAGGTAACCAGAGATCATCGGCATCGCAAAAACCGATAACGCTGCCGCGAGACGCAGCGATACCTGAGTTGCGCGCACCTGCAAGTCCGCGGTTGGCCTGCCGAATAAGACGGATGTTTTCATTTTGCGCGAAATCACTTGCGATCATATGTGTCTTATCGGTGGATCCATCGTCGACGATGATAATTTCGTAATGTGGATAGTATTGCGCGCACAAATAACGCATTGTTTCTGATAGGGTTTTTTCGACGTTAAATGCGGGCACGATGATGGATGCAAATGTCATGGCGAGACCTCGTGGATTACTTGGAAAAAAATCTGTTTGATGCTTGTTTTGGTAAAACGATCACGCTCAACGCAGCCAGAAATGTCAGGCCACCACGCCGCAGCGGGAATAAAAAACCTATAGGGCTTTGCGCCACTCCGCATATAGCGTGACGCAACGGTTCAAACCGGTTTTGGTTCAATCTCAAAGCGCGCCGGGACAGATAACGTTGATGAATAGCATGGCTTTTCCCGCTAGGGGTTGCGCCATAACGTGACGCAGTTTCTATTGCGCTTTTACGTGCTTCCTTCATTGATGCTAAATCAGCAGATAATCCGTCCGTGCTCGCGCGATACCAAGTGTGCAAATTATTTATACCTACAATGCGCGCGCCTTGTCCGACGATACGGATGAGCCACTCCAGATCCTCATTGTGGACGAGCGCGTGGTCAAACCCTCCGGAGGCGGCGAAAACTTCTGTACGAATGGTCACATTCGACATCGTACACACCGGATTTTCGCCGAGCAGCATGTCGATGCTTAGGTCGTTTGCGGGAAGAGTTGAAAAAACTTCTGCGTCGCTCGGGTGATGTGTGAAAAATGCCGTGCGTCCATATGCGCCGCCAAGGGATGGATCAATGAAGGCGGTTTGCAGATCTGATAACTTTGAAGGGGACCACAGATCATCCGCATCGCAAAATGCGATTAACTGACCAGACGCAATTTCTGAGGCACCATAGTTACGTGCCTGACTTGGTCCCTTGCCGGGGTTTTGAACCAACTTGATCCGCGGATCGCGCTCCGCAATGTTTAAAACAATTTCCTTAGTCGCGTCCGTTGAACCGTCATCGACGCATATTGCTTCCCAATCTGTATAGTGTTGCGCGCAAAGGCTGGTGAGCGTTTGGGTAATTGTTTTTCGTGCGTTGTAGCAGGGTATAACAATGGAAAATCGGGGCATGATTAAACCTTTTCGAAACGGGGCGCAAAGGCCGAGGCAAGGGCGGGTAGGGAAGCACAGACCATGACAAGCGTTGCAAGTATCACATAGCCAGTGGCGACGGCCGTCAGTCCAAGTGGTGCCAAGAAGACCGTGTTGAGCATGACGATGAATGTCAGAAAAAGGGTGACATAGAGTTCGATTTGCGGGCGCCCTGTCGCGCGCAACCAACCGGCAGCTGCGGACCACAGGGTCGTTGGGATCGCCACGAGGCAGAGGATAGAAACGATTTCTGAAAGACCGTCCCAACCATCTCCAAAAAGGATGGGGATATACCACGGTGCAAGGATCGCTTGAATGACAACCAAGGGCGTGATCAGCCCCAATGCGAGCAGGACACTCTGGCGCAGAGATCGACTTTTATCATCGCTGCCGCACAAAAAGGGGAACAGAACTGTGGAAAAGGCGACGGAGAAAGATGTTGCAAGGCTCAGACCCGCGTTGAAAGCCATAAAGTAAAGACCAAGTGTTTCTGCGCCCATGACAAGCCCAACAATGACTTTATCCGCCTGCATGCGCAGCGCTTTTACGACTTCGACCCCTAGAATGGCCCAACCAAAAATCACAAACGGACGCAATGGGAGCGCGCCGTGTGTATGATCTGCGAACCACGGATGAAGTCTGCGCATTGCAATCAACCAGAACGGCGCAGTGAGTACCCTCGGTAGAATGAGCGCGAGGGGCGATGCCCATAACAACGTTAAAACGGCGGAGAGTAGGTTGGCTGCTACGATCTGAGCGCCTGAAATCGCAGCGGTTTGTTTCAACTTCCCGGCGCGCATGGCCAAAGCTGTCTGCACAAGGCCGGCCGGCATGAACAGATATTCAGCTGCCAGAAGTAATATCAAAGCAAGCAACAAAACACTGCCGCCCATGGCGTAAATGGTAAATCCGATCACGGATTGTAGTGCAAACAACCCGACGCACCACGCCCAAAAAATGCGTTGTGCCGTTATGCAGGTGCGTTCCAAGTGATCTTCAGGTGCGGCGATAATTTTTTGACCAACGCCATTTTCAGTAAGAGATTTCAGAATGTCCGCTGCAGCCAGCGCCGCAGCGGCCATCCCGATTTGGGCAAGATCTAATGACCGAGCTACCGCAACTACAACCAGCAAACGCGACGCCTTAGCGGTTATTTCTGACGCGCCATACGCTAAAAGGTTTTGAGCGATGCGTGTTGTTTGCTGGTTGAAAACCATTACCAAGTCCAATCTTTACGATATCATTGTTTTACAAGGCTTTTTGATAGGTTGTCTTGATCTCCTCCGGAGAGGTCTTAAGGGCAACCGGAGAGCAACATATCCGAACGGATAGTCGTTGAATGCCAAGGATCTCTCGACCCGCGAGGCGCGATTGCCTAAGAAAGATTCAACCGTTTGGCAGTGACGCGAGGAAAAATTGGGAAATAATCTCAAATTTGGATGTTTTGGGTTCGCCATTTTGGCGTTAACCAGTTGCGCAGGATACGATACGCCTGACAATTTGGAACCGATTGCGCAAGGGGATGGATATCAAGCGCAGTACCGAACACCAGACGTAACGCGCGCTAATGCCCAATTCTTGCGTTCTGCCGAGATCAATGCCGCAAAGTGCCACGCACCTTTAGGCGGAACAGCGGGCAAAAGCAGCGCGATTTCGTCTGCCGCATTGACGGATGAGAGACTTAGTCGTAACGATCTGGTTGATATCCGCATCGCAGAAGATGAAACGTTTAGCGGTAGTTACGTGGTCTCACGGAATGGCGCTTTGAAGTTGCCATTTCTATCTGAAATTAGAGCTCAGGGACGAACAACTCAGGAAATTGAAGATGAAATCGCTGCGCTTCTGTTAACAGAAGAATTTTTTGCCGAACGGCCTCGAATTTCAGTGCGCGTAGCGGATTTAGCATCGGTCATTGTTGGCGTGTCTGGTGCCGTTTTTGATCCGTTTTCTGTTGAAATAGGCGCGGTTCAAGGGGATCGCGTCGATTCATTGCGCCAAAGCGCTTTGGGCTCGTCAACTGAAGCGCGTAATTTGTCGGCGGCTCTGCGTGCAGCTGGTGGTGTGCGTCCCGATGCGGATATTTCGGCTGTGCAAGTTCGGCGCGAAGGTCAGGTATATACTATTGATATGCGGGGCGTTTTTTTAGGACAGAATGCGATCGACATCATGTTGTTAACCGACGATGAGGTTTTTGTGCCAAGTCGGGCGTGTTTCCAAGAAGATTTGATGCGCCCCAGTCCGATTAGCCCGCCAGGCGTTTCCTTGTTTTTGTCTAACCTGACCCAACCGGCCGCCAATAACGCGAGCGCCGCAATTGGTCGCGAAGTACGAGAGGTTCCTTACGGATCGCGGTATATGCAAGCAGTGGTTGATACAAATTGCGTCGGTGGCGCGCGCGCCAGTAGTGCTAACCGATCATCTGTATTGTTTTCCAGAAACCCGGTCACGGAAGTGTCTGTGGTAATCGAACGCGACATCGAAGATTTGTTGAGACGTGCCGACAGGGACGACTATGATCCGTTTCTACTACCCGGCGATTCAATAGCTTGCTATGATAGCACTGTGACAAACGTCGCAGAAATTGGTCGGCTCCTGGGGCTCGCTGCGGTTATCGGGCTCGCTCTAAAATAAGCCATTCACGGGTCAAATGCCAAACGTGAGGCAGCCGATTGCAGGTATCAGCAAGCTGTTCGCCTTGGTCGGGAATGGCGTTTTTTTCAATTTCCAATAGAGCTGCGCGCAGATCTGTCGCTCCTATGGCCGCGGCACTGCCTGCGGTTTTATGGACCCGTTCCTTAATGTCTTCTAGATTATGATTTGCCACATCAGACAACCATTTCATTAGATCTTCTATGTCAGTTGTAAAACGTTCCAACAAAGAGCCAAACGCTTCTATCCCAACTGTATCGCGCAATTCTGCGATATGATCTGTTGCAACAGGTGGGGGAGCCGCTTTTGTTCCGTATGCCCAAGTATCTAGTACATAATTCAGTGTTGCGCGGGATAGCGGTTTGGTCAAAACGTCGTTCATACCATCCGATAGATACGTAACTTGCTCTTCGGCTAAGGCATTTGCGGTCAAGGCAACAATTGGCGTTTTGACACATGGACCACAGCCATTTCGAATGGCTTTAGTTGCGGTGCGTCCATCCATCACGGGCATGCTGATGTCCATTAGAATGAGATCGAAATGTTCACGGTTCGCAATAGCTACGCCCTGCCTTCCATCATGCGCTTCCGTTACTAGATGTCCGCTTCTAAATAGCATTTCTCTAACGACATGCCGATTTATCAAGTTATCCTCAACAATGAGAATATTGCAGCTTGTGTTTGCATCAGCGGGTTTGAGGGGCGTTGAAACTTCAACGGGTTCAGAGATCGGCGTAATTGGAAAATTCACCCAGAAAAGACTACCTTCGCCCTTAGTGCTTTCCATGCCGATCTGACCATCCAGGGCTTCTACGAAACGACGGGCAATTCCCAATCCCAAACCTGTCCCACCAACATCACGATCATAAGAACTGTCCCCGGTGACAAAATCGTCAAAGATCATTTCTTGGATATCCTGTTCGATGCCAATGCCAGTGTCTCTCACGCTGATATGAACGTTGGCGTCGTTTGATGTAGAATATGTAACCTCTGCTTGAACTGAAATACGCCCGTCACGGGTGAATTTTACCGCATTGCCGATCATGTTGAGCAAAATATGTTGGATCCGCTCTCTATCTGCATGGATCCATGCGACGGGGTCTGCGATCCAGTTCCATTCAAGAACGGTGTTGTTTGCTAAAGCTGCGCCACTTTGACTGTCTATAATATCTTGTAAAAGACTGCTGAGGTTCATTGATACAGGGCGTAATTTTAATTTCCCCGCATCATATTTTGTGATGTCTAGTACATCTGATATGTGTGTCATCAGAAGACGCCCAGACGTATTCATATTTTTAACGAATTGTTTTTGTTTTGCGTTGAGTTTTGTGTCCTCGAAGAGGGCGAGATTACCCAGCAAACCGTTTAAAGGCGTTCTGATTTCGTGACTCATGGTTGCGAGGAAATCAGTTTTGGCCTTTTCTCCTGCAACTGTAAGGTCACGCGCTTTTATCAACTCGGCTTCCCCCTGAACACGGCGGGATATATCTCGTAGAAATGCGATAAATATTTCGCCATCTTCGGTTTCAGCAGACTGGATGGCTAACTCTACTGGGAAAACATCGCCATTGGCCCGTAAAGCTTCCAGTTTAACACGACCATTTCCGACGATTCGCTTGTCTCCGTTTTGCCGTACTCTTTCCATGCCTGTATGATGTCCATCGCGGTAGTGTTCTGGAACTATCAACGCACCTAAATCTTGACCAATGACATCGGCTGCCTTGTGGCCAAAAATTGTTTCAGCAGCAGCATTGAAATCGAGAATATACCCATGGTCGTTGCTCACAATGACGGCATCGAGTGATGTGCTCGTCACGATTTTCATCCTGTTGCTTGTTTGGGCTATTTCCTTACGACGGCGAACATTCTGTGCATTTAAGGCACCTAGATAAAGGGACAGCAAAAGCAAAATGAGCATCAAGATGCCGACGGCATAGGTCAACCTCGTTAGTGTCTCGGAAACATCATGGCGTCTTTGATCGGAATTGTTTGCGAAATAACTGAGCGCAGAATTAGACAAGGCTCGAGTATAAGGTCGCGCCATGGTTGTTAAGACTTTTAATTCAGGAAGGTCAGATGTCATTTTGTCATCATGCGCATCGATGATCGGAAGTGCTTCCGTCAGAAACTGTTGAACACGTGCCAAATTAACGGAAAAATCTGAAGATAGTCGCAGATTCGAGTACAGCCGAGATTCAGAGAGCGTATTGATGCGGCTGTAAAAGATATCAAAATCGCGCCTCAATTTCCGCAAATCAGGTTCAAATTCCAACAATTCTTCAGTGAGGTGATTGTCAAACTCAAGAAATTCAACCTCGGATTGTGATAAAGTCCATTGGACGTTATCAGAACTGGCGGAATTCAAAATTTTCAAGTCGCGTGATACATTGAGAGAAAGCGCCCCAATCACGAACAATCCTAGCGTGGCGACCAACGTAGGTAAGATCAATTTTTTCCAGTTTGGCCTAGTCAAGTTGCTCAAATTGTTTTGCTTTCAATTGATCTTACGTTGGTCGTCTTTTTACTCTGCTTTAATGCGGTCGAGTTGCCATATGCTGCGCGAATAAATAGTTTCGGAGCGATAGTCAGCCTTGTCATCATAGGGGTATACGATCCACAAGGGCCCTTTATCACGGATCGACATCTCTTCACCGTTCAAGTGATAGGCTATAATCGGTCCCCCAAGGATAGCGTCGGAAACTGGAATTTCGACAAAATAATCGTTGATCGCAGTGGCCTTCAATGTTCCATTTTTAACCCCGAGGCGCGTCAAAAGATCGAAAAGTGAAATACCTTGGAAGCGTTGCTGCCCAGTTGTCCAAATGGTGGATGTTTCAACGATAGTGGAGGGGAACCCCTGTAGCATTTCCAGATCGAATACAGCCAAATCATCTTTGTTTGTAAAATCTATCTCGCCTGATACTGTCAGGATAACATCGCTTTTTGGGAGTTCCAGATCTTGGGCATTGCCCATTGTCGCGGAGAGAGTAAAAGCGATTAGTGCAGGTATAACGATGCGCAACATTAACATTTCCTCTTATATTTCCCCACGGTATGACACAGAATAATGTTTCCAAACATCGCCCCAGAAGTATAGTGGCCTATCCTTTCGGATAGGTAACCGTGCTTCGTTTTTTTAAAACAATCACTTAAATGGGTGCTTTGTGAACATTTCGCCGTCGAAGTAGGAAAAGAAGCCATGGGAATTAATTTTGTTTGCGTTGAGTTTGATTGCGCTAATAGGCACCGCGCCCTGACAGGACAGCGCGGAAGGTCATGAGGATCAGAACAATATCCAGCAAAATGGTGCGCGATGCAGCATAGGCTAAATCCATGTCGATCATTTTGTCAAAACCGATCTCCGCGCGCCCTGAAACTTGCCAAATTCCAGTGATACCGGGTTTGACGGACAAACGCCCTAAAGCATGTGGTGGGTATGCTTCTACTTCACAAGGCAATGCGGGTCGCGGGCCAACAATGGACATCTCACCTTTTAGGACATTGATCACTTGGGGTAGTTCGTCGATTGAAAAACGGCGAATGAAACGTCCAACGCGGGTCACTCTGGGGTCTTTGTGCGATTTGAAACAGATACCTTCGCGATCGGATAAGGAAAGAACAGATGTGCGCCGGGCCTCAGCGTCGACGGACATAGAACGGAATTTATACATGGAAAAAACCTGGCCGTTGCGACCTATTCGGTTCTGACGAAAGAACACAGGGCCACGCGATTCACATTTGACCGCTAGGGCGGTCAACAAAATAAGTGGCGACAGCAGCAGCATCGTGCTGCATGAAACTATAAAATCCAGAAAGCGGCGTTGCATGTTGGTCCCGGAAGTTTGTGCAAAAGCGATTCTCGCAGCATGCCTCAAAAAGGTTACATTTCCGACAATATATCGCCGCGCCATTCTGCGTGGCTCCATCGCCAGCCTCCATCCCCATTCCATCCGGGCTTGACGTACGATTTTTGGGGCACGGGTCACATTTCCGGCCAGAAAGTCAAAGAGAGCCCCAACTGCCATCGTTAGTGAAGTGTTTAAGCGATGGGCATTTTCATGTAGCCATAATTCCTGTTGGGGGACGCCAAGCGCCACGAGTAGAATATCCGCGCCGCTTTCATTTATTTCGGCAATGACAGCCTCTGTGTTCGCCGCTCCCTCGTAACCATCCCGTGTTCCTGCGATTTTGAGTTGGGGGTTTTTTTCGAGTAACTTTGCGGCTGCTGCATCTGCGGTGCCCGGTTTGCTCCCAAATAGGAAAACTGATTTCCCTTGCAGTGCAGCTTGGGCCACTAATAAAGGTACAGAATCTGTCCCGTTTAAATTGGCCGTTAATTTTAAAGAAGACATTTTGGAGGCGACTGCCACCCCGACACCATCTGGTAGAAGGAAATCTGCGCTTGCGACGGCCCGGGCATAGGATCTGTTGTGACGGCGGACATTACAACAGTGTGCGTTCATGAAATATACCCGTCTGAACCCGGGTGAGAGAAGAGTAGTGATTGTTTGGTTGACTGTAGCATCCACTAAACTGAGATCCAAAGAGCCAACATGCGTTGTTTTTAATACAGGCTGAGCAACCGGGGTGGAGAAAACGAATTCTTCGGTGTTATCGCGGTGTTTCATTTTGTAAGCCTCTGATTTGGAGTGCGTTTCCAAAAGGCTGGTTGATTTATGTGTGGCGCTCAACCGAGCGGATGGACAGGAATCTAGGCCATAGGGTTCCTTAGTCATCCACAAGGCAATGCCAGTGATCCGAAGGGCAGGGGGACCTATCCGAATGAGATATGTATTTGGCTAACCATTCGGAGATTTTTGACGTGCAACACTGCTGTCCAGGTTGTACGAATAAACATTAGAGGAGTGAGTCATGAGAGTTTTGATCGCTGACGACCACGATCTTTTGCGGGATATGCTTGTGATGTTTCTGGGATCTCAAGGAGAGATCGAAACCAGCACCGCCGCTAATGTCGATCAGGCTTGCACGCGCATTTCTGAAGACGATCCCTATGACTTGGTGTTGCTGGATCTCAATATGCCTGGGATGAATGGCTTGGAAGGATTGTCGCGTGTGATGGCTCATGAGGGTGGTCAACGGGTTGCATTGATTTCCGGAGAAGCAACACGCGAGATTGCGGAAAAAGCACTGGAAGCTGGTGCAGCGGGCTTTGTCCCCAAGACGTTGCCTGCGAAATCGATGATAAACGCTGTTCGATTTATGGCGATGGGTGAACAATACGCACCAATTGATTTTATGACTGCTGCCGAAGAAGCGCCCACAAACCCATTGGCTGAAAAACTGTCACAGCGAGAGTTGCAGGTTCTGAAAGGGTTGACCGAAGGCAAGTCAAACAAAGAGATTGCGCGTGATTTGGATCTTCAGGAACCAACGGTAAAACTACATGTCAAAACCCTGTACCGCAAAGTTGGGGCAGCCAACCGGACCCAAGCTGCATTGATTGCGCGCGAAGCCGGGCTCTATTGATCTATCCTAAAGGATAGCGCATCCCCCGAATGAACTTATCGGTGACCCATCGTGGGGGCGTCGGTATTCCCGAACATGAGGTAGTATCTCGTTCAAAGGAGATGCCCCATGACGGTTCAAGATACATTCGTGCCCACACGTGCGCCCGCTTGGAAAAAACGAAAAATCTCGATCAAGCGTGTCTTGACAGGGGGTAACCTGGCTGACTTGGGCCGTTTTCCGCGGTACGCCGCCTTCGCCCTGATTGGTGGGACAATGATCTGGGCGCCGATCACCGGATATTTACGCACGGCTCCGCTTAGCTTTAAATCACAGACCTCTCTGATCCTTCCCGGTTCCGGTGCTTCTGCATCGATGAACTTGAATGGCATTGGTCAGGCGTCATCCTTTGCAAATTCTGCCTTTTCCAGCAATTCGGTTAGCCCGACCGAAACGTATAAACGTTTGATTGGCGCGGATCGCATATTAGAGGCGGCCTCTGCAGAGATGGATTTATCACGCAAGGAATTCGGAAAGCCGCGTATCGATCTGGTGGACCAAACCAGTCTCATACATGTCGAGATGACTGGAACCAGTCCGCAGGATGCACAGGCGCGTGGTGATGCGTTGTTAGCGGCGTTCTTTTCTGAATTAGACGCGTTGAGAGCAGATGAACAGAACACACGCCAAGACAGTGGACTTGGGGCCATTGAAGATTACCGGGTGTCGGTCGCGGCAACCCGGGATGACATTGCCAATCTTCAGCAAAAGACGGGTTTGATTTCGAGTGATCAATATGATGCGATTGTCGATAGCACCCGCCTGTTGGATGCGCGGGTCCAAGATTTGGCAGCAACGTTGAGCGAAAAATCTCAAAGTGTTGCGCGTCTCGAAGCCTCTCTTGAAATTCCTGCACCAGCGGCTGCGGCAACTCTAAAGCTGTTTGCCGATGCGGAATTCATTGCCTTGACAGAAGAAGTAGCGCTCCATGCGGCCAATCTCGCGCAAGCGCGATCGGCGTTTGGGGCAAAGCATCCCAAAGTACAGGACGCAAAAGCCGCCTACCGGACGGTATCCGCAGCAGCTCTTAGACAAGCGGAGGATGTAACAGGCATTGAAGGGCCAAAAATCAGCACGCTCGATTTGGCGCCGGATGGTGCGCGCGCTGAATTGCTATCTCAACTTGTCAAAATGGACGCTGAACGGGCGGGGGTTGCGCAACAGTTTTCAACGCTGTCCGAACGTCTGGTCGAAGAAGAATCTAAAGTGCAGCGTTTGGCCCCAACAGCGGCAAGTCTTCAGGATTTGCAACGCGACTTTGCTGTTGCAGAGGCGGTTTTTGCAACGGCAATTGCGCGTGCACAGTCGACCAAATCGGATGTTTATGCATCCTACCCATTGGTTCAGGTTCTGGAGAACCCATCGTTGCCTGACAAACCCTCCTCGCCCAACAGAAAACTGGCGTTCGCGGCTGGCGCAGCAGCAACCTTGATGTTGCTTATTGGTCTTGGACTGGGGTGGGTGCGGTCTGCTGTAATCAATCGATTGGTCGCGTCGCCCCAGATGTTGCCGCAGACGTCGGCATGACACCGCAAAACCCTATGGAAAGACTGTTGTACAAATCGATGGTCTTCACGTGGCCTTTTTACGCCGTCGGTGCGCTCTATGTTGTTGGCCCGGTTTTGGCGTGGATCGTCGGTGGCACTGCCGCTCTGGCATTGTATTTGGGCCCGGCGTTGCGGTCTGATCTCAGGGCGACGGGATCTGTGCCACCCCTGATTTGGGCATGGTTTGCTGGGATGTTTGTGTTGCTCATCACTCTTTGGGTTGGGCACCTCAATTGGGACTTGGGGATGAAACAAATCGTCAAATCCACGGTCGGATGGGCCAAGGGCTGGGCTCTATTGGCTCTATTCCCTTTGGCTGGCGCCGTTCTGCCGATACGTCGTGGGGTTTTGGTCCGAGGGCAATGCGTCATTGGGGCTGGTACTCTGTGTTTGGCCCCGTTGATGTTGGCCGCTCCCTATATTGGCTTGCCCGAACTGATTTTCACGTCACCTCTGAAGGCTGTAGGCGGGCCGGGTCCGGAATATTTTAGTGTATTTCTGTACACTCTCGATCCTTCAAGCTGGACACCGCGATGGCAGTTTTACGCACCTTGGTCTCCCTTTGCCGCCTTGCTTGGTGTTGTTATGGTTTTGTTTGCTCTCGAAGACACAGACAGGAAATGGATGGCAATCGGCGTCGCTGCCGGTGTTCTTATGATCCTCGCCTCCAAATCACGCATGGGCTTGGTCGGCTTAGTGGCCTGTACAATTGGCCCCAGAATGATGCCTCTGATTTTAAGGGGATGGGCCTGGCAACTTACTGCAAGTTTAACCGCTTCGTTGGCGGTTTTTGGCACGGCTCTGCTCAGCTTTGCTCAAGATGCTGTATCCGTCTTTAAAGGCGCGCGCGCGGACAGCACCCGTGTACGAGAAACCCTTCAACGCATTGCGAACGAGCGTTGGCAAAATGAGGCTTTTTGGTTTGGCCACGGCACCATTCAGCCCGGATCGCATGCTGTTGAATATATGCCCATTGGCAGTCATCATACATGGTATGGGCTCTTGTTTGTGAAAGGTGCCATTGGGTTCGTCGCCTTGCTATTGCCGATGTTTTGGCACACGTGTTTTGTGATGATGGACGCGGCGCGTCATCCGCGGGGATACTTGCCAATGGGGATCATCATGACGATCGTGCTTCTCTCATTTGGTGAAAACGTGGAAATTGAAGCTTATATGCTTTGGCCAGGCTTGGTGATGTTGGGGGTGCACATCCGTGAAGTCAGAGCCGATCCGTAAGGTATTGCTGGTGGGAGATCGGGCTTTTTCCTTAAGTTAACCCCGCACAAGCTGGCCGTGTTTTAGCCTAAAATGGTCGGCTATAGAGCGGCTGCGAAGGCTAAGCTGCACATCGAAGGCAGCGGGATCTTGTGTGCCATCCCTCTAAACGTCAATTTTGGCGAGGTATGTCGAGTAAGATTTTTCGTTGAGAGGACGCCCAGCATCGTCGAGCTTTTATGCTGGGACCTTGAACCCCAACCTTACAATTTCGCCAGTACCCTCAAATGTTGAATTTAGGCCAAAAATATACACCACTCACACGTTATTGACGCAGTATGATCGTATTTTGACACTTAAAAGTTATCTCAAGCTACTCCAATCGTGTGGGTATTTCCTCGTCTAAACTTTGCTGACTGGCCCATTCATACCGGATCTCCACCCAGTTGATGTCTTGTGGGTCCGTTCTGAATCTGCGGCTCCCAATTTTTTCACGCATACTTTGTGTATTCTCGGTCCGAAGTATTCTGTTTCCAGTGAGTATCTTTATGCGTTGGCGCGACGCGGGTACGATTTATGCAAAGAGGGGTGACAGATGAACAATTTTTGTGCAACTCTTGAAGATAATAGGTCATGAGGGGGACCGGCGATTTAGTCTTCACGGGATGTGCGCGTGCACGATGAATGCCGTGTAGACGGACTAAGCGCTGAAAATGACGGTCCATCTCACAATTTCGCGACCAAGAGATGTAGTCTGACCACATAATAACAACAGGGACGAAACAGATATGTCAATCAAACCTCCATTAACGGAACTGCCGATCAAAACGGCAGACAGCGGGTTCTACCGTGGTTTTACCAAGGACGTTACGATTACCGCCAAGCTTTTGGTCGGTGGGCTGATCTTATGGGCAATTGCCTTTCCGGATCAGGCCGCTTCCGTGCTTGGTGGACTGAACACCATCATTCTTGCAACGTTTAGCTATTGGTACGTCTATGTTATGGCGTTCTTTGTTCTGCTTTGTTTTGTCATGGCGCTCTGGCCTGCTGCGGGACGTCTAAAACTTGGGCTTGAATCTGATACCCCGGAATTTTCCAACTTTTCTTGGTTTTCCATGATGTTTGGTGCCGGAATCGGGATCGGCATGCTGACTTTCGCCACGGCGGAACCAATGTATCACTTTGGCAGTAACCCGTCGACCATTCAGGGGCTGACCGAAGGCAGTACTGCAGGCAACGTCAGAGATGCGTATGTCTGGTCCTTTACGCATTGGGGCCTTGCCGCTTGGGCGTCTTACGCAATCGTCGGGTTGGCATTGGCCTTTTTCTCGTACCGTCGCGGGTTACCGCTGACGATCAGATCGGCTCTTACTCCCATTTTTGGCAAAACGCTGTCAGGTCCGGTGGGACATGTTGTCGATATCGTTGCCGTTGTGGCTACGGTTTTGGGAGTGGCGCAGACCTTGGGCTTCGGGGTGGAACAGTTCCTGTCGGGGCTGTCGCGCATCGGCTTTGGTGACTGGTTGTTCACAACAGCAGAAGATGGCTCAAAATCCTCGTCAGCGATCGGCATTATCTTTGCGTTGGTCGTGATCATGGGCGCCTCAACGATGTCAGCCTTGTCTGGCGTCGGAAAAGGGATCAAGTGGCTGTCTAACATCAACATGGGGCTCAGCTTCTTTATTCTGTTCTTCTTCTTGGTCTTTGGCTCTACCTTCTTTGGCCTGACAACGTTGTTTGTTGGCATTTGGGATTATATTGTCTCTATTCCTGGAAACATCCTGACCGTATGGACTTCCACAACGATGGAGACGTTCACGGCAAACGTTCCAGCCTCGGTGCAAGCCTTGTCTGCAGAAGATCTGTCAACAGTTTATGGCTCCGCGACAAGCCCTTGGGGGACGTTACAATCCTTTACAGATGGTTTGCCTGAAACAGCTGCTGCACTACCACCGGCAGATATCGCCGCGACCTATGCCGCCGCAACAGACAGCCGTTTGTCCGGTTGGCAAGGCGCTTGGAGCATCTTTTACTGGGCTTGGTGGATTGCCTTCGCTCCATTCGTAGGTGTTTTCCTCGCACGTATTTCCAAAGGTCGTACGATCCGCGAATACGTTTTAGGGGCCATGATCATTCCTGCGTTGATGTGTTTTGTGTGGTTCGCTCTGGTAGGCGGTACAGCCATTGATCTCGAACTCAGTGGTGTGGCAGATGGCGCAATCACCGGGGCTGGACAATCTGATCAACTCTTCGCGATGTTGGCGGTTATCCTGAGTGATGGTTTGGCCTATGTTATGTCAGTGATCGTCGTGATCTTGCTGCTGACGTATCTTGTGACCTCGGCGGATAGTGCCGTTTTGATCATTAACACGATTAATGCTGCAGGCGATGAAGGTCCAAAAGCGCGCCCACATATCATTTTCTGGGGTGCTGCTTTGGCTTTTGTGGTTGGTGGTCTGATTATTGCTGGCGGGCTAGGTGCAATCCAAACCGCCATGGTGATCGGAGCTTTGCCCTTTAGCTTTGTCATGGTTTTAATGGGGCTGGCACTGGTCAAAGCAATCTGGCGTGATGGCAAAAGAGAGGCCAGCGGGCTTGCAACAACACATGTTGGGGAAGATGGCATAAGCGCGACGCCGGCCGAATGAAGATAAACGCAGTGTCCTGTGGATGCTGATGATTGGCCCCGTGCACATGCGCGGGGCCATTTTTTCTGGGAAATGAGCGTTTCAAAATAACCATGAAGCATACAATGGGGCGATGTCTGTGGGCGATCGCCTCTTGACGTTGCAGGCCAGCCGGACAACTTTGTTTTCATGCAATTAGATATAGATTTCATCCGATCCCAGTTTCCCGCCTTTCAAGTTCCCGAACTGAAAGGAAAGGCATTTTTCGAAAACGCCGGGGGGTCATTTACGTGCCAGCCGGTTATTGACCGGCTCACCCGTTTTTACACCGAACGCAAAGTCCAACCCTATGCGGCGTACGCACCCAGCTCTTTGGGTGGACAGGAAATGGATGAGGCCCGCGCGCGCATGTCAGCCTTGTTGGGCGTCGCGCCGGATGAACTCAGTTTTGGCCCATCAACGACGCAAAATGTTTATGTCCTAGCGCAGGCCTTTGGTGAAATGATGTCGCCCGGTGAAGCGGTCATCGTGACGAACCAAGACCACGAAGCAAATTCTGGTCCGTGGCGGCGTCTGGCTGATCGCGGGATCGACGTGCGCGAATGGAAAATTGATCGCGAAACAGGGCGGTTGAACCCGGAAGATCTTGAAAATCTGTTAGATGAAAACGTCCGACTGGTCTGTTTTCCGCATTGTTCTAATGTGGTCGGCGAAATCAATAACGTGATCGAAATTACAGCACTGGCCCATTCGGCTGGCGCATTTGTTTGTGTGGATGGTGTATCCTATGCGCCGCATGGGTTTGTAAACGTCGGATCGCTTGGACCGGACATCTACCTTTTTTCAGCTTATAAAACCTATGGTCCACATCAGGGGCTGATGATCATCCGGCGCGAACTGGCAAAACTCTTGCCCAATCAGGGGCATTATTTCAACGCGGATACGTTGTACAAACGCTTTACCCCAGCTGGTCCAGATCATGCACAAGTCGCGGCCTGCGCGGGCATGGCGGATTACATTGATGCAGTCTATAGACATCACGTGGATGGGGATGCTGATCCGACCGCGCGCGGCGAGGCCGTCCATGATCTGATGCGCGCGCATGAGGTGACGCTTTTGCAACCGCTGCTAGATATGCTGTCGTCTCGCAATTCGGTCAGGCTCCTTGGTCCAAATCAGGCTGAGGCGCGCGCGCCAACTGTTGCCATGGCACTAGATCGACCCGGTGCTGAGGTGGCGGTGGATTTGATCGAACAGGGTATTATGGCGGACGGTGGTGATTTTTACGCTGTGCGCGCATTGGAGGGCATGGGGGTTGATGCAAATCTCGGGGTGTTGCGTGTCAGTTTTACGCATTACACAACCCAAGAGGAAATCATCCAACTCACAACGGCATTGGACCGAATTCTGTAAAATTTGTGATCCGAGGATAGTCCGGCACCGTATTACTAACAAATAATTAATTCGTGTGAAGGGGTTCGCGTTGAGCACATCACCTGTTCTGGTTTGGCTTCGGCGGGATTTACGTCTCACAGACCAGCCTGCATTAACAGCGGCGGTTCGATCCGGACGACCTGTTATCCCTGTATTTATTTGCGATCAATCTGTCGAAGGCTTAGGTGCGGCGCCAAAATGGCGTCTTGGGCTCGGGGTGGCGCATTTTTCAAAAACGCTGGAACAACAGGGCAGCCGCTTGATCCTGCGGCGTGGAGACGCATTGAGTTGCCTGCAATGTTTGATCCGAGAGACCGGGGCAGGGGCGGTTTATTGGTCCAGATTATATGACCCGCAGGCAGTGGCGCGGGACACCGAGATAAAATCGACCTTGAAAGCGCAAGGCATCGACGCGCGATCCTACGCTGGGCATTTGATGTTCGAACCCTGGACTGTCCAAACCAAAACGGGCGGTTTTTACAAAGTTTACACACCGTTTTGGAAAACCGTTAAGGAGCGCGGTGTTGATAGCCCTTTACCCGCACCAGGGGACATCCCGGCACCTCAGGTTTGGCCCGAAAGTGACGCGATAGACGAATGGCAAATGCATGCTGGCATGCATCGTGGTGCATCAATTGTCCGCCCGTACGTACGGTTGGGGGAAGCGGCAGCCCACACACGCTTGGCCACCTTTGTGGGGCGTATCATCGGTCAATATGGCGTTACCCGAGATCAGCCTGGTGTGGATGGCACGTCCGGCCTGTCTGAAAACCTCGCGGTGGGAGAGATCAGCCCGCAGCAATGCTGGCATGCTGGTATGCGCGCGTTACACGAGGGCAAAACCGGCGCCGAAGTTTTTCTAAAAGAGTTGGTTTGGCGTGAATTTGCGTATCATCTCATGCATCACACCCCGCATATTTTGACGCAAAATTGGAAGGAAGATTGGAACGCTTTCCCCTGGAACACCGATGAAAACCGTGAAGAGGTTGTCCGTTGGAAACAGGGCAGAACCGGAATTGAGTTCGTGGATGCCGCCATGCGTGAGATGTATGTCACCGGGCGCATGCACAATCGAGGGCGGATGATTGTGGCCAGCTACCTCACCAAACATCTTTTGACGGATTGGAAAATTGGTCAGCGGTGGTTTGAAACCTGTTTGACGGATTGGGACCCGGCCAGCAACGCAATGGGGTGGCAATGGTCCGCAGGTTCGGGTCCCGACGCAACACCATATTTTCGGGTTTTCAATCCGGTGACGCAGCTTGATAAATTCGACAAAGACCGTACTTACACCGACCGTTGGATCGCCGAAGGGCATCAAACTGCCTCAAAAACGGCCCTGTCCTATTTTGACGCCATTCCTGCGCAGTGGAATTTTTCACCATCAGAACAATATCCCGCACCGGTTGTGCCAGCTGACGTCGGGCGCAAGATCGCATTGGAAGCCTATCAAAACAAAGGATTTTGAAATACTTGATCCACACGCTCCCTCTGCCTTAACCTTTCATCAATACACCTGAATAAGAACGAGTAAACTTCTATGATCCTGACATCCACCGACGGAGAAAAGAACCTGCCGCGCTATTTCGCGCAAAGTTTTTCAATCGCACAGCAGATCAAATCGGGTCGCTTGGATATCATCCTGCCAGACGGGCGACGTTTTTCAGCCAGTGGCGCACAACCCGGTCCCATCGCCGTTTTGAACGTACACAATGCTGATCTTTTCACTCGCTTGGTTCGGGACGGGTATCTTGGGTTTTCAGAAGCCTATATGGACGGCTGGTGGTCCACACCTGACCTGCAGTCGTTCATGGATCTGGTCAACACAGACAACGACGAAATGTACAATGGGTATCCTGGCCAGAAACTTGTCCAATTCTATGAAAGAATGCGTTTTTGGCTGCAAAGGAACAACAAACAACAGGCCCGTAAAAACATCAGCTACCACTATGATCTCGGCAATGATTTTTACAACCTTTGGCTGGACGAGACGATGACATATTCGTCGGCGCTCTACGATACTGGCCAAGAAAGCCTGGAAGCTGCGCAAGTCGCCAAGTACAAGCTAATGGTGGATGAAATGGGCGCTCAACCCGGGGATCATATCCTCGAAATTGGTTGTGGGTGGGGAGGGTTTGCAGAATACGCAGCGAAATCCCGAGGGCTGAGAGTAACATGTCTGACCATCAGTCAAGAACAGTATAACTTCGCGGTGCAACGTATTGAAGATGCGGGATTATCTGATCTAGTGACTTTCAAATTGCAAGACTACCGAGATGAACAAGGATTGTATGATGGGATCGCCAGTATTGAGATGTTTGAAGCCGTCGGGGAAAAATATTGGCCCGTTTATTTTGACAAGGTCAAAGAACGTTTAAAACCGGGGAAATCGGCGACACTGCAAATCATAACAATGGCCGAAGACCGATGGGAAACGTATCGCAACGATGTCGACTTCATCCAAAAATACATTTTCCCTGGGGGGATGTTGCCCAGCCCCAAGGCTTTGCGTGATCAGGTGACCCGAGCCGGATTGGGGTTCGAGAATTCGGTTGAATTTGGTCAAAGCTACGCCATTACCTTGAAACGCTGGCATGAGGTCTTTAACGACAAGTGGGACCAGATAAACCGCATGGGGTTTGATGAACGTTTCAAGCGCATGTGGAATTATTACCTGACCTCCTGTGCAGCGGCCTTTGAGAGCAAAAATTGTGACGTGACGCAAATTACGATTAAGCGTCCAATTTGACGATAAACGCCTAAAAATCGCCATACTTTTATCTGTTTTTCGTCACCTCGCATGACCAGCATATCACAATAAGCGTTCCTCAGAATGAACGCACGAGCACGTTCGCGCCCTAAAAATCGTAGAGTGATTGAGGTTTCTTATGCCAGACGCAGCCAGATTAGTTGCCGCATTATGCATCGGTTTGATCGCGTATCTCGTGTCGTTTCAGATTATGACTTTGATGCCAGATAGTGTCGATTTTGGTGCTTTTGAATACATCAACACAATTCTGGGCATCGTCACAGGCTGGACAGTCATGGGCAAACGGGCAGGGCGCGGCATTACAGCGGCCATCAACAATGGGCTAGGGGGCGCGCTGATTTTGGTCTTATGGGGGCTTTTTATATACGCATGCTACCAAATGTTCGACCGGGCGTTAGACAATTGGTATCAAGGCTTCTTTGATGCACTGGCGGCGATTTTCCAATTTATGGCCGAATACGCACTGATCTTGATGGATCCCTTGGTGCTGTTCAGTCTTGCGGGAGGCGGGGTTCTGGCTGGCCTCTTTACTGAATACGCTTGGCGCACGTGGCGATAACCGGTAACAGGCGCGCATGAAACCATTATTTCTTTTCGGAACTCTTCGCTTTTTACCTCTGTTAGAGACTGTTTTAGGTCCTTTTGATCACCTGAGCATGACCCACGCTGAATTGCCTGGCTTTTTAGTGCGGAGCGTTGACGAAGGCCCTTTCCCTATGATCGTTTCCGCGCCTGACGGCAAAACGACGGGGCTCTTGGTTCAGGGTCTTAGACAGACAGATTTTGACAGGCTTGATTTTTATGAAGGCGCTTTCGGCTATATTACACAGCAAGTCATGTTAGCTGACGGTCAGGAGGCTCTTGTTTACTTTCCTCAACCTGATCTTTGGACACCTCATGGTGAATGGTCTTTCGAAGAATGGCGCGATCAGTACGGGGCACTTAGTATCCACGCGGCGCGCGAAGCAATGTCATATCACGGTGTGAAACCTCCGGCTGAGGTTGGCGCGATGTTTCCGATGATCCGTTCACGTGCTTGGTCACGGATGAACGCGATGAACAGCAAACACGGGGCGTTGACCTTGTCTGGTACTGTTGAGATCACGGAACAAAGACGCCCCTACGCCAATTATTTTACGCTTGAGGAATATGACTTGCGTCACGAGCGTTTTGACGGCTCCCTTTCGCTTGAAGTGTCGCGTGCTGTGTTTATTTCATCAGATGCCGCATTGGTGTTACCCTATGATCCCCATCGTGACCGGGTGTTGCTGGTAGAACAGGTGCGTTTGGGCCCCGTGGCGCGGGGGGACAGAGCGGTTTGGCAACTCGAACCCATCGCCGGGCGTGTCGATGCCGGAGAAAGCGCAGAACAAGCCGCACGCCGTGAAGCGTTTGAAGAAGCCGGTCTGGAATTAGAGGCGCTCGAACCTGTGGCGGAGGCCTATTGTTCGCCGGGTAGTTCCTCCGAATTTTATTATATTTACGTCGGGCTTGCTGATCTTGCAGATGAAGTGGCCGGTTTGGGTGGTCTTGAGGCTGAGGATGAAGACATTCGCTCGCACCTCGTTAGCTTTGACGCTTTAATGGAGATGTGTGCGAACCTCGAAATTTCGAACGCGCCATTGATCCTGGCCTGCTATTGGCTGGCGCATCACCGGGACAGGCTTCGAAATGGCGCTGATGATACCCTGTAAGGCCTGTCTTTTTGCAAGTGATTGTCCATGCAGTGCTGCTATGCCTTGAGGTCACGCGGTCGCGCCGATAGATGTATTAACAATATGTCAAATTGGGGGCGAACAAATGCGTGTCGCAAAAGATCTTGAACAGGCCATTGGGAACACACCACTTGTACGTTTGAAAGCGGCAAGTGATGCCACAGGATGCGAAATCTTGGGTAAGGCGGAGTTTATGAATCCCGGGCAGTCGGTCAAGGATCGCGCTGCTTTGTTCATCATCAAAGATGCGCTGGCCAAAGGACATTTGCGCTCCGGCGGTACGATTGTCGAGGGAACTGCCGGCAATACCGGTATCGGTTTAGCGTTGGTTGGCGCGTCCATGGGGTTTAAGACCGTCATCGTCATTCCCGAAACACAAAGCCAAGAAAAAAAGGACATGCTCCGTTTGGCGGGCGCTGAGCTTATCCAGGTGCCTGCGGTCCCTTATTCGAATTCAAACAACTACGTGAAATATTCAGGTCGACTGGCCGAGCGTTTAGCCCAATCTGATCCCAATGGTGCGGTCTGGGCGAACCAGTTTGATAACGTTGCAAACCGTCAGGCACATGTTGAAGGCACGGGCCCTGAAATATGGGAGCAAACGGACGGGAAGGTAGACGGTTTTGTCTGTGCCATTGGTTCAGGCGGTACCTTGGCCGGAGTGGCAGAAGCCTTGCAGCCACATGGTGTGAAAATGGCATTGGCCGATCCGGAAGGGTCTGGCCTGTATAAACTCTATACCGGGAAAGAGGCTGGCGGCAGTTCGATCACCGAAGGGATTGGGCAGGGGCGTATCACGGCCAATCTCGAAGGATTCACACCAGACTTCTGCTATAAAGTACCTGATTCCGAGGCCTTACCGATTGTTTTTGATCTGCTGGAACATGAAGGTCTCTGTTTGGGCGGCTCGTCAGGTATCAACGTGGCCGGGGCTATCCGGATGGCACGAGATTTGGGGCCGGGCCACACGATCGTGACAATCCTATGTGATTTCGGGACGCGATATCAGTCGAAAATGTTCAACCCTGAGTTCTTAAACGAAAAAGGGCTGCCGGTACCAAAATGGCTGGATCGCGCGCCTGCAAGCATTCCAGGCGTGTTCGAAGATACATGAACGGGGTGCTGCGCGCCTTTCTGACATTGTGCTTTGCAGTGCTGCTCAGTGCTGCGAGCGCTCAGGATGATGCGCGACCCGCTGAAGATCCTCTTTACCCGTTTTGGGAAGAAGTTTCTGCCAATGCCGAGCAGAGCATCGATGATGCTGAAAACATCAATATCGATCAACTCGAAACACTCCGGTCACGTCTTTCGGCGTTTCGCACTGAATTTTCTAATGCGCGAAGAGCCAATGCGGATCGAATTTCAGCGGTCCAATCTCAACTGGATGCCTTGGGAGTTGTGCCGGAAAACGGTTCGGAACCTGCTGAAATAACGGCGACCCGTGCGGAGTTGGCCCAACAGCTATCTGATCTGGAAGCGCCGGTGCGCGTGGCCGATATTGCTTTTCGACGAGCCGATGGGTTGATTGGTGAAATTGATAGAGTCATTCGCGATCGTCAGGCACGGCGGTTGCTTCTGCTTGGACCATCGCCGCTTGACCCGCGCAACTGGCCCACGGCACTTTCTGATACACGCCGCATCACGACTAATATAAGCAGAGATGTCGCCGATCTTTCGGATGCGCAAAATCGGACGCAACTCAAGGACCAATTGCCGCTCATATTGGTTCTTGTTGTGTTTTCAGTGACGTTGATCTTCAAGGGGCCGGTTTGGGCCGCTATGGCAATAGAATACATGCGCCGCTTTGGCGGGCGTGGCACGGGTGTGTGGCGTTTTCTTGTTTCTCTTTTGCGCATCGCTATTCCGCTGCTTGGTGTCTACGTATTGGCTGTTGCTCTTCGGTTGACCGGTTTGTTTGGGGAACGTGTCGAAGACTTGTTGAGTATGTTGCCGTTTTGGGGCGGTTTATTGTTGGGTTTCAGATGGTTGGCTGAACGTCTTTTCGCCCGCGAGGATGAAGACGCGCTGGTCGCAGTCACTCGGCAGCAACGACGTTCTGCCCGCGTCTACATGTTGTTGTTGTCGATTTTGTTTGTGTCGCGCGGCGTCATTCTGGTTGTTTTTGATTTGGAAACGGCCGCCGATGAAACAGTTGCTGTGCTCTCTTTCCCAATTGTTATCCTCATGGGTATTACGCTTTTCTGCATGGGGTTAAAACTTCGTAAATGCGGCCTACCAACAATCGAACCCAGTGCAGACACGCTTCAAAAAGGCGGTATGCACCGGGTTATGCGCGGTTTTGCAAACGCGATGATGGTCGTCGGTATTTGCGCCCCTTTGATGGCGGCTGTGGGATATTCTGAAGCAGGAAATGCGTTATTGTACCCGACGGTGCTTAGCCTTGTCATCCTTGGCATGGTGATTGTTCTGCAACGCTTTTCTTCGGATCTGTACGGTTTGATCACTGGCCAGGGAGCTGACGCAAGAGAGAGCCTTGCGGCGATCTTCGCAGGGTTTTCTCTGACCCTTGCAGTGATGCCGTTGTTGGCGCTGATTTGGGGCGCTCGGGTGACCGATCTCACCGAGTTGTGGACGCAATTTCTACAAGGATTTGATATCGGCGGAACGCGGATTTCTCCTGCAACTTTTTTAAAATTCGTTGTCGTTTTTGTCCTTGGATATACGATCACACGCTTTGTTCAAAGCACGCTGCGTCAGAATGTTCTCCCCAAAACGCGTATTGATATCGGTGGGCAAAACGCCCTTATTTCCGGTGTTGGATACATTGGAATTTTCCTTGCTGCGTTGATCGCAGTTACCGTCGCAGGCATCGATTTATCTGCTTTGGCAATCGTTGCGGGTGCATTGTCTGTGGGGATCGGGTTTGGTTTGCAAACCATTGTGTCAAACTTTGTTTCAGGCATTATTTTGTTGGTCGAACGGCCCATTTCGGAGGGGGACTGGATCGAGGTCGGCGGACAAATGGGCTACGTAAAGCACATTTCAGTGCGCTCCACGCGGATTGAAACATTTGATCGGACGGATGTCATTGTTCCGAATTCAGATCTGATTTCAGGCACCGTTACGAATTACACACGCGGAAATACAGTTGGGCGGCTCATCGTAAAAGTTGGCGTGGCTTACGGGACGGATACTAAAAAAGTTGACGCTGTTTTGCGTGAAATTGCAGAAGCCCAACCGATGGTGATGATGAAGCCACCCCCAAGCATCGTATTCATGGGGTTCGGCGCGGATTCTCTGGATTTTGAAATTAGAGCGATTTTACGGGATGTGAATTGGATACTGAGTGTTCAAAGTGACATAAACCATGAAATCGCGGCCCGATTTGAAGCTGAAGGGATCGAGATTCCATTTGCACAGCGCGATGTTTGGCTCCGAAATCCAGAGGTACTGCACCCAGCGCAAGAGTAAATCACTTGCAGGCTGCGCCGTTTAAAGGGAGAGATATACGCGCTTTCCGATGAAATGGACGTGATTGTACCGGTCTTCTCATGTGTCGGCATCTGTGTTTCGTTCTTGTATCATTTGGAAATGACAATGTTCATACGTCGTTCGCTCATTTATCCTAACAATAGTCGTTATTTGGGGTCATTTGCCTCTTGCAAATAGCCGGTCTTGCAATGTACACCGCCCGGACGGAGCGGTGGCCGAGTGGTCGAAGGCGCACGCCTGGAAAGTGTGTAGGCGGGAGACCGTCTCCAGGGTTCGAATCCCTGTCGCTCCGCCACTTATCAATGTTTTTATTGAGAAACTTGGCAAGAATAGAATTCTACTAATAACCTACTGCAAATATTCATTTAGTGTTTTTTGGTAGTAAGGCTTGCAGTGAATGTTCTTACCTGCGTTGTTTTGACTCACCGAAACAAGACTATTGAGGCAAGCAAGTTGACTACGCGCGACGAACTCTATGCTAAATTCGGAATAGCCGCCGAAGTAGCGCAACTCTTTGAGACAGAACTTGGCACCCTTCTTCTAGCTGTAAACGCACTGGAAAACGGCTGGCATATTGTGCCGGACCCAGTGCAAGCTCGGAAGGAACTCAACCAGATCGAAAAACACACACTTGGTCGGCTGATTGGTGCATTGCGTGGTAAGGTCGATTACGAAGCCGACTTGGAAGACCGCTTTGCTTCGGCCCTGAAAGCACGCAACCAGCTTAATCACGGCTTCTATGAGCGACACAATTTCAAGATACAGTCCGACGAAGGGCGCGACGTTATGTTCGCTGACTTGGAGGAGCTACACGAAGAACTTTTCCAAGCATGGCAAATTGCTTCTGCGATGACTTATGCCATGTCAAAGCTTGTTCTAAAACTACAATCAAATACCAGTTAGGAGTTATCCCACGCATTGTTGGGTCAACATGTTATTGTAAGAGGCACCACACCGAAAACATATGCGAATAGTTGGCAATGGAGTGAGGGAGATGGGGTAGTGGCAGAATTCGCTATCCGAAGGCATCAGCAATTTTTCCCACCAAAACACTACCTGCCATCGGAATTTTTTCGGATACGAAAATGGGCTTTGTCTCCAATAGATTGCACTGATGTAATACCCTATTCTGTCTCTTGACAGAGCATTGTTGCATCAAGTTTATCTAAGGCAGTCATGTCAAAAACTCCTGCTCAAACCGCTCAAAGCACTCGAGAGGCGACGACCTCGCAAAAACATACGCGCGAACAGAACGTTGTTACGCAAGTCAAAATGGCCATCGATAACCCTCTACGCGCTTTGCAAAAGAAAGCGGACAAAAGCCCAGCGACACAGTCACTGCAATCGTTACAATCGCGCGCGACTGCAGGGTCAAGCCACGTTATTCAACGCGAGGAGCTTTACTTTACAGCAGCTGAGCTCGCTCAGACGTTAGTCGCTGAGAAAGAACAGAATGGTCTCGATCATATTTCGGACACCGCTATCCGCGGATATTCAAGACAATATGTTGGAATGGTCGGAGACAACGAAGGGTGGGTGAACCCGGATTATGCTAAGGCAGTTGCAACCGTAGTTTCCTATATGAAATCTTGGGACACGCCAGCGTCCTCAGGATTTCATGTTGCCGCCGACAGCTACAAAACAGTTAAAGTGAAAGGGGCCGATTACACCTTTTACAATGATTCAGACGGATTTTTGGAGTTCACTAATCCCCCCAATATTTCGGGTGTACAAATGGGCCCTGCCTTAGCTGCAGTCAAGGACGTCAATATAGAAGATAATGGCTCGGGAAAACTAAAACACAACAAAAAGGCGTTGGGGAGTGGCAGTCGGGGACAGCATTTTCAGTCGGCGAACATCGAAGCGGGCTATCCAGGGCTTGCTGCATCTCCTGACTCGAATCTGACATGGCATCACCATGCTGACAGGGGAAGAATGCAATTGATCGACCGCCACGTCCACGCTGCGTTTTCCCACCGTGGCGGATTTTCCGTTTGGGGGTCATGACGGGCGACGTGGGACCGTCAGAAACTATCAATAACGCTGTTTTTTCTTGTGTGTGTTGTATCCGCCGTGCGCCACTCTTGGTCTCAGAAGGATACTGTCTTTACAATAACCATTTTCCTTTAGCGCAAATTCCAGGCGCATCATGACTTTGAATAACCGGTCGGCCTTAGCCGGATACTCTTCTATCTTTGCGTAGCTCACTTCGGCACACATTAATACGTACCATCCTTCTAAAAATTTAACACGATGATAGCCATTACACGACCTGCCACAAGCAACGTCCGCTTTAGGGATGCCGCCTTGCAGCATTGGAGGCCACCATGGGAGTCCGGAATGGGCCGTTCATGTTTTTTTACTTTCAGCGTTCTTTCGTGCGTCAAAATTTTCCCAAGCATGCATGCGGCCTTTTGGCACGCATCGGCACGCCAAAGTTTCTTGCGGATGCCGGCGACCTCATGGTTGCTGTATTTACCTCCAGAGAACTTTGGCCAGTCAATAGCGAGTCCTTGCTTAACCAGCTCTTCGGATGGATCACGTCCATCGGGTAGAAAGCACTTTGCAACTGTGCAGCCATATTCATCTTCAATAGTGGTTTCGGCGCGTATGTTATGCCCTTGACACAGATGCACCATGGCCCAATTCGCCTTCTTGCCGTAAGGGTGATGGAGTTCCAGCGCATCTATCCCGAAAAGGCGTTTTTGAGTCTTTTGGATCGTAACTGTGTCGCCGTCTGTAACATAAGCTGTCCCGTCCAGCGCGCGCCTTAGCGTGATTGAATGAGCTGTCGCTGCATGGAGTTCACCTCTTCCACGCACGTCAGACTGCCGCGTTTTTTGTTGTGTATAAGAAGCGGTGGTACTGCGTCCTGCCTTACAGGCGGGCAGGTTTTCTGTTTGGTCGAGGTTTAGGCCGGTAAGTCGGCTTAAACAGCGCTTTCAAAAGAAACTTCAACACGGCTGAACTGTATGAGGCGGTGCCCTTGTTTGCGAGCGATACAGCGGTCTTTGAAGGCAGTAAACTTCTGATCTTGGACGATTTTGGGCTCCACCCGTTTTCAAAACAGGAAAGTACCTACTTCTTCGAAGTAATCGAAGCAAGAAGCGCGATCTCATCAATGATAATTGTTAGACGGAGGTCGGTTGAGGACTGGTACAACTGCATAAAGGAACCTCTAATCGCGGATGCATTCATGGATCGCGTCCAAAGTGGGAGCCGCATGATCCGATTGGAAGGAAAGCCTCCTAGGTAAAGTTGAACGAGTGTTTATAGCCGTTGGAATTTGCAGGTATGACGTCGATATCGCAAAATCAATGGAAAAACTCTGTGTACCGCAATGACGAACGGAACAGTTTCCAAGTGTAACGCTGGATACTCGGCTCAAAAGCTACTTGATGTAAGCGTGGGAGTTTCCTTCTTGGTGGGTTTGCATAATTGGTACCAGTGCTTTGCAAACTTTGATGATACACTTGGTTGTCTGAACCTTCATCCAGCTCACTGCTGAGGTTTTACCATCAGTATTTAACTGAGGCGTCCGCTTCCTTTTAGACGGCAGAGCGAAGACGTATTTTCACCCTATCGCGGAATGTTGATTATCGCGACGACATGTCAACGTTTTCTTCTGTTACAGAAGGTTTAACAAGGTGGTATTTCGGAACTGAAACGAGCACAATTTTTGAACATATCATTGCATCCAAAAATTGCTGGCGTCTCTCACTGAATTCCGGAATTTATACCCACCCAGACGAAGTGGTCGACAGGGAAGAATACATGGTTCTTAAGATTACCAAACTTGCAAAGTCTTACGTCACTGGCGATACCACATCGCGCGTTTTGTTAGATGTAAATTTGTCATTGCCTTCTGGTGGCACGTTGGCCCTTGAAGGGGAATCCGGCACAGGTAAAAGCACGGTACTTCACTTGATCGCAGGATTGGATACTGCAACATCCGGTAGTATCTTGCTGAATAATAAAGAAGTTGTAGGAATGAGCGACAAACAAAGTGCTCATCTGAGACGCGGCGATGTCGGGATTGTATTCCAACAATTCAACCTGATTCCGAGTTTGACCGTTTCTGATAACATTGCGTTTCATGCTAAGCTGAGCGGGTCTTTTGACGGGACGTGGTGCGATCATCTTTCAGAACAAATCGGCCTTGCTGAACATCTGTCAAAATACCCAGAAGCCCTGTCTGGCGGCCAACAACAACGCGTTGCCATCGCACGCACATTGGCAGCACGTCCAAGATTAATTCTGGCGGATGAACCTACGGGAAACCTTGATGAGAACACGGCTGATCGCGTGCTTGAGATGATGCTGGAAAGCGCGGCCGAAACTCATACTGCGATTTTAATGGTCACTCATTCGCAGCGTCAAGCCGCTCGTATGGAACGGCGGCTCCAATTGTCACACGGAAAACTTGAATGATGTTGCAGGGCGCAGCGGCGCTTTGGTCTCATTGGCGGCGCAATCCATGGCAGTTGATTACGTTGCTCGCGGGGATCGCGCTGTCGACCGCGTTGTGGTCCGGCGTGCAGGCGATCAACGCTGAGGCGAGGGCAAGCTATGATGAGGCGTCAGACTTCCTCGGGGCCAGTGATCTTGCGCGGGTTGTAAAGATTAACGGAGGGCAGATCACGATCCAAGACTATGTCGAACTTCGACGCAGTGGGTGGCTCGTCACGCCGATCTATGAAGGTCTCTTGATGCATCAGGATGCCCCCATCCGCGTGATCGGCATTGATCCATTGACCTTTCCATCTTCCAGCCTGTCCGACAACACTACTCTCTCCTTTTCCAGCATGCAGGATAGTGCTCCTCTAGCGCTTGCTCATCCAGAGACTGCGTCACGTTTGGTTGGGCTGGGATTAAACGTACGTCTTGATGATGCACGCCCACCAGGAACAGTGATGTTGGACATTAGAAGTGCCGAGCAACTAACTGATAAAAATGTATTTTTAAAACATCTTGTTCTGAATCCAAACGCGCCAATGGATCGAGGGAAATTACCGACGGAATTTCAACTAACTCAAATCGGTGTCAAAACGGATGTCGCACGGCTCACCGATAGTTTCCACTTGAACCTAACGGCTTTTGGCATGCTGTCTTTTGCGGTCGGGATTTTCATTGTTTACGGTGCTGTCGGGCTTGCTTTTGAACAACGTCGCGCGGTTTTTCGCACATTGCGAGCCTTGGGCTTGCCATTGTATCGCTTGATGATGTTACTTGTTGCTGAGTTTGTGTTTTTTGCTCTGAGCGCGGGCGCGATCGGAGTGGTGTTGGGCTACGCGATTGCAGCCTCGTTAATGCCGGATGTTGCTGCCACATTACGAGGGTTATATGGCGCAGAAATTGCGGGGCAATTGCAGTTACGCCCTGAATGGTGGCTTGCAGGACTAGGCATGGCCTTGACGGGAACCGGAGTTGCCGCATCGGCCGCGCTGTTCAAGTTGGCCCACATGCCATTGTTATCGTTTAACCATCCCCAAGCGATGGCGCTGGGTACTGCGCAGTCAGGACGTTGGCTTGCCTGTTTGACCTTGATCTTGTTTTCTTTAGGTGGGCTGCTGGCGACCTTCGGATCAGGTTTGATCGCTGGTTTTTCCTTATTAGCCTGTCTGCTCTTGGGGTCGGCGTTTAGCTTGCCATGGTTTTTGGCTCAGTTTCTTTCATGGGCGCAGGGCAGCAGCCGTCATGTGATAGCGCAATGGTTCTGGGCTGACAGCCGTCAGCAATTGCCGGGACTATCGATGGCATTGATGGCGTTACTACTTGCCATGGCCGCGAATATCGGTGTGTCTACCATGGTGTCGAGCTTTCGTCTGACGTTTATTGGCTATCTGGATCAACGTCTTGCTGCCGAACTATATGTGTCTGTCCCAAATGAAGCGTTGAGCAATGAAATTTTTCAATATCTGGAGACAAGGCAAGCTGAGGTTCTTCCACTCGTTTCTGTCGATGTTCGCTTGGGTGGGCTGCCTGCAGAAATATTTGCGGTGCGTGATCACGCAACCTATCGGGATCATTGGCCCTTGTTGGATGCAACACCGGAAGTCTGGGATTTGCTGGCGGCCGGGCAGGGCGCATTGATCAATGAACAATTGGCGCGCAGGCAAAATTGGCGGGTTGGGGATGTTTTGCCATCGGGCGATAATTTACTCGGCATTTATAGCGACTACGGCAATTCGTCAGGGCAAATGATATTGGGTGCTACCTTGTTTGCTGAACGATATCCCGATGCTCCGACGCTTAGGTTTGGAGTGCGGACGAAGGAGGCAGAAACGCTTGCACAAGAATTAATTTCTGAATTTAACTTGAGCTCGGAGAGTATTGTAAATCAACAAGAAATAAAAGATACGTCTCTTCGTGTTTTCGAGCGTACTTTTGCAGTTACGGCAGCCTTGAATGTCCTGACCTTGTCGGTGGCTGGATTAGCAATTCTAATCAGTTTACTGACGCTGGCGACGATGCGGCTCCCTCAGTTAGCACCGGTTTGGGCATTGGGTATGACCCGTGTTGGATTGTCGCGTCTAGAGCTCGTGAGAGCAGTTTGTCTTGCCGCACTCACGAGTGTTTTGGCTGTACCTGTTGGGCTTGCGTTGGCATGGGTGTTACTGGCTGTGGTCAATGTCGAGGCCTTTGGTTGGCGTTTACCGATGTATTTGTTTCCGCTGGACTATCTTAAGCTTGGTGGATTGACCTTACTAGCTGCCTTGCTGGCCGCTTTTTGGCCCGCCATCAAATTGGCAAAAACGAACAGTCAAAGCTTACTAAAGGTATTCAGCAATGACCGCTAAGAAGATGATTGCGACAATAGTTTTTCTCAATTTCTTGCCGTTGCAAAGTGTGGCGCAAGGGTTTGCAAATCTTGGGCGAGATGCATCAAACTTTAGCCAGCCCGAGCGCGGACACATCTTTCAATTCCCCAAAGACCATGGTGCACACCCGGATTTTCAAATTGAATGGTGGTACCTTACAGCCAACCTGACGGACAGCAACGGCGAAGAACTCGGTTTGCAATGGACGCTTTTTAGGTCAGCTCAACGACCAGAAGAACTTGAAGGCTGGCAAAGCCCCCAATTTTGGATGGGGCATGCGGCCGTGACGACGTCGCAACGGCATTTGGTCTCTGAACGATTTGCTCGAGGAGGAATTGGCCAAGCCGGCGTGACAGTTGCTCCGTTTGAAGCATGGATCGACGAATGGTATATGTCTGGAGATACGTTAGAACAGTTGAGTCTGCGCGCGACCGGACCAGATTTTGCGTA
Source organism: Roseobacter sp. (assembly GCA_039983935.1). GTDB lineage: Bacteria > Pseudomonadota > Alphaproteobacteria > Rhodobacterales > Rhodobacteraceae > Roseobacter. The sequence continues at coordinate 170,935 of JBDWVP010000028.1, read as the reverse complement.
TACTGTTGATCTGTCCGCGCAGGGGCCGCAAGTTTTTCACGGCGAAAGCGGCTATTCTCAAAAATCGGCAAGTGGGCGAGCGAGCTACTATTATTCGCAACCATTTTACGATGTTAATGGAACCGTCACCTTACCAGACGGTGTGCGCGAGGTAACTGGCACGGCATGGCTCGATCGGGAATGGGCTTCTCAACCATTGGCCGCGACTCAGGTTAGTTGGGATTGGTTCTCGATGGTTTTTGACTCTGGCGCGCGGCTGATGGGGTTCACGCTGCATGATGAAGGGGGGGCAGATTACACCCAAGCAACATGGATCGATCCTGATGGGTCAACAACCGCTTTTCCAAATGGCGCATTTAATGCGGATGCGCTGGAATGGGACGATGTTGCATCGACAAAAATCCCTACGTCTTGGCAAGTTACACTGCCAGCAAAGGGAGTAGATGTCACCGTGGAAGCACTCAACAAAAACGCATGGATGACGACGACTGTCCCCTATTGGGAAGGTCCGGTAAAGATCACGGGATCTCATGGTGGTCGAGGGTATCTTGAGATGACCGGGTACTAAGAGGTGTTGCAGCGGCGATCTGAGGTGATATTCCTGACGCGAAGGCCGTGAACACAAGAGGTTACCATGGATTTTGCACTCACCGAGGAACAGGACGCTATTTTTGAAATGGCTTATGGGTTCGGCCAGGAACACATTGCTCCACATGCAAGAGCTTGGGAGGCCGAAGGATCTATCCCAAAAAGCCTATGGCCAAAAGTTGCTGAATTGGGCCTTGCTGGGATTTATGTTTCAGAAGAGTTCGGCGGCTCTGGATTGGGGCGTTTTGAGGCGACGCTGGTGTTTGAGGCGCTGGCTATGGCCTGTCCTTCGGTTGGCTCGTTTTTGTCCATTCATAACATGTGCGGTGGGATGATTGACGCGTATGGTTCGCCGGAGCTTAAGGCCAAATGGTTGCCACCTTTGTGTCAGATGGAAAAGGTGTTTTCCTATTGCCTGACGGAGCCCGGATCAGGATCTGACGCAAGCGCATTGCGGACACGTGCGGAGCGTACCAACGACGGGTACCTTCTAAATGGCACCAAGGCGTTTATTTCTGGTGGGGGGTATTCCGATGTGTACTTGAGTATGGTGCGCACCGGGGTTGAAGGCCCAAAAGGGATTTCAGCCATGTTGGTCGAAAACGGGTCTGATGGGCTGTCTTTTGGTGCTTTGGAAGACAAAATGGGGTGGCGTGCACAACCAACAGCCCAAGTTCAATTTGATGGATGTAAGGTTGCATCGCATAATCTTGTTGGAGAAGAAGGACGCGGTTTTTCTTACGCGATGGCCGGTTTGGACGGTGGGCGACTGAATATTGCGGCCTCGGCATTGGGGGGGGCACAGGCGGCGCTGAACGCTGCGGTGTCGTATACCGCAGAGCGTCAGGCTTTTGGCAAGAGGCTGGATCAATTTCAAGCCCTGCAGTTCAAGCTCGCGGATATGGAAGTGAAGCTCCAAACGGCGCGGGTCTTTTTGCGTCAGGCCGCTTGGAAACTTGATCAGCAAAAGCCAGACGCAACCAAGTTTTGCGCCATGGCAAAGCTTTACGTTACTGACGTCGCATTCGATGTCGCCAACCAAGCTCTTCAATTACATGGCGGATATGGGTATTTGGCTGATTACGGGGTCGAAAAGATCGTACGTGACTTAAGGGTCCATCAGATTTTGGAAGGCACGAATGAGATCATGCGGGTCATAATCTCACGTCAATTAGCTGCGGAAAACTCCTGACAGCCGGAGCCTTTGGGTTCAAATAAATAGCTACTTATCAGCTCTTATTAAGCCACCATTCACTTTCTTGCTTCATATCAACAGTAAGGCGGCGTTGTCCCGTCACTTGTTTACTAGCTGGGAAGTTGATTTTGACCACATTTTCTCCTGATCCCTCGAAACGATTTGCAGGCAAAACTAAAAAAGTGCTGATCGTTGACGATTCACGGGCCATTCGCGCTTGGTTGCGCACCGTTTTATCCTCTGATCCGCGTTTGGAAATCGCCGGAGAAGCCAGCAGCGCGGTCGAAGCGCGAGATTTTTTGCGAGCAAACGCGGCTGATGTTCTGACCTTGGACATTGAGATGCCGGGGATGAGCGGGTTGGAATTTCTTGCACGGCTCATGCGGGCCAGGCCAATGCCAGTTGTTATGCTCTCAAGCTTGACGAGCGCTGGCAGCGATGCAGCCGTTAAAGCCCTATCCGGCGGGGCCATCGATTGTATTTTGAAACCAACTGACGGATACAATGAAAAACTGTCACGCGACATTTGCGAGAGGGTGTATCAAGCAGCCTGTACGCGTGCTCTGCGGTCTTTCGCCAGATCAGCTCCAAAGGATTCCGGTGAACGGGCCTCTCAACCCGTTCGTAGGGGCCCAAGTACTGCATATCATCGAAATGCTCTGTTTGTGATTGGTTCTTCGACGGGCGGCGTGACGGCGCTGGAAGAAGTTCTGCCCGAATTAGATCCGCAAGGCCCGCCAGTTGTCATCGTGCAGCATATGCCAGGTAATTTTCTTGAAAGTTTTTCGGAGCGGTTAGGACGTCAACTTCCACAAAATATAAAGCTGGCCGAAGAAGGTGTCCCATTGCAACGCGGTGATGTCGTTCTCGCTCCTGGGATTGGGCGGCACACCGAAGTCGTTCGTCGCTCAGATGGTTGGTATTGTATATTTGTGGATGATGTCGACGATAGCTTACACTGTCCTTCGGTCGATAACCTGTTTCACTCGGCTGTGTCAGGCGGCAAAAACGTAACAGCCGCGATTTTGACCGGATTGGGTCGCGATGGCGCCCAAGGTTTGCTCGCTTTGAAGCAGGCTGGGTCGCTAACTTTTGGGCAAGATGAAAACAGCTCCGTTGTCTACGGTATGCCTCGTGCAGCACACAGTCTTGGCGCAGTCGAACATCAATTGCCTCTGGATAAGATTGGCAAGAAAATGCGCGAAGGTCGTACTAATTCAACCAGTACTATAGGTACATCATCTGAGGTAGCAAAATAATGAGTGAACAAAAAACACACATAACCCAAGGTGAACGAGCGGTTTCTGACAAGGATGATAACACAATCTCTACTATTCTTGGTTCCTGTGTATCATGCTGTCTTTGGGACCCAGTCGCGAAGGTTGGCGGAATGAATCACATGCTTTTGACCGTTAGTAAAAGAAGTGACGGGCCATGTAATTTAGCCGGTATCAATGCCATGGAACTGTTGATTAACGATATTTTGAAACTAGGTGGCCAGAGGGACCGTTTGCGAGCCAAAGCCTTTGGGGGAGCTCGTATGGTCGCCGGATTAAGTGATATCGGACGGCTCAATTCCGAGTTCACTTTGGACTTTCTCAAGAAGGAAGGTATCGAATGTGATAAACATTCTTTGGGCGGTGACTCCGCTCGCCATATCATGTTTTGGCCAACCACTGGACGAGCTCTTCAGAAAGTACGTGCTGACGAGGTTATCCAAGAGGAAGTACCTGTTCAAGTTGAGGATCCAGGAAACGACTTGGAGCTTTTCTAGCCTATACTAATTTTATGCTGTATCGCTTTTTTGTTCTGACACACGTTCGTTGATCTACTTTGGCTTTGGTCGGTGTTTCTTTTTTGACGGCAATTGCCCAGGACAGGGTAGGTGCAAATCTCAAGTACAGTGTGCATTGTTTAGATAATTGAAAGTTTCAGCTAGGCAGTTATAGACAGCGCTGTACGTGCCTATTTTGTAAGCGGTGCGCTGCCCCTACACTTACGGCCTAGCACCTGATCTGCGATTCAGAGGCTTCTTTGTTTTGTGGGGAGTTTCTCGATGGGAGCTACAAGCGAGTTTCTGGCAATGGTGCCGCGTCGTGCGGACGGGAAGCGGAATTGGCCGTCTGAGTTGAAAGCTCGGATTGTTGCTGAGACGTTGATCGAAGGCGAGACGGTCAAGGCGGTGGCGAAGCGATACGAGCTGATCCCCAGCACGGTGTCTGACTGGCGGCGGATGGCGCGGCAGGGCAAGTTGGTTCTGCCCAATCTGGACGGCATGGACTTTGTGCCGGTTGAAATTGAGGTGCCTGCGCCTGTCGCCCAGCCTCTGCCCGCCGCATCCTCTGGTACGATTGATTTGATCAGAGGCGATATCACCATTCGTCTTGATGCTGGGACACCGGCGACGCGGGTTGCTGAGATCGCATGGGCCCTGGCCCCGTGATCACGCCATCCCACAAGGTCCGGATTTTTGTGGCCAGCGATCCGGTGGACTTCCGCAAGGGCCACGACGGGCTGGCGGCTTTGGTACAAAGCCAGTTACGCCAAAAGCCCTTTGATGGGTCCGTCTATGTGTTCCGGGCCAAGCCGGCGGATCGGCTGAAGCTGATCTGTTGGGACGGCAGCGGGCCGGTGATGGCCTACAAGCGGCTCGAAGATAACAGCTTCACATGGCCCGCGATTAAGAACGGGGTGATGCGACTGGAACTGGCCCAGTTTGAGGCGCTGTTTGCCGGGTTGGATTGGCGGCGCGTGCGGCCTCTGGAGGTGGCAGCTCCGGCTGCGGCGGAGTGACTCACTGGCACGTTTGCACGGGTCATTCGGCCCCAGTTTTGCTATGGTATCTGGCATGACTGCACCCGATGAATTGCCTGATGACATTGCCGACCTGAAGGCGATCATCCGTGCGCAGCAGGATCAGAATGCACGGCTTGAGGCCTTGGTCGCTTCCTTCAAGAAAGCCCTCTTCGGGAGCAAATCCGAGAAGATCGACCCCGCCCAATACGAGCTGGAATTCGAAGACATCGAGACGGCCATCGCGCAGGTGGAAGACGAGATTGAGGCCGACGCGCGCACCGCGCCCGTGCGGTCCCCGAGGCCGCGCCAAACCAATCGTGGATCATTGCCCAAGCATCTGGAACGGGTGGAAGTGGTCATTGAACCCGAGCTGTCCTGCAGCTGCGGAGCCGAGCGTCATGTCATTGGCGAGGATGTCAGCGAACGGCTGGACATCATTCCGGCCCAATTCCGGGTAATTGTCACCCGTCGTCCCAAATACGCTTGCCGGTCCTGCGAGGGCGGGATTGCCCAGGCTCCTGCACCTGCCCACATCGTTGCGGGAGGCATGCCGAGCGAAGCAACGCTGGCCCATGTGCTCGTCTCAAAATATGCAGACCACCTGCCACTTTACCGACAAGTGCAAATCTACAGCCGCCAAGGGATCGATCTGGATCGCTCGACCCTGGCCGCATGGGTGGGCAAATCGGCGTTCGAATTGACCCCGGTTTATGATGCGCTCATGGCTGATCTGAGGCGTTCCACCAAGCTCTTTATGGACGAAACACCCGCGCCGGTTCTGGCACCAGGGGGCAAACGCACCAAAACCGGGTACTTCTGGGCGCTGGCCCGCGATGACCGGCCATGGAGCGGTGATGATCCGCCCGCTGTAGTCTTTACCTACGCGCCCGGTCGGTCTGGCCAGCATGCGGACAATATTTTGAAAGGCTTCAGCGGCGTCCTGCAAGTTGACGGTTACGCTGGCTATAACCGTTTGCTCAAACGTCCAACCCAGGATGTGACACTGGCTTATTGCTGGGCCCATGCCCGTCGCAAACTGCACGACGTCACGCAATCTGGCGCTGCTCCGATTGCAGAGGAAGGCTTGGCGCAAATCCAGGCGCTCTACCGCATCGAAAAAGACCTGCGCGGACTGCCTGCCGACCAACGCCACGCTGTAAGACAGGAACGCTCAAAACCCATCATCGATGCCTTCGAGCTCTGGCTCGCCCAGAACCGCGCCCGTGTCTCGGCAAAATCGCCGACTGGAGAGGCTCTGAAATACATCGCCAAATACTGGCATGGGCTGATCCGGTTCCTCGACGACGGCCAGATCGAACTAGACAACAATCCGGTCGAACGAACAATCCGTCCCATCGCCCTAAATCGAAAGAACGCGCTTTTCGCGGGTCATGATGCTGGCGCACAAAACTGGGCCGTCATTGCGTCGCTGATCGAAACCTGCAAACTCAACGGGATCGAACCCCATGGCTATCTGTCCGATGTCCTGACCGCCATCGCCAACGGGCACAAACAGACCGACATTAACGAACTGCTGCCTTGGAACTGTTCAACCGGCATCAATCCCGTGTCATTCTGACCTGCCAGCAATTATTCTTTGCAGACCGCAGATCCACGAATGAGGTATCCTCCCGTTCAAGAAGTGCATTGGCATAAGCAGAAACGTCTGCCTTGGGCGTAACCTGACCTGTGCCATAAACAATGCGCTCATCTGAAGAATAGCCCTTTAGCAGATACTCTGGTGACACGACGACTGCAGGCAAATCACGCGATGAAACAACCGCTTCGCAATCATTAGCACACAGAAAAACGGGTCCGGTCTCAGCATAAGGCTGGAGTTTCTCGAAGGGACGATATGCTAACACCAGCATGTCGGAACCGGCTTCAATGAGCTTCAAACAACACCGACAAGGAGCGGTCCCGTCGCTTCTCATGCGTTCAGGTGAAATGCCATAGGCATCAAGACCTCCCTCGCGAAAGGCGTCTGCATCCTCTTGCGACATTCCGGAAAAATAGGGCATCAATACAGTCTCCATACTTTTGGGGACAATCACCGCAAAAATAGTAGTAAGCGACCCGAAACATGCTCATTAAGTGGGGCCAACGCATCGCTTACCCTATTTTAACGTCGCTGTAAAAAGATATGCGGTAAAGCTTCGAGCATGCCTTTTTTGTCGCACCAACCCTTGGTCTCGGAGCCAATTGCTTCGATCCGGTATGCTGAGTCACAGGGGGACTCTAAGCAACCACCGGCTATCAACAAAAATATAGAGCAATTACCCTTTTGATGTGCTCGTTATGCGTAGCACACAGTGATCATTCACACCAATGCGTCGCTTTATCGTAAAGAAGTCATGTGTTCTTCTGGCTGGCATCAACGTCGCGTTTTTTCTTAATGCCCAATTGTCGCTAAAGAATGTCAACATCAATCAAGTGACGTTGATAATAGCAAATTTCATTGAACGACTGAAGAATTACCTTACTTTAGATGGAAATCGCAGGGCTAAAACTTTTTCATGGCGGAGGTATTCATGAAGGCTATCTTACGGAGCCACTTTCTGGTTTTGATGATCGGTGTATTTTCTGTGTTTGGAGGATCGTCAAAGCTATTTGCTAATGATCCTGACAAGCTTGAAGCTTTCTTGGAGGCGACGGGGTTTGATGTCGCTTTGGAGAGCATGCGGCTGTCTGCAAGTTCAGCACCTCAAATGTTGGGTCTTCAAGCTGAGGATTTTGGTTTGCAATGGACGACACTGGTGAACGACGTTTTCGAAACCGAGCTAATGCATGACATGGCGATTGATATCCTATCCCAAACGCTCAAGGACGATCTTCTTGATCACGCTGTAAACTTTTATACATCCGATTTGGGCGCGCGATTGGTTGTCGTCGAAAACACGTCTCACCTGAATGATGATGACGAACTGAAGTTTGAGAGCGGAGAAGCTATCGTGGCCGGATTGGTTAAAATCGGATCCACGCGCGTTGCGGAATTGAAACGTTTGAATGGGGCGGTTGGATCAGAAGATGCGTCTGTTTTCGCAATTCAAGAGGTCCAAGTAAGGTTTTTGATGGCCGCCGCCGCCGCTGGTGTGATTGATCTGCGTATGGATGAAGCTGATTTGCGCGAGAATTTAAAACGACAGGAAGGCGAGATGCGGCGCAACATGCAGATCAATGGGCTGGCTGGCTCTGCCTACACGTACCAATCGTTTTCTGACGAAGAAATCACGGCCTATGCCGACGCGCTCGAACATCCGATGATGCAGAAGGTCTACGCACTGATGAATGCGGTACAATTTGATATCATGGCAAATCGATATGAAGAAATGGCGCGCGGCATGCGCGATTTGAGCCCGAGTCAGGAACTTTAAACCATGCGCATTCTTTGTGTCGCACTATTTGCCAGTCTGTGCGCCATGCCGGTCTGGGCAAATGCGCGTATAACCATCCTCATGGACGTTTTGCGGATGACGGAAGTCGTTAACATTCTGCGGGAGGAAGGATTGACATACGGTCGGGCGCTGGATCGGGATATGCTCGATGGTTCGGGTGGTGAATTTTGGCAAGCGCAGGTCGATCAAATTTATAACACGCAACAAATTTCTGAACGTGTTCGCCAATCCCTCGAACTTCAATTGAATGATGTGGCCCTTGAAGCTGCTATCGATTTCTTTGCATCTAGTACCGGTTCAAAAGTGATCCAGTTGGAAAATACGGCGAGGCGCGCAATGGCGGATCCGGACATCGAACGAGCCGCACGGGATTTTTACATTGTGCAGGCGGAAAACGACGATCCATTGGCTCAATCTGTGACACGGTTCGTTGCAGAAAATGATCTATTAGAGCGGAATATCTCTGGCGCGATGAGTGCAAATTACCAGTTTTATAAGGGGTTAGCAGATGGAAACTACTCGGATCAGTCGGACGGTGACATTCTAAACGAGATTTGGTCACAGCAAGACGACATTCGCACAGATACAAAAGGCTGGCTGAACGGCTTTCTATTGATGGCCTACCAACCTTTGATGCTTGATGAGATGGAGGATTACATCACGTATTCTGCGTCCCCAGAAGGGCGGGCACTTAACGCCGCTCTTTTTGAGGGTTTCGAAGCTGTGTACCGCGATGTGTCCTATGCGTTGGGACGTGCCGTTGCACTGAATGCAACCGGGGATGAAATTTGACGCCGAAATGCTTGACATGCGGGTCGCTATGGTGCAAACGGCGGCTTCATCTTTAAGGGCCCGAAAAATCGGGCCTCTTTTAATTAACGTACATCCCAAAAGGATGCGCAGTTCGAGGTAGGCAAACGCCTAAAACTCCCGAGAGCTCGGGGACCACAGAACGCGATAGAAAAAGGAAATGCTATGTTTGCAGTCCTCAAGACTGGCGGCAAGCAGTACAAAGTTCAGGCGGGTGATATGCTCCGCGTTGAAAAACTGGCTGCTGATGCAGGTGAAACTGTTCAATTTAACGAAGTATTGATGCTTGGTGGAGACGCTCCGATCGTGGGCGCCCCTTTTGTCAAGGACGCTGGCGTTCAGGCAGAAGTCGTCGATCAGATCAAAGGCGAAAAGGTCATTAACTTCGTCAAACGGCGTCGGAAGCACTCTTCAAAGCGGACCAAAGGCCATCGCCAAAAGCTTACACTAATCAAAGTCACTGACATCCTTGCGTCGGGCGCCGACAAATCCGGTGTGAAGGCGGCGATGGGCGCGGGTTCCGTGTCTGCTGTGGCAGTTGCCGCTGCAGCACCGAAGGCGGCCAAGAAAGCTGCTCCCGCGAAAGCTGAAAAAGCAGAAGCTGCTCCGGCTGACGGCGCGGATGATTTGAAAAAATTGTCAGGTGTTGGTCCCGCTCTGGAGAAAAAGCTGATCGAAGGTGGTGTTACAACTTTCGCTCAAATAGCGGCATGGACTGAAGAGGACGTTGCTGCTATGGACGAGAAACTGTCGTTCAAAGGTCGGATCGAGCGTGAAGGCTGGATCGAACAGGCCAAAGAACTGGCCAAAGGTTAAGGAGAGACCAAATGGCACATAAAAAAGCAGGTGGTTCATCCCGCAACGGTCGCGACTCCGCTGGTCGTCGCCTTGGTGTGAAACTTTACGGTGGTCAAAAAGCCATCCCGGGTAACATTATCGTTCGTCAACGCGGCACAAAATTTTGGCCGGGTGCTGGTGTGGGTATGGGTAAAGATCACACAATCTTTGCAACCATTGATGGTGCAGTGACCTTCCACAAAGGTTTGAAAAACCGCACTTTCATTTCTGTTCTTCCGGCTGCGGAGGCCGCTGAATAAGCCTATCCTCGGGTGATGCGAAATTCTGGGGGATCGGCATACCGCCGGTCCCCCTTATTTTTTATGTCATAAAATGGATCAGTCAATGCCTGTCGCCGTGACGACATTCGCAATATTTGCCGCCTCTCAGGTTGGCACGCCAGGACCCGCAAACATGACTTTGCTCGCAACTGGTGCGCGTTATGGCTTTCGAACGACGTTACCTTTTGTGTTTGGTGTTGTTGTCGGCAAGCAATTGGTAATCTGGCCGGTCGGATTTGGCTTGATGCAACTGGCTGGCAGCTATCCGTGGGTTTTCGAGTTGTTGAAATATGTTTCCGCAACCTACATTTTTTGGTTGGCGTGGAAGGTTGCAAATCTACGGCTTTCTTCGGAACGTGCCAGTGATGGTGCGCCGGGGTTTCTTGCAGGATTAATGGTCCATCCATTAAACCCCAAAGCCTGGGCTATGATTGTCGGAGGTTTTACGGGCTTCGTGGCACCCGGGACACCAGCGTTAGAGGCAACTGTGACGATCGCTGTCGTGTTGTTGATGTGCCAATTGGTTTTGCATCCTGTATGGGTTTTGACGGGAGACGGTATCGCGCGGACCTTGTCTGGCTCGCAAGTTGAGCCGTATTTGATGAGAGGCTTGGCATTGCTGACTGTTGTTTCAGTTCTGTTTGTCTTGTTTGGAGGAGGATTTTAACGATGGAAATGGAACGTATTCCTGTTCAAGCGATGATCGCAACGCAACGGTTCGATCTGCGTCCCGTGCGCAAATCGGACATGGGATTGATCGAGCTTTACAGCAGTGACGAACGTGTCGCGCGCATGACCTCGTCAATCCCACATCCTGCACCGCCCGGCATGGTCGAAGCATTTGTGGACCGAGCCATGGCGGATGATCGGGACGAAGATATTTGGGTCATGGACGGCAGTAAATCTGATGGTTCCGAAGTTATGGGGCTTATCTCTTTGCAACGCATGGATCGCGACCAGTCGGAAGTTGGCTACTGGGTTGCTCCGCCATATTGGAATACCGGTCTTGCATCGGATGCTGTCCAAGCGTTGATAGAGAGCAACCCTCTGATCAATAAAACAATGTTTGCGAGTGTCTTTCAGGATAACCCCGCATCAGCGCGCGTGTTGACACATTGTGGTTTTGAATATCTAGGAGACGCTGAGAGTTATTCAGTTGCTCGTGACACCACTGTACCGACGTGGACTTATCTCAAAAAACTGTGAAACCGGATTCTTTTCGATCACGCTAGGACGTAACAATGAAGTTCCTCGATCTGTGCAAAGTTTACATTCGCTCTGGCGCCGGAGGCGGGGGATGTGTCAGTTTCCGTCGCGAAAAATACATCGAATACGGTGGACCAGACGGCGGTGATGGCGGAACAGGCGGGTCGGTCTGGGCCGAAGCCGTTGACGGTTTGAACACGCTTATCGACTTTCGGTATCAGCAACACTTCTTTGCCAAAAACGGCCAACCGGGCATGGGCCGCCAACGTACCGGAAAAGACGGTGACGATATCATTCTTCGAGTGCCGGTTGGCACAGAAATCTTAGATGAGGATCAGGAAACTGTTCTATGTGATCTGACGGAGATTGGTCAAAAGGTTCAGCTTGCGCGTGGCGGAAATGGGGGGTTCGGGAACCTGCATTTCAAATCATCGACAAATCAGGCTCCGCGACGCAGTAACCCTGGTCAAGACGGGGTGGAACGCACGCTGTGGCTTCGTCTTAAACTGATCGCCGATGTTGGTCTTTTAGGGTTGCCCAACGCAGGTAAATCAACGTTTCTTGCGGCGACTTCAAATGCACGCCCGAAAATAGCTGATTACCCGTTCACGACGCTTCATCCAAACCTTGGGGTCGTTGGTGTCGACAATACCGAATTTGTGGTCGCGGATATTCCAGGGTTGATCGAGGGCGCGTCAGAGGGGCGCGGCCTGGGCGATTTGTTTTTGGGACACGTCGAACGTTGTGCGGTTTTGTTGCATCTGGTTGATGGTACGTCTGAGACATTGGCCCAAGATTATGAAACGATAATTGGTGAACTTGACGCTTATGGCGAAGGATTGGCCGATAAACCGAGAGTGACAGTGCTCAATAAAATTGATGCGTTAGATGAAGAGTCACTCATAACACAGCAGAAAATACTAGAGAAAACCAGCGGTACGGTAGTTGTGTTGATGTCCGGTGTTGCGCAAGAGGGCGTCACTGAAGTCTTACGTACCCTGCGCGGCCAAATTGACGATGACCGCCTAAGACACAAACCTGTTCAGGAAGAAGAGTCATGGCGTCCCTGACGACAGCGCGCCGGCTCGTCGTCAAGATTGGCTCGGCTCTACTCGTTGATCGAGAACAGGGTGGTTTGCGAGCGGACTGGTTGCTGTCTTTAGCGCAGGATGTGGCTTGGTTAAAAAGCAATAAAGTCGATGTTGTTCTGGTTTCTTCCGGGTCAATCGCGCTTGGTCGCGGTGTTCTTGGGCTGCCCGCCACTGATTTGCCATTGGAGCAATCACAGGCAGCTGCAGCGGTGGGGCAAATCAGACTGGCCCGGGCCTATGAAGAGGTCTTGGCGCCGCATAGTATTACGACAGCGCAGGTTTTGGTGACGCTGGACGACAGTGTTAACCGTCGGCGCTATTTGAACAGTCGGGCAACGCTCGAACAATTGCTCAGTCTGAATGTTGTTCCGATCGTCAACGAGAACGACACCATCGCGACAGATGAAATTAGATTTGGTGACAATGACCGGCTGGCGGCGCAAATTGCCGTCACAGTGGGTGCGGACAAACTTGTTTTGCTTTCAGATGTTGACGGATTTTATTCTGCCAACCCCAACATCGACCCAACGGCCAAACGATTTGAAACGATTGACATTATAACCCCTGAAATCGAAGCTATGGCAGGTGATGCAGGTTCAGGCCTGTCAAAAGGCGGTATGAAAACCAAACTGATGGCGGCCAAGGTCGCAACGGCTGGAGGGTGTGGGATGGCCATTACCGAAGGTTCCGTGAAAAACCCACTGCGCGCATTGGAGGCCGGTGCGACGGCAACTTGGTTCCAAGCAGACACAGATCCGCAAGATGCGCGCAAACGGTGGATCGCAACAATGAAACCCAAAGGGGTTTTAACTTTGGATCCCGGCGCGATTTTAGCCTTGAGAGCAGGAAAAAGCCTTTTGCCCGCCGGTGTTACTAAGGTTACCGGTTCCTTTCAACGGGGGGATGCTGTCGCGATAGCCGACGATTCAGGCCACATTTTGGGGCATGGCTTGGTGCGATACAACGCGCAGGAAACTCGGGGTGTTTTGGGGCGAAAATCCCATGAAGTTGAACCTATCTTAGGGTACCCTGCACGGGCGGCTCTAGTACATCGGGACGATATGGCTTTATAGCTGAATTATGGTCATCTATCACATGAAGAGTGGAAGGTAGAAATTTGAAAAATAATGAAAATATTCATCAGATGATGTCCGAAATCGGAGCGCAGGCTAAAGCTGCTTCCGCTCAGCTTGGGTTTGCCAGTGCTTCACGCAAGCATACTGCAATGATGTCAGCGGCCGATTACATTTGGACAAACCGCGCAGAAATTCTAGCCGCTAATGTAAAGGATCTTGAATTTGGGCGGGCCAAGGGATTGAGCGACGCCATGATGGATCGATTGATGCTGGATGAAGATCGTTTGGGCGGTATCATCAATGGCCTTCGATCTGTCGCTGAACAACAGGATCCTGTTGGTGAAGTGATCGCAGCCTGGGATCAGCCAAGCGGATTGCACATCGAACGTGTTCGCACGCCCCTTGGGGTTGTTGGCGTGATTTACGAAAGCCGACCAAACGTTACTGTGGATGCAGGTGCGCTTTGTCTAAAAGCAGGTAACGCCGTTATTTTGCGTGGTGGTTCTGAGAGCTTTCATTCCTCGCAGGCGCTGCATCGCTGCATGGTTCAGGGATTAATCAAAGCCGAATTGCCTGAGAGTGCCATTCAGCTAATACCGACCCGGGATCGTGCTGCCGTAAGTGAAATGCTGACGATGATCGAGACGATTGACGTAATTGTGCCGCGCGGCGGCAAGGGATTGGTTGGGTTGGTGCAGCGTGAAGCACGCGTTCCGGTCTTTGCTCATCTCGAAGGCATCGTTCACATCTATGTTGATGCCGCTGCAAACCACGACAAAGCGATCAATGTGATTATGAACGCCAAGACGAGACGAACAGGGATCTGTGGTGCCGCAGAATGTTTGCTTATTCACAAAGATGTGCTCGAAACGATCGGGGTAGATATCGTTAAGGAGCTTCTTTCAGCGGGTGTTGAAGTCCGTGGAGATGCTGAAATCCAGAAAATTGACGGCGTGCAGGCTGCAAATGATGCAGATTGGGGGAGTGAATATCTGGATATGATCATCGCAGTACGTGTTGTCGAAACGCTTGACGGTGCCATGGATCACATTCGCCAATTCGGTTCAAATCACACAGATTGCATCCTGACAGACGACGGGCAGGCGGCTCGACGGTTTATGACGGAATTGGACTCTGCGATTGTTATGCATAATGCGTCGACGCAATTTGCAGATGGGGGTGAGTTCGGTATGGGGGCGGAAATTGGTATCGCAACCGGCAAAATGCATGCGCGCGGGCCTGTTGGCGCCGCGCAATTGACGAGTTTTAAATATTTGGTAACCGGAGATGGCACCGTGCGGAGTTAAAACTTCAGTTTTATCTCGCTCTCAGCGATTTCTGTCACAACGCGGCGGTCAATGTCGGAGGCGATCAATGGTAAAAGCGCAAATTGAACCTGTGCGGGCCGAAGATCCGCTGGAACCTCTCTGGTCGCCAGAATACCCCAAAGCGCCTCGTCGATATTCAGTTTGTCAGCTTGCCCGTGTAACAGCCAATGTCCTTCATGCTGGCTGATCTCGATTCGGCCACCGTAGGGCATTGCGGTTTCCACACATAAAAGGGCCAGAAACGCCATTCTGACGCTGGAGCGCGGTTGCGCGTCCATGGGCCCCCAGGCCACATGAAGCCGTGATCCTTGCATGACGTCTTTGAGGATCGAAACAATTTCCGCTCTGCCCATGACCTGTTCGCCAGCGCTCCCGAAAGCCACGCGGAAATAGCGAATGCGTGCGCTGGCATTGCCTACACTTTCTTGGATCAGATCCATTTCCGGCCCTGGTGTTCCGCCGGACATGCCTAAAAGCTCTAGACCATTGTTGATCGCACCGATTGGCGATATCAGATCGTGGCAAATACGGCTGCCGATCAGAGCACCAAGGTTAACGTTGCTCTGGCCCATTTATGGTCTCCTGCGGGAAAAGGGTAAGATGGAAGATTTTAATGCGATATTCTCGCCAGGTATGTTGGTGCGACATCCGACCCATCCGGAATGGGGAACAGGACAAGTCCAAAGCAATGTTGGTGGCAAGGTTACTGTTAACTTCAGACATGAAGGGAAAGTCGTCATAGAGAGCGCTCGCGTCATATTGCTTGCCGTCTTTGATGAATGAACATCCTTTCCAAAAGGTTAACGTGTACCCGGCGATTGTAAAGCCGTCAAAGGGTCACGTGCAATCTTGTGGATCGGTGATATATAATTGAAGCCCTATCGCTACAAGAGGATTGTAACAATTCGATGACGACCCCTTCGGCGCCTTTTTTTACGGTGACGCTGGCCAGCACGCCGGATGAATTGGAAGCTGCGCAACGGCTGAGATATGATGTTTTTGTCAAAGAGCTCGGCGGTGGTGGCAGCCTCGTTGATCATGAAAAACAACTGGAAATAGATCGGTTCGATCCATTTTTTGACCATTTGATTCTGAAAGACAGAGCGCGCCGTCAAATTGTTGGCGTGTATCGCGTGATGAGACGCGATCAGGCAAAAGCAGCCGGTGGTTTTTATTCAGCGTCTGAATACGACCTGGATCAGCTGCTTAATTCGGGGCGGTCGGTGCTTGAATTAGGGCGCTCATGTCTCCACCCGGATTATCGTGGCGGTATGGCAATGTACCACCTCTGGAGCGGGTTGGCCGCCTATATCGACGAACATCAAATCGAAGTGTTGTTTGGTGTGGCGAGCTTTCACGGGACAGACCCGCACTCTCTCGCCGCGCCTTTGTCTCTATTACACCAACGTCATTTAGCGCCACCGGATTTGCGGGTCCGGGCACGGGCAGAGGCCTTTCAGCCCATGGACCTGGTTGATGCAAAGCTATTGGACCAGCGTGCTGCGATGACGCAGGTACCGTCTTTGATTAAGGCTTACTTGCGGTTGGGCGGTTTCGTGGGGGAGGGCGCTTTCATCGATCATGACTTCAACACGACAGATGTTTGTTTGATCCTAGACACTGCCAGAATGAACCAGAAACAAGCCCGCCTGTACAAAGGACAGGGCGCGTGAGCAGCACATGGTATGGCCAATCCCCCCCGCCGCGTGCGCCCAAGTTTAACGCCGCTGACTGGTTTCGTCTTCTTATGCGCGGCTTTCTCATGGTGGTTGTGGTGTTTGGAGGGCTTTGTCTGCTTTTGTTGATCCGGCTTGTTGAGCGGCCGCTGTTTGGCGAACGTCGTCCTGTTACACCAAATGTAACGGTTTTTGTCTGCCAAATAGCACTGCGTATCCTGAGGCTAAAGGTTGAAATCGAAGGCAAATTCGAACCAGATGCCGGGGCGGTGGTGGCCAATCATTCTAGCTGGCTCGATATTTTTGTTTTGAACGCGGTAAAACGTGTTTATTTTGTTTCCAAGTCAGAAGTTTCTGCGTGGCCGGGCATTGGATGGTTGGCGCGCGCGACCGGGACAGTGTTTGTAGAGCGAAAGCGCGCACGTGCTGCTGAACAAGCGCAGTTGTTTCGCGAGCGTTTGGCTGTGGGACACCGGTTGTTGTTTTTTCCAGAAGGAACGAGCAGCGATGGCCAAACCGTACTGCCTTTTAAGACCACATTGTTTGCGGCATTTTTCACTGAGGCTCTTCGCGATAATATGTCGATCCAGCCAGTGTCCGTGATCTATCAAGCCCCAAAGGGATGCGACAAACGGTGGTATGCATGGTGGGGGGACATGGATTTTGCGCCTCATTTTTTGAGGGTTTTATCGACGAGCGGAAAGGGTCACATTTTAGTGAAGTACCATAAACCGCTGCATGTTGCTGATTTTTCGGATCGCAAGGTGCTCGCGAAAGCTGCTTTTGTTGCTGTCCGCGGAGGCCATGCCGCAGACAGCAGTTGTTAATATGGCCCGCGAAAAACCCTACGGTTGGTAGAAAAACGCGCTGTCCGGCACCAGTTCGAGACCGTCACTGTCCGGGCCCCACTCCATCATCAGGCATGCCGTGCCTTTGCGTTGGAAATATGTGGCTTCGAGCGCGTAAAACCCGGCCGCGGGCACGTCTACATCGATTTCTCCAGCGTATCCGCAAGAATGGATGCCGTCATACGACCCGACCTCTTGTCCGCCTATGGCAATTTCTAGCCCATCATTGTTTAGGAAATCCAACGTATATGTCCCGGCACGATCAAATTTGATGTATCCTGATATTGCCGCTGCCACGCGTGTCGCTTTTTCCGAGGTTAGTGTATGGTCACCTTCGCCAGAATCGTCATAACCTAACCCCGTAAGCGGCTTGCCGGGCTTACTTTTTTTCTCCAATGCACGTTTGGCGTCTCGTACAGATTTTACATCGCCGGGAAAGGCATAATTTACCGCCAATCCTGGTGCCAAACTCGCTTTTGACGGCTGGGGATCAGCCAAAGACAAAGCGACGGTTTCAGCACCGCTCGCGACTGGGGCAATTAATGCGACAGATAGCGATAGTGCAGACAAAAAAGGTTTCATGAGGTCTCCCTGGTTTTTTTACAAAAGCTGAATGCTCTTTTTGGGGACACTCTAAGGTGACAATTTTACGCGTGACAAGAGTTGAGTTGGGAGGATTGCCAAAATCCTTGTGAAGTGCCTTATTCTTCACTTGCACAGAGTAGGGCGCTGCCCTATACGACGCGCACTGAAACCCGCAGGCGGGGTTTGGGCCTATTGAGGGAGACATCCTCAACGGTCCGCCGGTTGGCAAAAATTTGTCATGCCCCCGCCGAGGATAAAACCGGAAAGGTAAATTACACATGGGTGTACCTGAATTCTCCATGCGCCAACTGCTTGAAGCAGGCGTTCACTTTGGCCACCAAACGCAGCGTTGGAATCCAAGAATGGGTCCGTTTATTTACGGCGCGCGCAACGGCATTCATATTATGGATCTGACGCAGACCGTTCCAATGCTGGATCAAGCGTTGCACGCGATCAGAGACACCGTCGCCAAAGGCGGCAGCGTTCTTTTTGTTGGCACAAAACGTCAGGCGCAACAGCCGATCGCGGATGCAGCGGAAAAATGCGCGCAATACTATATGAACCACCGTTGGTTGGGTGGCACATTGACCAACTGGCAGACTGTTTCCCAATCCATCAACCGCCTCAAAGCGATTGACGAGCAAGCTGAGCAAGGGTTTGGCGGCTTGACCAAGAAGGAACGTCTTGGCATGGAGCGTGATCAAGGCAAACTTCAGGCGTCTCTTGGCGGGATCCGTGAAATGGGCGGCCGCCCTGATCTGATCTTTGTGATCGATGTCAAAAAAGAAGCCTTGGCTGTCGCAGAAGCCAACAAACTGGGCATCCCGGTTGTTGCTGTTGTCGATACAAACTGCCCACCAGATGGCATTGACTATATCATTCCAGGGAATGACGATGCGTCTCGCGCGATCACTTTGTACTGTGATTTGGCGGCTCGCGCTGCTTTGGATGGTATGTCTGCACAGCTTGGCGCGGCAGGTGTTGATCTGGGTGCGATGGAAGAAGCTCCTGTAGAAGAAGCTGTTGCCGAAGCACCGGCAGAAGAAGCTCAAGCCTAAACGGTTTTCGCAGGCATGACATGTGGGGCAGGGTATACCTGCCCCGAACGACGTAATAGATTCCTAAAGGAGAACCTGAGATGGCGATTACAGCATCTATGGTCAAAGAGCTGCGTGATAGCACTGGCGCAGGCATGATGGACGCAAAAAAGGCGCTCACAGAGAACGATGGCGACATGGACGCGGCAGTTGATTGGCTGCGCACCAAAGGTCTTGCCAAAGCGGCAAAGAAATCTGGCCGTACAGCTGCCGAAGGTCTGGTTGCTGTTAAGGTTGAAGGTGGCCACGGTGTTGCCGTCGAAGTTAACTCTGAAACTGACTTTGTTGGTAAGAACGCCGATTTCCAGAAAATGGTTTCAGGCATTGCAAATGTTGCTCTGAGTGCAGCAGATGTTGATGCCCTCAAGGCGGCCGACATGGACGGTAAATCCGTCGAGCAAACTGTTACGGATGCAGTTGCGGTTATCGGCGAAAACATGTCTGTACGCCGGATGGCGACAGTCGATGGCGACGTGGTCGTTTCGTATGTGCACAACGCAGCCGCTCCCGGCATGGGTAAAATCGGTGTTCTCGTTGCGATGACCGGCGGTGATGAAGCTTTTGGAAAGCAGGTTGCAATGCATATCGCAGCTGTGAACCCGGCGTCCTTGTCCGAAGATGATCTTGACCCAGCAGTTGTTGAAAAAGAAAAGCAGGTTCAGATCGACATCGCACGTGAAAGCGGAAAGCCCGAGCAAGTGATCGAAAAAATGATCGTTGGCCGGATGAAAAAATACATGTCCGAAGTGACTCTTGTGAACCAATCATTTGTTGTGAACCCAGATTTGACAGTGGGCGATGCGGCCAAGGAAGCGGGCGCAACGATTACTGGATTTGTGCGCCTTGAAGTGGGTGAAGGCATTGAGGTCATCAAAGAAGACTTCGCTGCGGAAGTTGCTAAAGCCGTCAAAGGCTAAACGACCCAATAGAATGATGAAAAAGCGCCGCTATTCGCGGCGCTTTTTTTATTAAATCAATAAATAACTGCCCTAATTTAATGTGACAGATGAGCTTTCATCGCGTCCATGGCCAAAAGATACCCTTGCGCACCAAATCCGCAGATAACACCGATGCATACCTTTGCGATATAGGATTTATGTCTAAATTCCTCTCGTGCATGCACATTGCTCAGGTGCAATTCGATCGATGGAATTTCGATGGAGGAAATAGCGTCCATCAAAGCGATTGAAGTATGGGTGTAGGCACCAGCATTGATGATAACCCCGTCGTGTACGCCGCGCGCCGCATGCAAAATATCAACCAAAGTACCTTCATGGTTTGATTGGTCAAACGCCAGTTCAACATCAATGTTTTGGCTGTGTTCTCTACACATTGTTTTAATGTCGCTAAGCGTCGTTTTTCCGTAGACTTCGGGTTGGCGGGTGCCAAGTAAATTGAGATTCGGACCATTTAGAATTAAGAATGAAGGCATTTAATATCTCGCTATTTTGTTCACTTACCTAAACGTCGTCGAGAACACCTGTCTAGAGTATTGGGTTTTGCGTCCTAGAGAATATTCAACCTGTTGTTGGAAAACGCCGTTCTGATTGTCCCAATGGGGGAACATGCGATTGCTGAGCCTAAATCCGTTCAAAGAGAAGGACTATGTTCACCTGAGTACCTTTTGAAAATAAACTAATGTATAATCATGATTATGTTAATAATCTTTGAGATTACGTGCAATTGCAACATGAATGGAATACAGCCTGTAAACAGATTCCTAACTGAGCAAAGGTCGAAATAATGGGTGAACCGTGTATTTTATGTGTCGCGATAACTGGCAGTGTTCCTACAAAAGCCGACAACGCAGCCGTTCCTATTTCGATAAATGAGCAAATAGAAAGCACACATGAGGCTTTTGAAGCTGGCGCTAGCATATGCCATGCTCATGTGCGTAACGCAGATGAAACGACAACCTCGGATCCCGACAAGTTTTCCGCTCTTAAGGCAGGTCTGTTGAAGCATTGCCCTGGTATGATCATTCAGTTTTCGACTGGTGGTCGATCTGGTGCAGGTCAGGAGCGCGGAGGAATGTTACCGTTGAAACCGGACATGGCGTCGCTGTCTGTCGGATCAAACAATTTCCCGACCAGGGTTTATGAAAACCCGGCGAGCCTCGTGTCATGGCTCGCACAGGAAATGCAAACCTATGAAGTTACGCCAGAAATCGAAGCCTTTGATTTAAGCCATGTTTTACATGCAATACGATTGCATCAAGAAGGTGTGCTTTACGGGCGGTTGTATGTTCAATTTGTGATGGGCGTCAAAAATGCGATGCCTGCGGACAAAGATGTATTCGATTTTTATGTTAAGACGTTGACGTCCAGAGCGCCGGATGCCGCATGGTGTGCGGCGGGTGTCGGTGCTGCGCAGATTAAAGTCAATGAATGGGCCATCGCTGCCGGTGGGCATACACGAGCCGGGTTAGAAGACAATATCCGTCTGGACAAAGACAGGCTGGCACCGTCGAATGCAGCCTTGATCCAGCGTGCGGCTACTCTGTGCGAAAAATATGAACGTCCGGTAGCGACATGGCAGCAGGCTCGGGACATATTGGGGTTGAAACCGATGGCGGTGTAGAACCCACCCTACCCCAGCGCGTATCCAGCGCCCCGCACTGTACGCAGCGGATCTGAACCGCCAAATTGAGTGAGCGCTTTGCGCAATCGTCCAATGTGTACGTCCACGGTGCGGGTATCGACATAGATGTCGCGCCCCCAGACCCGGTCTAAAAGCTGTTCGCGTGTGAAAACACGGCCGGGCTTTTCCATAAAGGTGGACAGTAGCCGGAATTCTGTTGGGCCTAATTTTAGTTCACTGTCGTTGCGACTAACGCGGTGGCTCACGGAATCTAGAATAATGTCTTGATATTCGAGACGTTCACCCGACGCTGCGGGACGTACGCGACGTAACTGGCTTCGCACACGTGCCATTAATTCGATCACAGAATAGGGTTTGATAACATAGTCATCCGCGCCTGTTTCAAGGCCGCGCACGCGATCAACTTCTTCGGAACGTGCTGATAGCATAATGATCGGAATGTTGCGCGTGTCCGTTTTGATCTTAAGACGCCGACAAACTTCGATCCCGGATAAATTGGGCATCATCCAATCCAAAACGATCACGTCTGGCATCTCTTCATCGACTAAAATGAGCGCTTCTTCACCATTTTCCGCGCGACTGACGGCAAAACCCTCAGCTTCCAGATTATATGCAAGCACCTCGCGCTGCGCGGGCTCGTCTTCGACAACCAAAACGCGGGGCTGATCAGTGGACATTTATTTATCTTTCAACAGGTACGGACGTGTCATCGGCCTTGGGGCGTGGCTCTTCAGGGTGTTCGCCGGTCACCAGATAAACCACCTGTTCAGCAATTGAAGTGACGTGATCGCCCATACGTTCAATGTTTTTTGCGATGAAGTGCAGATGCATACAGGCTGTAATATTACGCGGATCTTCCATCATGAAGGTCAGGAATTCGCGGAACAATGCGTTGTACATTTGGTCAACGTCTTCGTCGCGCGCAATGATGTCTGACGCCAGTTCTGCATCGCGTTGAACATAGGCATCCAGCGCATCTTTCAACATCAACTCAACTTCGCGTGCCATGCGACGTAAGGCACCCGTACTGTCGTTCACCGGTGCCATCTGAGATAAAACGCCAGTACGCTTGGCCATGTTTTTCCCATAATCGCCAATACGTTCCAGGTTGGCGCTAATCTTGATGACGCTCAGGATCAAGCGCAGATCACTCGCAATTGGAGCGCGCAAGGCAATCACACGTGCGGCTTCTTCGTTTATGATTTCTTCAAGGGCGTCAATTTCTTTGTCGCTCTTACGGACTTCTTCGGCGAGCTCTTCATCGCGTGTGTCCAGTGACTGGGCGCTTTTGCGGATGGCGGCTTCTACCAAACCGCCCATTTTCATAATCTGCGCTTGGATTGCTTCGAGGTCGCGGTCAAAAACAGACGCAATATGTTGATCTTCAAGCATTGATTTATCCAATCCGTCCAGTGATGTAGCTTTCGGTGCGTGGGTCTACGGGGTTGGTAAAAATCGTTCCCGTTTCACCGTATTCTACGAGGCTGCCCAGGTGAAAAAACGCTGTTTTCTGACTGACCCGCGCGGCTTGTTGCATAGAGTGCGTTACGATGACGACAGAATAATTTTTGCGTAATTCGTCGATCAATTCCTCGACCTGCGCTGTTGCAATCGGATCAAGCGCGGAACACGGCTCATCCATCAACAACACCTCCGGTTGCGTAGCGACTGCGCGCGCGATGCATAACCGTTGTTGCTGTCCCCCTGATAAACCAGTGCCCGGGGCGTCAAGGCGATCTTTGACTTCATCCCAGATCGCTGCGCTGCGCAGAGATTGTTCCACAAGCACGTCCAGATCAGCCTTTGATTTTGCCAACCCGTGAATACGCGGTCCATAGGCAACGTTATCGTAGATCGACTTTGGGAACGGGTTCGGTTTTTGAAACACCATGCCGACTTTGGCGCGCAGTTGGACAGGGTCGACGCGTTTGTCGTAAATGTCTTCACCATCAATGGTGATGTCACCTTCGACACGGCAAATGTCGATCGTGTCATTCATCCGGTTCAAACACCGCAAGAACGTTGATTTACCGCAGCCAGATGGGCCGATGAATGCCGTCACGGTTTTATCTTGAATCTCCACGTTTACGTCTTTGATCGCATGTGTGTCTGCGTAAAAGACCTGCACGTTTTGCGCCGATATCTTAACGGCTTGTGCGTCCACGTCTCTCTCCAGTATTCTCATATCGTTCATGATCTATGCTTTCTTACCAACGGCGTTCGAAGCGACGGCGCAGAATAACTGCAATGGTGTTCATCGAAATAAGGAACCCGAGCAGAATGATGATACCGCCCCATGCCCGTTCATAAAAGGCAGGATCGGCGCGTTTGGCCCATTCGTAGATTTGGGCTGGCATGGCTGAGTTTGGATCCAATAGGCCCGAGGCAATACTGTCCGGGGCGTTTGAGGCGATAAAACCGACC
Organism: Roseobacter sp.; assembly: GCA_039983935.1. Taxonomy (GTDB): domain Bacteria; phylum Pseudomonadota; class Alphaproteobacteria; order Rhodobacterales; family Rhodobacteraceae; genus Roseobacter. Next base: position 147,101 of record JBDWVP010000028.1, on the reverse strand, counting down.
ATACCAATCAGCAATAGCGGCGCGGTTTCACCCAGTGCCTGCGCCAACCCGATGATCGTGCCGGTTAAGATGCCCGGGGCTGCCAGTGGCAAGACGTGATGAAAAACCGATTGCATTTTGGAGGCCCCTACCCCGAGTGCCGCATCGCGGATGGAGGGTGGAACGGCTTTTAAGGATGCGCGTGTTGAGATGATGATCGTGGGCAGCGTCATCAAGGTCAGCACCAGCCCGCCGACCAAGGGTGCCGATTGTGGCAGGTGCATGAATTGGATGAAGACAGCCAGACCAAGGATACCAAAGACGATGGAGGGAACCGCAGCAAGGTTCGCAATGTTCACTTCGATTAAATCTGTCCAACGGTTTTTAGGTGCGAATTCTTCCAGATAGATAGAGGCGGCCACGCCAATGGGCAAAGACAACACCAAAACGACCAACATCATAAACAACGATCCAACCATGGAAACACCGATACCTGCTGCTTCGGCGCGGCTTTCGGACGCGTCCGAGCCGGTGATGAAACCGAGGTTGAACGTTTTGGCGACAATCCCAGATGGCAGCAGAGCGTCTACCAGATCCAGATGTTCCGCGTCGATGTTTTTGTCACGGGCCACATCCTCTCTTTGGACGCGCCCTTTGAGATACCCATCAACCCGGCTTGAGGCGAGAATGCGAAAATCAACAGTTTCGCCAATCAGGCCCGGGTTATTGATCACAACATCCCGTACTTGTGCTGCCGCCGAGGCTGAGATCATCGCCTTCATGTCACCGCGTTTTACCAATGTCGTTTCAATGTCTTGCTCTTGAACTTTCGACAGGAGGGCCTGTTGGATCAGTGGTGTGTAACCAAAAGTCGAGACCTTTCGGATGTCGGCTAGATCGCGATTGCCTTTTTTGTCCAGTTTCGCAGGATCCAGATATACCGGTACATTGATAAATGTCTGCTGGAACGCACCGCTGCCACTGGACACAATCGAAACCAACAACACGACCAGAAAGAAAATCCCTGTTGCGATCCCTGCGAGGCCATACATCCGAAAACGTGTTTCGGCGGCCTGGCGTTTTTGGGTGCGTGCATCCGGCGCGGTAAGAGATACTGGCGTGTGATTTTTGAGCGTGGACGGGCTTGCGTCAGTCATTCGTACTGCTCCCTGTATTTGCGCACGATGAAGAGGGCGAAGATATTCAGCCCAAGCGTGATCACGAAAAGGCTGATGCCTAGGGCAAAGGCAACCAGCGCTTCTGGCGAGGCGAAATCACTGTCACCTGTCAGTTGTGAAACGATCTTTGCGGTTACGGTTGTCATGGCTTCAAACGGGTTGAGCGACAACTTGGCCGCCGCCCCTGCCCCTAAAACAACGATCATCGTTTCACCGATGGCGCGACTGGCTGCCAGTAAAATTGCGCCAACAATACCAGGCAAGGCGGCGGGCAGGACCACCTGTTTGATGGTTTCTGATTTGGTCGCTCCTAGCCCATAGGATCCATCGCGCAGGGATTGGGGCACTGCGTTGATAATATCATCAGACAGAGAGCTGACGAAGGGGATCAACATCACTCCCATCGCAATACCGGCTGTCATGACGGATCGTCCACCGCCCATCCAGCCTGTGCCGTTCTCGCCAAAGATTTGCATCAACAGCGGGCCGATCGTCAGCAGGGCAAACAGACCGTAAACGATGGTTGGGATCCCGGCGAGGATTTCCAAGAGTGGTTTGGCGATGCTGCGCAACCTTGGTGAGGCGTATTCGGCCAGGTAAATCGCAGAAAACAAGCCGATTGGCACCGCGACCATCAAGGCAACGATTGAGATGTATAGGGTCCCCCAGAGCAAGGGCAGGATGCCAAGACTTGATGCGCCGCCACGGCCGGAAAAGCTTGGCGCCCATTCTAACAAGGTGAAAAAATCCGCCGCTGGGTAGAGGTTGAAGAATTCGATTGTGTTAAAGATCAAGGAAAGAATGATCCCGATGGTTGTTAAGATCGCGACGCAGGCCGCGGCAATCAGAATGGCAAGGATGCCTTTTTCAACAACGTTCCGAGCGCGAAAATCTTTGGCGCTCTCGAAAATACCCCAGCCTGCACCTGCAATTGCGATGAGGATCACAACAAGCGTCATTGCGGACTGAGACGTTGTGCTGATCTGGCGATGTGTTTGAGCGGCGCGGAGGATCGTGTGGGATATATCGTTGGTAACGATCTGCCCGGCTTTTTTTAACAGATCTGTCAGCGCGGTCACATCTGCATCTTCGTCCGTGGCTGTGGTCTCGTCAATGAAGCCGCCAGCAAGGGCGTTGTTGAGCCCTTCCGCGGTGCGGCGCACCTCGGACATCACAAGTCCCATGTTTGACCCTTCAGCAATTTCGCTGTCTGGGATCAGTTGCGATATGCTTTTATCGATCAACAAAGGTTGCAGGAGCAGCCAGATGATCATCACCCCAAAGGCTGGCACCAAGGATTTCATCAGTGCATTGGAGCCGTAATAAATTGGAAGGGAATGCAGGTGTTTTATGTCGCCCTTCACGGCCAACAGCGCCCGATGACGCCCCAGAGCAAAGCCAAGAGCGGCGATTAAGAGGACAATAAAGGAAAGCCAGAGTACGGGCATGCTCTCTCCAGAAATACGTACGGGGTTTAAGTCAAACCCCAAGAATACACCGGGCAAAAGGTAGCTGCCCGGTGTTTGGATAAAAGTGTGATCAGCTGCCGCCGCCCATGATTTGTTCATCAAAAACGGTTTCTTGCGTCATTTCCAGCTCGGGGTCGGAAACCAAACCGTAATTCGCAAGAGGGCCATCCGGGCCGGCGATCTCTTCGGCGACAAAGAACTCAGCGAATTCTTTGAGGCCAGGTATTACGCCGATGTGGGCCTTTTTTATGTAGAAAAACAATGGTCTGGACACAGGGTAGTCACCCGCTGCAATGCTCTCGGTAGTTGGTTCAACGCCCGCCATCGTTGCGACTTTCAGCTTGTCCGTATTGTTTTCATAAAACGCCAGACCAAAAACGCCGATTGCATTTGTGTTGGCGTCAATTGAGGCAAGTGTTTCGGTGTAATCGCCATCGATATCCACAGATCTGCCATCCGTCCGCACAGCAAGACAGGCATCTTCGGCGTCATGTTCTGACATCCCACCGGCGATCATCGCGTCAAAAGCACCGGTTGCCACACATCCCTCGGCAACCACCTTTTCTTCGAAAACTTCGCGGGTGCCGTGTTTTGTACCTGGGACAAAAGCCAATATGTCAGTCGCAGGCAAGGCGCTGTTGAAATCAGACCACTGCGTATGCGGGTTATCGACCAAGGCACCGTCAACCATGACCTTAGGCGCAAGAGCGTTAAAAATATCAGATTGTGTAAATGCCGTGTATTCAGGTCCATCGAATTGGCTCGCAAAAACAATGCCATCATATCCGATACGGACTTCGATAATATCGGTCACGCCGTTTTCAGCGCATGCTTTGATTTCTTTTTCGCGAATGGCGCGTGAGGCGTTCGCAATATCCGTATGTTCTGTGCCAACACCTTGGCAAAACCGTTTTAACCCTGCTGACGACCCACCAGATTCTACAACCGGGGTTGGAAATTCGAAGTTTTCTCCAAAGGCTTCGGCGACGATTGAAGCATAGGGCAAAACAGTGGAAGACCCTGCGATTTGCACTTGGTCGCGCGCAGTTGCAGCGGTTGCTACGGCCATGACGGTGATCGCCAGCGCGGAAGTGGAAAGCTTTGTGAATGACATGATATCTCCTGTCAAAAAGTCAAATTGCAGTCGCTCATTGCAGCAACCTTGTGCCCGGTTGCTACGGGTCTGATGCAATGCTTTTGTGACAGCTGTGTAACAGTTTTATGAATGCTCGAAAATTATCGTAAGATTCTGTAAATGAACGAAAATAATTGTGAGTTTTCGAGAGGTTTTTTAAGCGTAGGGCGAATCTGACACAATTTGGCAGACGTGCAAACACTTGAGGTGCAGCGAGAGGGTTCAATTTCAACTTTTCGTTGTGGTTAACGGTAATACCACAGTGAAAACCGATCCCTTCCCAAGTTCGCTGCTCACCCGCAAGCGCCCCCGATGTCGGTTGATGATGTGTTTTACAATTGCAAGGCCAAGCCCGGTGCCACCCAATGCCCGGCTGCGATGGCTATCTGCCCGGTAAAACCGTTCCGTCAGTCGCGGTAAATGTATTGAATCGATGCCAGGGCCATAATCGATGACATGTATTTGCACACTTGGCGCACGCAGGGACAGATCACGTGGCGTGGTCTTTGTTCTGATCGTAAGTCGTTTTCCTGATCCGCCGTACTTTATTCCGTTTTCCACCAGGTTTGTAAAAACTTGCATCAGTTGATCCGCGTCACCTGTCAATGTGATTGGCTGAACCGGAAAATCTGTTTCCAAAACAACATCAGCCTCTTGTGCCAGAGAAGACAAAGTGCGCAGTACGGAGTCGAGAATATCGTTCAGGTTTACAGAGGTGCGCGGGCGGACCCTTTGTTCTCCCTCGACCCGGCTGAGTGACAGCAGATCACCGACCAGACGATTCATGCGGCCCGCCTCACCTTCCATAATATCCAAGAAACGCTCTCGGGCAGCCGGATCATTGCGCGCCGGACCGCGAAGGGTTTCGATGAACCCCATCAAAGCCGTCAAAGGCGTGCGTAATTCATGACTTACATTGGCAACAAAGTCCCGCCGCATTTGCCCGGCCTGCTCCACATGGGTGACATCCACAAAAGTCAGCAAGATCATCCGTGCAGAGGGAACAACACGTATATTTACCTGAAAAGTGACTTCTTCTGTTTCCTCGTTCGCTATATATTGGGAAACACGTGCTGTGCTGTCTTGCAAGACGGCCTCGATGGTTTTGATCAGCGCGGGTTGGCGCAGAATTGTGATGAAACTGCGTCCTTCAATGTTTGGCCCAAACAGCGCTCTCGCGTCGGAATTCGTGGCGGTTATGCGTTCGGTGCCATCAATGGCCAAAGCCGGGATGCTCAATGCCTCTAGCATTTCCCTGATCATTTGGGTCACATTGATTTACCCCTGTCTTTAGGCGTCTATGGCTGCGGCGACTGCATCCGTAAAAATGGCACATAAGGCGTGAGGGTCTTCAAGACCGACTGAAACCCGGAAGAACCCCTCTGACATACCCAGTTTTGCGCGATCCTGTTCGGTAAGGGCGCGGTGGGAAGACGATGCAGGATGAGACAAGGTCGTCCCGACATCACCGAGCGTTGGCGCAAAAGAAAGCCCTTCCGCTGCGCGCGTGAAAGCATTGGCCACGCTACGGGATCCGTCCAATTCAAAACTGACCATGTTGCAAAAATTCTCACCCAGTAACGATCTAGCCAAATCTGCATCCGGGTGATCAGATCTACCAGGATAGAGGACCCGTTTAACGCCAGGCAGTGTCGCAAGATGATCTGCCAGACTGGCAGCCGTCTGTTGTGCGCGATTAAAGCGGAGTTCGAAAGATAACATACCACGTTCTGCCAACCAGCAATCAAAAGGGCTTGGCGTCATGCCGGTGGTCACCGTGAACACGCGCAGACGGTCATTGATGTCCTGATCCTTAGCAGCGACGTACCCCAACATGACATCCGAATGCCCTGCAAGCAGCTTGGTCACAGAGTGGATGACGATATCTGCCCCGGCTTCAAATGCTTGAAATGCTGCGGGCGTTGTAAATGTGTTGTCGACAACTAAAAGAACGCCTGTTTCTCGTGCCAGCGATGTAAGTGCTGAGATGTCAGCGACACGCAACGTGGGGTTTGAAACAACCTCGACAAGGATCATACGCGTGTTTGGTCGGATTGCGGCGCGCATTGCCTCGACATCGCCGGGATCCACGAGAGATGTGGCGATCCCCATGCGTGGAAGATCTTCGCTCATCAAACGCATTGAGCGGCCGTAAAGCTGATTGCCTCCAATCACGTGATCCCCTGTTTGGGTCAACCCAAGTAGAACCGCAGATACCGCCCCCATGCCCGAGGATGTAATGACGCCGGGGTGTGGTGCGTTTTCCAGACGGTCCAACCGTTTACCAACCACATCTGCGTTGGGGTGGCCTTCACGGGAGTAGGTGTAGCCGTGCAGATCACCTTCGTATTGCTGGTCAAGCATATCCGGCGTGTCTGAGGCATAGACAACTGACGGGCTAAGCGGTGTCACAACTGGACGGGAGGCGGACGTCGGCAAAGCGTCAGGGCGAACAAGGGAGCCTTTTTCGTTTTTCATATTAATCTTTCAAAGGGCGCAGTTCGTCTCTGAACCGACGCATGTTGTTTTGATAATGCAGTGCAGATGCGGTCAGTTTTGAACGCGCGGCGTCATCTAACTCGCGAACCACTTTGCCCGGAACCCCCATGACCAGAGAATTATCCGGGATGACCTTGTTTTCGGTGATCAGCGCACCGGCCCCAATTAGGCAATTTTCCCCGATTTTTGCGCCGTTCAAAATAGTCGCCCCCATGCCAACCAGCGAGTTGTTTCCAATCGTGCAGCCATGCAACATGACTTTATGGCCAATCGTACAGTTTTTCCCAATGTGCAGCGGATATCCTGCATCAATATGGAACACGCAGTTTTCTTGTACGTTAGACCCCTGCCCGACGCGAATTTCTTCGTGATCGGCGCGAATAGTTGTTCCAAACCAAACTGAAGCGCCTTCTTCTAAAACGACTTGCCCGATGAGGTTGGCGTCTGGTGCGACCCAAGTGTCCGCGCCAATATTCGGAATGTGCTCCCCCAACGCGTAAATCGTCATGTTATTTCCTCGAATTCAGATTGCAATCGACGCACATGTTCAGTCAGATCAGGCTGTTGACTACGCCGCAACCGGGTTGCAGCCACAATTGTTTTGATTTGAGCTTCGGTCGCGTCAAGGTCATCGTTCACCAAAACATAATCATAGCTGCCCCAGTGGCTGATTTCGTCCCAGCTTTTATCCATGCGCCGCGCGATCGTTTCATCGTCGTCTTGCGCGCGATTTACCAAGCGATTGCGCAACTCGGAAATCGATGGCGGCAAGAGGAAAATTGACAATGTATGCGCACTGAGGGTTGAATTCGTAATCTGTTGAGCCCCCTGCCAGTCTATATCGAACAAAACGTCACGCCCGGCCTCTATTGCCTGTTGAACCGGGGCCTTGGGGGACCCGTAAAAATTTCCAAACACATGGGCGTGCTCAAGCATGCCGGAATTGTTGACTTGGGCCTTAAAAGTGGCCTCGTCGACAAAGTGATACTCCCGCCCATCTTGCTCGCCCTTGCGGGGCGCACGCGTTGTTGCGGAAACCGAAAATTCGATGTCGGCATCCCATGTGCGCAGACGTCGGGCCAACGTCGATTTGCCCGCACCAGACGGTGAACTAAGGATGATTAACAGGCCGCGTCTGCTAGGCGTCATATTTTATTCCACATTTTGAACTTGTTCGCGCATCTGGTCGATTACAGCTTTCAGCGCTAACCCGCAGCGGGTCAATTCTGTGTTTTGTGCTTTGGCGCATAACGTATTGGCTTCGCGGTTGAATTCTTGCATCAAAAAATCAAGCTTGCGACCAACCGCACCGCCTTGTGCAATTAGGTCTCGCGCCGCCTCGACATGTGCCGAGAGGCGATCGATTTCTTCGGTGACGTCTGATTTAACAGCCAACAGCGCCAATTCCTGCTCGATACGCCCTTTATCCAGCGCATCTGAATTTTCGATAATGCGCGACAGATTGCGTTGCAGCACTTTGGCAACCTGCGGTTCACGCGCGGCGGCGTGATCTTTTGCTTCTTGGGTCAGCCGTCTTATTTCGGCCAATTGATCCAAGAGTACCTTTTCTAATGCACGCCCTTCTGCGTCGCGCATGTCATTAAACGCGGTGATCAGATGATCGGCTTCGCCGGATAGCTGTGATAGCAAAGGGGCCACTTGATCGTCACTTGTCCCGGTTTCAAGAACGCCGCGGATCGACGCAATGTCTGCGGCCCGTGAAGGCGCGAGCGACACGCCCGTTTCCATTGCGCGGGATTCGATCTCATTCAGTGCATTGAGGACCGCATCTAACTGGCCCGCGTTTACTTGAAGTGTGCCTGACGTTTCTTCGCGCGAAAGCCGCAAAGACAAGGTGATATTTCCGCGTGCGGTTTGATCGGACAATTTTTTTCGGACTGTGGTTTCCAATCCCGTCACCCAATCCGGTACCCGTAACCGCAAATCCTGACCTTTTCCATTTACGGAGCGCAACTCCCAGTTCCAGGAATGCGGATGCAAGCTGCCACTTGCAGAAGCAAAACCGGTCATTGATCGCAGCATAGACAGTTCCCCTTGCACCACTGGATGCGCTGAGACTTATGGCAGACCGACCTGTCAGAGCAAGCCCTTCCGTGGGTTGCCCTCTAGAACGTTAAAATTTGCTTCAATTAACCATTCGAACAATTAAAACTCCATTTTGTGAAAATTGTTGGTATTAATGTTTCAGTAACGAGTGTTCTTCAGTGGTCCGACAGTTGGCCCAGAGGTATTTAACAAAAACAAACCCCGATGGTGACTTTGATCGGGTAACAAAAGGTGCAAGACATGGACAACGGCGGCCAAAACACGCACAATGTGGTGAACATGACACAGAACGTTTCGCATAATGGCTTTACGCCTCTCGCCCAAGTCGAATCATATTGGGAAGCATTGCGCGGTACGCGCTTGATGCCAAACCGTTCCGAGATTGATCCACGTGGCATTGAACAAGCCTTAGAATACTCCTTTATCGTGGAGCGAATTGCGCCAGGAATCGCGCGGCTGCGCATCGCGGGAAGCCATATGAGCGACCTGATGGGTATGGAAGTGCGCGGAATGCCGCTCACGGCTTTCATCTCGCCCAGCTCACGTCGTCAGGTCAGTGATACACTTGAAGAAGTGTTTGAAACGCCAGCTGCGTGCACCTTGACATTGCACTCTGGCAAAGGGGTGGGTATGGCCCCGCTCGAAGCCCGCATGCTACTATTACCTTTGAAAAGCGATCTTGGCGATGTGAGCCGCTTGCTAGGCGCACTTGTGTCCGTGGGCGAAGTCGGAAGAAGCCCGCGCCGTTTTGAAGTTACCGGATCGACTTTACGTCCGATCATTTCCAACACCTCCGCTCCTTTACCGATTGTAAAAGAGCCAAAGATAAAACTCCCAAAGAAAAAACTTGAAACACCCGGTTTCGCAGAGCCTAAGGCCGCGTTCCGAACTGTGACTCCGCGTCAGGATGCTCCTTACCTGCGCTTGGTTGAGTCAGACGACTAATAGAATTCACCTTCCTTTGATCAGGAAAATGCCGTCCACACAGAAGGTGTGGGCGGTTTATGCGAGTCTAAATCGTGCCTGATATAAAGAGGAAAGACATTTCCACAAAAAAAAGCCCGCAGATAATATATCGACGGGCTTTTTGAGAGCGCTTGAGGCTTGGTTTACCCTGCGGCTTGATCTTGTCGCGCCGCACGGCGAGTGGACAGCTCTTCTGCTACGAGAAACGCCAGTTCCAGTGATTGGCTGGCGTTCAAACGTGGATCACAGGCCGTATGATAACGGTCAGAAAGATCTTCGTCGCTAACCGCGCGAACACCACCCGTGCATTCGGTTACGTCTTGCCCCGTCATTTCGAAATGCACACCACCTGGCACGGTACCTTCAGCGGCATGGACACCAAAAAATTCGCGCACTTCTCGCAAAACGGAATCGAACGGCCGCGTTTTGTATCCAGAAGAGGATTTAATGGTATTGCCGTGCATCGCGTCACAGACCCATGTGACGTTTGCGCCTTCTTCTTGCACCGTTTTGATCAGACGCGGCAGATGGTCACCCACAGCCCCTGCGCCAAAGCGGGCAATCAATGTTAAACGCCCCTCTTCGTTTTCAGGGTTAAGTTTGGACATTAGCACCTTGAGATCTTCGCTGGTCATTGTCGGACCCGCCTTGAGACCGATCGGGTTCTGAACGCCGCTTGCAAATTCCACGTGCGCGCCGTCTGGCTGACGTGTTCTGTCACCGATCCAGATCATATGACCAGATCCCGCAAGCCATTTGCCTGTGGTGCTATCGACGCGGGTCAAGGCTTCTTCGTATTCCAGCAACAAAGATTCGTGGCTGGTGTAGAATTCAACAGTTTTAAGTGTATGCGCCGTGTCCGGGTTAATCCCTGCGGCTGTCATAAAGTCGAGTGTATCCGAGATTCGGTTGGCAATTTCACGGTAGGCTTCCGCTTTGGCGCTTTCCGTGAAACCCAATGTCCAAGAATGCACCTGATGGACATCTGCGTACCCACCGGTGGAAAAAGCACGCAGCAAATTCAACGTTGCCGCAGCCTGCGTATAAGCCCGCAACATATTTTGCGGATCCGGGATCCGGGCGTCTGAGGTGAAATCAAGTTTGTTGATGATATCACCGCGGTAGCTCGGCAATTCAACACCATCGATGGTTTCAGTTGGGGCAGAACGCGGTTTTGCGAATTGTCCGGCCATCCGGCCAACTTTGATGACGGGAACTTTTGCGCCATGTGTCAAGACGATAGCCATTTGCAGCATGACCTTGAACGTATCGCGAATAGCGTCAGAGCTGAATTGATCAAAGCTCTCAGCGCAATCGCCGCCTTGCAGTAGAAACGCTTCGCCGCGACCTGCTGCGCCTAGGTGCTTGCGTAAACGACGTGCTTCACCTGCAAATACAAGCAATGGATAGCGGGCAAGTTGTGCCTCTACTTCGTTCAATGCAGCCTGATCCGGGTAATCCGGCATCTGGATGCGCTGTTTTGCGCGCCAGCTAGATTTTGTCCATTGGCTCATGTTCTTGATCTCCGGTCTCTGGCTCGCGCACCGCGAGCGCTCACATTTCTCACTCTCTATACAAAAGCGCAGACCAAGTGACCATATCACAAATTCGCCCTCTTGACGCGGCTTTCGCGCCGTGAGCAAGGTGGCATTTAGAGCAGCATTCTTAAGAAGCTGACGGACAAAAATTTACAGTACAGAAGAGGCAGCAATGTCCAACGCTAGAGTGATATCGCGTCGTGATCCATCGCTGGTCAAACCCAAGCGTTTTGTTTTTGTATTGTTAGAAAATTTCACACTTTTATGTTTCTCTGCAGCCGTTGAGAGCTTGCGGATCGCCAACCGCATGGCAGGTGAGACGCTATATGAATGGCACATCATTGGAGAAGGTGGTGACATCGTTCACTGCTCAGCCGGTAGCGGTTTTAAGCTGGACGGAGATCTGATCGATCTTCAGCGCGATGACACTGTGCTCATTTGCGGGGGCATAGACGTCCAACAAGCCACGACCAAAAAGATCTTAGGTTGGATGCGCCGCGAAGCCCGCAAGGGCGCCATGATGGGGGGGCTGTGCACCGCCGCCTTTAGTTTGGCAAAAGCAGGGTTGCTGGACGGAAAAAAAGCGACCATTCACTGGGAAAATCAGGATAGTTTTACCGAGGATTTTCCTGATGTCACGCTCACCAAGTCAGTCTTCGTCGTGGATGGGAACCGTTTGACGACAGCGGGCGGAACATCTTCTATTGATTTGATGCTGAAATTAATCGCCACACACCAAGGCGAGGATTTAGCCAATCTTGTTGCAGATCAACTCATTTACACTTCCATTCGCACGGATCAAGATACCCAACGTCTGTCCGTCCCGACGCGGATTGGCGTGCGTCATCCCAAGCTAAGCCAAGTGATCCAGATGATGGAAAGCAACATCGAAGAACCGATCAGCCCGTCAACGTTGGCCAAAGATGTCGGTATGAGCACGCGTCAGTTGGAACGGCTATTTCGGCGTTACCTGAACCGAAGCCCAAAGCGGTATTATATGGAACTTAGGCTCCAAAAAGCGCGGAATCTGTTGATGCAAACCGATATGAGCGTCATCAACGTCGCGCTGGCCTGCGGCTTTGCCTCGCCCTCGCATTTTTCCAAATGCTATCGCGCGCATTATGACACAACACCCTACCGTGAACGCGGCAGTCACGCGACACGCGTGACGACCTGATTTACTGAGACATCCGATAGATCGCACCATTGCCGACCGAAATGAACCAAATGCTTCCGTCTGGCGCTTGGGTAATATCGCGGACCCGCTCGGTTGTTGTATTTGTGATTTGTTCGATTTCGCGCGTTGTTTCCCCAGAGATTTCCAGACGCGAAATATAGTCGAATTTCAAGGATCCCACGAACATATCGCCATGCCAATTAGGGAACATGGATCCGTCATAAATCATTAGCCCAGATGGCGCGATCGATGGATCCCAGTAAGAGGCAGGTTGACGCATCCCTTGTTTTGCTGTGCCTTCCCCAATTTTCCCCCCAGAATAGTGGCGCCCATAGGAAATGACGGGCCATCCAAAATTCTCACCTTTACGGATTAGGTTTACTTCATCCCCGCCGCGGGCACCGTGTTCCGCCGTCCAAAGACGCCCAGTGGAATCAAGCCCGGCTCCTTGGGGGTTGCGGTGACCATATGACCAGATTTCAGGCAAAGCCCCAGCGTCGGCAACAAAGGGATTATCGACGGGCACCGTGCCATCTCGGTTGATACGAATGATCGATCCGACATGCGTGGCAAGGTTTTGCGCCTGAGGTCTGTCACCACGATCACCAATCGTGACAAACAGCGTTCCGTCGTTGGCTTCTACCACGCGACTGCCAAAATGACGCCCCCCCGACGATCCGGGCGCCATGACGAAAAGGTCTTTGACGTTCTCTAGTTTGTTTTTGCCCAAAGACAGCGTTCCTGTTGCAAGTGCCGTACCAGCACCTGATTTTTGGCGCTTGCTATAGGACAGAAAGATTTCGCGAGAGGATGCGAAGTCGCGGGCAACAGTAACATCCAATAAGCCACCCTGCCCCTGATCACGCACCTGTGGTGCACCCGAGATTTCAACTATTTCGCCAGCGTGCCATAACAGCAGCCGCCCATCTTTTTCCGTGATCAATAAATCGCCGGATGGGAGGTGCGCAATGCCCCAGGGCTCATCCAATCCTGTGACCATTGGTGTGAACACAACATCGGCGCGGGACAAACCCATTGTTGCGCATAAAATGGAAACGACGACGATCCAAATCTGAAAGAAAGTCTTCATGCTTCGCTCCTGTCAAAACCTTTGGTACTTAATTTTACAACACAACGTTGTAACGAAGCCAGAGCTAAGGAAACACATCACCGTCAGCTCGTTTGCGGTTTTTGTTCGAGACCGTATTGTTTTGAGCCGAAAATCCGCGCAGGTCTCTACCACCAGAACATTGTTTTTAGAGCACTGATGGCGGGAAATCGGGTTCACATTCCGCGTGTATTTGATGCGAGCATGATTGTTGCCGATACGCATAAAGCATGTGTCCGGGTATCAAAGCCATAGGGCTAATGACACGTCAATCATATGCCCGTTTTTTGTATAAGTTGGCTCCTACGGATCAAAGGTTGATCTCTTTGAGAGACTGGGCCACTGACCCTCGTCCAAAATCTCTTTTCTTTTCGAAATGGCGGGCATACGCTCTGTGTAGAACGCGATGTTCCAATATGGGAGAATTCAAATGAAAAAGATGCTTTTAGCCACAACGGCTGCGGTGCTTGTGGCAGGAACGGCAATGGCTGGGGGCCACGCCAAAGAAGTGAAACTTGGGGTTTTGATTGGCTTTACCGGTCCAATTGAATCCTTGACCGGCCCGATGGCCGCTGGTGCAGAGCTTGCTATGAGCGAAGTCACCCAAAGCGGTAAACTTCTGGATGCTGCGACGGTCACAGCTGTGCGCGCTGACACCGGTTGTATCGACAACGGTTTGAGCACCTCAAATGGGGAACGTTTGATCGCCGACGGTATTAATGGGTTAATCGGCGGTGATTGTTCCGGTGTCACGGGCGCAATCCTCCAAAACGTCGCCATTCCAAATGGCATGGTGATGATTTCCCCCTCTGCCACATCTCCCGGCTTATCTACCGTCGAAGATAACGGCCTGTTTTTCCGAACTGCCCCTTCTGATGCGCGCGAAGGTCAGGTTATGGCCGAAATTTTGCAAGAACGCGGCGTTGAAACCATCGCGTTGACCTATACAAACAACGACTATGGCAAAGGATTGGCTGACGCGATCCAGAGTAACTTTGAAGCAGTCGGTGGCGAGATTACCATTGTTGCCGCGCATGAAGATGGCAAAGCAGATTACTCTGCTGAAATGGGCGCTTTGGCCTCGGCTGGTGGCGATTTGCTCGTTGTGGCGGGATATCTTGACCAAGGCGGCTTGGGCATCATCAACGCAGCGCTTGATACTGGTGCATTTGACACCTTTGGCCTGCCGGGCGGCATGATCGGGGATAGCTTACCCGCTAACGTCGGTTCAGCATTGGATGGATCTTATGGTCAGATTGCAGGCTCAGGTGGTGAAGGTATTGAAAAGCTAACGGCAATGGCGGGCGATGATTTTGACGCAACATCACCCTACACTCCAGAAAGCTATGACGCCGCGGCGTTGTTCATGCTGGCAATGCAAGCTGCGGACAGTCTAGACCCGGCCGAATATAGCAAGCACATCCTTGACGTGGCAAATGCGCCAGGTGAAAAAATCTACCCTGGTGAATTGGGCAAGGCTTTGGACATCATCCGCGGTGGTGGGGATGTTGATTACGTGGGCGCATCAGCGGTTGAACTGATTGGTCCGGGTGAATCCGCAGGCACATACCGCATGATCGAAGTGCAAGATGGTAAAAACGCCACCATCGGATTCAAATAAGTTAAAAAATGAACGCGAAACAGCCCGAAGTCTTGGACATCGGGCTGTTTTTCTAAACAATCAAGAAGACGCGATACCACGCGTTCGATCCGGGGAACTTACATGATCGTCGTTGATGAGCTTCATAAGCATTTTGGCGGTTTTCATGCCGTCGACGGAGCCTCCTTGGAAATTGCGCAAGGCTCCATTACGGGTCTGATCGGTCCAAATGGCGCGGGCAAAACCACATTGTTCAACGTGATTGCGGGTGTTTTGCGACCCACATCGGGTCGTGTGCGCATGGCTGGAGAAGACATTACCGGTCTGCCGCCGCACGCGCTCTTCCACAAAGGATTGTTGCGGACATTTCAGATTGCCCATGAATTTTCATCCATGAGTTGCCGCGAAAATCTGATGATGGTCCCGGGAGGGCAGCTGGGTGAAACCCTCTGGAACACATGGTTTGGGCGTAAACGTATCGCAGATCAGGAACGTGCCCTGCGTGCCAAGGCGGATGAGGTTCTTGAATTCTTGACTGTTGAGCATCTTGCCGATCACAAGGCGGGTCAAATCTCTGGCGGACAAAAGAAACTCCTCGAACTTGGCCGCACGATGATGGTGGACGCCAAGGTCGTGTTTCTGGACGAAGTTGGCGCCGGCGTGAACCGCACGCTGCTCAATACGATTGGGGATGCGATTATCCGGCTCAATCAAGAACGCGGCTATACCTTTGTGGTGATCGAACATGACATGGATTTCATTGGGCGTCTGTGTGACCCGGTCATCTGTATGGCCGAAGGCAAAGTATTGGCGCAAGGCACGCTGGCTGAAATCAAGGCAAATGAACAGGTGATCGAAGCCTATTTGGGTACCGGTCTGAAGAACAAAAACAAGGTGGGCGCGTAATGTCTGATCCTGACGGAGATCGTGGCAATCATGACCAGTCTCTGGGCAATGTACAGACGATGGGGGCTGCCCAAGCTGCCACACAGGGTGGTTCTGCCTGTGCTGCGTCGGGTGGACCTTTTCTGATTGGCGAACAGATGACCGGCGGATATGGCGACGGGCCGGATATTTTGCATGATTGTACCATCGCCGTGGACAGAGGAGAAATTGCGGTAATCGTTGGGCCTAATGGTGCTGGCAAATCAACCGGGATGAAAGCCGTTTTTGGTATGCTGAACCTGCGCGAAGGTCATGTTTGGCTAGACGGCGAAGACATTACAGCGCTCACCCCTCAGGCGCGGGTCGCCAAAGGTATGGGTTTCGTGCCGCAAACCTCAAACATCTTTACATCAATGACAGTCGAGGAAAACCTCGAGATGGGCGCATTCATCCGCACAGATGACATCCTCCCCACAATGGAACAGATTTACGATCTGTTCCCGATCCTGCGGGATAAACGGCGTCAACCTGCTGGGGAACTCTCGGGGGGGCAACGCCAGCAAGTGGCCGTCGGACGGGCCTTGATGACGCAACCCAAGGTTTTGATGCTGGATGAACCAACAGCGGGCGTGTCACCGATTGTCATGGATGAGTTGTTTGACCGGATTATCGAAGTGGCGCGCACGGGCATTCCAATTTTGATGGTCGAACAAAATGCACGGCAAGCTCTTGAAATCGCAGACAAAGGATATGTTTTGGTGCAAGGCCGAAATGCCTATACAGGGACCGGTAAAGAACTGCTGGCTGACCCGGATGTGCGTAAATCGTTTTTGGGGGGATGAAAAATGTGCCGGTACATTTCTTAATGACAGCTTCTAACCCTGCATTCGCGGGCACGGTGTCGCGGCAAGTTTCTTCATCAACGGTACATGGAAACAGGCCCCGTTCTTGGCGCCTTAGCTGTGAATGCAGCCTCATTAACCACATACGGGACCACATGCCGTTTTTTCGGGGAGGGAACGGATGTTAAGGTGTTTGACTCCGTTTAAATTTCCAGCTTTCGTCCTGGCCTTGGCGGCCTGTGCGTCAACCAGTGACCAAGATAATGATCGTGGTGAGCGCGTCGCCACTGGAAACATCGAACATGAAAGGTATCGCTGCGACCTTGTCGATGACATCGTTTCAGCTGGGATGGCCCCTGGCGCAACGAGAAGCACACAAAGGCCGATCAATTTTGAGAGTGTATCCCCTTTTGTATTGGTCAGACTGTCGCGTGCGAAAGAACCTAATCGTTTCGGATATGTCACTTCAAGTGGGGGTACGGTGGGAATTGGCCAAAAACAAAACGATGGTCGCTGGTCAATCTCTTCTTGGGCACCAAGTCCCTCACGTGGTGGACCAGATGTTAGCCTTGTGACGTTTTTTCCTGACAAACGCATTCTTGTTTCATTTTGGACGCGCCCAAAGGCCCATGTCACGTATGCGGGCGCATGTTCAAAGATTTAAACTCAGAGTCGGTAATTTTCTAAATTTAAGGAACCAGATTTGGATTTTCTAAACGCAATCATCGCTCTATTAAATTTCGTGATCGTTCCGGGCATGGCTTATGGCGCGCAGTTGTCGCTTGGCGCGCTTGGCGTGACGCTGATCTATGGGATCCTGCGGTTTTCGAATTTTGCCCACGGAGATACGATGGCCTTTGGGGCAATGGTTACGGTGTTGGTCACCTGGTTATTTCAAAGCTGGGGCATTAGCCTCGGCCCCTTGCCCACTGCCCTGCTCGCTCTGCCCTTTGGTATCCTTGGGTGTATGGGGTTGTTATTGTTGACAGATCGTGTCGTTTATAAATTCTATCGCGAACAAAAGGCAAAACCAGTCATTCTTGTGATCGTCAGTCTTGGCGTGACGTTTATTATGAACGGGATCGTGCGGTTCATTATCGGACCGGATGATCAACGGTTTTCAGATGGCGAGCGTTTCATCATTTCCGCCCGGAGCTTCAAAGAAATGACCGGATTGCGCGAAGGTCTCGCGATCAAGACGACTCAAGGAATTACCGTCATCACCGCGGTTGTCGTTGTTGCCCTGCTGTTTTGGTTCCTCAACCGAACCAGAACGGGGAAATCCATGCGAGCCTATTCTGATAACGAAGATCTGGCCCTATTGTCAGGTATTAACCCTGAACGAGTGGTCATGATTACATGGGTGATCGTTGCGGGTCTGGCGACCATCGCGGGTGTCCTTTACGGTTTGGATAAATCTTTCAAACCCTTTACCTATTTCCAATTGCTCTTGCCGATCTTTGCCAGTGCGATTGTTGGCGGGCTCGGCAATCCATTGGGTGCCATCGCCGGTGGCTTTGTGATTGCGTTTTCCGAAGTGACCGTGACCTATGCGTGGAAAAAAGTTCTCGGCTATCTGTTGCCCGAACATCTGGAGCCGAGCACTCTGGTCCAGCTTTTATCGACAGATTACAAACTCGCGGTGAGTTTTTTGATCTTGTTGACCGTGCTATTGTTCAAACCGACCGGCCTGTTTAAGGGGAAATCCGTATGAACCCCATTCTCAAAAATACCATGCTTTTTGCCATTGTTCTGATGATGATCCTCTACACTGGGGTCACGCAGAGTTGGAATACAGCGCTTGTCATTTTGAACATGGGCCTCATTTCTGCGATTATGGCGTTGGGCGTAAACCTGCAATGGGGTTTTGCAGGGTTATTTAACGTGGGAATTATGGGCTTTGTTGCTCTTGGCGGTCTTGCTGCCGTTCTTGTGGGGGTGCCGCCAACGCCGGGTGCGTGGTCCGCAGGCGGTTGGAACATATTGGGTGCGTTTGTCTTTGCGCTGTTCGTCATTTTAGGGGTGATTTTGCTGCGCAGGCGCATGGTCTCAGGATGGTTGCGGGGATTGATCGTTCTTGTGATCCTGACAGCGGGATTTTTTGTCTATCGCGCTGTGTTCGACGTCGGCGTCGAAGCAATCGAAGCCATCAATCCTGCCCTTACCGGCAACCTTGGTGGGTTGGGAATAAACAACGGGTTATGGGTGGCCTTGGCATGGCCCGTGGGCGGGGTGTTTGCTGCCGGTGCAGCTTGGGTCATTGGCAAGACCGCCTTGGGGCTGCGATCCGATTATCTCGCGATAGCGACACTCGGGATTGCCGAAATCATTATCGCCGTTCTTAAAAACGAAGACTGGCTGGCACGTGGGGTAAAGAATGCCTACGGATTACCGCGCCCTGCTCCTTTCGAAATTGATTTGCAAAAAGATCCGACCTTTGTCGCGCGTGCTGGTGAATGGGGAATAGATGTCGTCACCGCGTCAACGCTGTATGTTAAACTGGTATATGCAGGGCTGTTTGGCATCGTTTTGATTGTGCTGCTTGTCTTGGCGCAACGCGCATTACACAGCCCATGGGGGCGAATGATGCGCGCGATCCGCGACAATGAAGTCGCTGCCGAAGCTATGGGAAAAAACGTCACTGCGCGCCATTTGCAGATATTTGTTCTGGGGTCGGCCATCTGCGGAATTGCCGGTGCTATGATGACAACCCTAGATGGGCAGTTGACGCCCGGCACATATCAGCCCCTGCGATTTACGTTCCTTGTGTGGGTGATGGTCATCGTCGGTGGGTCAGGCAATAATTTTGGGGCCATCTTGGGGGGCTTCCTGATTTGGTTTTTATGGGTGCAGGTAGAACCGATGGGTTTGTGGCTTATGCAATTGATCACATCAGGTATGGCGGATGGATCGGCTCTAAAAGCTCATTTGATCGAATCTGCCGCCCACATGAGGTTGTTTACAATGGGAATGGTTTTGCTGTTGGTTCTGCGGTTTAGCCCACGTGGGCTAATCCCGGAAAAGTAATACCATTGGCGAGTAATGATCGATGGTACGGCAGTTTGCAAACTTGCCTACCTGCCTTTGAAAAGTCCTCCAAGGATACCGCGGACCAATCGACGCCCCGTTGTGCCGCTTAGCTCTTTGATGACAGCATTGGTCAGTGCCGCACCGATGTTATCCGGCTTCCGTCTCGTACTGGCGCGCGATGAAGAACGTGCAACACGCGTTCCAGTGTATCGTCTCGCGGCGTTAAATTCCCGCGCCAAAGCGCTGGCCTCTTCGGCTTTTTCTTCGGCTTGGGCGGCTTCTTTTGCAGCCGTTTCTGCGCGAGTTTTCAAGATTTCATAGGCCGATCTACGGTCTATTGGCGTGTCATAACGCGCACCCATTTCGGACTTGGCTATGATGTCAGCACGTTCGCTAGCTGATATCGGACCGAGTTGCGAAGACGGCGGACGAATAAGCGTGCGCTCGACAATGCCTGGAATGCCTTGTTTCTCTAGCATCGACGTAACCGCCTCCCCAACACCAACCTCGCGGATCGCTTCTTCGGTATCAAACTCAGGGTTTTCGCGGTAGGTTTCTGCGGCCATCCGCAATTCCTTACGGTCCTTGGCCGTAAAGGCGCGCAAGGCATGCTGGATGCGGTTCCCCAGTTGGCCGAGAATATCTTCCGGAACGTCGGCCGGGTTCTGTGTGATGAAATACACACCAACTCCCTTTGAGCGGATCAGACGCGCAACCTGTTCGACCTTGTCAACAAGTGCTTTGGGAGCATCGTCAAACAATAAATGTGCTTCATCAAAAAAGAAGACGAGCTTGGGTTTGTCTGGGTCTCCAACTTCCGGTAGTTCTTCGAATAACTCAGAAAGTAACCACAACAGAAATGTCGCGTATAAGCCCGGCGCGGACATGAGTTTGTCAGCGGCAAGGATATTAATGTGCCCCTTGCCTTCGGGCGTGCTGGACATCAGGTCATTAAGAGCTAATGCGGGCTCTCCAAACAATCCCGCACCGCCTTGATTTTCAAGAACAAGTAATCGTCGCTGGATCGCTCCAATCGAACTCGAAGACACATTTCCATAGCGTAAAGAAAGCGCCTTTGCATTCTCCCCAATCCAAAGCAACAATGATTGGAGATCCTTTAGATCTAATAGCGGCAAGGCTTCTTCATCTGCCAAGCGAAATGCAATGTTCAAAATTCCCTCTTGTGCTTCGCTTAACTCAAGTAATCGCGCCAACAACAGCGGTCCCATCTCAGAAACGGTCGTACGCACCGAATGACCTTGATTACCGAACACATCCCAAAAATTTACAGGAAAAGAACAGTAATTAAAATCATTAAAGCCAATGCTTTGCGCGCGTTTCTTAAAAGCATCGTGTAACTTGTGGTCGGGGGACCCAGGCTTGGCTAAACCAGAAAGATCACCTTTAACATCAGATAAAAAGACGGGAACACCGGCGTTAGAAAACCCCTCAGCTAAAATTTGCAGCGTTACCGTTTTACCGGTCCCAGTGGCTCCCGCGATCAGGCCGTGTCTATTCGCGTAATCTAGCTTCAAAAACTGTTGCGTCTCATAGGCCGGCCCGCCGCCGCCAATTAAAATATCTGAAGTCACACCGTTCTACCCTGAGCAATTTACTTTCGATGTTGAGCATACGATTTTAACGAATAAGAGCGATAGTGTTTTTATCCGGTGTTGCATTTAGTCCCGCAGCCCCGGATATCCTCCCTGTCAGACTGGCCGTGCCATTGAATGGTGCGGCCCTTTTTCTTTTTTTATCAAATGAATATTCGAGTATTTTACTGTTGACGGGTCGATGCCTGTTTCGTATCGTTGCGTCAATAAGTCGGCTAGTCCGACGGGGAGAAAAAAATTACGGAAGGGAATGCGTTTTCGCGTTCCCTTTTTTCATTTTTCACCCTTAAATTAATCGTGTTTAGATCGGGAAATTGAACGCTTTAACCTGACTTTGCCGTTCGTGCGTGGTACAGGTTTCGAAAAAGCACTACGGAGCAGACATGGCTAAAATTACGACTTTGCTTTCATCTTGCGCACTGGCAGTCGCAGTCGTTGGAAATCTGGTTTCGACCAGCTATGCACAAACAGCAAATGAACCCGCTTTGACAATCGATGGATTGTCCTCAGGCACGGCAGTTACTGAAACCCGCGCACCAGGTGATACGTATTTTGATGGTGAGTTTAACGACTGGTCGATGCGTTGTATCGTTGTCGCTGATGGGCAGGATCCCTGCCAAATGTACCAATTGATGGCGGATCAACAAGGTTCACCCATTGCGGAATTTACGATGTTTCGCTTGCCTGAGGCCGCGCGCGCAGCTGCGGGTGCAACGATTGTCGTTCCTTTGGAAACATCTCTGAGCGAAGGGCTGGTCATCAAAGTCGATGATCAAGAAGCACGGTCTTATCCTTTCGCGTTTTGCAACAACATCGGATGTTACGCGCGCATTGGCCTGACAGAAGAAGAGGTGAATACCTACCGCAACGGTGCACAGGCTATCCTGTCGATTGTTCCGGTAGCTGCACCAGATCAACGTGTCACAGTAACACTCTCGCTGAGCGGCTTTACAGCGGCGTTTAATGCGGCCTCTGAGCTGGATCCTTAAAAAGCGGGGGGATTGTTGGAAGCCGCGCAATTCCAATTGCGGCTCCTCTGAGCTTGAAGTCAAACTTTGCGTAACGCGAGGACGGCGTTCATGCCCCCAAAGGCAAATGAATTGCTTAACGCGACTGAGATTTTGGCATCGCGTGCTTGATTAGGCACTACATCTAAGGCGCATTCAGGGTCGTGTTCTTCGTACCCGAGTGTCGGAGCAATTACGCCATCCTGAAGCGCCATGATACAGGCGAGTAATTCGACTGCGCCAGTCCCGCCGATCAGATGTCCATGCATTGATTTCGTAGAGGAAACCAACAACCTATCTGAGTGTGATCCAAAAACGTCTTTTATAGCCGCGCACTCAACTTGATCGTTTACTCTGGTTCCGGTGCCATGTGCATTGATGTATCCGACATCGTCTGCCTGGATACCTGCATCTTTCAATGCGCCCACCATCGCACGCGCGGCGCCATTTTTCGAAGGTTTGACGATGTCTCCGGCGTCAGACGACATCCCAGAACCCGCGATTTCACATAATATCGGTGCCCCTCGGGACTTTGCATGTTCGAGTTCTTCGAATACAAAAACACCAGCCCCCTCACCCTGTACCATTCCATTTCGTGTGGCAGAAAACGGCCTGCATGCGTCGTGAGACATGACACGTAATCCTTCCCAGGCCTTTATTCCGCCGAAACACAGCATCGATTCCGACCCGCCCGTCACCATGACGCGTGCACTCCCGGATCGCACCATCATAAAGGCCTGCGCCATGGCATGATTTGATGAAGCACAAGCGGAGGATACGGTGAACGAAGGGCCCTTGATGTTGTGTTCAATACAAACATGCGAAGCTGCCGCATTATTCATCAGTTTTGGGACAACGAAGGGATGGACCCGATTTTTGCCATCCTCATAAACGGATTTGTAGTTGTCATCCCACGTGTTAACACCACCCCCCGCAGTTCCAAGAACGACACCTGATCTTTCCGAGATTTCGCCAGAGAAATTTAGTCCGGATTGTTCTATTGCCTCTTTTGCCGCAACCAACGTGAATTGCGTAAACCGGTCATACAAAGTGACTTTCTGGCGATTAAACAGTCTTTTAGCATCGAAATTTTTAATTTGGCCGCCGATCCGAATGGAAAGACGATCAATGTCCTGTATTTCGAGTAGGCCGATACCACAGACACCCTCTTTCATTGCATTTAAAGTACTTGGAACGGTATGGCCTAGAGCATTTACCGTGCCAGCACCTGTGATCACAACCCGTCGCATAAATTTGTCAGGCTATTTCCGCCTTGAGGCGATCTATTGCCTGAGCGATAGATTCAATGCTTGAAATATCAAAGCTTCCGTCAGATGGATTGTTTGCATTGAAGGGAATAGAAATATCAAACGTTTCTTCTATAACAAAAATACTTTCAACCAGGCTCATGCTATCTATCCCCAGTTCCTCAAGGGAACTCGCGGCGCGAATTTTCGACGGATCTAAAACCGCTTGCTCAGCAAGAATTCTGATTACCTGATCCAGGGTGCTCATCGATTTACCCTTTGATGTCGCAACTGTTTGACGCACTAATCCGACTCGTGAGATTTGAAAACCTCTTTTTGTAAGGCTGCCACATCCTTGAGAATCCGTGGAAGACGACGGATCGCCTTAAAAATCTCTATTTGTTTGTCCATTTTCGTTGCAGGATATCCAAGAACAACACGACCCGCCGGGATTGAGGAGAGCACCTTAGTGCCACCACCTGTTATAACTCTGTCGCCGATAAAAATGTTGTCACTCACACCCGTCATCCCGCCCAGAACGACATTGTTGCCAACCCGCGTGGAGCCGGCAACGCCGGAATGCCCACAAATCAAACAGTCGTTCCCAATCACAACATTATGGCCTATGTGAACAAAGTTATCCATTTTGCAGCCGTTTCCAACGATGGTATCGCGGATGGTGCCGTTATCAATGTTTACGCAGGCCCCCAGATCAACATTGTTACCAATCGTAACCGCGCCAAGAGAGTGAATGCGGGTCCAGCCCTGAGCCTCCGTGCCTAGTTGATCGCCTAATGTTTCGCGAACGGCCTCAATCCCTGATTTTTCTTCCGTGACAAAAGAGAAGCCATCGCCGCCGATACGAACGCCGGGTTGGGCGAAAAAATCGGTACCGATTGTGACACGTGCACCAATGCTGACCTGTTCGCGCAGCGATGCACGCGCCCCAATTTTTGCGTTCCAGCCGACAAAGCATTGAGGGCCGACAACGCTATCGTCATCAATTTGAGCACCCGCAGAAATTACACAAAGAGGCCCGATGCTGACGTTCGCACCAATCTTGGCAGTTGGATCAATGATGGCACTCGGGTGAATTGATCTTTCGACCCCTTGTCCAAGGTCTAGAAAGCGCGTTAGCCCGGCCATCGCATACCGCGGCCGGTTTGGCACAATTGCAGCTTTCAAATCATAAGTTTCATAATCGGCACCCGACCACAAAACTGCCGCGCAAGCACCACCTTCTCTCAACTTGTCAGCGTAAGACTTGTCTGTGGCCATTGCCAGATCGGTTGATGTGGCCGTTTGCGGCTCTGCAACGCCCGAAATTTTACAGTCGATGTCGCCGAACGCCTCAGCTCCAATGGCTTTGGCAATCTGAGCAACACTATAGAATTTCTGTGCCATAACGCTGCCCTTAAACTTGTTCGGCGCTAGAGTTACCCCTGAACAGCGCGCAATGCTACCCCTGCTTGCGAAAGAGCTTTCCAAATTTTCGCGTCACGACCGTAAATATCGCGTCTGTATTGAACTTGACCTTTTCCATTGGCAAAAGCCGTTCGGTAAATGAGATGCACAGGAACCGACTTCTTTAGGCTGATCTGCGTTTCTTTCCCCGTAGCCAGTTTGGATTGAAAGAGGCCCTGAGGGTCATTGGTTTGTGGCTCCAACAGCGCATAGGCAAACTCAAAGGGTTCCGCCAACCGAATACAGCCGTGACTATATGCTCTGGTCTCCCGGCCAAATAGATTTTTCGCAGGCGTATCATGAAGATAAATGTTGTACTTGTTAGGGAACATGAATTTCACAAGCCCCAAGGCATTACTTCTGCTGGGAGGCTGTCGCATGGCAAACGGGAAACTCTGTTTCGTGTATTGCGTGAAATCTACGGCAGAACGATCAATTTGACGGCCTTGACGATCTGTAATGATCAAATGATTTACCGACGATGGATCCTGTTGTAGTTCAGGTAAGTACTCGCCAGTTACGATTGAGCGAGGGACGTACCAACTTGGGTTGATCACCATAAATTCCATTACGTCGGAGAACTCTGGTGATTGTCTTTTTGTGTCACGCGCTCCGATCACTGAACGTGTCTCGAACGTCACCTTTCCGTTATCGATTATCTTGGCGGTAAAATCTGTTAGATTTACCTCGATATGTCGTTTGCCCCGATCTTTATTGAGCCAACGTTCACGCTCCATCGCAACAATTACTGACTGCAAGCGTTGTTGCACGGAGGTATTGATTTCCTTCAACGTGCCTTTCCCGACAATGCCATCTTCTGCCAAGCCATGGCTCGCTTGAAACGCGCGCACGGCATCTGTCATGGCCGTATCGTAAGAATTGCCAGCAGACCGTTTTAAGTATCCCATTCGGACCATTCGATCCCGCAGCGCAACCACGGCTGAACCGCTGTCGCCAGGTTCCAATTTACTTGCATTAACGGTTTGTCCCCAACCACCTTTGGCAAGTAGTCGCTCCAGCACCAACTTTTGCTTCATTAGGGCGTTGTATTGTTTGGTTTTTGGCGGCAGTGCTTTGAAAAAACCCTTGGGCGAGGATTTTGAGAAGTTGACCAGATAAGACTTGCGTGATCGATAAGGAACTTCGCGCACAATCAACTCATCCACCCGCGCTGGTATCAGTGCGCCAGTTTGGATGTCACGGGCGTATTGCAGAAACACGCGGCTCATCTCCACCTCTAGCATGCCGCGGTCGCGATCATTTCGTGAGGCCTTCAATTGGGTTTCCAATGTTTGAACGTCATAACGTCCAGACGGCAAGCCGTGATTTCCGGCCGTCTTCAGCGCGTTTAAAAGGGCTGCACGGCGATTACGCGCTTTACTTCCTTTGCCGGTCCAAACCGGTTTGTACCCGGTCTCCTGATAAAAAGTAGCAAGATCCTTGTCCCGCGCGCCCGATTCAGCAACTGCTTGCTTGAAAGCCGTCGATTGGGCAATCGCTGCTGCTGGCAACGTAAGCGACACGGAAATGGCAACAAAGAAGCTAAAAATGAAATTGGTTATACAGCGACCTTCGGTCATAAACATTGCGTGTCCTTATACGTAGTATTAACAATTCGTTAAAATTGTCTGCCAAAACAGTGAGTGTCTAATAACATTTACGAGTTTCATCAAGGAAAGGTGAAGTTGATGCAAGTGAGCACCGCTTATTTTTGCACCCTACACTTTCTGCCTTCGATGTATGCGCGGGAATTTGCCTAAAATTGTCGGTAAAAGGGCCAATCCTTTTTCAGTACTTGGTTAACAATTCCGCATATGACATATTCAGGTGGCATCTGGGGAAGAGATGAAATGCTCATGTAACATCATGGGTAAGGCAGTAATAACGACGGACAGGTTATGACCATCGATCACCCTACGGGTTTAACCCGACGCTCTCTACTGGGAGCCTTCGCCGCGACAGCGGTTACCGCAGCGCCTACTTTTGCTAATGCGGCTGGATTTTTACGAGGTGGCGGAGATATCCGTCGCATACGAATGTACTCCGGCAGAACTGGCGAACGCATGGACACGATTTATTGGATCGAGGGGAAATACGTTCCAGAAGCGGTGAAAGAAATCAACCATTTCATGAGAGACTGGCGGACGGACGGTGTAAAATCAATGGATTTAAGAACCATTGATATCATGGCCGCGGCGCACAACATGATGGACGTCGATGAACCTTATTTACTTCTTTCTGGGTACCGCAGCCCACAAACGAACGCGATGCTGCGCTCCCGTAGTCGGAACGTTGCAAAAAACTCTCTGCATATGAAAGGCCAAGCGGCCGATTTACGGTTATCTACGCGATCCGTCAGCCAGATGGCGCGCGCTGCTGCAGTGTGCAAAGGTGGTGGTGTCGGAAAATACAGCCGGTCAAATTTTGTACATATGGATTGCGGCGTGGTCCGGACTTGGGGCGGGTAATCTAAACTATCAATGACTATTTGGGATTTGAAAGCCTTCACGCTTGCTCCTGTTCCGATTGCTCTGGTCGAACAGGGGAAGGCAGGTCACAGATTGTTTCAAAGCAGACTTGAGGCACATAGCGTGGGCGCGTAAATACAAAGTTGTTTATTGTTTGCGCGGACAGGCCGACATTGAAAACAGGCGCGAAGGCGGCGCTTGTTTCAACAATGATAATTTGATCGTCCTCAGCGAGTTCCGGCAGCCTGTCGCTCCAACTCGCAACATCCTGACTTTGCAAGCCGATCATTCCTCCGCGGGTCCGCGACCAAACAACTTGGTATTCCAGTGCCGTAAAATCGTATTTGGCGACTGTAACTCGCAACCCGGGAACACCAATTGTTCGAGAAAGCGATACAAATAGAGAATGTGCGCCGTCAATAAAACTGGCATCCATTGGCGTTGCTTGGCGAGAAATTAGGTCAGAGATCGTGTAAATGGCTTTTTGTTGTGTCGTATATTGCCGATATGAATCGAAAATTGTGAACATCGTTAAATATGCCCAGACCATGATAGGTAAGATAATGACCGTTTCTATCGCAACGCTTCCAGATTCATCATCTTGAAACTTGTTTATACAGCCGTTTCCAGTTTCAACTCTCATTCATCGTCTCCCGGTTCTTGGACAAATGCTGAGATTGCCGTCATCGCTGCCTGCCCCGCACCGTCTTTGACGAACTCGAACCCCAGCCCCGTTGTCGGGAATATAGGGTTAAACTTAACGCAGGCTCTCAAAACCATCAGTTCGTGCTCTTTGCCGGAGACGAAATTAGGATCCAATTGACTGGAAATGGGTTGGCTCCGATCGACGCAGTCAGCGTTGGCGCCCAATGGGGAAATTGCGCGAGGATCCATGAGAACCATTTCCAGTTTAAGACTACTGTCACAGTCGGGCAGAAAACCCGCATTGTTACAGATCGTCTGCTTTAAGGCATCGTGACTAGGTATATTGGCCGTATTCAGCCGGACCTGCCGCACAGCAATGTCGAGACCGCGATCGAGCCACATTTGCCTCATGGAATAGATACCCAGTTCCATTGAGGTTATGAATATTGTAAACAGCAAAGGCGCGATAATGACGAATTCGATGGCGATTTGGCCATTTTCCTCGTCACGAAAACGACAAAGCTTTGACCTCACGCGCGTGATCATTGCGTCAACCTTAACTGATTGATCCGACGCGCGATGGCTTTAAATGCTGCGGAAATTTCTTTTCCATCAACATCAAAGGCGAATGCTGGCTCCGACGCGCAGTCTTTCATTTGCTCGGTCGCAGGTGCGGGGGCCTCAAAAGCGATGGTGTAAACAATGATGCCGTTCGCTTTGGCCTGATCACAAATTGATTTGAAATTCTCTACATTGTCGGAGTGATTTAAGGGTGAATGGCGATCGCCGGAGCGTTGATTTAATGCTGTATTGGCATTTAAGGGATTAACACGATCAATCGGGCGGTATTGATCTGTGATCTGACCATCGGTCATGAGAACGATGTATTTGCGGGTTTCCTTATTATCAAATGATGCGGGGCGATCAATGAAATCATCCGGTACTGACCCTTCTAAATTCAGAGCTCTGAATGTTGCATTTGATGAAGGGTTTAGTAACGCGACGCCGTATTTCATTCCATTTTGCGTGCCAGTTCCATCATGTAAACGCATTTCGTCTATAAAAGTTTTTAGTGTTTCCGCATTGTTTTGCGCATAACGGATGGAAGACTTATGTTGTGGACACCACCCCCAATCCATCGTTGGGGCATGGATTGGCCAATTCATGAAATACGCTGTCTGAGTATACCCGCCACTGGGCAGATTAATGTTGTTAAAGTCATTGTCGTTCAGGTTGAGGCAGGACGAAAAAGTGTTGTAGGGAACAACGATTTCGTTACCGTCTGCATCCAGAACGGGATTTCCACCTTCATCAAGCATGGGAATCCCGTAAACGACCGGATCACCATTTTCGTCATTGATATAAGTTTCAAAGAGAGTTCCCCCAGCGCGCTGAAAAACAAGTGGGCCCGGATTGGTTTCCCCCGCGTAGGGAATAACGTTTAAAGACGTTATTTCAGTGGCGTTGCCCGTTAGAACAATATCAATGAATTCTTTGGCTGCAGTGCGCAAATTGTCAATTTTTCCATTGTTTCGCATGGATCCGGAGATATCCAACACCAAGGAGATTTCTTTATCCTTGATTGTTTCTTCCGCGACGCCGACCGCATAAACTGGCAGAGAATAGACGCCTGTCATGGCCATATAAATCGAAGGTGTTTCCGTGCGGGCAGTCGCCCTAACGGCGCGATCGGTAACGGTTGATAAATCATCGACTTGTGCGATCTCTACAGTTTCTAGAAAATCGGTCATGCCGGCTTTAGCAAAATAATCGTCAACCACATCGCCCGGTAAAAGCGGTTGGTCCAAGTCTGACGCTGCAAGAATTGCCCGATCCAACGTATTTTGGACACGCGTCCGCATCAGTTCATTCTGCATTAGGTCCACGGCGATCCCGCACACCATTAGCATCATAAGAACCATGAGAACGGCGAAGACGGTTATCGCCCCGTTTTCATTATATGCAAAACGAGAGAGCTTGAGCACGGTCGTTCGATCTCGTCCGAGCCGCAGCGGCGTCATTCTGTGAAACATGTCAACTACCACTCTGTATTCGGCGAATCGAAATAGGTAACTTGGTTGACAAACATGCAGGGGAAATGTGGCCAAAAAGAGCGAAAAGAATGATGGAATTCTGCCGATCAGAAACAAAACTTTGTGGCAAATGTTGCACTGCCGAAACGCGGGCATGCGTTTAGGGTTAACCCGCCATTAAGAGGTGTAGCCGGCGACGACTTGTAGCAATTTGAACGATGTGGCGGCGTCATTTTCCACAACCGCTAAAAATTCCTCGGCGCCGATTCTGAGGGCTTCGACGTCGGTTTCCGCCCGCATCGATAGCGCACGCGGGACGTTGCGGATTAACCCTAATTCCCCCACGAGTTTGCCCTGCCCCACTTTGGCAACTGGCATTCGACTGGAGCCTTGGGGCTTAAAAAGCTCCGCTGTCCCCGACAGGATCAAATAAACGCCATCGCTCGGATCATCTTCAATGTTAAAAATACCCTCACCGGCCTTTGCAGAGAACCACTTCGCGCCAAATGCCAGCAGCCGCAGCTGTCGACGATCCAGGCCCATGAACATGTCGGTCGTCTCTAACGCTCGTACCTTATTTTGAAGGTCAGCGGACGCAACGGTATCTTCTGGGGAGACTTCATAACTTATCGCGGTTTCCATCCGCCCGTGCGAGATTTTTGCATAGACATCAAATCGGTCTGGGTTGTCAAAACGATCGGAGATATAGATGAAAGTGGTTTCGGGCAAAAGTAACCGGAGGTTTTTATGGACTTCAATGCGGGTTAAACGATCATAGCTGGCAAGGATTTGATCCAGTACAACGATAGAGGGGCGCTTGATTACTGCGCGGATTAACGCAAGAGGTTCGGCAAATATTGCAGGGAGGTTGGACCCATTTAGCGTGAGCGGTAAATCGTAAATCAGATCAATTACTGCTGATTTTAAACCTTCTTCTTCCAGCAAATCAGTCACAACCCTGCGTAAATCGTCTGCACGCGCTCCCGCGCTCTCGGACACCTTGCCAAACAATGCGTTTTCCAAAACTGAAATTCCTTGGGTCAAATTTTGGACATCAAACGGTACGTATGTGTCGTCCAACGCATTCTGCAATCGGTTTTTGTGTTTTGATCGCTGTAGGACAATTCGCTCTTTCATTTCTTTTGTAAACGCAGGCCCTATTTGTTCTGCAGATACTCTCGCTGGCAAGGTCATCAAAATAGCCTTTTCAGCGTCAGTTAATGCCTTGAGGGATCCAGTTTTGAGCGATCTTATAATTTGAACAGACTTCTCGAAAAGCGTGGGGTCCAATCCCAACTTCCGAAATAGAGGGTGTTCAGTTCCGTCCGTCCCAAAAATTTGATTTAGCAATTCGATCATATCCTGCGAAATCTCAAGCAATCCGTTCTCAAGGCCGAGTTTGCGTAACAGCGATAGGACGTCGTTTTGCACCGCTAATTCATGATGTTGGGTTGGTTTCTTGAGAGTGGCAAAAAACAGATTACTTGTAACGGGCAGCGCAGGATTATACTGTTCAGGATCAAAACGATGGACGTATTTACCCAAGTCAGCCTCTACAACAGCTTTCCATATTTTTGGCCGAATGCGCACAAGGCCTGTTTGCAGCGCGACTGAGGCGCGCTCATCTACAATCTGGTCTAAGGACTTGCGAAACATCGGACCGTCCGACCCGATTGCTTGGATGAGAGACATCCACCAAACTCGTAACTCGGCGTCATCGATGACGCCGGCTTGTTTTGGATCCACCCATTTTGTTTTGAACGGGTCATTGCTGTTGCCCGCCTCAATTGCTTTGGAAAGCTCTAAATTCGCTTCTTTATTTAGCTCCCCTATGGGAGCTGATCGCAAAGCCATTACAGCATTTTCGCCAAAACTCCCCCTAAACATCTTTGGCTTCGAATTGGCGTGCCCTATGTTTTTTGACAGTGTGGATTGATGCAATGAATTCAGATTTTTTCCGGCTAACAAAACATTCCCGTCAATAGGGATGAGTTCGCGCGTCAGTAGATCGGCCAGAGCGAGCCGATCTTCCTCACTGGCTGCTGCAATGCCGACGAGAGCGCCTTGGGGAATATTCAGGGAAATATTGTCCAAAACCAAATTACCATCGTTGTCTGCGACGCAGATGTTTTCGATTATCAATGATCCGGTAAGTTTTTCATCTTGATCCGGCGCGTTGTCCATCAAGCGGTCTTCAATGACACCGGGCGGTGAGAACTTTTCTACGACAGTATGCCATCGTAAACTCATGTCTTGCGCCTGATTGTAGTAGGTTAGCAATTCTTTCCAAGGGGGGCTGAGATCTTTATATGCCGCAAGGGCCGCGACGAGAGCCCCCAGCGAAACAGCCCCGTGAATAACGAGATATCCGCCAATCGAAAAGAAGAAGAAAGGGGTCAGTTGGGTTATGAAGTTGTTGAGAAACTTCATATAAAATTTCTTTTGGTAGATTTTAAGCCGAATAGAAAAAACGACGCCCAATTTGTCTGTAATCATCGAAAGTTGATACCGCCAACCTCCATGGGAACGTAAATCCCCGGCACCCGCAGCACTTTCTCCAATGATCCCAGCGAGGCTGCGCACTTCTTTTATACGCGCTTTGTTCATTAGATTGATTTGTCGTTGTAGCCTAGGGATCAGCCATGCTTGCAAAGGAATTAAGGCAATTGCCGCAAGACCGAACCAAAAGCTTTGAAGAAACAGAAAAAACAGAATTGTCAGCATTTGACCGGCCTGTAAGGCGGGTTGGGTCAGTGCATCCCCCATCATCCCGCCCATGGGTTCCGTTTCTCCTGTGATCATCGCAACCAATTCACCTTGAGAAGTGCGTTGAAAGTATGCCTTTGGAAACTTCAGCATTCGTGAAATCAAGCTATAACGTAGACGCCGTAACAACTGTTCAGACAAGGTCCCTTTCATTGTATTTATTCGCATTTTCAGCAATCCGTGGACGAAGACAGACAGCAAGAATGCGATACAAAGAAGCCAAAGGTAGTGTTCCTTTGTAACCTCAATTCCGAACAAATCGATTTCGGCAGTTTGTGCGCCAATAGCGTCGTTGATGATACGCTTGGGTAACTCGAGCGTCAGAAACAAAAACGGGAAAAGGGTCAATGTAACGGCCAATAACGCGAACTGCTTGCGTTTGGAGTATTTCCAAATAAATTTGAATAGTGTCTTTTCGATAACCCTACCCCCAAGGCCATGTCTGCGCGTAGGCAAACATCTGGAACTTTAATGTCGATTAGCCAATGAGCGCAAATAATTTCGGGGGTTCGCGTGAATTTTCAACGCATGGTTTCATTCAGGTTTATTCTGATCTGAATAGAACAGGATAAAGAACCGGTTCTGTGATTTTTCGCAGAGGCCGCAAAAGGCCCCCGTCCTGCCATTAATGCGCCTAAAGACCGCCAAGGTTCGCGAATACTGTTGAGCATGCAACAGTTAGGAAATTCACGATGTCACTCATCCAAATCACTGCGGACAATCGTCACGTGCAACTGTTTGAATTAATCCGTCAGACACATCAAAGCCAAAATAATTTGGTGTCAGGTAGAAGTTCCAAGAAAATAGAATTGAATTTCAACGATCTGGAGCAGTTTAAAACGCTGGCCGTTCAGTCGTTACAGGCGAGTCGTTAGACCCGCCTGTACTTAAGTCGTTAAAAGAACGCTTCGGCGTTCAATCCGATCGTCATGGCGCCTACAACTTCGCCTGTTGCCGGGTCGGTCAAAGATACAGAAATCTGTCCTTGGTAGCTCTGGGCGCTTTCATCAAATTCAACCGCGTCCACAAAAACAGCGCCGGGCCCTGCTCCATAACTTTCGGAGTATTTTGCTTCGTCACCCTGCCAGTAGTCGGAAGTCACGTCGCTCGCGGCTACGTTCAGACCCAAGGCATCCATGACAAAAATTTCAGTAATGCGCCCGCCAGAAGCTTCGACTTGTTGACCTAAGAAAACTGACAAATCGCGCGTCATGACTTCACTGATCAAAGGTTGGTCGGCTTGCCCAACTTGCCCGCGCCATTCTTGGTCCCATTCCAAAATCTGCGCCTCCGAACTGCCGGCGGTTTGCGTGTTTTGAGAGTTCACGGCATCGATCACTTGTGCTGTTTGTGCCCAAGACATTATGTCGGTTTCTACGAACGCACGCATCGCGGGAGGGGCATCAACGGCTTGCGCGAAACTCGCTGCAAACACCAAAGGTGCAGATAACATTAAAGTACGGAACATGATTGAAGTCCTCTGTAAACAATGGCCCGCCGGTGCGGCTTAGCCGATGTTTAAAGGTACTCGCTGTTTATTTAACAGGAAGTAAAAGGCTTCACGCCTGTCCGCGAAACCCAGTTGCTACAACAAATTTTTCCGAACTGTCTGCGCGAGAAGAAGGTGGTTTGAAGTTCGCAACTTTGGCGAATCGCTGCTTGAGAAGCTTTTGAAGTTCTCCTTCCGCCCCCCCAGCGAGTACCTTTGCAACAAAAGTGCCGCCGTCTTCCAAAACATCAAAGGCAAAGTATGCGGCGGCTTCACAGAGCGAGATAATCCGCAAATGGTCCGTTTGCTTGTGGCCCGAACTTGCGGCGGCCATATCCGACATAACGACGTCCGCTTTGCCGTTGAGCCATTCACGAACCTGTGCATCTGCATCATCTTCCATGAAGTCCAATTGATATAGTGTCGTCCCAGCGATGGGTTCCATTTCCTGAAGATCAACGCCCAAGACTGTCCCGATTGATTTGCCTTTTTTCTCTCCCAGGGCATTCACTCGTTTGACAGCAACCTGACACCAGCCCCCCGGTGCGCATCCAAGATCGACGACGCGCGCACCCGGCACTAAAAATCGGTACTTTTCATCCAATTCCAGTATTTTGAACGCCGCGCGCCCTCGGTACCCCTCCGCGCGTGCGCGTTTGACATAGGGGTCGTTCAGTTGCCGTTGCAACCACCTGGTCGAGCTTAGTTTTCGGCCGCGCGCCGTTTTAACCTTTACTTTGAGGTCCCGTTGGCCGCGTCCTGAAGTGTTTTTGCCCGAAGGTGTTTTGGCCATCAGCTTGCTCCGTCCTTTAGCACGCCATGCGCGCTCATTTGGGCGTAAAGCAGCCCTTCTCTTAGTCCGCGATCTGCCACAGACAGCCTGTCGGTCGGCCAACACCGCATTAGCGTCTGTAAAATCGCAGCACCAGACATAATTAGCGCTTGACGGTCCTGCCCGATGCGCGGATCGGTGCGACGCCCCTCTGGCCCGAGTGCCAAATACGATCGTATGACCCGATCAATTTGCTCTGTCGTCATGTGCAGCCCGTCAACCTTCGTGCGTTCATACCGTTTTAGCC
This sequence comes from Roseobacter sp., assembly GCA_039983935.1. Taxonomy (GTDB): domain Bacteria; phylum Pseudomonadota; class Alphaproteobacteria; order Rhodobacterales; family Rhodobacteraceae; genus Roseobacter. Next base: position 111,817 of record JBDWVP010000028.1, on the reverse strand, counting down.
CCAAGTGACTTGCTGCAACGGTCGTGACTGTGCCAGAGGTTCCGATGATTTGAAATTTCTCCTGCGGATGGGTGTCATGATACGGTGCGAAGTCCGAAAGGTTCTCTTCGAAAAACCAGCTCATTAATGCAAATCTTGCGGCATCATCCTCTACGTCGACAAACTGGTCTCGTAATGTGGCGACACCAAGCGGCACGGATATCCAATCAACCACCCGCGCGGAGGGAACATCCGACAATCCCTGACTGAACCCTGCGTGTAGGCGCATGATGGCGGCCGATCGATCCTTTTTGGGCACGGCTTTTAAATCAATCCACACCAATTCAGTCGATCCGCCACCAATATCGACTACAAGGAGGTTTTCAGTACTTTTGCTGACAAGGGGCGCGCAAGATATCACGGCCAGCTGCGCTTCTTCTTGTGGTTTGATAATATCGAGACTGAGTCCGGTTTCGTACCGCACCCTGCGAATAAAATCATCTGCGTTTAACGCCCGTCGACAGGCTTCGGTTGCCACAAGACGCATATGACGCACTTTGTTGCGTTTGAGTTTTTGCTGGCAAATGCGAAGGGCCTGAATGGTACGTGTCATTGATCCGCGCGACAGTCGACCTGTCTTTTCCAGACCAGCCCCCAGTTGAACAGATTTGGAAAAGCTGTCGACCACGCTAAAGCCGCTGCCGACCGGCTGTGCGATCAACATGCGGCAACTGTTCGTACCCAAATCAAGCGCAGCATAAAGCTCGCCTGATCTATGTTGCGCAGCGCTCAAAACCGATGACCGGTCGAGCGTGCCTGCGCTTTTGTTACGCTGTGGCGCCATCTTCTGCGCCTTTCATTTCGAGTTAATTTCACGCTAACGGCTGACACGCGTGTACGCAAGCGTGTGCCTCACGCAAACGTCAAGTTTCCTACATGGTGCAATCGCTTCATTAAATCCGTTCAGGATGTTTATGGGGATAATGAGGGTTGGCCCCTCTCGTCTTGTCGAATGGCAGGGGTTACATAAAGCTAGGTCGCGGACAGGGTGTATTCTGTCGAAAACCGGCCCTGTATATTTATTGGGCACCGTTAGACAGGATCAATAACAGGTAGGAATCATCCCATGCCAGAAGTCACAATAGTATACTGGCGCGACATCCCCGCTCAGGTGATCGTTGGCAAAGGGCGTCGCGGTTCAAAGCGCCCCTTGCCGGAGAGATTTGAGCAGGCCATTGATCGCGCGGCCATGAAGGTCGGCGCCGAAGATACAGACGCGTATCTTGCCGAATGGCGCAAGGCCGCGCCAGTCGAGGTCGCAGGTGTTGCGGATGAGATTGCCGATGCCGAGGCGGCGCGAATTGATACTGAATACGATCGCACACGTCTCAAAGCACTCATTGATAATGACGGTTGGGCCTGACCCTGCCCGACCTTCGTACTGCTCTCTTGTCCGGAAAGGACCGATTGATGGCTCTCTTGAACTTTAAACGTAAGAATACGGCAGCGCCGACCTCTCCGGAGGTCGAAACGTTTTTGCAAGACTTCTCGATCGAGGTTATGCCGCGCACGGCACAGAAAGTGGAGAACTTCCGCGACCTTTTACCTGCCGAAACTAGGGTATATATCGCACATATCGAAGGCACGCCCATCGAGGAAATGGTCGCAACGGCCAAACGTCTGCACGATGACGGGTTCAAGGTGATGCCGCACTTTCCTGCGCGCATTATCAAAGATCAAGCAACCCTCGCGGATTGGATTGCGCGCTATCAAGGCGAAGCAGATGTAAAACAAGGCTTGCTGCTGGCGGGCGGTGTCACGGCACCATTGGGTGATTTTGACAGCTCGATGCAATTGATGGAAACGGGCCTGTTTGACAAAGCAGGTTTTGAGCGGCTTCATTTTGCAGGGCACCCGGAAGGCAATCGTGATATCGATCCGGATGGGTCGCAAAGTAATGTAACAGCGGCGCTGCGTTGGAAAAATGACTTCCAAATGCGGACAGATGTAAAAATGGCGCTGGCGACACAGTTTGCTTTTGATGCGGAGCCGATCATTTCTTGGGTGGATACGTTGGCCGAACAGGGTATCACCCTACCCGTTCACATCGGCATTGCTGGTCCTGCCAAACTTCAGACATTGATTAAATTCGCGATTGCATGTGGCGTTGGCCCTTCTCTGAAGGTTCTTCAAAAACGCGCGATGGATGTCACAAAGCTCCTGTTGCCTTACGAACCAACTGATGTTGTTACGCGGCTCGCGGCTCACAAGGCTCAGAACCCTGATTTCAACATAACCAACGTGCATTTCTTCCCATTGGGCGGTATTAAAACAAATGCTGCCTGGGCGCGTGAAAACGGTGGTGCTGCGGCACAATCGGCCAACGCCTGAACCAAGGACCTTTTAAATGACCAAGACAATCGTCGAATCTAAAACCAAAACAGCGATAATCGGCTTTGACGAGCCGTTTTGCGTCATCGGCGAAAGGATCAATCCGACAGGTCGGAAAAAACTGGCGCTCGAGTTGGAAGCCGGGGATTTTTCTACCGTCGAAGCCGATGCGATTGCTCAAGTGGCTGCTGGCGCAAATATATTGGACGTGAATTCGGGGGCCGTTTTCTCCAACAAAATGGCCGAAGATGCTCGCTATGCTGACAACAATTTTGTTGAACCACCGCTTATGAAAGAGCTGATCGAACGGATTCAGCTCGTTGTCGATGCGCCACTGTGTATTGATAGCTCTGTTCCTGGCGCACTCGAGTCTGGATTGGAGGCCGCACATGGTCGCCCATTGCTCAATTCAGTGACAGGCGAAGAAGAGCGGCTGGAACTGGTTCTACCTCTGGTGAAAAAGTACAATGTACCGGTTGTGGCTATCTCCAATGACGACACAGGTATTTCCGAAGATCCAGATGTTCGTTTTGACGTCGCCAAAAAAATCGTCCAGCGTGCCGCCGATTTTGGCATCCCCGCACATGATATCGTTGTGGACCCTCTTGTTATGCCTATTGGCGCGATGGCCACGGCAGGACATCAGGTATTTACTTTGGTGCGTCGCCTGCGTGAAGAGCTTGGCGTCAACACGACTTGCGGCGCCTCTAACATCAGCTTTGGTTTGCCGAACCGGCATGGCATAAACAATGCCTTCTTACCAATGGCGATGGGTGCGGGAATGACTTCCGCGATTATGAATCCCATTTCCTTGCCTGTAAACGCGGCCAAAATCGAAGCGAAAAAACTTGAGCTTGCACAAGCCGGGATTATCGTGCCTGAAGATATAGACCTTGAACTGTTTTGCCAATTGACGGGTTTGGGATCGAGCAAGCCACGCCCAGGCAAAGAAATGGAAGCCATCCGAGCTGCCAATTTCCTCACAAACAATGACGCACATGGGCAGGCTTGGATCGAATTTAATAAAGAAGCGCCAAAGCCCGGACAAGAGGGTCGAGGACGGGCCGGTCGGTCAGGTGGGCGCCGCAGACGCGCATAATCGTAAAAAGTTTAAACATATAAGCCCTGCAGTTTCGCGCTGCGGGGCTTTTTTTATGGCGAAGAAACAAAGGGGTCTGAGGAACTACAGAGAATATGAGAAAGATCCCGCAGTAAAATGTGGATCAGGTAACCCTGTCTTAACGGACTAGAGCCTAGAACAAATCATCTCATCAATTCGCCGACTTGGAGAACGCGATGTACAATTTGGATAACAGCCATATTTCGGAGGTTCTATGACCGACGCTTTAGTGCTCGCGCCTAAGCTTGATTTGGCCGCAGCTTCAGCCTTGATGACTACGCTTCGTGAAAACGACAAAGACGACATGATTGTTGACATGTCGGAAGTAAAGCATCTTGGCGCGCTGTGTCTGCAAGTTCTCTTGTCGGCGGCCTCAACAGCACATTCTCAAAACAGAAAATTTTCGATTACCAAAGTGTCGGATCGCGCCATGGAACAGATGCGCGTGATGGGAATGACACCGGAATCTTTAGAAAGAGGGCGTCAATGACACTTGAAATTTTAGCGGTAGACGACAGTCGCACGATGCGAGACATGATCCGTTTGGCCCTTCTTCCAGCAGGTTTTAACGTTCACACTGCGGATGATGGCGTGCACGGAATAGAAGTCCTCGATGGAATTGAACCTGATGCAATCATTACAGACATCAACATGCCACGCATGGATGGGTTCGGCTTTATCGACGCAGTCAGAGGGCAAGAAAAACACCGTGCGACGCCTATTCTGGTCCTAACAACCGAAGCAGCGCCGGAACTTAAGGCTCGCGCACGGGGTGCTGGTGCCACGGGTTGGATTGTAAAGCCGTTTGATCCGGAAAAGTTGATCAAAGCTCTGCAAATGGTTGCGGGATAAGAGGCAAGCAATGACTGATAGCAATGACCCAATGGCGGAAATTCGCGCCTCATTCTTTATAGAATGTGAAGAACTCCTTGAAGCCCTTCAGGATGGTTTGCAGGCACTAGACGAAGGTGCCGACGATTCCGAAACTATCAATGTTGTGTTTCGGGCAGTGCATTCAATCAAAGGCGGCGCAGGTGCGTTCGGCTTAGAGGCGCTTGTTCGGTTCGCTCACCGTTTTGAGACCGTTCTGGATGAAATTCGATCCGGTCGGATGTCTCCGAACCATGACGCACTCAAGTTGTTTTTTCAGTGTGCAGATCACTTATCGGACCTTGTACGGATAAGTCGCGAAGATGGAGAGTTGCCAGAAGCAGAAACTGCCAAGTTACTAAGCGGCTTGGACGCGCTGCTAGGTGAAAATGGTATCTCGACAGAAGAAGAAGTCGAAGAAGATATCGATTTCCAACCAGCAGTATTATCCTTCGATTTAGATTTACCTGACGGCGATGATGGAGGTGATCTCCCCGCGTTGGACATCCCTCCTCTCCCTGACGCCGGGAAAACCGGGTACCTTGTAAAGTTTAAGCCAGAAAGCGAACTCTTCGAGACCGGGAATGAACCTTTTCACATGCTGCGAGCATTAGATGAATTGGGAGAATGCACTGTAACGTGTCATACTAGCGAAATTCCTGATTTAGCGGATCTGTCGCCTGAAAACTGTTATCTAAGCTGGAGCGTTGAACTAATTTCGAGTGCAGAAGAAGCTGAAATCACGGCTGCATTTGAATTTGTGGAAGGACTTTGCTCGCTGGAAGTTTCATTAATTTCTGACGCCGCACCGGACGGAGATTCTTCCTTTGAACTCCAACAGGAAAATGCCGAGGTAGAGCCAGTGGAAGAAAACAAAGAGCCAACGAAGAGCGACCCCATCGAACCCACACCCAAAATGCCTCAACAGAAGGCGCCCGAAGTAAAAGCTGCAAGCGAAACTAAACCGAAATCCAAGGCAGCGGCACCTACGGCGCCAGCAAAATCCGTCGTTCGAGTGGATTTAGACCGGATTGAACGTTTGGTAAACTTGGTCGGCGAACTCGTTATCAACCAGGCTATGCTGTCGCAAAGTTTAGAGAGTTCAGGGCTTTCTCCACATTCTGATGCGATGAATGGGTTGGAAGAATTTCAGAGACTTACGCGCGACATCCAAGACAGTGTGATGATGATCCGGGCGCAGCCTGTAAAATCATTATTCCAAAGGATGTCTCGGATCGTCCGGGAAGCTTCAGCTGCAGTGGACAAAGACGTCCGGTTGGTAACAGATGGAGATTCCACAGAAGTCGACAAGACTGTCATTGAACGCCTAGCGGATCCTTTGACCCATATGATTCGAAATGCTGTTGATCATGGGCTTGAGAAAACAGAAGATAGGATTGCTGCGGGTAAATCAGAACAAGGACTTGTGAACCTTTCAGCGGCTCACAGATCGGGACGTGTTATCATCGAAGTTTCCGATGATGGAGCCGGAATAAACCGTCCCAAAGTCCAGCAAATCGCGATCGACAAAGGACTTATCGCAGCGGACGCAGTACTGTCAGAAACAGAAGTAGATAATCTTCTTTTCTTGCCAGGATTTTCCACCGCATCGGTCGTCTCAGATCTATCTGGCCGTGGCGTAGGTATGGACGTGGTGCGTACGGCCATCCAAGCACTCGGTGGACGGATAACTATTTCGTCAACACCGGGATCAGGCACGACTTTTTCTATCTCGTTGCCCCTAACACTGGCTGTTTTAGATGGAATGGTTGTACAAGTGGCGGAGGAAACCCTTGTACTCCCATTGAACGTTGTCATCGAAACTTTGACCCTTACCGATAACGACGTCGAGATGATACGACCAGGTGCAAACGTAGTTCGTGTTAGAAGTGGCTTTGTTCCATTATTCGACTTGGGGCATGAACTGGGATACCGAGCTCCGGTCGAAGATTACGACGGTTCGGTTGTGTTATTGATTGCTCATGAAGATGAGGGTCGAGCCGCTCTAATTATAGATAGTATTCAAGATCAGCGGCAGGTCGTCATAAAGGGGCTCGACGATAGCTTCTATCGGGCACCCGGAATCGCTGCCGCCACAATCCTTGGCGACGGTCAAATAGCGCTTATTTTGGACACGTCCGACATTATTTCGAATGCAATTAGTTCGAATAACCCTGCAACGAACACAGCGGCAACGGGAATTTCAGCATGAGCGACAATGACACCAACACAACTCTCGAGCTTTTGACCTTCCAACTAGCCGACCAAGAATATTCGTTGGACATAATGTCCGTAAGAGAAATTCGTGGTTGGACGCGTGCGACACCGCTTCCTCATGCGCCGAGCTATATGAAGGGTGTGATAAACCTCAGGGGTACGGTTTTGCCTGTAATGGATTTGGCCCAAAGGCTGGGGTTGGCTCCAAGAGAGCACACCGACAGAAATGTGATAATTGTTGTATATCACGAAGATGTAATGACCGGCTTGCTCGTTGACGCTGTCTCTGACATAATAGCTCTTACCTCCGATGATTTGCAACCTCCCCCGGAGATGCAGTCAGGTTCTGGGCTGAACGTGGTCAATTCTTTAACTTTGATTGATGAGAGAATGATTAGAGTTCTCGATTTGAGTTCGATAGTCGCACAAGTAAAAAGCGATGCTGCGTAATGACTGAGCAAGTAAACAACCCGGTAATCGATCCTAAAAGTTTCGAAGCGATAGCAAACCTTGCTTATAATGAAAGCGGATTGCAGCTTGTAGTTGAAAAAACTTCAATGATTCAGTCTAGATTAAGACACAGGCTTCGAGCGCTAGATGTGAAAAACTTTGAGCAATATGCAACTTTCGTGTGTTCGCCCGAGGGTGTTAGTGAGCGTCGACAAATGATTTCGGCTCTGACGACAAATGTGTCACATTTTTTTCGAGAGCAACATCACTTTGACATCTTGGTAAAAAAGACAATTCCGGGGATTATTGATAAGGTTAGGCAGGGAGGAAGACTGAGAATTTGGTCTGCCGGTTGTTCAAATGGACAAGAAGCCTATTCAATAGCAATGACTATAGCTGAACATTTTCCAGAGGTTATGGAAATGGACTTCAAAATTCTGGCAACGGACATAGATCCAAAAGTTGTTGAATTCGCAAGTTGTGGAGAATACCCGGAGCGTCTTGTTAGTGGCGTTCCAGAAACTTTGTTAAAACGCTATTTCTCGAAAAGTGACGGTGTTGAGGGTTTGACTTTCCGAGCAAACGAGAGCTTGAAGCAAAGAATCTATTTCAAAGAACTAAACTTACTTTCCGATTGGCCTATTAAGCAACAGTTTGACGTTATTTTTTGTAGAAACGTTGTAATTTATTTTGATTTAGAAACCCAAAACAAACTCTGGCCCCGCTATAGAGATGTACTGACACACGACGGTTATCTATTTTTGGGGCATTCGGAACGGATCGCAGATTTGGATCAAGCGGGCTTTTTAAGCGATGGCCCCACTTCTTATCGTCCAATAAACAACTTTAACAGCTAAGGTACAAAGGAAGAAAAATGTCCTTGAGGGATCAGATAAGAATTTTAGTTGTTGATGACATGTCGACTAGTCGTGGCCTAATAACACAAGCTTTAGATGCGTTTGGTATTAGGAACGTAACCACAGCCGAAAACGGTTTAGATGCCTTAAAAGCCATAGCTACTCACCCGGTCCACTTGGTTATCTCTGACTATAACATGCCAGAAATGGATGGTTTGCAATTGCTTCACCAACTGCGTGCATCACCAAAAACGAAAGGTGTTGGCTTCATTTTAATCACTGGCCGTGCGGAACAGGAAATCATCGACCATGGTAAGAAGTTGGGGATGAACAACTATCTAAAGAAGCCATTTGAACAGGCTGGTTTAAGAAATTGCATTGAGGCAGTTGTTGGGCGTTTATAGATGGGTACGTATGAGCAAAATGGCACGGTTGTTACAACTTTAGAAAAGATGTCCAATCATTTGGATTTACTTGCTGGCAAAATCTACGATGTCGAAGAAGAACTTGGAACTTTACTAAATTCGGAGATTAAAACTAACAATCTATCTCTATCAAAGTTCCAATCACTGGATTTTACCCGCCAATCTCTAGAGGATTGCGCACTTCTTTTGCATTTAATAAGCTGCAACACTGGTTTGTCGAAAATTAACCTTAGTGATTCAATCGATTTGAAGAGCAAATTGAAGTTAGAAGCAACGCGAAGTTTGATGCAAATCTCCACTCTAGAAACTACTAGTTCCAGAAGTGGAGATTTGGATTTGTTCTAAATTATTGTTCGATCCGTGTTTGCATCTGAACCTATCGTGTGCGGCGAATTAAGCTTTAAAATATTCCAACTTGTGCTGCGTAAGCTACGCATTTCAGAGGGTTGAACAGCTGCACCAAAGTCTGAGCTGCTGCGGGTTTCGCGAGCAGTGGCTCAACTTTCGGCGCTCTCTTCTTTTTTGCATAGGGCTCAGATATCGAGCGGTCGCGTGATGAAGTGTCGGATGGTAAAAGCGCCATATGTAGTCGAACACCTTCGCAAGGGCTGAGCTATGCCCAAAAGTTGGTGACGGCGTGATTAGGCGGCGTTTTGAAGTTGCTTGATCCCGTCTTTGAATGCAATCCCTTCGATGATCTCTGGCATGCGGTTTGCTCCGTCCAGTTTGCGCCATTTTGTTTGGGCTGACATCTTCAGTTTGAACGCCATGGCGAGGCCTGTTTTGCGGCTGAGACAACCTTTGGTTTTTCCTGTGCGGTGCCGGACAGTAGCAAAGGTGCTTTCGATTGGATTGGTGGTGCTGATGTGCTTCCAGTGTTCGGCAGGGAAGTCATTGAAAGCCAAGAGGACGTCGCGGTCTTTGGTCAGCTTTGCAACAGCCTTGTCGTATTTCACGCCAAAGGTTGCGACGAAGAAGTCAAATGCAGCTTCTGCATCCACGCGCGTCTCAGCCTGCCATATGTCGTGCAAATGGCCCTTCGCTTTGGCCTGAACCGACTTGGGCATCGCGTTCAGTACATTGCCCGTTTTGTTGAACCAGCAGCGCTGTTCTTTCGTGGCACCAAAGACCTCGCGCAACGCATTCCAAAACCCCAAAGCACCATCTCCAACGGCCAGATCAGGCGCATGGGTAAGGCCACGCCGCTGCAGATCAAGCAGTAACTCTCGCCAGCTTTGGGTGCTTTCGCGGTAGCCATCCGCAAGGCCAATGATCTCTTTGCGGCCCCACTCGTCTGCCCCTATGAGCACCAGAGCGCATTGTTTTTCCTCAGCCATTCGTGGTCGAAAGTAGACTCCATCCGCCCAGATGTAGACGAAACGGCGCGTGCTGAGGTCACGCCGTTGCCAGCGGTCATACTCGTCCCACCAATCGGCTTTGAGGCGCGATATCGTGGTCGAAGACAGCCCTGCGGCATTGGGTCCAAGCAGGGCGGCGAGTGCTTCTTGGAAATCGCCCGTGGAAATGCCTTTGAGATAAAGCCAGGGGAGCAGTTCTTCGATGAATTTGGCTTTGCGCAGATAGGGCGGCAGGATCGTTGACGTGAACCGCACTTTCTCTGCGTCGTCCCCCCGGTCCCGCACACGCGGCACTTTGACCGGCACCGCGCCGATCCCGGTGATCACCTCACGTTCCGGCAGATGACCATGGCGCACTAGTCGAGCCCGCCCGTCGTCAGTTTTGTCACTGGCATAAGCCTCCAGCAGAACCGCAAGCTCGGCCTCAACCGCTTGCTCAATCAGACGCTGCGCTCCGGAGCGCAGCAGCTCTGTCAATGGATCAGCCGAAAATCCCTGTGGATCGGTCAGCTGGGTAATGGTATTTGTCGTCATGTGGCATATCCTTTTCTCAGACGAGAATTGCGGCGCGTGAACAACGCCATGATATGCCGCCCCTCAGGGGCCATCACCGACTTTTAGCTATATCTCGCAAGGGCTTGACCATCGGCACTTTAGATTTTGCGCTTCACATGCTAGATTTTGAACGATGAAAGCAGCTATCCGCTGCAGCCTTGTCAAAGACATTGTTCGACCGGCCCATCCGGTGCCCGGCAAGCGATTGCGCGGCAATCCGCCGAGTTGAGAGCAGGTGGCGCAATTGTCTGCAATCAGCCTCTGGAGAGCTTCAGTGTTGGATTGGCTGCCCTGGCCCGAATGTTGTCGTAATTCCATTAGTCTGTCACGAAGCCAGATCGCCAACATCAGTACCTCCATGGCCATTTATCTAGCATAGCTGCACAATGTATAAATGACAGCGTGCAACTCGAAGCCGACCCAAGATCAAAGGCAGTTAAACCAAAAAAGACGCCGCTACGATGTTGCAACGTTTTCAAGCTGCGCGTGAGGTGTGACGGAGCGACTGTTCACACAAATATTAGTGTTCCCACTCCACTTTCACATTCTAGGGACAAAAATAACACAAAGGGTCCTGTATCAAAACAGAGACAACTGTCCTTGACCGGTAGTCGTAGTTTTCTTCATTTTCTTTAATGGTGGTTTGCGGCTACCCAACTTTTTGAATACAGCGTTGGCCGATACATTGAAATCAATCCCATTGCGGACATCCGCAATGCGTTTCTTTGCCTGCCGCGCAGTGGCTTCATGATCGACAATTCGTTTTGGGTATTCGCGCCCCAGCTCGAATTTGACATCATCAAACAAGGTCCCTTTCCATTTCCATGGCTCGTGTATGAATTCATCTGGTACGACTCTTAACTCTGGGGCCCATTTTCGAATGAACGACCCGCTTGGATCATGCTCTTGAGATTGTTTGATCGGGTTATAAACCCGCATTGTATTGATGCCTGTAACGCCAGATTGCATCTGTAACTGACTGTAATGAATTCCGGGTTCATAGTCGGTAAACACCCGCGCCAGATGTTGCCCGGTAATGCGCCAGTCAAGCCACAGCTGATAACTCGCAAAACTCATCAGCATCGCGCGCATCCGAAATGTGATCCAGCCCTCTGACACAAGATTGCGCATGCAGGCGTCTAGGAAAGGGTAGCCAGTTTGCCCCGCTGCCCACGCCTGAAAATATCCTTCGTTATGTTCGTTTTCACGGATTCCTTCAAAAGCCGGATGCATACAAGCTGTCTCAATTGAAGGCTGGTCTTCGATTTTCTGAATAAAATGGCACCGCCATGCGAGCCGGGAACCAAAAGCACTTAGATTACGACCAAAAACTTTCTTCTCCAGTGGCGAAAGTTGCGCGCGGCGCTTTGCAATCGACTGCACAACTTCGCGCACCGATAAGGTGCCCCAAGCTAGGTGCGCTGATAGCCGTGAGCAATGAACCTCAGACGCATCAGGTGCTGAAATGTGGTAGAGGTACCGCGCAGCGCGATGCGTTAAAAAGCTACGTAAATCCGCGCAGGCTGCTTTTCGCCCCCCTCGTTGGACCTTACCAACGAAAGTAGCGCCAAAAACTTGATCGTCCTTTTGAGGTAGAGGGGCCGGAACGCATTCTGGAAAGGGTAAAAGTGTAACTGGCTTTGGGCTTATGCCTTCCGCCATGCGTGCATTTCGGATGCGAGACCAATCATCGCGAGTCCGTAGTCGCCTGATGACGCCATTGGACGGGAATTCGTGAAACTTTATTTGCAGGTCAGTGCAGAGCTTAGCCACCGCGATATCGCGCGTAAATGTCCAGGCATTGCCCGTTTCCTCGTGGGCAAAAATGTCACTGGCACCAAATTGCTTTTGTAGGTTGGCGATAACATCAACGACTTTTCCAACTCTGACAATCAAAGGTTGACCAAGGTCGGAAAGGTCTTTGTTCAAGTCGACCAAACAATCATGGATAAAGTGCCAGTGCCGACGCGCAGCATCGGGTTGCTGCCAATACTCTGGCTCAACAATATAGAGCGGGATCACCGGACGGTTCGTTTGTGACGCCGCCAGCAAAGGCGCATGATCTTGAACCCTCAAATCCCGTTTGAACCAGACAATGCATGGTGGTTGCGACATTATTACCAACCCTATTTATAAACGTCTCTGCGATCCGCAAAACTCCGGACACGCCTGCGCCACGCTTTGTAACTACTGCTCTTCAATTCACGTCGCATGAGGGTCTTAACCTGTTTTTCACTCATCCCGTATTCCGTCTTTATATCGGCAAAACTGACGTGATCCGACAGGGCCATCTCGATAATTCCACTGATATGATCGACAGGAAGAGGCACTACTTCAGAGGCTTTCGACATGGCTGTATCCTAGCTTCGTTAAAATAGTCGGGATCATCTTCTTGAGCTTAAAGAAACCTTGCGTGGCATGAGGCCACGTGTGGGTATCGTAGAGACGGCGTTGCTGATGAAGCGTGATCCCTTCTACAGCGAGTGACGCTTGCAGTTGTGCCAGCTTGGTCGCGACGGGACCGACTGGCGCAAAGGGTGTGACAACATGCTTGGTGCCAGCGTTTTGCGCCGCTGCGATGATCGCGGCACCCCAGTCATCCGTTATGGAAACGTGACAGGGTGCGCCAAGACGCTCCAGTGAACTCCCAATCGCACCAGCCGCAAAAGCATCACGCTCCTGAGCGCTCTGACCCGAGTTGAGTGGAATACTCAGACCGAGCACGCCGGACGCGCTATCAGACATGAAGTCATCGGGCCGGCAATCCTCGGCAGTGATCAATAACAGGTGATCGCTGTGAGGTTGATCCGGCATTGCTGTTATGGGGACCAAAGGGTGATCATGGTCTTCGGTCAATGGCTCTGCAGTTTTGGCCAACTGACCTATCGGCTCAAACGCGCCGCCTGTATATTTGGCGATATTGTCGGGCCGCGCCAAATAGGTTTTGCCTTTGGTATGAAGTCCACCAACCCAACGCCAGCTGAGCGTGTTCGCAGCCGGGTCGCCATCGATCAGATGACACAAAAAGAACTCTGACCCCAGTTCCCACGGCAAACGCAGGGTGAAAATCCAGATTGAAGCAAACCACATCCGCGCGTGGTTATGCAGATATCCAGTTTCTTTGAGTTCGCGGCACCAATGATCAAAGCACTCAATGCCTGTCCGACCATCAATTGCGCTAATGTAATCCGCATTGAGCTGAGCGTTACCTTCCAGGCTGTTCTGGGCCGTTTGAAGGCCCACTTGGTAACGGTGCCAAACACTTGGATGCTGCTCTAGCCAGCCTTTGAAGTAACCGCGCCAAAAAACCTCTTGGATAAATTTCATGGCGGATGTTGGGCTGTGCCGAGCAAGCGTTTGTATCAAGACTTCTTCCTCGGTGATCAGCCGATGCCGTATCCATGGGGACAGTGAGGAAACTGCGCTGCGGTTTGACGGTCCCAGATCATAGTTTCGCCGTGTTGCGTAGTGGGTCCCTGTGCGCGAGGCGAACTTTTCCAACCGCGCCAGTCCCGCCCGGCGGGTTGGTTCAAACACGGCCTTTTCTGGTGGCGTCGACAGGCCCGCGAACAAATCCTCTGGTGCTATCATGACGGCAACTCCGTAATGTTTTCGACTGGCTTTGATCGACGTGAGCGGCGGCATCGTTCAGAACAATATCTGACCTCATCCCAAACCTTTGCCCATTTTTTGCGCCAAGCAAACGGGCGCCCGCAGGTCACACAGGTTTTCTGTGGCAGATCAGACTTTTTCATTGGATTCTATCGCGTTAAGGAAACGACGACTGTCGTCTTGGACCGCTTGGCGTTTTCCGTCATCCATCCGGTCGAGGTTTTTGTACATGAACCCCATGCGGGGGTTGCCCCGCAGCTTCCCATCATTGCGCGCTAAAAAGTCCCAGTAGAGATAATTGAACGGACAGGCCGTTGGCCCATTCTTGACTGTCGGTTTGTATTTACAAGAGCTGCAATAGTTAGACATCCTTTTGATGTAGGCGCCGCTTGCCGCATAAGGTTTTGATCCAAGTTGTCCGCCATCTGCGAACAAGACCATTCCCGTGACATTGGGCAGCTCAACCCATTCATATGCATCTGCGTAAACGAGCATATACCACTCATTCACTTCATCCGGATGAAGCCCTGCCAGCAGAGCGAAATTGCCAAGCACCATCAAGCGTTGGATATGATGCGCATAAGCATTTTTTTTGGTCTCTGTGATACACTGGCGTAGGCAATTCATCTGTGTATCGCCAGTCCAATAAAATGACGGCAGCGGCCGTGTCGCGTCCAAGAAATTCAACGTTTTGTATTCAGGCATTTTCAACCAATAGATCCCGCGTACAAATTCCCGCCATCCAATGATCTGACGGATAAAGCCTTCGACGGCATTCAACGGAGCGTCCCCATCGTGATAGGCGATCTCGGCGCGCTGAGCACATTCCAACGGGGTTAGAAGGCCGCAATTTAGGTACAGCCCAATATGACTGTGATACATCCAAGGTTCATTTTGGATCATTGCGTCTTGGTAGTCGCCAAAGAGGCGCAAACGCCGAACAATAAATTCATCAAGTGCGGCTAAAGCTTGATCTCGCGTGACAGCAAAATGGAACGGGAGCAGATCACCAAAGTGATCAGGAAAATGTGTGTCTACCAGCGTAATGACTGCTTGGGTCATAGCGTCTGGCTTGGCCATATACGTCTGTGGAACATCCAACCCGCTTGCGGGCGGTTTGCGGTTCTCGGAATCGTAATTCCACTGCCCCCCTATAGGCCCATCTGAATTCATCAAGATGGAATATTTGCGGCGCATTTCGCGATAAAAATATTCCATACGCGTTTGTTTCCGACCTTTGGCCCAATGGGCGAAGTCATCGGTCGTACATAAAAAACGGTCATCTTCGCGTAGGGCAACGGGCACCAACAAATGATCCTGCCAAGACTGAAATTCGTTGAGCAGGCGATATTCACCAGGTTTGGTCACGATCACTTCGTCGCATTCAAAAAGGTCTAGGGCTTTCTTGACTTCACCGAATAACGAACCGGCGTTGTCGCACACGTCATAGTCAATATATCGGACGTTGAAGCCTCGATCCCTTAGATCTTTGGCAAAATGACGCATTGCACTGAACAGAAAAGCGATTTTCTTTTTGTGATGTTTGACGTAGGTCGCTTCCTCTCGCACTTCACACATTAGGATCAGATCGTCTTTGGCGACGTCGGATAGGCTTGAAATAGATAGCGTGAGTTGGTCCCCAAGGATTAACCGCAGTTTCATGACTTGTTCAATTCCTAGACGCCACTGCTGAGCGTGACTTTGGTTTGTGCATCTGTCGCTGCAAAAAACGTCTTGCCGTTTAAGGAAACTGATACGCCTGTTTTGTTGATTTGATCACTAGCGGCGGAAAACTGATGTGCTCCGTTTGGATCATCGATGTCCCTGGTAGAGGTACTGATTTTGTCTAGACCTGTTGTGTTTGCAAAGGTCACCTGATCACCACCAAATATCCTTGGTTGCGTCGCCAGGTGCTCCGCGATTTCCTTCATTTCAACGGGATGGAAAACGTCAATGAAGTCCGATTGATCCCTGACATCAAAAAAGAAGTCGTCGTTTAAAGCGGGAAGATGACCTTTAAGCTGTGCTACGTTCAATTCATAACCGCCAGTGCTTGTGATGACGAAACGGTCTTTTGACGCGCCTTCGACAAATTGCAGCTGAACATTTGCAAAAAAAGGTACGGCAGTTAGGAGTACGATTGCTATACTAAGCGTTGGAATTCGATTGTTCATTGTGAATAGGCCGTGGTTGTTTAAATACGATACGGTGTGAAACGCGGGATGGATCATTCAGGTTGCGCTTTTATCCAAGTCCAATGCAATACGAGCAAAGGGCGTCGAAAACTCAAATTATTTTCTGCGAAACCCACAGGAGCTCTGACATTGAGCTCCGGCAGTGCCGTCTCAGACCACCAATCATTTCATTCTGAAGTTCTTTGAACGTCGGAGACGTGGATGAGGAGTAAAGCGTGCATCAGGCAAAACCCGCCTAACAGCCTTCCGTGTAAGGTCACATGGCCAGATGTTTTTATCCTTGGCCGAGATCTCATTCTTAAACCTCCAGATCGTTCGTTATGTGATGATGCTGCCCACTTTCAGAAAGTATCAAGCTGCAGATCATCCTGTTAGCCGCGAAGGGAGGTCTCCTTTGCAATGCTTGCAACCCAACAATAATCGAAATTTTTCAAGCCATTAGTGCCAATTCTGTGAATTAAACCGCGCTGGTTCAATCAGCGCCTTGTTCTGTAAATTTACATTTTCAGGACTGAATTTACTTGCGCTGTTCTGTTTACGCGAGGCGCCAGCGCATCCTTGATCATCGACATGTCCACCATTTGCACGGACAGCAGGTTCATTAGGTGAGCCTGCTCAGTCTCCAACGCCTTCACTGACGTGGCATCGGCTTCTTCCATCCAACCAAACTTGAGTCCTCGTTCGTAAAAATTTGCACAGATTGACTTTGTGTTTAAGTAACGGCGTCTATGCACCAAGTCCCGCCCGACGAACTTCCGATATTCTAACCGTCTGATCTTCCCTGAAACAGTTCTTTTTATCGCCGGCGCCATTATGTGAGGACAGGCCGACCCAAACGATTCCCGGGGTGCGTGGCAAAGGCCATGCCCCAACTGCCAAGGGTTATTTTGGGGAAGTATCTGAACTTTCGCGCCGCATCGCACAATAGCATTTGGCGGTCCCAGCAGGATTCGAACCTGCGACCTCACGCTTCGGAGGCGTGCACTCTATCCAGCTGAGCTATGGGACCGTTAAACGCGGTATAGACTGCACAACATTGACCTGCAATTGTAAAATAGATCACCTTCAGGCAAATAAATCATGTGCAAGTTCCAACGCTTCTACAAGAACATCAACCTCTGCCTTGGTGTTATAGAGCCCGAAGGATGCGCGGCACGTCGCCGTCAAACCCATATGCTCCATCAAAGGGCCGACGCAGTGTTGACCTGCCCTAACTGCGACACCTTTTTTGTCCAAAATCGTAGAAATATCATGGGCGTGAGCAGCGCCTTCGAGCGTGAAGCTGAAAATAGCGGCCTTGTCAGGCGTTGTCCCTTGGATCTGGAGCCAATTTAAGCCATTTAGACGCTCGATTGTGTAATCGCGCAGCAAGTCTTCATATTTTGCAATCTGTTCCATTCCGATGTTCATCATGTAATCCAGCGCAACGCCAAAGCCAATTGTCTGTACAATGCCTGGCGTTCCGGCCTCAAACATCAAGGGAGGATCGTTGTAAATCACATTGCCTTTGCTGACTTCCTTGATCATATCCCCGCCACCGATGAAGGGGCGCATTTCCGCCATACGGTCTTTGTTGATGTAAATGGCGCCCGAGCCAGACGGCCCATACAGCTTGTGGCCCGTGATCGCGTAGAAATCACACCCTAAATCCTGAACATCAACCGGTTGGTGAACTGCCGCCTGAGATCCATCTACCAAAACTGGCACACCTTTCTCATGCGCTTGTTCCGAAATCGTTTTTACGTCTACGCGCGTGCCCAAAACATTTGACAAATGCGTAACCGCAATCAGTTTGGTTTTGGGGGTGATTGCATCAATCACGGCCTGAGGGTCCAAGGCGCCCGTGCTGTCAACATCCACCCATTTCAGAACAATCCCCTGCCGCTCACGCAGAAAATGCCAAGGTACGATGTTGGCATGATGTTCCATAACGGACAGGATAATCTCATCGCCGGCTTCCATCCTCGGCATCGCCCAGCCATAAGCGACCATGTTAATGCCGGCCGTTGTACCGGAGTTGAAAACAATCTCGTCTTCTGAGCCAGCATTTAGAAATTTAGCGATGACCCCACGCACATTCTCATACTTGTCCGTCGCCAGGTTTGACAGGAAATGCAACCCGCGATGTACATTCGCGTATTCGTTTGAATAAGCGTTGGTAATAGCGTCAATAACGACTTGTGGTTTCTGCGCCGACGCTCCGTTATCTAAATAGACTAAAGGTTTTCCGTTCACTTCCCGGTTGAGAATGGGAAAGTCCTTGCGGATGTCTTCAACGTTAAACATTTAGTGGTACTCCTCCGGGGGAAACGCCCAGCACGATTAACAAAAAGCTCGAAGCGGCCAGCAAGGCGATTGCGCTCGCAATCAACACAAAGGCGGCACGCATCAGCGACTCCAGATTAAGCCCAATTCGAATGAAATGAACAAGCACCCATAGCGTAGCAACCGCCACAAACAGAGCCAGAAAGCTGGCTAGCACAGGCGCGATGATCAAGGCGATAAGGATACATAATTGAGCCGTTGCGCGCACAACTTGTAACCACAGCAACAAAGTCAGTAAGTCTTCGAAATTTCCTGACCCGCCCAAACGTCGTCCGACCCAGAATACACAATAAGCTGTCGCAATAAATCCACCTGCAGTGATCGCAAGCACCAAAAGAGAATTTCCAACGAACTTTTCCACTAGCGGTGGAACCGGAAATATCATGTTTGTCACTGTTGAGAGTATGGTCACAATCACGCAGACCAGCGCAATTGATGTCCAAATCGCTTCGCGTGATAGGTTCCAACCCAAAATTATTTTCGACGCGGCGTTAGGATCACGCAGCGTCAGAAGCGCGAGCTTTGGGAAGTCGGTTGTGTTTTTCATATTTTTTCTGCCCGCTCCGCTGCGATTAATCCGCCCATCCAGAACCAGGAAAAAAACACAACCCAAAACAGCCCTACAATTTGTAGCTCTAAGCCCGGTCCGATGAAACCGGCCACCAATCCGTTCAATAACATCAAGGGAGAGGATGCAAGCAAGGCCCAGAATAACGCCAGGCGAGCGCCATAAAAACTGCCCTGCCCGCGAAATATTTTTGCGATCAGATGGCTCAATCCGGCCAGACAATACAAAATCAGAGGCGCAATAAACACCCAAGCGAGCAGCGTCGCGCCCATAAGCATGTTCAGGTCAGCGCCTTCAATGTGGGCTTGCCGTGCCAGACGGGGCATTTGTGCGATAAACACAACCATGCACCCCGCCATCAGGTAGGCCAACGCTCGATCTTCGCGTTGGTCTGCTGCCAACAACGCGTTCACCACGCGACCGGGGCCCCGATACGTCGCTGTTATATTCCGCGTGACGGCCATTAGCTACGATGACGCCCCAGCCATGCGGACAAACGATCAACGATTTCTGCACGAAGTGCCTCATCCTCGATTTCCTCGACGGCTTCGGCAAGAAAGGCCAAGGTCAACAAGTCAGTCGCCGGACCTTCTGGAACACCACGGGAACGCAGATAAAACAGTGCATCTTCATCAATGGCGCCGGATGTCGACCCATGCGAACAGGCCACATCATCCGCGTAAATTTCCAGCTCCGGTTTGGCTAAAAACTGGCTGTCATCATCCAGCAGCAAGGATTGGCTAATCTGGTATCCATCGGTTTTTTGCGCTCCGGGTTGCACTAGAATTTTCCCTTGGAAAACACCTGTTGCACCGTTGCGAAGTACTTTTTTGAACACTTGACGGCTCTCACAATTTACAGCGTCATGCGTTACAAAAACAGTGTCGTCGTGGTGGAAATCACCGTCGCCAACACAGGCCCCAGCCACATGCGCCTGTGCGTCATCGCCGGTCAATTCGATCACACATTCGTTGCGTGTCATCACACCATTGGCGGTTAGCGTGAATGATTTAAACACGCTCTCCTGACCCAGACGGGTGAAAATATGTGTTACGGCGCGGCGTTCGTGATCGCGGCCTTGGGCGCGAATGTGGTGAAACGCACCATTGTCGGCAATGTCTACCTCCATCACCTTGTTGAACCGCGCCGCGGCCGGTCCGTTTTCCAAAAGGGTGACTTCAGCGCCGGCATCTACCTTGATGACGTGATGTAAAATGGCATCTGAGGTCTCGGAGCGATGATGGTATTGCAAATTGATGGGTTTGGAAGGCTTCCCTGTCACGTGCACCAAAAGGCCATCAGTTGCATACGCCGTGTTGAGAGCGGCCAGAGGTCTGGAGACCGGTGTTTGCCCTTTTGTCTCAAGCGTCCCATAGAGATCGCGCGCCCAGTGCAGATCAGTCGTTGCCGTCGCAAGGCGCTCTACCTTAACACCTTCCAAAGCCAAATCATCCGACGCATCAACATCAAAAACGCCATCCACAAAAACGACATTCAGACAATCGACGCCTGCAAAAATCGCCTCTTCGTCACTGTTGAATACAGCGGCCGGAACAGCTGAGGCCTGTGTCAGTGTGTCAGGACGCGTATAGCGCCAATATTCGTCGCGACGATCTGGCAAGCCGGTTGATTTCACCCGAGCCTGCGCATCTTTACGCGCCGCGTCTGACCATCCCCCTTCCGGGAGGATCAATGTCGCGAGCCGCTCCTCCGTGATCGATTGCTTCACCGCTGCCTCGCCCATTACGCCACCTCTGCCAGAATGTCGGCATACCCGTTGTTTTCGACTTCCAGCGCCAATTCTGGACCACCGGTTTTAACGATACGACCGTTTGCCATAATGTGCACGACATCTGGTTTGATGTGGTCAAGCAGACGCTGATAATGCGTGATTACGAGGAACCCGCGACCTTCTGACCGTAACGCGTTGACACCTTCCGCAACCAATTTCATGGCATCGACGTCCAGCCCAGAGTCAGTTTCGTCCAGAATACACATCTTTGGCTCGAGCATCGCCATCTGTAGGATTTCGTTGCGTTTTTTCTCACCACCGGAAAAGCCGACATTGACGGGACGCTTTAACATGTCCGCATCTATTTTTAGCTCTTTGGCTTTGGCGCGGATCACTTTCAGGAACTCGGCCGCTGACATCTCGTCTTCACCACGCGCTTTGCGTTGTGCGTTCACCGCTGTGCGCAAAAACGTCATGTTGCCCACACCGGGGATCTCAACCGGGTATTGGAATGCTAGAAAAAGGCCCGCTGCGGCGCGTTCTTCTGGCTCCATGTCTAAAACGTCTTCGCCTTCCAGTGTTGCTTCGCCGCCGGTGACTTCGTAGCCATCTTTGCCGGACAAAACGTATGAAAGGGTAGATTTTCCTGATCCATTTGGCCCCATGATCGCGTGCACTTTGCCCGCTTCGATCTCAAGGTCTACGCCTTTGAGGATCTGTTTGTCTTCTTCTTCCAACTTGACTTGTAGGTTTTTGATGCTCAGCATTTCTTCTTTCCTTCTGTGCGCGCACGCAGGCGTATTGTTTCAGTGCCTTACGGCGGTATTTTAATGTTTCGTCAGCTGATCGTTACAGCTGTTCCAGAGACCGAGACCATCAACATGCTGTCCCCAATCACTTCGTAATCCAGATCGATGCCCACGACAGCGTCAGCGCCCAATGCGGCCGCGCGTTCTTCAATTTCGGCCATGGCTTCGGTGCGAGCGTCTTGCAGTTTGCTTTCATAGGCGCCGGATCGCCCGCCAATTATATCGGTAACAGAGGCAAAGAAATCCCGCACGATATTCGCGCCCATGATCGCCTCGCCCACAACGATGCCTTTGTAGTCGGTGATCGTGTGGCCCTCGATGGTATTCGTGGTTGTGAGAATCATCTATCTTCTCCGACTCGCGAATGGAGCGGACCAGGTGTCAGTGGAAACAATCTTTCCTTCTTTGATCATTTCCAGTTCTGCAAAGTAGCCTGCTTTAACCGAAGACACTTCACGTGCTCTACGTACTTGGCGAAAGAATCGGACTAACTCGCACCAAATCGAATGTAGAGCGTAGAACCATAGGAGAGTCAGGCCGATTTCTAGCAAAACACCAAATTGCAGGATGTCGATACCAGAAAAAACAGCTACCGGGATTGCTATCGACACAAACAACCACGCTGCTGCCCGCAAGAACGAATGCGGACTCGAATACGCTTCCTTATTCAGTGGTCGAGGACGCGGTTTCCTGTAGCTGTAGGTTGCCACGATTTAACCCACAGAGCCTTCAAGCGAGATCGCCACAAGCTGCTGCGCTTCCATGGCGAACTCCATGGGCAAAGCCTGTAACACATCTTTGCAAAACCCGTTGACCACCAGCGCCACGGCCTCTTCTTCGTCCATCCCGCGCGAGCGGCAATAGAAGAGTTGATCGTCATCCACCTTCGAGGTTGTCGCTTCATGTTCCACGCGCGAGGAGTTATTTTTGACCTCAATATAAGGCACTGTATGCGCGCCGCATTTGTCACCAATCAGCAAGCTGTCGCATTGCGTATAATTGCGCGATTCCTTTGCCTTGGGGTGCATGGAGACCAGCCCGCGATAGGTGTTTTGTGCCTTGCCTGCCGAAATACCTTTGGAAACGATCCGCGACTTGGTGTTTTTGCCAAGGTGGATCATTTTGGTGCCCGTGTCCGCCTGTTGCATGTTATTAGCAATGGCGATGGAATAGAATTCACCTTGGCTGTCATTACCGCGCAGAATGCATGACGGGTATTTCCACGTCACAGCAGAGCCGGTTTCAACCTGTGTCCACATCACCTTGGACCGATCCCCCCGGCAATCGGCGCGTTTGGTCACAAAATTATAGATGCCGCCCTTGCCGTTTTCATCCCCGGGATACCAGTTCTGCACGGTTGAGTATTTCACTTCTGCGTCTTCTTCGATGATGATTTCGACAACTGCTGCGTGCAATTGTGCGATGTCACGTTGTGGCGCAGTACATCCTTCTAAGTAACTGACATAGCTACCTTTATCAGCGATGATGAGTGTCCGTTCGAACTGCCCTGTGTTTTCCGCATTGATGCGGAAATAAGTGCTGAGCTCCATTGGGCATCGCACACCCGGGGGCACGTAAACAAAGGATCCATCCGAAAATACAGCCGAATTCAATGTCGCATAGTAGTTGTCAGACACAGGCACGACTGAGCCTAGGTATTTCTTGACCAAATCGGGATGCTCTTTGATTGCTTCTGAAATGGAGCAAAAAATGACTCCGGCTTTCTTTAATTCATCCTGAAAGGTGGTGCCAACAGAGACGGAATCAAACACCGCATCGACTGCGACCTTACGTGGCGCATCCCCCAGTTCTTCCGCACCTTCGACCCCCGCCAGGATCATCTGTTCCTTTAAGGGAATGCCAAGTTTATCGTAGGTTGCCAGCAGCTTAGGATCAACTTCGTCCAATGACTTTGGTTTAACTTCCATCGATTTAGGACGTGCGTAGTAATACTGATCCTGAAAATCGATTTCAGGGTAGTCAACCATTGCCCATTTTGGTTCTGTCTTTTGTAGCCAGCGTTCATAGGCCGCT
Organism: Roseobacter sp.; assembly: GCA_039983935.1. Lineage (GTDB taxonomy): Bacteria > Pseudomonadota > Alphaproteobacteria > Rhodobacterales > Rhodobacteraceae > Roseobacter. The sequence continues at coordinate 88,320 of JBDWVP010000028.1, read as the reverse complement.
AAACGCCATTCCAGCATCCACTCCGGTTCTTCGTTTTTCTCAGAGATCAGCTTGACGATATCGGCAGAGAGGCCCTTGGGCGCATATTCCATCTCAATGTCTGTGGACCAGCCGTATTTATACTTTCCGCCGACTTCACGAACGGCATCAACCGTGTCCTGATCGACGCCTTCTTTTACCTGAACGTCATCGGTAAGGGGCTGGTCAAGTGCTGTCATTTTCTTCTCCACATCTCACGCCGCACGGGCGCGGAATTTCTTTTCTTTTTCCAACCAGGTTTCAGCAAACCGCTGAATATCCCGTTCGGTTGTATCTAATCCCAGCGACACGCGGATCGCGCAACTGGCTGTTTCCTCATCGTACCCCATTGCGCGCAGCACTGTGCTGGCTTTGACTTTGCCGCTGGAACAAGCGGATCCAGCGCTGATTGCAAAACCAGCCAGATCCATCTGAATAACCTGGGCTTCGCCCTTCCAGCCTGGCGTCGCTATGCACATCGTGTTGGGCAAACGGGTCGCGTCTTTCCCGACAAAAATAGTCGTCTTGGCGTCAGCTGCAAGGGTGTTTTCTAGAATTATTCTAAGTTCTTCGATTTCTTCCCACCGGCCGTTGGATAAATCAGCCTGAGCAGCCTGTGCGGCAGCGCCAAAACCAACGATTCCGATGATGTTTTCTGTTCCTGACCTGCGGCCCATTTCCTGACCTCCTCCGCGTAGAATCGCGCGCGGATCATCGGCAGTGAAATTAATAAGCGCGCCGACACCTTTTGGCCCCCCAAGTTTATGGGCAGACAAGATCATGTAAGCGGGTCGATGATCGCCATCATAGACGACAGGTCGTTTTCCTGCGATCTGGGTGATGTCGCAAACCACTGAATAGGGTCCGGCTTGGGCTGTGTTGACGTACCCATTCGGAACGACCTGCCCCCCCAACGGTAGGATACCTGTTTCACTATTGGCAGCTGACATGGCAACTAAAGCGGCCGGCCCATTGGAATTTGGGTCCAAAATACTCGAACGGCTTGCGATCCAATTGAGGAATTCACCACCGCCCTGCCCGGACAGACGCCCATTGGCATCATGCAAAGCAGGCAAGGTCGCCTCACTCCAAACCGTCAGGCAATCGTGCTCTGTCGGTAGGGCGGCGAAAATGCCGCCATGTTGGTCTTTTTGCGCAACTGCGAGAGCTGCCGCTTCTGTCGCGCTCCCAGTGAAAACAACCTGTGCGGGGGTGCATCCGACCAAATTTGCAACCTGCGAACGCGCACGCTCGACGGCGCCTTTCGCGGAACGGCCCTCGGCATGAACCGAAGACGGATTGCCGATCAAATCCATCGCCGCTACCATTGCAGTACGTGCTTCTGTGCGCATAGGCGTGGTCGCATTATGATCGAGATAAACGCGTTGCATTCGGCCTCAGAAAAATAAGATTAAACGTCTCAGCTGTTAGGCTGGCTCTACCGGATCATCAATGATGTCAAACAAGTTGGGAACAGCCGGACAGGGCGCAAGTTCATTGGCAATCACGTCCGACAATCTGGTCTGATGCAAAAACACATAGACATGGGCGCTTAACCCTTCCCACAGACGGTTGGTCAAGGACTGAGCCCGACTTCCCGAAGCCCCGCCAGAGGCGCCAGCTCCCTTGTGCATCGCATCCACAGTCTCATCTACCGCACTCAATATTTCCACGACACGAATCTCGGAGGCGCGTTTGGCCAAACGGTAACCGCCACCCGGCCCCCTCACAGAGCTCACCAATTCAGCCCGGCGCAATTTTACGAACAATTGTTCCAAATAAGGCAATGAAATAGACTGCCGTTGTGAAATATCCCCCAAGGAAATCAATTTGTCGTCTGGTTGCAGTGCGATGTCGGCCAAAGCCACCATAGCATAACGCCCCTTTGTCGATAATTTCATCGATTTCCTCCAAAACGACTCATACGCGTCAAATGATTGACGCCGCCTGTGTTAAACCTTAAGTGCATAGTCCGCAGAAGAACACATCTTCCGTGTGATATTTAGAACAGTTCTAAGGTGCCTGAGCAAACTCGTCAAGAATTCACGGGAGCCAAAGACATTACATACAGGAACACTTATGCCTGAGGTCATTTTCCCCGGACCCGAAGGTCGCCTTGAAGGCCGCTATCATCCACAAAAAGAACGCGATGCGCCGATCGCGATTGTTCTGCATCCCCACCCACAGTTTGGTGGCACGATGAACCACGTGATTGTGCACCGGATGCACTATGCGTTTTACAACATGGGGTTCACTGTTTTGCGGTTTAATTTCCGTGGCGTCGGTCGATCTCAAGGTGAATATGATCAGGGTTTGGGTGAATTGTCTGATGCGGCGTCTGCGCTAGACTACCTGCAATCGATGAACAACAATTCCAAACACTGTTGGGTTGCTGGCTTTTCGTTTGGTGCCTGGATCGGGATGCAACTGTTAATGCGTCGCCCGGAAATCACTGGCTTCATTTCCGTCGCACCGCCCGCAAATATGTATGATTTCTCGTTCCTAGCCCCCTGCCCCGCATCCGGGTTGATTATTAACGGTACCGCAGACCGTGTCGCCCCCCCCAGTGACACAGAGGCGCTCGTTTCCAAATTGCACGAGCAAAAGGGGATCACGATCACCCACGAGCAAGTTCCAGGAGCCGGTCACTTCTTTGAAGAGGAACACGGTGACATCCTAATTGACACCACAACCAGCTATGTAAAACGTCGTCTGACAGAAACAACGCGGTAAACCATGGGAATCGTCGAGGACGTCGCGGACGAATTGGCTTTGGAAAGCCTGAAAATCATCAATACCACGGGCGACGATACTTTCGTCAATCGTGTTGCTGAAACCATCGGCGGTTCGTCCCAAACAATGGAAGAAGCCTACCTGACCGCTGTTCGGGTGCGACGCGCCGAGCAGCGGGCGCGTGAGGTGCTGGCTAAGATCAACGATGAAATTGCGCGCGCGCTACCCGCACCTAAAAATGACTGATCGTCTAACTGCTCAATTCGCGTTTTTAAGCGAAGCGGACAAACTCAAATCTGTGTTGCGAGCCTCAAAGCTGCATGACGCTTCCCGGTTTGAAAATTCTGCCGAACATTCTTGGCATGTCATGCTCTATGCCTTGGTTCTATCGGATCAAGCCGGCCCCGGGGTTGATATCAATAGAGTGATCAAGATGTTGCTTTTGCACGATATTGTAGAAATCGATGCAGGCGATAACCCTATCCATGGCGATTTTGATTCGGCGGTGCAAGAAGCTGAAGAGAAATTAGCTGCTGATCGGTTGTTTGGCTTGCTACCCGAGGATATGGCCATTGAGTTTCACGCACTTTGGGACGAATTCGAGAATGCTGAAACACCGGACGCGGTATTTGCTAAATCAATTGACAGAGTCCAAACACCAATTGGAAACTTGGCCAATGGCGGCGGGACATGGCGCGATTATGATGTGTCTTATGAACAACTAGAATCGCGCGTAGGTACGCCGATATCAAAAGGGACCCCTAACGTCTGGACATGGTTACAGCCTAAACTCAAAGCGTTTTTTCTATCTAAACCAGCTTAATCATCTTCGTACGAAAATGTGTATACAAACGTATACAATTCACTTCCTGAAAAGAAAAACTTAAGATAAACGAGATTAAGGTACCTTTCCCAAAACGCCAGGAGCTTTCTCATGTCTAAGATTAAAGTCGATAACCCTGTGGTGGAGCTCGACGGAGATGAAATGACCCGCATCATGTGGGATTTTATCAAGAAAAAGCTGATCCTGCCCTACTTAGATGTCGATCTAAAGTATTATGATCTAGGCATCCAAGCGCGTGACGAAACCAACGACCAAATCACTGTCGATGCGGCGCATGCGATCAAAGAGCATGGTGTCGGTGTGAAATGTGCGACGATCACACCGGACGAGGCACGGGTTGAGGAATTTGGGTTAAAACAAATGTGGCGATCCCCAAATGGGACTATTCGCAACATCCTTGGAGGCGTGATATTTCGCCAACCGATCATTTGTCGCAATGTGCCACGGTTGGTTCCGGGTTGGACCAAACCAATTGTTGTCGGTCGCCATGCGTACGGCGATCAGTACCGCGCCACTGATTTTAAGTTCCCCGGCGCAGGAAAGCTGACGTTAAAATTCGTAGGTGAAGACGGCACCGAGATTGAACGTGAGGTATTTGATGCACCCGAAAGCGGTGTGGTCATGGCGATGTATAATCTGGACAAATCTATCATCGATTTTGCTAGAGCATCATTGAACTACGGTCTGAACTTGGGGTGGCCAGTCTATCTGTCGACCAAAAACACCATTTTAAAACAATATGATGGCCGTTTTCTGGAACTTTTTGCAAAAATTTACGAAACAGAATTTAAAGAGAAGTTCGAAGAAGCCGGGATCTGGTACGAGCACCGTTTGATTGACGACATGGTTGCATCGGCCATGAAATGGTCCGGGGGGTATGTCTGGGCTTGTAAAAATTATGATGGGGATGTTCAGTCTGACACCGTGGCGCAGGGTTTTGGGTCATTGGGGCTAATGGCTTCCGTTCTTATGACACCGGACGGTAAAATTGTTGAATCCGAAGCCGCGCACGGCACTGTGACGCGTCATTATCGGCAACACCAAAAAGGCGAAGCAACATCAACCAATTCAATTGCTTCAATTTATGCATGGACAGGCGGTTTAAAACACCGTGCCAAATTGGATGACAATCAACCGTTGATGAATTTTGCCCAAACCTTAGAACGCGTTGTTGTCGAAACCGTAGAAAGTGGATTTATGACAAAGGATCTCGCGCTTCTGGTCGGACCTGATCAACGCTGGTTGACGACTTTAGGTTTTCTGGAAAAACTGGACGAAAATCTCAATAATGCGTTGACCGGGTAACCGAAACGTATTTGAAAATACGGCAAATTGTAACGTCACCACATCGGCTTTGGTCCTCGTTGGGTCCACGACCTGTGGTGACTGTTCTGCCAGAAACGGCCCCCTTCAATGGGTTCTGTTTTGCACGCGGTTGCTCAAGTCGATGAGAATGCGGCTCGCTGTTTTTTCAAACAGGCAGGGAACAAAAGCATGAACCAAGGCGGCAAAAGCGGCAGCAAATAATTTTACCGCAAAACTCAGTGCGAAGAGCATATGTTGAACGAACGTTTCATCAACTGACGCTGGGTGGGAAAGAAAAATCCGTCTTAGCATGATGTTCACCTTTTGCTTTTGGGAACAATACTCAAATTCAATCTGGATTTTTTCCCATACTTAATGGTATTAAGTCTAGAATTGGGAAATTATACCGTTGTTCATGGGATTCATGTGAAATTTGATGAAATAGATCGACGATTGCTGACGATTCTCCAAAAAGACGCGGATATGTCTTTGGAAATGATTGGCGAAAAGATCCATCTAAGCCGAAACGCTTGTTGGCGCAGAATTAAAGCCTTGGAGGAGGCAGGCGTCATTAAAGGTCGCGTGGCTTTGCTGGACGCTGAAAAACTGGGCCTTGGGCTTAGTGTTTTTATAATGATCCGTACATCTGAGCATTCCGACGAATGGGTGACGCAATTTCGAGCCTCTACACGTGATATGCCCGAGGTTCAGGGCGTCCATCGCATGACTGGCGATTTGGACTACTTAATCCGTGCACGCGTGGCCGATATGGCGGACTATGATCGTCTATATCAGGCGCTTATCCGCCGCGTTCCTCTGTCTGACGTTTCGGCCAGCTTCGTTATGGAAGACATCAAGGACACACATCAATTACCGCTTTGAGTCAAAGGTCTGCAACTATGCCCATGCATTATATTTACCTGATACTTGCTGTCTTGTGTGAAACGATTGGCACAACGGCACTTCAGGCCAGCCAACAGTTTAGCAAAACTGGCCCGGCCATCCTCGTTATTGTCGCCTATGGCGCGGCCTTCTATTTGCTGGCGTTAACATTGAAGTTTATGCCGGTTGGTGTCGTCTATGCGATTTGGTCAGGGCTGGGCATCGTTTTCATCGCCAGTATTGGGTTCATTGTGTTTGGTCAGAAACTCGACTTTCCCGCCATCGTTGGTTTGGCGATGATCATTGCTGGTATATTAGTCATTCATCTGTTGTCGAATACCACAGAGCACTAACTGAGCCGTAACGATACGCGATTATCTCTGGCCTTCTGGTGAGGTGCGCGGTATGCGCCCCCAAACGTTGCGCCAACTGGCGTCGAAACAGATAAATTGAGGACGCTCATGGACCTGCGAAATATCGCAATTATTGCTCACGTCGACCACGGTAAAACGACACTCGTGGATGAATTGCTCAAACAATCGGGCACCTACCGCGAAAACCAAGCCACGACCGAAAGGGCGATGGACAGTAACGATCTGGAACGCGAGCGCGGCATCACCATTCTCGCCAAGGCGACGTCTGTCGAATGGAAGGGCACGCGCATCAACATCGTTGACACGCCCGGCCACGCGGATTTTGGCGGCGAAGTTGAACGTATTTTATCCATGGTCGATGGTGTTGTGCTTCTGGTTGATGCTGCCGAAGGTCCTATGCCGCAGACAAAGTTTGTGACCTCCAAGGCGCTGGCGCTTGGGTTGCGGCCTATTGTTGTGCTGAACAAGGTGGACAAACCTGATGCGGAGCCAGACCGCGCATTAGACGAATGTTTTGACCTTTTTGCCAATTTGGGCGCGGATGATGATCAGTTGGATTTTCCGGCGATGTATGCGTCAGGACGTTCTGGTTGGGCGGATATAGAATTGGACGGACCGCGCAAAGATCTCTCCGCTCTGTTCGATCTGATCGTCGATCATGTTCCCGCCCCTGCCCAGTTGAACAATCGCGAAGAACCCTTCCGCATGTTGGCGACGACGTTGGGATCAGATCCGTTTATCGGACGTATTCTGACGGGCCGTGTTGAATCCGGCACTGTGAAAGCTGGCGAAACCGTAAAAGCTCTAAGCCGCGATGGTGCACAGGTCGAATCCTTCCGCGTCACAAAAGTCTTGGCGTTTCGCGGGTTGAACCAACAGCCGATTGATGTAGCAGAAGCTGGCGATATCGTGAGCCTTGCAGGTATGTCCAAGGCCACTGTCGCAGACAGTATCGTTGCGCCGCAGGTGACAGAGGCCCTACCCGCGCAGCCAATTGATCCGCCAACGATCACCGTGACCTTCGGCATCAACGACAGCCCTCTTGCGGGCCGTGACGGCAAAAAGGTCCAGAGCCGCGTCATTCGCGAACGCTTGATGAAAGAAGCCGAAAGCAACGTTGCGATCAAAATCACCGACACGCCGGGCGGCGAAGCATTCGAAGTCGCTGGGCGCGGCGAATTGCAGATGGGTGTTTTGATTGAAAACATGCGTCGCGAAGGGTTCGAATTGTCCATCTCTCGCCCACAGGTTCTGTTTCAGGAAATAGATGGGGTTCGCCATGAACCCATCGAAGAAGCAACGATCGACGTGGATGACGAATACTCTGGCGCTGTGATCGAAAAAATCACGGGCGTACGTCGGGGCGAATTGGTTGAAATGAAACCGGCAGGCGCAGGTAAAACACGCATCGTTGCCCATGTTCCGTCACGCGGATTGATCGGGTATCACGGCGAATTTTTGACAGACACGCGCGGCACTGGCGTTTTGAACCGTGTTTTCCACACTTGGGCGCCTCATAAAGGCGCAATCCCAGGACGGCGCGCAGGCGTTTTAATCTCTATGGAGAACGGGACCTCTGTGGCCTACGCATTGTGGAACCTAGAAGAGCGCGGCAAAATGATGATCGGCGCACAGGCTGACGTTTATACGGGTATGGTGATCGGCGAACACAGCCGTGAAAACGATCTGGAAGTGAATCCGCTCAAAGGTAAAAAACTGACAAACGTACGTGCGTCAGGAACCGACGAAGCAGTACGCTTGACGACGCCAATCACGCTCAGCCTCGAAGAAGCGATTGCTTATATTGATGATGATGAGTTGGTTGAAGTGACACCAAACGCCATCAGATTGCGCAAGCGCTATCTCGACCCACATGAGCGCAAGCGTATGGCACGTGCTGGATAAAAAAGAAGGGTCTGGGAAAATTTCCCAGACCCCTCCTGACACTCTGAAATGGGTGTTCTGTTAGCTCAGCGTTTCGATGATCATCAACTCGCGTTCTGCAGCACCTCGAGCATGGCTTAACGCACGCTGATAAACTTCTGAATTATAACATTTTTCTGCCGTTTCCAAATCTAGGAAGCGGGCAACTACGTTGCGCGGCCGTTCGCGCCCTTCTAGTTGGACAAAACGCCCGCCTCGGGCAAGAAACTCTCCACCGTGCTCTGCGATGGCTTCGGTGGCGAGAGCAGCATATTTTCCGTAAGCCTCTTCATCGGTTACGGTCACATGTGCGATCCAAAGTGCGCCCATTTTTCTTATCCTTTCAAGATTTCAGTTACTGCAGCGATTGCTGTTTGTGCTTCTTGCGCATCTTTGGCGCCGCCTTGCGCCATGTCTGGCCGTCCACCGCCCCCTTTACCACCAAGGGCTGATACGGCCGCTTTTACCAGATCAACTGCAGAGAATTTACCTGTCAAATCCTTGGTGACACCCGCAGCAACTGCCGCTTTCCCGTCAGCATCCGCGATCAGAAGAACCGCGCCGCTGCCTAGTTTTTCTTTGAACTGATCGACTAAGGCAGGCAAATCTCTTCCTGTCACACCGGACAACACTTGCGCGATAAATGCGGTACCTTCGACGTCCAGCACTTCTGGCCCAGAAGAATTGCTGCCACCGCCCATCGCTAACTCTCTGCGCAACTGCGATACTTCGTTCGACAATGCGCGCCGTTCTTCCATAAGCGCCCGAATGCGTGTTGGCACGTCGCCAGGTTGGGCCTTGAGGTCCACCGCGACTTCGGCCAGCAAATGATCCTGCGTGCGCAGATGGTGTAACGCTGCCGCACCAGTCAGGGCTTCGATGCGACGCACACCGGCACTAGATGCGCTATCTCCCAAAATGACGACGGCACCGATATCCCCGGTGCGCGATACATGCGTCCCGCCGCACAATTCTAGGGAATAAGTGTCGCCATCTTGGCCTTTCCCGGAACCTGAAAGCGTACCCATCGAAACCACGCGGACTTCATCGCCGTATTTCTCTCCGAACAGGGCTTGCGCACCGAGCGCGCGCGCATCATCTGGCGTCATGACGCGGGTTTCGACCGGCCCGTTTTGACGAACATAGGTGTTAACATCAGCTTCAACACGGGCCAATTCGTCGGGTGACAAGGCGTTAGAATGGCTGAAATCAAAACGCAATCGATCCTGAGCATTTAACGATCCGCGTTGAGCCACGTGATCGCCAAGGGTTTCGCGCAGTGCCTCATGGAGCAAATGTGTCGCAGAGTGGTTGGCGCGAATTGCAGCGCGGCGTTCATGATCCACGTCTAGAACAGCAGCCTCACCCGTTGTGATTGTGCCTTCGGTTACCTGCGCAATATGCACAAATACACCTGCCGTCTTGCGGCAATCTGTAACCTGAGCAGTGCCATTGGCGGTCTTTAGTGTCCCGATATCACCAACCTGACCACCACTTTCCGCATAAAACGGAGTTTGGTTTAGCGCGATTTGCACTTCGGTTCCGATAGAAACCGTTTCCACGGCGTTTGTACCCTCGATCAGCGCGATAATCTGACCTTCGGCCGTTTCAGTGTCGTAGCCAAGGAAATCAGTGGCGCCATGTTCGTCCGCGACATCAAACCAAACCGTCGCATCCGCAGCCTCGCCCGAGCCTGACCAAGCGGCGCGCGCCTTGGCCTTTTGCTCGGCCATGGCGGCGTCAAACCCTTCGGTGTCAACATTACGGCCTTTTTCGCGCAACGCATCCTGTGTCAAATCCAGCGGGAACCCAAATGTGTCATACAGCTTGAACGCCGCAGCACCCGGCAAATCGGCATCAGCAGGGAGACGGGTCAGTTCGTCATCGAGCAGTTTCAGACCGCGATCCAAGGTCTGTTTGAACCGCGTTTCTTCTTGCAACAAGGTTTGTTCGATCATGCTCTGGGCTTGACCGAGTTCGGGGTATGCTGCGCCCATTTGCTGAACCAGCGCAGGGACCAGTTTATGCATCACCGGATCTTTGGCTCCTAACAGATGCGCATGACGCATGGCGCGTCGCATGATGCGCCGTAGAACGTATCCACGACCATCATTCGATGGTGTCACGCCATCCGCCATGAGAAACGACGTCGATCGCAGGTGATCGGCAACCACACGGTGGTGGGTCTTGCCGGGCCCGTCAGGTTCGGTACTCGTCGCATCGGCCGAGGCTTCGATCAGGTTGCGCATCAAATCGGTTGAATAATTATCATTTGTGCCCTGCAACAAGGCCGCCACACGTTCGATCCCCATGCCCGTATCGATAGATTGCGCGGTAAGATCACGGCGCGTGCCATCTTCAAACTGTTCGTACTGCATGAACACGAGATTCCAGATTTCGACAAATCTATCCCCGTCTTCTTCAGGGCTACCCGGAGGTCCGCCCCAGATATGATCCCCGTGATCATAGAATATCTCGGTGCAGGGTCCACAAGGGCCAGTTGGACCCATCATCCAGAAGTTGTCGTTGGTCGCGATGCGGATTATCCGATCTTCTGGAACACCAACTTTCTTCCAGATTTCTCCGGCTTCGTCATCCGTATGGTAAATCGTTACGTAAAGACGCGATTTATCTATTCCAAGGTCACGTGTGATCAGTTCCCATGCAAAGGAAATCGCGTCTTCCTTGAAATAATCACCGAAGCTGAAATTACCGAGCATTTCAAAGAACGTGTGATGCCGCGCTGTGTACCCGACGTTGTCCAGATCATTGTGCTTACCGCCAGCGCGTACACATTTTTGTGCGGTTGTTGCGCGTTGGTAATCGCGGCTCTCAACACCGGTAAAGAGGTTTTTAAACTGCACCATACCTGAATTAGCAAACATCAATGTCGGGTCATTCCGCGGGACAAGAGGGCTGGACGCAACCACCCTGTGCCCTTGTTTGTTAAAATAGGACAGGAATGAGGAGCGGATATCGTTCAGGGTTTGCATGACACAGGCCTTCGGGCGAAAAATTCAGTTCCCGTTCAAATACCCCTACCATTCACGGCTGTCCACAAGCAGCTTGGCAATAAAAAACGAGGCCATGATTTTCACAGGCCTCGTTCTGAATTTTGGGAAACGATCGCGTCGCGTGAGGGTTATGCCTCGAGAATGTCATCGCCTTTTGTTCGCTCGCTCGCAGGCATTTCAAAATCGAGTCCATGTGCGGCGCGAATTTTATCTTCTATGTCCAAGGCCATATGTTGGTTTTCACGTAAAAATCCTTTGGCGTTTTCACGTCCCTGACCGATGCGCTCGTCGCCGTAGCTGAACCAAGACCCGGCTTTTTCGACGACACCAGCTGCAACCCCTAGATCCAAAAGTTCGCCCATTTTAGAGATGCCTTCGCCATACATGATGTCGAATTCCACCTGTTTAAACGGGGCTGCCACTTTGTTTTTCACGACTTTAACGCGGGTATGGTTGCCGACGATTTCATCCCGATCCTTTAACGCGCCAATGCGGCGAATATCAAGACGGACGGAAGAGTAGAACTTGAGTGCATTCCCGCCTGTTGTTGTTTCCGGCGAACCGAACATAACGCCAATTTTCATCCGAATCTGATTGATGAAAATCACCATGCAGTTGGACCGCGCGATGGAGCCTGTCAGCTTGCGCATCGCCTGGCTCATCAGGCGGGCCTGAACACCAACAGAGCTGTCGCCCATGTCGCCTTCCAACTCGGATTTTGGCGTCAAAGCCGCCACAGAATCGACGATAACCATATTCACAGCACCAGAACGGACCAATGTATCTGTAATTTCCAAGGCTTGTTCGCCTGTGTCTGGTTGGCTGATCAGCAATTCGTCGAGATCCACACCTAATTTCTTTGCGTAGGTAGGATCAAGAGCATGTTCAGCATCAACAAATGCGCAAACGCCGCCGGCTTTTTGCTGCTCTGCAACACAGTGCAACGTCAACGTCGTTTTCCCGGAGCTTTCCGGGCCGTAAATTTCAACGATACGCCCCATTGGTAACCCGCCAATGCCCAAAGCAATATCAAGACCGAGTGAGCCAGTAGAGCTGGATTTAATGTCCTGTACAGCGCCTTCTGCGCCCAGTTTCATGATTGAACCTTTGCCAAACTGACGTTCAATCTGTGCCAGCGCAGAATCTAGCGCTTTTTGCTTATCTGCCGATTTCTTGTTTGTCATATTAAGTAAATCTGCCGTTGCCATTGCGTTTCCTCTTAGTGTCACAGATCATTCCAACGGGCAATCACTGCCTGATGTCTCTGCGTAAATGTTCTTATTACGTTCTCAATAGGACCAAATAGAGAACATTTCAATTAAAATTTGTATAAACGATAGTTTTACGAATCTGGTTAAAGAGTCGTTTAGATATCCAGGTTGTTTTTCGCTCATGTTTTGTATCGGCTTAATTTCGCCTGCAGCAACAGCTATTCATCTGAAATTTCGCGTTTGGGGTAGCTGTCTGAAAAATCAAATTTTCATACAAAAATTTCGCTGATGGTCGATTGGAACAACGTGCAACCTATTTTTTTAATTGGATAAAAATCATGCTAAGTCTTTCCAACCGCTCGATCAATCCATTTGTTGATGTACGGTTTCTGTCAAATCGTTCAAAGAAAATGGCTTGGGCAAAAACACCGAATTCGGTATTTTCATCTGCATTTCACTGAAGCTATCTTCAGCATAGCCAGACACAAAGACCACGCGTACTTGTGGGCGGGTTTTCAAGGCTTCTCGCACCCAGCTTGGTCCATCCATACCGGGCATGACAACATCAGTAACGAAGACATCAATACTCAGAGTGTCATCTTCGAGAGTCTTCAGTGCTGATTCTGCAGAATCAGCCTCGAGCACCGTATATCCACGCAACCGTAAAGCCCGGCTGGCAAAAGCACGCACAGGGGCTTCATCTTCGACCAGCAAAATGACGCCATCCCCATGTTTTGCAACAGGTTTGACAGCCTCTTTTTGGGCAACAATCGGGATGTCTTCGTGCTGAGCTAGAACCGGGAAATATAAGGTGAAACATGTGCCTGTTCCCACCGTACTATCGGCAAATATATAGCCGCCTGTTTGCTTGATAATGCCGTAAGCGGTGGACAAACCCAAACCCGTTCCTTCCCCGGTTCGTTTTGTCGTAAAGAACGGCTCAAACACTTTTTGGAGTTTGTCAGATGCAATCCCAACGCCATCATCGGACACCTTGACGGTGACGTATTCGCCCGCGGGCACGGATACCCGATCTCGCTGCAAAGGCTTGGAAAGTTTTGTGCTTTCAGTAACGATCCTGATTTCGCCGCCATTTGGCATCGCATCGCGCGCGTTGACCACAAGGTTCATGAGTACCTGTTCCAACTGGCGTTTATCGGCTCGAATGCGTGGCAAAATAGGATCATGTGTTAAAGACAGCTCGACTTTCTCACCAACCAGCCTGTTCAAAAGATGTGTCAGATCAGACAGAGTATCACGCATGTCTAACGTTTCAGGGCGCAAAGTCTGCTTTCTAGAAAATGCCAACAACTGCCCAACCAATGCAGCAGCTCGATTGGCATTTTGATTGATTTGCACCAAATCACTAAAATCGGGGTCGCCTTGATCATGTCTTAGAAGAAGTAGATCGCAATGACCCGAAATCGCGGTCAATAAATTGTTGAAGTCATGCGCAACGCCACCCGCCAACTGACCAATCGCTTGCATTTTTTGACTCTGTACAAATTGAGCTTCGAGCGATTTCAATTCTGTCGCGTCATTTAGAACGGCGATCAACGCAGGCTCTCCGCCTTCGGAAATTCTGTTCAACGTTACCTGAACAAATACCTCTTTATCATTACGTTTCAAACGTAAGAATTCAGAATTTTGTGCAGCTCGTCCTGCGAGCGTTTCAGTTAGCCAGTCGGTTATAGATCTGCCCAGGCCCTCCATAAAGACAGACAGATGAACGTCTTCTTGCAACGCCTGACCTATGAGATTCTCCGCCATCAAATTGAAGGCTTGAACACTTCCGTCTGGCCCAACCTTTAACAATGGCACGGGGAGATTATGGAATGCATTCCAACCCTCCTCGGTGCCAGAGCTTTTAGCACCAGCGTCCTGTCCCGGGGGTACAAGGTAAATCGCGCGTTTACCCTCGCCTGCGTCCACTTCGCAGACACGAACCTGGACAGGGCCCGTTTCACAATCAACGACGCTGACATTCCCTGCCATTACAGGTAAAGATTTGAACAAACGATCGAGAGTTGGCGCACGTCGTCCAACCAAATTGCGCGCGGCACGATTCATATGCAAGACTGAACCGGTCGACCCTGCGATTAACATTGGGAGTTCGGGGGCATCAGCTTTAGGAGCAGCGGAGCTCATTTCTTCAACCCGCCAAACAAAGCTGTCTGGTCCGACAGTTAGAACGCTTAGCCGAATATGGCCTTTTCGTGTTACGATATCTTCTCTAGCCGATCCATCATTGGCGGCACGCGTCTGCAGTCTGAAAACTATCCCAGATGGGTTCGCAACCGTTTTATCAAGCAAGTGACCTACAGTGGAGTGTGCGGTCGTTTGGAAATGCGTTTCAGCCGCAGCGTTACAAAATAAAATTTCGCCATCGCTGTTTGAAACGACGCCCGGTGAGGAGTCCTTTTGGATGAAATTAGATAAAATCGTCAGTGCGTTTTGTTTTTTTCTGGTATGCGTTAAGGCAATCGCAAACAGTGCCAAGCATAAAACGATCAGTGCGAGCGCTGCGGCAAAAAATGCCTTTTGGACCACGGCGTTGGGCGCCAGTGAGCCGACAACACCCAAGACCCCCGCAACCACTGCAATTGCACCGAATTTTCGTTTTGCATCTAGGGAGAATCTAGTCAACTTAGACGGGGATAATGCGCTGTTGTACAATTTTGTGCTCCTAAAGAACGAATCGCACCCTCATCAGACGTATTAGGAGTTAATCCGGGCTTAACCATGAGCTCATGTGCTCGTATAGGTTGTGTATCTGCTCTATTATCGATGCGTCAAGTGTGTAGCGAAGAAACCATCACCTTCTTGCGTGACCGCAAACCGGCGTTGAAAGCTGCATCTCCAGTTCGTGTTTTTGGCGAGGAATGCAGCAACACGGGCTTCGTTTTCACATTTGAGTACTGAACAGGTTACGTAGACAAGGGTCCCCCCGGAGCTAACAAATTCAGCGGCCTTGTTTAAAATTTCATCTTGAATTGCACACAACTGATCTAAACGGTCTTGAGTTAGCGTCCATTTTCCTGCGGGCGCGCGACGCCATGCACCGCTGCCAGAGCAAGGCGCATCGCAGAGCACCAAATCAAAGGGCGCGTGTGATGTAAGAGCGTCGGTGGCACATTCGGTGACGTCGACCCCTGAACGCGCCGCCCGAGGCCCGATATCTTTCATCCGTTTCGGGTCAATGTCATGTGCATATACAACACGGTCTGGCTGGGCAGCCATCGCGAGCGATTTGCCGCCGCCACCGGCACAATAATCCAGACATTTTGCAGCCTTGGGCAAGGCATCAACGACCGCTTGCGATGTTGCGTCCTGAAAATCAAAAAGACCGTTCTCGTAACAGTCAGACCCACGAAGACGTCGGGCCCCTTCCACCACGGTCAGTGCAGCGGGTGACAGCGAATTGGCCACCGCTTTTATGCCTTCCTCTGCAAGGACGTTTATTGCGTTTTCCAATGTCACTTTGTTTAAGTTGACCCGCACGTTGATGGGCGCACGATGTCTAAGACTTTGGGCGCACTCAAGCGCTTCAGCGCCAAGGCTGCGCTGAAACTCTGGAAGGATCCACGCTGGTAGGTTCCAATGATCTTCGCTCCTTGCATCTGCCGGACATTCATCCATTTCCGTTTCGAGCAAAGGCGCCGGCGCATATCCTTCACCCGTAAAATAGTCTGCCGGATCTAATGATTGGGCGCGCAGCAACCCGTGCATCATCGCGCGACCTTGCGTTCCACCGCCCAAGATCTCGACTGTTTCGCGCTGTCGTAAAACACCAAAAACGTGATCTCGGATGGCAGCTCGGTCTTTTGACCCTGCAAACCTATGCTGACGCCCCCATCGTGTAAGCGCTTGTTCTGCGGCCAATCCCTCGATGATACTGTCGAGAATTTCGATGGCGGCGGCGATCCGTGCGGAGGGCGTCATATTAATTTTTCACTTTAGATTAGTTTTGTAAGGTTTTGAAATTCAACCTATTCTATAGTTTGGACTTTCACGCGTGATTTGAACATCATGGACGTGGCTTTCCTTTAAACCAGCGCCCGTAATTTTGACAAAATTACAGTTCCTGCGCATCTCATCAACTGTCGCACATCCGGTGTAACCCATCGCTGCGCGCAAACCTCCAACCAATTGGTGAAGAACGGCACCTGCTGACCCCTTGTAGGCGACCTGCCCTTCGATGCCCTCAGGAACCAATTTGTCACTGGCGGCGTCTTTTTGGAAATACCGGTCAGCGGAACCACTGGCCATTGCGCCCAAACTTCCCATACCGCGATAACTTTTGAAGCTACGGCCTTGATAAAGAATGACTTCACCGGGGCTCTCATCTGTGCCCGCAATCATACTGCCAACCATCGCACAGGACGCACCAGCCGCGATTGCCTTTGCAAAGTCACCGGAAAACTTAATGCCTCCATCAGCGATAACAGGTGTTTTACCCGCCGCCTGTGCACAGTCCATGATGGCTGTGAGCTGTGGAACCCCGACCCCGGCAACCATTCGGGTCGTGCAGATGGACCCCGGACCAATGCCCACTTTCACTGCATCCGCTCCTGCGTCAATCAACGCACGTGTTGCTTCCGCCGTGGCAACATTTCCGGCAATAATCTGAACTTCATTGCTTAGGCTCTTGGCTCGTCGCACCGCAGCTGCAACACCTTCTGAGTGCCCGTGTGCCGTGTCGATGACAATCATGTCGGCGCCCGCATCAACCAAGGCTTCCGAACGTTCAAACCCGGCATCCCCCACGGTGGTTGCCGCTGCAACACGCAGACGGCCCAGATCATCCTTGCAAGCTGTGGGGTTCAAAACGGCCTGCTCTGTATCTTTGAGCGTCAACAATCCGGTCAGTTTACCGTCCTTGTCTGTAATCAGCAGTTTTTCAATTCGGCGCGCCTTCATCAAACTGATTGCCTCGTCCCGGTCCGCAGGTTCATGCAAAATCGCGAGATTATCGCGCGACATCATCACAGAAACCGGTGTCGCGTCATCGCTTGCAAAACGCATGTCGCGATTGGTCACGATCCCCAAAACACGCCCAATGTCATCCACGACAGGGAAACCCGTAACCCGATAACGTTCCTGTAGCGTTTTTGCATCTGCCAAGGTTTGTGATGGCGTCAAGGTAATAGGGTTGTAAACGATTCCACTTTCGAACCTTTTGACGCGGCTTACTTCGCGGGCCTGTTCGTCAACCGTTAAATTACGGTGTACGACTCCGATACCTCCAGCTTGCGCCATCGCGATCGCCATGCGGCCTTCGGTGACGGTGTCCATTGCCGAGCTTAGCAACGGTATATTCATGGAAATAGATTGGGTCACCCGTGTCCGAGTGTCCGCAGTAGAGGGGAGCACCGAAGATGCCCCTGGCACCAACAATACATCATCAAAGGTAAGAGCCTCACGAATCTCCATTATGCACCTCGCTGGAGTGTCTCATTTGGCAGTTTCCTATTTCACGACACTGACTGAATGAAAAGCAAAAAGCACTTAACGCGCCCAAGCGGTTTGGGAAAAAATTGCATTTAACGGTTTGTCTCTCGATCAAGCGGTCATCGGTTGGTTCGTTTCGTGATTTTTATTTATGTGAAAACGAAATGCCAACGTCACTTGCGTGGCGGGCTGGTGTGCTTTTTAACGGTTTGAAACATTGGCGTTGCGGCCGGTAATAGATTGCCGAAGATGAATGAGGGGCTCAATGGAAAAACATGGATATGAAGGTGGTAGGTTGGATTTGCCCTTCGTCGGTATTTCAACCTTTGCAAAACGCCCATACGTTGCAGATTGGAATGCGATCCATGCCGACGTCGCCGTGTTAGGAGCCCCCTTTGACGCCGGCACTCAATGGCGTTCTGGCGCCCGGTTCGGCCCCAGAGGAGTGCGTGAAGCCTCGACACTGTTCAGTTTTGGGCATGCTGGCGCATATGATCATGAGGATGATGCGACGTATTTGCCCGCCGATGTGCGCATTGTCGACATGGGGGATGCTGACATCGTGCATACCGATACCGAACAAAGCCACTCAAACATCGAAACCGGCGTGCGCGCAGCACTTCGCGCCGGTGCGTTGCCTGTTGTCATTGGTGGGGATCATTCGATCAATATTCCTTGCATCCGCGCCTTTGACGGAAACGATTATGCAGGTAATTCATTTCACATCCTGCAAATTGACGCGCATCTTGATTTTGTTGATGAACGGCACGGCGTGCGTCACGGTCACGGCAACCCCATGCGCAGGGCAGCCGAGCAGGAATATGTGGCGGGGTTAACGCAAGTTGGCATTCGAAACGTCAGTTCGACCGCGCGCGAAGGCTACGAAGATGCCCGCGCGATGGGATCCCAGATATTTTCAGTCAGGCAAACCCGAAAGCTGGGCATCGAGCACTTGCTAGAGACCATGCCGCAAGATGTCCCGATCTACATCACCATCGATATTGATGCTTTTTGCCCCTCCATTGCTCCGGGAACGGGTACACCTAGCCATGGTGGATTTCTGTATTACGAAGTCTTGGAACTCTTGCAGGCCGTCGCATCGCAACGCCAGATCATCGGGATGGATTTGGTCGAAGTTGCCCCTGATTATGACCACAGTGGCAGCACAACGATACTTGCTGCGCAATTGCTCTTGAACACTTTGGGCTTCATCTTCCACGCACGTTCTGTTCGGCCTGACTTGTGCCCGGGTAACCCCTCAAAAAGCCGTCCTTGACGTTTACACCCAAATCACTTCAGTAATGCCGCAAACATTGCAATTGTTGACGCGGATTGGCTTTTTCTAAACGCGCCCTACGATATGGTAAGTTAACACAATCAAGAGGTTTCTCTGACCATGGCTTCCGAACCACTTGTCGTTTTTACGCCGTCAGGCAAACGCGGACATTTCCCTGTTGGCACTCCAATATTGACGGCCGCGCGCCAGCTGGGTGTCGATTTGGATTCGGTCTGTGGAGGGCGTGGAATCTGCTCCAAATGTCAAATAACGCCGAGCTACGGCAAGTTTTCCAAACATGGCGTAACTGTCGATTCTGATGCATTGTCCGAATGGAATAAGGTGGAGCAACGCTATCAGGATTTGCGCGGCTTAACGGAGGGCCGCCGCCTTGGGTGTCAGGCGACCGTGCAAGGGGATGTCGTGATCGACGTGCCCCCCGAAAGCCAGGTGCATAAACAGGTTGTACGTAAACGTGCCGAAGTACGTGACATTACCTTGGATCCTTCGACCAAACTTTACTATGTTGAAGTCGACGAACCAGATATGCACGACCCTTCTGGCGATTTGGAGCGTTTGCGCACCGCGCTGGAAAAACAATGGCAACTCGAAAACGTTGTCGCTGATTTAGATATCCTGCAAAAGATGCAACCCATCCTAAGAAAAGGGGAGTGGAAAGTCACAGTTGCCGTGCATCTTGGGGATCAGGAAAACAGCCCGCGCATTATGCACATCTGGCCCGGGTATTATGACGACACAGTCTATGGGCTTGCGGTTGATTTGGGGTCGACAACAATCGCGGCACACCTGTGCGATTTGCAAACAGGCGAGGTTCTTGCCTCCTCGGGGGTCATGAACCCACAAATTCGGTTTGGTGAAGATCTGATGAGCCGGGTTAGCTATTCTATGATGAATGCTGGCGGCGCCGCCGAAATGACCAATGCAGTGCGCGAAGGAATGTGTGGTTTATTCACTCAAATCGCTGCCGAAGCCGAAATCGACAAAGGGCTGATTGTCGATGTGGTTTTTGTTTGCAACCCTGTGATGCACCACTTGTTTCTGGGGATTGATCCGTTTGAGCTTGGACAGGCGCCTTTTGCATTGGCAACAAACAATGCCATGCGGCTACGCGCGGACGATCTGGAATTGAACATCCACCCCTCCGCACGCGTGTATCTGCTACCTTGCATTGCTGGTCACGTTGGCGCCGATGCTGCGGCGGTGGCCCTTTCAGAGGCGCCTGACAAATCAGACGATCTGGTCTTGGTTGTGGATGTTGGTACAAACGCGGAAATTCTGCTTGGCAATAAAGAAAAAGTTCTCGCCTGTTCGTCCCCGACTGGTCCAGCGTTTGAAGGCGCTCAGATCAGTTCTGGTCAGCGGGCCGCGCCGGGCGCAATCGAGCGTGTCGAGATTGATCCGGTTACAAAAGATCCACGCTTCAAAGTTATTGGCAGCGATTTATGGTCCGATGATCCAGAGTTTTACAAGGAAATCGGGTCATCCGGCATTACGGGCATCTGTGGATCCGGTATCATCGAAATGGTTGCAGAAATGCGGATGTGCGGCATTGTTGACGCACCCGGCTTGATCGGTGCGCCGGGCCAAACGGGCACGGATCGGTGTTTTCTGGATGGGCGCACCTATTCGTATCTGGTTTTTGATGGCACCCCTGATGGTGGGCCACGCATCACAATTACCAATCGGGACATTCGCGAAATTCAGATGGCCAAGGCCGCGCTCTATTCCGGTGCACGTTTGTTGATGGATAAATTTGGCGTCGACCACGTAGATCGAGTTATCCTCGCGGGGGCCTTTGGCGCGCATATTTCATCAAAACACGCGATGGTTTTAGGGATGATCCCAGACGCCCCATTGGAGAAAGTAACTTCGGCCGGGAATGCCGCAGGAACCGGGGCACGAATTGCATTACTCAATACGTCCGCGCGCGCGGAAATCGAAGCCACCGTTCGCGCGATCCATAAAATCGAGACGGCGATCGAACCACGTTTTCAAGAACATTTCGTCAATGCCTCTGCCATTCCGAATGCAGTCGAACCGTTTCCGATTTTGAACACCATCGTTACTCTGCCTACGGCGACATTCAACACCGGTGGGGGCGGCGAAGAAGGCGGTCGTCGCAGGAGGCGTCGAGGATGAGCAACGATAAATCCGATCACATAACGCTGTTCTGATGCATTGGGGGGAACAGTGGGCAAATTTGGATTGCCTGCTCGGCCTCGTCTTGGGTCTTGAGGTGCCGTCCTAGTCCTCGCCTGATGGAAACCTGTTGATCAATAGGTGATTTAGGCGTCGAAAAACCACACTATGGGATAGGACAGATCCCTGTTCTTCCTTTGGTTTCGGGCAAAGCCATTGGGTTTTAGACATCCCCGACAACACGCTGACAGGTATCGATTTTTGGGAACATTAGTCCAATTCGAAAGTCAGCCCAAAGGTAAATAATCCATCCAACGCCTCCCCATCAGCGGGAATAAATTGCGTAAATACATTTTTATACCGGGCCTGCAAGCCAACCAAGGGGACCACATCTCCGATTGAATGGCTAAACTCATCGCCATCCCCAGGGTATACCGCCACAGCAAGAAAAGCCCCGATATCGAAATCACTGGCGATCTCATAATCATATCCAACGGAGACCAAGGGAGATATTTCTTCGTAACTGTTATAGAAAAGCCCAACGCTATAATTTAGCTGTCGTTCCCACGTGAAGAAGATACCAGGATTAAACTCCTGAAAATCTCTTTGAGCATTTATATGGGACGTCCCCAATAGAACGGAAATCCGGTCGGGATTAGCAGATGCGGGTATGGCCGAAAACGCCGTTGCCAATGCCGCACCTATTGTCGTTAGAAAGAACCGTTTGATTTTCACTTATGCCCCCCGCGCGGTGAATGAGCCTGCGCCATGTGCTCAGACAATAAGGCGGAGAATATTAAGACAAGTTTACGATTTTAAAACGTCTTGAAAAGTTTCTCGCAAATTTCGTTTTAAAACTTTGCCAGTCGCGTTGCGCGGCAAGACATCGGTAAAGACAGTTTTGTCAGGAATCTGCCAGCGGGCAATCTTTCCTTCGAAAACACTAATTGCTTGATCTTGAGTGATACCGCTCCCCTCAGCTTTCACAGCGACCAAGACCGGGCGTTCGTCCCATTTGGGGTGTGGCACGCCGATTACAGCAGCATCCACAATCTCTGGATGCGCAATCGCGATATTTTCAAGTTCAACAGAACTAATCCACTCGCCGCCCGACTTAATGATATCTTTGGCGCGATCCTTTATGGTCAGGTATCCGTCTGGATCAATGCTTGCCACATCCCCTGTGTTGAACCAACCGTCTTGGAGTGTTTCCTCAGTGGTCATATGAAAATAAGCGTCCAAAATAAAATGGCCACGCACCAGTAACTCACCCTGAGCGATCCCGTCTTCGGGCAAGGGTTTCCCTGTGTCATCAACGATTTTCATTTCGACACCCCACACCGGGCGGCCTTGGTTTTCACGTAGTTTGTTGAGGTCGGCTGGCGCGAGTTCCAAATGTTTGGCAAGCGGGGCATTGACGGTTCCAACAGGAGACATCTCGGTCATTCCCCAAGCGTGCAACGTTTCCACCCCATAGTCATCACGGAACGCTTGGATCATCGTAGGCGGACAGGCAGAACCACCAACAGCCGTACGCTGCAGGCTCTTAAGATCGCGCCCCGTTTTACGTAATTCCCCCAATAAACCCATCCAGATTGTGGGGACCCCAAGAGCAACGGTCACCTGATGGGCGTCAATTAAATCCAACAACGAGGCGCCATCCAACTGAGGGCCGGGCAATACCAATCGCGTTCCAACCATCGCGCAGGAATATGGTGCACCCCATGCATTGACGTGGAACATAGGAACAACGGGCAGCACAACATCTATGGCAGACAAAGCCGCGCTATCCGCCAAACCCAGCGCGAAACTATGCAGCACGGTTGAGCGATGAGAAAACAAAACACCTTTTGGGTTCCCAGTTGTGCCGGACGTGTAACACAGACTGGAGGCAGTGAGTTCGTCAAATTGTTCCCATTGATATACGGCGTCGCCGTCTGCAATGAAATCATCATAGGCTGCGGCTTCAGGTATAACCTCCGCCACGGCCCCCAATTCGGCCTCCAACACAACGATGTGTTTGACGGTTTTAAGCTCATCGCGAATGGATGCGACAAGCGGAGCAAACGTGCTGTCTATAAACAACACTTCATCCTCGGCATGGTTAATGATGTAAATCAACTGTTCCGGAAAAAGTCTTGGATTGATGGTGTGGCACACGAACCCGGCGCCTGAAACGCCAAAATAAATCTCCAGATGCCGTCTGTTATTCCACGCGATCGTGCCACAGCGCGCCTGTTGATTTAACCCTAACTTATTCAGTGTTGAGGCTAGCTTACGGGCGTTTATTCCGACATCACGCCAACATGTTTGCTCACAGCCACCACCGGTATTAACCGAGATGATTTCCGTGCCACTATGGTAACGTTCCGCATGTGCGATCAATGACGAGATCAGCAACGGAGTTGACATCATTTGTCCAAGCATTCTTTACCCTCCCAATGCAGTGACGATCACTAATTGATCGAAAACCGCTTGGAAGTAGCGTGCAATGGTTCTCTATGTGACGCAAGCCTTGGCATTGCTTAGACGTCGAGTTACTGGAGTGACATGACTCTAGCATATCACACGCCCCTGACCGCCGAGATCCAGCACGAATTTGGGATCACGCCACCTGCACCTCTTGCGCTCGCGGATAAGGTTCGCTTCTCCGAACTCGATGTTCTGCAACATGTGAACAATGCCGTTTACATGCAATGGTTCGAAACCGTTCGCGTTCGCTACTTAAAGATCTTTGGTCTTTCTGGAAATTTGGGTGACGCGACAGGGCCGCGGATCGTGCTACGATCGGCTTCAATCCATTACAAGCAAGAGATGCTCTTGGACGAAGATTATGTCGTGACTTGCGGTGTTACATCTTTTCGCAACACATCATTCACCATGCATCAACAACTTTGGTCCGACCGGAGTTTGCGTGCCTCATTGGACTGTGTTGTCGTTCTGCTGCGGCCCGACGGATCAGGCCGCTTTCCTATTCCGGACGAATTACGGCGCCAGTTTGTTGAACGTGATGGTGCACACCCTGAGGGTTAGCACATCCGTTCAGCCAGAATGACGTAAGATAAATTCGACAAGCTGGGCGGTTGACCCATCTTTACCATCGGTCGAGGCCGTACCGTCGACAACAGGTTGCAGCGATGTCGCCAACTCTTTACCCAATTCCACACCCCATTGATCAAAAGAATTGATCCCAAGAATGACGCCTTCAACAAAAACGCGATGCTCGTAGAGCGCCACAATTTGCCCCAGCATAAAGGGATCAAGTTTGGGGTAAACCATGGTCACCGACGGCCTATCCCCGGCAAAAACGCGGTGTTGCGCTTGCCGGAGCAATTCCTCACCCGTAAATCCAGCCTGTTCCATTTTGGCTTTGGCTTCACCCAAAGAACGGCCGCGCATCAAGGCTTCGGATTGGGCTAAGCAATTGGCGATCAACAGCTTGTGGTGATGCGACAATTCTGCCTCATGTCCCTCGGCCGCAACCATAAATTCGCACGGAACCACACGCGTCCCTTGGTGCAAAAGTTGATAAAACGCATGCTGGCCATTCGTACCTGCAGCACCCCAAACAATCGGTCCACTGTCGACGTCCACGGGGGAGCCGCCCATCTGAACACTCTTACCGTTCGATTCCATTTCAAGTTGCTGAAAGTAATCCGGCAGTCGATTTAATCTTTGGTCGTATGGTAAGACGGCGCGGCTGCTGTACCCACACACTTGGGCATGCCAGACACCGACCAAAGCCAGCAAAATGGGCAGGTTTTCTTGCCACTGCGCTGCCTTGAAATGTTGATCCATGGCCTGACCACCGCGTAAAAACGCGTCAAACCCCTTTGGCCCAATTGCCAACATTATAGACAGGCCAATCGGTCCCCACATGGAATACCGGCCGCCAACCCAGTCTTCAAAACCAAAAACACGCTCGGCAGGGATGCCAAATTCTGCCGTCAGATCATCGGCTGTAGACAGGGCCGCGAATTGCGCCTTGGGATCACCGCCCTGATCGATCATCCAAGCCCGCGCCGTGCGCGCATTGGTCATTGTTTCGATGGTCGTGAATGTTTTGGAGGCCACGATCACAAGCGTTTTGCGCGCATCAAGAGTGCGCAAAGTATCGGCGATATGCGCGCCATCTACATTGGAAACAAAGTGGCACCGAGGGCCGTCGTGGTACGGAGAAAGCGCCTGAACGGCCATGGCCGGGCCTAGATCTGAGCCCCCTATTCCGATATTTACCACATCGGTAATGCCGCCAGAACGCACTTCATCCGCATAGGCACGCATCCGGTCGAGCGTGGTCAAAACTTCTGGCATCACATCCGCGCCATCGACCATAACCGGATCACCATCAAGATTACGCAATGCCGTGTGCAGTACTGCGCGCCCCTCGGTGTCATTGATCGCAACGCCGGCGAACATCGCATCACGTTTGGCGAGAACATCCGCAGCCTTGAGCAAACCACCCAAGGCAAGCAGTGTGTCACTGTCGATATTGGTTTTGGAATAATCAAATAGCAAATCGCCAGATTGTGCGCGGAACGTTTCGGCCCGGCTAGGGTCTTCAAAAAGCTCTAGAATGTGGCGGTCTTTGACGACGCTGTAGCGGTCTTTCAACGCAGACCATTGAGAAGTCATGGTGCCCAATGAACTGTTCCTCCTGAGATGACGGCCGATATAGGCGCTTCTTGGGGTTGTCGTTTTATCGCATTTTCCAAGGCATCACGCTTGTCTTGACCGAAAATAACAAGATGTTTGTCCATTGCACCATTCAGCACTGGCGCGCTGAGCGTAATGCGTCGTTCCGGTTGACTGTCTGGGGCAACAGCACAGACGGCATTTGCATCCGGCTTAAGAGCCTCAGCCAAGCCGTCGGCGCCAGGGAACAAAGACGCAGTGTGCATATCAGCCCCCATACCGAGCAAAACCAAAGACAAAGGTAAATGGGCGGACAACTCATCCGAGAGCTCGGAGGTCGCCTCCTGCGCGGTCAAACCTTCTTTGAAAAACGGCAAAAACGTCGCCTTTTGGGCTGGACCTTGCAATAATCGTGATCGGATCAGACCAGCATTTGATCTCTCATGTGTATCGGGAACCCAGCGTTCGTCGGTCAACATCACCGTCACGCGTTTCCAGTCCAGATCAACAGCGCTCAGAACGTCAAAAATTGGGCCAGGTGTTGTGCCACCGGGCACTGCCAGACTGGCCGCTGCATTGGTTAACAGGCTTTTCCTGAGGGCGCTGGCCAGAATATCTGCAAGCCCCATCGCCAGCATGTCTCGATCTGCATATTTCTGAAGCACATAAGTCATACTTTTCGCCATTCCCGCTGATCGCGTTTCATCAGTTGCATCGCGGCATCAGGTCCATCGCTTTGGCTGTCATAGGGTTTGGGGACATCCCCACGCGCTTTCCACCCGTCAATGATTGGATCGGTCCACGCCCAAGCAGCCTCCACTTCGTCACCGCGCATAAACAACGTCTGATTACCACGGATCACATCCATAATCAGCCTTTCATATGCATCAACCGCTTCACCACCGTCCGGGCCAAGCGCTTCGGCAAAGGTCATGTCCAGTGGGACATCTATCAAACGCATGCCCCCAGGACCCGGTTCTTTGATCGTTACGCCCAACGTCATGCCCTCATTTGGCTGCAAACGAATGGACAGTACATTGCTGTGCCGCCCGGCTTCGTCACCAAAGATCGAATGCGGTGTTTCTTTGAACACAATCGTAATTTCACTGGACCGGTTCCGCAGCCTTTTTCCGGTGCGCAGATAAAACGGTGTGCCAGCCCAACGCCAATTTGAGATATGCGTTTTGAGCGCGACAAAACTCTCTGTCGCAGAGCGTGGATCACCAACCGCCGTGCGGTAATCTGGCAGGTTTTCTGGGTCATCCGGATCGGCATCATATTGTCCGCGCACGATATGGTGCGGCTCCACCGGATCAAGCGCGCGGATCACTTTTAGTTTCTCGTCTCGCACCGCGTCAGGGTCAAAGCGCGCCGGCGGTTCCATGGCAATGAGGCACAACAGTTGCATCAAGTGGTTTTGCACCATGTCGCGCATGGCACCGGACGTATCATAATATTCGCCCCTGCCCCCGACACCCACAGTTTCGGCGACCGTAATCTGGATGTGATCGACAAACTGGCTGTTCCATAGGGGTTCAAACAACATGTTGCCAAATCGAACGGCCATCAAATTCTGAACAGTTTCTTTGCCTAAATAGTGATCAATCCGGTAGATTTGTTTTTCATTAAAATACCGCGCGAGTGTCGCATTCAAATCCTGTGCTGTTTTCAGATTTCGACCAAAAGGTTTTTCAACCACGATCCGTGCTTTTCCGTCTGCCAATCCATTGGCCTGCAACCGCTCTGCCAATGGCCCAAACAACGCCGGTGCAACAGAGAAGTAATACGCTTCAACACGATCTTTAGAAACGACTTTTTCCGTCAATTCTTTCCATCCAGCTTCGCCTTTTGCATCGATCGTGACATAGGAGATGCAATCTAAAAACCGATCCAACGTGCCATCTTGGCAAGAGACGCCCGGGCTAAATTCGTTGATCGCCTTGGCCACCAGATCGCGATAGCCTGTGTCATCAAGGCCGGATCGCGCCGCCCCGATGATGCGCGCAGAAGCAGGCATCTGACCGGCACAATACCGCCTGAACAAGGCCGGCAAAATCTTGCGTTGCGCAAGATCACCTGTGCCTCCAAAAATAACCAAATCGAAGGGTTCGACGGGTATGACGCGTGAAACCATTTCAGGGCTCCTTGAGTGACACGCCGGAATCAGAGGCGCAGGCACGTGTTAGCGCAAACATAACACTGGCGTAAAGCGTTCACGACACTGTGCGTCTAAATTACGCGCCCTATTCTTGCCATCTGGACAGCGGTGGCGCAAATACTATTTATAAGTACGAAGTTCAGGAGCCGAAGTACGATGAAAGATCAGTTCGAGGCCAACGTTGGTAAATTCGAAGACCCCCTTGTTACAGCAACGGGAGAGGCTCGGGCTCATGTCGCACTAAGATCCCCAAAAACACTTTGGTTTAACACTGGTACGTTGTGCAACATTGCCTGCGTGAATTGTTACATCGAAAGCAGCCCAAAGAACGACGCATTGGTCTACATCACGGCGGATGAAGTGCGCGACTACTTAGATCAGCTGAAAACACGTAAATGGCCCGTCAGCGAAATTGCCTTTACCGGCGGTGAGCCATTTATGAACCCCCAGATGATCGAGATTACACGCGCCTCGTTGGAACGCGGTTATGATGTTTTGATCCTGACAAACGCAATGCGACCGATGATGCGCGAGAAAATGCGGGCTGGATTACTAACCCTTCAGGCTGAATTTCCGTCTAAATTGACATTGCGTGTTTCCGTGGATCACTACAACCCGATCTTGCACGACGCTGAACGCGGCGCTGGTGCGCTTGAGAAAACAATCACAGGGATGAAATGGCTGCGCGATCATGGATTTCGCATGGCTGTGGCTGGCCGTTCTATCATGGCACATAGCGAAGCGGAAAGCCGCGCAGGTTATGGTGCTTTTTTTGAGGCTAACGGCTTTGACATTGACGCGCATGATCCCGCGATGACCGTTTTGTTTCCAGAAATGGATATGTCAGCAGAAGTGCCCGAAATTACAACGGCTTGCTGGGGTATACTGGACGTTTCACCTGATTCAATGATGTGTTCTTCCTCCCGAATGGTCGTTAAACGCAAAGGCGCGTCAAAACCGGCGGTACTTGCCTGTACATTGCTTGCCCATTCTCCTGAGTTTGAACTTGGGGAAACGTTGGAACAGGCAGAAAAGGATGTGGCTTTAAACCACCCACACTGTTCAAAATTCTGCGTCCTCGGTGGGGCCAGCTGCTCCGGCTGATGATCCGATGCTTAATGCAGCGTAAAATCGCCCGTTACATGTCGCCACTCACCAGAGCTGAGCATTTTGCGATGTGTAAAGCGCACTGAATGCAGCGGGCCTTCAATTTCGGACTGCCAGAATTCTATAAACTTGAACAACTTTGGATGATCTGGTGCAAGATCGTATTCTTGCCACACATAACTGTTCAGAACATGTGTATAATCCGGCATATGATAGAAAAATTCAGCCGTGGTCAGGCCGTACCCTTTAAGCATTAATTCTGTTTCTGATGGGGGCATTTTCACCTCTTTACTGCTTCTATAATTTAAACATGGCACCTAAAAATTACTTTTCAATAAAAACAGACTGTTAGCACTTTATCCCCCTTGCTGCCAATCGTCGTGGAACTCAAGGATTGCACCTTATATGTCCCCTCTGTTATGGTCATGGCACAAGATATAGACCCTGCGGAAAAAATGGGCAGACATAGTGAACGATACACCACAACCTCCTGAAAACGATGATGAAATGGCCCCGGAACGCCCTGCGTATGACGGACCAACGATTAGCATCGAAAGTGAAATGCGGACGTCCTATCTGGATTATGCGATGTCTGTCATCGTCAGCAGGGCCATTCCGGATTTGCGCGACGGGCTGAAACCGGTGCATCGCCGCATTATGTTTGCGATGCACGAAACAGGTAACACGCACGACAAATCCTACCGCAAATCGGCACGTCCGGTTGGCGACGTTATGGGGCAATATCACCCGCACGGGGACTCGGCCATTTACGACGCGCTTGTGCGGATGGCTCAGGATTTCTCTATGTCCCTGCCCTTGCTGGACGGCCAGGGTAATTTTGGTTCCATGGACGGCGATAACCCGGCGGCGATGCGTTATACCGAAGTGCGCATGGACAAGCCTGCTGCGTTTCTTTTGGCCGACATCGACAAAGATACTGTCGATTTTCAAGACAACTATGACGGCAAGCAAAAAGAGCCAACTGTTCTGCCTGCGCGTTTCCCTAACATGCTGGTCAATGGGGCTGGCGGTATCGCCGTGGGGATGGCGACCAATATCCCTCCGCATAATCTAGGCGAAGTTGTCAATGCCACGCTGGCGCTCATAGAAGAGCCGGATTTGACCTCTGAACAGCTGATCGAATACGTGCCTGGGCCCGACTTCCCGACGGGTGGGATCATGTTGGGCCGCTCAGGTGCGCGCAAAGCATATCTCGAAGGCCGAGGCAGCGTCATCATCCGCGCCAAGACGCGGGTTGAAGAAATTCGCAAAGACCGATGGGCCATCGTCGTTGATGAGATCCCCTATCAGGTCAACAAAGCTACAATGATCGAAAAGATCGCAGAACAAGTGCGTGAAAAGAAGATCGAAGGGATCGCGCATGTGCAAGACGAATCCGATCGCAATGGTGTTCGGGTGGTTGTGGAATTGAAACGGGATGCCACGGCCGAAGTTGTGATGAACCAACTCTATCGCTTCACACCGCTTCAGACCTATTTTGGGTGCAACATGTTGGCCTTGAATGGTGGGCGACCAGAACAGCTGACCTTGCGAAAGTTCCTGACGTATTTCATTGATTTCCGTGAAGAAGTTGTTGCGCGGCGCACAGCCTATTTGCTGCGCAAAGCGCGCGAACGCAGCCATATTTTATGCGGTTTGGCTGTTGCGGTCACAAACATCGACGAAATCGTTGCAACGATCCGCTCTTCTGCCGATGCTGCTGAAGCGCGCGCAAAATTAATGACACGCCGTTGGCCCGCACAAGACATTCTGCCCTATATTGCCTTAATCGATGATCCGACCCATACGGCGAATGACGACGGCACATATAACCTGTCCGAAACACAAGCCCGGGCCATTCTCGAACTGCGCTTGCAGCGTTTGACTCAGATTGGCGTCAAGGAAGTCACTGATGAGCTCGAAGAACTTGCGGGTAAGATTAAAGAATATCTGGAAATTCTAGGATCACGCGAACGGATTATGGGGATCATCGCGGCCGAACTGCGCGAAGTCCGCGAATTGTTCGCCGTGCCGCGTCGCACCGAAATCGTCGACTGGTCGGGAGACATGGAAGACGAAGACCTGATTGCACGCGAAGATATGGTCGTGACGGTCACGTCAGGTGGGTACATCAAACGCACGCCTCTTGCCGATTTCCGCAGTCAACGACGCGGTGGTAAAGGCTTGGCCGGCATGCAAACCAAAGAGGAAGATGTTGTAACGACACTCTTTGTGGCAAATACCCATACACAACTGTTGTTCTTTTCCACGGATGGAATGGCATACAAGTTAAAAACATGGCGTTTGCCCCAAGGCAGCCGCACGTCAAAAGGCAAAGCAATCGTCAATATACTGCCTATTCCAACGGGTGTATCTGTCGCTGCTATCCTTCCAATTGATCGCGACGAAAACGAATGGGATCAACTGCAAATCGTATTTGCCACTTCGGCCGGTACCGTGCGTCGTAATGCACTGTCTGATTTCACAAATGTGAAGTCGAACGGCAAAATCGCCATGAAATTCGAAGATGAACATGCCGAAACAACCCTGATCAATGCGCGCATTGCGTCCCCGGAGGATGACGTCATGCTCGTGACAGAATCTGGTCGCGCGATACGTTTCCCATCACCAGATGTGCGCGTCTTTAATTCGCGTTCATCTGTCGGTGTCCGCGGTGTTAAATTGACCGGGTCAGACAAAGTCGTGTCGATGTCCGTTATCCGACATTTCGACGCCACATCTGATGAACGGGCGGCCTATCTTAAGATGCGCCGCGCCATGGTCGGGTTGACAGATGATGCCGAAAACACCGCCGATGACGAAGAAACAGATGCGAATGCGACGATCAGTCAGGAACGGTATGCGGAAATGTCAGCAGCCGAAAACCTTATTCTGACGTTGACTGCTGGCGGTGCTGGCAAACTCAGTTCCAGCCATGACTATCCTGTCCGCGGGCGCGGTGGCATGGGGGTCCAAGCCATGGACAAAGGCATGCGCGGCGGTGCATTGGTCGCATCCTTTCCAGTAGAAATGGACGACCAGATCATGCTCGCCACATCTAAAGGGCAATCCATCCGGGTCCCAGTGGAGGGCATTTCGTTCCGGTCGCGTTCAGCGGGCGGCGTCAAGGTATTCAATACCGGAAAAGGCGAAGAAGTCGTGAGCGTCGCTTGGATCGCAGATCAAGGCGACGAGGCTGAGACAACAGATACAGATGAGAATGACAGTTCAACCGATTGATCAGGCAATCGATTGGTTTTACTGATTTTTAAGGTCCAATAGATTAGCAAGGGCACGATCCACACCACTGTTCGGAAATGTGTCTATGCTGTCAAAATTGGCCCTGCCATCTGTTCTTGTTTCCTGTGCTACGTGCGTAGCAGCCGGCCAATTCAGCAGCGGAAACTGGTCCGCTGCTAAAATTGGAAACACTTGCTATGTTTATACTCAGCGGGCGCAATCACACACCTCTGGCACATTGATTTTTGGTTTTACCAAAGGCGGATATAACGCCACATTCCAATATGAATACACTCCGTGGCATGGCGAGACAGAGGCGCCCTGGAGTGAGAGTGACGCCGTTGTGTTGGAGGTAGATGGCGCTGAAATCTGGTTGGGGGAAGAAATGTTTCCGCGATTTTGGACAGGTAACTACAGCGCCGAGTTAACGACGGGGTTCGTTTCTGAAATGCTGATGACTGTGAGTACAACGCAAAGCAATATCGCTGTGGCATTCGATCAGTCTGCCACCGGAGAAATTGTCCTTTTCGGGAATTTTTCACCCATTGGATTTCGAGAAAGCCTTGCTCGAGCCGCACAATGGTGCGAATTCGAGCCAACCGCCCTCCCCGGTTCGTAGCTTTGCTCCCTGTTGCCAAAAAAGAACATCACCCTACAATGACAGTTTCTGTCTACGTCACTCACCATGTCTATGGAGAGTTTCAGCGATAGTTCTGACGCGATTTAAAATGCCGGCGACAATTAGAGTTATTTCTTTAAGCGTTCGTCCAGAAAATCGACCAAACGCGCGCTCAAGGCCTGTCGTGTCGCATCATCCCCGAGTGACGGCGTATTGTGTGGGTAAAAATGCGGAAAACCGGGGATCCAGACCAATTCGTAATCCGCGCCAACGCGCTGCATCGCCTTTGTTAATCCGGGGGCCTTTTCCAACACAGCAGGCTCATCGTATTGCGAGATGACATGCAATGTCGGCGTTTCATCTGCAGATGTGATCGTTTTTGACAGATCGATGGCTGAGAGCGGCGGAGACAGTAAGAATATAGCTGAAACCGGCGCATCCAGACCATGGGCCGTATTGACCGCAGTTGCCGCTCCGGCCGAGTGCCCACCGAGGGCGATTTTGTCCGGGTCCACGCCAAATCGTTCAGACGAATTGCGCACAAATGCGACGGCTTTTTCTAAATCTTCCGCGGCCGACAAGATCGTTTTCCATACAACAGTTTTGCCCTCTGGCCCTTCTAGCGGGCCAAGACCTAGTGACCCTCTAGCGAAATTGACACGGCGCATGCCCGCGTCCGTAAGGTCTTCTTCCATATTCAGGATCCAACTTGCGTCCAGCGCCATATCCGGCTCTGGCAACTCAGGAGCCAGACGATATTCGATCACAAAAGTCACATACCCACGCGGCGCCAAAAGTTGGGCGTAGTCTTCCATTCGAGCATGGATCGCGTCAAATTCGGTATAAGGTGCCTGACGTCGTCCGCCACGTTGGAATCCACCTCCATGGATCAGAATAACGGCCGGTTTGAGAGTCCCGGAGACATCATCAGTTTTAGTGTAATCTGCATTGTTCGCAGATGGGGAATAAACATCCACGAGCAGATCCCGCTCAACCAGCACTCCGTCAGAACTTACAACCCCCTTACCATAGGTGATGTCGAGCTCGACGTTGTAGCCTAACTCTCCTTCAGCAGCGGCCATATTTGTTGCTGTGAATAGGGCTGCGAAAAAGGGAACAATGCGCCTGGGACGTTTCATAAGAGCTCCAATATCGTATCAAAAAAAATGGAAAAAGTT
Source organism: Roseobacter sp. (assembly GCA_039983935.1). Lineage (GTDB taxonomy): Bacteria > Pseudomonadota > Alphaproteobacteria > Rhodobacterales > Rhodobacteraceae > Roseobacter. The sequence continues at coordinate 54,192 of JBDWVP010000028.1, read as the reverse complement.
CTTCGTTGTCAGTTTATATATCGATACCATTTCGGCAATAGAATATTTTTCCGCGCCATCAGATTCTGTCATGAAACGAAACTTGACTGTTGAGACTTGCGATCTGGCCAGAACTCTTATCCGCCAGCGGAAACCGGTTGATCCTTTCGACGAAATTCCAATCAAAAATGTATGTCGAGTTATTATTTGATAAAGGTCGCATGTCACTCATGTAAAATCGTTTTCTGGCCCTCTTCACCCAACTTGGAAGGTCTGGCGGGGCTGGTAACTTGGTATCTCAGGGGACGTTCCCCCTCGTTGTCACCGTCTGTTTGTCGCCATCTCGCGTTGCTTTCCTCATCATGCCACCATTTATCCGTACATCAATATCATGCTTGTCGGGTTCTGCCTTTGAAAGGATATCGATGCTTTTCTGTGCGTAGAACCAACAGCATGTAACGCCGGAAATCACAAAAATGCTGCAGGCTTTTTCGATTGGAGTGGGCAGAGCGTTTTCCCAACAAAAACAAAGGTTCTTGATGCAAATTCTTAATTCTCACGGAGGATCATTTGATACTCCACCGATCACATAACGCCAGCCGCAAGGTTGGCTGAGCATTCTTTTACCACGGCGTATGGCAGCGGCTCTACTGTTTCTGAGTAACGATCATCGAGACGCAAAAGTGTTTTTTGAACCGCATTTGACATCCCGTTTTGGTGTCGAGGTTTCCAGGATCAAGGTCCAGGGCTATCGAACTGCCCGCCAAGCCGTCTATATTCGCTCCACCTGCAAATCTAACTAACAATCATTGCCACCCGCCTATAGGGGTTGTCCTTAAGTGTCGGTGTTGATTTCCCGACGCTGACAATCAGTAACGTGGAAAGCCCGGCAACATGCTGACGGCGGTTAAAGTTTATAAATATCGCTGAATTTCTTTTGCAAATAGGACAATAGCGGTGCTTCTGTTGGGGCGTTTCCGCACGCGCGCGTGATCACGTCTCGCGGCTCGTAAAGCCCCCCAAAACGTTGCACGTTCTGACCAAGCCAAGCGGTTGCGCTACGCGTATCCCCCTTGTCTAATTGAGTGTCCAGGTCAGGGACATCAGCACGCAAAGCTTCATGCAGGCATCCCGCATAAACGTTGCCCAAACTATAGGTCGGAAAATATCCAAATAGGCCGACCGACCAATGCACGTCCTGTAAAACGCCGTTCGAAGGTTTATCCACTGCAAAACCAAAATCGGCGAGGAACCGGTCGTTCCAAGCGGCTTCAAGATCGTTCACCTGAAGATCGCCAGACATCAACGCGCGCTCCAAATCAAAGCGCATCAAAACGTGCAGATTATATTGCAATTCATCAGATTCTGTCCGGATGTACCCATCCGAAACACGGTTGACCGACGCGTAAAACGCTTCTTCGTTGGGAATACCAAAATCGCCAAAAGTATCGCGCATTTCCCGGTACAGCCATCCGGTAAAGGCACGGCTGCGGCCAATCTGATTTTCATAGATGCGACTTTGGCTTTCATGGACCCCCATTGATACGCCGCTGCCGAGCGGGGTCAACAGATACTCCGATGCTATATTTTGTTCGTAGGCCGCGTGACCAACTTCGTGAATTGTTGAATAAAAACAATTAAATGGATCATCCGGGCTAGTCCGTGTCGTGATCCGCACATCAAGGCCCGACCCCGAGCTAAACGGGTGGACAGCTTTGTCCACTCGACCGTGATGCATGTCGTAACCAAAGGTTTTTGCCAATTTACGGGTTAGTTCCATCTGCAAGGCATCATCAAAAGCGCCGGAAATTTTTGTCGGAGCCTGCGCTTGCAAAACGGCAGCACGAAGTTCGGCCAATTTAGGCCGTAGAGCTCCAAACATCGCTTCGATTTCAGCGCCAGTCGTGCCAGTTTCGTAATCTTGCAACATGGCATCATAGAGATCACCACCCGACGCCAAAGCCTGTCCTTCTTCGCGCTTGAGGGCGATGACGTTTTCCAATGTCGGGGCAAAAGCTGCAAAATCGTCAGCAGTGCGTGCGTTTGCCCATATCCCTTGAGCTTGCGACGTAACGCGGGCAATCTCGGCGGCCAGTTTTGCCGGAACCTTAGACGCGCGATCATAACTGCGACGGATGTGCCGCAACTGCGCTTTGGCTTCTTCGTCCAGGTTTTCACCTTCGGTTGCGGCGATCCAATCTGCCACACGCTGGTCGGTTCGGCGCCCATGGAGCACCGTTTCTAAAGCTGCCAATTCCTGGCCGCGTTGCGGTGCGGCTCCTTTGGGCATCATGGTTTCTTGGTCCCACTCCAAGCGACCAGCAATGGCGGCCAGAGCCTGTGTGTCACGGACAAAATCCATCAAGTTGATATAGGCAGAAGTCATTAAGTGGATCCTCGTACGGATGTTGCAATGGGATACCCGCTGAGGAAACGTGCCCTTAGGATCAGCACCCAGATAATTACGGCCAGTGTTTGGTGGAAAATTGCAATGTGCGCCGGCGCGCCATAGAGAACAGTGACAATGCCCAAGACAATTTGCAAAAACATGCTGGCCAAAACTGCATTAAAGGCAAATTGCGTGTGTTGATGCGAGGATTTACGCCCCCGAAGCCAGACCACAATGGTGAAGGCAGCCAGTAAATAGCCACTCACTCTGTGGAGGAATTGAACCAGCCCAGGGCTTTCAAAAAAGTTCCGCCAAATAGGGTCGAACGTAAATGCGCTTGCCGGAAACACCTGCCCGCCCATCAAGGGCCAATCAGTATAGCTGCGCCCGGCATCGATGCCCGCAACCATCGCGCCGAGCAAAATTTGCAGGAATGTAAAATGCAGCAGCCCTGTGGACATGCTCCATTGTTTGGATTCCTTGGCGCGCCGTGATTGCATCAGGTTGGACGCGCTGCGCCCGAGTTCCATAATATACCAGGCGATGAACCCCAAGATGACAAACGCCAGCCCAAGGTGCGTCGCCAGCCGATAACTGGCCACATCTGTAGTGGCTTCGCCTTGGGTCACGCCAGAGGCGACCATCCACCACCCGATGGCGCCCTGCCCGCCCCCAAGAACGCCAATCCACAGCAGTTTGCCATTCCATCCAGTTGGAATCTGACGGCGCAGAGCAAAATAGGCAAACCCTAGCGCCCAAACAGCGCCGATCACGCGTCCGAGTTGGCGATGTCCCCATTCCCACCAATAAATGACTTTAAAATCATCCAGCTTCATCCATTGGTTTTGAATGCGAAATTCGTCGATCTGTTGGTATTTTTCGAACTCTGACTGCCAATCCTCAGTGCTAAGAGGCGGCAAAGCTCCTGAAAGAGGTCGCCATTCCGTAATGCTAAGCCCGCTGTCCGTCAGACGGGTCAACCCGCCTACGGCAATCATGATGAAAACAAGCATAAACAGCACCTGAAGCCAGATTCGAATGGCACCACGCGCGTCCGTGCGACCTTTGTCGATGAGCCCCGGTTGTGCCATTGGCTTGACGGCGTCCGTGCCGCCGATCTCTTCAAATAACTTGCGTTTTCCGCTCATTAAAAACCCTCGAACCTTTTCGTGCGGCGACCCTAGGCGTCCCAAGATGGAAGGTCCAGCGCGACCCAACGACGCTGCACCATTCCCGGCAATCATTGCGCTACCCTCATAGATAACCGTGGTCTACGGCGCGGCGCTAAATCCATCTGCCGTTGGGCATCCAAGGAACTAGTATTTACCGATCCGTTATTTAGTGCGTGATGACCAACGTGCAACCTGTCTCATGATCCCATGCATCATTTGTGCATCTGCACGGGTAAGTGGCATTCGGCTCCAGAAGTTTCGCAGATTGAGGCGCATGGATTGTGATTTGTGTTCAGGAAAGAAGAACCCCATTTCATCCAATCGCTCTTCATAATGTGCCGCCAGATGTTCAACTTCTTTATTTTCAGCCCAGACAGTTCCAGCCATTTCGGTGGTTTGATCTGTGACCTCGCCCGTGGCACGCATCCATTCATACCCTACCAGCAAAACGCATTGTGCTAAATTCAGCGATGCAAAGGCTGGGTTTACCGGAACAGAAATGATGGCATTCGCCCGGGCGATGTCATCGTTTTCCAACCCCGACCTTTCAGGCCCAAACAACACCGAAACCCGCTGCCCTTCCGCGATTTTTTGCGCAGCGCTCCGCATGGCCTCTTGGGGGCTGAAAACGGGTTTGGTCAAATCCCTTGACCGCGCTGTTGTTGCAAAAACGAAAGAAGATTCCGCCAGACTGGTGGGAAGATCATCGCTTAATTGGGCATTATCCAATACGCGACCTGCCCCACTGGCCAAGGCGACAGCCGCTTGATTTGGCCAGCCATCTCTGGGTGCTACGATATGCATGCGGTCCAGACCAAAGTTCCACATTGCACGTGCGGCAGCGCCAATATTTTCACCCATTTGCGGGCGTACCAACACAAAGGCAGGTGTGGCAGGGTTTTCCAGTAGATTTTTCATGTCAGCCTCATAGGCCGCGCAGATCGACTCTGCAACGGTTGCCGAAAAACACGATCAATAAGCTGCCCCGTTCGTATATCCGTTTTCATTTGCTGTGACTTACGTTACTGCTGCGCGCCATAAGATCCAAAGGACCCAAGCGTATGGAAATGCCCGAAACGCCGCAGATTTATCTGATTACGCCGTCAGAATTCGAATTAAGCACCTTTCCTGATGTTCTCGCGTCAGTCATTGATGCGCATCAGGTGGCCTGTGTTCGTTTGCAGATGGCCACTCGGGATGAAGACAAGCTGTCGCGCGCAGCCGATGCACTACGCGAAGTGACCCATGCGCGCGACATCGCCTTGGTATTGAGTGATCATAGCGTGCTGGCTGATCGCCTCGGTCTGGATGGCGTTCACCTGAGTGACGCGGCGCGCTCCGTACGGGACACCCGCAAGCTGTTGGGTGAAGAGGCTATTGTGGGCAGCTTTTGCGGCACCTCCAGACATGATGGAATGAGCGCCGGTGAAGCAGGGGCAGATTATGTTTGCTTTGGTCCAGTCGCCGCGTCCGCCTTGGGGGATGGAAGTTTTGCAGAGCTAGATATTTTCGAATTTTGGTCCGAAGTGATTGAAGTTCCTGTTGTCGCAGAGGGTGGCCTCGACGCGGCGCGGATCGCGCAGCTCACCCCATTCACCGATTTTTTTGCCTTTGGTGACGAAATTTGGCAGGCGGAAACCCCAGCAGACCGGCTTGGCGCGCTCATCGAGGCGATGGGATAACGTTAAAAGAAAACCCGCTCCACGCACCAATAAGCCCCGACGATCGCAATGATGAGCGACGCCGGGATTGATACCGCACGAAACATCACCGGATATTGCGCGACGGGTTGTTCGATCTCACTCAACTGAGATCTTTTCGCGAGCATGACGCAGCCCCAGAGTACGACCGCCGCAAGGCCAATCACAGTAAGCTGTCCACCTTCGACACCGACGTTAAACCCGATAAGCGCTGGTATGAACTGATCTTGCGGCAAACCAAACTCGCCCAACACAGACGCAAAACCAAGCCCGTGCAACAACCCAAACCCAAAGATAATAAACGGACGCCAACGCGTTAACCCTCTCTGGAACAGGTTTTCAACGGCAACATAAACAATAGAGGCTGCGATCAAAGGTTCTACGATACTGCCGGGTACAGTGACCCAGCCCAACGCCCCCAGGGCCAATGTGACGGTATGAGCCAACGTAAATGCGCTGACCTGCCATAACAGCGGCGCCCATCGGGTACTGAGAAAAAACAATCCTAAAACGAATAAGATGTGGTCCAAGCCTTTGGGCAGAATATGGTCAAAACCAACCGGAATGTAGGTGAGAAACGCTGCGCTCACACTTTGTGCATCACCGCCGACGAGAGCAATGGGCGGGGTAGACTGCCCGCCAGCCAGATACCCAGTATAAGGATCTGACACACCTTGTTGACGCAACACAAATGACCCCGACCCTGTGGGCCAATTAATCGTGACCGTGCTGGTTCCTTCTGGCAATTGGGCGGCAACCGACAATACAGACATCCTGGGCAGTTCGAAATCAACATCCTCAGGGATCACAAGGCCAGAACGGGCCACCGAAATCGGCCCGGTTGATTGGAGAAAACCGGCCTCATTCCAAGCGTCAATAATTTCATCTGCACGCGCATCCAGATCGGGTGCCGGTAAGGCTCGCAACGCATCGTAATCCTGCGCGGCCTCATCTGCGTCCGTATTTTCCACAGCATCCAAATCGATGCCGGCCAGAAACGCTTCGATATTTATGCGGAAATCGATTTTCAGAGCACCATCTTGACCGATCTCCATGTCAGCAATCGTGGGCAAGACCTCATGTGCGTGTGTTTTTGACACGTTCGTTGTCCAGAACGTCATTGACACGACGCTTAAAAGACACACCTTCAAGGCTTGGGACATACAGGAGTTTGTCATGGGAATCGCTCGCCTCTCGATCATTTTCGCTTTTTTAACCGGGTTTCCGGCAATGTCCCATGAGTTTTGGATTCAACCTGAACAATATCAAGTTGATGTTGGTGATCCGATCATCGCAACCCTCAGAAACGGCCAAAACTTTAAGGGCACATCGCTGGCGTGGTTCGACAGTCGATTCACGCGATTTGACATGATTTCAAACGATAATGTCCAGCCCGTTTTAGGACGGTTGGGCGACACCCCGGCCTTGCAGGCTGATGCGGGCGAGGATGGTTTGTTGGTTGTTGTGCATGAAACGGTTGAGTCGACCCTGACCTATCAAACATGGGAAAAATTTCTGACCTTTGTCGACCACAAGGATTTCCGCACTGCGGTCGCAACACACGAGGCCCACGGCTGGCCAAAGGAGCAGTTTCGCGAAACCTATACCCGTCACGTCAAATCTCTCATCGCTATTGGAACGGGAAAGGGGGAAGATCGCGCCTTTGGTCTGCAAACTGAATTTGTCGCGCTGACCAACCCGTACGAAGATGATTTTGACGGGAACATGCAGGTGCTTGTGCGCTATCAGGGAGATCCAAGGCCGGATGCACAAGTAGAAGTCTTTGCCCGATCTCCCGATGGATCAGTCGACGTCACCCTGCATCGCACCAATGATAAAGGTGTTGCGCAGATCGCTGTTCTGCCTGGCCATCAATATCTCTTTGACGCGGTGGTTCTGCGCCCCAGTCCGCGCGCTGGTACAGAAGAAAAAGCCCCGTTGTGGGAAACCCTTTGGGCTGCACTGACATTTGAAGTACCTTCTCAATAGGACCTCATCTGTCGGGCCTTGATCCCGCAGGCCATCCCGGTCACAAGACAGAATGACACGAAAACCTGACATCCTCTGCATTGGGTCCGTTCTTTGGGACGTCATTGGCAGATCAACAAAACCCATGCGTCAAGGGTCCGACGTTCCCGGCAACATCACGCGTTTGCCCGGTGGCGTGGCGTTGAATATCGCGATGACCTTGGCGCAGTTCGGTCTGACCCCTGCATTGCTGAGCGCAATTGGTCGCGATGCCGAAGGTGACGAGTTGATCACTGCCTGTAGCGCGCGCGGCATGCTTACCCATATGATTTATCGCTCCGAGGATTTGCCAACAGATCGATACATGGCCGTTGAAGGTGCCAATGGGCTGATCGCGGCCATTGCCGACGCGCATTCGCTAGAGGCTGCGGGAGACAAGATCCTGGCACCGCTCTGGGATGATCGTCTTGGATCAGAAACCACACCCTATCATGGTCTGATCGCTCTTGATGGTAACCTGACGGTCGATCTACTGACTGAAATCGCGGACAGCCCGTTGTTTTCGCGATCCGATCTGCGCATCGCCCCGGCTTCTCCCGGCAAAGCGGATCGTTTACGCCCTTTTCTTGATAACGGGCGCGGCACCCTGTACGTCAACCTCGAAGAAGCGGGGCTCCTATGCCACCAAATCTTTCAAAACTCCCGCGATGCTGCTTTTGGTCTACTTTCCAAAGGGGCCAACCGTGTGCTGGTGACAGATGGCGGAAATGACGCAACCGAAGGGCGACCAGACGGTTTTTTGTCGCAACCCCCTCCTCGGGTCGATGTGACCCGTGTGACCGGCGCTGGGGACACGTTTATGGCGGCACATATCGCCGCAGAATCTCGCGGTGATGCCGCCAAGGAGGCACTGGCCCGTGCCCTAAATGCCGCCGCTACTTATGTTTCTGGAGAGACCCCATTATGACTGCCTTGCCCCTCACATATTCCACCGAAGTTGCTGCTGCAAAGGCTGCTGACCGCCCGATTGTCGCGCTCGAAAGCACGATCATTACCCATGGCATGCCCTACCCACAAAACATCGAGGTGGCGCAAAAGGTTGAAAATGATCTGCGCGGCATGGGCGTCACCCCCGCCACAATTGCAGTCCTCGATGGGACCTTAAATATCGGCCTGGAACCTAGCGCCTTAGAAGCATTGGCGCAGGCCAAGGGTGTTGCAAAACTCTCACGCGCTGATATCGCGGCGTGCATGGCCTCTGGCGGTACAGGCTCCACAACGGTGGCCGCCACCATGATTGGTGCAAAATTGGCGGGGATTGAAGTTTTTGCGACAGGTGGCATCGGCGGGGTCCATCGCGGTGCAGAAGATAGTTTTGACATCTCCGCCGATCTGCTGGAATTGGCGCAGACAGCGGTCACAGTCGTCGCCGCCGGTGCAAAGGCCATTTTGGATGTCGATAAAACGCTGGAGGTTCTTGAAACACAGGGTGTTCCCGTCATTGCCTTTGGGCAAGACAGCTTCCCGGCTTTTTGGAGCGCGGCGTCCCCCTTAAAGGCGCCATTGCGCATGGACACGGCCAAAGACATCGCAGCAGCCCACCTTCTGCGCGGTCAACTTGGATTACCTGGCGGCCAACTCGTCGCCAACCCGGTCCCAGCAGAAGATGAGATATCTGCCGAAATTTTGGCCCCAATCATTGCGCAAGCCCAAGCGGACGCCCAGGCTCATGGTATAAAAGGTAAAGGTGTCACGCCGTATCTTCTACAACGGATTTTCGAGCTGACAGACGGGAAATCCCTGATCGCCAACATTGCATTGGTCAGAAACAACGCGCGCTTGGCCGGTGAGATTGCCAAAGCATTAAGCAAACACGCACGCTAGACGGGAATGCAATCCGATCAACAGAATGTGCCATTGTAGAATGCGCGCAAACCCCCTAGTTAACCAAGGCTGCTTAAAATGACGGACACTGGATGAACACGCCCTTCGATCCTGAAAAATCACCGCCACGTCGCGGGATATTTTCCCGCTTAAGGGCTAATTTTTTAACTGGATTGGTCGTTATTGCGCCAGTCGGGCTGACACTTTGGCTGATTTGGTCAGTTGTTGGATGGATCGACGGTCTTGTCCTGCCGGTCGTTCCGAACAAATATCAGCCGGACCGCATGCTACAGAACCTATTGGGGCTTGATCCGTCCGTGCAAATTGACGTGCGCGGCATCGGAGTGGTTATTTTTCTGATGTTCACCATCATCGTGGGATGGACGGCCAAAGGGATCATCGGCCGCTCAATGATTTCCTTTGCCGAAGGATTGGTCGAGCGGACACCGGTTGTGCGATCCATCTATTCTGGCATTAAACAAATTTCTGAAACGGTCTTTGCACAGTCTGAACGGTCTTTTGAAAAGGCCTGCATCATTGAATACCCCCGCAAGGGCATTTGGGCGATAGGGTTTATTTCGACCAATACCAAGGGCGAAATCGCAGCGCGTGGCAACAACGGCGAGACAATGCTTAGTATTTTCTTGCCGACAACGCCAAACCCGACATCGGGTTTTTTGCTGTTTGTGCCGGAAACCGATGTCACAATTCTGGATATGTCCGTGGAAGAAGCCGCTAAATTAGTAATTTCAGCGGGTCTTGTGTATCCAAATGGGACAGATAACCCTCAATCGACGCCAGACAGCTAGCTACCGGAACATCTCTCCCAAATCTGCGGAACTGCGTTTGTTCAAATCTGACTTATGCGCAGTCAGGAAGGCATCGCCCGCTTTTTGCCCAGCCTCTTTCAACTTCGCCAAAGTATAGGCCGTTGGTACGATTTTTGTGGCCACGGAAAGCTCGTTCATCAGCGCGTCATCTGCGATCATATGCACCAGAACGCGGCGCATTTCACCTTGTTGAATTTTACCATCCGCAATCAGACGCTGAACAAATTCAATCGCGCGCAATTCACGCAACAGAGATGAATTAAAACTGATTTCATTAATTCTATTCTGAATGGCTTGCACCGTGCGCGGTGTTTCATGCCGTTCCAGCGGGTTGATGTTCACAACCACAATATCTTCGGGCAACGGATCATGGAACAATGGGAAAAGCGCCGGATTTCCGGTGTATCCTCCATCCCAGTAGTCTTCGGCCAAACCAGTTTGAGGATCAGTCACGGAAACCGCCTGAAACATCGTCGGCAAGCAAGCTGATGCAAGGATGACGTCCGTGCTGATTTCACTGTCCTTAAAAACACGCACCTTGCCACTGCGCACTTTGGTTGCGCAGACAAACAAACAGGGCCCTTCGGATTTCTCCATGCAGATTTCGTCGTAATTGAACTTCGATACAATCGGCTCGAGTGGATTTTTGTAAAATGGCCCGTACCCATAGGGAGAAATGGTCCGCGACCAAGCATCCGCCGCCATCACCGGAAAAGAATATTCCAGCGCTTTTGAAAAACTCGACAAAGAAAAAGGCGTCATCCACTGTGGGATGTCCAAATCAGGACGGGCACCGACCTCTGTCCACAGCCAATCCAGCATGTCGCGCGCACCCTGACGGCCACCTTCAATCATTCCGGCTTTTAGGGCAGCACCGTTTAAGGCTCCCGCGCTTGTCCCGGAAATCGCGGCGATTTCCAGATCTTCTTCGCTCAAAAGCCGATCCAGGACACCCCATGTGAAGGCGCCATGCGCGCCGCCTCCTTGCAGGGCCAAATTAATTCTCTTTTTCTGAGCCATTGAGTGTCGCCCCTTCTGGTTGACGGTTAGATCGGCGCGTCCAGAATATTAACTGAAAGCAAACTCTTTGTTAAAGCGCCGTCCAGCCGCCATCGACACTGATTGTTGTTCCGGTAATTTGGGCCGCAGCATCAGAACATAAAAACGTTGCCGTCCCCCCCATCTGCTCCACCGTCGCAAATTCTTTTGAGGGTTGGCGGGTCAACATGACGTTCTCGATGACTTCCTCGCGGGTCATCTGATATTCTTTCATCGTATCAGGAATTTGTTTTTCAACGATCGGCGTCAAGACATAACCTGGGCAGATCGCATTCGCTGTGATCGGCTCCTTAGCCGTTTCCAAAGCCGTCGTCTTGGTCAGCCCGACGATCCCATGTTTTGCCGCGATATAGGCCGATTTATAGGGGGACGCCGTCAACCCATGAGCCGAGGCGATGTTCACCACCCGCCCCCAGCCAGCAGCCCGCATCATTGGCAGCGCTATGGCCGTGGTGTGAAAGGCCGAACTGAGATTGATTGCGATGATCGCGTCCCATTTTTCGGGTGCAAATTCTGGGATCGGCGCGACGTGCTGAATACCGGCGTTGTTCACCAAAATATCGCACACCCCTGCTTTTTCAATCAAGGCACGGCACTGATCGCCCTTTGACATATCCGCTTGAATATAACGTGCTTTGACACCTGTTTGCTGGGCGATTTCATCGGCCAATGCATGATCTTCGGGGGTGTCAGTAAATGAATTTAACACGATGTCCGCTCCGGCTCGGGCCAGTTCGCGTGCAACGCCCAATCCGATCCCAGAGTTTGATCCTGTAATGACAGCTGTTTTTCCAGCGAGTGAAATCTCAAAGCTCATTCTATCGTCCTTTCAAGCTGAATGCTGCACTGCGCGCACAATGCAGTGCTGCAACTGCAAATAAAACCTAAAACTTGGTTGCTCGGGTCGAAAAGCGCGGTTCGGCAATGGCCAATTAGCGAGACGGCTGGGGGCTAAAGAGCACTAAAAAGCCGAATAAAACCATCATCACGGCAGAAACACGCTGCATCATTGGCACCCCGTTTGAGGCGAAAGTTGCGGTGAAACGGCCAGCCAATGCATAGATAAAAATCGCGATACTCTCCATGAGCAAGAATGCCGCCCCGAGCATTGTGTAGCTAAATACATAACTCTCTAACGCGACAAACTGCGGGAAAAACGCAGCAAATATAAGGATCGCCTTTGGATTGCTTAGCGCCACCATCGCTTCTGCCCGAAACGCCTTGCCCAGCGTAGGCGCTGTTGTGGTGAGCTGGCCCGCGTCGACACTTCGTGCACCACGCCAAAGCGATATACCGATCCAAATCAGGTAGAGTGCGCCGAGGGTTTTGACGACCGCGAAGATAAAGGCGGACGTCGATAGAATAACCCCAAGTCCCAAGGCGCTGGCCGCAATCATTGGAATAAAAATGAACAACCGCCCCAGGGCGGCTCTTTGGGCAAACCCAACACCGACCTTGGCGCCATGTGTCATCGCCAGTAAATTATTTGGCCCAAAGGCGAGGTTCAGAGCAAAACAGGCAGGCACAAAAATATACCAATCAATCATCTTTTTTCACCCCTGTTGCGCGCGCCAATTGCAGGACTTTGTGTGCAGCAAGTTCCGGGGAGGATCGGATCGGTATTCCCGTTTGCTCCAAGTCACTTTCCGCCACCCGCATAGAAGCCTGCGCCAAAACGATACAATCAATGTGCTCTTCCATCGATAGGCGTTCGTTGATTGAATGGGAAATAGAACGCGCATATCCCGCCATGTCTCCAGCTTCGAAAAACGACCAAGCCTCTGCACATTGAACAAGAACTGGTTTGATATCCTGCGCCATCGTCTTGGCGCAGTCCAAAAGAAGGTCCAATGTAGCATCCCGCGTGCTGGTCAAACACAAGGCCACCAGAATTTTTTCACCATCCCGACAGGCCTGTTCCATCAATGGCCGATCAATTCGGATGATGTTGCCATAGGCCACGCTCGCCTCATCCACCAAAGGTCCCAAAGTTGAACAGGTGCACAGAACGGCATCCGCTGCACTCAATTTCTTGAGGATGGCCAAAACATCGGAACGAACGACCTCTATGCCGCCCTGTCTGGCTCTTTCCAGCAGATCTGCGTCAACATGGTGATCTTGCTGAATGTCACCATCAAGGTCTTCAAAAATCCGTTCAAAGGTTGCGACATGAACGTCAGCGGTATGAAGAAAGGCAATACGCATTTTCTGCTCGTCCCGTTTGGCTTGTGCGACACTCATCCTCTAGCGCATAAACTGCAACAGGTTTTTATTTTGCCGCTCGGGACGTCTCAGAAACAGTCTGACCAATGCCGCGATCGCTGAACAGAAGACACGCAATGTTGAGGGATAAAAAAAACGCCTGCACAAGGCAGGCGTTAAGTTATTGAGGCAGGTTTCATACAGGCAAGAAACCTATCGAGCAGTAAGTTCTTTATAAGCAATCTACCGCTCTAGTCCAAGCTAAAAGTTTGAAAAGATGCAAATACCCCAGTAGGCTAACGTGCAGTAAAACAAGGGCAGTAAGGGATTGTCGCCAAAATGAGTACTATTTTTTTCCAAGCAATTTCTCGCAAATCCTTGCTTGGTGCGATGATTCTTTGGGGCTTTGGCGCGGCAGCGGACCCACAACACGGGATATCTATGTATGGCGCGCCCGCTCTTCCACCGGATTTTGTGTCTTTACCTTATGTCCGGGCTGATGCGCCCAAGGGCGGAAACATCACTTTGGGCAACACAGGTGGATTTGACAGCCTGAACCCATATGTGCGCAAGGGGACCGTTCCTTGGCAATTGCGGTTTTTCACACACGAAGCGCTTATGGGCCGCTCTTGGGACGAACCGTTCGCTCTTTATGGTGTGTTGGCCGAATCGGTCGAGGTCCCAGAGGACCGATCATGGGTAGAATTTACCCTACGCGAGGATGCGTTGTTTTCAGATGGCAGCCCAGTAACCATCGATGACGTTATTTTTTCGTATGAATTGTTGGGCACCCAAGGACACCCGCGTTATTTGGGACTGCACAACCAAATCGCCAGCATCGAACAAACCGGCGCACACAGCGTAAAAATCTCCTTTAACACGGCTAATCGTGAACTTGCCTTGTTGGCTGGCATGCGCCCCATTCTCAGTAAAGACCAATGGGAAGGGAGAGATTTTGCCAACGCGCCCCTCGCCGAAATCCCGATAGGATCAGGCCCATACGTCGTTTCAGATTTCGAGGCTGGAAGATACGTTCAACTGTCACGCAATCCCAATTATTGGGGCCAAGACATTCCATTTCGCCGCGGCACAAATAATTTTGACCGGATTAAGCTCGATTTTTACGGCGACGCGACAGTATTGTTTGAGGCGTTCAAGGCCGGTGATATTTCCGCCCTGCGTGAATTTAATGCCGAGAAATGGGCAAACCAATATGGTTTCCCCGCCGTCCAACGCGGAGACATTGTCAAAACTGAAATTCCCCATGGAAAGCCATCAGGGATGACCGGGTTCGTGATGAATTCACGAAAAACGCCTTTTGATGATTGGCGTGTGCGAGAAGCAATGATCCAAGCCTTCAATTTTGAATATATTAACGATACGCTGACCGGCGGCGCGCAGCCCCGCATTTCATCTTATTTCTCCAACTCTCAATTGGCATTTTTACCTGGTGGAGCGACCGGGAAAGTGGCCGAACTTTTGGCACCGTTTACCTCTGATCTCCCGCCAGGCACTTTAGAAGGATACATGTTTGCACAAACAGATGGCAGCCTGCGCAATCGAAAAGGTATTCGTCGCGCGATGTCGTTGTTAGAGGATGCAGGCTGGTCACCGCAAGAAGGGATCATGCGTAACGCGAATGGCAAAGCGCTGTCATTCACCATCTTGTTGTCCCAAAACAGTAGCGAAAACATCGCCATTACTGATTTATACGTGAACGCGCTGTCTCGTTTGGGCATTGAGGTTCGTGTCGAAACCATCGACAGCGCGCAATTTGTCGAACGGACTAACGCATTTGATTTCGACATGACGACCTATCGACGCGCATTGTCTCTGTCCCCCGGCAACGAGCAGCGGTTTTATTGGGGATCCAAGGCCGTAGATCAGGAAGGTTCGCGCAATCTGATGGGGGTTCAATCGCCCGCAGCAGACGCCATGATTGATGCGATGCTAACGGCAACTAAACAGGATGACTTTGTTGCCGCTGTGCGCGCGCTTGATCGTGTCCTGACAGCTGGTCGATATGTGATCCCGTTTTGGCAATTCACCACCGGACGCATCGCCCATGATGCAAATATGCAATTTCCACCACGATTTCCAATCTACGGTGACGGGCCGAATTTCATGCCAGAAGTCTGGTGGCACGCACCCCGATAATTAGTTTAACGACGTCACCCACAAAATACTGGCGTCTTCGGCACTGACGGAGACGACATTGTGGCCCATCGCGGCGTCGTAATACGCGCTGTCGCCGCGCCGCATTTCAATGGGTTCATAAAATTCCGTGTAGAGACGAATAACGCCCGTCAAAACATAGAGAAATTCTTCGCCGTCATGGCGCACCCAGCCGTCAAACTCGCTCATGTTGCGGGCTCGAACCCGTGCGCGATATGGCAACATCTGCTTCTTGCTGAGCGTATCCGCAAGAAGTTCATGTTCATATGTCACCGTCGCATGTGCAGAACCCTGACCTGATTTGGTCACGGACAGGCGTCCGTTTATTTTTTCTGCCTGCGGAGGTGTAAAAAGTTGAGGAATGGAAATTTGCAACCCGACAGCCAGTTTCTTGAGCGCGTCATATGTCGGCGACATTTGGCCATTTTCTATCTTGCTCAAGGTTGAGCGCGCAAGACCCGCCTGGCTGGCGGCCTGTTCCAACGTCCATCCTTGAGCTTTTCGCAATTCGCGCACCCGGACCCCCAAATCCAATGGGGTTGCCGGTTCATCGGCTCCGTTTTCACGGGAGA
Source organism: Roseobacter sp. (assembly GCA_039983935.1). Classification (GTDB taxonomy): domain Bacteria; phylum Pseudomonadota; class Alphaproteobacteria; order Rhodobacterales; family Rhodobacteraceae; genus Roseobacter. Next base: position 38,262 of record JBDWVP010000028.1, on the reverse strand, counting down.
GACGAATAAGGGATGTTGGGTCAGATGTATTCATGCGCACCGTTTTAGGCGCTTCCCACCTTGCTTGCAACGTCACCCAACGCAGGCTAGCACAGTGCATGGTTTCCCTCATCGATACTGGTCCATTTTCGCCCTGCCCTGCGCCGTTCAATATGGCCGCTCATGTGTTGAACGCCGGGTTAAACACGCCCGACAAAACTGCATTGATGGTTTTGTCGCAGCAAAATGCCGACGTTTGGAGTTTTGATGATTTACGGCGCGCTGTTTTAGGGACCGCAACTGGTTTGCGCCAAACCGGGTTGTGTTCTGGTGATGTGGTGCTCATGCGTCTGGGAAATACGGTGGATTTTCCCATTGCCTATTTAGCAGCACTGGCGGTCGGGTTGATCCCTGTACCTACGTCATCAGCATTAACCGTAAACGAAACCGCCTATATTATCGAAACATTGAAACCAAAGGCAGTGCTGATCGATCCAGCGCTGGCATGCCCGCCCTTTAGGAATACCATTGCTTTATCGCAGCTTCAGGTATTTCGAAATCTCCCGCCATCCGTATTCCAAATGGGGAATCCAGATCGGCTGGGATACATCATCTTTACCTCAGGTACCGCTGGAAAACCGCAGGCTGTTGCCCATGCACATCGCGCAATCTGGGCGCGCCAGATGATGTTTGAAGGATGGTATGGCCTGCGCCCCACGGACCGCGTGATGCATGCCGGGGCCTTCAATTGGACCTATACCCTGGGGACAGGTCTGATGGACCCTTGGACAATTGGCGCCACAGCTTTGATTCCCGTCCAAGGCACCCCGCCGGAAATGTTACCAGATCTGATGCACCACCACCGCGCCAGTATTTTTGCCGCAGCCCCGGGGATCTATCGCCAAATTTTGGACCGACGTGACCCTATTGCGCTTCCCGATCTCAGACATGGGTTGAGTGCTGGCGAAAAGCTGCCTCCCGCAACGTCAGATCGTTGGTATTCAAGTTACGCAACCCCAATCTTTGAAGCCTACGGATTGTCTGAATGTTCGACTTTTATCTCCCAACGTGCCGGAAAACCCATTTCGTCTGGCACCCTGGGGTACCCGCAGCCCGGTCGTCGGGTCGCCATTCTTTCAAACGGAAGCCCTGTTCGCACAGGTCAAGAAGGTACAATTGCAATTTCTCGTTCTGATCCCGGATTGATGTTGGGTTATTACGGCGACCGCGAGGCGAGCGACGCGAAAATGAACGGTGAGTGGTTTTTGACCGGTGATCAGGCCTGCATGGATGAACATGGCACAATCACTTATTTGGGCCGAAATGACGACATTATGAACGCTGGTGGTTTTCGCGTCTCACCGATCGAGGTTGAAACTGTTTTGGCCAAGATGCCCGGGATTACGGCCGTTGCCGCGACATGCATCGAAGTCAAAAACAAGACAGAGGTGATCGCCGCCTTTTATACTGGCCCCTCAGCACTGGACGAGACGCATTTACGTGCCTATGTCACAGACAAGCTGGCGCGGTACAAACAGCCGCGTGTTTTCATTCATCTGCCCGAATTACCCAAAGGGGCAAATGGCAAAATTCTACGACGTGCATTGCGAGCGCACTACGAAAGGCCAAAATGACCGATCCCATCAAACTCGATATCCTGTCCGACCCCATTTGTCCTTGGTGCTACATTGGCAAAGCACATTTGGATCGCGCCTTGGCCGACTTTCCCGATCACCCATTTGCCATCGAATGGCATCCCTTCCAGCTTAACCCCGATATGCCGAGCGAAGGCATGGGGCGCAAAGATTACCTTGAAGGAAAGTTTGGTGGTAAAGAATCCGCCGCCCGCGCCTACGCGCCCATTCTCGATCACGCAAAACAAGCCGGCCTGTCCATTGATTTCGAAGGCATAGAGCGTACGCCGAATACACTGAACGCACATAGGTTGATCCATTGGGCGGGTATCGAAGGTCGCCAAATCGCCGCTGTATCCGCGCTCTTCAAAGCGTTTTTTGTAGATGTTCGGGACATCGGTGACATCGAAGTTTTATCTGACATTGCTGACAGTATCGAACTGGATGCCGCAGTTATAACCAAGCTGTTAAAGTCTGATGCAGATACGGACGACATCCGCAATCGCGACGCACATAGTCGCCAAATGGGTGTGAGTTCCGTGCCCACCTTTATTGTCGCGCAAAAACACGCCGTTCCCGGGGCGCAATCACCTGAAATGTGGCACAAAGTCCTGACAGAGCTTACCGCTCATGCATAAACAGGCGTTGTGCGGTAACGCAGAGTAAACTCTGCGATCTTGCGATTGAAACCACTTCAACTGTAGGTTATGTCTGACGCCAAGTAGCGCCATAATTACATGGCTTGATGAGCAAGGCAAAACCATTGGCAAGACCGAACATCGACCTCCCTATGGGGCGCGTGGAATTTGTTGCCCTCATGGCGATGATGTTCGCGACCATCGCGTTTTCGATTGATGCGATGCTACCGGCATTAGAGACGATCGAGGCTGATCTGCCGCCGGAAGACGCTAGCAGAGCTCCACTGATCATAACGTCATTCGTTTTTGGAATGGGATTAGGTACTTTCTTTTCGGGACCTTTATCTGATGCTTTTGGGCGACGCACTGTCATGTTTTGCGGTGCGGGATTATATATAGGATCCGCAACTTTGGCATGGTTTAGCCAGTCATTGGAACTGGTTCTACTGGCGCGCGTTTTTCAAGGCATCGGTGCCTCTGGACCACGGGTCGTGTGTATCGCAATCATTCGTGATTTGTTTTCCGGTCGGGAAATGGCGCGCATAGTATCTTTCGTCATGATTACATTCACCATTGTGCCTGCCTTAGCGCCTCTTTTGGGCTCCGTCATCATATGTTTCTCTGGATGGCGTAGCATTTTTCTAGCCTTTATCACCTTTTCGCTCATTTCGGCCCTGTGGCTTGGCCTAAGGTTACCTGAAACACTTGCTGTGGAAAATCGTCGGCCGGTTCGAATGGCCCTGATGAAGACCGCTGTACGGCAGATTTTCCAACACCCTATCGTCAGGCTTTCTATCGTTGTGCAAACACTTGCGATGACAATCTTGTTTTCGCTTTTGGTTCTGATCCAACCAATTTACGGACACGTCTACGACAAGCTGGAAACTTTTCCACTTTGGTTCGGGGGCATCGCGGTGGCCTCGGCATTCTCGAGCTTTTTGAATGTAAAGCTGGTGATTCGACTGGGTATGCGTAAATTGATCACCATAGCGCTTGGGTTTCAGATTGTGGTGTCGACGTTTGTGTTGATGAACAGTGAAACCATTGCAGCGGAGGGATTTGCAATTTTTGCTGTTTGGCAAGGATTTATTTTTTTTCAAGCGGGCCTGACGATTGGCAATCTTAACGCCATCGCAATGGAACCGATGGGACATATTGCCGGCATGGCTGCAAGTGTTGTTGGCGGTGTATCCACAACCCTTGCCGCCGCCATTGCCTCCCCTGTTGGCATGCTTTTTGACGGCACAATTCGACCGCTGGTCGCGACAGTATTGATCTTGGCGGCCTTGGCGTTTGCATTAATGTTGTACATGGGGCGTCTTGAGGCACGCGATCCGGCTGAATAACAATCAGCTTGCTTTTGCCTTCGCACGTTTTTTTTCAGCAACCACCTTTTCCGCCAAATCGCGAGCGATGGCGAACGCCCCTTTGATTTTGTCGGAATCTGCCTTCCAATCCCGTTTAACGACGATCTTATTGTCCTTCACTTTGGCCAAGCCGCGTTGGTCATGGATGAAAGACACCAATCCTTCAGGGGAGGCAAATTTATCATTGTGAAATTGGAGGGTCGCGCCTTTTGGACCACCATCAAGTTTGGCGATTCCGGCCTTTTTACACATGGCTTTAATGCGCACGATCAACATCAAAGTGTTCACCTCTCGCGGCAATTTGCCAAAACGGTCGATCAGTTCGGCGGCAAACCCTTCCAGTTCTACCTTTGTCGACAAGCTGCTCAAGCGTCGATATAGGCCCAGCCGGACATCCAGGTCAGGGACATAATCCTCGGGTATCAAGACAGGAACGCCAAGGTTGATTTGCGGTGCCCACTGATCGTCGCTCTCTGACAGCCCTTCCATTTCGCCCGAGCGGATTTTGGCAATCGCCTCTTCGAGCATAGATTGATAGAGTTCAAACCCAACATCTCGCATTTGGCCAGATTGTTCTTCGCCCAACAAATTACCGGCGCCCCGGATATCAAGGTCCTGACTGGCCAAGGTAAATCCAGCGCCCAATGTATCCAGGCTCGACAACACCCGAAGGCGTTTTTCCGCAGTTGCTGTCAGGCGCGTACGCGGCTTTGTTGTGAGATACGCATACGCGCGGGTTTTAGAGCGGCCAACACGTCCCCTGATCTGATAGAGCTGAGCAAGACCAAACATATCGGCCCGGTGCACAATCATGGTGTTCGCCGTCGGGATATCCAACCCGGATTCAACGATGGTTGTCGCCAACAGCACGTCGAACTTTCCGTCGTAAAACGCGTTCATCCGATCGTCGAGTTCCCCGGCGGCCATTTGTCCATGCGCCACCACATAGGACAATTCCGGCAGTTGGGATTTCAGAAACTCCTCGATCTCTGGCAGATCGGAAATACGTGGCACCACATAAAACGACTGCCCCCCCCGATAATGTTCGCGCAACAACGCCTCGCGCAGCGTCACCGTATCGAATTCGCTGACATAGGTGCGAATGGCCAACCGGTCGACAGGCGGGGTGCCGATGATGCTCAAATCACGCACCCCTGTCAGGCTCAATTGCAACGTGCGCGGAATAGGTGTCGCCGTTAGGGTCAACACATGAATGTCCGTGCGCAATTGTTTAAGACGTTCTTTGTGTGTGACCCCAAAATGCTGTTCTTCGTCGATAATAAGCAAGCTCAGGTTTTGAAACCGAATACCCTTGGCCAACAGTGCATGGGTGCCGATGACAATATCGACGGTACCGCGTGAAATACCATCCCGAGTGGCGTTTGCTTCTTTTGCCGGAACAAATCGGCTGAGCTGTCGCACGTTTATCGGAAAGCCACGAAAGCGTTCGGCAAAACTCTTATAATGCTGGCGCGCCAATAAGGTTGTCGGCGCAACAATGGCAACTTGCGTACCCGACATCGCCGCAACAAACGCCGCGCGCATGGCGACTTCTGTTTTGCCAAACCCGACATCCCCACAGACCAAGCGGTCCATTGGACTGCCCGATGTAAGATCATCAACAACATCGCCAATCGCGCGCAATTGATCATCGGTTTCCTGATAGGGAAAGCGTGCGGAAAACGCATCCCACATGCCAGGTGGCGGATCAAGAACCGGCGCCTTTCGCAATGCTCGTTCGGCAGCCACGCGGATCAGCTTGTCTGCAACCTCGCGAATACGTTCTTTTAGACGCGCCTTTTTAGCCTGCCACGCGCCACCGCCCAGCCGATCCAACAGCCCTTCTTCATGTCCGTATTTGGACAAAAGCTCGATGTTCTCGACCGGCAAATACAATTTCGCATTTTCGGCGTATTCGAGCATGATGCATTCATGCGCAGCCCCAGCCGCGGTCACCACCTCTAGCCCAGTGTATCGCCCGATGCCGTGATCGACATGCACGATCAAATCTCCCGGGCTGAGGGATTGCGTTTCTGTCAGGAAATTCTCGGCGCGCCGCTTTTTCCGCGTGCTTCGGATCAGGCGGTCTCCCAGAACATCCTGTTCGGAAATAACCGTCAAATCCGGCGTTTCAAAGCCATGTTCCAAAGCCCATACAACAAGGTACAGACCTCGCTTTCCAATACGGCTGGCGTCCGAAATTGGGATCGCTTCGGCCACGCCTTCATCTTCGATCAATCCTGTCAGACGTTCACGTGCGCCATCTGAGTAGCTCGCTACAACCACCGGGCCGGCGGTTAGTTTTACCTTTATGTGCTCTGCTAACGCCCCAAAAAGGCTAAGTGTTTCTTGTTGTCGCTCCGGGGCAAAATTCCGGCCGATACGTGCCCCTGCGTCCGTGACACCCAATCCCGTGGGTTGCGGTAAAGGAGCCAGTTTCAGAACGCGTCGTCCCTCTAACTGAGTGGCCCAACTTGCCCCGTCCATATACAGTGTTTCGGGCGGACAGGGTTTGTAAACACTGTCCATTTTTGAGCGGTTCGCCATCGCCAAACGGCGGGTTTCATATTGATCGGCAATACTGTCCCAGCGCATGGCGCGCGCGGCTTCCGCTTGATCATCTAACGATATGCTCGCGTTTGGGACATAATCGAATAACGTCTCCAAACCATCATGGAAGAACGGCAACCAGTGCTCGGCACCTTGATGTTTGCGCCCCGCACTGATGGCCTCATAGAGTGGATCATCCGTACCTGCTGCACCAAATTCAATGCGATAATTCTGGCGAAACCGCGTGATCGATGCCTCATCAAGAATGACTTCAGAAACCGGAGCAAGTTCCACCAGTTCCAATTTTTCGGTCGTGCGTTGCGTCGCCGCGTCAAATCGACGAGCCCCATCCAACACGTCACCAAACAGATCCAATCGTACCGGCCCCAAGTCGCCCGGCGGATAAATATCGATGATACCGCCGCGCACGGCATAATCCCCTGGCTCGGTTACCGTTGGGCTTTGAACAAACCCCATACGCACCAGAAAGGAACGCAATGCTTGTTCATCAATTCGGGCACCGACCTTGGCGCAGAAGGCCGCATCCTTAAGCACGTGGCGTGCCGGGATTTTCTGCGTGGCTGCATTCAAAGTTGTCAGTAAAATGAATTGGGTTGGCATTGCGTGGATAAGCCCCGCAAGAGTTGCCATGCGTTGGGCTGCGATGTCAGCATTCGGCGACACACGATCATAGGGCAGACAGTCCCACCCGGGGAACACAATAACCGGCATGTCTGGTGCAAAGAAACGCAACGCGCCTTGAAGCGCCGCCAGACGTTTGTCATCGCGTGCAACATGCACGACAGGTCCATTTGCTTTGGCGACTTCGTCCAGAAGGATACGCGCGTCAAATCCTTCGGGAACGCCAGAGATCGTGATATGAGATGTGTTGGCCATGGGCTGCTTCAATTGTCCCAAAGCCGCACCGTGTCAACCGCCCAGCACGCCGATTGACAGGTTTTGATACATTCCCCAAAGTGCTGTGACAAAAATCGACACAATGCCTGTGAGTTGCACATATAGTCGATGCCGCATCAATCGCTTGCACAACACCGCGCCGCGGGCGTTTTCATTTTGGATTAAGCGCGCGGTAGACAGTGAAATCAACGCCACAATCGACATCGGAAACCCCAACAGAAACAGCGCTTGGGCAATTTCGATACGGTAGACAAACCCGAGCAGCACCAGGCCAGTCAGCACAAAACATCCGATCGCCAATATCCAAAACCCGGACACGCGCGCAATAAAGAGCAGTCTGTTCGTGTTGATACGAACGAGATCTTCTAGGTCGGTTTCTGATTGTTGGCCAATACGACGCGCGCGCAGGACCATATCATAGGGAACACCCAGCACCCAATGGCTGGCCGTGGACCACATAACCGCAAGTGCAATCCAAAACCACAGGTTGGAAAAAGATCGCATGTCAATGAGTTCAAAAATGTTTGTATAAAGGTCCACTGATCGAACTTTTCTTTTTTCTTACGGACGTCTTAGCTGGCCTAAGTGACAATTCCTAGCCTTGGCTTGGTTAAAAATTCATGGCAATCATAAACTGTAACTTAAAATGGACAAATAGTGATGCGCCCAACACAAGCCACCTACCCCGCAACGCGTTTTCGCCGCCAGCGTCAAAGCCCGGCAATACGCGCTCTGACGCGACAAAATACGGTTTCTGTTGATGATTTTATTTGGCCGGTTTTCGTGCGCGCCGGAGAAGGCATCGAAGAGCCGATTGCCTCTATGCCGGGGGTGTATCGTCGTTCGGTGGATAAAATCGTTGAGGCCGCACGCGAAGCCGCAGATTTAGGCATCCAGGCGATCTGTATTTTTCCCTACACCGGGCAGGAAGAACGCACAGAAGATTGCGCCGGTGCGTGGGACCCCAATAATCATGCCAACCGCGCCATTCGCGCGATCAAACAGGCCATTCCACAGATGGCCGTCATGACCGATGTTGCCTTGGACACCTATAATATTAATGGGCACGATGGGTTCGTTGAAGACGGCGAAATTGTCAATGATCGCACGGTTGAGGCGCTGGTAAAGATGACCCTTAGTCAGGCCGACGCGGGTGCAGATATCATCGGGCCATCTGATATGATGGATGGGCGGGTTGGCGCGATGCGCGATGCCTTGGAATCAGCGGGGCACCAAAACGTAATGATCCTGAGTTATTCCGCAAAATACGCATCGGCGTTTTATGGCCCGTTTCGGGACGCAGTGGGGGCATCTGGTGCGCTGACCGGGGATAAAAAAACCTACCAGATGGATCCGGGAAATTCGGACGAAGCGCTCCGTCTGATTGAACGCGATCTCCGAGAGGGCGCGGATATGGTGATGGTCAAACCCGGGCTGCCGTATTTGGATATCTGTCGTCGGGTCAAAGACACGTTTGGCGCGCCAACCTATGCCTATCAAGTCTCTGGTGAGTACGCGATGATCCAAAGTGCCGCCGCTCAAGGGTGGATCGACGGGGAAAAAGTCATGATGGAAAGCCTGATGGCCTTTAAACGTTCCGGATGTGACGGGATCCTCACTTATTTCGCGCCAGCTGCCGCACGGCTGCTGACGTCATAGCGATTTGATGCCGATTGCCGCGCTTTGGCGTGACTTTCGGCTCAGACAAGCGTAATCTCGCCATCAAGTCGGGCAAACCGGCACCAGAGCAACAATTTACAGGCAATTATATGAAACGTTCAGGATACTCACGCCGAGGCTTTACCTTTGGCGCATTGGCAGGTGTCACAGTCACCGCGGCATGTGGCAACGGGATAGGGTCATCAGGTGGAGATGTGATTGATTCTCGCGTTGATAGAACCTTGACAGAAATGTATAGAAACTTCCCCAACACCCAAGACCTTGCCAACAAAGCAAGCGGGATGCTGGTAATGCCTCTGATCACCGAGGCCGGGTTCGGCTTTGGCGGCGCCTATGGTCAAGGAGCACTGCGCATCGCAAATGCGACAGTCGACTACTATTCGCTGGCCGAAGTCTCCGGCGGCCTACAGATCGGTGCACAACAATATTCGCACGTGCTGTTTTTCATGACGGATGACGCATTGAACAGTTTCAGACGTTCGCCTGGTTGGGCTGTCGGCGGCGATGTTGAATATGTGATTTCCGATCAGGGTGACGGGGCAAAGGCGAATACAACAACCGCGTTATCCCCTGTTATTGCCGCTGTCTTCGGGCGTGCTGGGTTATTTATTGGGGCCTCTCTGCAAGGTAACAAATACACACGCATCATCCCCTAAATGGGGTAAATGTGGGCGCAACAGACCGCGCCCACAAAATACTCAGAGTGTTTGAAGTCGTTTGAACAAGCTAGACGTATCCCAACGCCCGCCGCCCATCTTCTGCACATCTTTATAGAATTGATCGACCAATGCTGTGACGGGCAGGCTTGCACCTGTTTCATCCGCAGTCGACAGGCAAATACCCAAATCCTTGCGCATCCAATCCGTTGCAAAACCATGTTCGAAATGATCCTCCAGCATGGTTTCATGGCGATTATCCATCTGCCAGCTGCCCGCTGCCCCTTGACTGATGACCTCAACGACAGCGCGCCCATCGAGACCGGCTTTGTCGGCAAAATGCAATGCTTCGCTCAGACCTTGCACCAGACCCGCAATTGCGATCTGGTTGCACATTTTTGTCATTTGCCCCGCACCTGTTTCCCCAATCCGGCGGCAGATTTTAGAATAGACCTCCATGATCGGCAGCGCACGTTCAAACGCCCCTTGATCACCACCACACATGATCGACAAAACAGCATTTTCCGCTCCGGCTTGCCCGCCTGAAATCGGCGCATCAACAAAGCTGATCTGGTTTTCGTTTGCGACTTTGTAAAGCTCACTTGTGACCAAGGCCGACACCGTTGTATGATCGACAAAAACCGACCCGGCCTGCATGCCAGCAAACGCGCCATCATCCCCCAGACACACGCCGCGAAGATCATCATCATTCCCGACACAGGCCATCACAAAATCCGCGCCTTGCGCCGCTTTTGCCGGTGTGAGCGCCATTTCACCACCGTAGGTGGAAACCCAATCTTCGGCTTTTGAGGCAGTGCGGTTGTAAACGGTGACGTCATGTCCTGCTTTTTGCAAGTGCCCCGCCATGGGTGCGCCCATGACTCCCAATCCCAGAAATGCCAATTTGGCCATTATATGCCCCCTTTTGGGTGTTGCGTTACGTTGCCCACCTACCTAACAGTCACAGACCAAGGGTCAATTCATTCGGACGAAATTCTACGAGGACGGGAACGATGGGGCAGGTCTTTTCTTGGTTGTTGCGGATCGCTAGTGCATTGGTTGTGCTTGTCGTTTTAGCGATCGCGCTGGTGTATTATCTCGGGTCGCGTTCCTTACCCGATTACAATGACACTCTGGACGTCCCGTTTCTGACCGCCCCAGTCGAAATTGTACGCGATAATGCGAATGTTCCGCATATTTTTGGATCAACCGACGAAGACGTCTACTACGCGCTTGGGTTTGCACATGCACAAGACCGCCTGTGGCAAATGACGATGTTGCGCAGGACGGCACAAGGGCGGTTGTCAGAACTCTTTGGGACCGCCACGCTTGAAATTGACCAACTGGTGCGGCGATTGAATATTTACACTTTGGCTGTCGCATCACTTGATGCGCAAGACGAGAAAACCACCAAAATTCTGCGTGCTTATGCGACCGGTGTGAATGCACGTTTGGATCAAATCAATGCCGATGCCTTGGGCCGTGGTGCGCCAGAGATGTTTCTCTTTAACGCGCCCGTTGCGCCCTGGCGTCCGGCAGATTCATTGGCAATCATAAAATTGATGGGATTGCGTTTGGCTGGCCATCTCGACACCGAAGTCATGCGTGCGCGGGTTTCCCTAGCCTTGCCAGATCATGAGCGCATCAGAGACATATTGCCCGACGCCCCCGGCACTGGTGTTGCTGCTTTGCCTGAATACGCAGCTCTATTTCCTGATGCGAAACGCTTTGCGGGAACCGCTCCGGTTGCGCCTCATCCACTGTCGCCATTTGCCCGTGCTCCTTTTGCCGGTGCATCCAACGTCTGGTCAGCAGCGCCCTCGCGGTCCGCTGCAGGCGGCACCCTATTGGCCAATGATCCGCATCTGGGGTTTTCAGCGCCCGGCATTTGGTACCTCGCCCGCCTGCAATTGCAATCGGGCGGCATCATCGGCGGCACCATTCCGGGCATGCCAGTTGTTTTGACGGGGCGCAGTGATGATCTGGGTTGGGGGTTAACCTCGGCTAAGATGGATGATCAGGATGTGCACATCGAACGGGTCAATCCGGACAACTCAGAAGAATACGAAACCCCAACGGGTTTTAAGCCCTTTGAAACACGTAAATCCATTATTTACATCAAAGATGCCCCGCCTGTCACGGTTACCCTGCGATGGACCGAAAACGGCCCCGTTCTACCGGGATCTCATTACAACCTCGCCAGTATTACTCCCCCTGAACATGTGGCTTCGGTGGCTTGGACGCTCCTGAGCGCGAATGACACGTCAATGATGGCCGCCCTCGCGTTGATGGAGGCCAAGTCGGTTGAAGGCGGCTTTCAAGCAATTGAAAAGTACATTGCCCCTGCGCAAAACCTGATGCTTGCAGACCGCGAAAACATTGGCATGAAGATGATCGGCGCCATGCCACGCCGGGATGCCCGCCATCAAAGCCAAGGGCGTCTGCCAAGCCCGGGTTGGATCGAAACAAATCGCTGGCAGGGCCGCCTGCCCTATGCGTCTAATCCGGAATTTATCGCACCTGCTGGTGGCATCTTGGGCAATACCAATAACAAGGTCGTCGAACGTCCTTTCCCGAACCACGTCTCGTTTGATTGGGGGGACACACAACGCATCCAGCGTTGGCAACGGTTGATGCAGGCCCGCCAGGTGCATACACGCGACAGCTTCATCGAAGCGCAGCTTGATACGGTGAGCTTTACCGCACGCTCACTCCTGCCCCTAATTGGAGCAGAATTGTGGTTCACTGGGGAATCCGCCCCCGAAGGTACTGCCTTGCGCCAACGCCAACGCGCCCTTGCACTCCTTGGGGAATGGTCTGGTGAAATGAACGAACACATGCCTGAGCCGTTGATTTATGCTGCGTGGCTGCGCAGCCTACAGGCCCGCATGATCCAAGACGAATTGGGACCCTTGGCACGCGAATTTACCCATGTGGAGCCACTGTTTATAGAACGGGCGTTTCGCGACATTGACGGCGCCTCTGTCTGGTGTGACGTGCAACAATCAGCGCCACAAGAAACGTGCGCGGATATGGCTCGTCTCGCCCTCGATGATGCATTGATCTGGATTGAAGAAACATGGGGATCTGCACTTGAAAGCTTGCGTTGGGGGGATGCGCATCAGGCGACACATGATCACCCTGTTTTGGGCACAGTGCCCGTGCTGAGATATTTTGTGAACATCCGTCAATCGACAAATGGCGGGGACAACACGTTACAACGGGGTCTGACAAAAGGCAGCGGACCGGATCCTTTTCACAACGTCCATGGTGCTGGATATCGCGGCGTCTATGATTTTGCGGACCCGGATAGTTCCGTCTTTATCGCGGCGACAGGTCAATCTGGCCACTTCTTATCCCGCCACTATGACGACATGGCCCAACTGTGGCGACGCGGCGAATACATCCCCATGTCGCTAGACGAAGAACTCGCCCGCGCGGGAGCGGTCGGGGTCACGATATTGCAGCCGAAATAAACAATGGCCCGCGTTATTTTATTTAATAAACCCTTTGGGGTGCTGTCACAATTTACCGACAAAGGCAGCCAAGGGTCTCCACGTCCGACTTTGTCTGGGTATATCAAAGAGCCCGGATTTTACCCTGCAGGACGCCTAGATAAAGACAGCGAAGGCCTGATGGTTCTAACCGACGATGGCAAGCTTCAGGCGCGTATTTCCAATCCCAAACATAAGATGTCCAAAACTTATTGGGTCATGGTCGAAGGAACGCCACAACAGGATCAGCTGGCACAGTTGCGCAGCGGTGTCACGCTCAAGGATGGCCGGACTCGTCCAGCAATGATAACAACAATGGATCAGCCTCAAAAATTATGGCCCCGCGATCCACCCGTTCGGTTTCGAAAATCAGTGCCCGATGCTTGGTTGCAGATCACAATCTCGGAAGGACGTAATCGTCAGGTGCGCCGGATGACGGCCCATGTCGGTCTGCCCTGCCTGCGCCTGATCCGCGCCCAAGTTGGCAATTGGGCTTTGAATGATTTATCCCCCGGAGCATGGCGATTTACCACAGAAGGTGGACGTTAATCATAGGCGTTCGAATTGGGCTTCCTGCTCAACCGTCCAGCGCACCGAAATTTCGAACCCTTCTTCGGATTGTCGCTCTGATTGCACCAATTCTTGCGCAAATAGCCAAGCTCTCTTCTTTCCTTCTGAGAATCCCAACGTCAAATCCGCTGGCCGTTTTTTGCCCTGCAACGTTTCGGTAATTGCCAAGAGCAAATCACCAATACCCTCACCTGTCAGGGCGGAGATTGCAAAAACGGAATCGTCTCGCTCTGCCCGTGCCCGCATCGCATCCGCTTCATCAGCTGACAAGGCATCGAGTTTGTTCCAGACCTCAAAGCTCGGTCTATCTTGCTCAACACCAAGCGAGGTCAGAATGTCAGACACATCTTTTGATTGTTCTTCACTTTCAGGATGCGAAATATCACGCACATGAACGACAACATCCGCAGCGAGAACTTCTTCCAAAGTCGCACGGAAAGACGCCACAAGTTCTGTGGGAAGGTCCGAGATAAAACCAACCGTATCAGACAAGATCACCTCTGGCCCATCCGGCAGATGAAGTCGGCGCATTGTCGGATCTAGTGTCGCAAACAACATGTCTTTTGCCGTAACGTCAGCCCCGGTCAACCGGTTGAACAGGGTCGATTTCCCTGCATTTGTATAGCCGACCAAGGCGACAATTGGATAAGGGATTTTGGCCCGCGCTGCCCGGTGCAAAGCGCGTGTTTTGACGACCTTTTCAAGCTGACGGCGCAGTCGGGTCAATTGCTCATCAATGGCGCGCCGGTCCGCTTCGATCTGTGTCTCGCCGGGCCCGCCAACAAAACCCAAACCGCCACGCTGGCGTTCAAGGTGCGTCCATGCGCGCACCAATCGGGTACGTTGATAGCTCAGCGCTGCCATTTCGACCTGTAACACACCTTCGCGGGTTGCGGCACGATCGCTAAAGATTTCCAAGATCAGACCGGTCCGGTCCAAGAGTTTAACGCCCCAGGCTTTTTCTAGGTTGCGTTGCTGCACCGGGCTGACCGCCCCGTCCACAAGAACCAGTTCTATTTCTTCGGCTTCGAGCTTCGCTTTTATTGCGTCAATTTTGCCAGACCCAAACAGCATACCAGCCCGCACCGTTTTTAAGGGCGCGATCTCTGAACCAATCACATCCAGCTCGGGCAAAGCACGCGCTAAGGAAACAGCTTCGGCCAGTGCATGGTTAGCCATGCGCCGGTCCGGATCCGATTTGATCTCTGGGTGGACAACCCACGCCCGGGTCACCGACGGCGTGTTGGTCTCATCAATTTGAAACGGTGGCTTGCTCAAGAAGCGTCTTCGCCCTCGTAAAGACTAATTGGTTGGCTCGGCATGATAGTAGAAATCGCGTGCTTATACACCAGCTGCGACTGACCATCTCGGCGTAGCAATACGCAGAAATTGTCAAACCAGGTGATCACACCCTGTAGTTTCACGCCATTAATCAAGAAGATCGTCACAGGAACTTTCGTCTTGCGTACATGGTTCAGGAACGCATCCTGAAGGTTCTGTCTGTCCGACGCCATTCTGGTCCTCGCCTTTTTTCTTGCATGAGTTCGCAGATGGAACTCGTGGATAGATGCAATTATGAAGTGCAGTTCGAGGAGTTTCCACCCCTAAAAACAGTCCATTACGGACCTATCCCCACGCATCATCAACCGCGCCATAAATCTGGCGTGAAAAGAGCGATAATTGCAAGGGTCTCCAGACGGCCAAAAACCATTGCCGCGCAAAAAACTGATTTTGCATAAGGTCCTAATTCTGCAATAGATATAGGGGTTTCAGCGGCTAAACTTGTGAGTGGGCCAGTTGTTGATAAGCCGGCAATGCTCAACACAATCGCGTCTTCGAATTCGACCCCTAAAAACGTTAACGTCATGGTGAGAATGGCCATTGTCATCGCAAAAAGCATGAAAAATATCCATGCTATGAAGGCTCCGTTGCGTTGCAGACGCCGACTTTCCTTGCCCGCACCGCTGACTGATGACGGGTGCACAAGCCGTTCTAATTCTCGCTTACCGTTAAGATACAACGCAAACACACGCAAAAGCTTTACCCCGCCCGCTGTTGTCGCAACCCCACCCCCCGTCAAAGCCAACCCCATCAGAATCATTCCAGAAGTATTCAACCCCGACCATGCCTGCGCCTCAGCCCAATCCGCACTGGCAAACCCCGTGGTCGTCAGGAACGACATCACAGTAAATACAGATCCCCACAACGCCCGCATGGCCAAAAAGAGATTATCCTCTCTCGCGACATCAAGGGCCCCAATCCAATGACGCAGAAAGAGCACCAATGGCACGCCTACAATGATTAGGATGCCAATCCGAAATTCAGGATCGTTGCGAATTCCCCCCTGGGTCGCCGTGACCGTATCCGAGGAGAACGTCAGTCTGGATAAGGCAAACAGCATAAACAGCATCATCAAAGCCTCGCCGGTGACACCCGAGCCGCCATCAGAAAGCCCCCCAACCGCCGAAATCCCCGAAGTGGACATGATCGACATGGCATGGGTCAAGGCAACCAACGACGGATCACCACTGATCAACAGCAAAATCCAGAGCAGCAACGTCAATCCGACATAAATCGGCACCAGGGCCTGTACAATTCGAAGCAAGCGATCGCGAGGGTCGGTACGCTCTAAGGCTGTGAACTTGCCTTCACGTTGTCCGGGTTCTGCTTGTGCAGTGACCTCAAAGCCACCCAAGTTCATTGGCGCCAAAATCGCCGAAGCTGCAACCCACATCATCATGCCGCCCATCCATCCGACCTGAGCGCGCCATAGATGCAGCGTATTGTTCAGGCGCGCAGGATCATCAAAGACTGTTGCGCCAGTTGTTGTGACCGCACTGACCATTTCCAAATAGGCGTTCAAAAAACTGGTCGTTTGGAGTGCTTCAAAAATAGGCAATGCCAAATAGGCAGGCAGGAACACAAAAGTAGCGAAGACTGACATCAGATTACCAACTGCGCCATGACGGGGTCTACGTCCGGCTTGCGCAATCACGATCATAGCAAAGATGATAAGACCAAAAAGACCGGAATACAGAAAAGCACGCGCCGTTTCATAAGACCGATTGGCGCCCCCATGCAATGCCGGAATGAGCATGGACAATGCGCTCAATCCAAAGATCAAAATAAACAACTGCTGGCTCACAATCGCCCCAAGCGTCGATGCATTTTGATTTTTATGAGCTGATGCAGCCATGATTTAAAAGAAGTCGATTGAAACTTGCATAAGGCGTTCCACTTCTGGCACGTCCTTTGTCAATGCAAAAATCGCCACGACATCGCCTTCATCAATGCGCGTGCTGCCCAAGGGGCGAATGACATCGTTCCCCTTACGGACGGCGCCGACAAGAACACCTTCTGGAAAACCAATGTCGGAAACACGGCTGCCCGCCAACGGCGAGGTCGACAGAACTTCTGCTTCGATCACTTCTGCCTCAGCATCTCCGATCGAATAAACAGCCCGCACCCGTCCATGACGAATATGACGTAAAATAGAGCTAACGGTTGTCGCGCGCGGATTTATGTATGCGTCAATCCCCAAAGGTTCCATCAGCGGCACGAGCGTTGGATCATTGACCAATGCAATCACATAGGGACAGCCTTCGGCCTTGGCGCGCACACAGGTCAGCATATTCGTTTTGTCATCATCCGTGATAGCCAACATGGCATCTGCTCGCGCAATACCTGCTTCGGACAACAATCCAGAATCCAACCCGTCGCCGTTTAGAACAATGGTTCGCTCCAGTGCTTCGGCAGCGCGTTCAGCGCAATGGCGGTTCTTTTCGATGACTTTCGTTCGTACACGCTTGGCCCGCAGTTCCAAAGATTGCGCGACCGCCAGACCGACGTTTCCACCACCAACCAGGACAACACGTTCCTGCTTCGCCTGTGTTTTACCAAAGATTTCCATCGTGCGAGACACATCATCGACGTGACTAAAAACATAACATTGATCACCAACAAAAAGCTGATCCTTAGCTTCGGGTGCAAAAATGCGCCCTTCGCGCCGCACGCCGACCACAGTCGTACGCAGTGTAGAAAACAGGTCCGTCAATTGACGCAATGGTGTGTTTACAACCGGGCATTCATCGTCAATCGAAATGCCCAATAAATGGGCCTGCCCTTCCATAAAGGTCTCGGTGTCAAAGGCAGCCGGCGCCGAAAGACGCTGTAACGCGGCCGCCGCAACTTCGCGTTCTGGGCTAATCACAACATCGATGGGCATATGATCACGCCGGTATAAATCCGAGTAGATCGCATCCAAATAAGATTGGCTGCGCAGCCGTGCGATTTTGCGGTTCACCCCAAAGACTGAATGCGCAACCTGACAGGTGACCATATTCACTTCATCAGAGTGGGTTGCTGCAATCACCATTTCGGCGTCTTTAGCACCTGCCCGATCCAGAACATCGGGGTAACTGGCAAAACCGGCGATACCCTGAACATCCAAGGAATCTGTCGCGCGGCGCACAAGATCGGCATCGTTATCGACGACCGTCACGTCGTTGCGTTCACCCGCGAGGTGGCGTGCGATTTGCCAGCCAACCTGCCCGGCGCCGCAAATGATGACCTTCATGTTTCTGTCCTTCAGGCCGTGTGTCGGGCCTTCTGCATGGCAGATGCTTCTGAGACGGTCAATTCAATTGTCTTGCGTCTGGTTTCACGGCAAACTGTCGTGATGTTTAGAATTGCGAACTCTTTGTGTTTTCTTTTGGTTTTGAGCACCTGTGGACCTGTTCCGCTATTCTATCAGGAAGGAGGCAGCGTGACTAAAATGCGGGCATCCTTGCTAACCTGTCAGGTGAGCGCTTTGGAACAAGCCCCTGTCGCAACTGAATTACGTCAGGAACCGCCGCGGTATATCCCAGTGCGCAGTTATTGCAGATCAAGTGGACGTTGCTATCGCGAAGGAGGGTTTTTTGTAAGTGGGCAAATTTATTCGGTTGACGTGAACGCCAAGCTGCGTGGTGATGTGGAAAAACAATGCATGCTCTCGCAAGGCTATTCATCTGTGAAGGTGAAACGATGCAGCTCGGGATTACATCCCCCCAATGACGCGGGAAATTCAAACCGGATGCCGCCACTTTCTGAGAACACATGTGTGACTAAAGATACCCAAGGGCAATGGGTTATCATCGATCCAATGTAACTCGTTCAATTATTCTATTTCGTTTTTTGCCACGAATGCGCTCGCTTGCAGCATAACTTCAACTGCGCCTGTATATCGTTTTAATAAAGCTACTTACGACGCTTGGTGGAAGTAAAGCACGCAAAGCAACTACACACTTTACCCGCCTTGCCTAGTCAGGCCATACACCAGAGGTCAGCCAAATTTAGAGGTTATTCGGCAGCTTCCACCTCTGCTTCTTCATCAAGATGCGCCACTCTTGTTCCCGCCTTTGCGGACGTCACAACGCCAAGCGACTTTAACTTACGGTGCAGCGCACTGCGTTCCATGCCGACAAAATTTGCCGTCTTTGAGATATTGCCGCCAAATCGATTGATCTGTGTGAGAAGATACTCACGCTCGAATGCTTCGCGCGCTTCACGTAGTGCCATCGTTGCCAGAGCACCAGAAAGCACGACACGACTTTCTCCATCCGTTTCATTCTCCACGCCAGGTAATTCGCGTGTATCGATCGGGCCATTGTCATCCCCCAGAATAAGGACACGCTCTATCAAGTTTTTTAACTGTCGGACATTTCCCGGCCACTCCATCGTCTGCATCAAGGCAATTGCATCATCGCTCAATTCTCGCAATGGTAACCCCTGCGCGCTGTTCATCTCAGAAATGAAATGTGACGAAAGCTCTGGGATATCTTCACGTCGCTCTTCCAGCGACGGGACCGCAATCGGAACGACATTCAGACGATGGTAAAGTTCTTGGCGGAAAGTTCCTGCGGTGATTGCAGCCTCCAGGTTTTGATTGGTGGAAGAAATCACCCTCAAATCAACCCTGACCTTGTCACTACCGCCGACGCGCTGAAATTGCTGATCAACAAGAACCCGGAGTATTTTTGACTGAGTACCTTCGGGCATGTCCGCGACCTCGTCAAAATAAATAATTCCACCATGGGCTTCCTCTAATAGTCCCGGCTCCACACCACGTTCTGTTGTCTCGCGGCCAAACAGAACTTCTTCCATGCGTTCAGGTGCAACACCCGCACAATTGACGGTAACGAATGGGGCTGAAGCACGATTGGAATTTGCGTGGATATATCTGGCAGCAACCTCCTTGCCGCTTCCCGCCGGTCCTGACAACATGACACGCCCATTCGACTTTGTCACTTTGTCCAGCTGCCCAACCAACGTGCGGAATGATGCTGACGACCCGATCATTTCGGACTCAGTGATATCTTTGCGCCGTAAACTCTGGTTTTCACGCCGCAACCGCGATGTCTCCATTGCTCGGCGGATAACAACCAGCAACTGATCAATATTGAAAGGTTTTTCAATAAAGTCATATGCACCCTGCTTGATCGCGGCGACGGCAATTTCGATATTGCCATGCCCTGAAATGATCACAACGGGAATATCCGGGTTATCCCGTTTCACCGTTTTCAAGATGTCGATACCGTCCATCTTGCTGTCTTTCAGCCAGATATCCAGAATTATCAACGCTGGCGTTTCTGCATTGAACGCTGACATTGCGTCATCAGAATTTCCGGCCATACGGGTCGCAAATCCTTCATCTATCAAGATATCAGAAATTAACTCTCTAATGTCACGTTCGTCATCAACGATCAGGATATCACTCATGGCTCAAGATTCCTTCCTTCGAGTTCTTTGTGATTTGATTTTCGGCGAGGATGGGTAAATTTATGACCGCCATTGCCCCGACGTGGTCGGATTTTTCAAACAGTGGCGCATCTTCCAACGAAAGCGAGCCGCCGTGTTCTTCGATAATTTTCTTAACGATTGGGAGACCCAACCCGGTCCCCTCACTACGTGTCGTCACGTAGGGTTCGAACAACCGTGCACGATCTTCAGGTAACCCGACGCCGTTATCAGCGATCGTAATCTTAGCACGGTTATTCTCTACAATTAATGACACTTTTATTGTTGGGATAAAGGCGTCATTTTTCTCCTTAACAACATAACTTTCAATAGCTTCCCCCGCGTTCTTAATTAGATTTATGAGGGCCTGACTGATCATCGTTGCGTCGAGTTCGCTCATCACCGCTGTATCAGGAAATTCAGCGTCAAATATCACGTCAGGTTGTCCCGTTTGCTGCAGTAAAACCGCATCAGACACGATTTTCTTAAGGTCTGAAGGTTTACGTTCTGGTTCCGGCATTCTGGCAAATTTCGAGAATTCATCAACGATCCGGCGCAGATCACCTGTTTGACGCACGATGACGTCCGTCATCTGGTTTAAAGTGTCACTATCCTCACCCAATCGGGGAGAAAATTTACGTTTGATACGTTCTGCAGAGAGTTGAATTGGGGTCAAAGGATTTTTAATTTCGTGCGCAATTCGGCGGGCCACATCTCCCCAAGCAGCCATCCTTTGCGCACTGACCAGATCGGTGACATCGTCAAAGGCAATTACATACCCTTCTAGATGTCTGTCTTCTGCTCGTCGTGTTGCGATGCGGACGAGAAGATTTTCCAACCGACCGTTCCGCGTGACTTTGACTTCGCCTTGTACCGTTTCATTAGGCGAGGTGCGAATTGTCTCAAACAGTTGAGCGAACTCTGGAACTGCCACTGCAATTGCTGTGAATTGCTTGTCTTCGCGCCAATCCAAAAGGCGTTCGGCCGACTTATTTACAAACGTTATGCGGCCTTCCGGATCGAGCCCAACCACGCCGGAGGTCACAGAACTAAGAACGGAATCAAACAACCTGCGGCGGCGTTCAATCTGTTGGGTATTTTCCAACAACGTATCACGTTGCACTTTGAGCTGCTTTGTCATCTGGTTAAAATAGCGGCTTAGCATGGCAATCTCGTCGTTGCCGTCTTCTTCTCGCACTTGAACGTTCAAATCACCTGCCCCAACCTGCTGTGCGGCACCCGTTAACCGACCAACCGGGCCGGACAACCGCTCTGCAAACCACAGGCCCAGCCAGATCGCTGCTAGGATCAGGATCAGCGCAAAGGCAAGGTATAACAATCCAAATTCAAAAAGCAGGCGCCCGCGCTCGCTTTCCAACTGCTGATACAAATGCACAGTCTCCTGAGTTTCATCCAGCAATGACAAGATTTCCCCATCAACGTCACGACTTACATAAAGATAGCGGTCAACAAACGCGCTCAACTGGACCAAGGCGCGAAATTCGTTGTTGGCCCAATCTTCAATGATGACGACCTCCCCCTGATCGGCTTCAATCAGCGTCGTCGCGTCGGGGATTTCGAAATCAAACAAATAAGAGCGATCGCCCCGGGCGCGGATCGTTGCGGTGCCATCTATCAAATAGGCCTCACGCAGTCCGCGTTGGATTTGGCGTTGTCCTTCGCTTAATAGTTCGCTGTCGGACACGGTCACACCTGCGCGCCGAGCCTGATCTATACTGATCGCCAGGGCGCGTGCGTCGTCGGCCAAATCCTCGCGCTGTTCAGATTCGTAAGCTTGCGCTGCGGCGAGAGAGCTTCCAACAACTTGGCGTACACGGTCGGAAAACCAACCTTCTAATCCGACGTTCACCGTTAAACCTGCAAAGATAGCGACTGTCACCGTAGGGATAAGCGCAAGCAACGCAAAAACCCCAGTGAGACGCAAATGCAATCTAGATCCAGCGGATTTTGCACGCCGCGCCGCAATTAAACGCCCCACCTGAGCGAGAACCAATGCAGCAACAACCAGAATGTAAACAAGGTCGGCCAACAGGATCAACCGCAGACCCAGCGTATTCCCAGCCTGCCCCAAGGGCCCTAGAATGAGATAGGTCGACAGGGTCAGAATTGGCCCCAGAACCACAAGGCCCAAGGTCGCAGAACTGCGCATGCGCCGAAGCCGCCGCAGGCGACCCAGCCTTTCCCATAGTGATCTATCCGCACGGGATACCACTGCATGTCCTCACGTATGATGTGGCGCTTTGCGCACCGACCGCTCTATATAGTGATCCTGATCAGGGTGTCCCCCGATGGCCACTGTTTGTGTGGCAGTTTTACATCAATTTACGTCGGCGTGTCACCTCAATATCGAGGTCTGTGATCTTTTTTCTGAGGGTGTTTCGATTTATCCCAAGTAAATCAGCACACTTAGCCTGATTTCCACCTGTAGCTTCCAGTGAAATTTCGATCAATGGGGCTTCAACTTCGCGCAGAATCCGTGTGTAGAGGCCTTCGGGCGGCAACATATTTCCGTGTAAATCGAAATATCGACGCAAATGCCGCTCAACCGATGCCCCCAATTTTTCTGTATTGCCCGCGGCGCGCATGGGTTCCAGATCGGGTTGCGCCCCAAGAACCTGTTCTACTTCGGATCCGGCAATTTCAGCCGCGCGGCTTGTCAGCCCCAATCGACGAATGGCATTTTCAAGCTGGCGTACATTCCCCGGCCAGCTGTAATTCCGAAAGATTTCGGTCGCCTCTTGGGACAGGCTGCGGGGCGCGGCGCCGGTAGATTCGACACGAGCCAGGAAATATTCCGCCAACAGTGGGATATCATCTACCCGCTCGCGCAGGGCCGGAACGGTCAGGGTCGCGCCACTGAGACGGTAATAAAGATCCTTGCGGACGTGCCCTGCTTCCATCGCGGCATTCAGGTCAGACTGACTCGTTGCTAAAAACCGCGGGCTGTATTCACCGGGAGAATCCATCATGCGGACCAATCGAGCCTGTAATTCTTCGGGCAGATCCGCGATTTCCTCAACCAATAAAGTCCCCCCCTTCACACGTGCCAAAAGCCGGGCCGGGCCTTCTAGTTCCTGCAAATCAGCAGAGGTTGCCGCGATAAACGGGAGATTGCGTCGATCAGAAAAATCATGAATAGCACGTGCAATCAGAGACTTACCTGTTCCGGACTCCCCCCAAATCAACACCGGCAGATCTGTGTTCATGACCCGCGCGACAACCCGATACAAGGATTGCATGACTGTCGTACGCCCCACCAGGGGCAACTCATCCGGCCGATCATCCGTTGCGACCGGCGCGCGCCTGTTTTGCTGACGCAACTCCAACGCGCGCGCCGTTCGTTTCATCAAATCCGGTAAATCAAACGGTTTTGGCAGGTAGTCATAGGCTTCTGCTTCTGCCGCCTGAATGGCCGTCATGATTGTGTTTTGGGCTGAAATTACAATAACGGGCAGCCCCGGACGATCTTGCGCGATTTTAGGCAGCATTTCCAAGCCGTTTCCATCTGGCATCACCACATCAGAAATCACGACGTCACCTTTGCCTTCACCGACCCAGCGCAAAAGTGTCGTGAGACTTGAGGTTGCATGCACTTTGCACCCGGCGCGGGTCAAAGCCTGCGTTAATACTGTTCTGATCGTGCGATCATCATCCGCAACCAATATCGTGCCGTCCATACCTTAAGTCTCCTGTTTAACTGTTGGCGCTGCTTCTTTCGGAGCCCGCGCCAGAGAGATGCGAAAAACTGTTTTCCCCGGAACTGACGTGACCGAAATCCAGCCGTTGTGATCCGAAATGATCTTGCTCACGAGCGCCAAGCCAAGGCCTGTGCCGTTTTCTTTGCCCGACACGAAAGGATCAAAGACATCGCCTTTGATGTTTTCGGGCAACCCGGGTCCGTCATCAATAATTTCAATCTGCAAAGGCAAGGATTGACCCGAGCCATCCGAGCGTCGCAACCGAAAAGAATGTTCGAAATAGCTGTGTAAACGGATCGTTCCAGGGGTCTGCCCGGCTGCTTCCGAGGCGTTCTTGAGCAAATTCAATACGATCTGCAACAACTGATCCGGATCACCATACGCCAAGGGAAGTGAGGGGTCGTAATCTTCAATGATCTTCATATGCGCGCCGAACCCAAGCAACGCAGACCGGCGCGCTCGATCAAGAACGTCGTGGATATTTACCGCTTGAAAATCGGGCGTAGACAGATTGCCAAACTGCTCCACTTGTTCCAGCAGTTTAACGATACGACGGCTTTCTTCGACAATTAGGTCAGTTAATTCAAGATCTTCTGATCTTAAGTTCATACTAAGAAGTTGCGCAGCGCCAGTAATCCCGGCCAAAGGGTTTTTGATCTCATGCGCGAGCATTTCCGCCATACCAATGGCGGATTTGGCGGCCGACTTCACCGAATAATTCTGTGTCATCCGCCCCGCGAGTTCCCGCGGCGATATCATTAGGATCATGTGGCCAGGGTGACTTGTCAACGGTGCGACCTGCAAATCCGATTGCATTGGCGCTCGGGATCCACCGCCCACATCAACATCATTAACAAACAAGGGTGTATGCGTTTCGCGTGCCCGTTCAAAGGCGGTTTCCAGCGGTTCGTTTACGGCGACCTGATCCCAAACCGGCATGCCGCGCAACGATTTTGCCGAGACGTTCAAGAACCCCTCGGCTGCCGAATTTATGTCCCAAATCGTATCATCCGGCGCGATGATCAAGGTCGGAACCGGCAAACTTGCCCAAAGGGCGTTGTCTGTCATCATGCTGCCACCGATGACGTCAAGTTGCAGGCGTCGGACAAAAGCGCCTCCGTGCTGGAAACATCTGGTGCGGTTAAAACGGCCTTACGCAACGCCAATGGTGTTGCGCAGGTGTCCATATACCAACCGAGATGTTTTCGCGCCACGCGCAGGCCGAGTTCTGTTCCATAGAACTGGATCATCGCCCCGTAATGCGAGCGCACCATGTCAGCGAAACTCTGTCCTGTCGGAATGTTTGGCGGTTTCGTTCCAAAAAGACTGTGCGCAACCTGCGCCAAGAGCCAGGGTTTGCCGCGGGCACCGCGTCCGATCATCACACCGTCTGCCTTGGACAAGGCGAGCGCTTTACCGGCTGTTTCGCAGCTGATGATATCCCCGTTCGCGACAACCGGGATCGACACTGCATCTTTGACGTCGGCAATCGCGGCCCAATCCGCCTGCCCCTTGTAGAATTGGCAACGGGTACGGCCGTGAATAGTAATCATGCGAATGCCTGCATCCTCTGCCCGCGAAGCGATGCTAGGCGCATTAAGGAGATGGTCATCCCACCCCAATCTGGTTTTCAATGTCACTGGAATATTAACGGCACGTACAACGGCTTCGATGAGCGTCAAAGCGTGGTCGGGAGTACGCATTAACGCAGAACCAGAAAATCCTTGAGTTACTTTTTTTGCCGGGCATCCCATATTGATATCAATGACACGGGCCCCCTGCCCTTCAACCATACGCGCGGCTTCGGCCATCGGTGCGGCTTCCCGCCCGGCAAGCTGAACAGCAGTTCCAACATCGCCCAAACCCAGTTCGGCTTTTTCTCGACTGCCCGGACGCGCATTGATCATATCATGACTGGCCACCATTTCAGAAACAACCATTCCCGCTCCAAAGGAGGCGACCAAAGTGCGATACGGCAAATCAGTGATACCAGCCATCGGAGCCAGCAACACAGGTGATGATAATTCAATTGGGAAGTCGCTTGAATTCAATTGCCTATTCCTTGAGCACTGCCAATTCCTTAACGAAGCGTTGTAAAATCCTCAATATTACTGACGTATTCATTCGTCAGCCTTAAGGATATTGCCTATTTTTTAGGCAATACCTCTCGCCACCTCAAGTTGATTCAACCGGTATGAAAGGCGCGCTGAAACAAGAATTTTGTTTTTGAGGGCACCCCCAGGCAATCAACGCGCCCCATTCTTTCATGCCGTTAACTGCCCCGTTTTCCACCTAAATCGGTCGATCATCTGTCAATTGATTCCACTGGAAAATGGAGGAAACTCTGCGCAATAGTACGTTGAGCATTGTCATTGCGTCATGCAAATATAATAAGCTTTGCAACGCAGCGTGAACGATTTTGACCGAGCCGCAGCACTCAATAAGGAATTCCGCATGGACATTAGATTAGGCAATGGTTTTGACGTACATGCGTTTGGCCCGGGCAATCATGTCACCCTATGCGGTGTCGAGATCGCTCATAGTCACGGATTGGTCGGTCATTCTGATGCAGACGTGGCAATGCACACAGTTACGGATGCAATCTACGGCGCTCTTGCCGAAGGCGACATAGGTCAGCATTTTCCCCCGAGCGATGCGCAATGGAAAGGCGCTGCAAGTGCCATATTTTTAGACCACGCCGTTCAATTGGCGCGCTCAAAAGGATTTGAAATCAGTAATGTTGATTGCACATTGATCTGTGAGCACCCCAAAATTGGACCCCACGCTGCGAAAATGCGCGAAAAAATGGCCGACCTTATGAACACTGACGTCAGCCGTGTTTCAGTTAAAGCAACCACC
This sequence comes from Roseobacter sp., assembly GCA_039983935.1. Lineage (GTDB taxonomy): Bacteria > Pseudomonadota > Alphaproteobacteria > Rhodobacterales > Rhodobacteraceae > Roseobacter. The sequence goes on along the minus strand of JBDWVP010000028.1, from coordinate 11,421 downwards.
TCGGAAAAGCTCGGCTTCACCGGGCGTGGAGAAGGCATTGCTTGCATCGCAACTGCAGCCTTGGTGCAGATATGAAAAAATTGGCAACGCTCATCGGCACCCTGCTGGGTGTCGGATTTATGAGACCGGCACCCGGCACATGGGGGTCCTTTGTCGCGCTGCCTTTGGGATGGCTTGTTCATGTCGTTGGTGGGTTTCCCCTATTGTGTCTGGGCGTCGTGGTTGCCTTCCTGAAAGGCTGGTGGGCGACCTCGGTGATGACCAAAGATGGCGATGATCACGATCCATCCGAAATCGTTGTTGATGAACTTGTCGGCCAATGGATTGCCCTCATGCCTCTGTCTTATGCAGCTTGGTCAATGGAACTTAACATTTTGATCATGTGGCCCGGTTGGCTCGCCGCATTTGGGCTCTTTCGGTTGTTCGACATTTGGAAACCCGGTCCTATTGGCTGGGCCGACCAACGTGGCGACGCCCTTGGCGTGATGCTCGATGATGTAATTGCTGGGATATTTGCAGCTTTTGGTGTGGTCGCTTTAGCTGCTCTCTACCATGGGGTTTTGTGACATGACGCACGCCAAACGCATCCTCGACTTGGCACAAAATGCTGAAATTAAAATCGCAACTGCAGAAAGCTGCACGGGCGGTTTGGTTGCCGTGGCCCTGACAGATATCGCGGGCAGTTCTTCTGTCGTCGAGCGCGCCTTTGTCACCTATTCAAACGATGCCAAAATGGACATGCTTGGCGTATCGCCACGAACTTTAAAGCTGTATGGTGCCGTATCCGAACAGGTTGCCCGCGAAATGGCAATCGGAGCCTTACAGAACTCAAAGGCGGATTTAACTGTTTCCATAACCGGAATTGCCGGACCGGGTGGATCTGATCACAAACCAGAGGGCCGCGTTTGTTTTGCCAAGGCAGATAAAAACGATGTATTTGTCGAAACGATAGAGTTCGGTGCCCTGGGACGCGCACACGTCCGCACAGCAGCGCGCGATCATGCCTTGGGAATGTTACTTAACGCATTAGGCGAAGATTAAGCGTTTCCGTATAATTCTTGGGCACGCACTTCAAAGGCATGAACAACCCGCTGCATCGCCTCGTTGAAAACGACGCCAATTAATTTCTGCAAAACAATATTTCGGAACGCGAAATCCACAAAGAACGAAACCTCGCAGCCCCCCTCAACATCCGAAAATACCCAATTAGATTTCATGTATTTGAACGGGCCATCCAGATATTCGGTGTCGATTTTTTTGTCATTGGGTATCAGCACAACCCGGCTGGTGAAACGTTCGCGAAAGACCTTAAAGCTGATCACTAAATCAGCATCCATTACCGACGTATCACCTTGGGGTGTCACAGAACGGATGCGCGCCGCAGCGCACCACGGAAGAAATTTCGGATATTCTGCAACATCAGCAACAAGATCATACATTTCTTGCGCGCTGTAGGGCAGAGTTCGTGTTTCAGAGTGTGTTGGCATTGATTTACTAGGTTGGTCCAGTTAGCCATCATGTCTAATGTTCGATCGCTTAATTCAAGGTAAATCACATGCCAACGCGTCCATATGTCATAGATGAATTGATCTCGGCCAAGGAAATCGCTGCGCGTATCGAGAATCTGAGCCGGGAAATCACCCGCGAATTTAAGCAAACCGATAAATTGGTCGTGGTCGGATTGTTGCGTGGTAGTTTTGTTTTTATCGCGGATTTGGTCCGTGAGTTAGACTTGGCAATTGAGGTCGATTTTTTAGAAGCTTCGAGCTATGGAGATGGAACCGAAAGCAGCAGAGAAGTGCGCATTCTGAAGGATCTGCGCGGTGCTATCGAAGGGCGAGATGTTCTGGTTGTCGAAGATATTGTCGACACGGGTCATACCCTTAATCACGTTACAAACCTGCTAAAAAGCCGCTTACCTGCACGTTTAAAGTCTATTGCCTTGTTGGACAAACCCAGCCGCAGGGAAGTGGATTTTCGAGCGGATTGGACAGGTTTTGAAATTCCAGATGAATTCGTCGTTGGGTACGGAATTGACTTTGCACAGCGAAATAGAAATCTACCATTCATTGGAAAAGTGCGTTTTGAGGACGAAAAATAACCACCCTAAAAATCGTAAATTTCTTGCGCTGATGGTTGCCGGATTGTCCAATTCCTCCATGAACGGGTGGCACTGAAAGGACCCGTTTCACATGGAGGATTTTGTCACCAAAGAATGTCTTCAACTAATTGCGAGAAGAGTTGGCTTTTCCCGCTTACACCTGCTTTTTTGTAGATCGCTGTGCATTGCGCCTTGACCGTCCCAATGCGCGTTTGACGTAACTCGGCGATTTCCGCCAAGGTCATCCCCTTAAAAACAAACCAGGCGACTTCGGTTTCAGCCTTCGTTAACTCGAGGTTTGCAAAATATCAATCGACGACGTTTGCAAACTCTCCCGACGTGATTTTTCGAGCAGTTTCAGCTTTTTGGGTCGCTTTTTGCGCTGACAAGGCGAGAATTGCTCCGAGGACAACGCCAAGAATAAGACCAACGCTTGCACCTGCTTCGACCAACTCGCGCCAGTTCCACCTGAGCGGGACGACAGGTAGCCCAAGGATGGACGCCAAAATTTCCCAAACAAAATATGCGCCGCATAGGATTTGGATCAGCACAAGGCTCCAAACCCTCCATGCTCGAATTAACATATTGCTCTTACGATTGGACGGATTTTCAGAAAAATTAATTTAAACACTTGCCGTCATCCGCCTTTTTTTCCGCCACCAAGCCCACCCTTACCGCCACCTCCACTGCTGGAGTCGCCAGCATCGGAGCTTTCACTGTCGCTATCGCCCCCTCCACCTCCATCGCCGGAGCTCTCATTTCCACCGCTACCTTCTTTGCCGATGCCTCCCGGAGCATCCCTCCCACCCCCTTTGTTAGGCTCAGAAAGGGGTACAGAAGGTGGTGCGCTGCTTTGAGTTGAGTTCGACGTACGATTTTCAGTGTCTTCATGGGGAAATTTTTGATCTCGCAACACATCGCCGAAAATTCGGTTTAAAACGATTTCGCGCAATTCTGAGTTGTTTTTAGCAGTGATAACAATACGGCCCAGCCAAGAGCGTTTAATGCTAGATACTTTGTACCCTTCTGCTTCGACTTGAGCCACCTTGTCTTGGATAAAGGCGGTCTGTGCCTGAACCGGCGTGAAGAAAAACACGAACGCCGTTAGGCCCGATACCATCAATCGTTTGTACATCTTAAAATTTTCCCGAGTCTGCGTGGGGGCAGTTTGAGTGCCACTTTAAGTACTCATCCGTAAAGTATCTAACCGCGACCCAACCATAACAACGTGGACTAATTGGGCGATCTAAATCCTTTGATGCGGGACAAGGCATGCAAGCACCATTGGACAGAAGGCATAGATCGAGCCCTTTCAAACAAAAGCTATACGTTTTTTTGAACTGAAAATTTCCTGATAGTTTTTAATACTTAACGGTGAGATCACCCACATCGATTTCAACTAGAACTCACGTATGACTTTAGTTTATCCCGCTCGGAATAGGGCTTGGGCCCAATAGCTCACTGGGCACTATCACAATTAAGTTACCTCCAATGAAACGCCGCCCTCCCACCAATGGCAAATAACTGGAGAAACACATGGTAAGCATAAACGACGCAAAGTTCGACGGAACGACAACCAAAGATGAAGGTGTATTGCGAATTGCAACAATCGGTAATTTGGCCGTCGCGCATTGGGCCGTTTACTGGGTCATGAATGGGTTGGACAAGTTCTTAAATCGGACAGATTTGGGATTATTCACATGGTACGGAAAAGACCGCAGTCAGCAATTTGGCAACTACCTTTCGAATACTGACATGCCAGCGGGCATGCTTAATGGTTTACTTTATGTGACCGGCGTCATCGAGTTATTAGTTGCTCTGCCGCTGTTTTATGCGTTGATTGCTGTTGTGTCCGGAGTAAGCGTATCTCGCCGAGCTTTCGAGCTCGGCTTCTTCCTCAGTGCTGCAATTTTCTCCGGATTTTCCTTTTTCGATGTGATCATCGGCGACCGTGCGGAACTGTGGGAACACGGCACGTTTCTCATTGGGCTTTTGCTTTGCTATAAACTGACGAAAGAAGAATACGAAAGCGCAGGACATTTTGACTAACGCCTCAAAAGGTCAAGCCGCACTGCTTAACCTCATTGGTACCTACAATTTGGATAGGTTTTTCTAATCCTGAAATCTTGTTTGCGTATTAAGCCGTTTACCACCACGTAACCAAGCACTGGTCGAAGAAAGAGCGAGAGTGCTCAATGTAGCGATAACGTGTTGAGTTTCCCTGTGCAAAGGGAGCAGCCCAACAACCAGCGTGTGATTATCTGTGTTACAACCGTGTCCTCAAATTTTTTGCCCTGGGTTTTGAAATCCGATTTCGGGCCTCGATTTCCTGACCGTCACGGACCAGGATGGCGTTGATTGCATCTTCTATATGTCCTGATGCTATCTCGTATTCCTGTTCATCAAGGGCTTCCCTGATGTCATTCAGGGCAAAAATAGCCCAGTGCTTGCTCTTCATTTTCCAAAATCCAGGTCAAAAGGGTTAGTTAAAAGGCGAATGCATCACCAGCATAACTACCGCTTAAGTTGTAAAAAAGATCTGAATGTGAAAATTACTTAAAAAAACAATTGTTGATGCAATCACGCAAACCCAAGTTTTGCTTCTCTTGCCATCTTTAGGCGCGCAAAATCATCGCCGGCATGATAAGAAGATCGCGTCAACGGTGTCGCTGAAACCATCAAAAACCCTTTTCCGAACGCAGCTTTTTCGTAGGCCGCGAACTCGTCGGGATGTACAAACCGATCAACCCTGTGGTGTTTCGGAGTCGGCTGAAGGTACTGACCAATGGTCAGGAAATCGATATCAGCAGCACGCATATCTTCCATGACTTGCATCACCGATTGGCGATCTTCTCCCAAACCCACCATAATTCCGGATTTCGTGAACATACGGGGGTCAAGTTCTTTGACGCGTTGCAACAACCGCAAAGAATGGAAATACCGCGCACCTGGTCGAACCTCTGGATATAGCCCTGGAACGGTTTCAAGATTGTGATTAAACACGTCTGGACGCGCCTCGACAACGCGTTCAAGAACCTCCGGCGCACATCTGATAAAGTCAGGTGTCAAGATTTCGATGGTCGTAGACGGGCTACGATGCCGAATAGCGCGAATCGTCTGGGCAAAATGATCCGCTCCGCCATCTTCAATGTCGTCGCGATCCACCGAAGTGATAACAACGTGGTTTAAGCCGAGCTTTTCTACCGCGTGAGCAACACGCCCCGGCTCAAAAGTATCAAGAGCCTCTGGTGGTTTTCCCGTAGCGATATTGCAAAAGGTGCATGCGCGCGTACAAACTTCACCCATAATCATCATCGTCGCGTGACCTTGGCTCCAACATTCGCCAACGTTAGGACAGCCTGCTTCTTCACAGACTGTTACCAGTTTGTTGTCACGCATGATTCGAGCGGTTTCGGCATAGCCTTTTCCACCCGGTGCTTTGACCCTAATCCAATTGGGTTTCTTGGGTTGCGGGCTGTCAGGTCTGCGTTGTTTTTCAGGATGGCGCTGTTCAGGTATTTTTAGATCGCGCATGATTTGGGTCCAGCTAAGTGCATTTTTCAGCACAAGCCTATTCATTTCTGCCGTGGAGGGAAAGGCCCCAAGCCGCATGGCTGGGTTGTCTTGCAGTCAGAGATTTCAAAAACTCGACTGTCCTTGTCATGAACAGTACCAATTCCTTGGTGGCTTTCCAATGTTCGTCGGACAGATACGTGGAATGGCGGCCTAGGAAACAGTTTAATATAGAACGTACTCGTTAGAACGGTCTTTCTATCATGAGTTGCCGCAGGTACCGTTTTTACTCACAACGTTGTCATTTGATGTTGTGCGGTTTGTCACCCTGTGCAGCGAAGATCGATTTTGCCTTCACCCAATCAAAGGACCGCCTGGGCCGACGGTATCGTCGTAATGGCGTTTGAGACGCATGAGAGCGATCCGAAGAACAATTTTACCAGAACGCGCTGACCAACCGAGCTTTTTCTCCGCCGTTTCCAGACCTTCGAGATAACAGCAGCACCGAAGAACGACATCCGATAGACCTGGACCCAGCTCCTCTAATGCTGCAGCAACACGTCCGCGCGCGTTGGACGATGCACTTCCAACACCGCTGTCCGCGACATACGTGCCGCGCGCACCTGAGGTCAGAAAATTATCCCAGTTTTGTGCCACTTGTGGGCCAATTTGCGCCAATTCAAAATCTTCCCGCAACCGCTCTCCCACCGTCACGAGATCATCAGATAGAAACGCTTCGCCGTTTTTGTCTTTGCGACGTGCCAAAGCGCTCAATGGGCTTTCCGCTAGGTTGTAACGCATGCGGCGTGGACGTTCACAATCCGCACTATCATCAGAGGTTTGCACCTGTACTGGAGTGCTGCCGATAAAAGCGACGGACGCTTCTGCAAACCCTTGCACATCCGGCTCACCAACATCACCCAACATGTTTTCCAGCGCGGAACGACCGGCGGCCGTAATCGTATACCGCGTGATTTTTCCGTTTTGCTTGGCGGAAATCCACTCTTTCAGTGCCATTGCTTCGGCCACGTTGCGATCCACAACCCCAGTGCGTGTCGGTGAACCGGCAACGCCATCCCGTACAATAACGGCCTTTTCCATGGCTTCAGCAACGGCTAAAACCGCTCCTGTTTCACATAACCGTCGCAACACCCGAGCGGCTTCTGCCTTGAATTGGGCATTGTCAGTCAGAATAGAGGCAGCGCCGGGCCTATTGATTTTCTCTTGAAAGCTCATGGAAGCGGGGTCCTTTTGGTTTGTGGAGGCCGGTGCTGAACAGGGTTTGAAATGGACATTGCCCAAGTTTCGAAGTGCTGCATCCACCAGAGGATCATCCCGTCGGGATTCAATCCGTCTGATTTGGCGTAAAATTGTAGAGGCATGACATCCTGCAGCACGTGCCAAGGCACGTATTGGCAGACCGGATTCTGTATGTGCCAGATACATCTGCGCCGCCGTTGGCACCCAATCCGGGAGACCGGTCTTTTGAGGTGGTTTTGTGACTTGGGCGATTATGTCTGTGTGTTTCATCATTCGAGTACCAATGCGCTTCGTTTTTAGTTGCAATGTCGTTTTCAAATGCAACCCTGAGGAGATATTGGTTACCTGTTCGTTAATTACGGTCTATGTCCTAAGTATTGTATCTATTACATAAACAGTATTTAAACGAACGAACGGTCTATTGCCCGATTGCGCAACAGTCCTGCCTTATTCTCGCTTTTGAAACCTACCCAGAAAAAGGGTAAACAAGGTCTAAACCACCCCGTGCGACCGTTCTGTCGACAAGGCAACACCACCAAAGGCTGTGTCATAAAGCTACTCGAACATCCGATCTGCTGATGTTGAGAAGAAAAGGACACTACCCATGCAAGACATTCTTTCCATGCTTCACGCCCTGCGCCGCCCTTCCCTGTTGATGCGTGCTGCTCGCATCGGAGCCGAAGACTATCGCCGCTCAAACCACCTGCCACGTCTTTTGGGATACGGTGTTATGCCGCGTCACGGTGCCGCTTTGATGAAGTTGATGGAAATGGAAGGTGATTTAAACGCACAACGCGTCAGCGGTAACTCGAGTTACAGCCTGATCACGCATGTCGACGTGCTGATTGCCATGGTTGCGGAAGCGCGCGTCTTACGCGCCTCCAAGAATGCCTGATCACATAAAACTATCAGGCATCTCTGCTTTCTTGCGCTCTATATAGTCCGATAATGCTTCGTTGATGGCTGGATCCAGCACAGGTTGCTGATAGTCACCCAGCATTTTTTCGACACGCAAACTGGCAAGGGCCTGCGTATCGCGCGCGCCTTCGTCTTCCCAAGTCTCAAATGGCTTGTAATCCAGCAGGTCGGATTTCCAAAACGCATCTTTGAAATTGCGTTGCGTGTGATCGCATCCCAAATAGTGCCCTCCGGGGCCAACTTCACGGATTGCATCCAGGGCTTGCGCGTCGTCATCCATCTGCACCCCGCGCGCCAGATGATGCAATACGCCAAGTTGATCCGCGTCCATGACGAACTTTTCGAATGACGACACCAGCCCGCCCTCGAGCCATCCACAAGAGTGCAACATGAAATTCACTCCGGCAAGCAATCCCATGTTCAGGCTGTTCGCGGTTTCATATGCCGCCTGCGCATCCGGTAACTTCGACCCACAAAACGACCCGGCGGATCTATAAGGCAAGCCTAGTCGCCGCGCGAGCTGTCCCGCTCCATATGTGATATGCGCAGCCTCTGGTGTCCCAAACGTCGGGGCGCCTGAATTCATATCGATCGACGTCACAAATGCGCCCATGATAACCGGCGCGCCGGGGCGAATAATTTGGCTATATGCAATACCCGCCAAGACTTCGGCCAAAACTTGCGTCAATGTTCCTGCCACCGACACAGGTGCCATCGCGCCCCCAACAATGAACGGCGATATAATGCAGGCCTGATTGTTTTTTGCATAAACTTCCAGCGCACCCATCATCACATCATCAAACGTCATCGGAGAGTTGATGTTGATGAGCGAGGTCATCACCGTGTTTTCCTGCACAAATTCTTTGCCAAACAAAAGACCGCACATATCGACACTATCTTGCGCCCGGCTTGGTTCAGTCACGGATCCCATAAAGGGTTTGTCGCTCAGGGTCATATGCGCATGCAACATATCCAAGTGACGTTTATTGACCGGAACATCTGTTGGTTCGCATACGGTCCCGCCCGAATGGTGCAGCCATTTGGACATATAGCCTAGTTTTACAAATTTCCGAAAATCTTCCATCGTTGCGTAACGACGCCCGCCGGATGCGTCCCGCACAAATGGCGGACCGTAAACAGGCGCCAGCACAAGGTTTTTACCGCCAACGACAACATTGCGGTCTGGATTCCTGGCATGTTGGGTAAAGGTATTGGGCGCCGTTTTGCAAAGCTGACGGGCAAGTCCGCGCGGGATTCGCACGCGTTCCCCGGACACATCCGCCCCGGCATCGCGCCACCGCTGCAACGCCGCTGGGTTTTCAACAAAATTAACGCCGACTTCTTCGAGAATAATTTCAGCGTTGGTTTCGATGATCTCCAGCGCTTCCTCTGTTAACACTTCGAAATTCGGAATGTTTCGCTCTATGTATCGCGCTGTTTCAAAAGATACCGCGCTGCGGGCCGCGCGTCTGGCAGCTCCTCCGCCGCCTCGTCCGCGTCTTCTCTCTGCACTCGACATCGTCAAACCCTCACGCTGAAATTTTCACCGCACCTACCGCATTCTTTGGATGCAGCGATCTCCCATAGCGGCCTTGCAGGGAAAAAAGCGACATAGGATGCGACAACGGTCACTTTCATGTCGATTTATCACACCCATTTAGAGCATCCGTGCCATTCTCGGTCTTGCCACGAGTTGTCAGGGCGCATACTCAGCGATCATGAGTACATCAGATCACGACCGCCTCCTCATTATTGATTTCGGCAGCCAGGTCACACAGTTGATCGCCAGACGACTGCGTGAATTGAACGTCTACTGCGAGATCCATCCTTTCAATCTTGTCGATGATGCTTTTCTTGACGCTTTTGCACCGAAAGCAATCATCTTTTCAGGCGGTCCCTCGTCTGTATTTGCAGAAGGTGCGCCGATGCCGCCTGCAAAGGCGTTTGATTTAGGGGTCCCGATTTTGGGCATTTGTTACGGCCAGCAGGTCATGATGCACTGCTTGGGTGGCAAGGTCGAACGCGGGCATGGTACGGCTGAATTTGGGCGTGCCTATGTGACACCCGCCGCCGCAAAACTGGATATCCTCCAAGGATGGTTCTCGACCGAAGACGACAAAGAGCAAGTCTGGATGAGCCATGGAGATCACGTCAGCGAAATCGCGCCCGGGTTTGAGGTGTATGGCACATCCCCGAATGCGCCATTTGCAATCACGGCGGACCCAGCCAGACATTATTATGCGGTCCAGTTTCATCCAGAAGTTCACCACACGCCAAATGGTGCGAAACTCTACGAAAACTTCGTAAAACTGGCAGGTTTCAAGGGCGACTGGACGATGGGCGCCTATCGTGAAGAAGCGATTGCGCGCATCCGCGAACAGGTCGGGACAGGCCGGGTAATCTGCGCCCTGTCAGGCGGCGTTGACAGTTCAGTCGCGGCTGTGTTGATCCATGAAGCCATTGGCGAACAGCTTACTTGCGTTTACGTGGATCACGGCTTGATGCGTAAAAACGAGTCTGAACAGGTCGTGAGCATGTTCCGCGAACATTACAACTTACCCCTAATCCACGCAGACGAGTCCGAATTGTTTTTGGGCCAGTTGGATGGCGTTTCGGATCCTGAAACCAAACGTAAAATCATTGGCGGTCTGTTCATCGAAGTCTTTGAAAAATACGCCAAGGAAATTGGCGGTGCAGAGTTTTTGGCACAGGGCACATTATACCCGGATGTCATTGAATCTGTGAGTTTCTCAGGCGGCCCATCCGTTACGATCAAATCACACCACAACGTTGGTGGCTTACCAGAGCGCATGAACATGCAGTTGGTCGAACCGCTCCGGGAACTGTTCAAGGACGAAGTGCGTGCCCTTGGCCACGAACTTGGATTGCCTGACAATTTCATTGGCCGCCACCCCTTCCCGGGTCCCGGCCTCGCCATTCGTTGCCCTGGTGAAATCACCCGCCAAAAGCTCGACATCCTGCGCGAAGCGGATGCAGTCTATATCGACCAAATCAGAAAACACGGGCTGTATGATGATATCTGGCAAGCCTTCGTCGCAATATTGCCGGTTCGAACTGTCGGCGTCATGGGCGATGGGCGCACCTATGATTTTGCCTGTGCCCTGCGCGCGGTCACTTCTGTTGATGGCATGACCGCGGATTACTACCCTTTTAGCCATGAATTTCTTGGGGAAACTGCCACGCGCATTATCAACGAAGTACCAGGAATCAACCGCGTGACGTATGATATCACTTCGAAACCTCCAGGTACTATCGAGTGGGAATAACTTTTAAGACTTAGTAATTGATATATGTTAATTTATTTCACGCCAGTTGCACTCAGCCAAATCAGTCATTGATTCCCTTGGTCTTTTTTCATGCAGTTGCACAAACGTTTAACTACTGAAACTCTTAGTAACTCAGAAATTAAGATTGGGCACTGAAATACAGCACTTTGCTGGAGGCGAAATAGCAGTATTTGACAAAACTTGTCGCCCGCGAGTTGGATGCGCTTGTTCGGGTCTACGGTACGCTCGCCAGAATAGTCAGTGATAACGGCACAGAGTTCACCAGCCGCGCGAGGCCGAAATGGGCGAATGAGAAGGATGTCGAATGGCATTGCATCGATC
>JBDWVP010000027.1:0-45394 GCA_039983935.1 Roseobacter sp. | reverse complement strand
TCATAAAACAGTGCTGCCTGCGCTTCCTGCCTTGGTCCCATCATCGCCAAATCCCCCAATTCTCAAAGGAATTGAATCAGCGAATGGCCTCCCGATCAAGGAAGAGTTTTTCAACACAATCAGCTCGGAGGAGACCTTCGCCGCAACAGCCCCGCGTGGCTGCTTCGGGAAATCGCGCCGTTCGCTTCGCGGTGCACTAACTGGTAAGATGCGGACCTAGCGGTCATTTGTCTCAACTGAGCCAAGGTCTGCTTTCAGATAACGGTACGGCTAAAGAGCCGTAGTTTCTAGCTGTAGCCTAGAAACTTGGTTCCCATCTCAGCGTGGGCACGGAAAACGAATACTCAGCAGTCTGATGGTCGAAACCTGATATCATGAATATTGGCGTCAAAGTTGCAGATTGTTACGAAGCCTGCTAGCCGCCCCAGTCCGGTAGGTTCCTGACCGCGCCAAGCCCAAGAACTTAGAAAATCGGACGATACTTCGTCGTACATGTTTATGTTTGCGCCAGTAAAGTCTGCTAAAGACAGTTGAGCGCCGCTAAATGTTGTACGTACAATGCTTGCTTCTCTAAAGCTTGAGCGAAAAAGGTTGGCTCCATTAAACTGAGTATCTCTAATTTCTGCCTGATCAAAATTCGCATCACGCAAATTTGCGTTTGAAAAATTTGTTGAGGCCGCATAAGTTCGCATAAGGCTCGCGCTACCCATATTAGCTCCAGCAAATTCCGAGGACGAGATATTGGAGTCTTCGAATTGCGCCAAGCTTAGCTCTGCATTTTCAAAATTGGTGGAAAATACCTCCGAACCTGACAGATTAGCCATCGACAGTTTGGCATTGTTGAAATTTGAGTTCGGTATATGAGAGAAACTTAAATTGGAATGTGTAAGGTCTTGGCTTGATAGGTCGATACCCTCTCCTCGAATCCCCTCAAAATTAACTTCGGACATGTCAAGGCTAGGTGTTTGCGATAGATCAAGACCATTTAACTGCGTTAACGTATCGCAAGGATATCTGCGCCTTGAGGGATCGTATCCGCTGCCCATTAGCTGACAAGAAATGTCTAATCCTTGCAGCGGCTCATTGTATTGAGCGAGCACCTCAAGTGCTGCAGCTTTTCCAGATCCGCCCGGTACTTTCTGGCCTACAACAAACCAAGCTTGTGCAGTAATAATTCTCGAATTTTGTCGGTTTGTTTCTGGTGAATTTGGCTGAAACTCATCGTTAGCGGCGGTGTTTTGAGGGCATATTTGTATGCCTTTGACCATTCGAACGACAATGTTCGTAAGACTGCGGTCGCATCGGTACTCAGAATATATACCAGCAATTACAAGCAATACAGGGGCTGCGGCAAAAATCCATTTTACGTACGTTCTCGTAGATTTAAATGTTAAGATAAATCCAAATATTGGAATGGCCATAATTGGCAAAAATTCGATGCTAAAAAAATTTGACATTCCTAACCCCTATTTAGTGATCCCAACACCTCCCAATAGAGGGTACTTACAATAGCACTCTACGCAAAACAACATTCCGCTAACGAGGCGAAGCTCAAACAGGTTTTTATACGTCTTCAGCGTGTTGTTGAACAGCAGACGTTGGTGCTCAGCGCAGCATCGGTCAAAGTGGGCTGATACTGGTGAAAAACTCTGTTTTTGGCAAAATCCGTGAAATTTTGCCCGTACGGCGCGGCCAACATTTTGAAGCGAGGGGTTCGGCCAAATTGGCCTTATGCCTCTCATGCCGGAGCTAACTGCACCTCTTGGCAGATCTCACCTGACTTTTCCGTATCACGGGCTCTTTCCGAAAAAACAAGACACCCGAAATTCGGAGTTTTTCAACAGTATCAGCCCATTTTACTATTTTTTCGTACCGTAGCGAATGTCCGGTTTGGGAAATCGTCAAAATTGCGATCCATTCCAGACTTCAATTAAGCATCACTATGTGGCCGTCACAGTAATTATCGCGCCACGAGGAGCTCGTTTTCTTGAGCTGATTGCGCCGTATTCTTGAAAAGCGTTATGGGTTATTGCACTTTATACCATAAGCCAATTTGTTAATGGCACCCTTTCGTTCCTCCAAGGATACATGGTGCGCCCTCCACGTGAACTTTGTCTGTTGTGGTGTAACTTTCAGAGCGTACCCGTTCTAAATTCAGCCAAGCTTTCCTCGAACATCGACAAGAATTCCAACGTCAATAGTGAAGGCGGTTTATGAATCGGGCGTAACAGGGACAATTGATGAGCTACATCTGGCAAGAACGGTCGAAAAGAAACGCCGCGTGTTTCGTAACTTTTTGCGTCAAGTTCGCTGACAATAGACACGCCCGTTCCATGACTGACCAATTCGCAGGCACAAGTGAACTGGCGCGTTTCGACTATTGATTTGAATGTGTCGCCCGTCGATGCGAAGGCATCGACGACTGCTCGATAGAACGGGCTGTCTTTGCGATCATGAATCATTTTTTCGCCAAGCAAATCCGATGGAGTTATCGTTTCTAAGGCTTCTAACGGGTGGCCTTTAGGAAAAACACATACAGACCGCACTGAAATCATTCGGCTTTCAACAGCAGGATGTTCTTCGAAGCCATCTGTGATGCCGCAATCATACTGCTCGCCGATGATCCATTCCAGGATGCGTTCGGGGCGGTCGGGTTCGATTGTGACTGTGACGTCTGTCCGGTTTTTGAGAAACTTCGAGACGAGTTCGGGCAAATGGCTGGTCGCAAATCCGGGCAAGCATGCGACGCGCAAATGCCCCGCTTGACGTAGAGGGATATCGCGACCCATTTCGGAAATATATTGCATGGATTCAAGCACACGTTTGATCTCAGGCAACAAATACCGCGCTTCCTGTGTGAGAATAAGTCTACCCTCTTTTCGATGATACAATGTAAACCCAAGCTCTGTTGAAAGGTCGGTCAACAGGCGACTGGTCGCAGGCTGAGAAATACCCAACTCGTCAGCTGCTCGCGAAACTGTCCCTTTTTGAGATAGCGCATGCAAGGCTTCAAGTTGGCGAAGTCGAAGTTTTTCTCTCATCTCTTGTCCTAATTATGGGAGCGTCGTTACATTTTAATATAACACTATATTATACAATGGGTGAAAAATGATTACTTGTATTATAAATATTTGATGTCTAACCTTCGTCAAAACGGGGACTGGGAGGGGTTTATCATCTCATGCGCGCGACAACATAAACTGCCCAATTTTCGCTTTGAGCAAGAGGTATTCGCTTATCTCCGGCTCGTCGCCAAGCGGCGTAAACACTTCAATGGGTAATCTCCGTAAAATCGTCGCCACACCACGGATATACGGCCATCGTGGTGCGCGTGGTGAAATGCCCGAAAACAGCATGGCTGGGCTGGTTCATACGCTGAAAGCTGGGGTGTGCGCGGTCGAGATTGATGTTCAAAACTCATCCGATGGGGTTACCGTCGTTTGGCACGACCATAACCTTGATCCTGACATGGTGCGTGATCCGAAGGGGGACTGGCTAACTTCGGATGCGGCACTAGTCGTTGAAACGTCTTACGAGAATCTTAGAGCTTTCGACTTTGGCGCGTTACGAGAAGGCAGCGCGCAGGCCACGGAGTTTCCGCAACAGGCCCGTATTGATGACGTACGCATCGTTTCGTTGAAAGACGTGTGCCGTTGGGCACAACCCCTTACGAACTTCACGCTTAACATCGAAATTAAATCCTACGCAGATCGCACGAATTGGGGCGATAGTCCCATTGTTTTGGCGCAATCGGTTTTAACACTCATTCAAAGATATGACCTAACTGATCGCGTAATCGTATCGTCGTTTGATTGGCGTGTCCTCAGTGTGATGCGCGATTTAGCACCGGATGTAACACGCGGTTATCTGTCCTACCTTGACCGCCCCAATCCTCCGATGGCACCTAATGTTATCGATGGTAGCCCATGGCTGGATGGTCTTCGTTTGTGTGATCACGACAACAGTTTACCGCAGGCGATTGCTGAAATGGGTGGATCGGTTTGGGCCCCGTATTTTGAGGATTTGACAGTCAAGGACTTGGAACATGCTCACGAGCTGGGGTTGATCGTCAATGTCTGGACTGTCAATGCTGCCAAAGATATGCAGCGCATGGCGGGTATGGGCGTGGACGGAATTATCACCGATTACCCAACATTGGCTAAGGCACTGATGGAGCGATTAAGGCCGCGCGGAAAGGCGGTGCCATGTGACTGAGTACAGGAGCCTTGCAAACACAAGCGATGTCGATGGGAAGGCCGTGAAAACATCAATTCGCAATGTTAGCCTGCACACTATTCGAACAAACCGAAGCCTTTCTTGCGAGAAGATTGACCACGTAACGTAAGGTGCCACAAAGAAAGCTCGCAAGAACGAACGGGCGGCAAGCCTTGAGAATAACAACCGGAAACCAACAGACAGAGGACTAAACATGAAAGTAATTTCTACAACAGCAACAGCCATGGTGCTCGCGATGACTGCGGGCCAAATGGCTCACGCGGATACATTACGCCTTTTGACATGGGGGGGATATGCTCCCGAGGCCGTCGTCGAAATGTTTGAAGCTGAGACGGGTCACACCGTTGAAATTACGCTTTCTAACAACGAAGAAATGATCGCCAAATTACGTGCAACTGGCGGCGGTGGATTTGATCTTGCTCAGCCAAGCCAAGACCGTATCGCTGGCCCGCAAGCAGAGTTCGGCATCTATAAGCCAATGGACTTTTCTAAAGTCGAAGGCGGTCAATTCATTACATCCATGTTGGAAGCCACCCAAGCCAACACAACTGTTGATGGCGACGTCTACGGCGCACCACACGTTTGGGGCACATCAGGGTTGGTTCTTGACACAACTGCTGCGGCATCAGTTCAAGATTACACCGACTTATGTTCCGCAGATGTCGCGGGCAAAGTATCCTATCGTTTGAAGCGTCCAACGCTGATCGGTTTTGCATTTTCTATGGGTCTTGACCCGTTCGCAGCTTACGGTGACGAAGCCGCTTACAGTGATATCATGGGACAAGTTGAAGCCAAATTGGTTGAGTGTAAGGCCAACGTCAAAACATATTGGGGTGGCGGCGATGAGCTGATGGGCCTTATCCGTTCTGGCGAAGTTGTGGCGTCAATGGCGTGGGACACTGGCGGATGGAAGCTGAACAGCGAAAAGCCTGAGGTTACATTCGTAGCACCAGCGTCTGGCGCACTTGGCTGGATCGATACGTTCGTATTGCCAGCAAAAGGCCGTGCAGATGATGCGGCGTATGATTGGATCAACTTTGTTATGAAGCCAGAAATTGCGGCAATGATTACAAATCAGGCGGGAAACTTCACAGCATCTAATGGTGCTGATGAGTTTGTAAATGCAGAACTGAAAGCAAAATACCAAGCAAGCTTTTCACCAGCGGCAGTGGACAACATCAAATGGTACCCACCCGTACCTGCAGGCCTAGAAGCCATCGAAGGTGGTGTTTTGGACCGCGTTAAAGCGGCCAACTAAGCGTATAAAAACTGGCCTCGCATGATGTGCGGGGCCATCAATTACAAAGGAAAAACCATGGCGTCGCCCGATCTTCAATGCGCAAACCTTACTAAAGAATACGGGGATGTGGTCGCCGTGAATAATGTCAGCTTTGATGTGCCTGCTGGCTCTTTCTTTTCTATTCTCGGACCATCAGGCTGCGGGAAGACAACAATCATGCGTATGATCGCGGGTTTTCAGGAACCCACATTGGGCGACATCCAGATTAAAGGAAAATCAGTTCTAAGCGTTCCGCCAAACAAGCGGCCTGTGAATATGGTGTTTCAGCATCTCGCGCTGTTCCCAATGATGAATATTGCCGAAAACATTGGCTACGGTCTGCGCCGCCGTCGCATGGATAAATCACTGATCAGCCGTAAGGTTGATGAAGCATTGGACCGCATCGGTTTACCCGGAATTGGCAGCCGTAAAGTAGATGAACTTTCGGGTGGTCAAAAGCAACGTGTGGCGATTGCTCGTTGTATGGTTCTGGAACCCGATGTGCTGTTGCTGGACGAACCGCTTGGCGCGCTTGATCTTAAACTCCGCGAACAGATGAAGGTCGAGCTGAAGACGCTTCAAGCCGCTTTTGACACGACATTCCTTTATATCACACACGATCAAAGCGAAGCTTTGGTCATGTCGGACAACATTGCCGTGATGAACGCGGGCGGGTTTGAACAGGTCGCATCGGCCCAAGAGCTGTATCACACCCCAAAGACCGCATTCGTCGCGGGCTTTGTTGGGGATAGCAATCGCTGGCTGGGAACGGTTGTACGCCGCGATGGCATACACGTTGAGATTAAGGCCGCCAATGGGGCATTGCTGCGTTCGAAAACAACAGATGATGATTTAGTGCAAGGTGTCAAGGCCGTCGTTTACGTCCGCCCCGAGTCTATTTTGGTCAGCCAAGATGCAAATAAATTCAACGATAAAGACAATGTTCTCTCAGGCGAAGTCGAACAAATTTTGTTCAATGGTGCGGCAAGTCGATTGCGAGTGCGCCCAAATGAGAATGGCGACATTATCGAAGTCACGATGCCGCAAGCAGGTGGCATTAGCACTTGGGCGCAGGGTGACACGGCACATGTGGGTTGGTCACAGGACCAAAGCATCGCATTCGTTGAAAGAGCGGGTTAATGACAACGCACCGCAATTTCGGATTTTTCCTACTGCTCGCCCCATTGGCCCTGTGGCTTATATTGTTGATCATAATTCCACATATCAACCTTGCGATGTTGTCCTTGCAAGAACGTGTCGGGGTGCGCCAATACGAGACGAGCCTTGCCAATTATCGCACCTTTATCGAAGAACCGCTGTATCTGATGACATTCTTGCGCACGGCTGTGATGTCTGTGCTGGCAACTATGTTAACCCTGTTGATCGGGTTTCCAGTGGCCTACTACATTGCCAAAATGGCGCGAGGTCGCAAAAAATCAGTCTTGTTCCTGCTGTGTCTCATCCCCTTTTGGGTCTCCGAGCTTGTTCGCACCTTTGGCTGGATGATTTTGCTACGTGAGACAGGTGTGTTGTCTTCATTTCTACAGTGGTCAGGCTTGGCGGCTGGGCCTGTCGAGATGTTGTACAATGACGCAGCGATTATGATTGGCCTTGTCTACACATCTATGCTGTTCATGGTCGTCCCCTTGGTGACCACGCTAGATAGCTTAAACGATTCAGTGATCGAGGCGAGTTATGATCTTGGCGGAACAACCCCATCAATCTTACGAGAGATCGTTATACCGCACGCGATGCCAGGTATTGTATCAGGCTGCATTGTCGTCTTCATGTTATCACTGGGCAATTACCTTACCCCGATTATGCTTGGCGGTAAGGAAAGTCTGTGGTTCACAGAACTGGTCTATTCACAGTTTATAGTGCGCTTTAATTGGGAACTTGGGGCGGCGTTTGCCTTCCTGTTATTGTTCTTGTCATCAGTGATTGTCTGGGGTGCGCTGCGCCTATCAGGACAAACGCTAGAAAAGACGATGGGTTAAGCCATGATACCTACAATCCCCCGCAACCGCACCGTTGATTGGATTTACAACACCTATATCGCGATGTTTTTCCTGTACCTTGCCCTACCGCTGATCGTCGTCGTTGTGTTTGCTTTTAACGACAGCCAGTTTCCATCCCTACCTTGGAAAGGTTTTACATGGGATTGGTTCTTTGGAGAAGCGCACCCAAAAATCGGCGTTTTGCATGAACGCTCCATCCTTAGCGCGATTGGCACGTCAGTGTTCGTCGGGATTTGTGTTTCATCCCTTGCTGTGGCTGTGGGGACAACGAATGCGTTCTTGTTCAACCGGTACGAATTTCGGGGTAAGAGCGCGCTTTATATCTTGATGATCTTGCCCTTGGTCATTCCGGGTATTGTGTTGGGTATATCAATTTTGGTGTTCTCGTCTTATGTGGCCAACGGCCTTTGGGATTTGGCTAAAATAGACCTAGATGTGTTAAGACCCGGTATCGCGCTTGTCGTGCTTGGACAATTCTCATTCGTAGCGACAATTGCAACGCTTGTCGTTTCGGCACGCCTTAAAAGCTTTGATCGCACCTTGGAAGAGGCCGCGCTTAATCTTGGCGCGACGCAACTGACAGCCGTGCGCACGGTCACCATCCCCTACCTTGCGCCTGCATTGGTGGGGGCCTTTGTCGTCGCATTCCTGATGAGCTTTGAAAATTTCAACACGACTTTGATGTTGGTGGGGTCTGATGCACCACTGACAATCGCGATGTTTGACCGGTTGAAAGAAGGATCAACACCATTACTCAATGCGGTCTCTTTGATGTTGATGGTTGGTTCAAGCCTTCTGGCACTTGTGATGATCGCCTTCCAAAAGCGGTGATGAGGGTCAAACGCTCGGAGCATCGATGATCCAGTGGATCGGTTACCGTTTAATGTGACCAAGACCGCCAGAAGTTATCCGATCGGATTCCCTATTGGGGGAGTTTCTGGGATTCGCTTTGTCCAATTCCCCGAGGACGAACATTTTCTACGGCAAAGAAAACTAGCGAAGTTCGATCGAACTCTCTGTTCTTCGCTAGCCACCCAGTCATAGTACTATTTTTGACGGAAGGCCTACTTTTGCCGTGAGTTAAGTAACATACTAGTCTTGCGACGAACCGCGGTTCCCTCCAATTGCCGTTCTTTATTGCGCAAACAGTCCAAGGGAAGCAGCCATTGGCCGGGCTAATTACGACAGCCGTTTTGTCCGCGAAGCAGACCGACGTCTCAGCCAAAACCAATGACCGCTTCCGACCAGTCACACAGGCCTTTAGCAAGATCTCATTCAAGCACCCTGATCTAGTCCTCGCCGCGCTGACATGAGCTATTAAGCCTGATTGTCCGTCCCATCAGTCGCCCCAATCTCCAGTCGATTTTACAACATCACTTACAACATCGGCCAACACGGAGAAACAAACCTCTGTTTTACAATGTATAAATTGAAGTCATGATCCAGTCCATCATCGGTGCGACGGACAATGTCGCTCCTGCGGTAGCTGCGTGATGGGGCATTGTGAACTCTCCTAGGGCCCGTGATCCGGCGATCGGGACCATGTTGCACACATACTGCACAGGAATGGGGGCGGTCTAGCCCCCCGAGGGGGAAGACAGGTAAACGGCGTCCTTTGGGTGAGCCTGTGTCTGAGACCGCCTACCCTATCGTGAGACTCCGTCGCAAATGAATATCCAGGAAAGCTCCAAGTAGGCGTTCAATCCAGTGCGCTCTTTGCCTGCACACCAACCTAAAACTCATTCAAGAAATGGCAGTTTCGCTTCCCTGCTCCAGGGCCCTCACAGCGCGAACTCTAAATCACACCTGATGCAAGCCTTGGTGCTAGCTAGCAGCCGCACAGATCAGGCCTGAGGCCATGTCATAGGAGAATGGGCAGACACCGATGTGCACATCAGTACGCATGTCCATTGTTTTTTATACCCGTCCCGCTTCTTCTGCCCGCGCCCTGCCCCACAGCGCCGCTGCCGCCGTTTCCGCAGCCTCCAGCACGGCCATTTTATCGACCAAAAGAGGCTCTCCGCCCGAGACAACCACCTTGCCGTCGACAATCACCATGTCCACGTCGCGGCCCTGCGCGGTATGCACAAGCGTTCCGAGCACGTTGGTCAGGGGGCGCAGATGTGGTCGCCGAAAGTCGAACAAAACCAAATCTGCACGTTTGCCGATGGTCAACGAGCCGATCTCTGTTTCCAGTCCCAACGCGCGGGCACCGCCCATTGTCGCGGCTTGGAACACCTTCTCGGGCTGCCAAGCATCGGTGATCTTGCCTTCTTGCAAGCGTCCGGTTGTTAGTGCCCACCGCATCAGTTCCACCATGTCGGCATGCATGTTGTCCGTCGACAGCGTGAGATTCATACCGGCCCGGCACAGCGCGTCTGTCGGGGCCATATGGCCATGGGTCTGATTGCCTTTAGCGATATGGGCCAGATGGGCGCCCGCACGTCCAAGGCGCGCGATGTCACTATCAGAGACGTGAATGCAATGCGCCCCAATCAGGCTGTCATCCAACAGGCCGACTTCTTCCAATAGTTCTGGCGGGCTCATCCCATCCCTTTCACGGATGAAATCTACCTCGACCCGGCTTTGCGAGACATGTGTGTTGATCCGCAAACCTGTATCATCGCGCATTTGGCGCACGTGCCGCAGCAAGTCTGGCGAACAGGTATCTGGGGCATGAGGCGCAAGGACAACGCCAGTACGCAAGCCGGCCGGGTCATGGAAATCCGCAATTAGGTCGGCGGCGGATTGAAGGGTTTGCTCTCCAATTTTTGTGTCATAGGTCCATTCCCCAAGGTGTACCCGGGTAAAATCGACATCATGTATGCGGCCACATCCAAAAGCACGGATCCCCGTCTCGGCCATTGCAGGAAGCGCGATATCTTGATGTGTGAAACTGTCATTCAAGATCGTCGAACCAAAACAGAGCGCCTCCAGCCCCCCAAGCTGCGCCATGGCATAGGCTTCTTCCGGCGTTGGATCATGCCCGTGCGGCACGCCAATCGTATAGGCGGGCGCAAAGCCCATGTCTTCGGCCACGCCCCGCACCATGCTGAGAATGGCATGGGTGTGCACATTCACGAAGCCAGGGGTGACGACATGCCCCTTCGCGTCGATGAGTTTGGTGCTCGGGTGGATCTGCTCGGGTGGCCTATCCTCAATAGCAGTGATCCGGCCGTTTTGAACCGAGATCCAGCCTGCCTGCAGGAACGGCTGATCCGGGTCAGCGGTCAGCAGAGTACCGCCCGCCACGATCATTTCTGGGACATTGAGTTCAGTCATGGGACAGGTGCCGCAAAAACCGCCGCGCCCCAGCAGATTGAGGTGCGCCGAACAGTTGTGCAGGTGGTCCTTCTTCAGCGATGATGCCGTCTTCCATATAGATCACCCTGTCTGCCACATCGCGCGCAAAGCTCATTTCATGGGTCACGACAACCATCGTCATCCCGCCTGTTGCAAGCTCCTTCATCACATCCAGTACCTCTTGGACCAGCTCGGGGTCGAGCGCTGATGTGGGCTCATCAAACAGCATGACGCGTGGCTTCATGGCCAGAGCGCGCGCGATTGCGACGCGCTGCTGTTGCCCACCCGACAGCTGGGCCGGGCGCTTGTCTAAATGGTCTTGCAGATGGACCCGCGACAGTTCTTCCTCAGCCAGCGCCCGTGCCTCGGCTCGTGGCATCCCTCGCACTTTTTCCGGGCCAATGGCCACATTGTCACGGGCCGTCAGATGCGGGAACAGGTTGAACCTTTGAAACACAAAGCCAAACTGGCTTCTTTGGTCGGCAGATAACTTTTCTGATGACGCCTCGCCCACCAAACTTCCATCCAAACGTACGTGGCCGCCTGTCGGCTCTTCCAGTCGGTTCAGACAGCGTAAAAATGTCGTCTTGCCAGAACCAGACGCCCCGATGATCACCACCGTTTCTGCTGCCGCAACGTCCAAAGACACGCCGCGCAGCACTGAATTTTCTCCGAAACTCTTGCGGAGATCCTGAACCTGAATAACCGGTGTTACCATGTCGGCAACCGGCGTTCGAATTGCACTGACAGCCAGCTGAGCGCCTTGATTAGCACGTAGTAATAAAGAGCCAACAGCGTGTAGATCTCGAACGGCACAAAATGAACCGAGATAATCGCCTGCCCCGCCCGCGTCAGTTCGTAAACCGAGATCACCGACAGCAAAGACGAGTTCTTTACAAGGCTGATCAATTCATTGGTCAATGGTGGCACCATTTGCCGATAGGCCTGCGGCAACAGAATGTAGACAAGGATTTGCCGGTGCCGCATGCCAATCGCCTTGGCCGCCTCGGATTGACCACGCTCAATCGAACCAACACCCCCGCGCACAACTTCGGCCACAAAAGCGGCGGCATTAAGCGAAAGTGCAACAACACCTGCCGAAACCTCATCAAACCGAATACCGATCATTGGGAGCGCGAAAAAAACCAGAAAAATCTGAATCAAGAGCGGCGTGCCGCGGATGAAATCGACATAGGCCATGACGAGCCAACGCAAAGGGCGGCTGCGCGACAGCGAACCAAGCCCGAAGATCACGCCTAACGCCAACCCCAAAACCGCCGATAGCGCTGAGACTTGCAACGTCACGACCATCCCCTCCGCAAGAAGCGGAATACTTTCACCGATGATGGCCCAATCAATAGTCATGTGTATATTCCGTATTGGACACGCCCACCGCCATCGCGGCAGGCGCGCCGAAGAAGACCAACCAAACCAGCGCAGTCCTCAGATCAAGCAACTTTCATCAAGAAAAAGTCGGGATCGTGTCTGACAAGTCCATTTTGAAACCGAACCACTTTTCTTGAAGCGCGTAAATTTCGCCACTGTCTTTCAGCCGGGTTAGTTCACCGTCCATCCATTCAACGATCTCTGGATCTTCTTTGCGCGCGGCGATCCCAGCCCAGTTCAGCTTGCCGACCGGGCGCACAATGGCGTATGCGCCGGGGCGGTCTTTCATCACCTGCCCCAAAGTCGAAGAGGTGTTCAGAACGCCGTCAACAGACCCTTGGCTGAGCGCAAGGTAGGCAGAGGGGTGATCATCGTAGATCTTCACGTCCGAGAAGCCGGCGCCCGCCGCGGCAGCGATCTCTTCATCCAACCCAGGCTTCATCATCTCTCCGGGCGAGCCGAGTTTGACGCCAAGCACCTTCCCGGACAGTCCATCAACGGATGTGATCGTGTCGGCATCTTCCGCACGAATCAAAAGCGCCTGAGCCGCTTCTGCGTACGGGATAGAGAAGGCGACCTTTTCAAGACGTTCCTTGCGATAGCTCATGGACGACATGATCACATCAAAGCGCCCCGCGTAAAGCGCCGGAATGACCCCGGACCATTGCGTGTCGATGAACTCTGGCTCGACGCCCAACGCGGCGCACATCAGGGCCGCAAGGTCGACGTCATAGCCAACGATTTTACCCTTGTCGCGGAAGGTAAAGGGCGGGTACGTCGCCTCGCATCCGATCCGCAGCACTCCGGCAGCCTTTACATCGGCCAAAGTTTTGCCCGCAGCGAAGGCCCGCATTGGCGCCAACATTGGTGCCGCCAGACCGGCCGCTGCGCCGATCAAGACGGAGCGGCGTGTTGTTTTCAGTTTTGTCATCCGATTATCCCCAAACATCTTTTAACCAAGTTGTCCGGCGCTAAAATGGCATGCCATCTCGCCGAACGATGAAAAAACTCTTGGAATCGCGACACCTCTACGCAAGAAAATATGCTGCAACCGCGCCCAACCGCGCCCAACCGCAAGCTTTTTGGTCGGCTTTTAGCGAATTCGCTCAAAAAGCGGGCCAAAATGGAATTTCCCAACGTTGATTGGGGGGTCAGCCACAGCAAAAACTCAGAATTTATCTGATCTTGAAGTTCAGGTACCCCTTATTTGACCATACTGCGGGATTGACGCAGCCTGCCATAACAGGCATTCGCACACCTGATTTTGGGTAACGCATCAGCATGACAAGCGCGCAAGACATAGAACAACAAAAAGCAGGAGCAGCGCAGGTCGCGGCCATCCTGCGCGATCGGATTGTCAAAGGTGACATCAAGGCTAGGGATCGCCTTGTTGAACGCCAACTCTCGGCAGAATTGAACGTCTCGCGCACGCCCATTCGCGAGGCCCTAAAACTCCTTGAAGCCGATGGTCTGATCGAAATTTCGCTGCATCGCGGGGCAATCGTCTCGGATTATCGCACCGAAGATGCTTTAGCGCTGTTTGACGTCATTGCCGTTCTGGAAAGCCTTGCAGCCAAACGCGTTTGCGAGACATTAACCCCTACAGTTTTGCAACAGCTGGAAGACTTGCACGGAACGATGTTGGATCACCACAAAGACGGGCATAGGCGCGACTATTTCGATCTTAACACGATCATCCACGACTTTATCATACGGCAAGCCGCCAATCCGATGCTGTTGGCGACGCATGAACGTTTGATGATCCGCGCCCGCCGTGGCCGCTTTCTTGCCATCATGAACCCGGAACGCCTGTCGCAGGCGGTCAGTGAACATGAAACTCTCATGCAGGCCTTCCGCAACAGTGACGCAAGCCTTGCGGCAAGTGTATGGGAGCAGCACTTGCGCCATACGGGCGAAACCGTTGCAGCGGCATTGGACGACTCCTAAACGCTGAGAAATCGGCGCGTCTCGGGCATTTTCGCCTAATTTTCCATCAAACCCCAGATTTGGTTTGGATTTCTTCACAATTTCCGGCTGCTTCCACAAATGGCATGCCATTTTAAAATCTCCATGACGTCACGGGGGTTTGTTTTGGATCGCAACGCCATTTTGCCATTGAGTGTGGCATGACTCGCAATCTGCGGGGCTACTGGAACGACGCGCCAGCCGCCTGCTGGCCAGACGGCGCGCGGTTAGCTGTGTCTTTCGTCGTGAACATCGAGGAAGGCGCGGAACTCTCGATTGCTCAGGGCGATGAGCGTAACGAAAGCCGATATGAGGCCGTTGAAGAGGTCAAAGGCGCAGCAGACCCTTGCATGGAAAGCCATTTTGGTTACGGTCCGCGTCGCGGCTACCAACGGATTGTAGAGGCTTTCGCTGCTCATGATGCGAAAGTGACTTTTTCCACATGTGGCCGCGCCGCAAAGGCCACTCCTTGGCTTATCAAGGATGCAGTGGCCCGTGGTCATGAAATATCTTGCCATGGTTGGCGCTGGGAAACCCATGCGGGCATGGAACCCGATCATGAACGCACAGTGATCGCGCGGACCTATGACACCATCGCCAAGATCGCTGGCACATCTCCGGTCGGGTGGCACACGCGGTCTGCGACTTCGCCGAGGACCCGAGACTTGCTGAAACAGCACGGCGGCTTTGCCTACGACAGCAACGCCTATGACGACGACATTCCCTATATGGACGGCGACCTTGTGGTTCTGCCCTATGCCTTTGACACAAATGATATGCGGTTTACGTCGGGTGGCGGTTTCGTGCATGCGCGGGACTTTGCCGACTACGTGATTGCAGGCTTTGACCGCCTCCATGCGGAAGGCGGCTCGACGGCACGGATGATGTCGATTGGGCTGCACCCGCGTATCATCGGACGACCTTCGCGGATTTCAGGTCTGGAAACAGTGCTGTCCCACATCGCGACCCATAAGGATGTTTGGATCGCCCCCCGCAAGGCCATCGCGGCGTGTTGGTCCCAACATTATGGGGGCACGTCTTGAGCTTGCTGGACGGCCCTCTCTCCCTGCTTGTCGCGGAGGTGCACAGCGGCGCGGCTTCGGCCGTCGATTTGACGCGCGAGGCCCTGGACCGCGCAGAGGCGCGCAATCCGGCGATCAATGCGATTTGTGGGATCAACCCGGCAGCATTGGACGAGGCGGGGACGGTCGAGGCACGGATCAAGGCGGGCGAGGCGCTGCCTCTGGCCGGTATCCCGGTGCTGATCAAAGACAACATCTGGGTGAAGGGCATGCGGGTCGCCCAAGGCTCCAATCTGTTTGCCGATCACATCGCCCCGGACGATGCCGAGGCGGTGGCCCGCCTGCGCCAAGCCGGGGCCGTGGTCATCGGAATAGCGACCTGTACGGAATTTGCCTGCAAGGGCGCGGGTAGTTCCCTGTTGCACGGCACCACCCGCAACCCTGTCGATCTCAAACTCACGCCTGGCGGCTCTTCCAGCGGGTCCGTCGCCGCGGTGGCAGCGGGCATCGTGCCACTGGCGCTTGGCACGGATGCCGGCGGATCCACCCGCCGCCCCCCGGCGCACACTGGCCTGTGCGGACTGAAACCCACGCAAGATTTGATCCCTTACGGCCCCGGCTTTGATGAGCCTGTCTGGGGTATTTCCGTCATCTGCCCAGTGGCGCACCGGATGGCGGACATCGCCCTCGCGATGGGCGTCTTAGGCGGTTTGAGACCGGCCAAAACACCAACACAAGCGATTGCCATTTCAGCAGATTTTGGCACAGGGCAACCACTTGACACGGACGTCGCCGCAAATTTTGACGCGGTGGTCACGGCCCTTAAAGCGGCAGGCATCAAGATCAGCAATGCCGACATACATTGGCCCGGCGACATAAAAGGCCAAGACATTCAGCCTCTTCAATATGCAGGGCTTGCCCAATTGTACGGGGACAAGTGGAAACAGCGACCGAAGATTTTCGACCCCGCTCTGGGGGAACAGATTGCCGCGGGCCTCGCCCTCAGTGGCGTTGAGGTTGCGGCGGCACATCAAGTGTCCCACAAGATGCGCGACACCCTATGCGCTGCCCTGAACAAACACAGCTTTATCGCGACGCCCACCACGCCTTGTGTCGCATGGCCTGCGGCGCAAAACGCCCCGAGCGAGATTGGCGGCCAACCTGCCGCCGCCCGCGATCACGCGGCCTTCACCCCTCAGATAAACCATGCGGGCGTGCCAGCCCTGTCTATTCCTTGTGGCAAGGACAGCCAGGGAAGACCTTTGGGACTGCAACTGATTGCCCAAGCTGGTGCGGACGCTGACCTGATCGCATTTGGCCAAGCCCTTGAACCCATCCTGCAAGAGGTCACCTGACATGCGCCTGCTGCTGATCAACCCGAACATGACGCAAAGCATGACCGACGGCATGACCGACGTGGCCCGACAGATCGCGGGGGACGCGGCTGACATCATCCCGGTAACCGCACCGCAAGGGTTTCCTTACATCGCCTCGCGCGCCGAGGCTCAAATCGCCGGGGCGCTGGTCCTTGAGACCATTGCCACTCATGCGAGGGAGGTCGACGCGGTCATCATTGCAGCCTTTGGCGATCCTGGCCTTGTTGCGGCACGGGAACTGTTCGATCTGCCGATCATCGGCATGGCTGAAGCCGCCGTGATGAGCGCTGCCCTGTTGGGAGATCGCTTTGGCGTCGTCACCTTCTCCCCACATATGGTGCGCTGGTATCGGGATTGCGTCATGCAAACCGGCCTTGGTGCGCGGTTCACGGGCGTCACTTGCCCAGACGCGGCACCTGCATCGCTGGATAATTTAGCGAGCACACTCAAAGACGATCTGATCGCCCTGACACAACAAGCTACTGCGCAGGACGGAGCCGAGGTGATCATCCTTGGCGGCGCACCACTCGCGGGAGTTGCACCACAGATCGCCAGCGACGCCAGCGGCATTTTGGTTGATCCTATCGCCGCCGCGACCGCCCAAGCCATGGCGCTGGTCCGGATTGCCCCAAACTATACCAACCGCGCAGCCCGCCCCGCCGCAAAGGCGTCTACCGGCCTCGGCCTCGCTCTAAAGTCTGTCATTGCAGGAGAGAAACCATGACACACGACACCGTCATCACTGACGCCCGCGTCGTCACGGCCAGTGGCACAACCCAGTGCGACATCGGCATCGTGGATGGAAAAATCGCCACACTTGGCACCGGACTTGACGGCGCAGAAGTGATCGACGCCAAAGGCCTGATCGCCTTGCCCGGCGGGATCGACAGCCATGTTCATATCTCGCAACCCTCAGGCCCGGGGATCGAGATGGCGGATGATTTCACCAGCGGCACTCGGTCTGCCGCCTGCGGCGGCAACACCACCGTCCTGCCCTTTTGTCTGCCTCAAGAGGGCCAGACCCTGCGCGAAGCTGTCGCCGCCTATCGCGCCAAAGCAGAGGGCAACTGCCTGACCGATGTCTCATTCCACCTGATCGTCAAGGAAACTGATCCGGTCACCTTAGGCCAAGATTTGCCTGCTTTGATTCAGGCCGGATACACCAGCTTCAAAGTCTTCATGACCTACGCCGGGCTGGCGTTGAGCGACCGGCAAATCCTTGATGTTATGGCCGTTGCCAAAGAACAGAACGCGATGGTCATGGTCCACGCCGAAAACGAAGACGCCATAGAGTTCCTGCGCGACCGCGCCGAACGTGCGGGCGAGATCAGTCCCTATCATCACGCCACGACGCGCCCTGTCCCAGTGGAACGCGAGGCGACCCATCGCGCCATCTCGTTGGCCGAAATCGCGGGCGTGCCGCTGACAATCGTGCATGTTTCCAACGGCGAAGCGACAGAAGAAATTGTACGCGCCCGACAACGCGGGCTGACAGTCTTCGCCGAAACCTGCCCACAATATATTACACTGGCCGCAAAGGATCTGGACCGGGACGGTTTTGACGGCGCAAAATACGTCTGCTCGCCACCACCACGCACATCCGAAGAGTGGCCAAAGATCTGGGCAGGGATCGAACAAGGCACCTTTGATCTGTTCTCCTCTGACCATTGCCCATTTCGCTTCAACGATCCGGCCGGAAAGGATGCCCCCGGCGCGCGGCAAACCTTCCGCAATATTCCCAATGGGATCCCCGGTGTCGAAACCCGCTTGCCGATCCTATTTTCAGAAGGCGTCGTGACAGGCCGTCTTAGCATTGAACGCTTTGCCGCCATCACCGCAACAAACCACGCCCGGCTGTACGGGCTTTTCCCGCGCAAGGGCGCGATCATGGTGGGGGCGGATGCGGACATCGCGCTTTGGGATCCGACGCTCAAAAAGCCGATCCGGCAAGCCGATCTGAACCACGGATCCGACTATACGCCCTGGGAGGGGTTTGAGGTGACAGGATGGCCAGTGCGCACGGTCTTGCGTGGTGTAACGGTCGCCCAAGACGGGGCACCCGTTAGCGCGCCGATTGGGATCCATCTGGAGCGGGAGGCACCGGATGTCCTGTTGTAGCCGCCGCGATCTCTTTGCAGGCGGCAACCAAGGGCTGAACCAGCGGAACTGGAACCGCCGGTGCGATGCGCTCTGCAG
The DNA here is from genome assembly GCA_039983935.1 of Roseobacter sp. Taxonomy (GTDB): domain Bacteria; phylum Pseudomonadota; class Alphaproteobacteria; order Rhodobacterales; family Rhodobacteraceae; genus Roseobacter. Next base: position 26,613 of record JBDWVP010000027.1, on the reverse strand, counting down.
CAGTGGCCAAGGGGCCTCCACCAATGATCACGCGCGCGGCCCCTGCGTCGCAGGCCCGAATGCACCCTGCGATCAGGGCGGCATCGAGCCTGACAGGATCAGCCAAAAGCGCCTCGGGCGCGCCATCCGTCAAAAAGCACCCCAGATAGTTTTTGCCGTGGGCCCGCATCAGCACATCAATGGCAGGGGCGAGCCTTGGCGTCGTGGTGACAACGGCAAAGCGGTCTTCACCCCGCCCTGCCTGGCGCGCCGCGGCCGCCCCGATGCCCACAACGGGTACATCGTTGATGGCCGCCAGATGTTCGGCACCGGGATCGCCAAAAGCGGCAATGATAATCCCCTGTGCAGAGGGCAAAGCCGCCGCAACGATCTGGTCTCCGGCTGCGGACAAAGCCGCAGGGTCGGTAATCATTCCGGGTGCTTTGGCGTTCGTCCACCCCTCGACATCAGGCAGATGTCGCCGGGCAATGGCCAGCATCGCAGCGGTGGTCTGCACCGAACTATTTGGGTTGATCAACAAAACAGGCTTCATATTGAAAGGTATCCCGCATGACAGCTGAATTGGCCAGCACTCGTTTGGGCATGCTCACGCCCTCGTCCAACACAGTGCTTGAACCCCTGACCGCCGCAATGCTGGCCGATCTACCGGATGCATCGGCGCATTTCGCGCGGTTCCGGGTTCTGAAAATCTCCATGGAGGCGGATGCGCTTGGCCAGTTCAAGAATGAGCCTATGCTGGCCGCTGCCGACCTGTTGGCCGATGCAGAAGTGCAATCAATCTGCTGGAACGGCACGTCGTCGGGATGGCTTGGATTTGATACTGACCGCGCCCTGATTGCCGAGATTGAGACCCGAACCGGGGTCAAAGCATGTTCATCCATTCTTGCGATGAATGAACTTCTAGCAAAGTTGGGCGCACGTCGCGTGGGGTTTATCACCCCCTACCTGCCCGAGATCCAGACCCGAATTCTTGCGAACTATCGCGCTGAGGGTTATGAAATCGCTGGCGAAAGGCACTTGGGCGATCCAGGAAACTTTTCATTCGCAACCTACACAGAGGCCGAAATTCTGGACCTGTGTCGTGCCGTGGCAGAGGACAAGCCGGACGTCATCACGATCTATTGCACCAATTTCCGCGGGGCCCGTCTTGCCCAGATCATCGAGGCCGAAACGGGCATTCCCGTACTCGACAGCGTGTCCACTGCATTATGGAAATCAATGCAGGTCGCGGGCGACGACCCCTCGCGGATCAAAGGCTGGGGGCAGCTGTTCAATGTCTGACCGCGACCTCATCGGATACGCCGGCGCGCCGCCAGACATCATCTGGCCCAACGGTGCCCGAGTGGCCGTCTCGGTCGTCGTCAATTTCGAAGAAGGTGGCGAACTTCAGGTCGGCGACGGGGACAGCACGTCAGAACGCGTGGGTGAAGTGATCAGCGTGGTACCTGAAGGCCAGCGCGATCAGGGGCAGGAGCAAATTTTTGCCTACGGCAGCCGCGTTGGGCTTTGGCGGTTCTTGGCGGCCCTGAAGGACACACAGACCCCCGCGACCTTCTATATGTGTGGGCGCGCAGTAGACCGCGCACCCCAACTTGCGCAAGCGATCACCGAGGCTGGCGGCGAGGCCGCCTGCCATGGCTGGCTGTGGCGACCACATGCGGATTTCACGGACATCGAAAGCGAACGTGATGCGCTGACCCGCGCAACCAAGGCCATCGAAAACGCCACAGGCCAGCGTCCCCTTGGGTTCTTCTGTCGCGGCTCAGAGAGCGCGTGGACCCGGCAACTTCTGGCTGAGGCAGGCTATGTCTATACCTCCAACGCCTTTGACGACGATCTGCCCTACCCGGACCCAAGCGGGTTGGTCACGGTGCCTTATAATCTCGACACCAATGACATGAAGTTCTTTCATCCGAACGGTTTTACCCACGCCGCTGAGATGGTGGACTATGTGCGCGACGCGGTTGAGCAGCTTTTGAAAGAAGCGCGCCATGGCAAATCCTCTACCCTTTCTATCGGTTTTCACCTTCGGATTACAGGGCGCCCGGCCCGATTCCGTGCCGTTACGGACATTCTGGAATTTCTGGCCAGCCTCGACGGCCAGATTTGGCGGGCGCGTCGCATCGATATTGCCCGCCACTTTGCTGCGACACTTCCCGCAACAAAATCATCACCCAACATGGAGAAACAACATGACCCTGAAATCAATACTCGCGGCCGCTAGTCTTGTGGCCGCCGCGGCACCGGCATTCGCCGAAACGCCAATCCGGGCCACCGGCCTTGTCTCGACACACAAGTTCCATACCGCTCTGGAACAGGAATTCTATGCAGGTCTAGCTGAAAAGACCGGCATTGATCTGGCGATCAATTTTAACCCCCTCGACGTGGTGGGCGTGGATATGCAGGACACGCTGCGCATGGTCCGCACCGGCGCGTTCGACATTGTGCAAAGCACTGTGGGCGCTGCCGCCCGGGACGATGCCTTTCTGGAAGGCATCGACCTGATCGGCGTGTCCACCTCGATGGAACAGCTCGAAGAGGCCGTGGAGGCCTTCATGCCAGAGTTGGAAAAGCGGGTCGCCGAAAAGTTCAACGCTAAACCTCTCGCAGTCTGGCCCTATGGCCCGCAGGTCTTTTATTGCAATGCCGAGATCGCCAGTCTTGACGATTTCGAGGGGCTGAAGATCCGCTCCTACACCTCTTCCATGTCAACGCTGATCGAAGCCCTGGGCGGTACCCCCGTCACGATGAGCTTCAAGGAAGTCTACCCAGCCTTGCAACGTGGGGTCGTGGACTGCGCCATCACCTCGCCCACATCAGGCAACACCGGTAACTGGCCCGAAGTTACGACACATTTCCTGCCTTTGGGCATCTCTTGGTCAGTGAATGCGCATTTCATCAATCTGGACAAGTGGAACAGCTTTTCGGACGCCGAGAAGGCCGCGCTTGAGGTCGAGTTTGCGGGCTTCGAGGATGCGTTCTGGGCGCTTGCCAAGGAAAACAACGGCTGGGCCATCGCCTGCAACACCGGCGGAGAAGGCTGCGAGAACTACACGTCCTTTGACATGAAGCTGGTCGAGCCCTCACCCGAGGATCAGGCCAAAGTGACTGTGGCGACGATGGAACAGGTCCTGCCGGGCTGGGCCGAAAGCTGCAACGAGGGCTTTGCGGATTGCTCGTCGATCTGGAACGCCACCGTGGGCACAGCGCGCGGCATTGAGCTGAAGTAAAACACCGGGGCGCGTCGCTGAGGCGCGTCCTTCCCCCTTAAGGAGGGACCATGCGCATCATCGGAATCCTTGGTGGATATGCCTGTCTGGGCCTGTCCTTCCTGATAGTTTACGAAATTCTGGCCCGCAAACTGTTCAACCATTCCCTGCAAGGTGTGGATGAAATTGGCGGATATGTGGTTGCCGTGACTGGAACGTTCGGCATGGCGCTTGCGGCTGTGGAACGCGCCCACACCCGCATCGATGTGCTTTTGTTGCGGCTGCCCAATCGTGTGCAAGCCGGTTTGAACTTGCTGTCATACGTGGCTTTGGGGCTTGGCGCGGCTTTCATGGGGTACATGGGATGGCGCACGTTGGACGACAGTTTGACCTTTGGATCCGTTTCATCCAGCCCCCTACAAGTCCCCCTTTGGATTCCGCAATCCCTTTGGATGGCGGGTCTGGTTCTGTTCGCCGTTTCAGCACTTTGGACGGCCCTGCGCGGGCTGCTGGCCTTACGCAACGGCCTTGCGGCCGCGGACGGCTTGCTTGCCCCACCAACAGTGGCTGAGGAAATCGACGAGGCACGCAAATGATTGATCTTACCGGGGCAACCATCGGCTTTGCCATTATGCTGGGCTTAATGTTCATCGGTTTGCATGTGGGCATTGCCATGCTGGCGACAGGCGTGCTTGGGGCACTGGTTTATTTTGGGCCACCGGTCTTGCTGTCTTTCGGCACCAACCTTTGGTCAGTGATGAACGACTTTCTGCTGACGACCATTCCCTTGTTTATCCTGCTGGGCGAATTGCTTTTGCGTGCCGGTATCACCCGCAACATGTACGAAAGCCTGACCGATTGGCTGAGCCGGCTGCCCGGCGGGTTATTGCACACAAATATCGGCGCCTGCGCGATGTTCTCGGCTGTGTCCGGGTCATCAGTGGCCACGGCCGCCACCATCGGCACCGTGGCGCTGGACGAGTTTAAGCGGCGCGCCTATCACGAACCACTTGTTCTGGGCACCATCGCCGCAGGCGCAACCCTCGGCATTCTGATCCCGCCCTCGGTCAATCTGATTATCTATGGGGCGCTGACCAATACCTCCATCGGGCAGCTTTTTGCAGCAGGCATTTTGCCCGGCATCCTGCTGACGCTGCTTTTCATGGCCATCATCGCTATTGCCGTTTTGTGGAAACCATCACTGGCCGAACAGGTGACAGAAGTACCGCCCCGCGCCGAGCGTCTGCGCCGCTTGCGGTATCTGCTGCCACCCTTGGGCATTTTCGTGGTCGTGATGGGCGCCATCTACGGTGGATGGGCAACGCCCACAGAGGCCGCGGCGCTTGGTGTGGTGCTGGCCTTTGGCCTCGCGGCAGCCAATCGCGCTCTGAGTTTTGAAATGCTCCATGCGGCCTTTGTGGCCACGATCAAAACCTCAGCCATGCTGCTTTTCATCATCACAGCCGCGTTCTTTCTTAACTTCATCGTCGGTTTGCTAGGCGTTCCACAAGCCATGAGCCGGGCAGTAACCGATCTGGGGCTAAGTGCCACCGAGATGATCCTGATCCTCGTATTGTTCTATCTGGTCATGGGCTGCTTTCTGGAAACCCTGTCGATGATGGTGGGCACCATCCCTGTCGTCATGCCGGTGATCCTGCATTTGGGTATTGATCCTGTTTGGTTTGGGATTTTTCTGGTGATCATGATGGAACTGGCGCTGATCACGCCACCTGTCGGCATGAACCTTTATGTTGTGCAAGGCGTGCGCGGTCGCGGAGAGCTGGCGGATGTTTATCGCGGCATCCTGCCCTTTGTGGCGGCGATGCTAACCATGGTTGGCCTGATCATCCTGTGGCCACAGATCGTCATGGTCATTCCCGAGGCGCTGTTTTGAGCGCATTTGATCGGGCAAAGCGGCTTTTTGCTGAGCTGGCCGAGATCAGTGCCGACCCGCCCGGTGTCACCCGGGCGAGTTTCGGTCCGCTCGAAAGCGCAGCCCACGATTTGATCCGGCGCGAGGCCGAACACATCGGGTTAGAACATCGCGCCGACTCCATCGGCAACCTCTATGTGACCCTGCCAGGTCAGGACCGGACTGCCCCGGTGCTGATGACAGGATCGCATCTTGATTCAGTGCCCCATGGCGGAAACTACGATGGTGCAGCGGGCGTTCTGGCCGGGCTTTACATGCTTGAACAGTTGGCCCAAGGGCCGCAGCCGCCCTGCGACATCACCCTAATGGCGATACGCGCCGAAGAAATGATCTGGTTCCCCGAACATTATCTTGGCAGCCGTGCCGCGTTTGGTTTGTTGCCCAAGGACGCACCCGAAAGGGTAAAGCGTTCTGACACGGGCCGCACCCTGGCCGATCACATGACAGAGGCAGGTTTTGATCCCCAAGCGATCCGTGATGGCAAAGCACACCTTGACCCGAGACGCATCCGCGCTTTTGTCGAAGTTCATATCGAACAGGGACCGATTTTGGTGGAGGCACGAAAGCCCATCGGCATCGTGACCGGCATTCGCGGCAACATCCGGCATCGTTTTGCCAGCATCATGGGCGAAACCACGCATGCTGGCGGCGTACCTCGGCAAGGCCGCCGAGATACGGTTATGGCCGGGGCAGAGTTGGTCGCAACCCTTGAAAGCTGGTGGCTTCAAACCGAAAATTCGGGCGGCGATATGGTTCTGACCATTGGAGAGTTCTCAACTGACCCCGCGCAACACGGGATTACCAAGGTTCCCGGCCATCTGGGTTTTACGTTGGATATGCGCAGCCAGGATTCAAATATTCTGGATCAGTTCGATCACTTCTTGCAGAGCACTGTGGCAAAGATCACCGCAAAGCGCGGCGTGTCCATTGATCTGGGGCCTGCGACCCGCGCTGCCCCAGCCCCCATGACAGCGGCCATTCAAACCGGTCTGATCGAGGCCGCGCGACACTATGGTGCCGAGCAGATCTCCTTGCCTTCAGGTGGTGGTCATGATTGCGCGACCTTTGCCGAGATGGGCGTGGCTGCGGGCATGCTTTTTATCCGCAATGAAAACGGGAGCCATAACCCTGATGAATACATGGCGCTTGAAGACTTCCTCTGTGCCGCCGAGGTCCTGACTCAATGGGCCCGCAAGGCCGTGTGGTCAAAACTATGGCGGTGACGTTTCATATCGAAAGTGGTGCGCCTCTTGCCCCGGTCCAAGACACCTATCTAACTGCCCGGCTAACAGATGTACGCGAGGTGGCCCCCCGGGGTACTCTGGATGGGGCAATTGGCCGGGCGTAGCCTGTCGGTCGCCGCCTCCCGGTTTTCAGAACAGATCGGACGCGATTTGTCAGAGCGGTAAAAGCATATCTAGTTTGTTGGGATTTTAGATACTCTATTCAAAAATCACTTTCGATGTTTCTTCGGAAAGCAAGCCATCCGCGATGTCATCCGCGACAGCCTCTGCAGGTCGCAAACGCGGGTCACCATATCCGCCCCCGCTTGGGCCAACCGACACCAGCTTTTCCCCAGCTTTGACTTTAAAATATGGCACCTTGGATGGTAGGTTGGTGGTAGTGCCATCGGTATGGACCAAGGTCAGCTCGGCCTCATAACCGTCCGCGCCACCATCGAAACCCCAAGGCTTGAAGGCATGGCCCTCGCCTTCGAGGGAGAACCCCGCCTCATCAAGAAAGGTGAACTCACGGATGGCACCGATGCCGCCACGCCATTGCCCCGCCGCCATTGCGTTTTCACGAAGTTCATAGCGGTCCACTCGAATAGGAATGTGAGACTCGATGTCTTCAATGGGGTTGTTGCGGGTGTTAGCATAAAGCGTATCTACCGCATCCATCCCGTCGAGCCCTTTGCGCCCGCCGTAACTGCCTTCCATAATCTCCATATGCACCCAATGGTCTCCATCCCGTAGGCCGGACAGGGCCACGACCCGCAAATTGCCAATGCCGGCCGAGACTTGCCCCGGCACGATCTGCGCAAAGGCCTTCATCACTGTATCCGCCAATTGGTTGCCCGGACAGAAACGCGCGATCACAGGGGCAGGGAAAATCGGATTAACCAGCGTGCCCTTGGGCGCCTCAATCTTGATTGGTCGGGTCAGGCCCGAATTCTGCGGGATCGCCCCATAGGTCACGGTATCGAGCAAGATCGACCGGATCGTCAGCCAGATCGAGCAATCGACAGTGCCCACCAGAGGCATGTTTATCGGCCTGTCAGGCACCTGCGCCGCAGTGCCGGTCAAATCGACCGTAAGGTCATCCCCTTCAACTTTCAGCGTCACCACCAGCGGCAATTCACGGCGCGCGGGGTTTGGGTCATCCAGATAGCCATCAAGCATGGTGCTTGCCGCATACTCCCCATCTGGCAAGGCCCGGATCGCATCGCGCATCAACCGTTCAGAGTAGTCCATCAGGTCATGGAAAGCAGCCATCGTGCTGTCCAGCCCATAGCGGTCCACCAGTTCTAAAAGGCGCGCAGCCCCGATGCGCGCCGCTTCGATCTGCGCCTCCATATCGCCGACGACCAGATCCGTGGCGCGGATATTAGCGCGCAGGATATGCCAGACCGCCTCGTTGCGTTCGCCTTGGTCAAAGACCTTGATTGCCTTGAATTGCAGACCTTCAGCATAGGTGTCTACCGCATCCACAATCCCGCAACTGCCCGGACTCAGGGCGCCAATGTCTAAATGATGCGCCGTCGTAGCAGACCAGCCGATCAGCGTCTCACCCTGAAAGACCGGCACACAAAAAGCCACGTCAGGCCCGTGCGACGCTCCGCCATAGGGGTCATTGTGCATGATAACATCGCCCGGGCGCACGGGATCATCCCGCTCTGCCAATACCTTCAGAACATTGCGGATATAACCGGGAATAGGTCCTGATTGCAGGGGCGTGGACATGCGGCATTCGCACATTTGCAAGCCTGTCGCATCGGTCAAAGCCGCACCGAAATCTTCGGATTCGCGGATGATCGAGGAATAGGACATGCGCATCAGCTTGTGCCCCATTTCCAGAGCGATGCTTTCCAGCGCGCCTTGAATGACTGCGCCGGTGACAGGATCGATGCGGCTCATGACTTGGTCTCCAGGCTGATGATCACACTGCCCGTTTCATGGGGCGTGGCTGTGGCTTTGGGCGGTACCACTGTTGTGCTGTCTTTTTGCAGCAGGATCGCAGGCCCCGACACCGGCACCCCCAGCGGTAGAAGATCGCGGCGATAGACCTGCGTCTCAAAACTTTGCAACGTGCCATCAACCCGGAACACCGCTTGGCGCGTGCGAACATGCGCCATGTCTAGTGTTTTACCCCCATCCGGCACCGGCAAATCGAGGTCAGGCGACGCACCCACAGCCGTCATCCGCAAGTTCACGACCTCAATCGTACTGTCCTTAAAGGCATGGCCGTATTCCGCCGCATGGCTGTCATGAAACCGCTGCCAAACCTCTTCCAGCGCGATCTCCGTCACTTCACCCAGATCAAACGGCACCCGCAATTCGTAGCCCTGGCCCAGGTAACGCAAATCTCCCGCTCTTTCGAACCGCACATCGTCAGCGTGCAGCCCATCCTCGGCCAGCCGTGCGGTCAGCTTGGCTTCCATCTCGGCAAATTCACTGTTGAACAAGGCAAGATCGGCAGAGGTCGAGACTTGAAACTGGGTGTGGATCACGTCGTATTTGAGATCGGCAATCAGCAGCCCCAAGGCAGATGTGATCCCGGGATGCGGCGGCACGATAACTTCAGGCACCTCAAGCATCGCCGCAACCTCAGCCCCTTGTAACGGCCCGGCTCCTCCCATCGCCACCAGTGAGAAACTGCGCGGGTCGATGCCGCGCTGCACCGTGCGGGATCGGATCGCATTGGCCATATTGGCGTTGAGGATCGTTAGCACGCCTTCTGCTGCTTCCAGAGGGTCCATGCCAAGTTCTGCCGCCAGATCGTTGATCACCACTTGAGCTGCGTCCAGATCCAGCCCCATCTCACCGCCCAGAAAATCTCCCGGCTCCAGCCGACCCAAGACAAGGTTCGCATCCGTGACCGTCGGCTTGGTGCCGCCCCGACCGTAGGCTGCAGGACCCGGATCTGCCCCTGCACTTTGCGGGCCAACCTTAAAGGCGCCGCCCTGATCCACATAAGCGATCGAACCGCCTCCCGCCCCAATCGTATGGATATCAAGCATCGGCATCAAAAGGGGAAAGCCCGCGATAGAAGTGGAGCGCGCGTCCGTCTCCGCACAGACCCCATCGATCGCAATTCCGATGTCCGCAGAGGTACCGCCAATATCAAAGGTGATCACCTTGTCCCGGCCACAGCGCTGGCCCACCCAAGCGCCGCCCAGAACGCCCGCCGCCAAACCTGACATCATCGTCAGCGCCGGGTTCAGGGTCACCATTCGGGGCGTTACAACGCCGCCGTTGGAGGCCATGATCCGCAAGTCGCCACTGATCTTTTGATCTGCCAATGCGGCCTCGAGGTTCTTGACGTAGGAGCCGACCTTGGGACCGACAAAGGTGGCAAGAGCGGCTGTCGTGAACCGTTCAAATTCCCGGAATTGAGGCGAGATGTCCGAGGACGTAGTAACAAAAGCATCCGGCATTTCTGCGGCCACGATGGCCTTGGCCCGGTTCTCATGGACCGGGTTGAGGTACGAAAAGAGAAAGCAGATTGCCACCGCCTCGACCCCATCCGCCTTTAATTCGCGCGCCGCCTGTCGAATGGCGGCCTCGTCCAGTGGCTGCAGTTCTTCGCCCGTGGGCGGCACCAGTCGCCCCGGTACGGTCTTGCGGTAACGCCGTTTGATCAAAGGGCGGTTTTGCCACGGGATCTCTTGCATGATGGAATAGTGATCGGGCCGCTGATGGCGACCGATATGCAGCACGTCGCGAAACCCCTCATTGGTTATCATCCCGGCCCGCGCGCCGCGCGCCTCTAAAACCGCATTGGTTGCGGTCGTCGTTCCGTGAAAGACTTGGGCAATGTCGCTCGGGGCAATCGCGCCTTGTACCATGAGTTCCGTCAACCCGATGATCACGCCTTGTGACGGATCGTCTGGCGTGGTCGACACCTTGTGAATTCCTTGCGCCCCGGTCTGACGATCCACATAGATCAAATCTGTGAACGTCCCGCCCACGTCGATGCCAATCGCCTTCATCCAATCCCCACTGCGTTTGTGTATCTGCTGAGGCTAGAAAGGCATCGGGCCGCTTGTCTTTGGTTTGGCCCGAAAATGGCATGCAATCGGCAGCCAATGATTAAGAAACGTACAAAGTTAGGCGAAATGCTGGGAAAATAGTCGGTTTCTTTGCTGATCCCAGCGCAACATGGCTTTGGCGCTGGCAATAGAGCGTCGCAACGCCCCGGTGTCCGCAAAAGAGGAGTGCCCCAAAATGCCCAAGATCGACCCCGAGAGGGTCCAAAGATATGATCCTCTCACTGACCCAGCATGGTGCCGTGGGCGAGACAGGGGTCTGCCGGTTGGTCTATGCCAATGAGTGGCAAGGCGCAGGCCCAAGTGCTGGCTTGGGCACAAGAGGCCGGGCTTACCACGCGCTTTGATCAGGTCGGTAACTTTTGGGCCAAGCCCAAGACCTTCCCTCGTCACCGGCTCGCATATCGACAGCCAACGCTCTGACGGATGCTGTGACCGGGCGTTGGGTGTGATTGCCGGACTTGTCGCGCTGCAAACCTTGGCCGCCACTTTTGCCCCCCAAACGCCCCTTGGAGAGGGTCAACCTTTGTGAAGAAGAAAGCAGCCGCTTTCCCACGGCTGGCTTTCGGGGTTCAACTGCGATTGTTGGGCGGTCAAGCTTGGAAGATTGCGAAACAGTTGTAGATGACGCTGGCACCCCGATCAGCGCCGCGATGCGCGCCCACGGGTTCCATCCGGTGCGCCTTGCAGAGGTCGCCCGTAACGACCTCGCAGGTTTTATCGAGCGGCACATCGAGCAGCGTCCGATCCTTGAAAACGCCGCTCTGTCCGTCGCGGTCGTCGATGCGACCCCCCATATCAGGCACACAGAGGTCACTTTGACCAACGTCTCGAACCACGCGGATGCCTTGCCGATGGCCATTCGGGCTGATCCCATGCCCGGGATGGTCGAGATCGCCGCCGCCGCCATTGCCCATGCCGAAGCTCTGGGCCGCCTCGCCGTCACCACTGTTGGCCAGTGCAGTATTGACCCCACTGCGCCTGCGATCATTCCACGCAGCGTGACCTTTACCATCGATGCGCGCCACCCGGACCCAGAGGCCGCGAAGGCACTTCACGATCCGCCTAATGAGATCATGGACTGGATCGCCGCCAAGCGTGGCCTGGCACTTAATCGCCGTCAAACGCTCGATCATCCGCCATGCCAAAGTGATCCGACCCTTCTTGACGCCATGCAGGCGGCGGCTGACGCGACAAACATCCCGAGGCTGCGCATGGCCAGTGGCACCTGACACGATGCCCAGCAGATGAGCCAGATCTGCCCCGTCGCCCTGCGGTTCGTGCGCAGCAAGGATGGCCGTCGCCATACGCCCAAAGAGTTCTCAAGCATCCCCGATATTGTTCACGGGATTCGGGTGCTCACCGGGGCGCTATATCGTCTCGGATACAACTGACCCCTTTTTCTCAGACAAACTGCGCCCAAAAATGCGCCAAACTACCGTTAAAAACGGGCAGAATGCCGCCGTTTACAAAAAATTAGTAAATCCTCAAACCGTCAGCCTTTGGATATATCGCACCTCGGGGCCAACATAAAGCCAGCGCAAAGCGGCTGGTGAGGGTCTCCTCCCATTGATCCGCCTAACTGCTTTTCTGGTTGGCGTGCCGAAACTGTCACAGATGAAGTGACGGGGTCGTACGTGTAATTTCCGGCCCAGATGCTTCGTTTGTGTCCTGACAGAGAGGACATCACATGTGCGAAAGATGCGGAAATACATATCATAAAATACAAGAAGCAAGCCGTCGCGGCTTTCTCAAAGGCGGGGCTGCGGCGGCGGCCAGTCTGGCGATCCCGGCAGGTCTGATGGCACCGGGCATGGCTGCGGCGCAAGGCCTGACCCGGATCAAGGCAACCCATGGCGGTGGATTGTGCAACCTTGGTATTTTCCTAGCCAAGGAACGCAAACTGGCTGAAGCCGACGGAGTCGACCTCGAATTTGTCGTCACCCCCACCACGACTGACGTCGTGACATTGTTCGGCGCAGGCATGGTGGATGTCTCGGTCATCCCGTACTCCAACTTCATCACGCTGGTGGATGCCGGTGCGCCTGTGCAGATCGTCGCAGGCGCAGGCGTCGAAGGCTGTATCCTCATCGGTTCCGAAGGGATTTCGTCCCCGGCAGATCTGAAAGGTAAAACCATCGGCACCTTCCAAGCCGACACGCTTGAAGTTCTGCCCTATGACTACATGACGTCGGCGGGCATGAAATTTGCCGATGCCGAGATCAAGTATTTCAACACCTCGCCCGAACTGGCAGCAGCCTTCATCAACGGCGCGATCGACGCGGTCAGCCACATTGAACCCTATGCGACACAATGTTTGCAGGAACGCGCTGGGGCATCCATTCTGACCGACGGTCTGGATCTTTATGGCAAGGGCTATTCGGACTGCGTATTGGCCGCCCGTACACCTTTAATGGAGGAAAACCCGGACGCTGTTAAAGCTGTGATCAAAGCGATGATGACCGCCCAGTATCAATCCGAAACGGATACAGCCGCCGCATTGGCCACGACGCAAGGCACCTATTACAAAACCTCGCTTGAGGCTTTGACTCTCGCCCAATCGCGCCAGCCTGTAATGATCGACCAACGCAACAACACCGACTTCTTTGTCGAGCGTTCTGTCTCGATGCAGAAAATGGGCTACGTCAAGGAGACCCTGCCAGATTCGGCGGTGAACTGGACGCTTTTGGAAGAGGTGATTGCCGAAAACGCCGACCTCTATGACAGTCTAAACCTTAAGACTGCTGCGTAAGGCCCTATCATGACCGACGAAACGGTAAGTGCGCCTGTGACACGAAGCAACCAGACCTCGGTCTTCAAAAAGCTTCTGAACCGGCTGGAGCCAACACTTTGGGTCTTTGCGTCCTTGTCGATTTTCGTTGGTTTGTGGGAATTCGCTTGGTGGCGGGGGTGGGCAAATCCTCTTCTGCTTCCGCCACCACATATGTTTTTGACCAACCTGACCGACCAGTTCCGGTTCTTCGACCCCGGCGGCACACGCGCCGGGGCGCTGGCCACGGGCGGTTCGATCTTTTCCGTTTTGGGCGTGATTGCCTGGTCGTCGTTTCGGGTGACGGCCGGACTTGTACTGGGCTTTACTCTGTCGCTGGCGATCGGGATCGGCATTCGCTATTTCAAGGTTTTTGGCAAACTGATGTTGCCGCTTGTGACGATGCTGGCACCGATTTCTCCGGTGGCGTGGCTACCGGTAGCGGTGTTCATCTTTGGCATCGGCAATCCGCCCGCGATCTTCCTCGTTTTTATCGCGATCTTTTTCATCATGACGCTTGCGACCCTGTCTCAGATCGACAATGTCCCCGCCCATTACATCCAACTTGCCCGGATCATGGGGTGCAACAAACGCCAGATCTATCGACATGTGATCTTGCCCGCGATCCTGCCAGAGCTGTTTGTTACTCTGCGCATGAACCTTTTCGCCGCATGGATGGTGGTGCTGATCGCCGAGGCCGTAGGTGTCGGTTCTGGCCTTGGGCAGGTCACCATGATGGCCCGCAACACGTTCAATGCCAGCCTTGTCTTTTTTACCATGACGCTAATTGGGATAACCGGTTTCGCCTTTGATCAGACGCTTCGATACGTGCAACGCAAAGTGCTGTGGTGGGTCGGCCCATCCAGCGTAGGAGGTCTTTAAGATGACTTTAGGTCTAAAAATCACCAATGTGTTCAAGACGTGGAACCCCGACGGGCCCGACCCAGTGCCAGCGGTCCGCAACCTGTCGCTAGAGGTGGAACTGGGGGAATTCGTGGTTTTGCTGGGGCCGTCTGGATGCGGCAAAAGCACCTTGCTGTACATCGTTGCAGGCCTAGAAAACGCGACCGAAGGCAGCGTGACTTTTGACGGTTTGGAGGTCACGGAGCCGTCCCCGGAACGCAGTCTGATTTTTCAGGAAGCAGCCTTGTATCCATGGCTTACCGTGCGGGACAACATTACCTTTGGCCTTAAAATCGCTGGTCAATCCCCTAAAAAGCAGGAAGAAGCGGCTGAACGTTTACTGCGCCTTGTCGGACTCGTGGGCGCGGGCGACAAACGACCCCACGAGCTTTCTGGCGGGATGCGGCAGCGGGCAGCATTGGCCCGTGCGTTGGCCATGAAGCCTATGGTCCTCTTGATGGATGAGCCTTTTGCTGCCCTTGATATTCAGACGCGCGCCCGCATGCAGGGACATTTGTTAAACATCTGGGAAAGTTCCAAAGCCTCGGTTCTGTTGGTGACCCATTCAATTGAAGAGGCGCTGGCACTGGCGGACCGGGTGGTGGTCTTTACCGCCCGCCCCGGCCAGATCAAGGCCGAGATTCCGATCTCTGCCCCCCGCCCGCGCGACATGCGCAGCCCCGAGATGATCGACCTTGCCATACAGTGCGAAGCGCTACTGGCCGAAGAGGTCGAAAAGTCTTTCAAAGAACAAGAGCAGGAACTGGCATGACGGTAAAGATTGTAACCGCCCGGTGGATCGTCAAAGGCGTGACCAAAGACGGTGCGCTGGAGATGCTGGATGACGCCGCACTGGCCCATCAGGATGGCGTAGTGTTGGCCGTTGGCCCAAAGGCCGAGGTGACAGGCGCCTATCCAGACGCCAGTGTGACCACGCATTCCAACCACATGATTATTCCCGGGCTGGTGAACAGCCACCACCATCTTGGTCTGACACCACTTCAATTGGGCGCGCCCGATTACCCTCTGGAACTTTGGTTTGCCGCCCGTTTGGCGATGCGCAAAATCGATCCCTATTTGGACACGATGTTTTCTGCGTTTGAGATGATCGCTTCGGGCGTCACCACCGTCCAGCATATCCAGGGCTGGGCCATGGGCAATTTTGACCAAGTCGTGGCCTCGGCCAGTGGCGTCCTGAAGGCCTATGATGATATCGGCATGCGCGTGTCCTATTGCTATGCGGTGCGCGAACAAAACCGCTTTGTCTATGAGGCGGATGAAGAGTTCTGCAAACGTCTGCCCCCCGATGTGGCCACAGTCATGGCGGCGCATTTCGCCAAACAAACCCTGCAGTTCAACGATTTCATGCAGCTTTTCGACGTGCTGGTGGACCAGAACGACAATCCGCGCGCCCGTATCCAATTGGCCCCCGCCAACTTGCACTGGATGAGCGACGACGGGTTGCTGGCAATCCAGGAGAAATCGAGTTCCGCTGGCGCGCCCATGCATATGCACCTGCTTGAGACGGCCTTCCAAAAAGAATATGCCTTCAAACGGACTGGAACAACGGCTGTCAAACATCTGGAAAAGCTCGGCCTTTTGGGTCCGCATATGACCCTTGGTCATGGCGTTTGGATGACTGAAGAAGATATCGAGATCTGTGCCGGAACCGGGACTTGTATCTGCCACAATTGTTCGTCCAATTTCCGCCTTCGCTCTGGCGTGCTGCCGCTGATGGAGTTGCAAAAACGCGGGATGACCGTGGGTATGGGCATGGATGAGGCGGGCATCAACGACGACCGCGATATGTTGCAGGAAATGCGCATGGCACTGACCGTGCACCGGGTTCCGGGTATGACAATTACGGACGTGCCCTCTCCGGCGCAGGTCTTGCGGATGGCGACCGAACATGGCGGAATGACCACCGCCTTTGGGGCCGAAATCGGCCGGCTGGACCCGGGCCGGCAGATGGATGCCGTTGTGCTGGACTACGACAACGCCACTTACCCGTTTCAGGATCCAGATATCGCCCCGCTTGACGCCTTGATCCATCGCGCCAAAACCAAAGACGTGCAAGCGGTCATGATCGCTGGGCGTGTGGTCTATGAAGACGGTGAATTTACCCTGATCGATCGCGCGGCGATTCTTGCTCAAATCGCGGAGGTATTGGCCAAACCACGCGACGCGGAAGAGCAAGAACGCCACTGGCTGCGCGAGCAAGTCTTCCCGGTCGTCGAGGACTTCTATGATGGGTATCTTCAAAACACGTCGCAACGCACGCCATACTATCAGGGGTCGTCCTCCACATGACGAATACGCTATTTCGAGGCGTGCGGCTGCTTGACCTTGACCTGAAAGACGGCATGACCACGACCTGCGATCTGCGGGTCAGCAACGGACGCATAGCCGAAATTGCCAAGGATCTGACCGCGCAGCCGGGTGAAAAGGTGATCCAAGGCGCAGGCAACCTGCTGATGCCCGGCTTGATCAACGGACATTTTCATTCTGCCGTGAACCATATGAAGGGCCGCCTGCCCTCGCTCCCGCTTGAAATTTTCATGCTGTATGAATGCCCCGAGCTGGAGGTGCTGCGCCCGACCCCGCGTGAGGCTTACTTGCGCACGATGTTGGGCTGCATCGAAATGCTGCGCGGCGGAACCACTTCGGTGCAGGATGACTGCTTTTTCGTGCCGTCACCCGATCCGGACATCGTGGATGCGGTGGCGCAGGCTTACGTCGATAGCGGCATGCGCGCCCGGCTGGCGCTTGACCAACCGGAACTCAGCGAGCTGGAAAAACTGCCCTTCCTGCGCGACATTCTACCGCCGGACCTGCGGGCGCAATTGTCAGCGCCTCAGGGGGTTGCCGCTCCTGCCTTGCTTGAAAGCTACGAACATCTCATCACCGCTTGGCACGGCGCAGCAGATGGCCGGATCAAAGCAGCGGTGTCCTGTTCTGCGCCACAGCGGGTCTCGCCTGACTATTTCCTGCAGCTTGACGATATCAGCCTGCGCCATGACCTGCCGTTTTACGCGCATATGCTGGAGACGCGCCTGCAACGCGTCTATGGCGAGGAATGCCTGCAAGGCCGGTCGCTTGTCCAATATACGCATGATCTGGCATTGCTCAGCGATCGGATGAACGTAATCCACGCGATCTGGGTGGATGAGGCAGATCTGGATCTGCTGGCCGCGTCCGGCGCGACCGTGGCTCATAATCCCAATTCCAACCTGCGTCTTGGCAGCGGCATCATGCGTTGGCGGGACATGCAGGACCGGGGCATTCCACTGTGCCTTGGTGTTGATGAGGCCATTGCTGACGATTCCATCAACATGTGGTCGGTGATGAAGACCGCGAGCGTCATCCATAACCTGAGCGATTGGGACTACACGCGTTGGCCGCAAGCGACCGAGGTCATCCGTGCTGCCACAACAGGCGGTGGACAGGCGATGCGCGAGCCGGGGCTTGGCACGCTCGACATTGGCGCGCCTGCGGATCTCATTCTGTTGGATCTCACAGCGTTGCCCTTTGTGCCGCTAAACAATCTGCCCCGCCAATTGGTACATTGCGAATTTGGTCAATCGGTATTGATAACCATGGTTGCTGGCCAGATCGTGGCTAAGGGCGGGCATTTGACCACGATCGACGAACCGGCAATTTTGGCGGAAGCTGCGGCCTTCTTCGCAGGCAAGAAGCAAGCGATGGATATGGCCGATAAGCAGGTCGAAAAGTACCTCCCCCATTACCGGGAAATGTACCGTCGCGCAGGGGCGTGCCGCTTACCGCTGGAAAGACGCCTGCCAAACCCCGCGTAACGCGTTCGCGTTTTCGGCTCAGGCAGGCACAAGCACCGGCACCTGTAAACTGGCCTGGCCATCCAGGCTGACAACCACGCCCTGTTTGACCACCATAAAGGGCTCATGGGCCAGCCAGCCATGCTGGGTGCCGTTCCGCACCACCCGCACCCGATCGCCCATCCCAAAGGACATCTCTTCCAGAAGATCGTTGGCCTGAGGATGCGTCATACCGGTGGCCTGACCATCAGCATCAATATGGACCTCTGGCGCGTCGCCGCGTTTCAGGCGCAACCCCACTCCCAAGGTAATTTCATGCTGCACTGTCTGGCGCAGCTGAATAGCATCCAAAGCCACCTCGACCGCCAAAAGCCCGATCGCTTTGTGAGGTTGGATCGCATTGTGAAGCGCGGCCACGCTGGCTGAAGTCGTCTCGCAGGTGCGCACGGCAACGCCTTGGTCCGCACGGCGCAAGACTGATGGCATGTTTCCGATGCCAAATTCACCACCAACAGAGAGCGCGATGAACCCGGCGTCAAACCCCGGCGCGTCCGCGATCAATTCGTCGACAGCCTGTTGTGCCGTGCGGCCCGCCTGCATCGCCTTCAGAATGGCCCCGTTCAACGGCTGCCCGTCCCGCATCAAAGCCTGCGGAAAGCGTTGCCCTGTGACAAGACCAACCCCGGGTTTGGAAGCGATGAATTGCGACAGGGGCTCGGGTCGGTCCGGCCCACTTGAGATTAAAGCCGCCTGACGCGCTTGCAAAATTTCGTTCGGTGGATCGCCCAGGAAAAGTCCCTTTGTGCCGCTGTTTTGAGTTTCGGCCCGCAGCAAACGCCCATCCAAGGTGAGCACCGCTAAGCTGACAAAGCCACCAATTGCGCCGCGTCCCACCGCCTCAACTGCGTGCAAACCCGCTAATATTCCAGCTCCGGCCCAAGGGCCTGATGCGGCGATCCCGATCGTCATCCAGCGACCCAATGGCCGGCATCGACCTCTTTCAACGGCCCCGTTGGATAATCGCCCCGCAAAACCGAGCGTCTACCGCGTTTGCGTGTTGGATCGGGCACCGGTGCGACATCGATCAGCGCGCGCGTATAAGGATGCTTTGGCGCGGCAAACAGAGCTGAGGCGGGTCCCAATTCTAAGATACGTCCATTGCGCATCACTGCGACCCGATCCGCGATTTGGCGGACCACCGCGAGGTCATGAGAGATGAACAGCATCGTAAGATCCTCACTTTGTTTCAAACCTTCAAGCAGGTCCAACACCTGCGCCTGAATCGAGACATCAAGGGCCGAGGTCGGCTCATCTGCGATAATTAATGTAGGTTTCGCGGCTATCGCCCGGGCGATGGCGATGCGCTGACGCTGCCCGCCCGAAAATTCATGCGGGTAGCGTCTTGCCATGTTCGCGCCCAAACCAACTTTGTCGAGTAAGCTCTCTACCTGTAACGTACGCTCGGCCTTGGTCAGGGTGTCATGGATAATCATCGGCTCGGCAATTGTACGCCCAACGCTCTGGCGCGGGTCGAGCGAGGCATAGGGGTCTTGAAACACCATCTGAACCGCGCGCCGCCGGGCTTGCAACTCGCGTCCGGCCAGACCGGTCAAGTCGGTATCTTCCAGCAAGACTTGCCCGGCATCCGCTGTCGTCAACCGCGCAATGACCCGGCCGAGGGTGGTTTTGCCAGACCCACTTTCCCCAACCAATGCGAGTGTTTCCCCGCGCCGCACCTCAAGCGAGACATCGTCCAACGCGCGATGCGCGGCACCAGCCTTGAACAATGCGCCGCGCGTTTGGAAGGTCTTGGTAATGTTGTGCACAGACAAAAGCGTTTGCGCTTCGGGCTCGACCCGCGTGCTCACCACATCGATGCGCGGCACAGCATCCAACAGATCACGCGTGTACGCGGCCACGGGCGATGCAAAGAGCTCCGCGACCGGCCCAAGCTCTTCAACCTTGCCGGACTTCATAACGAGAACATGGTCAGCCATCTCCGCAACCACGCCCATGTCATGGGTGATCAGGATCAGTCCGATTTGCGTCTCGCTCACGATCTCTTTCAACAGATCAAGGATCTGCGCTTGCACGGTCACATCAAGCGCTGTCGTCGGTTCATCCGCAATCAATACACGCGGGCCCAGAAGCATCATCATTGCGATCACAACCCGCTGGCGCATGCCGCCTGACAGCTCATGGGGGTATTGGCGCATGCGCGCAGGTGGGTCAGGAATACCAACTCGCTCCAGCATGTTGATAGCGCGACGTCGGGCTTCGTCTTTGGAGCAAAGCCTATGGCTTTCCAGCGCCTCGGTCAGTTGCAGACCTATGGTCAACACCGGTGTCAGCGCCGTCATCGGCTCTTGAAAGATCAGGCCAATGCCGGTGCCGCGCGGCGTCTTTGCATCCGGCGCAAGCAAGTCGGCCCCTCCAAAAATCGCCGTGCCTGTGGTACTGGCCTTTGGCGGCAGCAAGCCCATCAGCGCCTTGGCTGTCATGCTCTTGCCAGACCCGCTTTCGCCCACAATCGACAACACCTCGCCCGGGGCCAGATCAAAGCTGATCCGCTCTACCAATGCCTTGTCGTCAAGCGCGACGGACAGGTCTTTCACGGATAACAATGCGCTCATTTGCGTTCCACCGGATCAAGGCTGGTGCGCAGACCGTCGCCCAACAGGTTGAACCCCAGAACGGTCACAGCAATCGCAATTCCCGGAATGGTCATGAGCCACGGCGCGCGGTTGATGTAGTCGCGCGATCCGGCAAGCATATACCCCCATTCCGAGGTGGGTGGCTGCGCGCCGAGACCCAGAAAGCTGAGACCAGCCGCGGCCAGAATAGCTGTTGAGACCCCCAGTGTCGCCACAACTATCATCACAGGAAGCACGTTGGGCAGCAAATGCACCAGCACCAGCCGGGCGGGCCCTGCGCCCGCGCTTATGCTGGCCTCGAAATAGGGTTTGGACGTCTCGACAAGGGCAGCCGCATAACAGGTCCGGGCATAGAACGGGATACCCGCAACCCCCACAGCAATCACAGCATTTTGCAGGCTTGGCCCAAGGACGGCCACGAAACTGAGCGCGATGAGCGTCTCAGTGAAGGAAAACAGGACATCCGTGCTGCGCATCAGAATCGTTTCGATCCAACCGCGCCGGAAGGCCGCGATCATGCCGACGGACATGCCAATGGTCAAAGAAATGCCGACCGCAACCGCTCCGATCAAAAGGGTGATCCGACTGCCAAAGAGGATGCGCGAAAACATGTCCCGGCCAAATTCGTCAGTGCCCAAGAGATGGGCTCCACCTGGCGGAAGGAACCGCCCACCGGCACCCATCTTTGTCGGGTTATATGGGGCCATCATGTCCGCAAAAAGCGCGCAAAAGATCAACAACAGTACAATCGCCACCCCAATCGCACCACTTGGGGATCTTAGCAATCGGCGCATAAATCCGGGGGATGCTTTGGGCACGTCTTGGTTTGTCGTGGCTTTCATGATCACGACCGCCGAATGCGCGGATCAAGCACCGCGTACAGCGCATCAATTGCGATGGCTACAAAGACCACCACAACCGAGAATGTCAGGATAAACCCCTGAATAATGGGGTAATCCCGCTGAAAGATCGCCTCGACTGCCATGCGCCCAACGCCGTTCCAGCTAAATATGTTTTCAACAACGATGGCCCCGCCCATCATAAAGGCAAACTGCAAGCCCATCATTGTCACGACCGGCAAAAGCCCCGCCCGCAAAACATGCCGCCGTAAAACCACCGCTTTGGGCAGGCCCTTGGCAAAGGCGGTTTGCACATAGTCCTGGCTCATTACGTCGATCATGGACGACCGGGTAAGCCGTGCAAAAATCGCGGCGTTCGACAGCCCCAAGGTCAATGCGGGCAGTACCATATTAAGCCAACCATTGCCGCTCACGGGCAGCCAACCCAGTTCCAGTGCGAAAAAGAATAACAACATCAGGCCCAGCCAGAAATGCGGCATCGAAATTCCGGCGATGGCGATGATCATCAACGCGATGTCCGTCAATGTGCCTTCGCGATAGGCCGCGAGGAACCCAATAGGAACGCCGATCACAATGGCAATAAACATCGCAGCACAAGCCAGCAGCAGCGTGTTAGGAAGACGTTGCAAAATGACGTCCAGCACCGGCTGACCGCCCCGGATCGTGGAGCCCAGATCGCCCTGTAGCAGACGCTCCATATACATCACGTATTGCACCGGGATCGGACGGTCGAGACCAAGCGATTGGCGCACCTCTTCGATCTGTTCTGGGGTTGTGCCTTGGCTTTGGGCATACATGATCTGAACCGGATCCCCCGGCACGGCGTGGATCAACAGTGTCACCAAAATGGTGGTGATCCAGATGGTAAAGGCCCCCATCGCAATGCGGGTGCCAAGAAAGCGCCACATGTGGCTGATCCTTATTCAAGACAGACTGCCCGAGGCTTACGCCCCGGGCCGCACGATATCTTAACCGCCGAGTTTCACGTCAGAGAAATTCGGATAGACGAAAGGTGCCACAAAGAACCCTTTGATCTCCGGGCGAACCGCAAAGACCCATTCCCAACCGGGTGTGTAAAGCGGCACGTGGATGGCGTTTTCCAGAAGGTATTTAAACACTTCCTGAACCTTGGCCTTACGCGCATCGGGGTCAGTTAAAACGCGGGTTTCATCCAACAACGCATCCAACTCGGGCGAAGTATAGCCACGGTAGGCGCCCGGCGTATGCCACAAGGCGTAAAGGATATCCGGGTCGTACCAGGACCAGGTCATCATATCCATCGAGCCTGTCGTGCCTTGGGTGTTTTCGTTCTCTTGACGCACGCGAGCGTTCAAAGATCCGATGTCCATGATCTCAATCGTTGCCTTGATGCCGACTTCAGCCAGTTGAGCTTGGAACACTTCCCCCAGTTTTTGACGGTTACCACCCGTCCAGACCAGCAAGGCTGTTTCGAGCGGATTGTCCATACTGTAGCCAAGTTCTGCCAAAAGTTCCTTTGATTTTTCAGGATCATAGGCAGGGCGATACTGGGCGCAGAAGTCTTGATCATTGCCAAAGACACCACGTGACACAGGGCAGTTTTCTGGAACGGACAGATCGCCATAAATCAAGCTGATCGCCGTGGCAGCATCGGTAGCGTGGGCCACGGCCAGACGGGCACGGACGTCATTAAAGGGTGGACGGTGCACTGCGAATTCCCAAAACACGTTTTGGCCGGTGTTTTCGGCGACCATGATCGATAACTCGCCTTCATCCTTGATCATGGGCACATCATCAAAGGGTGGCTCGGCAATATGCACCTCGCCCGTGGTCAGCGCTGCAAGCCGTGCCTGCGGTTCTGGCACCACGGTGATGATCAATCCGTCTTCATGGGGCGCGCCCGGGTTCTCGGCCAATTTGCCAAAGTTCTGATAGTCGGGGTTCTTTTCCAGAACGATCCGGTCACCCTTTGTCCAGGATACCAGCTTCCACGGGCCAGAGCCGATGGCGCTTGTAGTCCCGAACCCTTCACCGTTGCTGTTGCAAATGATCGAGGAAAAGCTGTCCGCCAAGAACGGGATCAAGGCGACAAAGGGAGTTTCCAGCGTCAGTTTGATCGTCAACGGATCGACAACTTCCGCTGCTGTAATCGGACCCCAGCTGCCCTTGGTCAGGCTAGGCGCGGCTTCACTAAATGCCGTATCGATCGTGTATTTCACATCGTTCGCGTCAAGCGGTGTGCCGTCGTGGCACATCACACCATCTTGCAAGCTGAACGTATATTCTGTGCCGTCAGCATTCGACTCCCATGACTTCGCAAAATGCGGGACAGGCAAGCCATCGGCGTCCGTGGCAAGAAGCGTATCATAAAGCAGGCCCCAGACCTGCAAAGACAGCGTGCTTGTTGCACGGTGCGGATCAAGCGAGTCAATGTCGCCATAGCGGGCCCAGACGATATCGTCAGCGGCAGCCGAACTGGCAAGACCGGCAGCCAAAGCCGTGGCTCCAGCTAATCGGCGCAGGTTCGTGTTAAGAAAAGTCATTTCAGTCCTCTCTGGTCGGGCTGTGGTTAACTTCAAGCAGGCACGCGGCCGCTGCAGTGCCACAGACACAACGTTTTAGTGCGCCTGAAGCGCGTTCAGACGGTATGCCAATCATTTGTTCTTGCGTTGGTGTGACGGGCTACACCCCTAACAAACAGCTAGAAGGTCGGTTGGACGAGGTCAAAAAGAACTCATAAATGACTCTTCTTTTTTCAATCTTGACTCTTTTGACAGTAAAAAGAGCCTGTCAAAGTCAACATTTGACTCCCAGATTATCCGGCATCGCCCCAATCGTTGTGGATGCTGTCAATATATCGCAACCGCTCTACAGCGTTTTGGCCAAGCCGATCTGCGACCGCCATGCACAGATAGGTGATCACAGAGACTGGCGCCGCGAGAGAGTCGAAATAGGTCAGCCCGCTGGTCCGGCACCGCAACGTCACCTCGGCTAAATCTGGGCTTGGAGTGCTCGCCACATCCGTGATTGCAATCGTCTTAGCATCGGCCAATCGGGCAGACTGCAAAATCGACCTTAGTGTAGGCGTACGTCGCCCTATCGCAAGCGCCAGTACTGCATCCGACGCGCGGATCGAGGCGAATTCTTCAGGGACAGAAAACCCTCCCAAAGGTATCATGCGAATGTCTGGTTTGACCTTGATCAACTGCGCTCGGGCGAAATGCGCCAAGGGATAATTGTCCCCGAACCCAACTACCCAAATCTTTTCGGCTCGCGAGAGATAGGTGACCGCGGCCCTCAGATCGTCGCTTCGGATCGCCTCAATCGTCCTGATCAGGTTTTGCACGTCCGATGCGAGATGATCCGCGAGATCCCCCCGCCCGGTCAGGTTTGGCACAGGTTCGGAATAAACTCGCTTGTTGTACTGGCTATCGTCCCGCACCACCCGGGCCATTCGCTGCGCAGTTTTGAAACTCGGAAACCCAAGACGCTTAAAAAACCGCGCCGTTGTTGCTTTGGACACTTGAGCCTGCGCCGATATGTCAGCAGCAGTGTGCAGCACCAAACTGTCTGGGTTCTCCAGAAAATGATCAGCCAGCAGCCGTTCGGACTTGGTCAAATCATCAAAGCATTCCAGAATGCGTTCCGAGAGACGGGCGGATTTGTCAGATGCCACTTTCATATTAGACCACTTTTGATGCGTTATGAAACAAAGTAGTCATTCACTCATCCATTTGGCAAAGGAATAGTTGAAATAGCGTTTTCCCTTCTCGCGCGCGATCCCAAAACCGTGGCGTTTGGTGGCGCAGTGGCCACGGGCAACCTGTCTGTAGATGCTTGGGTAGTACATGCCAGGGCTGGCGTAGGCATCTCGGCCAATCAGGGCCATTTCCCAAGCACACTTTGGGGCGAGGATGTTCTAACTGAGCTCGCAAAGGGGATTGCGCCACAGCAGGTGGTGCAGACTATCGTTTCAGCAGACCCCGGTCGCGCTTCAAGACGGTTGCTTTTCTTGGACTAGGGAGGGAAAGGAGCTGCAATTTCGGGGCAAGCCAACATCCCCGCAATGTCCGAACTGCTACAGCTAGGCCTATGTGCAGGGGGCAATTTGCTCTCCAAGCCAGACGTCATCCCTGCCACTGTGGAGGGCTACACATCATCCGAAGGCAGTTTTACACGCCGACTGCTGGCAGGTCTTTTCGCCGGGACAAAGGGCGATGGCGCTGGGAGTTTGATGTCAACAGCGCTCTTGATCGTCGCCCCGGATAGCCCTCCCATCGACCCTAAGGGTCGATGGGAGGGCGCGCCACTGCACAGTCAGAGGTAGTCCTAGATTTTCGACCAATTTGCAGCCTTGTTAAGATGGACCATGGTTTCATTTCAGGCAGCTAATCTCATTTATTCTGTTTTGCTTGCATAGGCCTCATCGGGGGTCAATATGTCCTGTGTTGAATGCGGGCGTTCAGCATTGTAGTAGATCAGCCATTTGCCGATCCCCGCACGCAACTGTGAACGCGTCTCGAAGGCGTTCAGGGAGACGCATTCACACTTCAGCGACCGCCACAGTCGTTCGATCATGCGGTTGTCGCACCACGCGCCTTTGCCGTCCATGCTAATTTTGATCTTTGCGTCGTCCAGCACGTCGATCCAAGCGCTACTGGTAAATTGACCGCCCTGATCCGTATTGAAGACTTCTGGTTTGCCGTACTTGGCTAACGCTTCCTTCAAAGCCTCGACTCAAAAGTCTGCATCCAAGCTGTTGGACAGCCTCCACGACAGCACTTTGCGACTGTGCCAGTCCAAAATCGCCACGAGATACAGAAAGCCACGCCGTATAGGAATGTAGGTGATATCAGCACACCAGACTTGGTTTGGGCGATCGATCGCCACATTCCTCAGCAGGTATGGCCAGATCTTGTGCTGAGGATGTTTCTTGCTGGTATTTGGTTCCTGGTAGATGGGCACCAATCGCATGAAGCACATCAGGCGTCGTACGCGATGGCAGCCACATTGGTGGTTATTTCGCTTCATGAACCGGGCCATCTGACGCGACCCGTACCACGGTGTTTCCAGGAATTGCTTATCGAAAATCTCCATGCTCTGAGGTGCCCCTATTTTCCTAGATACCTGCCTCGTTCATTTTCCTTTGTTTCATTTCATAGTCAACCGGCGACAGCATGCCGTTGTTGGTGTGCTTGCGTGTTGGGTTGTAGAACATCTCGATGTAGTCGAACACATCCTG
>JBDWVP010000026.1:0-6842 GCA_039983935.1 Roseobacter sp. | reverse complement strand
AGACCACATTCAGCATTGGGCAACCTGACGCCGATGGAATTCTTGCAGAGAAAGGACATGGACAAGATGGCTGCCTAGCGCCAAAGATCTAACCCCAAGGACTCCGCGCAAAGCTGGAGGGAACTTGGGGCGCAGGTCACTGTCCGAGATGTGTCGGCTGCGTGATCTCGAAGTGCTGTTGAACGTTTTGGCGCTTCTCATCTTGGAAGCAGTGACTGACCTAAAAGAGGCGAAACTATATCGAAGAATGGTCTAACTGCGCGACTGGGACTAAGCCATCA
Source organism: Roseobacter sp. (assembly GCA_039983935.1). Taxonomy (GTDB): domain Bacteria; phylum Pseudomonadota; class Alphaproteobacteria; order Rhodobacterales; family Rhodobacteraceae; genus Roseobacter. The sequence continues at coordinate 6,561 of JBDWVP010000026.1, read as the reverse complement.
ATCATGCTCTTAATCCCCGAAGGCGATACCAGCTCGCCAATCTGATCAAACTCAGAATTATTAGGCTGGCATGGTAATAGGTTGAGGGCAAGGGCACGTATACTCCTTGATATTTGTAACGCTGCGCAGATTACCGTCTTGATTTCAGCTTAATCTACTCAATGCCGAGTTTGGAGCGAACGCCATGTGGCGCAGCGCCGGACACTGCGACATAATCGTGGCACAAAACACTGTCTATCTTCGCTTCGAGACGAACACGAAAATAGACCTTCGGCATCGCATAGAGATCATATCCTAAACCTATAAGCAGTTGGAGGCACTCTGGTAGAATGTTGTTCTGGATTGTTTTATGCTCTTCTAAAATAATGGCGTTCGGTCTCGCTTCACGTAAAAAATCCATACCGCCCTTGATGACGAGTGATTCAAATCCCTCAACATCAATCTTGATGAATGAAACCGAACCTACCCCCAGTTCTTTCATGAATTCCGTAAGTCTATGGACGGGGACGTCGATTTTTTCTGCTTGGCTGCCACGATCTTCAACAAATGATGCGGAGCCTGCATTGCTCTTTGGTATCGAGAGCGGCAGTGTACCTTTTTCTTCTCCAAGAGCGATTCCGTGCAATTTGATGTTTTTGATGCCGTTCTCGTCCATTGTGCGCTTTAAATAGGATTGCATCCTAGGCTGTGGCTCAAATGCGTGAACCAATCCTAACGGACCAACACGATCTGACATTCTTAAACTTACTAGCCCTAAATTAGCACCGATATCCAAACAGACATCACCAGGAGAAACGCACTTATCTACGATGGCAGAGACCTTTGGGTCCAAATCGCCAAAATACTTCATGGATCTCCCGACGTAATCGTTGGTAGGTACCAGTGCACGACCTCCAACCACGCGCACCCATTCATCTCCAGCTTTGCTGTTTTCCATCCATTTCATCAACTTGGAATTTGCCAAAGTCCCGCACCCAGATTTCAATGGGTACAGACGACAGAGGCTTATCATAATTCTATCTATCAAGCTTTACACCCCTTAATTTGAACGAAAACACTGTTAGAAATTTGGGAAAGTTTAATTATTTTATATGTTTAGCTTATCTTGCTAGCGTCGCAGAAACATAGCTAACGCACCCGTATCAGCTATCTAAGCCTCTTCCGGTACTTCCGCGCAAGTCATTTAAGTTTCAATGCCGCCCAATAATAAAGTGCTCAACCCTGATTTTTATAGACGGCTGGTCACGACATCAATTTCGTACAAACGGGTTTAAATGCCAATATAACGAGAGGCGATAGATGCAGATAGGTCCGCCATCGCGCCATCCCAAACGGTTTCCCCGCGTTCCAATATGCAGACACGATCGCAGAGTTGGCCCAATTCGGAGACCGATTTGTCGATGATCAAAAATGACATGCCTGTGCTATGCCTCAGAGCGTTCAAGGCCGCCCAAATTTCCTGACGCACCAATGGGGCTAGGCCTTCGGTGGCTTCATCCAAGATGAGCAAACGTGGATTGGTCATCAATGCCCGCCCGATAGCAAGCATCTGTTGTTCGCCTCCTGACAGGGTTGCTGCGCGCTGATTTTTGCGTTCTCTCAGGCGCGGGAACAAAGATGCGACTGTGTCCAGTGTCCAGTTACCGGGACGGGCTACAGCGACCAGGTTTTCCATGACCGTCAAAGAGGCAAAGCAACGACGTCCTTCGGGAACCAACCCAACACCCAATTGTGCGACGCGGTGGCTCGGCAATCGAGTAATGTCATGACCGTCGAATTGAATTTCGCCCCCGGCGGGTAACATCCGGCAAATGGTTTTAATGGTCGTGCTCTTGCCCATGCCATTGCGCCCCATCAGCGCGACGGCCTCGCCTTCTTTGACATCCAGAGACACATCAAAAAGCGCAGGGGACGCGCCATAAGACGCTTTGACGTGGCGCAGGGAGAGTAGGGTCATTGAGCGTCCCCAAGATAGGCGTCACGCACAGCTTTGCTGGCGCGAATTTCGTCAACTGTGCCTGTTGCGATGATCTGTCCATAAACAAGGACGCTAATGCGGTCCGCCAGTGCAAAAACAGCATCCATGTCATGTTCTACCAGTAAAATCGGCGCTTGGTTTCTGAGCTCATCCAGCAGTGTCGTCAGTTGTTTTGATCCCTCACCGCCCAAACCAGCCATTGGTTCATCCATAATGAACGCGCGTGGGGATAACGTCAGCGCAATGGCGACTTCTAATTGACGCCGTTGGCCATGGCTGAGTTCCGAAACACGCAATGCCCGCACTGCGCCAAGCCCAACACGATCCAATGCCGTCTCCGCTTGGTCGCGTAAGGAAGGATTTTTTAATATGGGGCGGAAAAAATGCCACGGCTTTCCGGTGGCAGCCAAGGACCCTAGCATTGCGTTTTGTAAGACCGTGTCCTCGACCGCCAAAGCGGAAATTTGAAATGTTCGGGCAAGCCCTGCTTGGGCGCGCATTTGGGTTGTGTTGTGTGTCACATCGCGGCCTAAGAATTTGATGCTCCCCGTGTCAGGCGTTAAACCGCCGCAGATTTGACTGATGAGGGTCGATTTGCCTGCTCCATTGGGACCAATGACGGCATGAATTTCGCCTGGGCGCAAATCAAGGCTGACATTGTCGGTAGCCTTGAGTGCGCCGAAGCTTTTACATAGGTTATGAGTGGCAAGTAACGGTTCAGTCATGGGTCCGCGCCCGCCCGGTTAGCAATCCAACAATTCCGCCACGCGCGAAGAGAACGATGAGCAACAACAGCATGCCCAGATAGATGTGCCAATAGGCGCTGAGCCCGCCTAGAAAATGTTCCAGTGCGACAAAAACCACCGCGCCGACCACTGGCCCGAACAGGCGTGCTGTGCCTCCCAGAATGATAAAGATCATGATTTCGCCGGACATTTGCCAGCTGAACATCGTTGGGCTGACAAACCGGTTGAGATCGGCAAAGAGGGCACCAGCTAATCCAGTTATCGTTCCGGAAATGACAAAAGCAACCAGCTTTAACTGTGTTGGATTGAGGCCAACCGTTTCAACCCGGTCAGGGGATTGACGCGCGGCGTTTAAAGCCAGCCCGAAGGCCGATTTTGTCATTCTCGCCGTGGTGAAAAGCACAATGCACAGAAGGCCGAAACAGAGGCCAAAAAACTGAATTGGCACCAGGGTGTTCAATCCGGGAAAGTCATTTCGGACATAAATGGACAAGCCGTCCTCGCCGCCATATTCCGCCCATGAAATGGCAAAATAGTAAAACATTTGCCCAAAGGCGAGCGTAATCATGATGAAATAGACACCAGTGGTGCGCAGAGACAAGATCCCGATGGCCAGAGCTGCGAGGGCAGAAACCACCATGGCGGTCAGCCATATAATGGGCATCGATTTAGTACCGTCCAACAAAAATGGCCATTCCATAACTGGTGTATAAGTTTGGGCGTGATGGGCTAGGATTCCCATGGCGTACCCGCCCAATCCGAAAAAGACAGCATGGCCCAGGCTGACCAACCCACCCAGCCCTAGGGCAATGTTCAGTCCGGCAGCGGCCATTGCAAAGATCACCGCGCGGGTTGCCAAGGTAATTGTAAAGGGTGCATCAGCGCTGAGAGCCCAGAGGGGTACAGCCAGCAATCCGAGTAGAACCACGATGTTCAGAACACGTTCAGAGATCATATGCGTTTGCCAAAGAGGCCCGTGGGGCGCCAGATCAAAATGGCACCCATCAGGATGTAAATGGACATAGATGCAAGCGCCGATCCTGCAGAGGCTGCGCGCGCGGGGTCAGTAAAGAGTTTTAAGAGTTCAGGGAGGAAGATGCCACCCAATGTGTCAGTCAACCCGACCAAGAGTGCGCCTACAAACGCCCCTTTGATGGAGCCGATCCCGCCGATGACAATGACGACAAAGGCCAGGATCAAAACTGGTTCTCCCATACCGATCTGCACGGATTGGATCGCTCCGACCAGCGCACCCGCCAGACCGGCTAGCCCGGCTCCCAACGCAAAAACAAGCGTGTAGAGTTTTGATATATCCACCCCAAGCGCAGCAATCATCTCGCGGTCGTTTTCGCCAGCTCTGATCTGGATGCCAAGACGCGTTTTATTAATGAGAACCCCGAGTGCCATGGCGGTTACAAGGCCTACCCCGATGAGCACCAGACGGTAGAACGGGTATTGGATGCCTCCAGGCAGTGTCACGGGACCAGACAAATAGGACGGAATATTCAGAAACAGTGGGAAAGAGCCAAATATCCAACGTGTCCCTTCTGAAAAGATCAAGATGAGCGCAAAGGTGGCAAGCACCTGATCAAGGTGATCTGTCGTGTAGAGACGACGAATAACGATGATCTCGATTAACACACCGGCTATGGCTGCGGCGGCCATAGCACTGACAAGCGCGAGTAGAAATGAGCCCGTGAGACCCGCGACCGCTGCTGCGGCAAAAGCGCCAACCATATAAAGCGATCCATGTGCGAGGTTAATCAACCCCATGACCCCAAAGATCAGGGTCAGACCTGCTGCCATGAGAAATAGCATAACGCCAAACTGCAGGCCGTTCAGCATCTGTTCGATAATCAAAATTGTTGACATAAACTGTACCGCTTGGTCGAACGCGTCACCGGGTCCGACCAAACGTTTCTTCTACATCTTGCAGTCGGCGGCATAAACATCCGCATGATTTTCAAGGGCGACACCGATGATCTTATTGGTGAAAACATCCCCTTCCTTTATCACTTCGCGCGCATAAATGTTCTGAATTGGGTGGTTGTTTGAGCCAAATGCAAAATCACCCCGTGTACTGTCAAAATCTGCAGCTTTCAGTGCTGATCTAAAGGCATCTGCATCGGAAGGGCTTGCGACCTCGAGCGCTGAAATCAGCAGGTTCGCTGTATCAAATCCCTGACTGGCATAGAGCGACGGCAAACGGCCATACTCCGCTTGGAAACTATCCACAAAGGATGCATTCACAGGGTTTTGGATGTCTTTGTTCCACTGTGATGTGTTGACAACGCCGAGTGCCGCATCTCCGACGGCTTGCAAAATACCTTGGTCAAACGAAAAAGCGGGGCCGACGACGGGTTTATCAATGCCGCTGTCAGCATATTGTTTTAAAAATGAAATTCCCATGCCGCCTGGCAGGAAAAAGAACACGCTATCGGCATCCGACGCGCGGATTTGAGCGATCTCGGCGGCATAATCTGTCTGGCCAAGTTTTGTGAACAACTCGCCAGCTAATTCCCCTGTAAAGGTGCGTTTGTATCCTGTTAGAGCATCCTGACCTGCGGGGTAGTTGGGGGCCAGAATAAAGCTATTTGAGTACCCAGCACCTGAGGCATAGGCGCCAGCGGCCTCGTGTAGGTTGTCATTCTGCCAAGCGACGTTGAAATAGTTCTGATGGCATCCTTTACCGGCAAGCGCGGAAGGTCCAGCATTGGGCGACAGATAGAATTTTCCTTGTGCGACAGTCGCAGGAACGACCGCCATGGCCAGATTGGACCAAATAATACCAGTCATGACGTCGACTTTTTCCGATTGGATCATTTTGTCCGCCAATTGAACGGCAATATCGGGTTTACGCTGGTCGTCTTCGATCACGACGGTGATGTCGTCCCGCCCTGATTGATTAACCGCGAGCATAAAACCATCGCGAACATCGATCCCAAGACCCGCACCGCCCCCGGAAAGTGTTGTAATCATGCCAATTTTTAAGCCGCCGTGGCCATCAGCCATCGTATTGTTTGCCAGAACGGCGAGAGCCGCAGATAGCAAGAGTGATCTCACATTCATTTTGAATTCCCTTGTTTTCCTGAGCGGTTTTTAATCGTTTGACGTGCTGCATCCGCTCTGGCCGTCACATCATTTTTTTTGTCTGGACAAAGTTGAACAGAAACAACGGGGATTTGCTAGCCATCAGACGGCAGTTTTAGCTAAAATCTATGCTTGCTGCTCAATAAGTATAGTGTCGCAAAGTTTTTGATTATTGTTTCATTACGGAGGGTGTCGAGCGAGATCCTGCACTTACCCCAGACTAAGTCAGGATTTAAGAGTTGATCCGTTTCAAAGGCGCGCAGTACCCGAAATTTGTGCCCCTATACGCCGTGTATTTCTACGTTCGCTTTCCCGTTTCGCACCGCGACCCCGAAGAGATCATGGCAAAACGCGGCGTAGATTTGGATCATGCAAGGCTCAACCGTTAGGTCGAAAAATACGCAGGTGCGATTGCCCAAGAAGAGCATCGTCGAAAGGTGCCAACCAACGGGCCCCTTCTGGCGGATGCTGCCCTCTCAGGACATTGCTACGCAATACCCTGCCGGGTGAGAGACGAAACCTATGCGAAGGTCAATGGACCTATCTGTACCGCGCGATCCGCAAGGAAGGGAAAGCCCTTGATTTCATGCTGTCAGAGCGCCGCGACGAAGCCGCAGCCACTGCGTTTTTCACAAAATCCATCGGCAATACCGGTTGGCCAAACAAGATCGTTATCGACAAAAGCGGATCGAATACGGCGGTTTTGATCAACATGAACCGTTTGCTCGTGATGTACGGCTGGTGTTG
>JBDWVP010000025.1:0-184542 GCA_039983935.1 Roseobacter sp. | reverse complement strand
GACCGCATATCTACGCTCAACAACCTGCGCCACAGCGTCCTGTTTGAACTCGTCCGTAAACCGTAGTCCCTTGTTCATATCCGTCTCTCATTGGTTCCAAAATTACCAAGCAAACCGTCTACAAATCTAGGGGCACCTCAGGGGGCATTTGCACCGCTTACGTTAAGTTTGCATAGTTCAACGATACCGCACGTACGGTTCCAGCAAAACCACAGACCAACAACGTCAAGAGAAGCGCGTGATTGATTAGACCGAACCGCTGAAACAACTTAAAACAAAGGAAAACGCCGGTATTTTGCGTGTAAAAATTGACACCCTTAATGATCGAAAAATCTTTGACCAACGTACCGTCAAGGGTATGCGGCAGAATGTCCTGAATTGGGTTTGCGGTGGTTGGGACATACCTTGACGGTTCCTAAACCTGTGGGAAAGAAATTGCCGGGCGCGAGACAAATACTCTATGCTTTGATTGCTCTCGTGGCCCTAAACCTTGATGAAGGGGATGACCGAGTTGTCGATATCGGTTGCGATCCCTTCACGCTGCATCTGGCAACGCTTCCCAGCTATGCTGGGGCTTTAGAGGTTGCGCCAATCCAATGGAGCCAACGAGTACAGGTCGAACAGTTCACATTAGCCTATGCAACACGCGCCTGGCGACCTTATACGTCGCCCGCCCCTCCATTTTTGAGCTGAACACCTCTTCGAACAACGCTTGCTCAAATGGAAAAACCTATGAAACCGATGTTTTAAGCAGCGCGTTTGGCGGCTGTCACAATGTTATGTTTGCCGATTGCAATGAGTCCGGCCCGCGCTGGTTCCGACTTGACTGTCGCCGTCTCTCGGGATCGCTATTCTGTTGACGAACAGAAGTTCAGTTTCACCACCCGTCGCCCCGCCGCGCAAATTGTGGAAACGGCTGTGCGCCCTGATAAAAATTTCCTTCCCAGCCCTTTGCTGTTTGAAGGTTGGACCTACGAAAAAGGCACCTATACAGTGACCTTGCGGGAAGGCGTAACCTTTTCCGATGGCTCCGCCTTGAATACGGATAGCACGATTGCCGCATTGCGGCTCTACGATCAGGGGAAATCGAACTTCCTTCAAATCGATCAGGCGAGTTTTGAAAAACTAGGCGATTACAAGATCAGCTTCCAGTCGGAAACGGGTTCGGCTTTGGTGATTGAAAACATGACACATCGGGCGACGTCTTTGTTTGGGCCTTCGGAAAACCGGGCTGAAAACCCGATCGGGACCGGGCCGTATCTGCTCGACAGCTATGACCCAAACCAACAGATCACGGTCGTACTAAATGATAGCTATTGGGGTGACGCGCCTGCGATAGACAAGCTGACCTTCCGTTTCATCGCGGATGACAATGCACGGATGCTTGCGTTACAAAATGGTGAGATTGATGTGATTGGCGAAGTTACGCCGCAAATGTTGTTGTCTATGCCGCAAGATGGTTCGGTTGTGCTGCACGAAAGACGACCAATCCGGTACGTCGCGATGATGACCAACATCAATGGAGTGGCACCATTTGACATCATGCAAGACAGAAATGTTCGCGAAGCTCTCGCCTGGGCCATCGATCGAGAGACCATCGCCACTGTGCTTTATGCTGGACGTGGCGAGCCGGCCAAAGGCATTTTGCCTGGTTGGATGTTCAATCTTGGCGATGATCATACCGACGGTTTTGGGTATGATCCTGAAAAGGCTGCTGCGTTGTTAGATGCGGCTGGTTGGATAATGGGTGATGATGGCGTGCGCGAAAAAGACGGGCGTTCATTGTCGCTACGGCTTGTTGCAGCCTATCCAAATGTGTCGACCGTCAAACCAATGCCCGAGATGCTGGAGCAGATGTTTGCTGGGATCGGTGTGGACATTGATTTGGTCGAAGTGGGCGACAGCGGGGTTTATGGCTCCACATATCTGGATACCGGGGAAGCTGATCTGTATCTTGAGTTCGCATCCAACAACAACACCGACCCGACGTATTTGCTCAACAACCTCTTTACCACAACGACCCCTTGGGGCGGGTACAAGTTTTTTACACCAGGTCCGCATGTTGATGCGCTGTTGAGTAACGCACGCCAAGCACAGACACTCCAAGAAGTCGTCGACGGTGTACGCGCTGCCCATCAAGCCATCGTTCAGGATGACTTGGAGGCAATCCCGATCTTGATGGTGCCAAATTTTGCCCTGTCCCGCCCGGGTCTTGATGTGCCGATGTCGGAATACGCCGACTGGATTGATTACGGGAATGTGCAACAGGTCAGCCGATAACCTTTATGCGGCAGGGCGCGTTATTTCACGCCCTGCCAGTTTTTGCCTGACCGATAGGAATTCGAGCAATGTTTCGATTTATTCTGGTTCGACTTGCTGTGGCCTTGCCGACGCTTTTGGGCATGTCGTTTGTGGCCTTCACCGTTGTCGCGATTGCACCGGGCGATCCAGTCATGATGGAATTGCGTGCCTTGGGGATTGTACCCAAGCCAGAGGATATCGCAGCAATGCGTGCAGAATTCGGCTTGGATCAACCGTTTTTCATACGATACCTGAACTGGCTGATGCGGGCTGTTCAGTTCGACTTTGGCACCTCAATTGCGACAGGCCGTACTGTCACGGCGGAGATCGCCCTGCGGTTGCCCGCCACGTTGGCCCTTGCCGTCAGCGCGCTCATCGGAGCGGTATTGGTTTCTGTGATTTTTGGTGTGTCTGCGCTCAGTTCGAACCGTTGGATCGCCGGTGGTATTCGTGGCCTGACCATTCTGGTCGTGTCTGTGCCGTCGTTCTGGCTTGCACTATTGTTCATTTATGTTTTCGTTTTGACCTTTGGATGGGGCCGTTTGGTCGGGAATGGCAGTGTTTCAGATCTGATGCTTCCTGCGTTGACGCTGGGTCTTGGGGCAGGTGCCTCGCTGGGACGCGTTGTTTTCGAACGCATTCGCGCGGACATGAGCGAAGACCATATCAGGTTGGCCATCGCCAAAGGGGTGCCGCCCGCGCGTATTCTTTCCGGCCATATTGCGCCACGGATCGTCGGCCCATTGGCCACAGCGTGGGCCAATACCTTTGGTGCGCTCTTGGGTGGCGTGGTCATTGTTGAGAGCATATTTGGCTGGCCCGGTTTAGGGCAACTGATCCTCCAGACGATCGCGCAGCGCGACTTTCCCGTCATTCAAGCCTATCTCGTCTTCATGGGATTAGTTTTTTTCAGCATGAGCATCCTGGCGGACATAGTTGTCTTTTCGAGCGACCCACAACTGCGACGGAGCCTGTCTAATGATTGAAAGTAACTTGTCCCGGTTTTCTGGAAACGCGTTCCGCTTACGTTTAGGCCGGATGGGCTGTGTTCTCGGCCTCAGTTTGTTGATTGGTTTCGCCCTTTTGGGTCTGTGGCCATCCCTGTATGACATCCATCCGCCTGAAAAAATGGATCTATTGTCCCGGCTTGCGGGCCCATCCGAAACACATCTTTTGGGCACTGATCATTTGGGCCGGGACGTATTATCACGCCTGATGGGCGCAGTGCCTGTTTCCTTGGGAACGGCGTTTGCAGCGATGGCTGCCATTCTCGCGATCGCGTTGCCATGGGGGGTGATTGCCGCTGTTTCCGGCGGGCGCATAGACATGGTGATGATGCGCATTGCTGATATTATAATGGCCTTTCCAACCCTTGTGTTAGCGTTGGCTGTGATCGGTTTTATGGGGGCCTCTCTGGAGGCATCGGTGATCGGGATCACTGTGGCGTGGTGGCCTTCCAATGCACGGATGGTGCGCGCGCTTGTTCTGTCAGCCAGCCAGCGCGACTTTGTGCGCGCGGCCTATATGTGTGGCGCGTCGAGGGCGCGCGTGGTGCTGCGTCACATTTTACCACAGGTTTTGCCGCCCTTGGCAGTTCTCATTTCGCTTGAAACGGCGTCGGTGTTGCTGGCATTGTCCGCGCTGAGTTTTCTGGGAATTGGTGCACAGCCGCCGACCCCTGAATGGGGCGCGATGCTGAACGAAGCCCGTCCATTTTTTGCGCAAGCGCCACATATGCTGATCGTTCCCGGGGTCGCGGTAACCGGGGCTGTTCTGGCCCTGAATTTGATTGGCGAAGGTCTGCGCGATCTGCTGGATACAAGGGAGCCGTATAAATGGTAGCCTCACTTGCCGTTGAAAATCTGACCGTTGGCGCGCCCCGTTCTGCTCCTTTGCTAAAAGAGGTGTGTTTCAACATCCAACAAGGTGAGCGCGTTGGGTTGGTTGGCGCAAGCGGTTGCGGTAAATCCCTGACTGCCGCAACTCTTTGCGGATTGCTGCGTGCCCCGCTCGACATACGCGCAGGGGCCCTTGAAATAGACGGAAAAGCCTACCAAGGGTCAAATGACCGAGCATGGCGCCACGTTCGGGGACGCGTCATATTCCAGATTTTCCAAAGCCCCGGTACTGCGCTCACACCCGTGCGTCGGATTGGCATACAACTGAACGAGGCTGCAAAGGTTGTCGGCCAAAATGTAAAAACGTCGGTTCCAAGGGCGCTGGATGCGGTGTCTTTACCCCAAGAGGTGACCAGTTTTTTCCCCTGTCAGTTGTCAGGCGGAATGAAACAACGGGTTCTCATTGCAATGGCATTGATTTTGCGCCCACGGATTTTGATTGCAGATGAGCCAACCACAGGACTGGATGTTTTGACCGAGCAAGAAATTTTGCAGACATTGAACATCGCGGCCGATGAAACCGGTGCATCCTTGTTGTTCATCAGTCACGATCTACGGGCTGTGGGCGCGATTGCAAACCGCACTTTGGTAATGGATCAGGGCCACATCGTAGAGGATGCCGATATCGCGAACCTCGACATCTCCGAAGTTCCGGCTGCGCGCAGGTTGGCGGAGGCCGCAAAAGCCCTGCAGGCGTCATGTTAGCAATCAAAAACCTTTCAAAAACCTTTTACGGCCAGCCTGTTCTTGACAACATTTCGCTCTCGATTGGAGCGGGTGAAGTGGTCGGTTTGATCGGCCGTTCGGGTGCTGGAAAATCCACTCTGGCGCGATGTTTGACCGGATTGGAAACAGCCGAGTCCGGCAAGGTGTTTTTGGATCACCATGCAGTGGTTCCGGGGCAAGGGTGCGGGCGTCAACATATTCAATACCTTTGGCAAGACCCAAGGCAATCGCTGAGCCCCTACCTAACCGCTGAAAATGCCGTGTTGGAAACCTTAAACGGGTTTAAAATCGGCCCAGTTGCGACGCGACGAGATCGCGCGCAGCAGTTGCTGGCTTCGCTTGATCTAACAATGGATGTCTGTGCACGCCGCCCACATGCCTTGTCGGGGGGGGCAATGCCAGCGCGTTGCACTTGCCCGCGCTCTGTCTGCAGAACCGAAAATGCTCATATTGGATGAACCTTTATCTTCGCTTGATGTGACCGCCCAACTTGGCACAATCCGATTGCTTCAACGCGTACATGCCGAACGCGGGACTTCAATGCTTGTTGTCAGCCACGATCTTGCCCCGTTGCGCCATCTCGCTGATCGCGTTCTTGTGTTGGATAATGCCCAAATTGCAGAGGATTTACGCATCGCGGATTTCGCAGAGCAGGCTAGGAACCCTCTGTCAGAGGCCTACGCGCAAACCCTAACAACGTAAAATCGTCGGAGTAGCCGGGCAATAGGGACAGCGTGGCTCTCTGGATCGTTCTGCACGGCCAGAGTGTAAAATCATTTTTCGACTTAACAGTTTACAACATCCTCGCTAACCTCCTTTTATGAATACAGAAGGCGATCTTCTTCACACTGTCACGGCCGATGATATTTCGGACAGCCGTAAGCTATTAGGCAAGGTGATGGTCTGGGGCACAGCCCTTTTATGCGCACTGCTGGCGCTCTGGCAATTTGCCTTTGAAACGGGGCGTGTGTCCTCGGGTTTCGATAACTGGCGCCCGATTTTGTATGCCTATGTTTTGTGGGCCTTTGCGCTATGTGCTGCCCAAGTCATTGTAAACGGAGAGAAAGGCAAGCGTACGCTGTTTGTGCTTCCAGCGGCTCTGTTTGTGATCAGCCTTGTTGTCTTCCCGCTGCTTTTTGCACTGTATATTTCATTTACCGACTGGAATTTGGCCTCGCCGAACGGGCCCCAGCCCAATGGTTGGGATAATCTGGTCGAGATGTGGAACGATGGGTTTTACTGGAACGCGTTGAAAAACATGACGTATTACGTACTCGCCGTGAGTGTGGAATATGTGATCGCCTTTGGCCTTGCGTTGTTGCTCAACGCCCAAATCCGCGCCCGAAAATTTTTCCGCGTTGTATTTCTTTTACCGCTGATGTTGAGCCCGGTCGCGGTGTCCTGGATGATTGGCAAATCGATGTTGGAAGTTCGGTTCGGGCCGATCTCCCGTCTCATCCGCGACCTAGGGTTCGAGCCAAGCTTTTTCGGCACGCCGGAAATTGCACGTCTGATGATCATGGCAATGGATGCCTGGACCTTCATTCCGTTTATGATGATCATGCTGTTGGCCGGGCTTCAGGCCCTGCCGCGTGAGGTCATCGAAGCATCCAAAGTGGATGGTGCAACAGGTTGGCAAAGTTTTAAGGAAGTCATCTTTCCGTTGATGCTGCCGGTCTCTGTCACGGCCGTTGTCATACGCATCATCTTTAAATTGAAGCTCGCAGATATCATTATCAACGTAACCTCGGGCGGGCCGGGCGGTGCTACAGACAGCGTGACAAGCTTTATTTTCAGAGAATACAGAGACCGCTCCAATGTGGGGTATGGCACGCTTCTGGCAATGGTCTATCTAGTCCTGATTATTATCTTCGTAACCCTTCTTTTAAAGCTGGTCAGCCGATGGATGGAACGCCCTGCATGAGACCTTTAAAATGAGCGCTGTCTTTAAAGACCATGATGCAGACACCCGTGTCGCCACGAAATGGTGGAGCAGCCGGGTTGCGATTTACGGCGCCTTGATCATCTGGACGATTGTATGCCTGTTTCCAATATTCTGGACCTTTACGACATCTTTCAAACTCGCGCCGGACGTCATGAAAGGCAACCTGGTTCCGTGGTGGGATTTCACCCCGAGATGGAAAGGATGGGAGTCGATTGGGATTTCCCCAAGGTTAATTGGTGAAGTTTCAACGGTGCGCGAAGAATTTCTGAAACGGTTTTGGAACAGCACGATCATTTCGATCTCTGCATCGTTGCTGGCTGTGGTTTTAGGGTCCTTGGCTGCCTATGGGTTGTCCCGTTTTAACTATCGGTTTGGGTTCATGCGAAATTCCGATATTTCGTTCTTTTTCCTCAGTCAGATGATCTTGCCGCCGGTGGTGTTGGCGCTGCCGTTTCTTGTTTTGTACAAATCCCTTGCGTTGCTGGACAGTCGGGTTGGCTTGATATTGCTCTATACATTGATGGTGCTGCCAATCGTGATCTGGATCATGCGCGACCAGTTTCAGGGCATCCCAGTCGAACTGGAAGAAGCGGCCCTTGTGGATGGGTTGGGCATTTGGGGCGCGTTTATGCAGATTGTTTTGCCGATTGCCCTGCCGGGTATGGTGGCGGCCTTTATTCTGTCGCTGGTTTTGTGCTGGAATGAATACTTCTTTGCGGCCTTGCTGACCGCAAGCAACGCTACCACTTTGCCTGTGATGGTGGCTTCACAAACCGGGTCGCAAGGGATCAACTGGTGGTCCATGGCGGCATTGTCCTCGGCGGCTATTCTTCCATTGGTGATTGTCGCGATCTTTTTGGAAAAATACATCATCAAAGGCATGGCAGCAGGTGCAGTTAAGTAAGCGCAGCGGCGATATCTTTGGTCTGAAGGTATAGCCGTAAAAACAGTTCATGTGCTGTTTCATAGGTGTCGTTTGGCTGGGCTTTGACTGTTTCCATAACGGGATTCCAAACCGAAATGTCACTGCGTTTCACGATCCCAACAGCCAGAGCTGCCAAAAAGGCGTCCCCGTAACTGGCGCCAATGGTTTTCTCGCAAACGATTTGATCAATTCCGGTAATGTCGCTGGTTGCTTGCAGCCAAAGAGCGTTTTTTGTACCCCCACCCACCGCGAGCACGCGGTTTGGCTGTTGCCCTAAGGCGTCAAAAGTATCGGTGACATGGCGCGTGCCATGGGCGATCCCTTCGATGAGCGAGCGGTACATGTCGCCTCTCGTATGGGTCAAATTCAACCCAAAGATCGCGCCTTTGGCAGTCGTGTCATGAATGGGGGTCCGCTCGCCCGAAAAGTACGGCAAGGTCAACACCCCATTGGCCCCGGGCGGAGACGTCGCGGCCTCTTGGGCCAAAGTTGGAAAGGCGACATCCGGTGTTAAATCTTTGGCCAATTGATCCCTGAACCAATGTGTCAACGTGCCGGATGTCGCAAGACCGGCCATCGACGCATGCTCGTCTTTAAACAACCAAGGAGCGTACCAAATGCGCGGATCTGAGACCTGTGACTGCGCGCGCAGAATGATGAAAATCGTCGAGCCATACATCATCATCATGTCGCCGGGCTCATCAACCCCGACCGAGAATGCCTCGGCGGCGGCATCAATGGTGCCGGCCGTTACGGGTGTGCCTTTCTGCAGACCGGTTTGTGCGGCTGCCCGTGCCGTGATGTGTCCGGCAATTTCATTGGACCACATCAAACGGGGCAGTTTTCCCAAGGGTATTATATCCTCGGCCAGATCGCTGACCCAAGACTGGGTTTTGACATCGTAAAGCGGCGAAAAATTTGCGGCTGTATAATGATCGATGACCACCTCATCAGTCAGGCGTTGAACGAGAAAACTGGTTGAGGTCAGGATATAGGCGGTTTGATCATAAATCTCACGGTGATGCCGTTTGAGCCAAAGGATTTTAGGGCCGACCGATTGAGAGGTCAGCGCGTTGCCACAGCGCTCAATAATCGTGTCTGCGCCAATACGGTCGCTGAGGTCGCGCACTTCTTGTTCGGCGCGACCATCAACGCCGTACAGTACGCCGTTCATCAAACAGCGCCCTTGGGAATCTACCGGCAACATGCACGGGCCAATCGCACTACAGGCGACGGCCTTGATGTCGCTTGGGTCTACGCCGCTTTGATCCAAAATTGTCTTGCTGACGTGGACAAAGTCACCCCACCAGTCTTTTTCGGGATTGTGTTCTGCCCAACCGGGGCGGGGCACCAACATTTGATGCGCTCGGGCAGCTTGGGCATGCACGACGCCTGTTTCGTCGACTAAAACCCCTTTTGTCTCATAGGTTCCGATATCAATGCCGAGCGTATAGGACATCAGGTGTAGTCATCCCTATCCAGTGAAAAATCGGGGTCAATGCGGGCAATTGCGGCGTTCAGCAAGGTGGTGAGTGCCACCAGATCTGACAAATCACATACTTCGCGGGCGGAATGCGAGTAGCGCATCGGGAACCCCATATCGAGGGCTGCGACGCCGGAGCCAACCAGTTGTACATAGGATAAATCGGTCAGAACACCGCTCTGCGCGCTGCGTTGCAGGGGGATTTTTTCGGCGTCGGCCGTTGTTTCCATTAGGTGCACCATCGCGGGATGAGGGATGACACCGTTCAATGTGCCGCGCCCGTGAAAAGAATAGAGGCTCATGCCCGGGCCACCGCCCAAAACCATGTCACCGCGCGCGGCCATATCGGGGGTATCGGTTGCCAGCATAATGTCCAATTGAATGGCGATGTCTGGTTGCAATTGTTGTGCTAACGGGAGCACGCCACGCAGATTGAATTCCTCTTGCACAGTAAAAGCCAAATCAACGGGCGGCCCAGCCTCTCGGTTTTTTAACGCGCGCGCCATTTCCAACAGCACCGCGCATCCAGCGCGATCATCAATGCTGGTGCCTGTGATCCGCTCTGCCACCAGATCCGACACATGGGGCGCATATACGACCGGCGTTCCAATCCGAACGCCCTTGTCTTCTGCCTCGCTGGCGTTTTTGAACCCAACATCAACCGTTAATTCCGCATAGGGAGTGACGTGATATTTTTCCTGAGGCGTTGTCGCGTGGTGACTTTTGTTGGTTATGACACCGGTCAGGTCCCGTCCTTCACCGACGCAAATCAGCACTTCTTGCGCGGCGAGCGCGCGTTCTGGCACACCGCCCAAACGTTCCAGTTTGAGCAGGCCGTTGCTATCAATGCGCCGCACCACAAAGCCCAGCTGATCCATATGGGTAAACAACATCACCCGCGGCCCAGAGCCGGGGAACCGCGCGACAAGGTTTCCAAGTCGGTCTGACCGGCTATCAACGCCCATCGCGTCGAGCCGGTCGCGCAAGGCACGTCTGACCCGATCCTCATGGCCGGACAAACCCGGAATGCGCATCAAATCTACCAGATCGCGTTTGATCCGGGCCTTCACGCGCGGGCCTTTCTGACTCGATCCATGAAATCACGCGCGCGCTCTGGGTCCACTGGGTTCCATGTGTTTCCATCCACTTTCAATGAAGAGCCGACAATGCAGCCATCTGAAATTGAAAGCACGTCTGCAACTGTCTCGTGTTTGACACCTGTGTTGGCCATGACCGCAATATCGGGCAAAACGGCTTTTACGGCCTCGAGGTCAGTCAGGGTTGCCGCTTCGCCGGTGATCTGGCCAGAGACCAAAACCGCATCCGGGATGGATGAAAAAACCGCACTGCGCGCACGATCCGGCAAGGGGCGTTGATCCAATGAATGGGCAAATTCGGCGGAGACGTTGTAGAGTAACGCCATGTCTGAACGCCCAAGACGATCACGGTATCGCATGGCCTTGCCTGCATCCGGCGTCCATGGCCCCATGTCCGACGCATAGCTGCCGGTAAAAATTTCACGCACAAAACCAGCGCCCGTTGCAGCCCCCAAGGCAATGCTGGACATCGGATCCCACAACATGTTGACCCCGAACGGCACTGAGATTTCAGATTTCAGTTGTCCGATCACATAGGCCATTGTTGCGGTCGATGCTGTGTCTACATCGAATTCGTAAGGGCGATCATTTTCGTTGCCAAACATCACCGCGTCAAATCCGGCGTCTTGCAATGCATGTAAATCAGCCCGCGCTGCGCCCAAAAGATCAAAGGCGGGATCAAAAAGCGGGGCCCCCGGCAAGGCACCAAGATGCACCATTGCAATAACGGGTTTTTTGCGCGCAAAAACCCTGTCGAAATTCAATGTCATTTTAGCACCCCCCACCGTCACAGTATGTTTGCTGCCCTGTTCAAGCAAAGGAAAACTGGTTTATGGTGCGGCATCATCAGGGGGAGAGACAAATGGACTTGAAGACGCGGCACTGGGACAGGTTGGGTAATGGCGGCGTAACATTCACCGATCTGGGGTTTGGGACGGCACCTCTTGGTAATCTGTATAAAGAAATTTCCGATGAAGCTGCCCGCGCAACGCTTGATGCTGCTTGGGCGGGAGGCGTCAGATATTTTGATACTGCGCCACTCTATGGTCTGGGGCTTTCTGAAACGCGATTAAACTCGTTTTTGCGCGACAAACCACGAAACGAATATGTTCTGTCCACGAAAGTGGGTCGGTTGATCCAAGCCTGTGGTCCGGAACATCGCTCTGGTGTGGGCAAGTGGTTCAACGTTCCCCAGCGGCGCGAACAATTTGATTACACCTATGACGGGGTAATGCGGTCTTTTGAACATTCGTTCTCTCGGCTTGGCGTTGATCGGGTCGATATCCTTTATGTCCATGATTTATGTGTTTCCAGCCACGGGTCCAAAGAAATTTCTGACATGCGGATCGAAGAGTTTTTCGGTGGTCGTGGGTATGAGGCTATGATTTCTTTGCGCGAGCAAGGGCTCATTCAAGCGATCGGGGGGGGTGTCAATGAATGGGAAGTCTGCCAAACTCTTGCTGAGCGCGGAGACTTTGATCTGTTCCTGCTGGCTGGACGGTATACTTTGCTGGAACAAAAAGCGCTGGATAGCTTTTTGCCGCTGTGTGAGGCGCGTGGCATCGGGATTGTGACTGGCGGACCGTATAATTCCGGGATTTTGGCGACAGGGGCAAAACCCGGAGCGTTTTATAATTATGAAGCTGCACCACAAGACATCATCGACAAGGTGAATGCGATTGAGGCGGTTTGCACAGAACATGGTGTCCGGATGGTAGATGCTGCATTCCAATTCCCATTGTTGCACCCGTCGCATGTGAGCGTGATCCCGGGCGGGCAAGGGGTGTCTGAAATGGAAGGCAATCTTCAGGCGGCCCACGCTGACATTCCTGATACGCTTTGGACTGTGCTCAAGGAAAAGGGATTGTTGCGTGAAGATGCCCCGACATGAGGGTCGACGCACACCAACATTTCTGGCAACCGGCGCGGGGTGACTATCATTGGATGCCGAAAGATAATCCAATTTTGAACCGGGTGTATGGCCCGGCTGACCTGATCTCGCATTTGCAAGAATGCGGGATGGATGGCACGGTGGTCGTGCAGGCCGCGGCAACTGTGCACGAGACGGAATATTTGCTGGGTTTGGCAGATGCGTCCCCCGCTATAAAGGGCGTTGTTGGATGGGTGGACTTTGAAAACCCCGAAGACATCGACCATCTGCGACGGTTGTCTAAGCATCCAAAATTCCTTGGCGTCCGACCGATGATACAGGATATTCCGGACGTAAACTGGATGTTACGCGACGATATTCAATGGGCTTTTGAAGCTCTAGTTGATCTCGATCTGACCTTCGACGCGCTGGGCTTCCCAGAGCATATAAGCAACTTTTTGGCCCTGATGAAGCGTTACCCGGACATGCGTGTTGTGTATGACCACTGCATGAAGCCGCAAATAGCGGATCAACGAAATGGCAAGGACGCTTTTTCTGAATGGGCAGAAGGGATGGCGCTGCTGGCGACTGAAACGCGCGGGTCTTGCAAATTATCTGCGCTTGTGACCGAGGCCGGAGACAATTGGGCCGCAGAAGATCTGCGCCCATTTGTGGATCACGTTTTGGATGTTTTTGGCGCAGATCGGGTGATGTGGGGGTCAGATTGGCCAGTGTGTCGTTTGCAATCTGACTATCAAAATTGGCACGATGTATCTGTTGAACTGACGCAGCGATTTTCTGAAAAGGAACGCGCTGAACTCTTTGGAGGCACAGCGGTTCGTTTTTACCGGCTGTCCTGAGATCGCCCTACAAAAAACGATTATTCACGCAGCCTTCGTTTGCCGATTTGTAAGATATTGTCGGGATGGGGCATCACGCCCCTCCCGCTGGTGACCTAGACGTTAAGTCACCAAAGATTTTTGATGGTACTTCTCCTCATCCCACAGGCGGTTGTCGAGAATGTCAGCGAGAATATCGACCGCGCCGAGAACATCTGACTCATCGATGTACAGGGGCGTGAAGCCGAAACGCATGATGTTGGGCGCGCGGAAGTCCCCGATAACATCGCGGGCAATCAGGGCCTGCATGGTCGCATACCCATGTTCAAACATAAACGAAACCTGACTGCCACGTTGTGTGCCGTTGCGCGGACTGGCAAGTGTCAGCGCTGGGCAGCGGGCTTCGACTTGCGCAATGAACAAATCACACAGACGAATTGAAGCCGCTCTGAGATCCGCCATCTCGACGCCTTCCCACAGTTTGAGTGCCTCTTCGAGGGCGGTCATTTGCATAACGGGCGGCGTTCCGACCCGCATGCGTTCAATGCCCAAGGCTGGCCGGTAGTCCTGTTCAAATGCGAAAGGAGCGTCATGGCCTAACCAACCCGCAAGTGCTGGTTTGATCTCTTTTACGATGTCTGCTCGGGCGTAAATAAAGGCCGGCGCACCTGGTCCGCCATTTAAATATTTATACGTACAGCCGACAGCAAATTCAGCGCCACAGGTTTCAATTTCGACTGGGACAGCGCCCGCACTATGGGCCAAATCCCATAGCATTACGACATCTGATGCATGTGCTGCTTTGGTGATCTGGGACATGTCGTGCATGCGCCCTGTGCGGTAATCAACCTGTGTAATCATCGCCACGGCGACATCTGCCTGCATTGCAGCTGCGACGTCTTCGGGGGGGACAACGCGTAATTCGTACCCCTGTCCAAGTTGTTCGATGAGACCCTGAGCCATATAAAGGTCGGAGGGGAAATTGCCGCTGTCTGACAAAATCACACGGCGATCTGGTCGCATTTTTAAGGCAGCGGACAGAGCTTGAAATACCTTCACGGATAAGGTGTCGCCCATCGTAACAGACCCATCAGGGGCGCCGATCAGACGTGCAATCATATTGCCGACACGTCCGGGTTGGGCCATCCAACCGTCTGTATTCCAACCCTTGATCAGATGTTCGCCCCATTCGTCTGTGATCATGCCTTGGAGTCGCTTGGCCACGCCATTCGGTAGAGGGCCAAGGGAATTGCCATCCAGATAAATCATCCCCTTCGGAATTGCGAAACACGCTTTCATTGGCAGATTGGTCATAGAATTCCTCGCATATTCCAAAGTTCAGGGAAAAGTTCGACTTCGAGCATCCGCCGCAGGTAATTCACGCCAGACGTGCCGCCTGTGCCGCGTTTGAACCCGATAATGCGTTCGACGGTTGTGACATGGTTAAACCGCCAACGGCGAAAATAATCTTCTAGGTCCACCAGTTTTTCGGCCAGCTCATACAGCGCCCAATGCTCCTGTGGGTTTTGGTAAACTGTTGCCCAGGCGGCCATAATCGCGTCATCCGCGGTATGGGGGGTGTCCATCGAATAGTTCTCTTGTTGAAAACTCTGCCCAGTCTGCTCTGCTAGCCGATCCAGCGCGATGTGATAGAGCGATTTCGTACGCAGTTCTTGGGACAACATGTGGTGTAGCTCTGGGCGATGTTCATGGACCTTCATCATCGCATGATTGCGATTTCCCAGAATGAACTCGATGAGCCTATATTGATGGGACTGGAACCCCGAAGACGCGCCAAGATCATCACGAAATTCAGTGTATTCGCTGGGCGTCATCGTGCGAAGGACGTCCCATGCATTGTTCAGTTGTTCGAAAATTCGCGCAACACGCGCGAGCATTTTCATCGCTGGCGCGAATTCGCTTTTGGAAAGATGCTCACGCGCCGTGGATAATTCGTGCAAGCACAAGCGCATCCACAATTCGGATGTCTGATGCTGGATGATAAACAGCATTTCGTCATGCGCATCGGATTGGCGGTTTTGCGCGCCAAGGATCGGATCAAGAGACAGGTAGTCGATGTAAGACATGTCTTTGTCGAACGACATTTTTGCACCTTCTTCCGAAGGATCATAGCCTGTCATGGTGGTGTCTCCGAGTGTGTTCCAAGTGTGTCGGCGAGTTTTGATCCCTCGGGCATTAACGCCAAGAGGTCTTCAAAGGCGTTGATGGTCAGGCCTGTATGCAAGTCAAACGCGTGTCGCGCGGCCTCGGGGTCGCGCGCAAGAGCTGCAGCATACAGAGCCTCGTGGGGCGGCAAAGCCATACCAGTTGCAATTATTTTAGAGCCCTCTGTGGCAAGATGAGGTGTAGCAGTCGCTAATTCGCGCAGCCCTGTTTGAATGAACAGGTGATACCGGCCCAATTGATCTTCTAGGTGCAACAAAAAACGCTGCATCCAGATAGAAGGTGATCCGTAGATTAATGCGTGATGAAAGGCCGTATGGCGACGAGTCCAAAGTGATAAGGCATCGTCGCTTTCAAGCGCTGTTGGCACAGGTGTCTGGGAAAGATGGTAGAAAGCTCCGACAATGCCGGCTTCCCATGAATCGTTTCCACGGGTGACAGCATGGGCAATCAATTCGCCTTCGATCGCATTCCGGCTGTGTTCTAAATCTAAAAGCTCGGCTCGATTCAAGGGAGCAACACGAAATCCTTTATTGTGTTCTGGAACAACAAGATGATCTCCGCACAGTCTGTTCAAACATTCGCGCAAAGGGGTCAGGCCAATGTGATACCGCTCCGAGAGCGCAGGGAGGCGCAAAGCTGAATTAGGGGAAAGATCAAGTGAAAGAATATCGGCGCGAATGTGGTCGAACAGGATATCTGTTTTGGATTTTATAGACGGCATGAGGGGTCCCGGTTCGGATTCGCTTTTATATATAACATGTGAAAGTAAAAATCATATATTATTTTTGATATGAGGGAAATTCAGCGATTGCGCTATTTTGAAGTAAGAAACGTCAAATCAAGTGTGTACACTCTGCTCGGGTTCTGAGTGGCAGTTCCCGTCCTTTATCCTTAGAGATGTTATAATTTCCGTACTCGGTATGGGGGATGTTTATGTCTCAATTCATCGAAAGTTTAGATCACCAGCAGACGGTGTTGCTGCCTGAACAGCTTGAGGATTACGTCGATGAACATAGCTCCGTTCGTGCCACTGACGTCTTTGTTGTTTTGCGGCAAGTTGTTTGATTCACTCGCTATTGTAGGACGAGGAAGGATTTGGCGATAATGAGTGTTCTGGAGGCTCCTTCGTGTTTGATTTACGACTTTGATCTTGATGACATACGCCAGTATTTGGCTGGGTTTTTCAGCGAGACAGGCTGACCATCGATGGATCGCAGACCGCGCATATGGATTTGGGCCAATGTTGGGTTGGCCGGTGGATCGCGACATCAAATCTTACATTCCTGTGCTGGATAAGGCAGGCAGAACAGACAAGAAAAGCGCGCGCGCCACCCCAAGCCCAACTCTCCGCGCGTGCAAAACGTTGCTGATAAATGGAACAATCGAGTGATTGGACATGCCCTGCAGATGCAAGGATGTGTGCTGTCCGAACGGCAAACTGACATTTCGCGACATCCGCTTGGCCGGACAATTTAAGTCACGCGACGGATGTTGTAACTTGCGTTGCAGTCAAACCTTTACCAAGAGTTTTGTAAGAGTTTGAAAACTTCGGAAAGCACGGGGCTTTCTTTTCGCCGACCGAGCGCAACAAAGCAAAGGCAAGCAGGCACGGACACTGCATTACAAACGGCGAGGCCGAAGGATTGTTTTTGGTGAAGTGCTATTGAGTCGCGGCAAAGACTCAGGCCAATGCCGGATCGCACCATCTCAAGCATTGAAGCCTCTTGATCGACACGCGCAACGACTTCCGGTCGATCAGACGGGTTTGTGTAGATTTTGGACAGCAAGCGATAGTGTACGGATCTTTCTGGCGTGCCGATCCAAGGCAGTTTTGCCAATTCAGACCAATCCGCGTTTTCTATCTTTTGCTGCCAACCGACCGGACCAATCACGCGGTAACTAAAATCAGCAAGCTTCATCACATGTAGCGGGTCTTCGTTGTCCTCTCCCATTGGCGCTAAGTCGTCTGGCCCGCACAAATAGAACCCTGCATCAATCTGGCCTCGTTTCAGCCATGCCAGGATATCGCCACTGACGCCGTGGGTCAGTTCGGTCTCAATGTCAGGGTGTTCTGCCCGCAGGCGCGCCAATATCCGTCCAAGCCGGATAAATTCAGGATCTACGATCGTCCCGATCCTAAGCTTGCCACTGATCCGCCCAGATCGTTGACGGGCACTGCGCCGAAACTCACTCATCGCTTCAAGAATATGTTCGGCCTTTGAAAGCAACGCAGCGCCGTCGTGGCTGATCTGTAGCCCTTTGGACGTGCGGCCAAACAGGACGATTCCTGTCTCCTCGCTCAACCGCTTTAATTGGTGACTGACGGCGGGCTGAGTCAGGTTTAACACGTCCGCAGCGCGCGACACACTGCCTTCGCGGGCCACCGTCACAAATGCCAAAATGCTGTTAATGTTTGAAAAACGATCCATATAAAAATATCTAATATTGCTCTTTGGCATTTGTCATTAGATTTTTTCAACGCTGTCGCCCAAAGGTCAGTGAAATGCACGCTCTGGGAGGGAACGCATGTCGATAATCTCGTCTGTGTCGCACAGCAAAACGAGGTGAATCGATCACAAGTCTCTTCCAAGGATGCCAAGAATAGAACGAGAGATGGGTAGGTTGTGAAATGTCCGACGCTTTGAACAGATTCGATTATATCGTCATCGGCGGCGGTTCCGCTGGGTGCTTGATGGCCAATCGGTTGAGCGCCAACCCCGCCAACACCGTTCTTCTTTTGGAAGCAGGCAAGCGTGACACCTATCCTTGGATTCATATCCCTGTCGGGTACTTGTATTGCATTGGTAACCCGCGGACTGACTGGATGTATAAGACCGAAGCGGACAAAGGCCTGAACGGGCGACGCCTTCTGTATCCGCGCGGCAAGGCGCTTGGTGGATGTTCATCGATCAACGGCATGATCTACATGCGCGGGCAAGCGCGTGACTATGACAATTGGGCAAGGTTAACGGGTGAAGATGCGTGGAATTGGGACAACTCCCTGCCTGATTTCAAAGGACACGAAGATCATTACAAGCTGGACGATGGTGTCGATCCCGTCACCGGCAGCAACAGCCGGTTTTCAGATTTGCACGGGCACGGTGGCGAATGGCGGATTGAAAAACAGCGCTTGCGCTGGGACGTGTTGGACAGTTTTTCCGATGCAGCCGTAGAAACGGGCATCCAAAAGACTGACGATTTCAACAGCGGTGACAATGCGGGGGTTGGGTATTTCGACGTAAACCAACGTTCAGGTTGGCGATGGAATACGTCCAAAGCATTCCTGCGACCTGCTAAAAAGCGGAATAACCTTTCGATTTGGACAGAAGCGCAGGTTGAAAAGCTGTTGTTCGAAACAGGGGCTGATGGCGCACCCCGTTGTATCGGGGCAATGGTCCACCGCGAGGGCAAGCCTTTGGATGTGACGGCCAGCGCAGAAGTTGTCCTTTCTGCTGGTGCTATAAACTCTCCGCAGATCTTACAGTTGTCTGGCATTGGTCCGACCGCTTTACTGAAAGAGCACGGCATTGAGGTTGTGATGGATCAGCCGTTTGTTGGTGAAAATCTGCAAGACCATTTGCAAATCCGCGCGGTGTTTAAGGTGAACGGAACAAGCACCATGAATACGCTGGCTAATTCTATGGTGGGTAAAGCAAAGATTGGCCTCGAATATCTGTTCAAACGCTCTGGCCCAATGAGCATGTCCCCCAGCCAATTGGGTGCCTTTACACGATCAGACCCTGGCCGCACCCATGCCAACCTTGAATATCATGTCCAGCCCTTGAGCCTTGAGGCGTTTGGAGAGGACTTGCACGATTTTCCAGCAATGACGGTCAGCGTTTGCAACCTGAACCCAACCAGCCGCGGGCATGTGCGGGTTGCATCCAATGACTTTCGGGATGCGCCAAAGATCACGCCAAATTACCTGGACACTGAAGATGATCGCAAAGTCGCGGCCGATAGTCTACGTCAGGTGCGTGAAATCATGTCGCAATCTGCGATGCAGCCTTACGAGCCAGAAGAATATAAACCCGGTGTTCAATATCAAAGCGACGATGATTTGGCGCGGCTTGCAGGCGACATCGCCAGCACAATTTTTCACCCCGTCGGGACCGTTAAAATGGGCCACGTGGATGACAAAACCGCAGTTCTGGATCCGCATCTTCGCGTGAAGGGCGTCGCGGGGCTGCGCGTCGTGGATGCATCGGTTATGCCGGAAATCACGAGCGGAAACACCAATTCACCCACCCTCATGATTGCTGAAAAAGCCGCTGCTTGGATATTGGCTGGCCAATAGCTCTTTATATCTCATAACTCTTGCCGTCTTACAGGAATCCACATGCGTCATTCATTTTCCAACTTACCACTTACCGGCGTGAAAATTGTCGATTTTGGTCAGTATATCGCTGGGCCAGCTGTCGCGATGTTGCTTGGTGATCTGGGCGCAACAGTCGTGCATATTGATCCGCCGGATGGCCCGATGTGGGATAGTCCAGCCAACGCAACGTTGAACCGAAACAAGGTGATTGTGACCCTTGATCTAAAGTCTGCCGACGGGCTGGAACAGGCTCAGAAATTGTGCCGGGAGGCTGACATCATCGTCGAAAATTTCCGCCCGGGAAAATTGAAAAAGCTGGGTATTGATTTCACGGCGATGCGCGAAGATCGACCTGAATTGATTACGATTTCCGTACCTGGCTTTGCTTCCAATGATGCTGAACGCCGCGAACTACGCGCCTATGAAAGTATCGTTTCGGCCAGTTCGGGCGTGTTCACTGATATGGGGCTGAACCGTGTTCTTATGGGGTTGAACCCATCGTTTTCGCCTCTGCCGCTGGCATCGGCCTATGCCTCACAAATCGCGGCCTCTGCTACGGTTCTTGCGTTACAATCGCGCCAGCTCACGGGGCTTGGTGACGAAATCGAAGTCCCGTTGGCTGCTGCCGTGATGGAGGGGCTGTGCTACAATTCCATTTATGTTGACGGTATGCCTGAGCGGTATTTGACCCAACGCGAGATAGAAATCGAACGCCGTCGCGTCGAAGGCTTGCCGATGAACATCAGTTATGAAGACCTTCAGGAATTGTTGGATCCGTTCTTTCGTAGCTACATGTGCAAAGATGGACGTGGATTCTATGTTGTGTGCCCAAGCCATAAAAACCACGCGCGCCGCTGTCTTGAGGTTCTAGGGATCTACGACGAGTTGGTCGAAGAGGGGCTCACATCAGAAGCCAATACCTACAAGCCATGGTCAGAATGGGAGAGCAAGACGTCGCTTGGCGTTTACCCAATGCCCAAAGACTGGGCTGACAAGATATCTGCGCGCATGAAAGAGGTCTTTATGACCCGCACCTCGCATGAATGGAAAAAGATGTTTGGGCGGGGTCATGTTCCGGGCGCGCCACAGCGCTGGCTGCAAGAATGGGTGCATGACGAATACGCTGAAACCACCGGTCTGATGATTGACGTCCACGATCCAGTGTACGGTGACATGACACAGCCGGGACCTGTCGTCTGGATGGAAGAAAGCGGTGAGGAAGCCCTTAGACCAAATCCGCGCCGCTGGGTCGATTTTGATGAAGCGATGAAAATACTGAAAAAGCACAGGACCGAACTGCCAGATGAAACTGAAGCGGTAGACAAAGAGGCGTGGCTGACTGGCGTAAAGGTGCTGGACTTGTGCAACGTGATTGCGGGGCCACATGCGGCCAGCTATCTGGCGCGGTTCGGGGCTGAGGTGATCAAACTTGAGCCGGCAGATCCAATGTATGACAGCTGGAACACGGTCATTTACGGCATGTCGCAGATGCGTGGCAAACGGTCTATCCTCGCAGATATCACATCCCGGCATGGGCGACAGGTGTTTGAAGATCTGGTGAAATCCGTCGATGTGATTGTCTGGAATGCCCCTGACAACCAGATCACAAAAATCGGTTTGGATAAGGACAACCTGCGTAAGCTCAATCCTGACGCGTTGTTCTGCAAGTTGGATTGCTTTAGTGGCGTTCGGCGTGGAACGCGGACGGATTACATCGGTTATGACGATCTCGTGCAGGCAACAACGGGCATTATGCTGCGCTTTGGCGGTGGCATGGATCGCCCCGAGGAGCATGCGCATGTTGGAACGATTGATGTGATGTGCGGATTTGGCGGTGCGTTGGGTGTTGCTGCGGCGCTTTATCAGAAACACCGTCATGGGCGCATCGGTCGCGGTCGCACGTCGTTGTCGTCAAACAGCGGTTTACTGCAGATTCCTTTCGCCTACGACTACAAGGGGCGCGGGTTGTTCAACGAACCTTCAGGACCCGAGGCCAGCGGCTACGACGCGTTGACACGGTTTTACAGCACTGCGTCTCAGTACATCCTGCTGAGTGCCTATGAACATGACCTATCCCTGTTTGGCAACGTAGAGGGGCTTGAGGGTCTTCCCGATCTCGCAGAGGAGGACCGCGCAGCTTTCTTGGCCAATGCGTTTCACGGTCAACCTGCCGAAGAATGGATCGCGCGCCTGCAGGCGGCTGATATCGGCGCTGCGATCTGTGAAAATATTGATTCACTGCGGGCGATGAACCTGAGAGATGCTGATGGCCAAGCAGGAACGAGCAACGGTAGCTATTCCTTTTCCAATTACCCAGATCATCCAAGTGGGTATCAGGTCATCCAGCTGGATCCCTACGCTGTGCGCTCGGTGCGCGGCAAAGTCATGGCAGTGCCGCCTGCTGAGAAATTCGGCGCGTCAACCCGTGCAATCCTGAGTGAATTGGGCTACGTCGACACAGCCATTGAAGCAATGATTAAATCGGGAAATCTAAGCGAGTCTTGGAGCCAGGAATATTTACCAAGTTAACCATCTGGTGTGCGTATGTCCGGTATCGTTAGTCTAATAATAGATGTTTTGCTGAAATCGGAAAACCTTTAGCCACCCAAGTATAACTGTTCTTCTTGTGGTGACCATGGGCGCGCCAGAACTGACGGATTTTGGTAAAGGCGGCAATTGAATCTCCAACACCAACACGGGGCTCATGGCTCCGAAAAACGCACTGGAGGAACGTGGCTTGGGACCGACGCGGCTTTGTGGCTATGGAGATATGAGGCAACGTATTTTCACTCAGTCGCGTGATGGGTGCCAAAAAAGGGAGTCGAACAAACGCCTGGGCAACCCTCAGGACTTGCCGAGCGTGGCCCGCCACTGAAGCCAGGATTGCAAGCCACATAACGGAACAGCTCAGGAAATACCTGAACGAGGTAGAATTCCTGCCTCCGTCTTTAGAACTGAGGCGTCAGCAGACAGCAGAACGGCACAGAGCACAACGCCGTGATATGGAAAAAAGTCATGCTCGAAGATGGGCCGTTGAAACAGCCCTACGCACAGAGCGCATAGACGCGCAAAGGCATCCCAAAGGATGCCTTGCAAGTTAAGTTGGTTGCGGGAGTAGGATTTGAACCTACGACCTTCAGGTTATGAGCCTGACGAGCTACCGGGCTGCTCCATCCCGCGCCATTTGGTACGCTCTGATATGACACGGAATCAGAAGGTGCAAGGGCCTTTGGAGTAAATTAGTGGACTATTTTTCCTCATCCGGATTTTTCGTTTCAAAATGACTGGATTGGTCCCAAATCTCTTGAACCCAAGTTGCAGGCCAAGCGAATTGGCGGATCGATTTGAACTTTGTTTTTGACTTCATCGCCCGCTTTATGTGTGCTACCGGTGGAAGATGCGGTGTTCGACGATTGTACTGACCCGCGATGGCATCCGGAGGATTCATCGCTCCGGCAAAAATCACGACACGCGCGTCTCGCGGAAGTGTTGGCGCCTTGAAATAGTTGAATGGAAATTTGGGGATACACTCGATCCGAAAATGACGAACCCAACCCGTTGGCCAGAATTTAACGCCATGCGGTGCTCTTTTTGTGACAAAGTGCTGCTCGAACCGGTATTTATCCGCGATCCCTTGAGGATCGTTTGCAAATTGTCCCTGGAGTGAGGCCAAAGCGCCAACGGGCATGCGATAAATCGACGTTTGCCCCAGTTTCTGAAATGGTTTTGCAACGTTTCTTGCAACAACCACATCGTCTGCGTCGCCAAATTCAAAGAAACAATCCAGCGACCCTGTGATCGTAACATCTAGATCTACAAACAAAAACGGTCCTTGCAGATCGCCTAGTTCTGGTGCCCATAACCGCGATTTGGGCCACTGACCAATCGTGTTTTCCGGCATAAAGCCCGGCATGTCAGGTAAATCAAAGCAGTCAACATTCGGATTAACCCCTTGCCGTGTATCCGTGAAGGCAACGAAGCGAAAAGGCGGCGTGATATTCGCGCGCACCATTTCGTACAAACGGTTGATATAAGGCGCGCCATATTTGCTGCCCCAGTTTATGCAAACGATCTGCTTGTCCATAAGACAGCGCTAGCAGCCCAGCCGCGTACCATCAAGCGTGCGGCTGGAAATAATTTTTGGGGGTTACATACTGCCTTGGCCGTAACGTCACAAAGTCACTTAAATGTGCGGGTTTTCGAACCGGAGTTCTTAAATATTTTTACAACAATCTGCATTCTTGGGAGGGTAATCGCAGGATTATTTTACGTCGGCGATGTTCCGCCTTACCCCGGTTCTTTCAAAAACCAACCGATCTCAAAACCTTGTATCTTGAACAGCCTTTTGCAGCCTTGCAGCCTCAGTAACATTACCTATCAGAGCAATTTGAATTTTGTGGAATTCAAACCCTCTGCTACCTTTGAGGGAATCATGGGGGTGATTAACGCGTCAAACGTTCAGATTTCTTGACTCCTGTGCCTTTTATTTTGCGACAGCTATTTGCTTTGTTCACGCGTTGATTTGAAGAAGCGTATTATGCGGAGGAGAATCCTATGCCGCCTCGCCTCACCTATCCTGGCGTCTATGTTGTCGAGCAAGGGTCAGGGGTCAGAACCGTCACTGGTGTTGCTACTTCTACGGCTCTTTTTATTGGAATGACGCAAAAAGGGCAGCTCGGACGACCGACCGCGATCCGCAGCGCAGATCAATTTGACCAAACATTTGGAGACAGCCCGACCTATGGTGAAATAGCTGTTCAGGTGCGGCAGTTCTTTCTGAATGGCGGCTCGAATGCGATTATTGTCAGAGCGACGGATACGGATGCAGGCGGAAATCCGGCGGATCCTGCCTCGATCATTTTAACCAGTGAAGCGGGTAGCGCTGCCGGGGGGGCTGCCACGGTTTTGACCCTGACGGCAAAAGATGCCGGTCTGATGAGTAACGAAATCCGGGCTGTAGTTGATTACGATACTGCGACCCCGGAGCTCACGTTCAACATCGAATTGTTTCGCCGCTCTGTGGATGCAAACGGCGTAACCGTCATCTCGGAAAACGAGTTCTTTGGCGACCTGAGCATGGACCCTGCGCACCCGCGTTACGTGGTCGCCGTGCTGGACAATCAATCGGAACTGGCAACAGCGGCCGCCAGTGGCACTCCCGGGGCCACGGATCGCGGATTTTCCCTCAGCGGGTTGGTGTTGAATAATGCAGATCCCGCAGCCGAGGCGACCCTTGCGGGCCTTTTGCCGAGCGGTGGAAACCTGCGGGTCCAGGTTGGCATCGCGGCACCAGTTACCGCAGCCTTGCCTGCCTTGCCATCACCATTGGCGACCTGGCTAACCGATCTGCAGAACGCGATAAATGGCGCGTTATTGGCCGCGTCGCAAAATGCATCGGTCGAAGTGGACACGCTCTCCTTTGGGGGTGGGCGATGTTTGCGCATCCGTCCCGCCGCGGCCAGTACCGTTTCACAAAGTGTGGTTGTGACGCCAGCTTCAGCCAATGACGCCTCGGCTCAATTGCAGTTTGGCACTGTCTCTGGTGGCATCGAGGTGGGGTCGTTCTCGCGGTTTCGCCCCGCACCCAGCGGATATGTGACGCGGATCAACCGGGCTGAAACCAACTCCTTTACGCAGAATTCGAACCTTTCAAGGTTAGATGCCTTTGCGCAGGCTGCGCCGGGTGGTTTTACCGATTGGTCTTTTGATGAGGGCGGCGGGGGTGCGGCTTTGGTCTCTGCGGCGCCACTGTCGTTTGCTGGAGCGGGGGGCTCACTTTTGACAGGCAGTGCTAATGCAGACGGCGAAGGGTCTTTGCGCAATACCAGCCTGCATCTTGATACGGTTGCTGCCAGCTTGGCGGCAGGGCTTGGAACAGGCTGGTCTGTATCGCGGTCCGGCTATCGCATTGCCATAAACCCCACAACGGGCGATTCCAATTTTGGGGTCGGCGCAGCGTTGAGCAGTCCCAGCTTTGCCGGACTGACCGGGGCTACTGGCATCGCGACCGCCGCTCAAGCAGCCAACACGGCTGAGTTTTCGCTTGGCACATCGGGGACGCCGCGCCGTCAATCAGGGGGTGCCGCTGGGGATGATGGCGATCCACCTACGCTCGGTGCTTACGAAGATATTTTCACCACCGTTGGAAAAGAAGTCGATCTGTTCAACCTAATGGTTTTGCCCCGTGGGCCGGGCCAAACGGATGCCCTGCGCTCAACTCTCTGGGGGCCTGCCAGTGTGTTTTGTCGGAACGAAA
Organism: Roseobacter sp.; assembly: GCA_039983935.1. GTDB lineage: Bacteria > Pseudomonadota > Alphaproteobacteria > Rhodobacterales > Rhodobacteraceae > Roseobacter. The sequence continues at coordinate 158,697 of JBDWVP010000025.1, read as the reverse complement.
GGGCCTTTTTGATTGTCGATCCCCCCTCTGATGTTGGAACCGGGTGGTCAAATGTAGACGATGTGGATGTCGGGATCAAAGACGTGCGGCTGGGCGCGGTTACGGATCATGCCGCGATCTATTGGCCCCGCATCAAAGTTGCCGCCAGCAGCACAGCTATTGATCCCTCCGGCACCGTTGCCGGGATCATCGCGCGCACAGATACGCGACGCGGCGTATGGAAAGCACCCGCCGGATTGGAAGCCTCAACGTTGGGGGCTACGGGTTTTGAACATATGGTGTCTGACGCAGAGAATGGGGTCACCAACCCCGAGGCCGTCAATACATTGCGCCAATTCGCTGGGGGTGGTGTCGTTTGGGGGGCCAGAACCATCGCAGGTTTCGATAATTCGGGCGAGAATGATTACAAATACGTGCCCGTACGTCGCACCGCGCTGTTCATCGAAGAAAGCTTGTATCGAGGTCTTCAGTTTGCTGTTTTTGAACCAAACGACGAACCGCTTTGGGCGCAGATCAGGCTGGCAGCTGGCGCGTTTATGCAGAACCTGTTTCGGCAGGGCGCGTTTCAGGGGGCCAAAGCTTCGGATGCCTATGTTGTGCGTTGCGATGAAAGCACAACAACTCAAAACGACATCAACTTGGGCCGCGTCAACGTGCTGGTGGGCTTTGCGCCCCTGCGTCCGGCTGAATTTGTTGTCCTGACTGTCCGGCAGTTGGCCGGGCAGGTCCAAACCTGATTAAAGGAGAGAAAGCATGCCGGAGTTTTCGGTCAATTCGAGCCGTTACGATCCTTATCGCAGCTTCCTGTTTCAGGTCGTTGTTGATGGTGCCGTTGTCGCGGGAGTCAGCAAAGTTGGTGCATTGAAGCGGACAACAGAAGTGGTGTCCCATCGACCAGGTAATGCGATCAGTCACCAATATCACAGCCCCGGTTTGTCCAGTCACGAACCGATTATGCTGGAGCGTGGCGTGACCCATGACCCTGTGTTCAATCAATGGGCAAACGAGGTTTACAGCCCCGAAGGTCTGGGCGGTGTGTCACTGGCGAATTTTCGTAAAGACATTATCATCAACTTGCTGAACCTGCAGGGTATCGTCGTGCGCGCCTACCGTGTTTTCCGTTGCTGGCCATCGGAATATGTCGCGCTGCCTGAACTGGATGCGAACAATAACGCGGTCGCAATTCAGTCGTTGACCTTGCAGAACGAAGGGTGGGAGCTGGACGAAACGCTGGCCGAGGCTGCGGAGTTCTAAATGGAAACCCGCACAACTGCGTATCAACTGGCCTTTGGCGTCGAGTGCCAAAGAACTGTTGTCCTTTCTGAACCAACGGGCAAGGCAGAACGGGCCGCAGGAGGGGACGCACAGCAGATGCTTGGCGCGCTTTTGACGGGGGTTGATGTTGAACAACTGACGCGTGGGGATCGCGACAGGGCGCTGGCACACCTGTATGGTAATTTTTACACGTGGGATGTTCTGGCGGATACGCGGTGCATGTCCTGTGACGCTCGATTTGAGCTTCGCTTTTCCCTGCGTGATATGCTTGCCGCGCGCCAGCCGGACGGCACTGCGACCGGGACACCGCCCCAAATTGCTGTTGAGGCTTCGCGCCTGCGTCTGCCGTGCGTCAAAGACAGAGCCGAAACGCCAGAAGAGTTTTTGAAGCTTTTGACGCTCGACGGTCCGGCACCTGCTTTGGAAACAGCTGAAGCCGCACTGGAACAGGCGGACCCGGCACTGGAATTTGACCTGCCCGGCACGTGCCCTGACTGCGGAGAAACTCAATCAGTGCCTTTTTCCATGTCAAAATTTCTGAGCGCCGCTTTGACGCGTGATTACCAGTTCTTGATGCGCGAGGTGCATATTCTGGCGCGTACCTATCGGTGGTCGCTCGACAGTATTTTGGCCCTGACACGCGCAGAACGACAGGAATTTGTGCGACTGGTTCTCGCAGATCAAGGAAACGCATCGGCCGTTGTCAGGCGGATATCATGAGCTATCTGCAACGTCTTTTGGACGCTGGTCCGTCGATCTCGGTTACCCCCGGAAATGTGTTTTCCTCACCCCTCGCCGTTCAGGATCAAAGGTTAGGCGAATTCCCGACGATCATCGATCCGTTTTTACCAAGCCCAGTCCAAGAGACAGATGCCCCAAGGCCTGCCGTTGGGCCGGAACAAGACACGGCATCACCCCTTGAGCAGAGCAAAGACACGGGGTCAGAAACGTCGCCGCCCAAGTTGTCAAATGTCGCACCAGAACCTGTGAGGGTTCGGGCCGATGCCCCGCCTCTCGATCCGATGATAACTGAAAACACGTTGGAATGGAGTCCTGAGCCGCCCGTCCGTCCAAAACCCGAAGAACGGCTTTTGAACCTGAGGGAGAAACCCGCTGAGCCGGACGTCACTTCAACGACCGTATTATCATCGCATCCCCGACCGGAGACAATTGACAGCTTGCCACAAACTGTTGAGCCAGCCGCGCCATCACCGGGTCTTTGGCCAATATCAAAAGCTGATTTTCAACCCCTTGAAACGCCTGCATCTGTGCCGCCCCAAGAGAGGACACCCGCCGCAGACCACCCCCCCGCGCCGTTGAACCCATCTGTTGGAATTGAGCCAGTTCAAACTCCAAGCGTTGAACAGGCACGCACTGCTGATGGGCCATTAGTACCGCAGCCATCGGTCCCCCCGATTACGCCAGCGGTTGATACAAGCCCATCTCCCTTAACAGGCGTGCCAGAGATGATGACCCTTGTGCCGGAACCTGCTGCATCAGCTCCGGCACCAAACGCAAAACCCCAAGTACGCACCGTTGAACGCGTTGTTGAAACCGTACCAAAAACTGATGCCACACCGCCTGCGATGACTGCCGCATCGGCGTCGGTTATTGGGCCGATTTCCATCGGTGGCATGGGGTTGCGTGAACGTCGTGCCCGAGGCTGGGGGTAGCAGGTGGCCGTCAGGGACATCAGCCTAGCCACCGAGGCCTTGCAGAATTTGCTGACGCTGAATGTCCCGCGCCTGTCTGGTGGTCCCGTGACGGTGAATACTTTGCGTCCAGAACGGGTCGCTGGGGCCTCAAGTGCGCTGAACCTCTATTGTTATCATGTCAGCGAAGACCCCCACAACAAATTGCGTCCTCGTCAGACCGGGGGGCAGGCGATTGCGACATCCCCCCTCAGCCTTGTGCTGCACTATATTGTCACCGCGCATATCGGAACGGGCGGCACGTTTGATGCGCTGGCCGAGCAACGATTGCTCAGTTACGCGATGAAGACGTTCCACGACATTCCAGTGATTGAAGACGGAGTGTTTATCGGCACAGACGCCGTTTTGCCGCTCGATTTGCAGGGTATGGACAACCGATTTGAGATCTCCTTGACACAGATGGGGCCAATGGAGTCGCTGGAATACTGGGGAACGGATGATCAGGGGACGCCCCGGCCGTCAGCCTATTACGAAGTGCGCCCTGTTGAAATCGCACCAGAACCGCCCACGCGCGTGCCGGGGATCGTGCTCACGCTGGGGAATTTTGTATTTCCTTTGGGAACGCCACAGATTGCCGCGACCGAAGGGTCGCTGGCCTATGCGTTGCCTGCTTCTTTGGGGGGCGACAATGTGCTCTCGACGGTCAGCCCGGCCAAAACCGGTCCGATTAATCCTGTCGCACCGCCGGATTGGAACCAGCTACGGTTGCGCGGTGCCGCGTTGGACAAAGGGCAGAACCAGATGTTGTTGCTCTCGCATCCTTTGTGGGCATTGATGTTTCCTGATCTGCCTCGCGTGCCTGTTGATATGGTGCAAAATGCCGCTCTTGGGTGGTCGCAAACCTTGGCGGATGGCGAAGCCCGGATTACCGTTGGCGAGGCATTAGATATCGCTCGCCCCGATGGGAGTTTCGCGCGCGTCGAGATGTACCCGGGAACTTATATGCTGTCCTGGTCGGTTGAACTGGTTTTTGAACAACCCGGCGGCCCCCGTGTCATTCAGGAACGATCGAATGAGGCGGCTTTTTCGATCAACCCACGCATCACTGGCTTTGTTCGAAACGGGGGAACAGGCGCGGTCACGTTGGATGTCGGGGGGACGTGGTCTCTTGATCGGGGTACGCCCCCGCCTGCCGACCCAGCGATTGAGCCGGAATTAGACATTCTCCTCAGCGTGGATGGCGATGGATATACGCGTTGGGAGGCACAAAACCCCGGCGATCCACAGCCTATCGGAACTTTTTCAATAACGGCGCATCAACTTGTTTATGTGCCGGTTGCCGATGCCAATGCTGTGGGCCTGCATACCGTGCGCCTCATCGTAAATGGTGCTGATGCGCAACCTTTCTGGATTGAAATCCCATGAACCATCCCAGCCCAGATGTATCGACCTTGGACGAAGGCGGATTGATCGCTCAACTGATCCACGCGCGGCTTGATCAACTCGAAGGGCGTGATGCCGATCCAAGCTTGTCCGAACAGCAATTGTCAGACCGGCGTGGCGGCGCGCGGATCACAAAATTATGCGCATTGTTTGGTGCAAGTGCGTCGGAAAGAGCCGTGTTGATGAGCGTCACAGCGCCCTTGTTCGATCCGACGATTATTCAAAGATATGTGGCTGTGACCGGCCGTGGTTGGGTGACCGATTGGTTGGTTGAACTGTTGTTCCCCGAACATGGCGCGATTTTATCCGACACTGGATTTTTGGCGCGCTGGGGTGTGCTCGAAATACAAATCCAAGGCCCTGGAGAGCCGCCCGCGATTGTCGCAGCACAAGAGGTGAAAGGGTGGATCGCGGGGCAAACCGGCGTGCCCAAGTCGCTTGCCGAATCGGTGTCGCTGATCAGAGTGCCGCACCCATTGCCGGACTGGCCCATCACAAAAACCGCCTCAGATATTCAGGCCGCTCTGACCCGTAAAGAGCGCGTTTGTCTTGCTATTACTGCACTCGAGGGATCGGGACGCGCGAGTTTTGCCGGGTGCATTGCTGCGGCTGCCGGACAGCGGGCAGTGTTGGTTGACCCGGCGCGTATGGAACAGGCGTGGTCTCGTGTGGACACGGTCGCGGTGCATCGCACGGCCCTTGTTCTGGGGGCGGCCCTCGTGTGGCGCGGCTTGCCCAAAGGTGATGCGTTATGCCCGTTGGGGTTATGGCCCGCAGGTTTGCAAGCTGTGACCTTATCGCCGGGGGGTGCATTTTCGCCGCTCGCTGATCTGGCAACATTTGAGGTCGCCTTGCCGACGTTAAAACCCGGCGACCGAATTGCATTGATCGACAAATATGTCCCCGGCGCAGCGGAGTGGGACGGCGAAAGCCGCGCAGCACTTGGCGACAGATCTGCGTTAACGCCGGGCGCGATCATCCGCCTGGCGCGGTCCGCACCACAATCTGGGCCTCAGGCGCTGACTGCGGTGAATTCAGGCAACGCCGGCGGCATGGGTGATTTAGCGCAGCGCATGCCCGGTGACCTTGATTGGGATGATCTGGTTTTGCCAGAGATGCTTAAAAATGACCTATGCGATCTGGCATTCGAAGCGCGCGCCAAGGCCGCAACCTTTAAGGATCCTGAAATCGCACGTCTGTTTCGACGCGAGTCTGGTTTGGTTTCCCTTTTCCATGGTGCTCCGGGAACTGGGAAAACAATGGCGGCGCAGGTTCTCGCCCAAGACCTCGGCCTTGATCTTTACCGGATTGATTGCTCAACGGTGGTTTCGAAATACATCGGTGAAACGGCCAAGAATATGAAACAGGTCTTTGCCCGCGCGCGTGCGATAGACGCCGTTTTGTTTTTTGACGAAGCCGATGCGCTGTTTGCCAAACGCACCGAAGTGAAAGACAGCCATGACCGCCATGCCAATACGGACACCTCCTATTTGCTGCAACTGATCGAAGGCGAATTTGAAGGGGTTGCAGTGCTTGCAACCAACAGGCTCGGGGATATGGACCCGGCATTTCTGCGCCGTATTCGCTATATTTTCGAAATTCCTCGCCCGGATGCGACCGCCCGGTGCGAGCTATGGCGGCGCGCGGGGGCAGCGTTGGCAAACGGTGCGGAGGCGGCACTATGGGACACGATGGGGGATGTTTTGGATTTCACCGGTGCGCAAATCAAGACTTGCCTGCTGACGGCACATTTTATGGCTCAACGCAGAGGGGCAACCCTGACCGCACAGGATATATTGCGCGCGGCTGATCGCGAAATGGCCAAAGAAGGGCGTTCCCTGCGCGACCGGGACCGTGAAAGGATAAAAAATGCCTGATCCGCTTGTCTATCAATCCGGTTACGGGCGCGCTCCCAAACTGCTGAATGGGGCGTTTGTGCAATTGGTCGAAGACATCATCGCCTTTGTGCCAAATATTGTAACGTTTCAGTACAATCCTGCGACACTTTCCCGGTCGTTGACGCCCTGGAACCCGATGGCGGTGGATCAGGCAGATCGGGGATCGCAGGCGCCCTCAGTTCAGCCTTTTGATGTGCCCGAGAAATTTTCCAGTTTTGAATTGGAGTTTGATGCGACAGATGCCATGGGGGCAAACAACCCAGTCGCCAACCAGTTTGGTGTCGAGCCGCAACTGGCCGCGATGCGAAAACTCACGCAGGCGTCTCGCGGTGTCTTGGGAGATCTCACGGCGAGCTTTAAGGATTTGACCGGAGGGGCTGCGGGGGCCGAAGCAGAACGCCCAACTGTCGCGCCGACGTTGCTGGTGTTAGGGCAACGTATCATCCTGCCGGTTCGGATCACGACCTTTAGTGTTGAGGAGACAATGATGTCGCCGACACTCTACCCAATCATGGCGAAGGTCAGTTTGGAAATGGAAGTTATGACACCGGATATGTTCCGCTGCCAGACTTCTAAATCGGCCAAGATTGCTATTGCCGCCTATGAACTCACCCGTCTGCAGGAAGATGCTGCAGCCGTTTTAAATCTGACAAACCTGCCCAGTGCGATCAGCGCTGTGGTGCCATTGTAGGGGGCTAGATGTCTGTCTTTAATGCCAAAAGCCGATATGCCACACATGCCAAAACCTATGAAACGGTTGATGCACGGGGCCGAAAAGTAACAGCCGTTGGCCCCGCGACCCCTCCGGTGCGCCCGGTCTTGGGGGATCATTTGTTAAAAGATCACCAACGTCTGGATCATTTAGCCGCACATTATACAGGCGATGCCAACGGGTTCTGGCGGCTGGCTGAACACAACGGCGCATTGCTTCCGGATGCGGCATTGATTGGCCTGTCCATTCGCATTCCAAGGGAGGGGTGAGATGGGGTTTGATCTGTTAATTTCTTCGGGCGCGGCCAACATGATTTTGAGCGAAGATCTGTTGGGATGTGTTGTTGAGGTGCGGGTCGAACAAAAGCTTGATGAGCCCACTAAATTTGCGGTGCGGTTTCTCGATGATATTGTGTCCGATGATACGCAAGGTGGGTTGCGCAAAGGCCTGTTGATGAAGCCACAATTGGCGGAACTCAAGATTGGTGAAATCATAACTGTATTGGTCAATAAAGATGATGACGAATACAGCTGTCTTGTGCGTGGCCCTATTTTGGAGACGTCACAAGAAGTGACGCAAGGGGGGCCGGGCTCTTGGTATGAGATCAAAGGCCTGGATCGTCGGGACGAGCTATCCCGTAATTTCCGCGAAGGCGCATGGGCCGGGCGCGCCTCTGATGTGGCCAGGATGTTGCTTGCCGAGACGTATCCGGTGCAATCCGTGGACCAAACAACTCAAATGCACGACCAAGAGGGCCAGCATCTGCCCCAACGGGGCAGCGATCTTGAATTTCTGACCAAAAACGCGGCCGAGAACGGGTTTCATTTTTGGGTGAGCTATACCGGAGCGTCGGAGGGGCCTTCGGGAACCGTGACCGTCAGCGAAAACGCCAATTGGAAAGCGTCGCCTCCCCTGCAAGACAGTGCGCCCGGTCCCGCTCTGCCCCTACCGTTGGCCAAAAATCCGATCACTTTGCGGGTTCACGTGCCACAGGATCAATGTCCGAATACGACAAAATTCAGCCTGTCCCGGGATGCGTCCCGGCCAACGCAAGTCAAAACCGAAACGCAAAACAGCACCGACGGCGTGGCAGACAGCGTCTCGGTGAATGATACAGCGGCCCCTTTGGGCGGCGCCGGGGATGGGTTGGCGGCGCAGGCGCCTGCGCGCTTTATTCCGCCGCGACCGCAGGGAGACGCGCAAACGGTGCGACAAATCAATGCCGCGGCCCTGCGCGAAGCCGGCTTCTTTATCAAGGGAGAGGTCAGCACGACCCGTTATTTGCTGCGAGATATTCTGGAACCCCATCAGATCGTTGCGGTTCAGGGATTGGGGCAGTCGTCAGGAAATGTCCCGTTTCGCGTGGCCGAGGTGACGCATGTGATTAACGGGATGGCACATTTTATGGATGCAAAAATTGAAACAAACGCCGAGGTGACCCTCTGATGCCGGATTCTTCACAAAGCGCGCTGGATGCCAGTCAGGGAGGGCGATTTTTCGGTAAATACCGTGGGACAGTGGTGAACAATTTTGACAGCAATGCGCGGGGGCGTTTGCAAGTGACTGTGCCCGAAGTTTTGGGCAGCAGCACACCTGTCTGGGCTTTGCCTTGTGTGCCCTATGCCGGGCCGGGTGTTGGGTTTCACACAATGCCGCCGATTGGTGCAAACGTCTGGGTTGAATTTGAAGCCGGAAATCTGCGCCACCCAATCTGGGCCGGGTGCTTTTGGGTGGATGGCGATATTCCCGCTGTGGATGCCAATCCTGACGTCTTGTTTTTGCGCACTGCCAAAGCCGTCATCCGGGTTGATGATTCCATCGGCGAAGTGCTGATCGAAAGCGGCAGTGCAAAAATCACGATTACGTCCAGCGAAGTCAAAATAGAGGCACCAACGGTGACGCAAGACACCAAAACCGGTGGCAAGACCACGCTGACGGCCGCCGGATTTGATGCGCAGGATGGTGCATTGAAGGTCATCTAGGGAGGAAGAAATGAGTACAGGGGTTCAGTCACTCGCCGTCGGGGTTGTAGATGCCAAGTCCATCCCTGCGGTTTCAAAAGTGGGGCCAAATACGCGCGTCATGACATCTACAGCACCGGTGGGGGTGGTTGGCGATCTGGTGACATTTCCGCCCCCTCCAGCACCTGATCCAACAGCAACCGTGACCGGTTTGTGGATCAAGGGGTCAACCCGAGTTTTTGCGGCCTCCATGCCGGTGGTGACGCAGATTGCCTTGTCGAGCACGGTTATGGTTAACGGGCTGCCAGGGGGGCCGATGCGTGTTCAACTGCCCGATGCACGGGTCACGGCGGTCTGATGTTTAAAGGGTTCGCATATCCAGTTTCTGTGTCTGCATCGGCAGGTCGCATTGCTGTTGAACGCGACTATGATCGTTATATTCGCGGTCTGATCTATCAAGTTTTGCTGACCCGCCCGGGCGAGCGCATCAACCGTCCGGAATTTGGGGCAGGGGTGCGCGCTTTGATTTTTGCCCCCCTGTCTGAGGCCACGGCCACGTTGGCGCAAACGACGATTTACAATGCGCTGGGGGAATGGCTGGATGCCTTTATTCTGGTCGATGACGTGCGCGTCAGCGTGTCTGAACAGTCAACACTGGATGTCAAAGTTGTCTATCTTGTACGCGCCACGAATGAACAACGGTACTTGAATGTGGAGGTAACCGAATAATGTCGGGCCTCGGTCGCAAAGAGCTTTTATGTGCACAGATTGATCTTGAGTTAACCGGGATTGATTTTATCCACGTAGACCCGAACGATCACACGCGGGTATCGGTTTTCTTTGTGATCGAGCCTGATGCATTGACCCGCCCGGTTGATCAGACGGCGGACCCATCCGAGTTTCAGGCGGTTGTTACAGGGGTCGAAGACGGCGCCGAGATTGAGGTTCTTTCCCACAGCTGGGGTGCTGTAAACGATGCATCTGGCGCGCCGCGGTTGCGCTTGAACCTCATAACCGCCCAAGAAGGAGATTTCCAAACATACAGGGTGTCGCTGACGGATACACCGCTCGATGATGGTCTGTCGCGTTTGGATCGGTTTTGCGCAGAGGCATTGTTTTCCTTTAAACAAGCCTGCCCGACGCCGTTTGATTGCGCCGAAGAAAAAGAATGCCCCGACGAAGCATTGGAAGAGTACCCCGTTGATTACCTCGCGCGGGATTTTGAAAGTTTTCGTCAGGCCTTGCTGTCGTTTGCAGCAGATCGCTATCCGGATTGGGACGCCGCTGTTCCAGCTGATTTTGGCGGAATGTTTGCCGAGCTATTTGCAGCGCTGGGCGATGAATTTTCCTACATTCAGGACCGGTTCCAACGTGAAGGGTATCTCGCCACCCTCAGCGAACGGCGATCCTTTGCGCAATTGGCGCGGTTAATCGATTACCGGCTTGACCCTGGTCAGGCCGGTGAGGGGATGGTGGTTGTGCGCCTGTATCAGGGTCAAACCCACCCCCCGGCTGTTGGTCCGGATTTCATTTCCCTGCCTGCGGGTGTGCGGGTCTGGGCCGAACAGGGCGATGGCCCGGCGATCCCCTTTGAAGTCGGCAAGGATCTCACCGACATGATCGCGGACACGCAGAATTACACGGTGCACACTCACTGGAGCGACCTGCCAGTCTATGTTCCAGATAATCAAGAGCCCTGTTTGCCTATCGGCTCCAGAGAGATATTTGTAAACTCAGATGGCTTGATCCAGGATACATCGCCGCCTGAATTTATCCCGGGTCAGGAAGGATCTTATTGGATCGGGCGCCAGGTTTTGATCGAAACCCGCCCGGCTGAACCTGATGCGCGGGTGCGTCGGATCATCGTGACACTAGATGAACCTGTTGAGCGTTTCCCGGATGTTTTGGCTGGGGCCCCATCTGTCATACGGCTGCATTGGCGTGCCGAAGATGCGCTGCCCTTTGAGCTGGATCAAACCCAAGCCTTTGTCAGTGCGAACCTCGTGCCGGTTCGAGCGGGCATGACGCTCTATGAGGATTTTTCTATTGGTGCGAACGGCCTCAATCTACCACGCACAGTTGAACGCGCGGGTCCAGCACGCGACGGCGCACGCCCAGCGATCCATCGTTTTACCCTGTCTGCCTCTGTCGAACATGGGCTGGGCTGGCAGACGCAAACGGATGCCGCAGGAGCCATAACCTATCAACCAGATGTCGCGTTGTTTGAGATTGATCCGGCAGAAGCGGATCCCGAGGATGCTCGTTTGGTGGACTGGGCGGTGACTGAGGACAGTTTGTCATTTTTAGAAACGGACGAAGCCGCAGCGCTGGAACCGGGGCGCTGGGCGCCAGTTGCGCGGCGAGAAAGACGCGGCCTGCCCTTGGTGCATTGGGATTATGCAGGCAACGCTGGATATACGTTACGGTTCGGAGATGGCGTTTTTGGACGGCAACCCTCTCATGGGGCAATCTTCCGCGCGTTTTATCGCACAGGGCCGGGCAAGGTAGGGAATGTCCCCGCTGATACCATCCGCAGCACTGTGCCCCCACCGGGAACGCCGGCGCCACTGAAAGACCTGCCAAACCTGCCTTTGAATAGTACGATAACATTGCAAAATCCCTTTGCCATTACAGGTGGGCGGGATCCGCAATCCCTGGAATTGGCGCGCCGGATCGCACCAGCCGCCTATAAGGCACTGACCTTTCGGGCGGTTCGCGACGAGGATTACCGCACACAAGCTGAGCGGATGGATTGGGTGCAGCAGGCGGGGGCCGTTACCCGATGGACGGGGGCGTGGCCTTCTACATTTGTATCGGCAGACCCCAAAGGCGCGTTTGCTATTTCGGACGAACGATTTGATGCGCTCCGGGCACGGTTATCAGCCGTTCGTCAAGTAGGACGCTGTGTGATCGCCAAACAGCCGGTTTTTGTTGCGCTCGATCTGCGGATCGCAATTTGTGTCAAAAGGGGGTACGCGTTTGCAGATGTTGCCGAACGTGTCGTATTGGCGCTTGCGCCAGCGCGGTTGGGATTTTTCCACCCGGATCGCTTTAGCTTTGGCGATCCGCTGCGTCGTCCAGCATTGGAGGCCGCCATCGCCTGTGTTGAGGGGGTGCGATCTGTCATGGGGATCGCTCTACGCCAACGCGGGGTCCAAGAATTTGTGCCGTTTGATTTCGCCGAACTCCCGGTCGCCGGAAACCGCATTCTAAAAGTAGAAAACGACGCAAATCGACCCGGACAGGGTTCCATTCAGATTTTCCACGAAGAATTGCCAGAACTGGAGGGGGTCTGACATGACGATCTGTGATTGCGATAAACAAGATTTCCCGCCTTTGCTTTCTATCGCGCCGGGTTTGTCCCGGTTGCCAAGGCAAATCGGAACCTTTGGTGATTTCCGGGCGGCATTATTGGCACAGGTGCGCGAGCACAGCGCCTTGTCAGACTGGCGCGCGCGAGATCAAGAAGACTTTGGTCTGCTGTTGTTGGATTGGTGGGCCTATGTTTCGGACGTGATCGCATTTTACAATGCCGAACATGTTCAAGATCTCTACCTATCGTCGGCCCGCGATGAAGAACGTATTCGACGTCTCGTGGGACTGATTGGGTATCGCCCGCGACCCGCCTTGGCCGCGCAAGCATTGATTGCCGGGATCGTAGAAGGCTCTGATCCGGTGTTAGCCCCCGCACTGTCTGGGTTCATTGCGGATGCTGCAGGGGATACGCCGCCGCAAGAATTTGAACTTGAGACGGAAACGACACTGGATCCACTGCGCAATCGTTGGACCGTGGCTCCGGTGCGTGATCCCGTCTTTGATCCCGGTAATATTCTGATTGATCCCGGCAGCCGCAGTGCGACCGAAGGCAGTTGGCTTGCGGTGTCGCATGGGGGGAATTATGCGCCGCAACGCCTGTTGGGTCTTTTTAACGAAACGGCTTTGGACGGTGCGTCTTACATCAAGCTGGAACTTTCAAACACACCGACATTGCCACCTGCTGGAACACCGCTCAGCGATATTTCGATCTGGAGTTTTTCGCAAAACGCGCCGGTTCACGCCATTGACGACATAACCGACCCGGATGAAACGGATTTGACGTTGGTTGGACTGTTCACGCAAATCCGTGTCGGGGAACTCGCCTTGATCGAAGACAGGGCCGAAACAGATCAAAAAGACGCAACTGTTGGTGCGGTCACATCGGTCAGTTTTTCAGAAATTGATCTCTTGGCGGATATAAGTACTGAGACCATCAAAACGGCTGTGACGATCGTTCGTGTCAATGTTCCGACAGATATAAACGCCGCGTCGGCTCTGTTTCGTTTTGGGCGTCTGCGTGCGGGTAAGCTCGTGGCACCCGCCAAACCCTTCCTCGATGCTGGGGATATTTCCGCGCGGCCCCTGTTGACTGGCCGTCATGATGGCGCAGGATTAAGCGACCTCAATGAATTGCTCCTAAAAGGCGCGCGCGATCAAGGCGCACACGTGCCGGGCAATGTGGTTGTAAACAACACGGGACAAGGGACACTCACACCCGCAGGCAGTTTTGCCGGTTTTGACGGAACATTGCGCGCGCCCGTTGAGATCTTTGGCAATGTCATGCGGATAACCCGAGGCAAAAGTGTTCAGGAACAACTGGGGTCAGGCAAAGGCCCCGGCGTGCCGTTTCAGAGTTTCACATTGGCAAAATCCCCACTGACTTACCTGAGTGATCCCAAGGCCAAGGGTGGCGCGCGATCTTCTCTGCAGCTCTATGTTGATGGAATTTTGTGGACCGAAGTGGAAAGCCTGTTTTTATACGGGGCGCAGGATCGTGTATACACGGTTGATCTGGACAGCGATGGCAAGGCTACTGTGACCTTCGGGGATGGCCAGTTCGGCCTGCCACCGTCGTTAGGGGTTGGTAACGTCTCGGCGCAATATCGGTTTGGGGCGGGTGACCCGGCCCCCAAAGCCAATACAATCCGCCAAATCGCCGGGCCAGTGCCGAAACTGCGCAGAATTTTCAACGTCACGGATGCCTATGGCGGTGGCCCGGGTGATTTACCCCAAGACATTCGTTTTAACGCTCCGGCGTCTTCTGCGAGTTTTGATCGCGCGATTTCCGCATCTGATTTTGCGGCACTTGCCCGGAATTACGGTGCTCTTGCTGCCGTAGCGGTCACAGAATGGGTGCCCGATCGATTGCGAGAAGGGGTTGTTGTTGTGGCCATTTTCGAAGGCCAAGCAACGCAAAATGCCGTGGCTGGACTGGAGGCACATCTGGTGGCCAAAGCCGCAGAAGCAACGCCAATTCGTGTGGTTGCCGCGACGCCCTATGCGGGGGATTTAAGGCTGAGTTATGCCACTGCCGTGGATGCAAACCCAGCACAGGTTGCCGCTGATCTTCGGGAAACATTGCTAAATCCATTTACCGGATTTTTGGCCTCGCGTCAGGCAGAGATTGGGGGGCCGGTGTTTCGGTCCGCAATTTTGGGGCGCGCGGCCAAAGTGAACGGCATTGATCAACTGATCGGCCTGACGTGGGCAGGGGCTGCCATGCCTGCGCGGTTTGCTCTGGGGGCGCATGATTATTTTGCACCAAACCTGATTTTAGAAGAGGTGGCATTGTGAACGATCAGGCGCATCATCCTTTTGATACAGCAGATGACGGATTTGAAAGCTACTATGCAGAGAAACTGTGGAGCTGGATTCCCGAATTTTATCAGACCCTTGATCTTGATCCACCCAACCCAGGAGTGTTGCGGGCGCTGATCGAGGTTGTCGCGTCTCAGGCAGCGGTTTTACGTCGCGACATCGATCGCGTTTGGGACGATCAGGCCATTGAATTATGCGATGCTTGGGCGATCTCCTACCTTGGCGATCTGGTTGGGGCCTTTGACGTCTCAGAGTTTAATGACCGAGGTCAGCGCAGCGCGGTGGCCAAAGCGATTTATTACCAACGTCGCAAAGGCACGATGACGGTCATGCATGATCTGATCCGCGACATCGCTGGGGTTGAAGGGGTTGTTGTAGAAGCTTTCCGGCGTTTGGTGCGTTTCCCTCACCGTTTGGATGTCGATTCTATTGGTCAGGGACGTATCACGCAGACGCCGATCGGCGGGTTGATCGATTTGCGCACTCCACGGGTCAAGGGGATACAGGATACAGGGTTCGATGAAGGGGCTCATTTCCCGGATACCCGACGACTGCGGGGAAGCAATGGCCGCTATGGGATCCGCAAAGTGAATTTCCATTTATACGCCCTGCGGTCCTACCCTGTTGCTCTGCCAACCCCGGTTCAGATTGGGCCGTCTCGCTTTACCCTTGATCCTTCGGGACGAGATGTCGCGCTGTTTCAACGTGGTCAGCCCAGGGAGGGCGGGGTTCTGGATCAGCCATGCGAAACGGACATGCCGGATGCGATGAGCTGTCGTCGGTTTAACGCCTCCAGACATCGAATAACGTTTGACGCATTGGCTGCGATTAACGATCCGGGGTTGGATGTCGCATTGGCACCCTTGTTGGGTGTTGATTTTCGCGATGCCGCCAGTTTCCGGCGCGTGCTTGAAATGCGTTTGTCACCCGCGCAAATGACTGTTTTCACCGCAGCCCTGCTGGATGCCACGCTGCTGCCGGACAGCGAAAAAGCGATCCTGTGGCCGGATAGCTTAAGCCTTAGTATTGGTGATGACAGCGATGCAGAACCGCTCGCACCGTCGGCGGTTATTGCCGCCGATCTAGACAACTGGGAACAAAACTTGCCGCTGGAACCATACCGTGCCGTAGCGTTTGATCCGCAAACAGGTCGCGTCGTCCAAGGGCCAGCGTTCCCGGATGGAGAATTGTTCGCGGACATGCTGCACTATGGTCAATTTGCACCCCTTGGGGCGGGAACATATGGCCGTGCCGGTGGTCTGGCTGCTCAAGTAGATACAGTATTTGACGGGGGTACGCTTGGAGGTTTGGGTGGATTTGTCGATGCTGGCCCCCAAGCGATTGACCTGACAGGTGCATTACCGACAACAGACCCTCAAGTGCTGCGGTTTTTGACGTCCAAGACCTATGAACCGGTCCTGCCGGAGCTTGGTGTCTATGACATATTGCATGACACCACGATCGAGGGGTCTGACGGAACGCGGCCCTATCTGGTGTTTCGCCCAGAGATAGACACGCTCGACATTACCTTTCGTGCCGGAACAGGTGCGCCCAATCTGCTGATTGATGGCCTTTGGATCGGGATGCTCGCCAATGACATAATACCTGAAAATACGAACGGTCCCGCGACGCCATTAACCGCACGCCTGATCCTTGAGGGTGATTTTTCAACAGTGACAATCCGCAACGCAACCCTTGATCCGGGCGGGGAACGTGCACGCGATTTGCCGGATCAGGCCGTTGCGATACCAATTGTGCGTCTTGAATTGGAAGGTCAGATTACAAAACTGGAAATCCAGCGGTGCATCACCGGCCCGATCCATGAAACTTCAGCAGATAGTGATCTGTGTAGCGCGGGGCGCATCGAGATTTGCGACAGCGTGATACAAGCCAATGATCCGGGTGACCCTGCGCTGCGCACCCGTTTGGGGGAGGTTCATTTGAGCCGAACAACTGTTTTTGGCGATGTCCAAGTTGCCCGGTTGTACGCCAGCGAAACCGTCATTGATGGGCGCGTCACAGTCACGGATTCTCAAAACGGCTGTTTTCGTTATTCCGCGACGGGTGGGTATTTGGGCACGGCTGTTTTACCTCGCCAATTCGAATCTGTGGTCGTTGAAAATGCGCTCCCGTTTCATTGGATTGCAAGCCGACGTTTTGGGGACGCTTGGTTCGCAGCCTTGTCCCAAACGGCCCCTATGAGCATTGCGCGCGGCGGATCAAATGGCGCGGAAATGGGTGTTTTTAACGGCCGTGGGTTGGCGGTTTTATTGGATGACCTTGCGTCTGCGGTCACCCGAATGATGCCCGTGGGGCAGACGCCACAGTACATCCTGGAGAGGGAGGACACACCATGAAAGGTGATATCTCAGCAGATTTTCATGCACCTGAAAAACGATATACCGGGGTGCGCGCTCAACAAGGGCGTGTGCTGACCGATGCGGATTTCAACGCTGCCATGGATGTTGTCGATGATGCGCTTGACGCGCTCGTGCGCCGTCTGATCTGTGCTGCCGGGACAACGGATGCGGGGTTTGAAATAACGGCGGCTTTTGCGCAGGCGAGCACACTGGCAGATGGTGCTCAGCAACAAACCTACGATTTGACGATTGCGCCGGGATCTTTTGTGTTGGGTGGGCGGGCTATCGTCTTGCCCGAGCCGCAGGCTTTTTTATCTCAAACGGATTGGATTGCGCAGGCTTTGGAGGCGTCGGCATTGCCGCCCGCGCCGGTAGATGGGCGCGTCGATCTGGTCTATCTTGAGAGCATCACCCAGCCGGTACGGGCGGTGGAAGATCGCGAAATCCAAGAACGCGCGTTGGGCAGTGCGGACACGACAACACGACTGCGCCCCCAGCTGAAAATACGCATTGAGCCAGACACAGTTGATGAATGCGTTGTTGCAATGGCCGGACTGCGCGCGACATTGGCTGGCAGCGGCGGGAGCTTTAGCGATGATGGCACAGAACTGTTGTCAAACGCGCGCCTGAACATCGACCTTTCTGGTCCGGGTGATGTAACCGATCCATGCGCACCGCGATCCTTGTCTGGGTATCTGGGGTCGGAAAATCAAACGCTTCGGGTGATGCTGACTGAGCCTGGGTCATTCGTGTGGGCTTATGACCACGGCGAGCCATTGTACCGGGTCCAAATCGACGAAGGCGAAATCGTTTTTGTGACGCCGCCGCGTGATCCGGTGCTCTTTCCCGGGGCGGGGATGGTGATTGAAATCCTGCCGTGGGATGTTTTGCTGCCCAATGGCGAAAAAGCCGCCGCGCACCTGGGGCATCGCGCTCTGTTGACCGGGGCCTTTGATCCAACCACCAACCGGATCGCTTTTGATGGCAGCCTGCCTGCGGATTGGCAGAATTGGCTGGCGACGCTATCGTCCTCACTCGAGGGTCTTGATGATGTTCCGTCCCGCTATTTTTACGCCCGTATTTGGGAGGCCCCCGAAAGTGGCGCAACCCAAGACAGCGTCGGGGCCGCTGTACCGCTGGCCCAAACAGGTGTGCAGCTTACGTTTTCTGGAAATGGATTTGCAGGCGATTATTGGACAATTTCGCTGCGCCCGGATGCGCCGGAAACAGTGGTACCATGGCGGTTGTTGGATGCGGTTGGCGCACCACCGGTGGGGCCGCGCCGTTTCTATGCCGCGCTTGCTTTGGTGGGATGGGATGCCCCTGCAGGTGGGGCGCCCTCAGCAACAATCAGCGACTGTCGTAACAAGTTTCGCAGGCTGTGCCAGATCAAAGGCTGTTGTTCTTTTCAGGTTGGTGATGGGCGATCCTCTTTTGGGGATTTCAACGATATTCAGGCCGCAGTTGACGCATTACCAGCTGCGGGGGGCGAGATTTGCCTGCTGCCCGGTCTCCACGAAGGCCGGGTAAACCTGACGGGCAGGCAAAACGTCACCATTCATGGCTGCGGGCGGCGCAGCATTGTCGTGCAACCCGATGGTGGCGCAGAGCCGCTGTTTAGGGTCAGTAGTACACATGATCTGATTCTGCGCAATTTTGCGATCCGAACATCAGGTGCCTTGGCTGTCCAAGCGGTGTCCAATGTGCAGCATTGCCTTTTGGAAAACCTTGATATTCGCGTAACAGGTGCTGCGATCGATGTGCCCGACGTCAGCCGTTTCACGATCAGGAATTGTGTCATTCAGGCGCGGATTTTTCCGGTGGCGTTGTCACGTGAAGATTTCCCGGGCTTGCGACCCTTGGTCTACCTTGCAGGCGATGACATCACCGTCACGGGATCGACGTTGGAGGCCGAACAACGCCCAAATGCCCAAGATGTGCAGAATGCGAATACGGATGATGTTATTGTCGTTCAGGATGCGTCTAAAAACAGATATGCGCTGGGTGGTTTGTGGATCGGAGGTAATTCCAGACGCACACGGATTCATGACAACATCATCACCGGGGGCAATGGAAACGGCATAACCTTAGGGTCCGTCACCATCCTGCGTCCGTCAGGGCAAGAGTTCACCGGCCCCGGTGTCTTTACCATCCTTGAAATCGATGAAGGCGGGTGTCCGCAGTTTAACCCACCGGGGTCTTTCCGAATACCGCCCGTTGACCCCAATGATCCTGATCCGCCCCGCATTGAAAGTGACGGGCCGCTTATCGATTTGCGGATCGAAAACAATCATATTGGGAACCATGGGGCGTCCGGGATTTCGGTCGGTTATTGGTTTGTCGCCACTGAAGACGCGCGAGATGATGCCTTTGACGACATTGAAATCGAAGACGCGGTTATCGCGGGCAACGTGATACAACGCTGCATGCAGATTGATCTGTCGGCTGCATTGTCTGCAGACGCTGCATTTGCCACTGGTTTCGGGGGAATCGCGCTGGCCTCTGCGGTAGATTTACAGGTTGAAAACAATGATATCCGCCGGTGTGGTCCGGGGCGTACGTCGATCTGCGGTTTGTATGTGCGGTACGGCGAACGCATTAGCATCACTGACAACCGGATTTACGAAAATGGCAGGCCCGCTACCTTTAGCGACCCTTTGTTGGTCGGGAATATCGGTGGGATCGTGTTGTCGCAGGTTGAGGGGCGCGAAGAAGCCTTTGGACGGGGATTGCGTCAAACTCCGGCGTTGATTGTGCGCGACAACACAGTGGTCTCACCAGAGGGGCGCGCGCTAGAAGTTGTCGGGTCCGGACAGATGATTGTCGAAAGCAATGCCATCACGGCCCATGGCAACAACAGTCTTGGGTTGCTGATTTTAGCTTTTGCCGCCGCGACAAATCGCGTAACGGCGGACCGGTTCACAACAGAAGGCGTACAGGGGCAATTTCGCGCGTTTATGGCGCAAATTCTTGGGTCTTGTGTTGCCATTCTCAATACCGGCCTGAACCCGAATTTTGGCATTTTATTGGGGGGGATCACCGCACAAGGTCGGCAGGGATCAACGCTTGCCAGCAATAGTACTTTTGCAATCCAACGTAGTTTACCGCCGCAAGGGCCGGTTCTGTTTAATGACAATCAGGTCACCTTTGATGCCGCCAACAATGCATCGACCTTGTCTCTGTGTTCCGTCGGTATCGTGTCGCTTGATGATGTGGCGATGCAGGATAATCAATGCATGGTCGATGCCTTTAACGATGTGGTAATCGCCAATGCGGTTGTTCTTGGATTCGTGTCGACGCGTGTGCAGGGAAACCGGTTCCGGGAAACGATAAACGCCGCGTTTTTTGCCAATAACAACTCAGACGACAACCCAGTTCTACCCATATCGACGTTGTTATCGGCCGTGACCTTTGGGTTGATGAATGCAACTGAAATGAACCAAGGCACACATTGTTTTCTGCGGCTTGGCCCATGGCAGCCGCGTATCAGGCGGCATCCGTTCAACGCTGAAAGACCGCCGGTTCTGGACACAAACAGAACCTTGGTTGGCTCGGTCAGTGAGCTGTTCTTGGATCGTGGTGTGTGTGACGTGTTCTTCCGCCGCAGCTTTAGCGAGGAATAAATTGATGGCCGACAAATCAACATATGATCCAAAACAAATCATCGAAGATGACCTAACCCTGTCACGAACAACAGATGGGATGAACGCAAGCGCCCTTAAACATCAAACATTCCTGCATCGACAACGTGCTGGGGCTGCCAAGGTGCGCCTGTCACGGGCCTTGCGGCGTGGCGCGTCTCAGGAAGAGATCGATGTGTTACAATCGAATGTCATTTCCCGGCAAGCGCGGTTGGTGCAGGTGGAAACACAATTTGCGGCGGCGGATATTGTCAGCCCCGTGCCGGAGTCCGATGCGGCGCAGGTTTTAGGCCATGTTACCGGACGCGCCGGTGAAGGCCCGCTGGTCGCAGCATTGCTCTCGGCCAATGGCGAGGTTGTTGCATCCGCAAGAATAGGTGAAAACGCAGCCTTTGTTTTGCGACAGGAGGCCGCGTTTTCTGACGTTATGCTTCAGATTTCTGACGTAAATCAGGCGGTCCTGTTTCGGGATGCCAAGAGTTTCTCAGTTGCTCCGGGGCAAGTTTTGACGCGGACCGTTCCGTTAGAGGAACCGGTCAAACCGACGGCACCTCCGCCCACACGTCTCAGCATGCCCGACGTGGTTGGCCAGACCGATGCAGCGGCCTGCGCCATCCTGTTCCGTTTGGGAGTGCGGGACATTAATGTCTCATCAAGACCGAGTGCGGGGCCGGCTGGGGTGGTTTTGGAACAAGGGCCAGAAGCCGGTTCCACCCTTGTTCCAGACAACGGGGCCAAACTGATTGTCTCGCAAGTCGGAGAGATAACACTGCCTGCACGGGTGGACATGCCCGACCTGATTGGTCTTTCTGTCGATCAGGCGCGTGCGGTGACACGGGATCTCGGGATCAAAATGGCGGAGGTTTCGCGCGCTGATGCGGCCACAAAAGGCCAAATCATCGCGCAGTCCCCAGAGGCGGGTGCAGCGCTGTCCGCTCCCCTGACCGCAACGATGGCGTTTTCAGAAGGTTTGCCGGAAGGAACAGCTGTCCCGCTGGTGGTTGGAGAACCTGCAGAAAAAGCCGATGCAATCCTGCGAGAGGTTGGGTTTACAATGGTGCGCAGAACTGTTCGGTTGGCTGGGCAAGCCGGTATTGTAGTGGAGCAAACACCTAAAGCAGGAGAGCTTGCGGTTTTGCCAACATCTGTCGCCGTGGTTGTCAACTTGGGTGAGGAAACCACCTCGGGTGAGGTTCAAGTGCCCAATTTTGTCGGTAGAACTGTCACTGATGCGACCCGCATCGCGTCAGTTGCCGGGTTGGCAATCAAGGTAAATACCATACGTACAACTGGTTCTACGGGTGTTGTTCTTGAACAAAAACCTGTGGCTGGTGATCGTGCGCGCACGCCTTCTGTCGTGGACGTCGTGGTCAATTCCGGGCGGGAAATCATTACACCGCGAGACACCTCGAGCTTTGCGCGGGATTTCGGAACAGAAGTCGCAAAAGATGAACGTTTGGAACGGGCCGGCATGACCTCCGTTTCAGCGCGCGATTTGATCGGGGATTTGGGTGTCACAAGGACTGCCGACGTTGAAGGGCTCATCGCATTGGATAATGCGGAACTCATGTCCAAGCTAGGCTTGCGCGATCTCAATGCGGCCAGGACTTTCCGATCAGTCATGCGTGGTGCGATCGAGCGCATGGAATAATGGCTCACCTTGCGCCCCTCCGGCGCAAGAGCGCTGGCCCTGATGTGCGCGGCGGGCGCAAAAAAACCGCTGCGCCCGCCGCCAAAACCGGGACATTTGGCACCCCGGTGCAGGCGAAACTGGCCATAGGTCCGTCACGTGACAGGTTTGAAACGGAAGCTGATCGCGCCGCCAGCCATGTCATGGGCAATGCACCAGGGACCCCATCCATCACACCACTGGCTTTGGGCGGGGCGCAGCGAAGGGCTGCAGAAGAGGAAGATGCCCTGCAGCGATCCCTCAAGGATGACCGGGAAGACATCCAACGTAAATCAAAGACCGAAGAAGAAGCGCAGGCGCAGCGCAACGGGGTTGGGCCGGCGCAGACAGCCAGTTCTGCAGTGGAGTCAGGCGTGCGCGCGGCGCGTGGCGGCGGGGCACCGCTGCAGGGGGAGACCAAATCGCGGATGGAGCAAGGCTTTGGGCGGGATTTCGGAGCTGTTCGCGTACACGATGATGCCCGCGCGGCCAGTTTGAACCAACAGATTAATGCCCGGGCCTTTGCCACGGGGTCGGATATCTTCTTCGGACAAGGGGCCTATGCGCCGGGCACCACCTCGGGGGATCATTTGTTGGCGCATGAATTGGCCCATGTTGCGCAGCAAACCGGCCCCGGACGGGTGCAAACCAACAGCATTCAACGCAACAGCCCAGCCGAAAACGACGATGTTGCAGACCCACCGCCCGGTCCGGTGTTTTCCGGCAGGGGTGTGAGGCAAATCGACATTTCCTCCAGACCATGGGTGTTTACGGTGCCCACATTGCGTGTTCCGCGCGTGGATAGTTATGTCAAAGGTGTCACTGCCGGTCCCGGTCAAGGTGGCTTGCTGCCTTCCTCAGGGGCCTTTCGATGGACTGGTAAAGGCAGCCGTACGATGCGCGACGAAGACGGCGGGGAACGCGCCGTCGAGCAACGTCAGGTTTGGGACCAGGGCGTGCGTGACGCGCCGGGGCTGCGTTCTGCCTTGGAGGCAAAAGTCGCAAATGCTGACTATGACATTCGGCGGGTGAGCGACAACGAACCCATCTATTATTTGCGTCACACCCGAGGGTCTCGGGATAACTTCACGGCCACGGGAACGCTCGATCAATTAACGCAGAACCACATTCTGCTGCGCCCGCCCTTTACCCGTACGGGTCGGTTTGGGTTTGTAGACGTGGATCATTACAAGGAAATTCAGCTTGGTGGTGAACACCGAATGTCCAATCTGTGGCTCTTGACCAGCGCGGCAAATCAGGAATCCGGACGGCAGATCAAGGCGGATGCGCTTGGGGCCGTCGAAGAGTTGAATGAGGCCGCCGAACAGGGAGGATTTTGGGGTAACACCAACCCGGCCAAGCCAAGCTTTCGATCCAACAACCAGAAAAGCTGGCCCGATCCGTCTCAAATACAGATCGTTTTTAATCGGATCACGCACTATAATCTCGCTGGGCAAGGCTGGACGCAAGACGACATCTCATCTGGGCGACAACTCAGTCAGGTGAAAAGCTACAAACAAGACGAGCTGATCCGCGACGGGATCATCCTTGATCGAGACGAAAACAACCAGCCGATCGCGCCCTCGCGCATACAGGTCTTTAGCTCGTCTGCGTCGTCTTTTCGAAAGGAGCTCGAGGTTGATGGCACGACGCTTGTGCCGCAAACACGGCGCAACCGCTCGTTTATTGAAGGTTTCAACATATCGAGCGCGACCTTTGCCAATAACCTGTCGCCAGCAGGGGGGGATGAGATCGGCCAATTGGTTGGCACACCGTTCCTGACAGGTGCCCAGCACGGCGGCACACATATGTTTCGGGGTGTCACCATCGAAGCGCAGAATGCCGTGGTGCCAATCCTCGCAACATCCGCGCCAGATTTCACCGGTTATCTTGATAAACGCCAATTGAACGCCTCCCTGAGTTCGATCCGGGCGTATGTGCGCGGCGCAAGCCCCATAACGTTTGATGCTTTGGGGCTGAACGAAAACTTCGAGATCACCGCGTCAGCGCATGTTCAAAGCGATGCGCCGATTTTCAGTAACCTTCGATTTGATGTTCGCATTATTGGCAATGAACTTGTCATCGACGCGCCGATCCCAGCAGAGAACCTGTCATTGGGCCCGTTCGAAGTCACCGAGGCTTCTTTGCAGATCGGCTACGGCGAAGATGGGTTGTTTTTTGGCGGCACAGCAGGGTTTCGGATCAATGGTGTTGGAGAAGGAACATTCGAAGCGCGCAATCTGGCCTTTGCTGGGGACTTTAACTTCGACATTGACGCATTTGATCCAGCCAATGTTCTGATCAGATATTCCGAAGGCGTCTGGACCGGATCGGCCAACTTGGGGATCAAGCCGGGCACGATCCCGTTTGTCGAACGCGGAAACATCACAGCTGGAATGGACGAAGCGGGAAACTTCGCAGTAAGCGGAATAGCAAACCTAGCAGGGCCCGGAATTCCCGAAGGCACCGAACTGCAGATTGGATACAATCAAGAAACCGGCGAATTTACGTTTGGTGGTGAGGTCCCGCTCGACACAGAACGCTTGCCCGGCGTCCGTAATGCTCGTGTCGGATTTGCGGTGACGCGCGCTGAGGATGGCAGTTACCGCGTTTCAGGAAATGGGTCGGCTGCCTTTGATCTACCGGGGGTCACGGGAACCGTCGACATCGGATATCAGGACGGGATCATCACGGCAAATGGAGAGGCCACGATCAGCCGTCCTCCTCTGACTGGATCTGCCAATTTCCATCTGTCCAATCAAGCTGTGGGCGATGATGGGCAACCGATAGAGGGGCCGCCACTGGATAGCTTTCGCGTCTGGGGCGGTGGCAGTGCGTCGATCGAGTTTGGAGATTACATCACCGCGACGGCTGGCATTGAATTTTTGGAAAACGGCGAGATTGAACTGGAGGGAACCATCGCCTTGCCGCCCTCCATCACATTGATCAATGCCGCCGATTACCACTATGACATTTTTACCTTTCCAGAAGTCCGTTTTCCCATCCTCGGCTTTACCATCCCGGTGATTAATCGCTCTTTTGGGGTCTTCGGGTTTGTCCGGGCGGGCTTGGATGCAAATCTCACGTTGGGCCCGGGTGAATTGGTCGACAGTGAAGTCACCGTTTCTTACAATCCTGACCGCCCTGAAGACATGTCCATCACAGGCGGATCCACGTTTCAGATTGGTGCGTCTGCAGATGTTGGACTGCGGGTGACGGGGGGTGTGGGCGCTGGTCTTGCGATTGTTGAGGCAACCGGGGAAATTGGATTGCGGGGTGCACTTGGGCTCGAATTGTCGGGTGGTGCCGCTGTCGAGTTGAACTGGACCCCGACAGATGGCTTGGCAATTGACGCGAGCGTCTTTGGCGAGGTGCAACCGACGTTTTCTGTTAGCATTGTGGCGGACGCCCGGGTCGTTGTGGATGCGTTTTTGTATTCAGGTACCTTGTGGAACGAAAGCTGGGAACGCGAGTTGGCATCGATTGGGCCGGACATGCGTTGGCGCGCCGAACTTCCCGCCAGTTGGTCGGAAAGAGATGGTCTGGATGTCGACATCAACGATCTAGAGCTGACGTATCCAGACATCGATATCGCCGATTTTGCTGAAGACGTATTCGACGCCATTGTTTAGACTGGCACCGCGTCTCAGTCCCCAAGGCGTCTTGAGATTAGACAGTCCGTAGCCTTCCCGCCGTTTCCAATAGAAAACGCCAACATTAAGCGATAGGAGTGCAGCTGAATCCTAAAGGTCGGTTATGCAATCCAGTTTTACGCGCAAATCTGAATATCTTGACCATGCGTCGTGCGCATCGCGGCAATTCAAATTGGTTTTCTTGATGGGATGGCAGCCATGACCATTGCTGTTGTGATCGTTGCTGCGGGTCGTGGGCGCAGATTGGGCGGGGAAATTCCCAAACAATATATTCCTTTGGGGGAAAAATCCGCCCTGCGACGCTCGGTTGAGGTTTTTCTGTCGCATGATGCAATCGGTTGGATCGTTCCGGTTATCCACCCCGATGATCGGGACCTTTTTGATGATGCTCTTTTGGGGTTGAATGATCGGCGACTTTTGGACCCTGTTTTGGGGTCTGACACGCGTGGAAAATCAGTTCGAAACGGGCTGGATCGTCTTGCAGAGAACAAGCCGCACATTGTTTTGATCCATGACGCTGCACGTCCGTTTTTACCCAATGCTGTGATCGACCGCGTTTTAGAGGCACTTAAATCCAGTGATGGCGCGTGTGCGGCTTTGCCTGTGGTAGATGCTTTGTGGACGTCAGAAAATAACACTGCGCTGGATCAGGTCCCACGCGAAGGTCTTTGGCGGGCGCAAACGCCGCAAGGTTTTGATTTCGAGAAAATTCGGGAAGCACACCGGCTCCACGATGGTGATGCCGCCGACGATGTCGCTGTGGCCAAAGCCGTCGGCCTAAGCGTTCAATTGGTGACGGGGTCAGAACAAAATTACAAAATCACAACAACGGCTGATCTTGAACGGGCATTGATTGATGCTCAACATCAGGACAGTGATCTTTAGGCCTGCCTCTCTCTTTTTCAAAACCGGCGGGAAATGAACGATGTCGCCGCACCAATTTCATAGTCGGTATGTTCTGGATACGACGTCAAGGACCCGTCGCGGCCAAGATATTGTTTCTCCGAATCATATAAAAAACCATCTGATTGAATGCCGATAAAGATGATAAAACAGGCAGCACTGATATTGAGAGAACTTCCCCATGCCGGTTATTCCGCTGGCTCACACTGGCGGAACATGCGTGCAGATACCAATATTCCTGTTCAGTGAACAAAATTACATACATAATGGTACAGCCATATTACAGAATTAATCTAAATTTACGGCATGTATCTATTTAGCTCTTAGGCCTGTTCGATGATTAAGCTCCCTACAGGCAAACGCCTGAACGATGAGTCCCCCGCTGATTTGCAGAGCCGTGCTTTCGTTGGGTATTGTGATATTGCGGAATCGGTACGGCTGTACGAACGATATGGTTCCAAGCTGTCCGATCTTTGGGAAGCTGCAATTGATGAGCTTTTTCAAGCAGCAGAATGGCGCAGCCTATTAAAGGTTGAAGGGGATGCGCTGATTTTCTCCACATCTGATGCCGCTGATGCGGCTGATATTGCTGTTGAATTGGCAGAGCGTCTGGCAAAGGAGCAAATCGACCCAGATGGGACCCTCATTCAAATTCGCAGCGGGTTGGTAGAAGGGCCGTTTTGGCGTGGGCGACACACGCTTTATGGACCAGCGATCAATCTTTCTGCCCGCGTTGCCGGAATGGCACTACCCGGTGAAATACTGGTGACCGAGACGGTGCGTATGTCATTGCCACCACGTTTCGATATGCGCCTGACCGATAGGGGCGATTGTTTCCTGAAAAATGTGCAGGGCTCCGTCCGAATTCATGCGATGACGAGCGGTTCTGTTTCCAAAACTCTGCCGATGATGATACCGGACACTGCGCTCAAACTATTGATCGCTGTCTTGCCTCCCATGTCGATTGACGGCGACATATCTGCCCGCCCCTTTGCCGAAGCCTTTGCAGATGCTATTTCCACGGATCTAAGTTCCCTGCGCAGCTTTGGCGTGATATCCGGGCTGTCAACCCGGCGCGCGAGTGATGAAATTCAGGCTGACCCGACAGTTGCCAAAAAATTGTTGGGCGCACATTATATTCTTTCTGGCCGTTGCCGTTTCAAGGGGGACAGTTTCCAAGGTTGGCTGGAACTTAGTGACACAGGTACGGGAGTGGTTATCTGGTCCTCGCGCACAAGCGGTACATTTGCTGATCTGTTTCGCGAAGGTGGCTTGACGACTGAGATCAGCCGCGAAATTACAAACGCGATTTTGCGAGGAGAGCGGGAGCGGGCAAAAAAAAAACCGTTGCCGACGATTGAAAACTACACGTTGCTGATTGCAGGCATCAACCTGATGCACTCTCTGAGCGAACGTGAATTCCATCGTGCCTATACAATGCTGGAAACGCTTGCTGATAGATCATCCAGAACCTCCACGCCGCTTGCGTGGTTGGCCCGCTGGCATAACCTGCGCGTGTTACAAGGCTGGTCCGAGGATCCGGATCAAGACGCGAAACGGGCTTCTGATTTATGTCGACGTGCACTGGATGCGGATCCGGGAAACGCGCTTGCCCATGCGATGCTCGGTATGACGCGCACGCATCTGGAAAAACGTCTCGATCTGGCTTTTGAAAGCTATGAATCGGCCTTGTCTGTCAACCACTCAGAACCTCTTGCCTGGCTGTTACGTGGGGCGTTGCATTCCTTTGTCGATAATGGGGAAAACGCTCTGACCGACGTTTATCAGGCAAATGCGTTGTCGCCGCTTGACCCGCAACGGTATTATTACTTGGCGCTGACCGCAGGAGCGCATCTGACTGCGGGTGAAGACGAACGCGCGCTTGAACTTGCACAGCATTCTCTGATGTTTAACCGCCACCATTTGTCCAGCTGGCGTATCAAAGCTGTTGCAGAATGGCGCACCGAACGCGGTGATGACGCGCGTCGAACTGTTCAGGAGTTGTTGCGCCGGGATCCGGAGTTCACAACCTCACGTTACTTGGCTGCAGCACCGTCTTCGGATTTCCAAATTGGGCGTGAAATCGCGAAATGTCTTCGTGAAGCGGGGGTTCCAGAGTAATATGTACGACGTTGAGCCAATTTTTACAGACGACATTGCGGATTTTGATTTTTAAGAAAGAGGAATTAACAAATGGCCAGACGAAGCTCTCACTCTTCGCACTCTTCTCATTCGTCCCACTCTAGCCACTCGTCACATTCCAGCCATGGCCTTCAGGATCTTGAGGTGTCAGCACTGGCCGCAGAGGGCTTAATTGTCCAACGCGACAGTCTGGCTGGACCGTTTCAGTCCCTCCCGGCAAAAATCCCAAAACTGACGCAGGATGACGTAGACAATATCTATCATTGGTCGCCCAGTGTCCGCGCCGATATTATTGATTTCATTCTCCAAAGTCCGCTGGCCTTTCAGGCCAATGATCAGGTTTTAGAAGTGCAAGGCATCCACAATGGTGCGGCCCAGATGGTTGATCGAGACAGAACCGTTTTTTCCTTGTGGCATGTGGAGGAAATCCCTTCTGGCAATGTGCCAGGAAACAAGGACGTCCACAAACCTACGTTACCAAACCCACCGACTGTCACACCCTATCGGCTTGCACAAATGGTGCGGCCAACACGGGCCGGGTTTAAAAAGCAGCTCCGCTTTTTAGATGGGTATGCTGCTTTACGAGACGAACGCGCTGCGGAAATTTTGACGCAGGTCGACTCACCGATACCCTATCTGGGTGCTGTTGTCGGGCTGCGCGAGGACCGCAATAAATGGACGTTGGAGCTCATGGAAGCGGTTGTGCGTTTGGCGCGCCAAGTTGAGATGCGTTTCAAGGCCGCCTTGGCCTGTCGTCGCCCGGGAGAACTGTCTCCAAATATTCAGCCAATGATTGCCACGCCTGCACATAGTTCCTTGCCAAGCGGCCATTCGACCGAAGCATTTGCGATGGCAACTGTCCTGAATGCCATCGTGCGACAGGGCCGCGCGCAGGGTGCCAATGGGGCAGATAATGCAAAAAAGACAAGCTGGGACCGCTATGCCCAAATGTTGTCGATGGTGGCAGCGCGCGTTGGGGTGAACCGTACAGTTGCCGGCGTGCATTTCCCGGTTGATACGGCTGCGGGATGTACATTGGGCATCACGATTGGTCGATATTTTCTGTGGCGCTGCGGGGCGCAGCAAATTGCGGATGACGGCAAACTCAAATGGGCGGGTGCCGGAGACCCGCTTGTGACCGCCTATGAGGCATGGATGTTTGAGGCATGGGGCTATGACGGTTATGAAGATTTTAGCCGGTCGTTACAGGTCGAAGATGGGACAGCAGACGTACAATTAAAAGAGGCGAGGCATACAGGCCCGGTGGATCCCGCGGCAGGAAAACGGATAGAAGAACCGTTTCAGTATCGTCTGGAAGAAAACGTTGATCCAACGCACCGACCAGACAAAGTACTGGATGCAATGTTCAAAAATGCCACCGGGGAGTGGGATTGATGGACCCCTGCGACCCGAAGGAATGGCGGCTTTCAGAACGTAGTTTGGCCAATGTCGTTGGATTGGATGCAGAGGCTGATTGGTTGCTGGGCTCCAAAGAAGGTGGAGGGGAGGCACGCGCAACCTTTTTGTCAAAAACTCTGACAAAACAATTCGAATACCGCAATTACCCCGAACGCGCCGTTACGGTTGATGGAGCCGCAAATAAAGTTGAAAAAACGGCAGTTGAGGCGGCTGCAAAAAAATTTGCGAATGAGCCTCCGTTGTCTTTTTTGATTTCCCCTGCGCCGGGTGAGAAAAACGGCAAGGAAATACTGAATGCTTTACTGGAAATAGCAAAGACTTCCGGTGCGTTGTTGTTGATGGATCAGCGCGAGCAGGAAGTTCTCAGTCAAGGTGGCATCGCAGGTGCAATAATAAACGCGACCTTCTTTGAGGCGGCGGTTCACAATCACCACTTTGCCAAGATGAAAAAGGTTATGCGACTTTCGTCTGCACTGCGCGAAAGGGCCGTGCCCTATGATGGTGTGCCCCAGCCTGTCAGGAGCGCTTGGGTGCCGCCTCGTTGGCTCAAGGATGCGTTTCAAAATGCGTTGAAGACATCTCCTAAAAAAAAGGGGCCGCCGGTTGTTGTCGGTGTGATTGATGACAGCTTTGCAATTGGGCATCCCCGTTTTCAGTTTTCCAAAGAAGAATCGCGGGTTTTCTCTTATTGGGACCAAGACGCCGATGTCAGATTTTCTGAGTCCACAGTCCCTTTTGGTCGCGAACTACTTAGTTTTAATCCGATAGACGTGGGCCCCCCGGGGGCACCAGACCTCCCGGGGCTTAACGCATTTTTGTCGCAAGCTGTTGCAGAAAATAGACCTGTTGCCGAATTTTACAGCTTGCCGGAATTGAGATTTTTTTTCCCACCGCGTCCGACGGAAGCCTTGCGTTTGGCATCACACGGAACGCATGTTCTCGATCTTGCCGCGGGCGCTCCACATCAGTCCGCAAAAGGCATGCCGCACGAACAGCCAGCGGCTGAGGCGCCTGCCTTGGTGCTTGTGAAACTTCCTCGGACGAGCGTTCAGCAAACATCAGGCGCGCATTTGGAATATTTCCTGTTGCAGGGCGTCCGCCACATCATAGACCGGTCTCGCATGATGCACCCGGACGCAAAAGTGGTGATCGTTTCGAGTTACGGTTTCTACGGGGGACCGCACGATGGTGCCTCTCAGATTGAGAGGGCGTTGGATGCGATAATTTCAGACGCCGAAAACGATGTCGAAATTGTACTGCCGTCTGGAAACGGCAGGCTTGAACGGTCCCATACACGTCGCGATTTTGTCTCGCAAACCACTCAGGAAATCGAATGGCGTTTACCCCCCGATGATCATACGCCGAGCGTGATGGAGATTTGGTCTGAACCCTATCCACAAAACGCCGGTGCGATGATGGAGCTTTCGGTGGTAACGCCGGAGGGTAAGGACAGTGCAGCGGTTGGCGTTGTCTTGAATGACGAAGATACCTCCAAGCAACTGGTTCTGATCGAAAACGGCCAGGTTGTTGTCCAGGTTGTCTGTGTCCATCCCGCGTTTCATCCCGGTAGACGGCAGTTTTTGGTTTGGATGCAGCCAACGGCCTTGGCCGGGCCAGGCCTAGTGAGCGCCCCCGCAGCCAGCGGCGTCTGGACGGTGCGGCTGCGTAAACTTGATGCGGTCTACACCCGCCCGGCATCGGTCTGGATCAGACGCGACGACAGCTTGGTCGGCTTTTCGTCGCGCGGCCGTCAATCAGGAATAGAACGCGATTGGACCGTCTGGAAAAACAATCCCAACCTCAGTCAGGCGTCGCGTGAAAATATTGGGGATGCTGGCACGGCGCAGCGCTCAAATACGATCAGTAAAATTGCCACAGGGAGCAGGACGGTCATTGTCGGCGGTTTTGATGCAGGAGGCGCGGATCACTTTCCCGTACTTAGGTCCGCAGGTGGCCCAACGGCACCGCGACCAGATCCAAGCTGGCCTGAACGCGTCGGCCCGGATGCGCTTGCGCCCTCTGATATCATTTCGGGAATTGGGATTGCTGCTGCAGGGTTTTTCGGAAATGGAAAAGTCCGTTTCAAAGGGACAAGTGTCGCGGCACCACTGGTTGCATCTGAACTTGCCAAAGCAATACAGCAAGCCGGCTATCCGGGCGGGCGTGAGTACGTCCAAAGCCGGGCAGCGGCAAGTGAAGCAACGCTCCCGGCCAAGTCTGCTCCATCTGTGGAGCTTGGAGGGGGTGGGCGGTATGTAACGCCACAGATGACAAACCGCGCGTTGCCGTTTGAGGGAACTTAGAAACTTGGGAGGGTGTCGCCGTGTGCCCCAAAGGTTACGTGAAAACTGGATTTGTCCATGCACGCTTGCCTGCGCGGTCGATCACACTCAGGCGCTTCCACGGACTGTCTGAGACACTGCCCAAAGCCAGTTCAACCGATGTCATGCTCTCGCCGTGCACGGACGTCGCCGCAGACCCGGCACCTAGTGCAACGAGTGTCACAGCGGCTGAGCATTTCACGCGTACACTGTCGGCTGTCCATTCGACGTAATGGATTTCTGGCCCCGTGGATGCATAGTGATGGCCCATTTTCAAGGCGTTCAAAAGATCGAGTGGATCATTTCGCGGTGCTTTTACCATTGTCCAACCACCAAAATGATCAGGCTCAGAAAAGTGAGCGTCATCCGTGGCGCATAAAGTCAGGGCGCGCCCTTCAGTGAGCAACTGATCCAACGTCCAAAACCCGTGAGGGCGATCTGCAGCTATTGCACATCCGTGGTTGTAAACTTCGACGGCATGTGCGGCGCCAAGCGAGCGCGCATCTTCTAGGGTCAGATTGGACCATTCAGGATGAGCAATGGCAACAAACGCGCCAGCGTCACGTGCACGCTGGGCAAGTTCTGGTCCAGTTTCTTGATCTGTGCGAGGGCGGAATTCGGGTGTATTGGACGGTGCGAAATCCGTTGGGAGACCGACAGCTAGAATGTGCCAGATTTCGCCGTTTTGTTGTGCGCCGGAATGTAATTCTGCGCCAAGGATTGTGGTAAACGTATCATCGCGAAAGGGCACGGTATCCGTGATTGGATAGTTGTACTGCCCTGTAAAGTGATCGGTTAATGAAATGAAATCATATCCTTGCGCTTTGTAACGGCGACATACTTCACTGGGCGCAAGAACGCCGTCGGATCGATTTGAATGTGTATGAATGTTTCCACGCCAGAAACGTCCATCTGCGGAAAATGCCGGGTCGATCATCGCGTGTCCTTTATTAAACGATCAGAGGAAGGGTATGTTTTTGTTCACCTCTAGGCGATTGAAATTTAGGTATTGGTGTCACGATTGGAAAGCCAAGGTTCAGGGTGTTCAAAAAAAAACCTGCGCAGCGAAGTTGTTAGTTGCACTGGGTCAGTTTGGGCCCATCTGCAAGAAAAGTTCGATTGCGACCTGCTTCCTTTGCGCCATAAAGAGCGTCATCTGCGCATCGCATTGTGTCCAGTAAAGATTTACGCGTCCCGCCAAAATGCAGACCAATGCCAATGCTTAAGGTGAATGTTTCAGCCGGTGATTGGACCAGAGCGGCAGCCGCGTGCATACGGCGTGCAAACTCTTTGGTCGCAGAAGGCGAAATTCCCTCGGCGCAGAAAATAAACTCTTCGCCGCCATATCTTGCAACCAATTCACCAGTGCGACAGGCTGCGCGCAGATGTTTTCCCAGCTGTTGCAAAACGTCATCACCTGTTTCATGTCCGTAAGTGTCATTTATCCGCTTGAAATGGTCGATGTCGGCCATCATGATCGATACCGGCGTCCCATTTAAGGCCGCATTTTCAAAAGTAAGATGCGCAAGACGTAGGAATTCGCGGCGATTAAAAAGCCCAGTCAATTCATCGGTTGCAGCCAGTTTACTGAGATGTTTTGTTTTGTCTTCGAGCACTTCGCGCGAACGTAAAATTGCGTCACTCAAAGGATGGCTTTGTTCCATTCTAAACATTGTCCAACACATCAGGGAGCTGTCCAGCGGATGCGGTCGTGCATTAACAACGACGGGCAAACGGCGATTGTCTGGGCTGAAAACAGTTAACAGAGTATCTTCGCTTTTCCCTTCCTGTTCTATTGTAGGGTAAATGTAACTTTCGATCAGCAGCCGTGACGCATGGGTGAAAATATCCAACATGTGTTTGCCAACGATTGGTGACTTTTCAAATCCCATTTCGCTATGCATGTAGGCGTTCGCAAATCGTATTCTGCCGCTGTCATCAGAGATAACGCAGCCCACCTGAAACAGATCAGGAGTGCAAAGTTCGTCCGCTAATTCGTGCAATTGGTTCACTGTCCACGCGTTGAAATGTCCGCAAATACATAGTGGTTCCGGTGACAAAAAACACTCCTAGTCGGATATTTTTGACGCGCTTTCATTTAAAATACAGTCAGAATTTTCGACGAATGTTCAAAATTTGGCGGGGAATCCATCTGCCGTTTGAAATAACGAGCGATACGTGAGCGTTGCGTAAGAAACCCGTTGGCAATGCCGTCTGATGCCAAAACCCAGGACTATTGTATGCCGTGTATTTGGGGGCACAGGTTTCGCAGCATTTGGCATTCTGGGCGGGCATAGAGGATTAAACTAGGGCCTGTCG
Source organism: Roseobacter sp. (assembly GCA_039983935.1). Taxonomy (GTDB): domain Bacteria; phylum Pseudomonadota; class Alphaproteobacteria; order Rhodobacterales; family Rhodobacteraceae; genus Roseobacter. The sequence continues at coordinate 123,695 of JBDWVP010000025.1, read as the reverse complement.
CGAAACCGGCTGATTGGTAAACCTAAAAGGCTTTGCATTGATAACTGCATTCCTTGGGTGGCCCTAGACCCATTTATCCGTACAAGAGACGTTGGTGCGCCTTGACTTCTTAGGTTACAGCAGGTGTATCTGCAAAAAATTGTAAGCCCCAGAGGGATTAGAAAATGCATTCGTATCGCAGTCACACCTGTGCAGAGCTTTCGGCAGAAAATGCCGGTCAACTTGTTCGACTTTCTGGATGGGTTCATCGTGTTCGCGATCATGGTGGCGTCTTATTTATCGATTTGCGTGATCATTACGGAATTACGCAAGTCTTGTGTGATCCAGACAGCCCTGTTTTTAAAGAGGTCGAAAAAGTCCGCGCCGAATGGTGTGTGCGTATCGACGGTCTTGTTAAGGCACGGTCAGATGATCTGATTAATCCTAAAATCTCGACGGGTGAAATTGAAGTATTTGTGCGTGATATCGAAGTGTTGGGGGCGGCTGCCGAATTGCCGCTTCAGGTGTTTGGTGACCAAGAATATCCAGAAGAAACGCGGTTGCGCTATCGATATCTCGATCTTCGGCGTCAGCAAATGCAGTCAAATATGACGCTTCGGTCTGATGTCGTTTCATCTATACGTCGTCGCATGTGGGATCGTAAATTCCGAGAATTCCAAACGCCAATCATCACGGCTTCTAGCCCGGAAGGTGCGCGGGATTTTCTTGTGCCCTCGCGTCTGCATCCAGGTAAGTTTTACGCACTGCCACAGGCCCCTCAGCAATTCAAACAGCTGTTGATGGTTTCTGGTTTTGACAAATACTTCCAAATTGCACCATGTTTCAGAGACGAAGATCCGCGTGCAGACCGTTCTCCGACGGATTTTTATCAACTTGATATTGAGATGAGTTTCGTTACGCAACAGGATGTATTCGATACAATCCAACCTGTTCTGACCGGGCTGTTCGAGGAATTTGGAGGGGATCGTTCTGTTGATCAGGACTGGCCGCAGATTTCCTATAAAGACGCGGCATTGTGGTATGGATCAGACAAACCTGATTTGCGTAACCCGATTAAAATGCAGATTGTGTCAGAACATTTTGATAATTCTGGTTTCGCAATATTCGCCAAACTGCTGGAGCAAGAGGGTACTGAAATCCGCGCTATTCCTGCACCCAAGGGCGGAAGTCGGAAATTCTGTGATCGGATGAACGCTTTTGCCCAGAAAGAAGGGTTGCCCGGGATGGGGTATATTTTCTGGCGAGATCAGGGAAATGGGATGGAGGCTGCTGGGCCTCTGGCAAAAAACATTGGACCGGAACGTACTGAAGCCATTCGCCAACAACTTGGACTGGAGGTCGGGGATGCGGCATTCTTCTTGGGCGGCAAGCCTAAGACATTCGAAGCTGTTGCCGGTCGGGCGCGCACCGTTATTGGGACAGAGTTGGGCCTGACAGATGAAAACCGCTTTGCCTTTGCTTGGATCGTCGATTTCCCAATTTACGAAAAAGACGCTGAGACGGGAAAAGTAGATTTTGAACATAACCCGTTCTCAATGCCTCAAGGGGGCATGGACGCGCTGAACGGCGATCCGATGGATGTGTTGGGATACCAGTATGACCTTGCCTGTAACGGTTATGAATTGGTTTCGGGCGCAATTCGAAACCACAAGCCTGAGATCATGTTTAAGGCGTTTGAAATTGCTGGGTACGGCGAAGATGAAGTGCGCAAGCGCTTTGGTGGCATGGTGAATGCCTTCCAATATGGCGCACCACCACACGGGGGCTGCGCAGCCGGGATCGACAGAATCGTGATGCTGCTTGCAGAAGAAAGCAATATTCGCGAGGTTATTCTTTTCCCGATGAACCAGCGTGCGGAAGACCTCATGATGGCCGCACCATCAGAGCCAATGAGCGATCAACTTATGGATCTTGGGTTGCGGGTTATTCCCCAAGACTGATCCGCAAAACGGCAGCATGACAAACATGGAGGGCAGTCAGCAGGCTGCCCTTTTTCTATTTTTACCTATGTACCTGCGTGTTTTGTGGCACTGCAAACGGCTTGATGCTCGACAAGACCGAAACCACGGAACTGGCGTGAAATAGCTGGGAATGGGCAGGCTACTCAGTTCGAAATCCTGGGCGACTTAGCCGCGCCTCTGAAAAAAGGATAGAAATGCAGGAGACTATTTCTAGAACCAGCATTTTTTTGAATCCTAAACAACGCTGGAAACGCTTTTAGCCCGTGCAATGGCTAGGCGTTCCCTCAATACTCTATTGATGGATTAGACAAAGACGTTTCCTGAGATCTTTCTAGATAGCGAGCTTTTGGGTTAGTCGTTGCTCAATTATTCCGGCGAGATTCTCTGCCGCGGCCTGCGCTGATGCACCGCTTGCCCGGGCTTGTGCCAGTGATTCTGCTGCCTGCTCGAGTGCTGTGTCCTGTGCGGAGCGGGCCACACCTCCAAGAAATTGCGCGACATAGTCCAGAACTTTTTCGTTTTCCGGGTCCCCCAGAACATCGGCAATATGGGCCATATCGTCTTGGAAAGCCATTAAATCCGGGTGGATGATTTCATCTGGAACTTGACGTAGGCCAGAAGGCTGCCGATCCGGCGGAAGGTTGCTCAATACAGCCTGCTGGAACGCTGCCAGAGATGTAATAGGTTTGGCCAGATAACCACCTGCTCCAGCGGTCAATGCCTCTTCTTCTCCGGTCAAGTCCCCTGATGTGCCAAGAATGACGTCAACGCGTGGTTCGGTTGAGGACAGTTCTGCGATCAGTTCGGCACCGCTGCCGTCTGGAAGGCCGAGATCTACGATGACGACGGAAGGGCGATAGACTTGCAGATGGCGACGCGCCGATTTTAAACAATCGGCACGCCTGATGCGAGCGCCGCTACGCAAGCAAAGCAATCGCATCGCCTCACATGCAAATCTGCTGTCTTCTATCACTAGGACAGTCAACCCAAGCAAAGGCCTTGCAGCCGTTGGCGCCGGAATTGTTGTCGCAAAGGGATCTTCCTTGTCCATCTTCGCCTCCTGGTTAACAAGGTGTACGACTCACCATGGCTTATGATGGATAACAGGTCGTTAATAACAGGCCGCTTCGTTACATCTATTGCGCTTGGGTCTTGTGAGCCGCATATACGCAACAATCTATCCCACTCGAGGAAACCCAATGATTGGTCGATTGAATCACGTCGCAATTGCAGTACCTGATCTTGACGCTGCCGCTGAACAGTACCGCACTGCCTTGGGGGCCAATGTAGGTGAACCCCAAGATGAGCCGGAACACGGCGTCACGGTCATCTTTATCGATTTGCCCAATACAAAGATCGAACTACTTTACCCGTTAGGGAAAGGCAGCCCGATCCAAGTGTTCTTGGACAAGAACCCCGCAGGAGGCATGCATCATATTTGCTACGAAGTTGATGATATTCTCAGCGCGCGTGACCATTTGGTTGATACTGGCGCGCGTGTTTTGGGAAACGGTGAACCAAAAATTGGAGCGCATGGAAAACCGGTGTTGTTTCTTCATCCGAAAGACTTCAACGGTTGTCTGATTGAGCTGGAACAGATCTGACCTCTGAAAGGGTTTTCAAATGGGTATAACATCCGCATTGGTTTTATTTGCCGTGATCTGGGCATTGATGTTTCTCGTCATTTTGCCCATTCGCGTGCAAACTCAGGGTGATCTGGGCAAGATTGTTCCGGGCACGCATGCTGGCGCGCCCGAGGTTCATAATCTCGGCAAGAAAGCAAAAATCACGACGGTGCTGAGCTTGATCCTCTGGGCGGGCATTTCTGCTATTATCCTGTCGGAAGCAATCAGCGTTAGGGATCTGGACTGGTTTGGCCGTATGGGGCCTGCGGCGACAATCGATGGAACAAATGAGTAAACGTCGCTGCGCCTAGAATCGGGATAATCAGATTCAATATCGGAATAGACAACGGTATCGCCATAAAGAAACCGGCGGCCCATATTTTCAACATATGGCGCGACCTGAGTGTTTTGGCTTCTTGGCGCCCGACACGCCTTGTTGCTGCAAGCGTGAAATATTCGCGGCCAAGCAGAAAGCCGTTTAGCCCCCAAAAAATCAGCGGTGCCGCAAAGGAAAAGATTAAATAGAGCACCAGCGCGAAGATATTGGCAAAAATCAACACCCCTAAAAAACTGAAGGTGTCACGCAAGGCATCTGTTAAGGGCATTGTGTGGGCGGGGCCCAGTTTAGGGAAATGTTCATCCTCAACAGCCTGGGCGACCGTATCCAGAAACAGCGAAGTGATCGCGGAAGCTACTGGAATCATAAGAAAAGTCGAGAGGATGGCAACGACAATTGCGGCGCCCCAACTCACCAGATCATTCAGCCATGTGACTTCGCCGATCAAGGGCAGCGATGCGTCATCGCCAATCAAGCCGTTCATCACCCAAACGAAACCCGCAGATGCACCAACCAACAACAACAGTGTCAGGCCGATGCCGGTTAACAAAACCTTACGAAAACGCGGGTCAGTGATCTGGCTTAGGGCAGCAAAAAAGCACGAAAAAATCATTGGTCGATCCATGTGGTAATCGTGTCGAGGTCTGGTCGAGGGCGATCAGGAGGGGGCGCGCTTTGGGTTGCGATGTGGATTAGGCCAGCAATCCGTTCGTGTTCGTCCAAACCCATTGCGTTGCGCATAAACTTCCGATCATGGCTCGGCCAACCGCTCAGCCAATTTGCACCCCACCCGGCGGCAAGGGCGGCATTTAACAACGCAAGACACACTGCGCCCGCAGAATATGTTTGTTCCAAAGCAGGTATCTTTTCAGACGCCTTTGGGCTTTCAATCACAGCGACGGCCAGCAATCCTTGGTCAAATTGCGCGCGCCCTTTGGCAATGTCCTCAGGGCTTAACGCCATGGCTTCGCCTCGGTTTTGCACCTCTTGAGCCAAACGGGGCATGGCATTGGCATCAAGCACGATAAAGCGCCATGGTTCCAATTTCCCGTGATCAGGTGTGCGCGCAGCCAACTGAAGCAAGGCGAGTAATTCGTCGCGCCCGGGAACGGGGGCTTGCAATGTTTTTGCCGGGCGGGATCGACGTGTGCGCAAAAAATCTAATGCGGCAGGGTTCGGGATCAGCATAAATTTCCTTGCGTCACAATTGTGCGGCCATGCGGTCGATTTCGGATTTGATAAAGGCGTCAAAACGCGGTCCCGGTTGGCGCACGCCAAAGGATTCGGCAAAGGGGTCCGGCGCGGTGATCTTGCTGCCAGACAGTGCCTCGAGCGTCGCATGACCGCAAAATGGGACGTAGACTTCGGAATACCCGCCTTCGTGCACGAGAACGAGGCGTCCATCACAGTGTTCTTGGGCTGCTGACTTGATGCGCTGGGTCATATCGTGAAAGGTTTCGGCAGTGGCAAGCATGCGCGCGAGCGGATCAATGGCGCTGGCGTCAAACCCACAAGCAACAATGATGAGGTCGGGTTTGAAGGCCGCAATTTGTGGGATCACAATGCTGTCGATGGCATGTAAGTAGCCTGTATGTCCGGTGCCTGCAGGTAGGGGGAGGTTTAGATTGAACCCCGTCCCGGCACCGCGCCCACGATCCGCCAATGCGCCGGTATCCAAAGGATAATTGCCTTCTTGGTGCAATGAGATCGTCAGAACATCATCCCGATCATAATAAATCGCTTCGGTTCCATTGCCGTGGTGAACATCCCAATCCAGAACGACAACCCGCTGCGCGTGCCCTTTGGCCTGTGCTGCCTCAATTGCGACGGCGATATTGGCCAGCAGACAAAAGCCATTGGGGAAATCTGGCAGGCAATGGTGTCCGGGCGGGCGTGACAATGCATAGGCGTTTTCCATCTCGCCAGAGACAACGGCATCAACGGCAGACACCGCCAACCCGGCAGAGAGTGCGGCGATTTCATACCCGCCTTTGGCAAAGGGTGTGCGTCGCCCTAATTCGCCCCCATTGTCATCCGACAGGGTTTTGAATGCATCAAGATAGGCGGCGGGGTGCACCCGTAAAAGTGCCTCGCGAGATGCCGGGGGGGCCGAACACAGGGCCAGATCCTGAGTGAGGCCCGTAACATCCATTAGATTCTTTAAGCGTCGTTTGGTTTCTGGGTTTTCAGGCAACCCACCGGCGGCCAGTGGTTGAACATGCCCGCCAATAGGCAAGGTAAAGGCATAGTTGCCCCCAGCATGCCAAAAGCATTTCTCATCCCAGAAAAAACCGGTGCTCATCCCAACACTCCCCATTAATATGCGTCGAAAACTGAGTGATTTGTCACAGATTGTCCATGCCGCACGCTGGCATGATGGCTATTTGGCGAAACAAATAACCATCAGATCAGTTTGGCCAATCAATGATGCAATACTTCTCAGTGCAGCCTCTTTTCACCTGCTCTGAACCAGACTTAAGAACGCAGCGCTTCGAAAACCAGTTCTTTGCAAATGAACTTGGCGGATCTTAGCGAACCATACCGATAATTTCATATGTCTTGGCCAGAATAGGAGCGGTGATTTCGCGGGCCTGTTCTGCGCCGCGCCCCAAAATACGGTCAATTTCGGCGGGGTCATCCATCAGGCGGGCCATTTCCGTTGAAATGGGAGAGAGCTTTGCCACAGCCAGTTCCGCTAATTGTGGTTTAAAAGCGCCAAATTGCAGCCCCCCAACGTCTGCTAAAACCTGTTCGACCGTTTGGTCATTCAAAGCCGCGTAAATATTCACTAAATTGCGCGCTTCGGGCCGGTCTGCCAACCCGTCGATTTCTGATGGCAGCGCGTCCGGGTCTGTCTTGGCCTTGCGGATTTTCTTGGCAATAACGTCGGCATCATCGGTCATGTTGATCCGGCTGGCATCTGAGGGATCGGATTTTGACATCTTTTTCGAACCGTCCCTCAGGGACATGACCCGCGTTGCCGCACCTTCGATGACGGGGTCTGTGATGGGAAAGAAATCGACGCCGTAGTCATGATTGAATTTGGTCGCGATGTCGCGGGTCAGTTCAAGGTGTTGTTTCTGATCTTCGCCAACCGGGACATGGGTCGCGTGATAAACCAGAATATCTGCTGCCATCAGTGCCGGATAGCCAAATAACCCCAAAGACGCATTTTGCGCGTTTTTACCGGCTTTGTCTTTGAACTGTGTCATGCGTTGCATCCAGCCCATGCGGGCCACACAATTAAAGATCCAGCCAAGCTGGGCGTGCTCGGGCACCTGACTTTGATTGATCAGGATGGATTTTTCCGGGCTGATCCCAGAGGCAATGAAACCCGCCGCCAATTCGCGCGTGTTATGGGCCAGTGCCTTTGGATCCTGCCAGACCGTGATGGCGTGTAGATCAACCATGCAATAGACGCAGGGGTATTCGTCTTGCATCGTCACAAATCGTTTGATCGCGCCGAGGTAATTGCCGAGCGTCAGCCCGCCAGATGGCTGGATTCCGGAAAACACACGGGGGGTGAAGGTTGTTGTGGTCATCAAGCGGCTCCATTCTCGCTGGCATTGCGGTCCGGGCTGGCTTACCCATGCACCAGAGCATCGTCAAGGAAGCCAGCAGCATGAATGATCCCCATAACGCCCCGCCTGTGAACCCTTTACCGCCTGTGGTGATCTTGCTCTTTGTCGCTATCATCTTGCCGGAAGCCGCATTCAGCCTTGGGGCGCAGGGGTGGATAGGCGGCGCTGACGCTATCGGTTGGCGGTTGGCCGCTGTGCAGCACTACGGTTTTTCGGGCGATGTATTTGACTGGATGATGTCAACCGGCAACTGGGTGCCCGAACATTTGTTACGCTTTGTGAGCTACTCCTTTGTGCACCCCAACTTTACCGGCACGATATTTGCGGCCGTATTGATGTTGGCGCTGGGAAAAATGGTTGGCGAGACAATGGGCCAGGTTGCCGTATTGGTGCTGTATTTTGGCGGCAGCATTTTTGGCGCCTTTATCTATGCGCTGTTGTTAAATGATCCCGAATGGTTGGTGGGTGGCTTCCCTGCCGCCTATGGTTTGATCGGTGGGTATTCGTTTTTGATGTGGCAAAAACTGGCTGAGGCCGGTCAACAACAATTGCGCGCGTTTAATCTGATCGCGATGCTTTTGGGCATACAGCTGCTGTTTGGTGTCTTTTTTGGACCGACCACACAATGGGTGGCCGATTTGGGTAGTTTTGTTTTTGGCTTTGTGGCCTCGATGGTTTTGGTGCCGGGAGGAGTGGCGCGGGTTATTTATTATTTGCGCCGCGACTAAGACGACCGACGCAGAGCGGATTTGAATTCGGCGAGTTTGAACGCGCCCAACAGGTGGCCTGCACCAAAATACGTGGCCGTTCCGATGCCAATCAACACAGCAAGTGCCAGTGCGCGCCACCATGGCAGCGCTAAAAGTGGGGCAATTGCATTGGCTACGATCCACAAGGTCACGGCCATAACTACAGAGGCCAGAACCATCCGCAATATACGGCGTTTCAGGCGGTCATCAAAACGCGCAACATCGCCAAATTCCCGGGCGCCACGGTGCAATAATCCAACCATCACCCATGCGGCACAGGTCGTGGCGATCGCAGGAGCGATCCATCCTAAAACAGGGGCCAAGCCAACCGCTAGAACAGCGTTGACGATCATTGAGACGAGCGCATAATTGAAGGGGCGTTTGGTGTCTTCACGTGCAAAAAACACAGGTTGCATGATTTTCTGGAGGACAAAGGCAGGCAAACCAAGCCCGTAGATGGCCACGGCCAGGGCGATGGCCGCAGAATCATCCGACGTTGCCGCGCCGCGTTCAAATAGCACGGAGACAAGCGGCAAAGGGATGATGACCAAGGCTGCGGCAGACGGGATGGTCAGGGCCAATGCGATTTCGCCCGCGCGGCTGAGCGCCGCTTTTGCCCCGGTTTCATCTTGTGCTTTTAAGCGCCGGGATAAATCAGGCAGCAACACGACACCCACCGCAATGCCGACAACACCCAACGGCAGCTGATAGAGCCGGTCCGCCGCATAGAGCCAACCCACTGCTTTGTCAAAGAAGCTTGCGACTTGTTGGCCGACCAACAGGTTGATCTGAACGACACCACCGGCCAGTGCTGCGGGAACCGCAACACGGATCAGGTTTCGCATGTCTGGTGTCATGCGGGGACGTTTTAACGCGATGGCAAAACCGGCGCGTTTCACCGCCACCCAAAGCAGGGCAAATTGCGCCACCCCGGCCAGCGGGATTGTCCATATTAGCGCGCGGGCCACGTCGCCGCCTGCCATGGCGGCCCCAGTCATGGCGACGACCAATAAGACGTTCAGCAAGACAGGCGCAGCCGCCGCTGCGGCAAACCTCCCGGATGCATTCAACATTCCTGACAGCAATGCTGCAAGCGATATGAATAAGATATAAGGAAACACAATGCGCCCAAATTCCACGGAAAGGGCAAATTGATCTTGTCCGCTAAATCCCGACGCCAGGGCCAAAATCAACCACGGCATCGCCACGAGGGCGGCAATCGTCAACCCAATCAGGACTGTGGTCAGCCCTGCGAAGGCATCGGATGCAAAATCATCTGCATTTTCATCGCCCTCAACTTTTTTGGAGAACATGGGGACAAAGGCCATGTTAAAGGCCCCTTCGGCAAAAAACCGGCGGAACATATTGGGCAAGCGAAAGGCGACAACATAGGCCTGATAGAGCGGACCCGTTCCCAAATAGGCCAAGATCATCGCATCCCGGACAAACCCGAGGACGCGGCTCATTAATGTCCAGCCGCCAACGGTAAAGATCCCAGAGACAAGTCGGATCGGCTTCAACTCTTGGCCCTCTCGACACCGAGCTCAATCGCGGCGCGCAGACGCTTTTCAAGACTGCGTTGCTTACTGGCAGAGTAGTATTTCAGGCCAAACATGTCTTTGACATAGAAGGTATCAACGACCTGTTCGCCATAGGTCGCAATGACGGCATTGGCGATGTAGACATTGGCTTCGGCCAGCGTGCGCGCCAAATCATGCAGCAATCCAGGTCGATCCCGAGTGTCCACTTCGATGATCGTGTAGATTTCCGAGCCTTCATTGTCGAACGTAATATGTGTGGGCACTTTGAACGCCCGTTCGCGTTTTTTGACCTTGTCGCGCGACTTCATGGCTTCGGTTGTGACAACTTCGCCCATAAGGGTGCGCTCGATCATTTTGCGCAGACGCGGCAGGCGAGAGGCATCATAGGGGTTGCCGTCCGAATCCTGTATCCAATAGGCATCCGTCACCAAACCATCTTTGGTCGTATAGCTGCGCGCATCCACGACATTCGCCCCAACCAGGGCCAGTGCTCCTGCGAGACGGGCAAAAATGCCGGGATGGTCAAACATCACAAAACACGCACGCGTTGCATCACGATCTTCGTCAGGATGCAGATTGATCTTGATCTCGTCGTCTTTGACCTCCCGCAACATCTCTGCAAATACCTTATGTGCAGTGACATGCAGACCTTGCCAGTACGGATCGTAGTGGCGGGATGTTTCTTTTTGCAGATCTTTGCGTGACCAGCCTTCAAGTGTTTCGCGCAAGGTACGTTTGGCCTCAACACCGCGATTGGCACGGTTGAGATCTTCCAGACCGGTTTCCAACGCGCGCTTTGTCTGACGGTAGAGGGCCCGGATCAAGGCCGCTTTCCAGTTGTTCCATGTGTTTGGGCCGACCCCGCGAATGTCACAAACAGTCAATACGCACAGCAAATCCAACCTTTTGACGGTCTGGACTGCCTTGGCAAAATCACGCACCGTTCTGGGATCGGCGATATCCCTTTTTTGTGCCATGTCTGACATCTGCAAATGGTAACGGACCAGCCATTCCACCGTATCGGTATCCGCTTTGTTTAACCCAAGGCGTGGTGCGATCTTGCGCGCCATCTGAGCGCCAAGGATCGAATGATCCTCTGGCCGCCCTTTGGCGATATCATGCAGCAACAAGGCCGTGTAAAGCACCTTACGATCAACGCCATCCTTTAAGATCGTCGAGGCGACTGGCAGATCTTCCTGTAACTCACCCCGTTCGATCTGGCTGAGGTTTTTGATGCATTGGATGATGTGCTCGTCAACCGTGTAGCTGTGATACATATTGAACTGCATCATCGCGACAATGGGGCCGAATTCAGGAATAAACGCCGATAAAACCCCCAATTCGTTCATGCGACGCAAGGCGCGTTCCGGGTTGCCGTGTTTGAGCAAAAGATCAAAGAAAATCCGCTGGGCCTCGGGGGTGGTGCGCATATCCTCATCAATGAGATGCAGGTTTGCTTTGATCAATCGCATGGCATCCGGGTGGATCAACATACCTGTGCGCAACCCTTCCTCAAAGATGCGCAACAAGTTCAGTTTATCGCCTAAGAACAAGTCCTCGTCAGCGACATCCATGCGATTATGGACGACTCTATACCCCGGTTTTACCCGCGGCTTGCGCCGGAAAATACGCTCCAAGAGCGGTTCATCTTTGACGTGGTCAGCTTCCAGCTTGGTCAGGAAGATGCGTGTGAGATCCCCCACAGCCGTTGCGTGGATGAAATATTCCTGCATAAATATTTCGACGTCACGACGGCCTTGTCTGTCTTTGTAGCCCATGACTTCGGCCACTTGGACTTGCATATCAAACGTCAGTTGTTCCGTCGCGCGTCCGGCCAATAGGTGCAAATGCCCCCGCACGGCCCACAGGAAATCTTCGGCGGAAACGAAAGTGTCGAATTCTTCGGGAGAAAAGACCTCTAATGGCACAAGATCGGCAGCATTATTCACACCATGGATATGTTTTGCGATCCAGAACAGTGATTGCAAATCACGCAAGCCGCCTTTGCCCTCTTTTACGTTTGGCTCCACGACATAACGTTGCCCGTGCTTAATGTGTCGGCTCTCTCGTTCGGTTAGTTTGGCCTCGATGAACTGTTTGCCGGAACCGGCGAAAAGATCTTTGCGTAACCGTTGGGCAAAAGTCATGGCTAATTTGGAATCGCCGGCCAAAAAGCGGTGTTCCAGCATGGCGGTTTGGATCGTGAAATCTTCGGCGCCCAAACGGATGCAATCTTTGATGGTTCTGCTGGAATGCCCAACCTTTAATTTGAGATCCCATAACATGTAGAGCATGGATTCGATCACACTCTCCGCCCAGGCCGTGATTTTGTAAGGCGTTAAAAACAGCAGATCGACATCGGAGAATGGTGCCATTTCTCCGCGTCCGTAACCACCAACGGCGATGACTGCCAGATGTTCGCTGGCAGTTGGGTTCGGTTTTGGGTGCAGAATGTCGGTTGCAACCTTCAAGGTCGATTGCACCAGATGATCCGTTAGAAAGGTGTATGAGCGCGTCATGGGCCGCGCGGCAAAGGGCTGTTTTGCGAATGCATCTGCAATAGCTGCGCGCCCGTTGGTTTGCGCATCCCGCAACAGGGCGACTGTTGCAGCCCTTATTGCCGCAGGATCTTTTAACTCCGCACTTATTTGGGAAAGCCATTCATCGAAGTGAGAGACGTCAAAAATCAGGTTCGGGTCGCAGATCAGCTTGGCTTCGGTCAAGTGATCTGCGTTCAAGGCAGGGGAAGTCATGTGGATGTCCTACTAGAAGCCAGCGCCGCCAAAGCGTTGTGGTGCCGGGCTTAAAATTTGCACCTGTGCTTCGCGGATCGTTGCAACGGCCAGACCACGGGTGTTTGTGCCGTCTGGGTTCAGGCGGAAAATGCCGCTCGCCCCGCGAAAGCCAGCCCCCTGTGCCAAAGCGGCAGGCGACAATCCGCTTCCTTGGCTTTGCAAGGCTCCAATTGCTGCAACTGCGTCAAAGGCCAGCCCGCCAATTGGGTGTGGTGCGGTGCCATAAGCGGTTTGATACTGACCACTGAAAGCAGCAGCGGCATTAGAATCAGGTATCGCAAACCATCCGTTTTGCACGCCCGGTAGACTGAGTGTTTGGGGTGGAATGTCCCAACGGGTCAATCCAATGAATTGCGCGACCTCACTTGAGATACCTGATTCCGGCAGCAGTTGTGACAGCAATGGCAGGGCTGTCGCCGTATCTGTGGTAAAGAAAATCGCGTCTGCCGCATTGTCGGTCACCGCCGATTTGATGGTCGGAATGGCCGCGATCACATCCTGTTGGGATAAGTTATAGCCGATGGAGCCGACGACGCTGGCGCCTTGCGCAGTCACTTCTTGTTCTATGGCTGCTTTGCCTTGCGTCCCTGCGACGTCATTGCCGTGCACGATAACAAAACGCTGTTTTCCCTGCGCGGCGGCAAAACTGGCCATGCGCTGCGCCGTATTCCTGAATGTTGGCCCTAATACGAATAAATTCCCACCGGCAATCGCCGCATTGTTCGAGAAGGATAGAACGCTAATTCCTTTTCCTGCCAATGCTTTACCGACCGCATTCGCGGGTTGGGCATAGACTGGTCCGATGATGATTTGCGCCCCCTCATCAACGGCTTTCTGAGCGTTTGCGGCTGCGAGAGAGGCATCACCCGCTGTTTGGTACACCGTCAGTTCTACCGCGGCACCGTTCAAATCACGCATCGCCAGTCTCGCCGCGTTTTCCAGGCTTTGCGCTAACAGTTCATCCGTGCCTCTACCTGATCCACTGGGCACCAAAAGCGCCACAGAAACAGGATCACCAGAAGGCGACCCCAAGGAGGACGAAGGTAAAGTGTCGCAAGCGGTCAGAGCGGCTGCACATATTAAGAGGGATAAACGGCGCAGTCCCTTGCGGGCACATTGTAAAACGGCAAACATAAAGTAGATACTCCAGCAAGAGCCGTTCGCTTTGGGCGTTCGGCGGTGCGGCAATCATAGTCGTCATGAAAGGCGGGTCCAGCGTTGAATTTTCAAAAGGTCTCTTTGCCCTCTGGGCTCCATTTTGTAGGTGTGCCGATCGGGACCGCCAGAGACATTACTTTGCGTGCGTTGGATGTCTTGGCCAGCGCGGATGTTCTGGCAGCCGAGGACACGCGCAGCATGCGCAAATTGATGGATATTCATGGCGTTCCTATGGGTGGCCGACAGGCCTATGCCTTGCATGACCACAGCTCTGGTGGGACGATAGAGCGTCTGGTCGCCGCAATGGCCGAAGGGAAATCCGTCGCTTACGCGTCCGAAGCAGGTATGCCGCTGATTGCAGATCCGGGTTTCGAATTGGGGCGTGCAGCCGGTCTTGCAGGGCATAAGGTAACCTGTGCACCCGGGCCCTCTGCTATCTTAACAGCATTGGTTTTGGGTGGGTTGCCAACGGATGCGTTCTTTTTTGCAGGATTCTTGCCCAATGCGACAGCCGCGCGGCGCAAAGCGCTGGAAAACCTGTCGGAAATTCCCGGCACGTTGGTTTTTTATGAATCTCCAAAACGTCTCGCTGGCATGTTGAACGACGCTGCTGATGTCCTGGGCGCGCAAAGGCAGGCCTCGGTCTGTCGGGAAATCACAAAAAAATTCGAAGAAACACGCCGCGGAACGCTTCAAGAATTAGCCGAGGGCTACGAAGGGCAGTCGGTGAAAGGTGAAATCGTCGTTTTGGTTGACCGTAACCGTTCAGAGAAAATTACAGAATCGACGTTAGAAGTCGATGTGCAACAAGCATTGTCGTCTCATTCTCTGCGTGATGCTGTGGATTTGGTTGCTCAGGCGCATGATGTTCCACGCCGGCAAGTCTATCAATTGGCGCTGGCCCTAACGAAAGACTGATGTGCCCAATCTTGATCGTCAAAAACAGCACACAGGCAGAATGTCGTTTCACGCGGGCGTCGCCGCCGAGCAGGCCGTAGCGCGCCATTATGAGCGGCTTGGATTTTCAATTCTAGAACAGCGTTGGCGTGGCCAGTCAGGTGAAATTGATCTGATCGCGCAGGAAAATGCGCAATTTGTTTTTGTCGAAGTTAAAAAAAGCAATCGGTTTTCAAATGCGTCAGGTCGTATTGGACCTGCTCAACAGCAGCGGATTTTTGCCACAGCAACCGAGTTTGTCACCCATCAACCGAGTGGGGTGTTGAGCGAAATGCGATTTGATGTTGCCCTTGTAAATGCGCACGGCGAGATCCAAGTTATCGAAAACGCCCTGCACGCAGACTGATTTTTGAAGCGCAAGCCATTGCGCCCGCCAGCGTGCTACGCCATTTAGGCGCAAACAACGCAAGGAAACGGTATGAAAATTGCATTCCAGATGGATCCCATAGATGTGGTTGATATTAATGCCGACAGCAGTTTCCGACTGGCGGAAGAAGCGCAGGCCAGAGGGCATAGTTTGTTTTTCTATACGCCTGACCATTTGGCCTACCAGGAAGGTCGGATCACCGCGCGTGGGCATGATCTAGAAGTTCAACGCGTTCAGGGAGATCACGCCAAGCTGGGAGCGGCTCGCGAAGTTAACCTTGCTGATTTTGATGTTGTCTGGCTGCGCCAAGACCCGCCGTTCGACATGCACTATATCACCTCGACACATCTGCTGGACCGTCTCGCGCCCGGCACGCTTGTTGTGAATGATCCGTTTTGGGTGCGCAATTACCCCGAGAAACTGTTGGTTCTCGACTTTCCGGAATTGACCCCACCGACGACAATTGCGCGGGATTTAGAAACCATAAAGTCGTTTAAGGCAAAACATGGCGACGTTATTCTAAAACCGCTCTATGGCAATGGCGGTGCTGGTGTTTTCCGGCTTGATGCACAGGATCGAAACCTGACGTCTTTGCATGAATTGTTTACAGGGTTCTCGCGGGAACCTTTGATCGTTCAAAAATTTCTGCCGGATGTCTCCAATGGCGATAAACGGGTGATCCTAGTGGATGGGGCTCCTGTTGGGGCGATCAATCGCGTGCCTGCAGAAGGGGAAACGCGGTCTAACATGCATGTCGGCGGGCGGCCCGAAAAAATCGGGCTGACCGAGCGTGATCTGGAAATATGTGCTGCCATCGGCCCATTGCTCAAAGAAAAAGGCCAAGTTTTTGTTGGTATTGATGTCATCGGTGACTATCTCACCGAAATCAATGTGACATCTCCAACGGGCATTCAGGAGCTCGAACGATTTGATGGTGTGAACATCGCAGCCAAAATTTGGGAAGCGATCGAAGCGCGTGCCTCGTAACACCGTGCTGCTGTTTTGAGCCTAGAGGCCGATCCGAAAACTGACCGCTTCCGCAATATGGGGGCGGCGAACGACGTCGGAATCGTCGAGATCAGCGATGGTCCGTGCGACGCGCATGACCCGGTGATATCCTCTGGCAGACAATCGGAACTTTTCAGCCGCACGCAGCAATAACGCGCGCCCTTCTGCGTCTGGTGTCGCAATTTCGGCCAAGAGATCTCCGGAAATATCTGCATTCGTATAGACGTCTGAATGATCCGAAAAACGGGTATTTTGCAACGCTAGTGCCTGATGAACCCTCTGGGCAACAATCGCCGACGTGTCGCCTTCTTGAGGTAAGTCGAGTTCCGCGTAAGACACCGGGGGGACATCGACCTGAATATCAAAGCGATCCATCAATGGACCTGATATTTTCCCAAGATAATCCTTTCCGCAGTGAGGAACACGCGCGCAGGCGCGTTCGGGATCTGACATATAGCCGCATTTGCAGGGATTGGCGGCGGCAATTAATAAAAATCGACACGGGTATTTTACATGCGCATTGGCCCGCGAGATCATCACGCTGCCAGTTTCCAAGGGTTGTCGTAAGGTTTCGATGACATTCCTTTGAAATTCTGGCAATTCATCCATAAACAATACGCCGTTATGGGCCAAAGAAGCTTCGCCCGGTTTTGCCATACGTCCGCCGCCAATGATGGCTGCCATCGATGATGTATGATGGGGATCTCGAAAGGGGCGAACACGCGAAATCCCCCCTTCATCGAGCAGACCCGCGACCGAATGGACAATTGATGTTTCCAAAGCTTCGCGCGGCGAGAGTGGTGGCAAAATACCCGGTAACCGTTGGGCCAGCATAGATTTCCCGGACCCTGGTGTGCCAACCATCAACATGTGGTGACGCCCTGCCGCTGCAATTTCCAAGGCGCGTTTGGCTCTTTCTTGTCCTTTGACATCTAACAGGTCACCACTGGGAGGCGGGGCGACGATTTCTCCCGGTATTGCGTCTGCGATCGGAGTTTGACCGTTAAAATGGCGCACGATGTCACCGAGAGATTTCGCGCCGATTACCCGTGCACCGCTGACCCATGCTGCTTCTTTCCCACAGGTTGTCGGGCACAACAGTAGATTTTCCTGTTCAGCGGCTGTGATCGCGGCTGGCAGCGCGCCTGAGACCTGAACCAGCTTGGCGTCCAGCGAAAGTTCTCCCAGTGAGACGACAGAGACAATTAGATCCTGGGGGATGATATCTAATTCAGCCAGAAGGGAAATCGCTATTGGCACGTCAAAATGACTGCCCTCTTTGGGCAAATCAGCCGGGCTGAGATTGATGGTGACTTTTTTTGATGGGAACGCGATGGCCATGCTGGCAAGTGCGGCGCGTACGCGTTCTTTGGCCTCCGAGACGGCCTTGTCCGGCAGGCCAACTATACTGAAACCGGGCAGCCCGGGGGATAGAGAACATTGCACTTCCACGGGGCAGGCTTCTACTCCACGAAAGGCAACAGAATAAGTTAGCGACACCAACTTCCCCTAAATGAGTGAGTTATGGTTAATCGCTAAGTTACGGAAGTTGACGAATGATTAAGACAGGTGACTAGGACACCGGCCAATCTTCCACAGGGTCAAATGATTGGTAAGGAAAGGGATCATAGGTCACTTGGAGCCCTGCGGCTCTCCAAGCTTTAAAGGCTGGATCTGAAAGAACGCGGATACAATAGGCTTTGGCCGCATCACCGACGTCTAGATTATATCCAATAATGCGTGCGGCAACGGGCGCATAGAACGCATCTGCCAAAGAATAGGAACCAAAGAGCCAATTTTTGTTTGTTCCGGCCATATCCCACGCGCCTTGCCACAGCAGCTCCACTCTTTGAACATCTTTTTTCACAGCTTCAGAGGCATTAAATCCGCTGTTTACATGGGCAAGCTGCATAGGGCAGTCGCCTCGGAGCGCTGAAAACCCGGCCGTCATTTCCGCACATAACCAGCGCGCCCTGATACGATGCGAGGCATCCGTGGGCCACAGATCGGCATCTGGGTGACGTTCTGCGAGCGTTTCCGCGATGGCCAGGCTTTCGCCGATGATGTCATCATCAGCCGTGCGCAGGGCGGGAACAAGACGTGCAGGCGCCAAGGAAGCCATGTCTTCAGAGAAGGTCTCGGAATATAGCCCCATCATGTGTGTGCGGTAGGGTAGGCCGAATTTCTCAAGCATAAGCCAACCGCGCAAAGACCAGCTGGAAAATAGTCTATCGCCAATATAAAGATCATAAGTCATAGAAATATATTAGTGTTTTTCTTCTGTCGTAGGCAAATTCTTATCTGTGGGTTCGTGGATCAAGGAACGTGATTAATCAGAGAAACCGACGTGTTTTCCGCTGTCCTGTCAATCTGCGTAACGGAAAAATTGTCGATCTTATAGGCCAGTGCTTCATATGCTGTCACGCCGAGCGCACGTTGCAACTGTGTCAGGATCACCCCAAAATGGGCGACCGCGATAATATGTTCATCCGAATATTGATGGGTAATGTTTTGCACGGCTGCGTGCACGCGCGCTGACGTCACGTTCCAGCTTTCACCGCCGGGGGCTGTGACATCTCCGGGCTGTTCCCAGAACGCACGGCTCAGTTCAGGATGGGTTTCCGAAACGTGGCCAAAATGTTTGCCATCCCAATGGCCAAAATGCATTTCTCGTAAATGCGGATCGTGTGGAAGCCTGTGATGCGCTGCGGATTGGATTGCATCGGCCGTACGTCTGGCGCGGTCGAGATCTGATGAAACAACCAATGCGTTCTGTGGCAGGTGGTTGCGCAATCGTTCGATCTGCGCTGTATCCGACAAATCAGCCGGGACGTCGCGCCAACCAACAAATGACTTTGCATGTGTTGGTCCATGACGGACCCAATGCCATGTCGTCATGGCAGCGTCCCTTTCAGGATTTGCGGCAGGCCTGCAGTCACCAGAACTGCCAGATCGGCTTGGGCGGCCAGTGCGATATTGAGCCTGCCTTGAGCTTCTCGAAATTTACGCGCCAATGCATTGTCGGGAACAATGCCATGTCCGACTTCGTTTGAAACAATCACGATAGGTGCGCGGCATTTCACAAAGACGGCCAGCAAATCTGTTTGCGCGCTTTCAAGATCATTGCCATCCATCATGTGGTTGTTGAGCCACATCGTTGCACAATCGATCAGCACTGCTTGAGTCGACTTGAGGGTCGACAGCGCGGGGCTCAAGTCTAAATCTGCCTCAATATTGGCCCATTTCGACGACCTCCGCTTTTTGTGAACGGCAACTTTTTGTTGAATTTCCCCATCAAATACACGTGAAGTCGCTAGATAATGAGGGTGTAAGGTATTGGATAGTAATAGATTTTCGGCCCAAAGAGATTTTCCAGACGCTGCGCCGCCTAGAACTAGGGTGAGGTTTGGCAACATTATGTGACCTTTGAGGTGAACCAATCGAGTGTAGGATGAGTATATATATCGATTGTGCACGGCAAGGTGTGCTCCATCTAACAAGGAGATGTTGCTTTGGCTTTGGATTCTACAAGAGATATGACGCTGTCGCGTCGCGCCATGAAAGCAGAATTGCTTGACGCTGAAACGGAATTGCGGCTCGCGTATGCGTGGCGGGATGAGCGCTGTGAGAAATCTCTGCACCGGTTGATTACGGCCTACATGCGTCTGGCCATTTCGATGGCCTCAAAGTTCAAACGATACGGCGCGCCAATGAATGACCTCATTCAAGAAGCCGGTTTGGGGCTGATGAAGGCTGCGGATAAATTCGACCCGGATCGCGGTGTCAGGTTTTCTACCTATGCGGTGTGGTGGATCAAAGCGTCGATCCAAGACTACGTTATGCGGAACTGGTCCATGGTGCGCACGGGTTCGACATCTTCTCAAAAGGCGTTGTTTTTCAATATGCGCCGTGTTCAGGCTCGGCTGGAACGCGAGGGGAGTGCAGCTGGGGAACAATTAGATCGTCACCAATTGCGCCAAATGATTTCCACAGAGATCGGTGTCCCCTTGCATGATGTTGAAATGATGGAAGGCCGCTTGTCTGGGTCGGATTATTCATTGAACGCGACCCAATCGACCGAGGACGAAGGGCGTGAATGGATTGATGCATTGGAGGACGACAGTGCGCAGGCGGCGGATACCGTCGAACATCAACACGACACAGAACAACTGCGGGCATGGTTGTTGCAGGCCATGCATGACCTAAACGAACGGGAACGGTTTATCGTGCGCGAACGTAAACTGCGTGATGCGCCCCGCACGCTAGAAAGCCTCGGCCAAGAGCTCAGCCTTAGTAAGGAACGCGT
Organism: Roseobacter sp.; assembly: GCA_039983935.1. Lineage (GTDB taxonomy): Bacteria > Pseudomonadota > Alphaproteobacteria > Rhodobacterales > Rhodobacteraceae > Roseobacter. Next base: position 103,310 of record JBDWVP010000025.1, on the reverse strand, counting down.
TCGCCAACTCGAGGCAGCAGCCTTTGGAAAAATGCGCAAGTCGCTGGAAAACCAGTCACATGAGGTATTGAATTTTCTGATGTGAATAGTGTTGCTTTGTCTTTTAAATTAGGTGTCTGCGTTGTTGCGTTGATCGGTGGGACATCGCTGTCTGGGCAAGAAAATGCGACTGGCTTTACGGAGCTGGCAGGTAGGGCCGACGTTGTATTTCTCGGGGAACAGCACGACAATCCGCATCATCATCACATTCAGGCACAATGGGTGGAACGTCTCTCTGCGACGGCGCTGGTGTTTGAAATGCTCACGCCTGAACAGGCCGCATTGGTAACAGATGAAAACCGGTATAACGCTGTGACGCTTGAAAGCGTGTTGGATTGGAACCATTCTGGATGGCCGGATTTTGAGATGTATTTCCCGATTTTTGCCGCAGCGCCAACTGCGCGTATTTACGGTGCCGGCGTTCCACGTGATCGCCTGCGCAGTTTGATGCAGGAGGACTTGCCGGCTGTCGCGGGCCTGCATGTTGCGCAAAAATTTGCTCTGGATGTGCCGTTGGATCCCGCCGAGCAAAAGGCGCGGGAGGCCCTGCAACACGCTGCTCATTGTGATGCTTTGCCGCAAGAAATGTTGCCCATGATGGTCGATGTTCAGCGTTTGCGCGACACTGCATTGGCAGCCGCTGCCTTGGAAGCATTGGAAAATCATGGACCGCCCGTCGCCGTGATTACGGGGAATGGTCACGCGCGTACAGATTGGGGTGCGCCCTTTTTGTTGCAACGCGCGGCACCAGAGGTGTCGGTTTTTAGCTTAGGGTTGAGTGAAGATAGCCAAACGCCGGCAGGAGAGTTCACAGCCATTACGAATACTGCTGCTGTGCCGCGTGGTGATCCTTGCGCAGCTTTTCAACAATAGTAGGGTAAGCCCCATCGGTTGCTGGGGCTGGCAGTCGCGCGCCATGCAGCATATGGTCCGGTTGAAACAGATATGAGCGAAGGCGCGATCATGCTGCGTGGCAAACACATTCTCTTGATTACCGGTGGTGGAATCGCAGCATTCAAGTCCTTGGATTTGATCCGCCGTCTGCGTGCAGAGGGTGCAAGTGTGACCCCCGTTTTGACCAAAGCGGCTGAGCAATTTGTAACCCCATTGTCGGTGTCCTCGTTGGCTGGAAACAAAGCGTATCGTGATCTTTTTGACCTCACAGATGAGGCCGAGATGGGGCATATCCAGCTCAGCCGTGTCGCGGATCTGGTTCTCGTTGTTCCTGCGACCGCCGATTTGCTGGCCAAGATGGCGCAAGGTCTTGCAAATGATTTGGCCAGCACGCTTTTGTTGGCCACGGACACGCCAGTTATGGTCGCGCCTGCCATGAATGTGCGCATGTGGGAACATAAAGCCACCCAAAGAAACGTAGAAAGACTGACGCAGGACGGGATCAACTTCGTAGGGCCCGTGTCTGGCGATATGGCCTGCGGTGAATTTGGGCCGGGTCGTATGTCTGAGCCCGTGGATATTTTGAATGCGGTTCGCGCGCATTTCACCCAAGGCCCTCTTAACGGGCGGCGCATTTTGGTGACCTCTGGTCCGACGCATGAGCCGATCGACCCCGTTCGCTATATCGCCAACCGATCCTCGGGCGCGCAAGGGACAGCCATGGCGCAGGCGTTGCGGACCTTGGGCGCGCATGTGGTTTTTGTCACAGGCCCTGCGGATGTTGCCCCACCCGATGATGTCGAAGTTGTCCGCGTAGAAACTGCATTGCAAATGCAACAAGCGGTTGAGGCGGCTTTGCCGGTAGATGCTGCGGTTTTTGCAGCGGCCGTTGCTGATTGGCGTGTTGCCTCTGCCAGTGATCACAAGATCAAGAAATCGAAAGAAGGTCTGCCACAGCTGGCATTTGCCGAAAACCCGGATATCCTGCGTCAGGTTTCCCGGTTGAGCACGTCCAGACCAGCCCTTGTGATTGGTTTCGCCGCTGAAACGGACGACGTTGTGGCAAATGCGACCGCAAAACGGGCGCGCAAGGGGTGCGATTGGATTTTGGCCAATGACGTATCACCGGCAACTGGGATCATGGGCGGAGACGAAAACGCCGTTGTCCTGATTGACCAATCTGGCGTGGAACCGTGGCCTCGGATGTCTAAAAAAGAAGTGTCCGCGCGTTTGGCCGATCGTATCGTATCGCATTTTGCGCGCACAGAATAACCGCAGTTCGAAGGAGACCAGTCCGTGGTCAAAATAGCAGTGACATGGGCAGAAGGCGCCGACACAAGTATTGCGTTGCCTGCCTATGAAACCGACCAAGCGGCAGGCGCGGATATTCGCGCGAACCTGCCGGATGGCCCGGTCGTGTTGGTATCAGGCACGCGGGCGCTTATTCCAACTGGTTTGCGATTTGAAATTCCACCCGGGTTCGAAGTTCAGGTCAGACCTCGTTCTGGTTTGGCGCTGAAACATGGGGTCACTTTGGTGAACGCTCCGGGGACAATCGATAGTGATTATCGCGGTGCCGTCGGTGTCATCGTGATGAATACAGGGAAGGATGATTTTGCGATAGCGCATGGAATGCGTATTGCGCAGATCGTTGTCGCCCCGGTCATTCAAGCGGAATTCTCACTGACGTCTCAGATCAACCAAACCAGCCGCGGTGCGCGTGGCTTTGGCTCAACCGGGAGTGCTTGAGTGGTTCTGGTCCTTCTTTTCTTAGCTGTACTTTGGGTTTTCGGCTACGTAATGGGCGCATCTAAAACGTCGCGCCTGATTGGGACGGCTGTTTTATATGCCTTTGTTGTCGCGCTTCATTTGGTGCTGCCGGATGGGCACGTATTGCGACAGGCGACCGGGGGAGAGGTGGCACCTTGGCTGATATTGGGCGGCATTGTTGGCCTTGTATTGCTTTACCGGCGCGGTTTGTCGGGTCTGCGAAGACGCGCAGAAACCTCCGAACGCGAAGACCTACCAACCGACAAAAAACCTGTTTTTAATGAAACTGAATTGAACCGTTATGCGCGCCACGTTGTGCTGCGTGAAATCGGCGGGGCCGGTCAAAAAAAGATAAAACAAGCACGTGTTCTGGTCATTGGGGCAGGGGGGCTAGGGGCTCCTGCGCTGCAATATTTGGCGGCGGCTGGGGTGGGAACGATTGGGGTCATCGATGATGATCTTGTGGAAAATGCGAACTTGCAACGGCAAGTGATCCACAAAGATGCCTCTATCGGAACGCCAAAGGTATTTTCCGCGCAGGCCGAAATGGAGGCGCAGAACCCATTTATTACGGTCTTGCCCTACCATCGACGTCTCAGCGCAGAAATTGCTGGAGAGTTGTTTGAAGGTTATGATTTGGTTTTGGATGGAACCGACAATTTTGAAACGCGCTATTTGGTAAACTCGGCTGCGGTCTCAGCGCAGATACCGCTGGTTTCAGGCGCGTTAAGTCAGTGGGAAGGTCAGTTGAGTGTCTTTGATCCGGCTCGCAAAGCACCTTGCTATCAATGTATTTTTGACAGCGCACCCGCACCTGAACTTGCGCCGTCTTGTGCTGAGGCTGGGGTCATAGGGCCATTGCCGGGTGTGATAGGTACGATGATGGCGGTCGAAGCGATCAAACTTATAACCAGCGCAGGTAAGCCGTTACGGGGGCAAATGTTGATTTACGACGCGCTCTATGGTGAAAGCCGATTGTTGTCGCTCAAACCGCGCCCGAACTGCCCAACATGTGGGAAGTTGCAAGTTGCAGCTTCTTGAAATTATCAACGCGTGAAACGCACAAAATCGCGCTTTCGTTAGATCCAATGAGGAGCAATATCATGACCAACCCACTGTTGCAGGACTGGGACACACCTTTCAAGATCGCCCCATTTAACGATATTTCAGATGATGATTTTGCGCCGGCACTGGATCTGGCGCTAAGCGCGCATAAAACTGAAATCGACACTATTGCAGCGAACGCGGAGGCCCCAAATTTTGCAAATGTCGTCGAAGCATTAGAGGCGGCAGGTGAAGGGTTGGATAAGGTCTTGTCGGTGTTTTTCTCGGTCGCGGGTGCAGATAGCAATCCACAACGCGAAGATTTGCAACGTCAGTTCTCGCCCAAACTTGCCGCACATTTTGCCGAAGTGTCAGGCAACAAAGCGCTCTTTGCGCGTGTGTCTGCCCTTTGGGATAACCGTGAGACGCTGGAACTGAGCAGTGAACAGGCGCGGGTTTTGATGCTGACGCATCGCGGATTTGTGCGTTCTGGGGCCGCTTTAGAAGGTTCAGAAGAATCCCGGATGACAGAAATCAAAGCCCGTCTCGCGGTTTTGGGTACGGATTTTACACAAAACCTGTTGGCGGATGAACGCGACTGGTTCATGACGCTTGAAGAAGCTGACCTGGAAGGTTTACCGGATTTTGTCGTCGATACAGCGCGTGCCGCAGGAAAAGAGAAAGAACAGCAAGGACCGGTTGTGACCTTGTCACGTTCGTTGATCGTGCCGTTTTTACAATTTTCTCCGCGGCGTGACTTGCGTCAAAAAGCATTTGAAGCTTGGGTCGCGCGCGGCGCAAACGGCGGGGCGACGGATAACCGCGCCATTGCTGGTGAAATCCTGGCGTTGCGTCAGGAGCGTGCGACCCTTCTGGGGTATGCCAGCTTCGCGGAGTATAAACTCGAAACAGAGATGGCGAAAACACCCGCAGCTGTACGTGAATTGTTAATGGCCGTTTGGGCCCCAGCTCGCGCCAGAGCCGATGCAGATGCTGCCAAGCTCACGGAAATCATGCATGCTGACGGTGTAAACGGCGATCTTGCCCCGTGGGACTGGCGCTACTACGCTGAAAAACGCCGTGCAGCGGAGCATGATCTGGATGAGGCCGCGTTAAAGCCGTATTTCCAACTCGACAAAATGATTGAGGCGAGCTTTTCCTGCGCCAGCCGGTTATTTGGATTATCCTTTGCGCCGTTGGATGTACCCTTGTACCATCCCGATTGCAGAGCGTGGGATGTCACGCGTGATGGGCAGCACATCGCTGTCTTTATTGGGGATTACTTTGCGCGTGGCTCAAAACGTTCCGGGGCATGGTGTTCTGCGATGCGGTCGCAGGCGAAATTTCCGGAAAAACAAACACCTGTTGTCGTCAACGTCTGTAATTTTGCCAAAGGGGACCCTGCGCTGTTGTCCTACGATGATGCGCGTACGCTGTTTCATGAATTTGGTCATGCCTTGCATCAAATGTTGTCGAATGTGACGTATGAAAGCGTGTCCGGCACATCTGTGGCACGCGATTTTGTTGAATTGCCCAGCCAACTGTACGAACATTGGCTAGAGGTTCCGGAGGTGTTGTCTGAGTTTGCCATCCATGCAGAAACCGGTGAAGCGATCCCGCAGGATATGCTCGACAAAGTGTTGGATGCCGCGACCTTTGATATGGGCTTCCAGACCGTAGAATATGTGGCCTCTGCCTTGGTTGATCTGGCATTTCACGAAGATGATGCCCCAGATGACGCGATGGAAAAACAACGCGCGGTTCTAGATCAAATTGGCATGCCGTCGGCCATTACAATGCGCCATGCGACGCCACATTTCGCCCATGTCTTTGCAGGAGACGGGTACTCCAGCGGATATTACAGTTATATGTGGTCTGAGGTGATGGACGCGGATGCCTTTGAAGCCTTTGAAGAAGCTGGCGGGGCATTTGACCCGGAGCGCGCCGCCGCTTTGGAAAAGCACATCCTGTCAACGGGCGGCAGCTCGGATGCAGCAGAACTCTATACCGCATTTCGAGGCCGGTTGCCCGGCGTTGATGCCTTGCTCAAAGGGCGAGGTTTGGCGGCTGAATAGCGTCTAATACCCGCGGGTACGATCCACGAGATTAAGGAGCGGTTCACCCGCTTCGCAGCGTGTAATGCTCTGCACTATTTCTTTGGACGAGGTGATGGCACGTGTCGCCGCGGCAATATGTGGCGTCACTGTCACGCGCGGGTGGGCCCAATATGGGTGGTCTTGAGGCAAAGGCTCTATGCGAAAAACATCCAATGTGGCGTGTGCGATCTGTCCGCTATCAAGGGCTGCAATCAGCGCTTGATCATCAATCAGCGGGCCGCGACCGGGGTTGATAATGTAGGATCCGCGCGGCAACATTGCCAGTGTCTCGGCGTTGAGCGTGTTCACCGTTGCTGCTGTGTCGGGCAATAACAACACGGCGATTTCTGCGGATGCCAGTGCGTCAGACAAACCGTCGGTTCCATGATAACTTTTTACGCCCTCTACCGTTTTGATAGACCTGCTCCAACCGGTCACGTTAAAATCCATCGCGCGCAAATTGCGGGCGACGGCGCAACCCAATTCACCCAAGCCAAGAATGCAAACGGTGCGTTCCTGCGCCAGTGGGTTGGATTTCCAGCCCCACTGACGGTCAGGATTAACGATGTGTTCATCCATGCCAAGGTGGTATCGCAACACATGGCCCGTGACCCATTCAACCATCGATTGGGTCATGCCGGGATCAACCATTCGAACAAGGGGCATGGTCAAGGTTTCGTTGGAAACGATTTTTTCCACCCCGGCCCACAAGCTGAGCACTGCCTTTGTTCCTGTGTAGGGGGTGAAGTCCTGTAAATGAGAGGTGGGCGCATAGACAATATAGTCCACGTCCTCTGGCTCGGCACTTGTGACCAGATCAGCGTGTAACCCAGAGACGTCAAAAGCCGTGCGCAGGGTGTCACCGTACATGTTCCAGTTGTCATTGCTGGCGGCGAAAAGAACGGTAAGCGACATGTTTGACCTTTATCTTGGGCGGTGGACGTGAGCGCTTTGCATCAATCCAAAGGCGAGCATGAGGACGAGCATGGCTGATCCACCAAAGCTAACCAATGGTAACGGGACGCCGACAACCGGTGCGAGCCCCATGACCATCGACATATTGACCGCAAAGAACAAAAAGAAGTTCAAAGCGATGCCAAGTGTGAGGAGGGATGAGAAACGATCCTTGTTCATTAACGCAGACCAAACGCTGAAAATGATGATGAGAGTATAGAGCGAAAGCAACGAAATCGCACCAACAAAGCCAAATTCTTCGGCCAGAGTGGTAAAGATAAAATCGGTGTGTTTTTCGGGCAAAAAGTTGAGCCGACTTTGTGTGCCCTGCATGAAACCGCGCCCTGTCCAACCGCCTGAACCTAGCGCGATTTTGGATTGCGTAATATGGTATCCCGCGCCCAGCGGATCAGAACTCGGGTCTAAAAATGTATCAATTCTGCGGAATTGGTAATCTTTGATCAGTTGCCAGGTCGTGCCGCGCGAGTGGAAAACGGCGGTGACCAGCCCGACGCCGCTGGTGATAACAACTGCAAAATAGGCCCAATGGACGCCGGCCAGAAACATCAGGCCGCCGCCGGCAGCCATCAGTAGAATGGAAGTTCCCAAATCAGGTTGCTTCAGGACCAGCATCACCGGCACGATGATGATGACCACAGGAATGACAACCCAAATTGGCCGGGATGTTTTCTTGGCGGGCAGCCAATCGTAATATGCAGCCAAAAGCATCACGAGAGTGATCTTCATGAGTTCTGAGGGTTGCAGACGCATGAAACCAAGATCGATCCAGCGTTGTGCACCCATCCCGACTGTCCCAAATAGTTCAACCGCGACCAATAATAGCAGGGTCACAAGATAGGCCATGCCCGATAGGCTGCGCCAGAACCAGATTGGCACCAACCCAACGAACAGCATCAACAAAAATCCGACCGCAAAACGTTTGATTTGAGGCTCCGCCCATGGGCTCAAAGACCCTCCGGCGACGGAGTATAACATTAAAAAACCAGCACCTGACACCGTTGCCAGCAAAATGGCGACGGGCCAATTTAGGTAAAAAACCTTGCGCAATCCGGTGGGGGTCGATTTGACGTTATGCTCTAGATAACTCATGCTTGATCTCTGCCGGTGATTGCGGCTTGTGGCTGTATTGAGCGCAACTCTTCTTGCTGAATTTCAATTTGATCGCGATCTTTTGCGGGATAGGCCTCCAAGGGTGGCTGCCCTTGAAAAAGCGCCTGCAACATGATGTCCCTTGCAATTGGAGCAGCAGCCTTAGAGCCGCCTCCGCCATGCTCGACGATGACCGAAATTGCATACTTTGGGGACTCAAATGGCGCGAAGCTGACGAAGAGGGCGTGATCTCGACGTTCCCAAGGGAGATCTTCGTTGCGAATGACCCCAGCGCGTCGTTCGGCGGCCGTAATGTTACGCACTTGACTCGTTCCTGTTTTCCCGGCCATGCGCAGTGTGTCATCTATAATTCTAGAACGATAGGCCGTCCCGCGCCGATCATTTACAACCTCAAACATGGCGCGCCGCATGTGGCGCAAATTGGTTTCGTTGAGCCCCAAACTTTCACCGCCGCGCATGGGTTCTTCGACGCCGTCAACGGATTTGATGAGCCGTGGGGAAACCTCGCGACCTGTCGCGAGCCGAGCCGTCATCACCGCAAGCTGTAGGGGTGAGGCTAGCAAAAAACCCTGTCCGATAGACGCGTTCACTGTGTCGCCAATGCGCCAAGATTGCCCATAGTTGGATTGTTTCCACTCCATCGTCGGCGCCAGCCCTTCGGCCACGGCTGACATAGGAACATCATGGCGTATTCCCAGACCAAAGCGCCGCGCCATGGCGCTGATTTTTTCAATCCCCACTTTGATTGCAAGGTCGTAATAATAAACATCGCATGATTTCTTGAGCGAGTCTTGCAGATCGACTGAGCCGTGGCCGGCCCTCTTCCAACAATGGAAGCGTCGTCCAGACACTTCTAGGTGCCCCGGACAATACGCTGTGTCATCCGGCCCAATCAGTCCAGCTTCCAGCGCGGCCATGGCTGTCATCATTTTGAATGTAGAGCCTGGTGGGTAAAGCCCCTGCACAGTTTTGCTGGCCAGTGGGCGATATTTGTTGCCGGTCAAGATGTTATAATCGTTCTGGGAAATGCCACGCACAAAGAGATTTGGGTCAAATGTTGGCGCTGAGGCGCAAGCGACCAAGTCACCGGTCTCGCAATCTAGCACCACCGCACTGGCGCTTTCGCCTGACAGTCGCGCCTGCAAGTACCCTTGGAGTGCAGCGTCAATTGTGAGCTGGACGTCAGACCCGGGAATGCCTTCTTGGCGATCAAGTTCGCGCATGACTCTGCCGGTTGCGTTCACTTCGACACGCTTTGCACCTGCCTTGCCCCGCAGCAAAGGTTCGAGCTTGGTTTCAACACCAACTTTACCAATTTGAAAGCGCGGGATCATCAGGACGGGTTCAGGATCTTCGATTTTGGACAAATCATAGTCTGAAACAGGGCCAACGTATCCTAGAACATGGGCGAAATCTGATCCTTGCGGATAGACACGGCTCAGCCCCACTTCTGGGGTGATGCCGGGGAGGGCCGGCGCGTTGACAGACACGCGGCTGATTTCGTCCCATGTCACGTCTGAGGCAACCGTCACAGGTAAAAAGGGAGCGGAACGTCGCATTTCTTCTTTGACCCGATCAATTGTGCCGTCTTCTAACCAAATGACTTTTGATAGTTTTGCCAGCGCCTCATCTACATCACCAGCATCTTCTTGAACGATTACAATTCGATAAGACGGCGCATTTTGGGCAAGCCTCACGCCATTTCTGTCAAATACTTCGCCGCGGGATGGGGGGATAAGCCTGACGTTTATCCGGTTTTCTTCTGCCAAAAGACGAAACTGGTCCGCTTGCTCAACTTGCAAGAACCGCATTCGAGCTGCGAGCCCACCGATAAAGAGCAACTGTGCACCACCCAATAATGCTGCACGGCGTGAAATTCGACTATGGCTGAATTCAGTTTCTGCCCGCGTTTTCCTCACGATTGTGCTCCTTTTACTGGCTGGGGCAGCTTCATAGGCCGCCTTTCTCGAGTTCTCCGGGGGCTGCTTTGCGCACCCCCAATACCCAATGCGTAATGCCAACGACCACGGGGTAAAATAGCATTGTCATCAACAATTCGAAAGCCGTCAGTCCAAAACTGGGCAAGTCAACAAAGGTGATCGTGAGTATAGCGCGGTAGGCAACTGCGACGACGCCCATGATGATGAAAACGCTGATGCATTCGTTGGCAAAGGTGCTGTCGCGCAGCCCGCGGGCGCGTGATTTCAAGTGTTCGCAGCCCAAAAATACAATCATTGCCCACAGCCCTGGCGGTCTGAAGAGCAACAAATCTGACAGCAAGAGTAAGCCTGCGAGCAGCGTGCTGGGCAGGTATTCGGGACGGCGCACGGACCAGGCAAAAGCAAAGGCCAAAAGCAGATCAGGGCCGACCCACCAGCGCGGTGAAGTCTCTAGCGGAAGCAGATGGAAAAACAAAATAACGCAAAAAACGAATGTAAATGCCAACCGCATGAACCACATTCTTGTCGCGGTTTGTTCATTCATTGGGTGATCTCCGGCTCAGGCAGACGCGGGCCAATGATTTCGGCGTTATCTCGCAGTGGTGTGGTGCCGTGATGTCGAAGAACGCGTAAAAACTCTAGACGTTGATAATCTGCGGCGAGGATCACCCGGAGTTTACCATTAGGGTCCGTCGCAACTTGACCGATTAACAATCCGGCGGGGAAAACACCACCATCCCCTGAGCTGACGACACGTTGTCCGGGGCGGACGACATCGCTGTCTTCTAAAAAGTCTATTATTGGTGCCGCACCATTGTCGCCCGCAATAATGACACGTTGCCCAGAGGGTTGAATGATTGCTGGAATACGACTGGAGGCGTCGGTCAGTAGAATGACCCTCGCGGTATTGTTTGCAACACCGGAAATCCTGCCGACGAGGCCAATACCATCCATAGTGGCCCACCCATTAACCAGACCATCTCGAGCGCCGACATTGATCAAAACAGATTGGCGGAACGGTGAGCCACTGTCAGCTAACACAACCCCAGTGATAAACGTCAGGCGCGGATCAAGACGTACGTTATTGAGATCCAGCAGGCGTGCGTTTTCCTGCTCCAGCTGCAGAGCCGCTTCTTTCCAAGCTTGCATTCGTCGCAATTCTGAGCGCAGTTCCCGGTTTTGTTGGGCAAGGCGCTGATAGCTCTGAAAGTCTTGAAGCAAGTTGATGGTTCCTGTTACCGGAGCCATCGCCCAATTCAAATTTGGCACGAAACGATCTGTCACATGTGCGCGAAACCGTTCGACGCGCGGGCTATCAATGCGCCAAATCAGAAAAGTGGCTAGCAGAAATAAGACGATAACGCCGATCAACAAGCGTCGCAAAGGAGCGATGAAGTCGCTCGAGTTTGATCTGTCCTTTGCCATTAGGCTCTGGGCTCCTGCCCCGGACAAGGCTGGGCAATCCTGCCTTTGGGGAATACGGTCAATTCAATGTGATTAACTGTCGTAATCTATCGCATGGCGTAGGTTCTTTTCATACTCTAGCGCCTTTCCGGTACCCAAGGCTACGCAATTTAGAGACTCATCCGCAATTGAAACGGCCAAACCGGTTTGCTCTCTCAGCGCAAGGTCAAGATCGCCAAGCAGCGCGCCGCCTCCTGTTAACATAACGCCGCGGTCTACAATATCAGCGGCCAAATCTGGTGGCGTTGTTTCTAAAGCGGTCATAACAGCTTCGCAAATTTGCTGAACGGGTTCAGCCAAGGCTTCGGCAATTTGTGCCTGAGTGACTTCGATTTCTTTGGGAACACCGTTGAGCAGATCGCGGCCGCGAATTTGCATAGAAGTCCCACGTCCATCATCTGGCATTCTTGCAGTCCCAATAGAGGTCTTGATGCGCTCCGCAGTGGTTTCCCCCACCAGCAAGTTCTGTTGTCGACGCAAATAACTGATGATCGCTTCGTCCATACGGTCTCCACCAACCCGAACTGAACGCGCATAAACGATGTCACCCAGGGACAAAACTGCAACTTCAGTCGTGCCGCCGCCAATGTCCACAACCATATTACCGGTTGGGTCGGTGATTGGCATGCCTGCGCCGATTGCGGCGGCGATGGGTTCCGCGATCAGACCAGCACGGCGGGCCCCCGCGCTCAGCACAGATTGGCGGATCGCGCGTTTTTCGACCGGCGTTGCACCATGGGGCACACAGACAATCACTTTGGGCTTAGAAAAGGTGGATCGTTTGTGAACCTTGCGAATGAACGCTTTTATCATTTCCTCCGCAGTGTCGAAATCGGCAATGACACCTTCGCGCATTGGGCGAATTGCTTCAATGCTGCCAGGGGTTCGCCCGAGCATCAATTTCGCGTCTTCGCCAACGGCCAGTACTTTTTTGACGCCGTCTTTGATGTGATAGGCAACGACTGATGGTTCCGACAAAACCACCCCGCGCCCTTTTACGTAAACCAGTGTGTTTGCAGTGCCGAGGTCGATCGCCATATCGGACGAAAACAAACCACGAATGCCATCGAATACAGCCATGAAGCTCTTAACCTTGCTCGAATCTATATGTCCGCACCCAATGGCGCGGTTTTAACGTGTTATATGCTTAGGCGCGAATTGGTGAAAGGGGCGTTAACGATGTTCTCGGCAGCATGTTGCTTTTCATGGAAAAAAATGCTAGGGCAGGGGTGCCCGAGAGTAAAAAAGGCCATTCTCCCGCGTTACGGGAGGGTTGGAGACAGTAAAAACATGGCTTTAAGACCAAATCCCATTTGAGCACCTGGTATTTTCGACTCGAATATTTTTTGCATAGAACCGTCAGAAAAAAGCTCTGAAAGACCTTTGTCGACGCTCAAGCGGAAATCTCTATCCCCTTTTGGCAGGGCCAGACCATGTTTTTCGACGGTCAATAGTTCTTGTAAAACAGTATAGTCGCTTACATTCTCTTTGCCCATTATCATGTTCATCAATATCGATTGATCAGCGAAATAGGCTGTGATGAAGTCTCCATCCAGCGCTGCCATACCTGAGGGATGGTCATCAAACTGAATGATTTCTGCCGAGATTTCACGTGATTTAAGTGAATTTTCCAAAGCTTGGAAGGTTGTTGTACCGCTGCGCACCCCGATTTTATGACCTGCAAGGCCTTCAAGTGTTTCCGGGCCGCCTGCTTTTAGGGCAACTGTTGCACCATCGACATAAGTGGGAATCGAAAAATCCACCATATCCAAGCGCGATAAGGTGATTGTGGAAGCGCCACACAACAAATCGATGTCCCCTTGTTCGATTTTTTCGAAACGATCTTCGGTCGACACAGGGGTGAAAATGACGTCCAGATCGGTCAGACCTAGTTGTGCGCCAATTTTGCCCGCCAAGGCGAAACAGACGGTTGGAGCATAACCTTGTGGACTGTTGTCTTCCAGAAACGACAACGGGGCGGCGTCCGTGCGAAACCCAAGATTCAAAGTGCCAGTTTCTTTAATTCGTTCCAATGTTTGTGCCGAAGACGCCATAGGCATCAAAAGAGAGGCGATCACTGCTGTGAAAAAGAGGCGCATGTTTTGGGTTCCTGTTGTGAAAATTATTTTTGTCATTGAGGGCAATTAGAACAGACGAATGGGGATGGCGCAATGCGTGACGCCATCCGCGTTATTATAGTCGGCGACATGGATTAGGGCATCACTTGCCCTGGGACTAGTCGACGTCTTTGTAACTGACTTCGCGAGTATCTTTGCCTGACTTTTCGCGCCGTACGAGCAATCTGTTCAATGCATGAATATAGGCTCTAACCGAGGCGACAACGGTGTCCGTGTCAGCGGATTGTCCCGTCACAATGCGCCCTTCCTCTTCCATACGAACTGAAACTGTCGCCTGCGCGTCGGTTCCTTCGGTGACGGCATGCACCTGATACAGCTGCAAACGCGCTGTGTGCTCCACCAGAGCTTTGATCGCATTGAAAGAAGCATCAACCGGGCCATCGCCAGATTGGGTTGTGGAGTGCTCTACCCCATCGATTTCCATGACCAAATCTGCTTGTTGCGGCCCTTGTGTGCCACAAAGGACACGCAGAGATGTCAGTTTTAAACGATCATTTTCAGGATCTGATGAAGTGCGCATCAACGCAATCAGGTCGTCGTCGTAAATTTCCTTTTTACGATCGGCCAGTTCTTTGAACCGGACAAAAACGTCCTTCAACTGGTTGTCGCCCAACTCAAAGCCGAGGTTTTCCAATTTGGAACGCAGCGCCGCACGGCCTGAATGTTTACCCATAACGATGTTGGTTTCTGTCAAGCCGACATCTTCTGGGCGCATGATCTCGAAGGTTTCAGCGTTTTTCAGCATGCCATCCTGATGAATGCCGCTCTCATGGGCAAAGGCGTTTTTGCCGACGATGGCTTTGTTGAACTGCACGGGAAATCCAGAAACGGCGGCCACGCGGCGTGAGATGTTCATTATTCGGGTCGCGTCGATGCTAGTGTGAAAAGGCATAATGTCATTGCGTACCTTCATCGCCATCACGACTTCTTCCAGAGCGGTGTTGCCTGCGCGTTCGCCTAAACCGTTGATAGTGCATTCGATTTGACGCGCACCAGCTTCGACCGCAGCGAGACTGTTGGCCGTGGCCATGCCCAAATCATTGTGACAATGCGTGGCAAAGATGATGCTATCTGCGCCGGGCACACGTTCCAGCAACATGGCGATCAAGGCCGCAGACTCGCGCGGTGCTGTGTATCCGACGGTGTCCGGAATATTGATCGTTGTTGCACCGCTTTTGATTGCGATCTCGACGACGCGGCACAGGTAATCTTCCTCAGTGCGGGTGGCATCCATCGGGGACCACTGCACGTTATCGCATAAATTCCGAGCATGGCTGACCGTTTGTTCAATCCGTTCGGCCATTTGGTCCTTGTCCAGGTTCGGGATGGCCCGATGAAGGGGGGATGTGCCGATAAAGGTGTGAATGCGAGGTTTTGCGGCGTGCTTTACGGCATCCCAACAGCGATCAATATCCCCGAATTGCGCGCGCGCTAACCCGCATATTACAGAGCTTTTTGCATTTTTCGCGATTTCAGATACCGCTGCAAAATCACCCTCAGAGGCAATTGGAAAGCCTGCTTCGATGATATCGACGCCCATTTCATCTAAAAGTCCGGCAATCTCGATCTTTTCCGCATGGGTCATTGTCGCGCCGGGGCTCTGTTCGCCATCGCGCAACGTCGTGTCAAAGATCAGAACGTGATCTTGTTTGGTTGTATCTGTCATGGTGTTTCTTTCGTTGTCTGCTGAATTCCTTGGCGCGCGACACATCCCCTCTGAGCGGGCGCGCCGGTAGGCACGCTCAGAGGCGGGTTAGCAGCAGTAGGGCAGCCGGAGCATGCAAAATGCGCGCTGATGAGGTCATATGTTCAGACGTTGCCATGCGCGCAGTTATACCGCAGCCTTTTGAAATGGAAAGAGGCTTTTGTAATGTGGGGTTGAAGCGGGCGGTTAGACCTCTAGGTTCAACAGAATGAAAAATGTTCTTATCTTAGGCGCCTCGGGCGGAATCGGTGCTGCGCTTTGTTCGAGCTGCCGGGATCGTGGCGATCAGGTCACGGGATTGTCGCGATCAGCAGATGGGTTTGATATTACAAATGCCACTCTTGTGGCGCAGCATCTTAGTGCCGTTTCCGTTCAGTTTGATCTTGTGGTTGTTGCAACGGGGGCGCTTGAGATTGAGGGCGCCTTACCCGAAAAAACCATCAAAGGTCTGAACCCTAAGGCAATGATGGATCAGTTTGCGTTAAATGCTGTAGGGCCTGCCGTGGTGTTAAGCCATGCCGCACAGTTACTACCGCGCAAGCGCAGGGCAGTGGTTGCGGTCTTATCCGCGCGGGTCGGTTCCATCGGAGATAATAACATCGGTGGTTGGGTCAGCTATCGCAGCGCGAAGGCCGCTGTAAATCAAGTGGTGCGAACCGCATCGATAGAGCTTACGCGGAGCCATCCGCAAGCTGTCTGCGTCGCCTTGCACCCCGGCACGGTCAGAACTCCGTTCACAGAAAAATACCTTGGTCGGCATTCTTCAGTGCCCGCATCCGAGGCCGCAACCAATCTGCTTCGTGTGACGGATGGTCTGACGACAGAGGATACCGGGATGTTCTTTGATTGGGCGGGTAAAAAAGTGCCCTGGTAAGAGGCGCTGTTTTCTATTGGGTCAACAATGCGAAGTGTAAATTAAAGAGCGTCGCTGCTAGAATCGCGAAGTTCAGCAATGCCTTCAGTTGGGGAGAGCCAAAAACACTAAAAAAAACCACCAAAACGGCATAGACTGCACTGCCCAAGAGGGAGGAGAGCGCCCCCAAGGCACCTGCAGCACTGATAAAACTTAAAAGGCCTGAAGGTAGCTTTAATACTGCTAAGAAGAAGGCCAAAATCGGGCCGGTGTTTGAGGAAACGGGGGTAAGGAACGCATACCGAAAACTGAACGCCGCGAGCCAAACCAGGAACGCGCTTATTGCACAGCCAAAGGCAAATAGGACGATATTTCCAGCAACCCGTCCTGCAAATGCAAATGCTGTTTCCCAGTATGTTTCTCGATAGAGATGATTTACTGGCGGATACTGTCGTTCCAAGCGGCGAAACAACCGGGTGCTGGCCAATGCAGTCGCTGCATTTCGGATGCGGTCATAGCCTGCCAGCTCAAAGCCCAGACCGATGATCGCAACGACTTGTACCAAAGTGCCGAAACGCGACCACCACCAGAGCGGTTTACCCCATAAAATAAGATCTTTTTCCAGAGGCCCGTGCTGCCAGAGCAACCATAGTTCCAGCAGGTCGCTCACTTAGCCATCTTCGGTCAGTGCACCGTTTTCCCATGTTCCGCTGGCTTCTTGTCCGGTGGCATAGCGCATGGTGCCCGATCCCTGTCGTTTTCCTGCGCGGAAGGTGCCCTCATAAACGTCGCCGTTTTCATAGGTTGCGACGCCCTGACCTTCGATTTCGCCACGCAGCCACTCCCCTTCGTAGGAAAATCCGGACGGCATCACGATCTTGCCGCGCCCGTGTCGTTGACCGTCTGCAAACTCACCAGTGTAGATTGTTCCATCTGGGTAGGCGGCTGTGCCTTGGCCATGGCGCTGCCCATCAAGCCATGCACCGTCATAGCGATAACCGTCCGCATAGGTCATCACGCCCTGTCCATGATTGCGGGCGTTTTTGAACAGCCCTTCGTAGACGACGCCATTTGTATAAACCGCTTTGCCAAAGCCCTCGATAACCCCGGCGACCCACGCACCGTCATAGGTCGACCCATCCGGATAGGTGATGAGCCCTGTGCCATCGGCGAGCCCAACCGAAAACGCCCCAACATATAATGACCCGTCAGGATAGGTGACGCGACCTTGGCCTTCTATTTCACCAGCCACCCAGGAACCGGTGTACATATATCCATCTTGCGCGGTGAAAGTGCCCTGACCTTCCCGCAGGTCATTGGCGAATTCCCCTTCATATGAATCGCCGTTCGCATAGGTTACCTTGCCAAGCCCTTCGCGGCGTCCTGCAACAAGCTGACCCGCATAGACATCACCATTGGCTTGCGACAGTTTC
Organism: Roseobacter sp.; assembly: GCA_039983935.1. Classification (GTDB taxonomy): domain Bacteria; phylum Pseudomonadota; class Alphaproteobacteria; order Rhodobacterales; family Rhodobacteraceae; genus Roseobacter. The sequence continues at coordinate 85,849 of JBDWVP010000025.1, read as the reverse complement.
CCAGAGCCATCAATCTGCCCATCGCGCCAAAGACCGACATAGACCAGCCCATCAGGCATTGTCAGCGTGCCTTCGCCTTCACGTTTTCCAGCGTTGATTTGCCCGTCATATACCGCGCCATCCGGGTAGGTGATTTTTCCGATGCCTTGTTTCAGACCATCGACCCAATCCCCTTGATACTCATACCCGCCCGGGCTCTGCATTGTTCCTTTACCGTGATGCTTGGCATTGCGAAACCCGCCTTCATAGCGCACGCCATTGGCGTAAAGGGCAATGCCCTGACCCATGATCACGCCTGATTTCCAATCCCCTTCATAGGTGCCGCCATCGGCAAAGGTGATGCGTCCAAAACCGTCTGGTTTACCTTTGGCGAAAATACCTTGGTATACGGAGCCATTGGGAAAACGCGCGACGCCTTCGCCTTTGATCTCTCCGTCTTGCCATTGACCGGTGTATTCATAGCCGTTTGGCAATTTGTATGTGCCGGTGCCGTGTTGTACGCCGCTTTTGAAGGTGCCTTCATAGACACCACCGTCGTCGTATTGCTTTATGTCGACTGCCCCTTCTTGGGCGAACAAAGACATAGGCAAAAGGGCAAGGCATAAGCTCAGGCGGCGAAGTGTCATGACGATCCTTTGTGATGCGCGATTCTCACATACCGTGCTCGGTCACGGTGCCTCAATAATCTAGGCAATGGTCGGCGCAGGGGCAACGCCTTTTGTGCTAATCAGCGGGGATGGGCTTTCATCGCTCGCTTGATCTGCTACATGGTTCAAATTACGACAAAAGCGCAGGCAAAAAGGGTCTTCTACATGGCAGATCGATTTCGAATTACTTTGGGCCAAATGAACCCAACAGTGGGCGATTTGGCTGGAAATGCCGATTTAGCCCGCCAAGCGTGGCAGGCTGGCCGCGAAAATGGTGCTGATCTGGTTGCCCTGCCTGAAATGTTTCTCACCGGGTATAACGCGCAGGATTTGGTGATGAAACGCGCGTTTCAACTTGATGTGATGACAGAAATAGAAAAACTCGCCGCTGACTGTGCTGATGGTCCGTCACTGGCCATTGGGGCTCCTTGGGTCGAGGGCACCAAACTTTACAACGCCTATCTGATTTTGAAGGGCGGCAAGATCGCCAACACGGTTCTTAAAAATCACCTGCCGAATGAAACTGTTTTTGATGAGGTGCGGATTTTTGACTCCGGGCCACTGGGTGGACCTTATTCGGTGGGCAATTCGCGGGTGGGTTCTCCGATTTGCGAGGACGCATGGCATCAGGATGTTGCTGAAACCTTGGCCGAAACGGGTGCCGAATTCCTGTTGGTGCCCAACGGGTCACCTTATTACCGTGGTAAATTCGAAACGCGATTAAACCATATGGTGGCGCGCGTGATCGAAACAGAACTGCCATTGATCTATTTGAACATGGTTGGTGGGCAAGACGATCAGGTTTTTGATGGGGCCTCTTTCGGGTTAAACCCTGGCGGTGCCCTGGCGATCCAACTTCCGTGTTTCGATGAAACGATTGCGCATGTTGATCTGGAACGTCAAGCCGAGGGATGGCGGATTGTAGAAGCCGAAAAAGAGATACATCCCGACGAATGGGAACAAGATTATCGTGTGATGGTCCAGTCTTTACGCGACTATTGCCGCAAAACCGGGTTTGGCAAGGTTCTGTTGGGCCTGTCTGGTGGTATCGATTCTGCGATTGTGGCCGCGATCGCGACTGACGCACTTGGGGCGGAAAATGTCCGTTGTGTGATGCTTCCTTCGGAATACACATCCAGCGAGAGCCTTGAAGACGCGGAAGCGGTGGCAAAGGCATTGGGTTGCCAGTATGATTACGTTCCAATCGCAGAAGGGCGCGCGGCAATCACCAATACCCTTGCGCCGTTGTTCGCAGGCCGGGATGCAGATTTGACCGAAGAGAATATCCAGTCACGTTTACGCGGTCTGTTGCTGATGGCTTTGTCAAATAAGTTTGGCGAGATGCTGCTGACGACAGGCAATAAATCCGAAGTCGCCGTTGGATATGCGACGATCTATGGGGATATGTCGGGCGGGTACAATCCGATCAAGGATCTCTACAAAACCCGCGTGTTTGAAACCTGTCGTTGGCGCAACGCCAATCACCGCGGCTGGATGCAAGGCCCGGCAGGCGAGGTGATCCCCCAGCGGATCATCGACAAACCGCCATCGGCCGAGTTGCGCGAAGATCAAAAAGACAGCGATAGCCTGCCAGATTATCCCGATCTTGACCGGATGTTGGAAATTTTGGTCGATTTGAATGGTTCTATAGAAGATTGCGTTGCCGAAGGATTTGACCGCGCCACGGCCAAAAAGGTCGAACACCTAGTGTACATCAGTGAATACAAGCGGTTCCAATCTGCACCGGGCGCGCGGTTGACCAAAGGCGCGTTTTGGCTTGATCGACGTTATCCAATTGTGAACCGGTGGCGTGACCCAAGCTGATGGATCAGCGTTGTCGGTGGTCGATGTTATCTTGAACCGGTTTGATCCGGGGGTTTTTGCGCGGAATTGACCCCGCGCGGATGTGATTTGATTGTTGCTGCGCTGCAGTATCATGATGTGCGAAAAGGAATATTCTTATGCGTTTTTCTGCCCTGATCGCCGTTTTTCTTTCTGTGTTCGCGCTTCCAGCGGTGGCCTGTGGTCCCAACAGCAACTGTATGGTCGGGGAGCGACACTACCGTATCGCGATGCCCTCAGATCATGACGGTGCAACGCCCGTTCCAGTGATCATTTTCGCGCATGGGTTCCGAGGGACTGCACAGGGCGTTATGCGCAACAGATCGTTGCGGCAGCTTTCCACCGAGCTGGGGGCCGCGTTAATCGCGGTGAAATCAGACGGCCCCGGTTGGAACCTGCCGTATGGGCCGCGTACTTTTGACAGTGATGGTTCAGCAGAGTTTTCTTACTTTGATGCGGTTCTGGAGGATGCAGCGGCGCGGTACCCGCTCGATGAAAAACGGGTCATGGTGAGTGGGTTTAGCGCCGGGGGAATGATGGTGTGGAACCTTGCCTGCGCCCGCCCCGAGCGTTTCGCAGGATTTGCCCCAATTGCGGGAACGTTTTGGCTGAAGCCGCCAGAAACCTGCGATGCGCCTGTTGCGAATGTCATCCATATTCACGGTGATAAAGACACCACAGTGCCATTGTTAGGTCGCGCCATTGGCGAGACCAAGCAGGGACAGGTTCCGAAGGTGCTCGAGATGTATGGGGATTTTGGTGCGTTTAATGCGCCGACGTCGGCTACATATGCCGGGTTGTCTTGCAAAGAACAGAAAAACGCCCAAGGCGATATTCTGGATTTTTGTTTGTTTTCGGGGGGGCATTCGTTCCGAACGGAACATGTACGACATGCCTGGGAACGTTTAATCGCCGCGGGTCGAATGTAAGCTGCCCCGTAGGGATCAGGGCAGCTTGGGATTTTAAAAGGACTTACAGCATCAACTGATAGCTGTGCGGCACATAGGCGTAACCGCTGTCTTTCTTTTCGACATATCCAACACCCGGCCAAGGCATATGATAGCCAACAAAGGGAACTTTATCGGCGGCCAACATGTCCAGAACCCTGCGCCGTGTGGCGGCGGCGGCCGCTTTGTCCATGTCAAATTTAACTTCCCAATCTGGGTGACCAAGCGACCACACATAATGGTTGGCAAAATCCGCACCCAGATAGATTTGCGTGCCGTCAGATTCGACCATGTAATTCATGTGCCCCGGCGTGTGACCGAACGCACCCATAGCCGTCAAACCCGACGCAACAGAGCCGCCGGGTTCGAGGAACGTCATCTGTTCGGCAAAGGGTTGCACTTTGTTTTTGAAATTGTCGTTGTCCTGTTTGGCCCACGCGTCATATTCTGTTCTGCCCGTGACATAGCGCGCGTTAGGATAGGTGGGGCTGCCGTCTTCTAGTGTCATGCCGCCAATGTGGTCGCCATGCATGTGGGTGATGACGACGACGTCGACTTGATCTGCACTATAACCTGCTGCCGTCAGGGCTGCCATTGTACCTGCGCCGGATAAGCCGGTGTCAAACAACACCAATTCACTGCCAGTATTCACCACTGTTGGCGTGAAAAAGAACTGTGAAATATCAGTTGGCAAATTCGCCTGTGCCGAGGCCTGCGCAAAAGTATCCGCATCCACGTTCAAACCAAAAATGTTGTGGGGTGCTTCGACGGCGCGCGTTCCGGCCAAAAGCGTCGTCACATCAAAGCTCCCGACCTTCAGCCGTTGAAACGGTGCCATTTGCGCGCCCAAAATCGGGGCTGCAGCCCGAGCGGCGCCGGCTGTCGCTGCGGCGAGTGGCAAAGCGGCGGCGCCCGCCAATGCGGCACGACGTGAAAATTTGGGTGAAGTAGACATGAAGGAACTCCCTGTTCTGTTTATGTCACGCATACATAGGTCGAGATTTGCAACATTCCATTGCTGCAAGCCATAGTTGTCTTAACTTTCTTGTTCCCAAGCGTCGTATGTCGGGATTACTGGACAAATCGTCAGCCCTGTGACAACACCGCGTCAATAGGAGACATCAGATGACAACCACCCGTTTTGCGCCTTCACCGACAGGCTATATCCATATCGGCAACCTGCGTACGGCTCTGATGAATTATCTCATCGCGCGCAAAGCTGGCGGCACGTTTATTCTTCGGATCGATGATACTGACCCGGAACGCTCCAAAGAAGAATATGTTGATGGGATCAAGCGAGATCTGGAATGGTTGGGGTTGCATTGGGACCGGATCGAACGTCAATCCGCGCGCTTGGATCGCTATGCCGAAGCCTCCGACAAACTGCGCGAAATGGGGCGTTTTTACGAAGCCTTTGAGACGCCAACTGAGCTGGATCTGAAACGCAAGAAACAGTTAAACATGGGCAAACCACCTGTCTATGATCGGGCAGCATTGGCCCTGTCGGATAACGAAAAGGACGCGCTGCGCGCAGAACGCGGCGACGGCGTGTGGCGGTTCAAACTCGATCAGGAACGGATCGAATGGAACGACGGCATTCTGGGCGACATTTCCATTGATGCGGCATCCGTTTCGGATCCCGTGCTGATCCGTGGCGATGGCCAGGTCCTCTATACGATCGCCTCTGTGGTGGATGATACCGAAATGGGCGTCACCAATGTTGTGCGTGGCTCTGACCATGTGACAAATACAGCGACTCAAATTCAAATCATTCAGGCCTTGGGTGGCACGGTTCCTTCTTTTGCGCACCACTCTTTGCTGACGGGACCACAGGGCGAGGCGTTGTCGAAACGTTTGGGCACCCTCGCGCTGAAGGATTTGCGCGAACAAGGGGTTCAGCCAGCGGCTCTGCTCAGTCTCATGGCGCGTTTAGGGTCAAGTGATCCAGTCGAACTTCATGCAGAAATGTCAGGGCTGATCGAGGGCTTCGATATCAACCGTTTTGGGTCTGCGCCGACAAAATTTGACGTGAATGATCTGTTCCCTCTGACCGCGCGTTACCTTGGGGGGCTTCCGTTGGAGGCGGTGGCTGCTGATGTCGCCGCAGCAGGTGTTCCTGAGGATATCGCGGCGCAGTTTTGGGACGTCACCCGCGAGAATATATCAACGCTATCAGATCTAACCGGATGGTGGCAGTTGATGCGGGACGGCGCTGAGCCGCAGATCGATGATGAGGACAAAGAGTTCGTCGCCGAGGCGCTGTCGCTTTTACCGCAAGGAACCTTTGACGCCAGCACTTGGGGTGAATGGACTGCGTTGGTCAAAGAAAAAACCGGACGTAAAGGCCGGGGTTTATTCATGCCACTGCGCAAGGCATTGACCGGGCAAGGGCATGGGCCAGATATGTCTGCGCTGTTGCCACTGTTGCAGGTCATCAAGGCAAGGAAGTGAAGCCTGCCCCTGCCATGACTGGGCGCGCGATTGGCTGACAAACAAGCAAAATTCCTGAGCGGTAGTTTATTTCGGCATGTCATGACGATGTCGCTGACCTCTTCGGTCGGGTTGATGGCTATTTTCGCCGTCGACTTTATCGATATGATTTTCATCGCGATGTTGGGCAAGGCAGAATTGGCTGCTGCGGTTGGATATGCGGCGACGATCCTGTTTTTTACAACGTCTTTCGGTATTGGCATGGCGATTGCCGCAGGGGCACTGGTTGCCCGTGCACTCGGGGCGGGGGATGTTAAACTTGCCACGCAGCGCAGTACGCACGCTTTGATCTATGGCGTGGCGTTTGGGAGCGTTTTTGCGGTTGCCGTTTGGATGAACTTGGCACCAATTGTGGGTCTTTTGGGGGCAGATGGGCAGACTGCGCAATTTGCGATCAGCTATTTAAAAATCATTGTCCCGACTTTACCGCTCCTGATGATCGGTATGATGGGTGGCGCAATTTTGCGCGCCCACGGAGATGCACGGCGCGCAATGATGGCTACAATTTACGGCGGATTGGTGAATGCGGTCCTTGATCCGATTTTGATTTTTGGGCTGGATTTGGAATTGGCCGGCGCGGCATTTGCCTCGGTCGCTGCGCGCATTGTGATCGCTACGACGGCCCTGTTGCCGATTATTCACCATCATGGTGGTGTCGGACGTCCGCGCGTTATGGGCATGGCGCGTGATTTACCACCAATCGCTGCAATTGCCTTTCCCGCCATTCTAACGCAGCTGGCAACACCGGTTGGGCAGGCCATTGTGACCAGAAGTATGGCAGAATTTGGAGAAGCCGCCATTGCGGGGATGGCCATTGTCGGGCGGTTAAGCCCCTTGGCTTTCGGCGTCATTTACGCCCTGTCGGGTGCTGTCGGGCCGATCCTTGGCCAGAATTACGGTGCCCGTGACTATGATCGCGTGCGCCGCGGCTTACAGGCGGCACTCATCTTTGTTGGGCTGGTGATCGTTGGGATATCTGCGGTTCTATTTACTCTGCGGGGCCCGGTTTCTGATCTGTTTAACGCAACAGGAACCACGCGCGATTTGGTCTACTTGTTCTGCGGGCCGCTCTCGCTTTTGTTCTTCTTTAACGGCGTTCTGTTCGTCGCAAACGCGACCTTCAACAATTTGGGCCATCCGTTTTATTCGACGTTCTTGAATTGGGGGCGCAATACAATCGGCATGATTCCATTGGTCATGCTTGGTTCATCGTTGATGGGCGCACAAGGAGTATTGATCGGTCAGGCGCTCGCCGGAGTCATTTTTGGCGTTCTGGCGTGGTGGCTTGCTTATCGGGTGATCCAGAAAGCCCCGGACGAGGTCAAACCGAAAACGTCAGAATTCGGGCGGCAGGGTCGCCTCATGTCGTTGTTTTATCTGCGCCGATAGCCGATCCAAATGCGTATCAACCATGTCAGTTTGTCGTGATGTCAGCCGTTGATGACGCGGGTAAATAGGGTCTGCACGATCATTTAGAATCGGTGTGTGCCAATTGTCCGTCGTGTCAAAGAAATGCTGTACCCCTTCTGGGCCATAGACTTCGTCAAATCCTTGCGTGACGACATCCAAGTAGCTAAGCAAAATCATATGATTGTCACTTTGGTGAATGTTTTTCGCATCCACCGCATAGACGGCAATATCTAGGTCGGTGCTCAAGGTGTGGTCGACTTGCCCTGCCGCTGGGAGGCGAGCATAGCCGCCTTCGCGGGCATCTAGTGCCTCCCAGTCTGCACCCGGCACCGCAGCGATGAGGCCCTTGATGCTATGCCCAGCGGCACGCACGCCGGTCAGCAACACGACGCCGTATCGAGGGGTGGCGACCCAAGCCCGTCTCCACCCGTGCAAGGTTGCAGGTTGCGGGTCGGGGTAGTCGTGACTTTTTGTATTTACCAAACTGCCGTAGCCGAAAAAATAGGGATCGCGCATTTGTAACCTCACAACCAGATCACGATGGAAGTAGCGCTGCGGTAATCAGATCACAAGAGGGCTTGACCAAGGTGGTCCTGCGCGCATAGCTTACGCCAACTTTTACACGGGAGAACTGGACGAGTGCCAGTGCCGAAGGAGCAACCGCCCCGGAAACTCTCAGGCAACCGGACCGTGACAAAGCGAGAACTCTGGAGAGAGGTGCGCCAGACGCATCCGCCGAAGGGATAACGATCTCAGGCGAAAAGACAGAGGGGGCATTCGGACATGGCCACAGGGCTGTGTAGGGAATGCCGATGTATTGCGTAATAGCATTCGGCGGAACATGAGCAGGAGGCCTGATGGGCGATCTGAAAAAAACACCGCTGTTCGAATTGCATTCGGCGCTGGGCGCAAAAATGGTGCCATTTGCCGGGTATAACATGCCCGTTCAATATCCGATGGGCGTGCTCAAGGAACATGTCCACACGCGAGAACACGCGGGGCTGTTTGATGTCAGCCATATGGGGCAGGTGCTGTTGAGCGGCCCGTCATGGGAGGCCGTTGCGTTGGCATTTGAAGCCCTTGTTCCGATGGATGTCTTGGGGCTTGCTGATGGGCGTCAACGCTATGGGTTTTTTACCAATGACGCAGGTGGCATCGAAGATGATCTGATGTTTGCGCGCCGCGGGGATGATCTGTTTGTCGTGTTTAATGCGGCGTGTAAGGCTGCTGATCTTGCTCTGATGAAAGCGGGCTTGCCTGCGGAAATTCAGCTAGAGGAATTAGAGGACCGGGCGTTGATCGCGCTACAAGGGCCGTCCGCAGGTCAAATCATTGCCGCCCTTGATGCGCGTGCAGCGGACATGCGTTTCATGGATGTCTGCGATCTGTCTTTGGGCGGAATTTCGGTGTGGGCATCACGGTCCGGGTATACTGGTGAAGATGGGTTTGAGATTTCTGTGCACAGTGCAGACGCCGAATCCTTGGCTAAATTGTTGCTCGAACAGGATGGGGTTGCACCTATCGGGTTGGGGGCACGCGATTCTTTGCGGCTCGAAGCTGGCCTGTGTTTGTACGGCAATGACCTTGATGCACAGACAGGCCCCATTGCAGCAGGCCTGAACTGGGCTATCCAGAAATCCCGCAGAGCAGATGGCGCAAGGACCGGGGGGTTTCCTGGTGCAACATCTGTCCTTGCAGAATTCGCGGATGGCCCAAAAATGCGGCGCGTCGGATTATGCCCGCAAGGGCGTGCGCCAATGCGGGCGGATGTCGAGTTATTTGCCAGCTCAGAGGGCGGTGAAGTAATTGGCCATATTACGTCCGGAGGATTTGGTCCATCGGTTGGCGGTCCCGTTGCGATGGGTTATGTCGCTGCCGAACACGCCAAACCGGGAACGCCACTTTGGGGTGCGTTAAGAGGTAAACGACTGCCAATTGATGTGGCCGATATGCCGTTTGTGCCGGCGCGGTTCAAAAGATAAACAACAGGAGATCAAGCTATGAAATTTACAGAAGAACACGAATGGCTGCGCCAAGACGGCGATGAAATCATCGTGGGTATTACGACGCATGCGGCTGAACAATTGGGCGATGTGGTGTTTATCGAACTGCCAGATGAAGGCACGACTGTCAGCAAAGACGACGAAGTTGTCGTCATCGAAAGCGTCAAGGCCGCGAGCGACATTCTGGCGCCGATTGACGGGGAAATTACCGAAGTAAACAGCGCGCTGACCGACACCCCAGCGGCCGTAAACGAAGATCCACAAGGCGAAGCATGGTTTTTCAAAATGAAAGCCAGTGATGCGTCGCAGATGGATGAACTGATGGATGAAGCCGCCTATCAGGCCTTTATCGCCTAAAACTTTTGGACGCCAGGGAGATATCTGGCGGGGATATTGGGGGCCGGGCTGCCGGGCCACCAAAGGAGAGACCAAGATGGTTTATAAGCCGACTGAATACTTACCTTACGATTTTGCCAACCGCCGTCACATCGGGCCGTCGCCAGTTGAGATCACGCAAATGCTTGAAGCGTTGGACGTTGAAACGCTTGATGCATTGATTGATGACACCTTGCCCAAGGCGATCCGGCAAAAGGAAAAGTTAGAGTTCGGCAGGCCAATGTCAGAACGGGAAGTTCTGGAATTTTTGCGTCGTGTTGCGTCAAAGAACAAAGTTCTCACGTCGCTGATTGGGCAAGGATATCATGGCACTGTCACCCCGCCAGCCATCCAACGCAATATTTTGGAAAATCCGGCCTGGTACACGGCTTATACGCCCTACCAACCGGAGATATCGCAGGGACGACTTGAAGCCTTGCTGAATTTCCAAACAATGGTGTCTGACCTGACTGGATTGGAAGTGGCAAATGCCTCGTTGCTGGACGAAGCAACGGCCTGCGCCGAAGCCATGACCATGGCGCAGCGGGTTTCTAAATCCAAGGCAAAGGCCTTTTTTGTTGACCGCGATTGTCACCCGCAAAACATCGCCGTGATCAAAACCCGCGCAGAACCACTTGGTATTGAGGTGATTGTCGACAATCCGACCAAACTGGACCCCATCGCTGTTTTTGGCGCGATATTCCAATATCCGGGCACCTACGGCCATGTGCATGATTTCTCGGATCAGATGGATGCGCTGCACGCGCACAAAGCTATTGGCATCGTCTGCGCTGATCCACTGGCGCTGACTTTGCTCAAAGAACCCGGCGCGATGGGCGCTGATATTGCGGTCGGTTCCACGCAACGCTTTGGCGTGCCAGAGGGTTACGGCGGCCCGCATGCTGCCTATATGGCCTGTCGGGATGCATATAAACGTTCGATGCCGGGCCGCATCGTTGGGGTTTCGATCGACAGTCACGGACACCGGGCGTACCGTCTGTCTCTGCAAACGCGCGAACAACACATTCGCCGTGAAAAAGCGACCTCTAATGTATGTACGGCGCAGGCTTTGCTGGCTGTTATGGCCTCCATGTATGCTGTGTTTCATGGCCCGGAAGGCTTGCGTGCGATTGCCCAACGCATCCACCGTAAAACCGTGCGTTTGGCCAAGGGCTTGCAAGAAGCAGGCTTCAAGGTCGACCCTAAATCATACTTTGACACGATCACTGTCGATGTCGGACCGCTTCAGGCAGCAGTCATGAAATCGGCAGTTGATGAAGGCATTAACCTGCGCCGTGTTGGGGAAACCCGCGTCGGAATTGCCTTGGATGAACGCTGCCGCCCAGATACGCTCGAAGCTGTTTGGCGCGCCTTTGGAATTGTTCGAAAAGACAGTGATTTTTCACCGGAATACCGTTTCCCGGAAAATATGCTACGGACATCTGATTATTTGACCCACCCGATATTTCATATGAACCGGGCAGAGACTGAAATGATGCGCTATATGCGGCGTCTCGCAGATCGTGATCTCGCATTGGATCGGGCCATGATCCCTCTTGGTTCCTGCACGATGAAATTGAACTCGGCCGCTGAAATGATGCCTGTCAGCTGGAGGGAGTTCTCGCTTTTACATCCCTTTGCGCCAGCAGATCAGGCGGAAGGCTACAAACAAATGATCGATGATCTTAGCCTCAAACTGTGCCAGATCACGGGTTATGACGCGATTTCAATGCAGCCAAATTCCGGTGCGCAAGGCGAATATGCCGGTCTGTTGACCATTGCGGGATATCACAGATCACAAGGGCAGGGTCACCGCAAAATCTGCCTGATCCCGATGAGCGCCCATGGCACCAACCCAGCCTCCGCGCAAATGGTTGGCTGGAAAGTCGTTCCGGTGAAATCCGCAGAAAACGGGGACATCGACCTGGAAGATTTTGCGGCCAAGGCGGCACAACACAGTGAAAACCTTGCCGGGTGTATGATTACCTACCCCTCGACCCACGGCGTGTTTGAGGAAACCGTAACCGAAGTCACCAGAATAACGCATGAACATGGTGGACAGGTCTATATCGACGGCGCGAATATGAATGCCATGGTCGGCCTGAGCCGGCCAGGCGATCTGGGCGGGGATGTCAGCCACCTGAACTTGCACAAAACGTTTTGCATTCCGCATGGCGGCGGCGGTCCGGGTATGGGACCAATTGGCGTAAAAGAGCATCTGATCCCATACCTCCCGGGCCATGATGCGACGCAAGGAACAGCCGGGGCGGTTTCCGCAGCACCCTTTGGTTCGCCCTCCTTGTTGCCGATTAGCTGGGCCTATTGCCTGATGATGGGCGGTGACGGTCTGACGCAAGCCACGCGGATCGCCATTTTGAATGCAAATTACATCGCTGGTCGCCTCGAAGGTGCTTTTAATGTGCTGTATCGTGGCCCGACCGGTCGCGTGGCACATGAATGCGTCATCGATGTTCGCCCCTTCGAAGCCTCGGCAGGTGTCAGTGTCGATGACATCGCCAAACGTCTGATTGATTGTGGGTTTCATGCGCCTACCATGAGCTGGCCAGTGGCTGGCACCCTGATGGTTGAACCAACGGAGAGCGAAACCAAAGCTGAGCTTGACCGGTTTTGCAATGCGATGTTGGCAATCCGTGCGGAAATTGCAGAGATCGAAGCAGGCCGTATCGATCAGCAAAACAACCCCCTGAAAAACGCACCACACACGGTCGAAGATTTGGTGAGCGAATGGGAACGCCCTTATACGCGTGAACAGGGGTGCTTTCCTCCGGGTGCCTTCAGGGTCGATAAATACTGGCCGCCTGTTAACCGTGTCGACAACGTGCACGGGGACCGGCATTTGGTGTGCACTTGCCCTCCGATGGAGGAATATGCAGAGGCCGCAGAGTAAGGGCATTGCCCTTACAACGGTCCTAGCAATTTGATGGAAAATTTATTCCTGTGCGCGTAAGACGCGCGCAGGGTTCACGTTGATCGGCCCCCAAGCAAACGCCAGTCCAGCGGCCGTTGTGGCGATGATCCCACCGGCGATAATGGCGAGAGCCGAAGGCCAAATTACAACGTAAGATGTTTCAAAAATGAACCGGCTGACAGCCCAGCCGCCCGTTACGCCAGCCGTCAGTGCGACGAGCCCGGCACTGAGTCCTAAAAAGGCTGAGCGCAGCGCAAAACTGGTCAAAATTGTTCGTCGCGACGCGCCCAGTGTTTTTAGAACGGCCGCTTCATACACCCGTGATGCGTTTCCAGCAGCAGCGGCACCAATCAAAACCAAAAAGCCGGTCAGCAATGTGGCCGCAGCACCATAGGAGGTTGCCGCCGCAATGCCGTCTAAGGCATCGGCGACGCGGTTGATCGCGTCACGCACCCGAATCGCCGTGATATTGGGATATCGCGACGCAAGATCGCGCAGAATTTGCGCTTCGGCTGCCTCTTCGGCGTAGACGGTCGAAATAAAACTATGGGGTGCCCCGGCGAGGGCTGCGGGGTTCATCGTCAGGATGAACCCAATTCCCGCAGTTGAAAAATCGACTTCACGAAAATTTGCAATTGTCCCCGTAATATCACGCCCCAGGATATTGACTGTAATTGTATCCCCGATGCTCAAGCCGATTTCTTCGGCTTCTTCTGCGGCAAAACTGATCAAGGGCGGGCCGCTATAATCGGGCGACCACCATGTTCCTGCTGTGATGCGGGTATCCTGGGGTATGGTGGCAGAATAGGTGATACCGCGATCTCCGCGGACAACCCAATGATCTCCGGCAACTTCTTTGGCGGGCGTGCCGTTGATACGGGTTACCACACCGCGCAACATTGGGGCTGATTGGACCTGCGATACCGCCGGGTCTTGTTCAAGGCGTTCCCGATAGCCGTCGATTTGGTCTTTTTGGATGTCGACGAAAAAATAACTTGGTGCGACTTCGGGCAGATTTCCTGTGATGGTATTGCGCAAGTTGCCGTCAATTTGGCCTACGGCTGCCAAAACAGATAACCCAAGTCCAAGAGACAACACGACCGATGCAGCCCCTTCCCGTGGTCCCGAGATTGCGGCGAGCGCCCAGCGAAGACGAGGTTTGCCACGTGCCAGCGTTTTGCTTTTTTTGGATAGGACACGGATTAAAACTGCTGCAATGCTTAGCATAAGTAGTGCACTTGCTATGCCGCCCGCAGTGTAAAGTGTGAGCCGCCATGTCCCGGAAAACCATCCCGCACAAACCAGCAAGACTGCCAATGCGAGCCCAGAGCCGATCAAATATCGCGGTGCGGGTAGGGTTTTCCCACCACCCAGAGCATCGCGAAACAGCGTTGCTGCCCGGATATCTTCAGTGCGTGCCAGTGGCCACAGGGTGAAGATGAACGCAGTTAAAAGCCCGTACAAGGCCGCCTCAGCCAGAGGTTGAGGATAAAGCGCAAATTCAGTTGGAATGGGGAGATGGGCAGAAATGATCGAGGACAACAACAATGGTATTGCCGCGCCCAGCGTAATGCCGATGAACACACCCAAAAGAGACAATGCACCAATTTGAAGGAAATAAGTTTGGAAAATGGTTGCACGTTCAGCACCCAAGGTGCGAAGCGTGGCGATCACGTTCGTCTTTCGAGACAGATATGACTGTACGGCGGATGCGACCCCAACACCGCCAACCGCAAGACCGGACAGTCCCATGAGGATGAGGAACGCGCTTAGTCGTTCAACAAACCGGGCAATGCGCGGCGCGCCGTTGCGCGAATCTGTCCAGCGCACGCCCGTTTCTGCAAACACCTCGTCAACTTGGGTCTCAAGATCATCCAACTCGGTGGTTGCGGGAATTTCTAACCGATATTTTGATGTAAACAACGTGCCCGGCGCCAAAAGAGACGCATTTTTGAGGCTTGTGGTTAAAACGATAATCCGTGGTCCGACGGCAAACCCGCCGAATGTGCTGTCCGGCTCCCGCGTAAGAATTGCTGATAGTCGGAAATCCTGCGTGCCAAGCGCAAAAACATCCCCGATCAATAGGCCAAGACGATCCGCCAATACACGCTCCATGACCGCGCCGGGTAATCCCTGCTGATCACCCAATGCGTTCTCCAATGGGACGGGTGGGTCTAGCTCCACAGAGCCAACCAATGGGTATGCGCTATCGACTGCTTTGATTTGCGTCAGCGAACGGTTGTCACCGACAACAGCCATGGATCGGAAATCAGCGATTTCTGATACAGCGGTCGCGTGGGTTTCCATCCATTGGCGTTCTTCTGGCGTGGCAAACCGATAGGTGAAATCCAGTTCGGCGTCCCCGCCCAATAAAGCAGCGCCTTCTTGGGTTAACCCTGCTTGGATGCTGGCGCGCACGGTGCCGATGGCGGCGATGGCGGCCACGCCGAGCGATAAACATGCAAGGAAAATCCAAAAACCATTTAGGCCACCGCGCAACTCGCGTTTGGCAAAACGGGCGGCTACGGCCAAACTCATTCTGCGGCCTCTTCAACACGGGAAATACGCCCATCCGTCAATCGGATCACCCGGTCACATCGCGCGGCAAGTGTTGCGCTATGGGTTACCAGGACTAATGTCGCGCCGTGGCGATCTTGAAGGCCAAAGAGCAGATCAATAATCGCAGCCCCATTCGCGCCATCAAGATTACCCGTCGGTTCATCTGCCAAAAGGATGTCGGGTTTGGGGGCCGAGGCGCGCGCCAAAGCAACGCGCTGCTGTTCCCCACCGGACATTTGGGCCGGGTAATGATCGGCTCGGTGCGCCAAACCAACCACGTCCAGTTCTGCCCTTGCTTTGTCAAAGGCGTCACGGTCCCCTGTCAATTCCAACGGTGTCGCAACGTTTTCCAACGCAGTCATGGTTGGGATGAGATGAAAGGACTGGAACACAACACCCATATGGGCGCGACGCAATCTGGCGAGGGCGTCTTCGTTCATCGTATTCAGGTCGTGTCCGAGCACCGTTACCGAACCGCCTGTCGCGCGTTCCAGACCGCCCATCAACATTAGCAAGGATGATTTTCCAGATCCAGAAGGCCCGATAAGCCCTAAACTTTCCCCCCGATCAAGCTCCAGATCAATGCCATGGAGAATATCTACCCTTCCGGCATTGCCATCCAGCGATAAAGCCGCATCTTTAAGGGTGTAGATTGGGTCGGACATAAGGCACCATGACTTTCAATATATACATAGGCATATGGAGCTTGGATCGGGATGCGCAAGGTACTGTTTAGTATTGTAATGGGAATGACGACACCTGCAGTGGCCGACGAAGTCGTCATAGCCGCTTTGGGTGACAGCCTCACGCAGGGATACGGCCTGATCCAACAGGATGGATTTGTGCCACAGTTGCAGCGCTGGCTGGACGATCAGGGCGTTAATGTTCGTCTTATTAATGCAGGGGTTTCGGGGGATACCACGACGGGCGGCCTGGCCCGTGCAGCATGGACCTTGACGCCAGAAGTTGATGGGATGATCGTTGCTTTGGGGGGAAATGATGTGCTGCGTGGGATTGATCCGGCGCTTAGCCGCGCCAACGTGGATGGAATACTGCAAGCGGCACAAACCGCTGACGTCGATGTGCTTTTGGTCGGTATGCAGGCACCGGGAAATTTTGGACCGCAATACAAAGAAGCGTTTGATGCGATCTACCCGGAATTATCCGCACAATATGAAACCCTACATGCCGAGAGCTTTTTTGAAGGGTTAGGGATAAAGGATGGTGATCCAACGTCAGTTAGGGCCTATATGCAGCCAGATGGAATCCATCCCAATGCCGACGGCGTTACACGGATTGTCCAAGCGCTTGGGCCACTTGTGGTTGAGTTAGTGGCCCGCGCTGAGCATTAAATTGTTTTTGCTAATAGTGCCGCCAGCCGCGATCTTTAGGCCAAGGCGATCGCAGATGCACTTTCGCGCCCATCCCGGCCAGCTTCGATGTCGAATGTCACCTTCTGATTGTCAGCCAAGCCTGTGAGCCCGGAGCGTTCCACCGCAGAAATATGAACAAAAATATCTTTTCCGCCGGTGTCAGGGGCAATGAATCCATAGCCTTTTGTTGTATTGAACCATTTTACGGTGCCGTTGGCCATCTTCTTGTCTCTCTTAAGTTACCTGTCCGCAGCATGCGACAGCTTGGCTAGATCGAGATCAGGTACGATTTTCGGGCCATTAAAAAGAACGACACGACAGGAACCGATCAATGATCTCAATTTTGCAGTTCTGAAAGTGAGACATGGACGACAAATTTCAAGTGAATTTTATGTAAATGAAAATTTTACCGCCATTTGAGCAATTTCCCGCCATAAGGGTATTCGTTCCCGTCCAGTCGAAATAATTCACGCCAAAAATTTCACCGGCCGTGTTTGAAATCTAACACTTTCAACACGGTTTTAGGGTCGATCATTCATCTTCACTTTGCAAAATTGGCGCGGTTGGCAAGGGATTTGGCATTACATATTCCGGCGTAGCTGCTTTTTCCGCTTGTTCGCGTGCAGCGGTTGCGCGCTCAATAGCTCGATCTGCGGCGCGTTCTTCTGCCAAGGCCTTGGCCTGGGTTTGCTGACGCGCTTGACGCGCCAAAAATTCAGTCGCTGGATCACTTTCAGATTGAGCTTCAACCACAGATTCTGGTGTTGGACGGTGAAAAACGCCGTCTTCTTTCTCGCGTTGCAAGAGCATTGCAACTTGAGCGCCGCCCGTACCCGTGCCGTTTCCAGACCCTTGTCCTGATTGATCAGATGCAAGCCCGGCGTCGCTGGTCGCGCTTCCAGCGTCTATGGGCGTTGCAGCTTGAGCCGCAGAAAATATCGCGTCCGTAGACGTGCTGGACGCCGGTTGAGGTGCATAGGGGTTTATCAAAGAAATAGCGGACATTCTTAAGGCTCCGATCACATACTTTTGTCAGACGCCCGCCACCCGTAAACATTAAGACGATATGAATATGAACAGGAGGTTAACCGGCGGGGTTGAATTTATTCTTGGTTAACGAATGGTGGATGGAAGTTTTGGCTTGCAAAGGTCGATTCAAAATCCTGACCCGTGGCTGATCGATCGAGATGGGTCAACCTATAGGTTTCTATAGCGAATCAATTTTATGTGATGGCGGTCTGGATGATCTTAGGCCGTTTTTATCTTTTACATTATGTCCGAAAAATAGCCTGGCCGAAAAACAAATGAGTTAAGACAAGATTGAAAGTGCCGTGATTTTCCCGCCCTAAGTGTTAACGCATAAAGGGAAGGTCGGGGTTCGAGCGGGCAGTTTGGCCATTTTCGTGCCGGTGGTTTATCGCAGGGCGCGCGGGCAGCGCATGCAAAAAATCACGGCGGTTTTAGTGGAAAACGGAAGGCGAAAAACGAAGTGTTGAGGCCGGTCTTCGAGCCGGTAATCTAAAGCTTTAATCCGTAAACTTCAGGTTGCTTAGAACAGCGGATAAGTAAATGATTTTAAACACATAAATTAAAAAGCCGGCAAAAGCATGCCGGCTTTACTAACGTGTGCTCAGAACGCTTACGCGAGGGCGATATTCGTCGCAGACTCGCGGCCGTCGCGGCCAGCTTCGATGTCGAATGTCACCTTCTGGTTGTCGGCGAGACCTGTAAGGCCTGCACGCTCAACAGCCGAGATGTGTACGAAAACGTCTTTGCTGCCGCCGTCGGGCGCGATAAAGCCGAAGCCTTTAGTTGTGTTAAACCATTTCACGGTGCCAGTGGCCATTTCCGTGTCTCCTTGAATAGATGCCATCCGCGTGTGTGCGATGGCTTGGCGCAGTTGATCTGGATCGAATTCTCAGCGCCGTTTAAGGGAGAGCAGGTCGAAAGAGACGTAGTGGGCGCGATTCCTCTAACAGATTGGCCTAAGTTTGACAATATGTGGCGTGCTGAATGCAATTCCGATTGAACGACTAGGTTGAATAAACGGCACCATCATATGGAGATAACAGGATTGTAAAAATTGAAGTCAGCGGGATCGATAGGTGACTGGCGCATTTACAGGTTAAACACGCCTCAGGCCTTGTGTTTCGAAAAGAGAAGTGGCGAATTAAATGAGAAATGCGACCTCTCTTTCGATCTATTTCTAATTATGTGATCTATGTCACAGACCCAAAGGCCGCGTACGTGTTTAACAAAACGTGGACTAACGTTCCGACTGAGTGGTGTCAGGACCATTCGACAGGTTTCTTGTTCATTCGGCAGACGCGCGGCCTTCTTCCTCCGACGCGTCTATTCTACTTCAACGGGTCGGTCACGCCGGCCCGTTTTTTTGTTTGAGGGCGGTTTTTCGAGTGTGAGCGCTAAAATTCCGTGGGGTCAAATCCCGCAAAATGAGCCTCCTATTGTGCTGGAACACGCGTCATAAACCTGACAAATTCAATCCAAAGATTGGGGGAAGCATGAGCGGAATTTTGGTCAGCGGAATTTTAATGGGTGTCTTGGGGACTGTCTTGATGGACCTTTGGGCACTAATGCTGGCGCGCCTAGCTGATATACCCGCTCCTAATTGGGCGATGGTCGGACGCTGGTTTGTGCATGTGTGGCGCGGGCGTGTTTTTCATGCTGCGATCTCATCGGCGGATGAAGTGTCGAATGAAAGAGCCATCGGATGGTTTTTCCATTACGGAGTCGGGATCTTTTACGGCGTGGCGCTGGCATTTTTAATGGGGTCCGCGTGGCTTTCATCACCCACGTTTGGCGCGGCTTGGCTGTTCTCCCTGTTGATGGTGGGTTTTGGCTGGTTCTTGCTTCAACCTGGGTTGGGGTTGGGTTGGGCGGCATCTAAGACGCCACAACCCTGGAAAGTGCGCGGTCTAAATCTAGCAGCTCATACAATTTTTGGCTTTGGCCTGTGGCTCGGTGCATTCATCTAGGCCTGAAATCCGACGTGGCACTACCGTCATGAAACAGCGCCCAACAAGAAAACCACCAGTTTTCGCACCGTTAAGCGGGCATAACAAACCGTTGTTACATGCGGTCTCGTTTGGCATGCTTGTGGTAATAAAGCGTTTAAAATCATCGTGTTACAAATACTGCTAGGTGAGCAAGCTTGCCAAATTGCGGTACAGCGCGCAAAAGTGGTTTTCTTCGATTGTGAGTGTGCTTACGTACTTGAAAGTAAATCAGGTACTGGGATTAGAATAGCGTGCGTGTAACGCGGAAAAATTAGGGTGTGTCTTTGTGCCAAAGTACTATTTCGGCGCGAAGAAGTGCGGTTTTTAGATATCTCAAGCGAGCGAGGCTCGCGCACGAAAGTTAATTTTGAGGGCAATGAGATGCAATGGATACTGCAGGATTTCGAGGATACACAAAAGCTGTCTGATGCGCTGGATCGTCTTGAAATCCCATACTCATGGCACAAAGTTGTCCCGTTTATTGGTGAGCTGACGCCTGTTCCAGTTATCAGGGACCCGAATGCCGTGGTCATGTTTGGATCTTATGTCTTGTGGCGTTATGCGCAGAAGAATAATTTGCGACCCGGCGTTTTTAAGATCAGGCCATTTGTCCATGAGGCCCCGTGGCATCCTTTTCTTCTGAATGGCGCTGATGCGCTTTTTTTAACGGTGCAAGATATCCCCGAGCATCTGCCCGATGATGGGAAACATTGGTTTCTGCGCCCTGTGGATGACAGCAAAGAAGTGCCAGGAAACGTAAAATCTACTGATGAGATTATTGAGCTGGCCAGAAAGGTTCTAGCGCTTGAAGAAGATGAAATTCCAATTGGCTCGCTGCAACACAACACGGAATTGATGTTCACCAAACCTGTCCGAATTTTTAAAGAATGGCGGCTGTGGGCCGTAGGAGAAAAAATTGTCACGTATTCTCTCTATAAAGAAGGCGCACGCGTCGTGTATCGGCACGAAATCGATGCAGATGCATTAGAATTTGCGAAAAATTTGGTGGCACTGAACGTCGGCTATGCGCCAGCTTTCGTAATCGACATCTGTCGCACAGAAGAGGGTCTGAAGATGCTGGAAACGAATTGCATCAACGCTGCAGGTTTCTACGCGGCTGACCTGATGAAGCTGGCAACCGCCCTTGACCAAATCGACATAGGTTCGAATTAAAAGCGGTAATTGGCCAAACTGATGTGACGTGCGGGCGGACTTTCAAGTACTCAGGTTCTCTTTCAACGATACAATGACGCCACTGTCATCCAGCTTTTTAAGATTTTTAACGACAAGCGCTTTGAAATCTTCATGCATTCCCAGCTGCGATGGCACCAGATCGGGCACAGTAAACAACGCGTCTATACGATCTTTTGGATCATTTGGCAGCTTGGCCAGCTCGTCTTCGCGCGGATCTCGCAGATCAAAATTGACGCCTGTTTGCGCAATTCCACGCAGGTATTTTGCCCAAGCCGCCGTTGCAAATGCAAAAGCAGACAAATCTTGGTCTTGTCCTGCGGCCTCTTGGGCGGGTTCAAAAATGCGTTGTGGCATTTTTTGGCTGCCATCCATAGCGATCTGATAGGTTTCATGGGCGATATGGGGGTTACGAAATCGCATCAACAAAGCATCACGGTATCCCGCCGGATCAAGGTTGGCACGGCTGTCTAACGTCGCGGCTGCCGCATCCATGTGACGCGCTACGGCCTGCGCCAAAATCGGGTCTGCCATGACATCACGCACATAAGTTTTACCCGCTAAATGCCCTGCGTATGCCAGCATGGAATGCGCGCCGTTGAGCATTCTTAGTTTCATCTTTTCGTAGGGGGCGACGTCACTGACCAGCTGGGCACCTGCGGTTTCCCAGAGGGGGCGACCTTGGACAAAGCTGTCTTGGATCACCCATTGGCTGAAGGATTCCGTGACCACCGGTACTTGATCTGCCCAGCCTGTCTGGGTCGCGACCTCGGTTAAAAGTTCAGGCGTCGTGGCAGGTGTAATCCGATCCACCATTGTGGATGGAAAACTGACATGTTCTGTGATCCAACCAGACAGCGCCGCATCGTTGGACGCTTCCATTACTGCCTTTTGCAGCACGGCGCCATTGTCGGACAGGTTGTCACAAGACAGTAATGTCACCCCGTTTAACCCATTGGCTTTGCGCGTTTTGAACGCCTCGATCAATAAGGTAATCGCACTGTCAGGACCAAAAGGCGATGCGTAGCCTTTTTCCGTGATTGTGAGGCTGATGATACGTGTTTCGGGTCGGGCAAGCGCTGCGTGGATCGCGGCCATCCCACGTTGCGCCGCCAAAACACCTGAAATGGAATTGATCACCTGATACTGCGTGCCTTCGGATGAGCGAATGACCAGCGTGTACCGCCCATTTTGTGCATTTAGCGCGTCTGCGACCTGCGCGCTGCGCAGACTGATACCGGTAATGGCCCAATCTGTGCCCGGCGATGTTGTCGCGTCTTGGGTGTAGACAGCCTGATGTGCGCGGTGAAAAGCGCCGGTGCCAATATGGACGATTCCGTTCATTGCATTTCACCGCCAAGACCTGCCACAACGCCGCGCAGTTCTGCCAACCCGCGCAGCCGACCGATCAACGGATACCCGGGTTGTTGTTTGCGCGCCAGATCGTCAGCCATGGCTTGACCATGATCAGGGCGCATGGGGATGCACCAATCTGCACGCCCTTGGGCCTTGCGCCGGTTTTCTTCGTTCATAATTTCGCGTAACAGGGCCACCATGTCCGTGCTGCCCTCAAGATGGGCTGCTTCATGGAAACTGCCAGGAAACCGTTTATCCTCGCGTGTGACATTGCGCAGATGCACGAAATGCACTTTGGCACCGAGCCGTGACATCATCCCGGGCAGATCAACCTCTGGGTTTACCCCTAAGGATCCCGAACACAGCGTTATTCCGTTTGCGGGGCTGTCCACAGCATTCGTCAAATGAATGTAATCGGCCTCGGTGGAAACGATGCGAGGCAGGCCCAACAATGAAAACGGCGGATCATCTGGATGACAACACATACGCATCCCTAAACGTTCTGCGACCGGGATAACTTCTTCAAGGAAATCGCACAGATTTCTGCGCAACCTATCCGTCGAGATGTCATCGTATGTGCGCAACAAATCGCGGAACCCATCAAAGGACAATTGCTGGTTCGCCCCGGGCAAACCCATTGTAATGTTCGCTCTGAGGGCGTCGTGATCCGTTGGCGCCATTTCAGCATGGCGCGCGCGCGCCGCTTCGACGATGTCGTCGGGGAAATCCTGCTCAGCACCTGGCCGTGCGAGCACAAAGATGTCGAATGTCGCAAAATCCACAATGTCAAACCGCATACATGTCGCGCCTGTGGGTGTGACATGGGCAAGGTTTGTACGGGTCCAATCGATCACCGGCATAAAGTTATAGCAAATCACGTCCAGCCCGGCCTGCGCTAGGTTCTCAAGACTTTGCTTATATGCGGCGATATGCTCGCGCCAATCGCCATCCTGTTTTTTGATATCCTCTGAAACCGGCAGGCTTTCTACAACATCCCAATTTAGACGAGACGGCTGGCCATCGCTTCGGTGTGCAATTTCACCTTGGCGTTGCGCAATTTCTTCAGAGCTCCAAATCACGCCATTGGGGATGTGATGCAAAGCCGAAACAATACCAGTTGCGCCGGTTTGCTCTACTTCCTGAATTGAAATTGTGTCGGACGGACCAAACCAACGCCATGTCTGTTTCATGTTTTTGCCCCTAAGTTATACGCCTGCACCGGCAAGTTATATGTTAAATCCCGCGCGACGTCGGCGGCTTCTGCCTCGGGTAAACGATGCGTGACCACTTGCTTGGCTAGAAACGCGCAATCAATTCGGCGCGCCATATCATGTCTGGCGGCGATTGAAGGCAGTGCCCGGGTGTCGTCATTGAAGCCAACAGTATTGTAATACCCAGCCGTCTCGGTGGTCATTTCGCGGTAGCGCATCATGCCATCAGGACTGTCATAAAACCACCATGCCGGTCCAAGACGCAAACACGGATAGGCCCCGGCCAGGGGCGCCAATTCACGGCCATATGCCGTTTCATCCAAGGTAAAGAGGATCAACCGGAGGCGTGCATCATGACCATGCGCATCCAACAGCGGGCGTAACGCTTGGACGTAGTCAGTGGGCCCGGGTATATCGAAACCTTTATCTGCGCCATGTCGATTAAACACATCGATGCTGTGGTTCCTGCGTGAGCCGGGATGAAGTTGCATGACAAGGCCGTCGTCCAGGCTCATTCGGGCCATTTCTGTCAGCATCTGGGCTCTGAACAGCTCTTTCTCACTGGCATCGGCACGTTCTGAGATGACTTTATCCAAGAGGGTTTGGCAGGCTGAGGCCGCTAAATCGGCCGTGCGTGCTGTTGGGTGCCCATGATCGGTTGCTGTCGCGCCTTGCGCGATGAAGGCAAGGCGACGTTGACGATGTGCCGCCAAAAGACCGGCCCATGTCGCCGTATCCTCGCCCGTCAGTGCCCCTAATTGCACAATGTTTTCTTTGAACCCTTTCGCATCAGGGTCAGTGACCTGATCCGGTCGATATGTCGGAATGATCCGGCCTGACCAACCGCTTTCTCGTGTGGCCTTGTGGTGTGAGAGATCAGCCAGACATGCATCTGTCGTCGCCAGACATTCAATCCCGAACCGCTCATACAGGGCGCGCGGGCGGAAATCATCACCCGGCAGAGTCTGCGCAATCTGATCATAGGCAGCGTCCGCATTGTCGGCACTCAGAGGACCCTCAATCCCGAATAGCGTCTCCAACGTGTAATCCATCCAGTGGCGAACTGGCGTTGACCTGAACAAATGGTAATTTGCGGCAAACAATCGCCAGATCGTGCGGCTGTCTGTCTCTATGGCCGAACCGTCTTGGGTCGGAACGCCCAGTGCCGCATGGCTGATGCCCTGTGACACCAACATGCGCACCACATAGTGATCCGGCACTATGAGCAATTGAACGGGGTCCGTGTAGCAGGCGTTTTCAGCGAACCAAATAGGCTCTGTATGACCGTGGGGGCAAATCAGGGGCAGGTTTTTCACCTGACCATATAATGCGCGGGCCACGTCACGGGTTTGGGCGTCGACTGGAAAGAAACGGTCAGGGTGTATCATCGTCTACGGCCTCAAAAACAGAATTGATATGGGTGGAGATTAAACCGCGCGACCGCTCAACATCGCCTATTTTGATGGCGTCTAAAAGTACGATGTGTTCGTCAAAAGCGATGTTAATTCGTTTAGGTAGTTTAGCTGTCAAAGCAATTCGCGCGCGGTCGGTATGCGCCTTGACGGAATGCGCCAACCGCCAAGCAGAGGGCAGCCCGGCAAGATCTGCCAACGTCGCATGGAACCGTTCATCTTGGCGGAAAAACTCCAGATAATCGTTATGTTCGACGGCGACGCGTTGCAGCGCGATTATTCCGTCTAATTGACGCAAATCCGGCGTGTTGGACGCCAAAATACTGACAACCTCACGTTCTAAGGCACGTCGTATGATGATGCCTTCGCGCACCCGACATTCGTCGATTGGTGCGACAAGCGTGCGCGATTTAGCCCTAGATAGGATCAATCCGTCTTCTGCCAGACGTTGATATGCTTCTCTGACGGGCGTTCTGCTGATGCCTAGCGCCGCGCTAAGTTCGACCTCATTGATCGATTCATTTGGGCGTAAAACCTCTGAGATGATCCCAAGACGCAAAACTTCATAGATCTGGGGGCCAAGGGCGCGTGATCTGTCAATTTCACCAAGAGCGTGCAGGGCGGACAGATCTGGCGCAGTGGTATGCGATGTCGGCACTGAATTCTCTCTCCCAAATCTGTTTTTCCGGTTTCCGCACTCATGCATACAAGGATGCATGAGGTCAAGCGCGCAAGAGTTATGCCAATTGACGAAGGTAAAATCTTGTGTCTCGCTTGAAAAAACACTGACGATGTAACCATCCGTTTTGGCGTAGGAGATTTTGATTTCTGGCGTTCAGATCTGAAGTGTTTTCGTGGATCAATCGTTGTTTTGATCTCAGCAGACAAAGAGTCCTAAACGAAGAGATTTCGGACATCTTGTGCGTTTTTTTCACGGTGATTTTAATTGCTGCGTTTCTTGTGGCATTGGGGGTCTTAGGTCACACCCGGAGAAGCTTTGACACTGTGTCGAGGGGCTGGCCAATCTTTGGGCTGATTTCCCGGTCTCCATTTCGAGGTGAACCTCAGCTTTCTTGTTGGCACGCATTCGCCGCAGTGCCAATTCGGATCAAGAATGAACAGACTCGCGTTGTATCAGCACCTACACCTTGGCCATGGTCGCATGATAGCCTCAATAACGAAACGGAGGCTGGGAGGTTTCTCGCAGAGTTGGAAGGTGATGTTGTGATAGGTGGCGATTTCAACATCATGCCGTGGACTGGGCGCATTGGCAGAAGTGCTTCGCTCACGCAAACAACGCGGTGCGCTCCGTTAAAGCACGTTGAAGCCTGTGAACCCGCAATCTTAGTTCGGCCAACAATCTATGCTTCTTCTCGCGGTGAACAAACATTTCTGCTGCAGTATGTGATGCCCAGCCACCGGGTACAGATTGCGATTTTTAGACGACCACCATCGAGAAGGCTGCGCGAACCAAGGCCGCCTACACTTCAGAATATACGCTACTTGCCAAGAGGGATACGGCAACTCCCGCCTCGTCAAACAAGGGCAGCACGAGCCGTTGATATCGCAGGGGCAGTTTGCCGTATTCGGATGCAATAATTTCCCAATAGTGGGGTTCGCCATTCCGCAGACACCCGCCAAAAATGTCGGGGATGAATGAAAATGTGTTGGCACTCAGGATTTCGGAAAATACAGCCTCCAAAGCGCCCGGCTTGTTTCGACGAAGAACTTCCGGGCCAGCTTTGATGAACCGAAGATCGAAATCCATGGGGCTTTGATCCGTGCGTTCCACCCAAAAAAGACCCGGGTGTTCGCCGACCAGATCATCAAAAGGCAAATCTCGTTTAGAGGGTTTATGATCTTTGCTCACCTCGTGCCACATCTGCAACAATTCGTGGAGAATATCCGGTGCATCGTCAGGTAAGGTGTACATGTGGTTTCCTTGATGGGCGCGAAGGTGCGGGTCTGATGATAGCGAAATGTCTCCACAACCTAAGGCTTGCAAAGTTGGCAATGTTCTTTACGTTTGTACAATAGACGCCAAAATTTTTACAATCGGCGACAAAACAAAGATGAACAACAGCGGAGACTTTTCAAGAGCCGATCAATTTCTCATTGTCGCGTCAGTTGGCCGCGACCTTCCAGAGTTTTGCGCAAATCTAGGCGTCGACATCAAAACTTTCGCGGAGCCGCTCCAGATAGATGTGAGTTTGTTTGAGGATTTTGAGGCCAAGATTAGCTTTGATAAGTTTTGCCGACTTCTTGAAGTTTTGGCGACGATCGTCTCGGATGATACGTTTGGACTGCGTTTCGGACAGTTCTACAAACAAGGCGGATCCGGCGCGTTTGGCTTGGGATTGCGTGTCGCCCCCACCTTTAAGGATATGTTGAATTTCTATTCCACGTATGAATCAACGCTCGTAGATCTTGATCATTTCAACCTCATTATAGAACGGGACCGTTTCACGATTGATTGGTCCTACTCGCCGCTGATTACGCAGAGAGAGCAATTTGTAGATTTTGTAACGGCTGCGGTTGTTAGCGGTTTTCAACGGTTTTCAGAAAGGCCACTGATGCCGATTGAAACGCATTTGGAACGGAGACCACCTCGTGTTAAACTATTGCACAAAAAGATTTTTCCCAAGAAATTAACGTTCAATGCGCTGTCAAACAGATTGGTGTTTTCTTCGGATGTTCTAACCTATGCTAATCCGAATGCGGATCCGCTCACTTTTGAGTTCATGCGGCAGAAATGCGGTGAGCTGCTTAAGAAACAACGTCGAGATAAAGACGTGGTCACTCTGGTAAAAGAAGACATCATTCGTGGCATTCAGAGCGCGGATTTTGGAATTGAGAAAGTGGCACAACGTTGCGGTATGAGCGAACGCACATTGCAAAGACGCTTGGGAGAGTTGGGCACCAGTTTTGCAGAATTGTTCGATCATACGAGGGATGAGCTATCTCTAGAATTGCTGTCGGATGAAAGTTTACCTCTGTCAGAGGTGAGTTATCGCCTCGGATATTCGTCCCAAAGCGCTTATACACGCGCGGTAAAACGGCTTCACGGTGTTTCGCCCGGTGCGTTGCGTGGGCGTTTGAAGTAATCCGATACAAATAATGAGTTGCTGCACTTGGTGGATTATTTGCCAGAATTCTTTTTCTGGTTGGCGTCGGAAGAACAAATTCTGGTGCGAGATGCCAATGCGAAGGTCGCGGTCTTTTTGTATCTAACAGCAAGCACGCTGCAGCATTGCCGTGATGCGGACCTTCTAATCAACGCAACGATTCTGGATCGTGGATGCTGCCAAAAGCAAGGCCACGACCCAGATCAGTGCTCAAAACGGATGAGTACTGTTAGTTTAACCAGAACCGGAATTTAAAATGCGACAAACCAAACACACTAAGCTAGGCGAATTGTTGATCGTCGATGGCAATTTTGACGAGCGTCTTCAAATCGAAGGCGCGTTGCCCGCCGATATGTGGCGCGCCTTTCATGCAGAAACGCTTACTCACGGGATAGAGCTTTGTTCTGCGCGAAAGTTTGACGTTATCTTTCTTGAGGCAGATCCGCTGGACCCCGATAGCGTTACATCGATCTCAACGATCAGACATGGGGAAGGGCGATGCAATGGTGCGACGATTATTGCGATGTCTAATTTTTTGCCAGGGGCTTTTGACATACTTGCTGAACGCGCTGGCGCCGACTTGCATATCAAAAAGCCCGTCCCGCTTGACGAGATTGCGGAGATCATTGCTGATGCTTCTGCTAATCGAGCGAAATTTAAAGATATGCGTTTGCGTCGGCTAGCATGTTCGTGAATTTCCCAACGTTTTTCTTTCTGAAACTTGCCAGATCTGGTCAAGTCTTTACCGAAAAGTACGATTTGGTTGATGGTTGTGCAAGCAACCGGGCGCACGCTCTTAGGAACGTGAAAGCAACGTCATTCTGCCATGGGCGCGCAGCGAAGTTCGCCAGCGTCAGGAAAAGCGGATGCCATTATAAATAATGGTTTCCGCTTTCTTCGGTTGTTTTTACCGCTTGAATGATCTGGACGCACAAACATGCGCCACCTTGATCGCTTCACTAAAATATAGTTCTGACCTCAAACCGAGCTGCCCTTTGGCCGTTTCGGAAGCGAGCGATTGAACTGTCCTCAATGACAATCTCCATTCTTCATATTGCGCCTAGGGTCGCGTCACGTCAGAGTGTTGGAAAGTCTTTGGGAGGAAAAAATGAAAGCTCTAAGAACGGTGACACTCACTGCTGTCGCGGCCTGTATTTTTACAACGGCGGCGTGGTCTGAAACGCGTGTGACGTATAAATCAGCAAAAACCGGATCTTCATATTACCAGATGGCGGTGCAGATTTCCGAAGCGATGAAGGCCGGTTCGGACGGCGCGATTGCCGTAACCGTCGAAGAAAGCCAAGGATCCGTACAAAATGTGATGGAAGTGCGCGCACGTGGTGGTGACTATGTGTTTACGACACCTCCCGCGCTTGTTGGGTTGGCACAAAACGGCAAGGCGATGTTCGAAGGCAAGAGCGACCCGTCTTTTGATACCATCCAAGCATTGTTTCCGATCCCGTCTCTGACGATGCATTTTGTGATGTCCGAAGCCAGCGGTGTGACCAGTTTTGACCAAATGGAAGGCAAGACCGTTCTGTTGGGCAGCGGTTCCTTTGGTGCGCGTGAAGGTGCAAAATACATCGATCTCTTTGGTCTTACAGACAAAGTCACTATCGCGGACAGTGAACTATCTAACGCGGTTTCTGCGTTGAAAAACGGACAGATCGACGGGTTTGTGACGGCAGGGTCCTACCCCGCGCCGAATGTGATCGAAGCAGCCGCTTCAACCGGGGTTACCGTGTTGTCACTGACGCCGGACCAAGTGGCGCAATCTAAACGGACGGAACTGGTGATCCCAACAGGTACTTATGCAGGTCAGGATCAAGACATCACCACAACTTCTCTGCCTGTTGTCGCTTACACCACCGGTAAAATGGACGATGAGACCGCCTATCAGCTGACCAAAACCTTTTGGGAGACCAAGGCGGAAATGGCTGGTTCCGCAAAGTGGTGGGATGGTGTGTCTACGGATATGTTGGCCAATATCACCACGCAAATTCACCCCGGGGCTGTGCGTTATTACAAAGAAGTGGGCGCAACACTAAGCGACGCACATATGTAGGCGCGAATTGGTGGGCATTTTTGGCGCACCAGCGCAGATGCCCGCGCGGCGGGTTTGGATCGCCCTAGGGACGCTCACCGCGGCGTTTCATCTGGGGTTGATTTTCTACGGGCTGGTTCCGAACCTTGTCGCGCGCCCATTGCATATGGCGCTGATCCTCCCGTGGGTGTTTTTATTCTCAGGATCTGGATTTTTCGCACGCAGTTCAGGGATTTTAATGACCACCCTTGGCGTTGCGGGCTGCCTTTGGATTGCGTTCAACCATCAGATGTTGCGCAATCAATATGGCTTTCTGGAAAATGACTTTCAGGTGGTACTTGCCACTGCATTGTTACTTATCACGATGGAAGGCGCGCGCCGCTCAATAGGCTGGCCATTGCCATTGGTTGCCCTGATCGCGCTGTTATATGGGCTGTTTGGTCAACACATCCCCGGGCAATTCGGCCATGCCGGTACACCTTTGCGCAGTTTTCTTGGGACACTTGTGGTTGCAGAAGGCGGGCTTTGGGGGAGCTTGACCGGCGTGTCTGTTGGTGTGGTTGCGGTCTTTGTTATTTTTGGAGCCGTTCTGAATGCGGGTGAGGCAGGGCAGGGGTTTATGAATCTGGCCTCAGCCGCCGCCGGGCGATTAACAGGCGGTGCGGCAAAGGTTTCGGTTCTTTCTTCTGCACTCTTTGGATCTATTTCCGGATCGGCGTCGGCAAATGTGGCCTCTACAGGCGCGATTACATTGCCCGCTATGACCAAACTCGGATACCCAAAACGTCTGGCTGCCGCAACCGAAGCAGTGGCATCTTCCGGGGGGCAAATCATGCCCCCTTTGATGGGGGCGGGGGCCTTTGTTATGGTCGAATTGACTGGGGTGCCCTACGCGCAGATCATGTTGGCGGCTCTATTGCCGGCGATTTTGTATTTTCTGACGGTGTGGCAGGGCCTCAATGCTTTTGCACAACGATACGATCTGAAACCCATCCCCAAAGCAGATCGCCCTACAGGCCAACAGGTTCTGATTACATCAGGGTTTTTTCTCGTTCCTTTTGCGACGCTGCTTATTGCTATGTTCGGGATCGGATACACGCCACAATACGCGGCGGCCTTGGCAATCTTCGCCGGACTTGCGCTGCTGTTCGTCGACATGGGCCTGCGTGTTAATCCCCAACAAGGGCTGAACCGCCTGGGCGAGGCGATGTTGAACACAGGCAAACAGGTTGCGATGATCGCTTCAATTATCATCTGCGCTTCGATCATCATTGGCGTTTTGGGGGTCACGGGTCTTGGCGTCAAAGTGACCTCTGCCATTCTGTCCGGCTCAGGGGGGGCACTTTGGCCGGCATTGTTGCTAACCGCCTTGGCGTGTCTGCTTTTGGGGATGGAGGTGCCCACCACTGCGGCCTATGTCATTTGCGTCTCAGTGGCCGGGCCAGCGCTGATCGAATTGGGGTTAGAACCGCTGCAGGCGCATCTCTTTGTGTTCTGGTTTGCGCTGCTCTCAACCATCACACCACCCGTTTGCGGCGCCGTGTTTATTGCCGCAGGCATGGTGCAGGAAAACTGGTTACGTGTCGCATTAACGGCAATGGCACTGGGTGTCGGGCTGTATATCATCCCATTGGCAATGATTGCGAATGAAGCGCTCATCCGATTGTCGAGCGAAACCGTTCCGGCGCTCATCTCGTTTGTGCTTGTAGGGGGTGGCCTGAGCGCAATCTCACGCGGACTTATTGGCAATAGCGCTTGGCAATACCGTATTGGTTTATGTGTGGTTGGGATTGTTCTGTGTTTCGTGAGGCCCGATTTTTGAGCGACCTCATGTGGTCTGGCCACGGACGCATCATTCTATCGCTGACATAGACGTGCATCTGAAGGAGAAGGATCGGACAGCGTAACGCTGCCCGATCCCTCAGTCGTTATGCGACCAGATCAAACCGGTCGTTGTTCATGATCTTGGTCCAAGCAGCCACAAAATCACGGACAAACTTTTCTTGGTTGTCATCTTGAGCGTAGACTTCGGCATAGGCCCGCAAGATTGAGTTTGACCCAAAGACGAGGTCAGCGCTCGTTGCACTGAACTTGACGTCGCCCGTGTCGCGATTGCGCAACTCATATGTTCCGCCCTCAACAGGGTGCCAGCTCAGGTCCATATCAGTCAGGTTGACGAAAAAGTCTGTCGTCAATTGACCAACGCGATCGGTGAATACACCATGTGCGCTGCCACCTGCGTTTGCACCCAACACCCGCAGGCCGCCAACCAGCACGGTCATCTCAGAGGCTGTAAGGCCCAAAAGCTGCGCGCGATCCAACATCATCGCCTCTGGAGAAACAGCATATTCCTTGAGTTGCCAGTTGCGGAAACCGTCTGCAAGTGGTTCCAAAACGGAGAAGCTATCTGCGTCTGTTTGTGCGTTTGTGGCATCGCCACGCCCTGATGCAAAAGGAACAGAGAGGTCAAAGCCAGCGGCCTTGATGGATTGCTCTAACCCGACATTACCCGCCAGAACGATGACATCCGCAACCGACGCGCCTGTGTCCGCCGCGATGGGCTCAAGAATGCCCAACACTTTTGCCAAGCGATCAGGTTCGTTGCCTGCCCAGTCTTTTTGGGGTGCCAAACGAATACGGGCGCCATTGGCTCCGCCACGTTTGTCGGAACCGCGATAGGTGCGCGCACTGTCCCATGCGGTGGCGATCATTTCCACTGCTGACAAACCACTGTTCGCGATTTTGGCTTTTACGGCTTCAACGTCATACCCTGTTGCCCCTGCGGGTACTGGGTCTTGCCAGATCAGTTCTTCCTGTGGAACGAACGGGCCATGATAGTTTGCAGCCGGACCCATGTCGCGGTGTGTCAGCTTAAACCATGCTCGGGCAAAGGTGTCTTTGAAATACTCTGGGTCTGCCATGAATTTCTGGCAGATTTCGTTGTAAATCGGGTCGACTTTCATCGCCATATCCGCATCCGTCATCACCGGCAAACGACGGACTGTTGGATCCGTTGGATCGACGGGCATCTCGTTTTCGGGCATGTTGACGGGTTTATATTGCTTGGCACCTGCATCAGACTTTGTGGGCTCCCAGTCATAACCGAACAGATAGTCGAAGTAGCCCATGTCGAATTTCAGTGGTTCTTTCGTCCAAGCGCCTTCAACACCTGATGTGAAGGTGTTGGTTGCTTTTGCATCCAGACCCGGGTTGTCCCAGCCAAGACCTTGCCCCGAAACCGGGCAGGCTTCTGGCTCGGCCCCGATATTGGCGTGATCGCCACCACCATGAGCTTTACCAACTGTGTGACCACCACAGGTTAACGCTGCGGTTTCTTCGTCATTCATGGCCATGCGCGAAAAGGTTTCCCGGACGTGCAAAGCGGTCTTGGCTGCATCCAGATTGCCGTTCACCCCTTCAGGGTTCACATAGATGAGGCCCATGTGCACAGCGGAGAGCGGATTTTCCATTGTGCTTGGTTTTTCAAGATCGCCGTAACGCTGTTCGGATGGCGCTAACCATTCGTTTTCGGATCCCCAGTAGACGTCTTTTTCAGGACCCCAGAGGTCTTCACGGCCAAATCCGAACCCAAAGGTTTTCAGACCCATTGATTCATAGGCGACCGTTCCGCTCAGCAAAATCAAGTCAGCCCAAGACAGCGCGTTGCCGTATTTCTTTTTGATGGGCCACAGCAAACGGCGCGCTTTGTCCAAGCTCGCGTTGTCCGGCCATGAATTCAAAGGTGCAAAACGGATGTTGCCCCCGCCCCCGCCCCCGCGACCATCACCCAAACGGTAGGATCCAGCGGAATGCCAAGCCAAACGAATCATAAGGCCGCCATAGTGACCCCAATCCGCAGGCCACCAATCTTGGCTGTCCGTCAGGAGAGCTTCAACATCGTTTCGAACTGCGTCAAAATCCAAACCCTGTACCGCTGTCCGGTGGTCATAGTCTGCATCCATCGGATTTGTGCGGGTGTCGTGCTGATGCAGGATGTCGAGGTTCAACGCTTCGGGCCACCATTTGGTTACCGAGTTATCCGTGCCGGTGTTGCCACCGTGCATAACCGGGCAACCGCCGCCGGATTTGTGATTGATGGAATTGCCGTCCATGAGTTCTCTCCTTGCAGGAATAATGGCTTGGTTTGGATTGTAAGTAGAGGTTTGAATGGATAAGTTCCAATACATAAATCAAATAACACTGATAAGAAAAATTTATGAATTCTCTTACCCTCAAACATCTTCGGTATTTCGAGGCACTGGCTGTTCACGGACATTTTGGCAGAGCCGCCGAAGCATGTTTGATCTCGCAGCCAGCGCTTTCCTTGCAAATTAAAGATCTGGAACTCGTAATGGGTGGCCCATTGGTCGAACGGGCTGCTCGCGAGATCAGATTGACCGCGCTAGGCGAAGATTTGCGATCGCGTGGGCGTGAAATTTTAAGGCAAGTTGAGGATCTTGGCACGTTGGCGCGTCAACGTGCAGGCCCGTTTTCAGGAAGATTGCGCATTGGCGTTATCCCCACGGTCGCGCCTTACCTGTTGCCCCGGATCATCAAATCGTTGTCCCAAAAATATCCGCAACTTGTGTTGCAACCGAAAGAAACGATTACTCAGTCTCTGGTGCGTGAAATTTTGGCGTCGCGTTTGGATGTGGCCATTGTCGCCTTGCCGGTTTCAGAACCTGAGCTGCAAGAATTTGCCTTGTTCGACGAGGAATTCCTGCTGGTACGCCCAGCCTGTGATGCAGGACGCCCTGTGCCAGTGGCTTCAGCGCTTCCGACGATGGAGTTGTTGCTGCTGGAAGAGGGGCATTGTTTTAGGGATCAAGCCTTGTCGTTTTGCAACTCCACGGGCGTGAGCGCGCGTCAGATCATGGAAGGCAGTTCGCTTTCTACTTTGGTGCAAATGGTTGGTGCAGGCATGGGGGTTACGTTGATACCCGAAATGGCACAATCTTTCGAGACGCGTTCTACGGAAGTTTCGGTCGCACGGTTTGAAGACGACCAACCTAAGCGAACAATTGGGATGGTTTGGCGTAGAACGAACCCGCTGCATGACGAATTAATGGAAATCGGGGGGCTAATCAGAAAAACAGCAGAAGCACGCGGCGTTGCTGATTAAGAACGATTCGGACTTCGCTGCTGACCTGCGCGACTAGGTGTAAGCCGCGCAGATTTCGTAATTTTTTCCCGTGACTGTGCGGGCAACGGGTCGGAAATTTAGCGGACGAATTTTTTGTGCTTAAGGCGCTTTGGTTCCAGCGCATCCGCGCCAAGCCTGCGTTTCTTGTCTTCTTCATAGTCGGTGAAACCGCCTTCGAACCATTCCACATGGGCCTCACCTTCAAAGGCGAGAATATGCGTACAGATCCGATCGAGGAAGAAGCGGTCGTGGCTGATCACCACCGCGCAGCCCGCGAAATCAACCAGCGCATCTTCCAATGCGCGCAAGGTTTCAACGTCGAGATCATTGGTCGGTTCATCCAACAGCAACACATTGCCACCAGCTTTCAGCAAGCGCGCCATATGCACCCGGTTACGTTCACCGCCTGACAGCAAGCCGACCTTTTTCTGCTGGTCGCCGCCCTTGAAATTGAACGACGAACAATAGGCACGCGAATTCACCTCGGCGTCCCCCAATTGGATCAATTCTGCCCCGCCACTGATTGCTTCCCAGACATTTTCGCCCGCATCCAAATCATCGCGGCTTTGATCGACATAAGACAGATCAACCGTGTCGCCGTATTCGATGGTGCCAGCATCTGGTTCCAACTGACCGGTGAGCATTTTGAACAGGGTCGATTTACCAGCCCCGTTGGGGCCGATCACACCAACAATCCCACCGGGTGGAAGCGAGAAATCAAGCCCTTCGACCAATTGTTTTTCGCCCAAATGTTTGGCCAGGCCGGAAACCTCGATCACCTTGGAGCCGAGACGTGGGCCGTTCGGGATGACGATTTGCGCGCGGGAGAGTTTCTCGCGTTCAGAGACTTCTGCCATCTCGTTATAGGCGTTGATCCGGGCCTTGGATTTTGCTTGTCGTGCCTTGGCACCTTGGCGCATCCATTCCAATTCGCGCTCAAGCGTTTTCTGGCGTGATTTGTCTTCACGCGCCTCTTGCGACAACCGTTTGGATTTTTGTTCGAGCCAACTGGAGTAATTGCCTTCCCATGGCACGCCTTTGCCGCGGTCCAGTTCCAGAATCCAGCTGGTGATATCGTCCAGAAAATACCGGTCGTGTGTGACAATCAGAATTGTCCCTTTGTAGTCGATAAGGTGCTGTTGCAGCCACGCAATGGTTTCCGCGTCCAAATGGTTGGTCGGTTCATCGAGCAACAGCATGTCAGGGGCTTCCAGCAACAACTTGCACAGAGCAACACGGCGCGCTTCCCCGCCCGACAATTGGGCAATGTCAGCGTCATCTGGCGGACACCGCAGTGCTTCCATTGAAACATCTATCTGACTGTCGAGATCCCACAGGTTGTCCGCGTCGATTTGATCCTGAAGTTGGGCCATCTCATCGGCCGTTTCATCCGAGTAATTCATGGCCAATTCGTTGTAGCGGTCCAAAATAGCCTTTTTATCGGCAACGGCGAGCATCACGTTTTCACGCACACTCAAGGTTTCATCCAAC
Organism: Roseobacter sp.; assembly: GCA_039983935.1. Classification (GTDB taxonomy): domain Bacteria; phylum Pseudomonadota; class Alphaproteobacteria; order Rhodobacterales; family Rhodobacteraceae; genus Roseobacter. The sequence continues at coordinate 49,284 of JBDWVP010000025.1, read as the reverse complement.
TTTGGCTCTTGAGGTAAGTAGCCAACGGTTGCGCCTTCAGCGTGCCATGCTTCGCCAGAAAACTCTGTATCAAGACCTGCCATAATCTTCATTAGCGTGGATTTACCCGCGCCGTTCACGCCAACGACACCGATTTTCACGCCGGGTAGAAAATTTAGGTGAATGTTTTCAAAGCATTTTTTTCCACCGGGATACGTCTTTGAGACGCCGGACATGTGATAGACGTATTGGTAGGCGGCCATGAGATGCTCCTGTAGACAGATTCTAGGTTACAGGCGGTGATACCCTCGCTGTAGAGCAGGGGCAATCCGTCAGTGTGTCAGTCTTGTTTAATGTTCTCTGCGTCACCTTGATTTGGGAACAAACCATCCGCCAATGATCAGACGCACCACAACCTTGCAGATGATTTTCAGCTGACGCGCGACCAGGGCATAGAAGGCGCCCCAAGTGTTGTGAATTTGATTTTACCGCGCGACGTGATACCGATGCGGTGAACAAGAAGCGCGGGACGGGCATGAAATATATATATATTCGTTTGCTTGGCATAGCTCTTGCCCTGCTGGTGTTGCAGGGATGCATCCCTCAAAATGTCAACTTGGCCGCCCCACCTAACCTATATGCGACTGGGACAAACTTTCCTGCCGAACAAGTCTCGATCCCTCTGCGAACAATTTCGCCCAACATCTTCTTTATGACGGATCGGTTGGTTGAAACGGATACCCAAGGCGGTTTCAGTTATGGTCTCGAACGATCAGAGGCGATGGTTTTTGGCGTTGCGGACGTTCAGTTTGGTGCAACGGATTGGGATGATCTGGTTGACCGGACATATGTCGACAGAGGGGGGCGGATTTCCAGGTTGGATGTCGAAGCTGTGCGCGAGATCGTCCGTTTTAGCGAAGTTCCGCTTGGGACAAGGCGGGCAAACGGGGCGCTCGTTTTTGATCCGCAAGAAGAGGACACTTACGAGGCGCAGGGCCGTGCGTTTCAAGCCGCGATCCAAGAAGAAATACGGCGCACAGGAAATAAACGTGTTTTGGTCTTTGCGCATGGGGTCGGGAATGGGTTTGAGAAAAGTATAACAACCCTTGCGAATTTATGGCATTTTGCGGGGCGCGAGACGATCCCGATTGTTTTTAGTTGGCCAGCAGGAAACAGCGGTTTGCTGGGATATTTCCGAGACCGGGAAGCAGGGGATTTTAGCGTCTTTCATGCCAAAGAACTGTTGCGATTGCTGGCTGACATTCCCGAAATCGATGACATCGACATTGTTGCGCATTCGCGCGGAACAGACGTGATGACCAAAGCACTGCGCGAACAGGTTATATTTTATCGCGGCGCGGGCCTGCCCCCTAAACGCGCAATGAAGACAGGTACCTTGATCCTAGCTGCTGCGGACTTGGACACGGGCGTTGTGCGTCAACGTCTGAGAGCAGAGCGGTTTGCCGAGGCATTTGAGCAAATCAACATTTACATCAACCCGGGTGATGGGGCGTTGCAATTGTCATCGTTTATTACAGCGGTGCCCAGATTGGGGGCGGCCACCAGTGAAACATTGGATCGTGGAGAGTTGGAACACCTCAAAAAAGAGGAATTGATTCATTTCATTCGCGTCGAAAACGTGCGCGGTGGCAGTCATTCGTATTTTAGAGATAACCCTGCCGTGCTGTCAGATATCGTGTTGGCGCTGCGCACCCGCGCTTTCCCGGGGGGGACGCTTCGCCCTCTTGAAGTCGGGGAAGATGGGTTTTGGCAGCTGCACCCAAATTACCCGTTAGAACGTCTTCCAGATTTGGTCGGGCTCAAGGAGTTAGGGTCTGAACGGTAACATGAGTGCCCCGCTCAAAGACATGATCGCGCGGTTTGCCCAGCCAGGGCGGCTTGCTTGGATCGGTGTGCGCCCAGAGCGACGCGGACAGGTTGTAGCTGTCGATACTGTTCATGTGGCTGCGCGCGGGTTGGACGGTGATCACGGTGCATCAGACAAACGTGCAGTCACGTTGATGCAGGCCGAACATTTGCCAGTCATTGCGGCGATGTTGGGCGCTGGGGATATTGCACCCGATCAATTGCGACGGAATTTACTTGTCCAAGGTCTTAATCTTAACGCGTTAAAAGGGCGATCTGTGCGAATAGGCGAAGTTGTGCTCGAGATAACCGGTATTTGTGCGCCGTGCAGCAGAATGGAAGAGACTCTTGGACATGGGGGCTATTCCGCTGTGCGTGGACATGGCGGTTGGTGCGCTCGGGTTATTCAGCCGGGTTCAGTTGAAGTAGGCCAAGCGGTAACCCCATTGACAACCGCTTTGCCACACTCTTTGTAGCAGAACGACGGCAAGGTGAGGGCAGGACACTGCGGCAAGGATTTCCAATCGCGCAACGCGGACAAGTGATCGGTTTGCTTGGTGGGTCCTTTGATCCGGCACATCAGGGGCATGTGCACATCACGCGCGAGGCCCTCAAGCGTTTTGGACTCGATCGCGTTTGGTGGCTGGTGTCCCCGGGCAATCCGCTTAAGTCTCACGGTCCCGCCCCGCTTGAGGCGCGTGTTGTGCGCGCGCGGGCAATGATGGCGCATCCACGCGTCGAAATTACAGACATCGAGGCGCATTTACGCACGCGTTTTACCGCGCAAACGATATCGCGATTGCAGGCTCTCTACCCGGGAGTGAGGTTTGTGTGGTTGATGGGAGCAGATAATCTCGCCCAGTTCCACCACTGGCGGCAGTGGCGGCAAATTGCACATCGTGTGCCCTTGGGCGTTATCGCTCGACCGGGTGATCGTATTTCGGCTCGGATGAGCCCTGCATCCAGAGTTTTTTCGCACGCTCGTATCTCAGGTGGTGCAGCTGGCTTGATCTCACGCGCAGAACCACCAGCGTGGTGTTTTGTGAACGTCCCCATGATCAAGATTTCCTCATCGACGATCAGATCAGAAGGCCGTTGGCAACAATAGGCGCTGACACGAAATTACACGTATTTGTGGTGTTGTTTCCTGCGCCGTGGTGTGGCTAAAGTTGCGCCATGAGTAAGCGAACATTACATAAATTCTCTCGGCGCGGTCTTTTGCAAGGGCTGTTGGCCATAACAGCGATGCCCGGTTTGGCCGACGGGCCATTGGTGTCTAAACGTCCGCCAATCGGGCGCGGGCCTCGCATTCCGCCGGGCGCGAGATCCTTGGTCGAAAAAGCCAAGTTGAAGGGAAACGTTGTTTTTGCCGTTGCAGATGCAAAAAGCGGAGAAATTTTAGAGGAGCGCAACGCGCAATTGGGCATCGCCCCTGCCAGCGTCGCAAAATCGATCACCGCGCTTTATGCTTTGGACACATTCGGGCCTGAACATCGTTTCAAGACAAAGATCATCGCCACAGGTGGAGTGAAAGATGGCGTCGTTCTAGGCGATCTGGTGTTGGTGGGAGGATGTGACCCGACAACCGATACACGGGCGTTTGCACGGCTGGCGAGTAACTTAAAGGAAGCAGGTATCCGCGAAGTCAGAGGGGGGTTCTTCGTTTTTGCCGGGCCCGTTACCTATGTGCCGTCGATCGACCCGGGGCAGCCGGATCATGTGGGGTACAGCCCGTCAGTGTCTGGGATCGCGTTGAATTTCAACCGGGTTCATTTCGAATGGAAGCGCAACAGCGGAAAATATACAGTTACCATGGACGCACGTGCTGGCCGATACCGACCAGAGGTCGACATTGCCCGAATGGCGGTCGTTGACCGGAATGCGCCGATCTATACCTATTCGGGCGAAAGTGGGCGAGATAATTGGACCGTGGCCAGAGGCGCGTTGGGTCGCGAAGGGGCGCGTTGGTTACCTGTGCGTCAGCCTGAGTTGTATGCCGGTGAGGTTTTTGCGACGCTGGCAAGATCCCACGGCATTTTACTGTCCCCGCCAAAGCTGGTCGATGCACATCCGGCAGAACAAGTTTTGGCGGAGATAGAAAGTGCGCCGCTCAACGAAGTGTTACATGCCATGTTGAAGTTTTCCAACAATCTGATGGCCGAAATGATTGGCTTGGCTGCAACCTATTCTCGGGTTGGTCGGGTTGATTCCCTTGCGTCTTCTGCGGGCGAAATGAACCTTTGGGCGCAGGACGCGCTGGGCATGCAATCCCCTGCATTTATGGATCATTCCGGGCTGAGCGGCGCCAGTCGGATCAGTGCCGGTGATATGGTGCGAGGGCTCGGTGCTGCTGGGCGTGCGGAAAAATTACGTCCGCTTCTGAAGCCGGTTAAACTGCTGGATTCAAAGGGCAGAACGATCAATGACCATCCGGTGAAGGCCGAAGCCAAGACGGGTACATTGAATTTTGTTTCAGGTCTTGCAGGGTATATTACAGCGCCAGCTGGGCGTGAAATGGTGTTTGCGGTCTTTGCTGCGGATGAAGCCACTCGGGCGAGCATCCCCCGAGCGCAACGTGAACGCCCGCCAGGCGGACGCAGCTACGCCAATCGTGCGCGGCGTTTGCAGCGAGAGTTGATCATGCGTTGGGGTACACTATTCGGCAGTGACGCAGGATAAACAGGGCTTGAAAGCTCCGTGTGCTGTCTGTTCTAGGTCAGATGCCGCGCTCTGGCCCCACGCTCGATTGCTGCCGCATGAAGGCGGTCTAACGCCAGTTCATATCGGATTTCCTCGAGCAAACGTAATTCGGCTTCTTCCAGCGTGCCGTCAGCGGCAGCGACGTCGCATGCCAAGGCATAAGCCGTTTCATACAAGCGCTCTGGCAAGCTATCTCGGATGAGGCCAAACAGTGCGTCCAGGCCGTCTTCTTGCTCAAACAGATCAAACACCACTTGCGTGACATGCGTAATGCGATCCACGTCGTATTTTGAAAATATGGGAAGCAACTCAACGGCCGCTTGGATTTTTACGAGTTCAGCCGTGCGGATATCTTCGTCCGATGCGGAGATCGCAATCATCAGCGCAACAAGGCAATCCTGCGCGGAAAAAGAGTGAGACTGTGTGTCTGTCACGATTTGGGGTGCTTTCAACAAGGTGTTTCATGACCAATTTATTGACGCCACTCTGACAAGGCAATAGGGACGTGCGGAACTCTGGGCATCGGGCGCAGGGGATTCCATTTTGGTGACATATGTCTCAGACTCGCGACGCTGCAATGAAAAGTAAAGCATGGCCCTTTGAAGAAGCGCGCCGCGTGCTCAAGCGGTATCAAAAAGCGCCGCCGGAAAAAGGATATGTTCTGTTTGAAACAGGCTATGGGCCTTCTGGTTTGCCCCACATCGGCACCTTCGGCGAAGTTGCGCGAACCTCAATGGTGATGCGGGCGTTTCGCGAAATTTCCGATATCCCGACGCGATTGGTTTGTTTCTCGGACGATCTGGACGGCATGCGTAAGGTTCCAAGCAATGTGCCAAATGCTGACTCGTTGACAGAGCATTTGCAGCGCCCCTTAACCAGTGTCCCTGATCCATTTGGCGAATATGAAAGTTTTGGGCACCACAATAATGCAATGTTGCGCCGCTTCTTGGATACTTTTGGTTTTGAGTATGAATTCATCTCGGCCACTGAGTTTTATCGGGCTGGTAAATTTGACGAGGTGCTTCTGCGCGCCGCCCAGAAATACGATGAAATAATGGCAGTGATGTTGAAGTCGCTGCGCCCAGAACGCCAACAGACATATTCTATCTTTTTGCCGATCCACCCCGAGACTGGCCGTGTCATGTATGTGCCCGTCAAAAATGTTGATGCTCAGGCAGGGACGATCACCTTTGATACGGAAGAAGGTCAGGAAATGACGCTGCCCGTGACAGGGGGAAACGTGAAGCTACAATGGAAGCCAGATTTTGGCGCGCGCTGGGCGGCGCTTGGTGTGGATTTTGAAATGTATGGTAAAGACCATTCAACCAATACGCCGATCTATGACAAAATCTGCCGCATCTTGGGCCATCGCGCGCCAGAGCATTTTTCATATGAATTGTTTTTGGATGAAAATGGCCAAAAAATCTCTAAAACCTCCGGGAATGGGGTCAGCATCGACGAATGGCTGACCTATGCCAGCACAGAGAGTCTCTCTTATTTCATGTACCAAAAGCCGAAAACGGCCAAGCGCATGTATTTTGACGTCATTCCCAAGGCCGTCGATGAATACCACCAACAATTGCGAGCTTATGTCGGTCAGGACGCTGCTCAGCGGTTGAATAACCCGGTGTGGCATATTCACGGCGGCGATGTTCCGACGTCCAACATGTTGGTGCCATTCTCAATGTTGTTGAACCTGGCCAGTGTGTCCGCTGCGGAAGAGAAATCGCAACTTTGGGGCTTTATTCAGCGCTATGCGCCAGACACCAACCCTGAAAATAATCCGGATATGGATGCGGCAGCGGGTTTTGCTGTGCGTTACTACAATGACTTTGTAAAACCGCAAAAAACCTACCGCGCGGCCAGCGATCTCGAAAGAGAGGCGCTGTTGGATTTACGCTCGCAGTTGCAATCCTATGACGGACCTACCGATGATGAAGCCTTGCAGTCGATCGTTTACGCCTGTGGTCGGGAGCGGTTTGATCCGCTGCGTGCCTGGTTCACTGCCCTATACGAAGTGTTGCTCGGCGCGTCACAAGGTCCACGTTTTGGCGGTTTCATTGCCCTTTACGGTGTCGCGGAAACAATTGCGTTGATCGATGATGCTCTTGATGGCAAGCTGATCTCTTAGGAGTGACCTTGCTTTGTGCTGACTGTGACTTACCCTTGATGTGAACAAATCAAGGAGGGTGTCGCGTGCGTGCTTTTGTTTTCGGAGCTTTTTTGTGGGTAGTTGGCGCGATAGGGGCCATCGCGAACCCCGAAGAAATGCAGACGATCATTGATCGTCAGCTTGACGCCTTTCGGGCAGATGATTTCGCAAAGGCCATGCAATATGCAAGCCCGGCGTTGCAGCAGTATTTTAGGACACCTGAAATTTTTCAACAGATGGTGACGCGGGGCTATCCGATGGTGTGGCGCCCGCAAACAGTGGAATACCTTCAAAGCGGGGAAGATAACGGGATACATTGGCAGCGGGTCATGATTTCGGACACCCAAGGGATTGTGCACATTCTGGAATACCACATGCTGGAAACGGAAGATGGCTGGCGTATCAATGGTGTCCAAATTCTGGAACCGAGCGATTTGATAACTTAGGCGCAGAGTCGTCAGAAATCTCGCCAAACGCCAAGTTTGAGGGTGTTTTCCCCGCCACCTGCCAAGGGTATTTCGACACTGAGCTGCAAAGTGGTTTTTCCGCCGCCCGGCGAAAATAGGTAGGAGGGTGCGAGTTTGGTAAAGGTTTCACCGCCTTCAAAAGTGTTGAACATTTGCAGCATGACTTTACTGCGCTCGCTCAGGCCCATTCCGACGGTGCCGTCGAATTTGATCCGATCTTCCGTTGGGGCACGTGCGCGGTTAAAACTGGTGTCAATATTGACCCAACCGTATTTATCGCGCCACTGAATACCTCTTCCCCAGGAGACGCCAATTTCTGCAGCGGGGAGGTAAAATCCTGCTAAATACCGTGCGCCGACCCCGACATGCGCTGCCCACTTGTTGGTTTTATCCGTAGGCCCCAAAGGGAACCTTAGAAAGGCAATACCCGACCCTTCCTGAAAAGAGGTGCGATCAACGCCGTAACTGATATCCGCCCCAAGGGTGAAATTTTTGCTCAAGCCATATTCTAGATAAAAGCTCGTTGAGAGCTCACGCGCCGCGTTTGTGGAGACGGATGTTGACGTGAACCCGCCGCCTTTACTGCGCAGCCAAGCACCAGCCTGTGCCGTTGATGCACATGCCAGACCCAGTACCAGCGCAAATATTACACACCGCATCGCTAATGTCCCCTGCAGTGGATTATGATTAATGTTTGTTAAAAATTAGTTACGCAATTGTATCCAATTGATGAGGTGCCGCGATGGCTGCCGGTAAGCTGTTTTCTGAGTGCGCAATCCTTCAGAATCCCGTGTGCGGCTGCAGCCTGTAAGCGCTCTATAGACCCTTGCAACAAGGGTTGCGTTACAGGTTTTCGAAGGTTGGACAGAAGGAAAAATCTGACTCCCTCACGGTGTAATACGTTCATAAATTTTTAAAAATATCGTAAGTATTTGATAGGTAGATATTTTATTATACTTGCGAACTTCACAAAAAAACATGAAGCTGTGAATCAACTGGAGAACCAAATGACATCCTACAGATATGCGACCCGTTTGAATTCTTTTGCGTCTAACGCACAGGCGTATTGGCCCGAGCTGCAAGGCAAGCCAACGCCGATGCAAATGGCTGAACGCGCGGCGACGGCAAACGGTCTTACCGACCTTGATCTAAATTATCCTGATCATGTGGATTCTGATGTTAAGGCGCAAACCCGGCGGCTGGCAGATTTGGGGCTAGGGGTGAATGGTCTGGCGATGCGTTATTATACCAACCCCGGGTTCAAGCTGGGTGCTTTCACACACCCTGATCCGGGAGTGCGTCAAGAGGCGATAGATTTGACGAAAAGGGGCATTGATGCTGCCCGTGAAACTGGGTCAAATCTGATGACGATCTGGCTGGGGCAGGATGGTTTCGACTACACATTTCAAGCCGACTACAACAAAATGTGGAGTGATGAGATTGAAGCGATCCGTGAGGTTGCACAACACGATACGGCCTGCCAAATCAGCATAGAATATAAACCAAATGAACCGCGCGCCTTTAGTTTGCTTCCCGACATGGCGACAACGCTATTGGCGATCAAAGAGGCCGGATCCCCCAATCTGGGTGTCACGCTCGATTTTGCGCATGTGCTTTATGCAGATGAGGTCCCGGCCTTTGCTGCCGCAATGATCCACCGCCATTCCAAGCTGTTAGGTGTCCATTTAAACGATGGCTACGGCAAGCGCGACGATGGTTTGATGGTAGGTTCCGTGAACACCAAGGCAACTTTGGAACTGCTCGTCCAAATTCAAAATGACGGCTATGATGGTGCAATCTACTTTGACACCTTTCCTGATGCCAGTGGGCTAGATCCGGTCGCGGAATGCGAAGCAAATATCGCAACTGTTGAAACGTTGTTGCGTGCGGCTTCCCGTCTTACTGCCGACAATCGCCTTGGGCATGCGATCGCGCAACAGGATGCCGTGAAATCTCAACAAATCGTCAATGCGGCCCTCGAAGGGCACTAGGTGCTGGCGAGGGCGTTTTGTTGAAACAAGAAAACTTAGGGAGGGAACTATGAACATCACAATCAAAACACTTTTGACAGCAAGCGCCTTGTCGCTTTCAATCGGCGCTGCCCACGCACAGGATCTCGCGCCGCTCAATTCAGACAGTGAACCAGATAGGATGGACTGGTCTGAACTGGATGCGAAATTTGGGGATTTTCCATCCGTCTCGGAAGGTACCCGAGTTGGCGGCGTATCAAAGACGTTGACCAATGAATATTGGCGTTCACTGGGCGAAGGCTATTCCAACACAGCCAGCGCGAACGGTGTTGAATTTGTCTACCAAGCTGCAGCCAATGAGGGAGATCAGTTAGGCCAGCTATCCATTGCCGAGACATTGATCACACAGGGGTTTAACGCTTTGTTGCTGTCGCCACAGACAGATGCAAATCTCCTCCCTGCCTACGAAAAGGCAATCGAGTTGGGGGTGCCGGTACTGAACGTCAATGATGCGGTTATTCCATCAGTGGCAAATTATGTTGGCAACGTGCAAAAAGACAATGGCGCGCGCGTTGCACAGTGGTTCATCGACAATACGGATGGCGGCAAGGTCGCCGTGATCGAAGGTCAACCAGGCGTGTTTGCCGCAGGTCAACGTACTGCCGGGTTTACCGAAACCGTTGAGGGCGCAGATGGCTTTGACGTTGTTGCAAGCGTTCCCGCCAATTGGAGCCGCGAACAGGCGTTTAATGCAGCCTCAACGATCTTGCAGCAACACCCCGATCTCATTGGGTTTTATGCCAACAATGATGGTATGGCATTGGGTGTCATGGAGGCCGTCAAAGCGGCGGGTAAGAAGGATCAAACGGCAGTCTTTGGGACCGACGGGATTTCGGATGCCTATGCGTCCATCCGGGCGGGCGATTTGACTGGTACGGTCGATAGCTTCCCAGTTCTGACGGGTGAAATCGCAATGGAAGTTGTTTTGCGCATGCTTGACGGCCAGGATTTGCCCCGTGTGGTTGCAACGCCGCAGGCTTTGATCACAGCTGGTAACGTTGATCAATATGCGACCTCGGATATGGGGGCATTGCGTGACGTGCTGCTGGCCAAGTAATTTGAGCTAAGTACGACACACCGTACGCGCATATTTTTGCGCGTACGGTTACGGAAATTCACGTTTGGACACGTCAGATATGGTCGCAGATCGTCTTAGCATTGTTGGTGCGACAAAAGCCTACCCAGGTATTATCGCGCTTGATGATGTTTCTTTTGGCGTGGCTCCGGGGGAAGTCCACGGATTGCTTGGCGAGAACGGCGCGGGCAAATCTACGATGCTGAATATTCTATCAGGGGTGCGTCCGGGCGACACAGGTCAGATTGCAGTGGACGGAACAACACGCGCTATCCGCACCCCGCTTGATGCGCGCGAGGCGGGCATCGCGATGATCCATCAAGAGTTGCAACTGGTACCTGAGCTTACAGTGGCACAAAATATCTTCTTGGGTCGCCCGATGACCGGTTTTGGCGGTACATTTGTAAAACGGAGAGTGCAGGAAAACCGCGCACGGGCTGTTTTAGCTGGCCTAGACCCGAGCATCGATCCGTCCGCCAAGATCAACACTTTAAAGGTGGCTCAGCAGCAGATCGTCGAGATCGCTCGCGCCTTGGTCGATGAAGCTAAAGTGATCGCAATGGACGAACCTACGTCGAGCCTGACCCCCTCCGAATTTGAAAATCTCGCTGCCCTGATCGAAGATCTGTCAGCGCGTGGCGTGTCGATCATTTATGTCTCACATAAAATGGATGAGGTTTTTCAGGTCTGCCAACGCGCGACAATCCTGCGTGACGGAAAGCGAGTCGCGGTTGTCGATATCGCAAATGAAACGGAAGACAGCGTTGTCGCTAAAATGGTTGGGCGTGAGGTATTGCACGCAGCGCACGTATCGCACGCGACGACCACACCAATTTTGAGTGTCCAGGGTTTAGGCCGAGGAAATGCCGTGGTGGACGCCAATCTGACCCTGCATCAAGGCGAAGTTTTGGGTATTTCTGGATTGGTCGGGGCGGGGCGTACAGAATTGTTGCGCCTTATTGCCGGCATAGACCGACCAACATCTGGCGAGGTGCGGGTCAATGATCGTGCTGTCCGCGCGCATAATCCACGCGCCGCGATCAAGGCTGGCATTGGATTGGTGCCGGAGGAGCGCAAAAAAGAGGGCATCGTTCACGCGCGATCGGTTGCATCGAATATGGCGCTTCCGAAGATGCAGAGCTACACACAGGCTGGGCTTGTGGGGCACGCGAAACTTTATAGGCATTCCGAAGAAGTGATGTCTGATCTTCGGTTGCGACCTTTGAAGGTACGCCAACCCATCGGCACCTTCAGCGGTGGCAATCAGCAGAAAGCGATCATCGGGAGATGGCTCGCAGCTTCGACGCGGATATTCCTGTTTGATGAACCGACGCGCGGCATCGATGTGGGAGCAAAGTCGGAAATTTACGATCTTATTGAACGATTGGCGTCTGATGGGAATGCGGTTTTGGTCGTTTCTTCTGAGATGCCAGAAATTATTCGTCTGTCTGACCGCGTGTTGGTGATGCGCGAAGGGCGGATCGTCGCAAATCTGTCTCAAGGACATATTTCAGAAAACGAGATCGCATTCCACGCGATTCCTCGAAAAGAGCAAATGACAGCATGACTGCTCAGGAAAAAGGACGCCCTATGACCGTCGGAGCACCCGCAAAGCCAGAATCCTCTTGGAGACTAAAATTCAATCTGCGCGATGCAGGAACGCTCTTCGGACTCGCCTTGATTGTGGTGGTATTTGCGTCGCTGTCACCGGTGTTTTTGACCGCACCCAATCTCATTAACATCCTGCAACAGTCATCAATTAACGCGGCCATCGCGCTTGGCATGACATTGGTCATTATTTCGGGCGGGATCGATTTGTCCGTGGGTCCAACAGCAGCCCTTTCCGCAGTCATCGGCGCCAGCTTAATGGTGGCCGGTGTCCCCATCCCATTGGCCATGATGGCGTCGCTTGGGGTTGGCGTCTTGTGTGGTCTCTTTAATGGAATCCTCGTGGCGTATGCTGGATTGCAACCGTTTATCGTCACGCTGGGGGGGCTGTCGCTTTATCGAGCATTGTCGTTGATCTATACTGGCGGAAATCCAATATTCGGCATTCCGACAGAATTCCGGGCATTGACCAATGGTGAAATCCTAGGGGTTCCAAACCCGGTAATTGTGGTTGGTGTGATTGCGTTATTGTTGTGGATTGTGCTGAATAAAACGCCATTGGGTGAATATATTCTTGCCGTTGGCGGGAACGAAGAGGCGGCCCGGATTGCAGGCGTACCTGTGGCACGAACCAAAGTTGCAACCTTTGTCATATCTGGTGGCTTGGCGTCGATCGCGGCGTTGATTCTGGTCGGACGGTTGGGTGCAGCCGAGCCGACCATCGGAAACCTATGGGAACTTGACGCCATTGCCGCCGCCGCCATCGGCGGAGCTTCTTTGATGGGGGGAAAGGGCAGCATCGTTGGCACGCTGATTGGGGCGATTATATTGGGCGCGTTAAGGAATGGATTGACCTTGATGAACGTTCAGGCTTTCTATCAACTTCTTGCGACAGGTATTATTATCATTGTCGCAATGTTGATCGATCGCGCGACCAGAGGGAGATAATCTATGAGCAGGCAAGATGCGCGCGCGATTGGTGCGCAAATCCGAATGCGCTTGCCGCAACTTACGCCTCTTGAACTGCGGGTCGTGGATACGATCACGTCACGAGAGGACCTGACCGAAGAGACATCCATTAAACAAGTCGCCAATGATGCGTCTGTGTCTGAAGCCATGATCGTCAAGATTGCCAAGAAGCTAGGCTTTAGCGGGTTTCGCGCGTTGCGCGGCGGTTTGGTCGAATACAAGCAGTCTGACGTGGCAAACCTATATAGCGAGATTTCCCCGGACGACAGTTCCGCCAGCATTATTCAGAAAGTGTTTCGCACTTCTATGCAGGCGCTGGAAGAGACGATAGCGATTTTGGATGTCGATGCTTTTGATCGTGCTGCGGATATCATGTATCGCGCCAATAATCGTGATTTTTACGCCTTGGGCGGCTCGGCACAAATTGCACGTGACGTTGCGCATAAGTTTTTACGCATTGGCATGCGAGCCAGTGTTTATGATGACGCGCATATGATGCTGATGTCGGCGTCTGTTCTAAAACCGGATGATGCCGTTATGGTTTTTAGCCATTCCGGTGCAACGACGACGGTTCTGGAACCGATGAAATTGGCCCGAAAACAGGGCGCGCGCACGATTGCAGTGACGAATTATGCCGAAAGCCCGATAGCGGATGCTGCCGATGTGGTTTTATGTTCCACATCGCGCGGCTCGCCTTTGCTTGGAGAAAACGCAGCGGCGCGTATTGCGCAACTGAATATTTTGGATGCGCTATATGTGTCGATTGCTCAACGCGATTTCAATTCAGCTGAAGTCAATCTGGGTAAAACCATGAGCGCCGTCGCGGCAAAGCGTGAAGGATGACGGCTGGGATCGTTGTCATTGGCAGCCTGCACTATGATGTGATGGTCCAAGCGCCGGATCGACCCCGTAAAGGCGAAACGGTCACGGGTCAGGCATGGTATCCAAAATTTGGTGGCAAAGGGGGAAATCAGGCCATTGCCGCAGCGAAAGCTGGGGCAAACACATGTTTCGTTGGTGCCGTGGGCCACGATGATTTTGCTGATTTGATGTTGTCGACTTTGCAGGCGCACGATCTCCAGACTGATCGTGTGGAGCGTATCACGACCTGCGGCACAGGGATGAGCGTGGCGATCATCGATGCAGATGGCGATTACGGTGCTGTGATTGTCTCGGGTGCCAATTTGCACATTGATACTGCCCAATTCCAAGAGACCGAACTGTGGGCGGGAGCCGCCATTTTGATCCTCCAGAATGAAATCCCTGAAGCTGTAAATATTGCCGCTGCACGGGCAGCCAAAAAGAACGGTTTGCAGGTTTGTATCAATGCCGCTCCGTGGCGTTCAGTGTCGGATGAATTGATGGGTTTGCTCGATATTTTGATCGTCAATGCGGTTGAGGCAGAAGACATGGGAGCCTCTCCGGTGACTGATCTGGCAAGTGCCGAGCAAGCCGCAATCCGTCTGAGCCATAAGGTGGCGACAGTGATTGTCACGGCGGGGGGGGATGGTGTCGCCTGGGCAGAACGCGACCGGACATCCGGCGGCCTGCCGGGCGTGCCAGTGACGGTTGTCAGCACGCATGGTGCGGGGGATATGTTTATCGGAACGTTCTGTCAGGCCATCGCAAATGGTGAAACACTGTTGCCCGCGTTAACGCAAGCCAACGAAGCGGCAGCCAACCATATTTCAACACCGCAGAAACCCCTATGAGTAAACCTGTCGTTTTATCCGCCCCGGACCCTCGATCTCTTGATCTCATTTTTACGCAACCGGATCGGGAAAAATTACATGCCACGTATGATGTTCAAGAAGTCACACCGTTAGAAATCAACAGCCTCCCGGCCAAGACGCTGAGCCAGACGCGCTACGTCATTGGTCAGCCGCCATTGTCGCAATCGACGTTGACCAAGATGTGCAATTTGCGCTGTATTTTTAACGTTGAAAGTAACCTGATTAATAACATGCCCTACAATTATCTGTTCGAGCAGGGAATTCATGTTGTGACGACAGGTGCTGTTTTCGCCGAACCGGTTGCCGAATTAGGTCTTGCGATGGCGTTATGCCTTGCGCGTGACGTGGCGGCTGCGGACGTTGCATTCCAACAAGGGCGAGAACAATGGGGCGGTGCGGGGAACCAAACAGCGCAACTTTTGTCTCGGTCAAAAATTGGCATTATAGGTTTTGGCGATCTCGGGCGCGCGCTGGCGCGACTTCTCGAAGGGTTTCGCGCAGAGATATCCGTTTTCGACCCTTGGCTGCCGCCTTCCGTCTTACGGGATGGGGGTGTTCACGCGGTACCTTTGGATGAAATTCTGAGGCAAAGCGATACTATTTTTGTGGTCGCATCCGTTACCCAAGAAAACCGCGGCTTCCTGAATGCTGCATGCTTTGCCAAAATGCGGAAAGGGGCGCGGTTTATCCTGTTAAGCCGGGCTGACGTCGTTGATTTTGGCGATTTAATTGCGGCGGTCCGCTCTGGGCATATTGTGGCTGCCAGTGATGTTTTCCCGCAAGAACCGATGTCCGCTGATCACGAGGTGCGCCGCCTCAAAGGGTTTTTACGCTCTGCACATCGGGCAGGTGCGTTGGACAGCGCGTTTAAGCAGATGGGAGAAATGGTGCTGGAGGATATGGCTCTTCTTGATCAAGGGCTGCCTCCGATGTGCTGCAAACGGGCGGAACGGGAAACTGTGTCTCGCCTGCAATCAAAACCGGTCACAACAAACTGAACCCGGCCGCGAGCCGAAGATGTAGCACATTATTTTCGTGCCCGGCCCCAAATGATACGGGTATAAATCGATTTTTAAATCGAATATTCGTCTCTTGAGAGGGTCTTCCGCTCCGCTTCGGACAGCCGGGAAATCGCGTCATCAATGCTTAAACCGCTATTTTTTGCTTTGTCCCAAATGCGTTTGCACGATTGCGGAGACCAAGGCAGGGCAGCACTTGCAAGCCAGTGCCGAAGAGGTTGCGGCAATGTATCATAGGTCATCATCGGGTCGGATGACCGGCGTCGTTTCTTAAGTGTGGTCGTGCCGAGATTGCCCGTCATCTTTCCTCCTCAAGATCAAAAATCGGATCAAGAACCAGAACGAGGCGGGTTTCGCCTGATCCTTCAATCGGGGGGGATCGGTGCAAAAGGCCAGAAGCGGGTTTTTCAGGCCACAAAGTCCCACGCAGCAGGATCGGCGCGCCGGTCGGTACGGTGAAAACCTGACTGGGTTCTGCCCCATCAGCGGATAAACCGTATTGTGTTCCCGTGCCGCGATAGGTGCAGACCAACCGGGCGGTCAAAGCGTCGATATGGAATTTTCGACAGGCATTACTCGTCACGAGATCAAGCCGGAGACGCACATAAGGCGCGCTCATAAATTCGCAAAATACCTCTGCCAGAGCAGAGATATCGTTGATAAGGTGTTGGCGATGCTCGCCTTCCGGCGTTTGGGCCGCTGTGCAGAGCTCGGACAGAGTTTCCATAACATTCTGGGGTCTCAGCACTAATCGGGCTGATGGCAGGTTCTTTGGATTTAATGTCTCGATCCATCTCTGAAAATCTGGCGACGATGGCCGTTGCCAAATCGCTGCCGCACGTCCCGGTCCTTTGAGAATGCCCAGCTCTTCGCGGGATTGAACGACACCAACGGCGGCGGTCCCCTCGCTTTGCAGCACGTCTTGCATCATCGTCATGCGGCTTGCTCCGCACGACGCCACAATGGGAAAGGATCGGGAAAGTCCGGCAGGGTCTCTGGCGTGGATGCAAGACTTTCGGACACAAGCGCTGCGTCCAAGCGCCCTTTGATTTTTGGCCAGTCAATCCCCGACCCGATAAAGACGATCTCTTGTCGCCTGTCGCCCCAGGGTTCTTGCCAATGCGTTGCCATATAGCTTTTCATACCCTCATGGTCCGGCCAGCGATCTTTTGGCGCAGAGGCCCACCATGTGCCCATTGGTTTGACCGACGATAATGCGCCCGCCAGTGAAAATTCTGCGACCCAATCCGGGCGTGTTGCGATCCAGAAATGGCCTTTAGCGCGGATAACGCCGGGCAGGTCACCGTTTAGGACGGACATGATTTTTTCGGGTTCAAAAGGTCTTCGCGCGCGATAAACAAAGGATGTAACGCCGTATTCCTCGGTTTCTGGCACGTGATCGGCAAACCCATAAAGCTCTTTGGCCCACATTGGGTGTTCATGTGCTTTTTCGAAATCAAAAAGTCCCGTGTCCAGAATTGCATCCGCTGGCACATCCGAATGGGAGGTCTCTAAAATACGCGCATCCGCGTTCAGGCTGCGGATGATTTGGCGGGCCGCATCAACCTTTTGCGGGGTGGCGTCTGCGACCTTATTTAGCACAACAACATCTGCGAATTCGATCTGTTCTACCAACAAATCGACCAAGGTGCGTTCGTCCTCTTCGCCGAGGGTTTCGCCGCGATCGCTTAGGAAATCATGGCTGGAGTAATCATGCAGCAAATTGACCGCATCCACGACCGTGACCATCGTATCAAGTCGCGCCACATCAGACAGGCTTTCCCCGTGCTCATCACGGAATTCGAATGTGGCCGCAACGGGGAGTGGTTCAGAAATTCCGGTCGACTCGATTAGCAGGTAATCAAAACGCCCTTCTTGGGACAATCGGCGCACTTCGTCCAACAAATCATCGCGCAACGTACAACAAATGCACCCGTTGGACATTTCGACCAAGGTTTCATCGGTGCGGCTCAACTCGGTATCGGCACGCACAAGGTCGGCGTCGATATTTACCTCTGACATGTCATTAACGATGACAGCCACACGTCGCCCTTCGCGATTGTTGAGGACGCGGTTCAGAAGCGTTGTTTTACCAGCGCCAAGAAAGCCTGACAGGACAGTGACGGGGAGTTTTTGGGTCATTCTAAACGTTTCCTCAAACAGTTTCGATTTCAGCAGATTGACGGGCGCGTAACATATCGAGACTGCGCACAAGTTCTGCGCGGCTCATGTCACGAGCGATAACAACAATACGGGATTGATGGCTTTCCTTTGGCCAATCGGTTAAGGGCACCGGCGGGTCAAAGAGGTGTTGGACGCCGTGGAAGACGAAGGGAGTCTCGAAGTCTTCAAGATGCACAATACCTTTCACCCGCAAAATATCCGGACCCCGCAACATGATGAGCGTATCAAGCCAGAGGTCAAAAGCAGCGGCCGGTATGGGCTCTTGGAGAACAATGGATGCCGATCCGATCCGAGTGTCGTGATTGTTTGGAGGGGGGATCGAACGGTCGCTGGAGGCAAATCCTGAAAGATTTTCAAAAGGATCACGCGGGGCAGGCGGGGTGAGCCACGCGATGGCTTGATCCGATTTACCTTGAGAGCGCATACCGCTCAAATCCCACAAGACTTCGGTTGGCATCTGGCCGTGATCGGCCTGCACAATATCCGCCGTCGGGTTAAGGGATTTAAGGCGTTTCTGGAAGGCGGTCGAGATGTCTGAGGACACCAGATCGGTTTTGCTGAGAACCAATAAATCGGCCATGGCGACTTGTGAAACAGCTTCGAACTGACGGTCGAGTGTGTCCGGGCCTGTTGCCGCATCAACGACGGTGACAACGCCGTCCATTTTAAAGTTTTGCGCGAGATAGCTGTCGACCAGAAACGTTTGCAAAATAGGTCCAGGATCCGCAAGCCCGGTTGTTTCAATCACGATACGGTCAAACGTTACGCGTTCTTCTTGTTTCCGGGTGACGAGGTTTTGCAAGGTACGGGACAGATCGCCGCGAATAGAGCAACAAAGGCAGCCCGACTGCATTAAAACGATGTCTTCGTCTACGGCTTCGATCAGATCATGATCAAGCCCAGCTTCGCCAAACTCGTTTACAATGACTGCAATTCTGGGGCCGTTCTTCTTGGACAAGATTGTATTCAGCAGCGTGGTTTTCCCCGCACCTAAAAAACCAGTCAGTAATGTGACCGGAAAACGGGAGTCTTGGGCATTTTTGGTGTCGGTCATTACTTCTGCCTAACGATTCGAAATGTTATTACATAACAAAATAGAAACAAACAAGATGTGTTACAGAACGTATGATTGCAACATGCCAAGGCTGATGGCGACAATCATAAAGCCGCCGGCAACATGCAGCGTTGCTGAGATGGTTTGAAGGCCTTGGTGATCCTTTGTGCCAACCCTAGCAAGCCGGCGCGCGGCAACGCCAGAGGTGGCGACTGTCAGGTTAAATGCAGCCGTTCCAAACCCCATCGTGATGACCGACAGGCATCCAACGGCAAAGGCATCAAAGCGCGCTGCAATGACCAGCACAAAGAGGGCACCTGTGCAGGGTCTCAGCGCGATGCTGGCGATCAATGCCACCGCGTCCCGGGTAGAAGAAAGGGTGCTCACCTCATCTATGCTGGGGCCGTGGGCATGGCCACAGCATGTGTGCGCCACTTTTTTATCCTGTCCGACCTTGTACCAGGTTCGGGCACCGCGAAAGATCAACACGACGCCAATGGCCGCAATCGCCGCGTAGCTCAATGGGGCAAGCCAGGCTTCTGTGACGTCGGCCAAATCACCAGATCGCATGTGCAGGAGAAATACCAGACCACCCACCAAAATGATGGCTGTTGCCGCTTGGGCTAAACTGGAGAGAACCGTTAGTATTGTAAGTCGTTTCAGTGTCGCACCGCTGGCTAAAGCGGCACCGCCAATCAGTACTTTTCCATGCCCCGGGCCGAGGGCGTGGAAAAACCCATAGGCTGCAGTGGCGCTGCATAAGCTCCAGACGGCCAGCGGTTCACCAGATTGGATACCTCTTAGCGCGCCTGCCATAGCGTTTTGAAACGTGCGTTGTTCCCCGGCAGCCCATCGCTGGACGTCTAGCCATGGCACAATATTCCAAGCGGCAATGCCGACAATAAGAACGCACAGGACGATGGTAGCAAATTTTAACCACATGTCAGGTGAACCTCGTCAGAAAAAAGAAGGCCGACGTTTTCTTCTATCGGCGCTTCATCGCGCCCCAATGTCGCCAGCTTTTCTTGCAAGATGTTTTCCGCTGCGTTGGGTTCAAAGGATACGACCTGCGTGTCGCAGCCTTCGGGGGCATCATAAGCATCCATCGTCTGTAAAATTGTATATGCGTAATAAAACCCTGGATCGTACAGGCGCAAAAACGCAGGTGCAGAGTCGATTTTGATGGGTTGGGATAACGGCAGGTTGAATGAGACTTCGACCTTATTGTCTTCAAACGTGACTTGGGCTGCTGCAGGACGCCCTAGTGGGTAGTCTTGCCCGGCGACTTCTAGGTAGACGTCGCCTTTGTAATCCGGGGCCCAGTCGGTCTCACCGGCTATTATGGCCGCGTAATCTGTCTCGTTTAGCTGGCCATCGCCGTCTTGATCCAAGCTCAGCGTTTCAAATAGGACAAGCGATGTGAATTCATCGTATGTCCACGAAATGCGCATGGCTTCCAGATGCCCGTCCGCATCAAAGATGAACCCGGTGCGCGCATCGACAAAAACATGCGGGTGTGCCCCGGCTGACCCGCCGAGACACATTATGCACAAGAAAAGACACCAAAAGTTGCGTAACATAGACCTCAAACGCTCCGATTGTTTCTCTTTGTTTAGATAACGTCGTTCCGATTACATGCAACCAACAAGAGTTGTCGACAGGTTGCGTATAAGTTGGGGATAGAGATCGGAGCCAGGTTCAATGTCAGAGCCGAGTGGATCTAGAACACCAGTTTTCGCTTCTGTTCCGTCCAGAACTGTTTTTACGAGACCTGGATTGAACTGTGGTTCCGCGAGCACACAATCGATGCCTTGCTCCGCAATCCTACCTTGGATTTCCGCGATCCGTGCAGGGCCTGGATCTGAGGCATCGCTCAGTGAAATTGCGCCCGCGGCTGGGAAATCAAAATCGACTTCAAAATACTGATAGGCATCGTGGAAAACGATGAACTGGCCGCCGCGCGCTGGCTCCAATTGCGCATTTACCTCGCCAATAAGGGCATCGATTTCGCTGCGTCCAGCAGCGGCGTTAGCAAAATAAGCCCCCGCATTATCAGGGTCCGCAGCGGATAGCTGCCCCGCAATAACGTTGAGCCACGTCATCGCATTTTTGGGGGACAACCATGCATGCGGATCATGTGCACCGTGGTCATGGCCCTCGTGTCCTGCTTCATCGTGATCATCGTGCGCGTCATGGTCATGATGCTCGTCGGCAGCATGTTCGTCGTGGTCATCGTGCGCGTCATCATGGTCCGCGTGTTCTTCTTCGTCGTGATCGTCGTGGTCATGTGCCTCAAACAATGCGTTCTCGCGGAATTCCAATTCTACGGTGCCATCTGCTTCGAGCAATTCAGTCACAGCAGCGTCTGGTGCCAAAGTTTCAATAGTGTCAGCAAGCCAAGGGGTGAGGCCGGGCCCAATCCAAAAAACCAAGGCTGCATTTTGCAGGGCCGCAGCCTCAGAAGGGCGCAGGCTATATTCATGCGGGCTCGCGCCAGGCTGTACGATCAGGTCAGGCGTACCGACACCTTGCATCACCCGGGCGACTAAGGAATGTACCGGGGCGATGTCGACAGCAACATGAGGTGTTTCTGCGACAGCTGTTCCACCCATCAATATTGCAGTGAGTGATAGGCAAAGAAGGTTTCTGGACATTGGAGCCTCTATGTGATTGTATAACATTACACACCGGATAGACGAAATGTAATAACATGACAAGAGAGTCAAAAAAGACTGCTGATGCCAGTGGTCCCCTTGGGTTTGCGCATCACGACCATGGCGCATGCGTCAGTGACGCATTAGAGGCGGCGGAAGTGCGATGCGCAGCAGATGGGCTACGATTTACGCCCGTGCGACGAAAGGTATTGGAGATCTTGCTTCAAGAGCATAGAGCTCTGGGGGCCTATGCCATTCTCGACAAGTTGAGAGAGGATGGGTTTGGATCGCAACCGCCGGTCGCCTACCGGGCGCTTGATTTTCTTGTTTTGAACGGATTTGCTCATCGAATTGAACGATTGAATGCGTTTATTGCCTGTGTTCACCCCAGCGAAACACACACGCCAGCTTTCATGATTTGCCGTTTATGTGACGCTGTGGCGGAAACTCAATCATCCCCTGCGCGGGGGGCTTTGGGCGATGCGGCCCGGGCCTCGGGGTTTCGAATTGAACGCACTGTTGTCGAGGCAGAAGGCGTTTGCCCAGCTTGTGTGGATAAGGCCGAAGCATGACACTTGTACAGGTTGAAGGCGTCAGCGTCCGCTATGGCGCGCGGGTGGTATTGTCCGATGTGTCGTTGTGTGTCGAAGAGGGCGAGATTGTCACGATTGTCGGCCCGAATGGATCCGGAAAAACCAGCTTATTGCGGGCTATTATTGGGGCGGTACGACCGCATGGTGGGCGCGTCACAATTGGAAATGACGTTCAAATTGGCTATGTCCCGCAAAAGCTGCACATTGATGAAACACTCCCCATTACGGTTTCGGGGTTCCTGAAACTACCCGGTGGAGCTGCGGCAACTGACATTGATCAGGCCTTGGCACAAGCAGGTGTCCCGGATTTATCCGCAGCGCAATTGTCGCAACTGTCCGGCGGGCAATTCCAACGGGTTTTGTTGGCCCGTGCTTTGATCGGAAATCCTGATTTGTTGCTGTTGGACGAAGCGACGCAAGGGCTGGACCAGCGTGGATCCGCGTCGTTTTATCAGCAGATTGAACGTGTACGTAAGGAAACTGGGTGCGCCATTTTGATGATTAGCCACGAATTACACGTCGTGATGAGTGCATCTGATCGCGTCATTTGCCTGAATGGGCATGTCTGCTGTGAAGGCACCCCGGCTGTTGTCGCATCTGCCCCTGAATACCGGGCGCTGTTTGGAACCGGAACAGGGGGTGCGCTTGCGCTTTACCGTCATGAACACGATCATGGCCATGATATTGGCCAGGCTCAGCATGACCACAAACACACTGAGGCCGCTGAATAATGCTCGATGATTTTATGGTGCGCGCCGCCTTGGCAGGGATTGGCGTTGCAATTGCCGCTGCGCCGTTGGGGTGTTTTGTGGTCTGGCGTCGCATGGCGTATTTTGGCGATGCAACCGCACACGCTGCAATTTTGGGTGTGGCTCTGTCGCTTGCCTTCTCGATGTCGATTTTTGTCGGATCAATGGTCGTGGCTTTGCTGATGGCGTTGACGGTCAGTGTGTTGTCGGGCCGAGGGTACGCGATGGACACATTGTTGGGTGTATTGGCGCATTCTGCTCTGGCCTTTGGTCTTGTGGCGGTTTCCTTCATTTCGGGGGTGCGGATCGATCTGATGGCGTATCTATTCGGTGATATTTTGGCCGTTTCTCGCGGTGATCTCGCGGTGATTTGGGGTGGCGCGGCATTGGTTGTTGCTTTGATCAGTTGGCGCTGGTCAGCACTGCTAACGTCGACGTTGAACGAAGATTTAGCATATGCCAGTGGGATTGATCCGAAACGTGAACAATTGGTGTTGACGCTGGCATTAGCGATCACCGTTGCCGTCGCGATTAAAGTTGTGGGTGTTTTGTTGATTGCAGCGATGCTGATCATCCCAGCGGCGGCGGCACGACCTGTCTCGCGAACACCAGAAGGGATGGCGATCGCCGCAGGGATGATTGGTATAGTCTCCGCGATAGTAGGCCTTCGTGCCGCCTATGTGCTTGATACACCAGCCGGGCCATCGATCGTCTGCGTTGCGGCAATTACGTTTCTCGTGTCCAGTTTTGTTCGTAATTTCAATCCGGTACGGTGAAACTGCTAGGGTCTTGGGTCGCGCCGTCACTCGTTGCGTTATCTAAAAGCAATTGACGAAACCAGAGGTTGCGTCCGGAACCCTCGAAACGACGATGCCAAACAAGGTCATACGTGATGTCAGGCATTTCTATAGGTGGCGCACAGTGGGCAAGATTACGATAGCTTTCGCGCGACAACCCTAGTGGCATCGTCGCAATCATGTCTGTGCCCGTGATGAATTGACCAAGCGTTGACGTTGTCGGAGACGTAAAACTAATGTCGCGCTGCAAACCCTGTTCCGCGAGAGCTGTTTCGACAACGCTTTTGCCTTTGCCACCATATCCCGCAACACCATGCCGCGCATCGATGTATTCTTGGAGTGTCGTGATGGGATCACGGGTTTTCGGATCATAATAGACAACCAGCGTGTCGCGTCCAAATCTGATCGAATTTAGCGTGGGTGGCAATTTTGTCATGTTAATTGAGATTGCTAAATCGATCTCGCCCAATGTCAGCATTTCCTGCATGCGTTCCCTGGGAGCTAGGCGATGAACTTGAAATTGAACATTTGGGGCCTTGGCTGACAGGATATCATAGACGGATTTCATTTGCGGCATGAGCGCAGGTGTTGGCAGGCCAACCCTCATTGGTAAAGTGTCTATGGCGGGGTTGTAGTCTCCCACTGCCACTAATCCTTCAAGTGCGCTAAGTATGCTCTGAACTTGAGGAGCAATGATCATTGATTTTTCTGTCGGCGTAATCCCGCGCCCAGATTTTACGAACAGAGGATCACGAACAGCGACTCTCATCTTGTCTATTGTATGACTTATCGTTGACTGGTTCAGATCAAAAACCTCGGCCGCTCGGCTGACAGAACAGGTCTCAAAAACTGTCAGGAACACGCGAAGTGTATGGCCATCAATTCTAAATATATCGAAATTATCCATGATTTAATGGTTAACCATCGATTGATTGCGAGAAAAGTCACGTTTACGTCATGCAAGCCTCTCTTGGATGGAGGCGTAAAATGAGTGATTTGGAAGAACGAAATGAAGGACGAGCAAAAAGATCGCTCATTGCTTGCAATCTGCACAGAAGATCGAGGCATTGGAAGGCAAATTGCCGCAAACGAAAGTTCTGACTGGCACGTTGTGCAATGCAAAACTGTTGAGGAGTTACTTCGGCGTATCAAAGTCGAGGGTTTGGATGCCGTCGTGGTGCCTTTTGACCCGTTTGATCATGCGTCGCGTCAGGATTTTATTAGCCTAGCAGAACATCAAGAAGCGGGGCGACCCATTTTGGTATCCTACTCGACGTTCAACCCAAATTGGATCGAAAACCTAGTTTCGAGTATCGGGTCCAATCTCCATATAAGAGGAGATTTGAATATCAAAGAGGTGACAAAAAAACTTGAAGGTTGCAGGCCCTTGCGTGCCGACTGTCTGTCTTAAAACTAACTAAATTCCAAGCCTGCAGCATATTGCGGGGAAATGTGTCGTTGATGTGATGGATGAGGCCACCGACCTGTCGACAAAGCCGCCCAGCATCGGGGCATTCAACAAGGGCGATTGAATACTGTTAACGCTTCCTTCCTCTGGGAGCGCCGCCGCGCATGCCACCCCGGCCCAATGTGCTGCGGCCAGACGCTTTATGGGCATCATCAACAGCTTTTTCGACAGCATATTGTTTTGCCATAGGATCGTCAGCGATGGCCAAGTCCACGGCCTCCAATCGTTTGACTTCATCCCGCAAACGAGCAGCTTCTTCAAATTCGAGGTTTTCAGCGGCCTTGCGCATGTCTGTTCGCAAACCATCCAGAACCGCTGTCAGATTTCCGCCCTGCAGTTTTTTATCGATCTTGGCTGTTACGCGGGACTGATCTGTATCCCCCTTGTAGAGACCAGCAAGAATATCATCGACATTCTTTTTGACTGTCTGCGGTGTAATCCCATGTTCCTGATTATAGGCGAGCTGTTTAGCGCGGCGGCGATCGGTTTCGCCCATGGCGCGTTCCATGGAGCCGGTAATGCGATCTGCATACATGATGACGCGCCCATCTGCGTTACGCGCTGCCCGACCGATGGTCTGAATGAGGGAGGTTTCCGAACGTAAAAAACCTTCTTTATCTGCATCCAAGATGGCCACAAGACCACATTCAGGAATGTCTAATCCTTCACGCAGCAGGTTGATCCCGATCAAAACATCAAACGCACCAAGCCGCAGGTCTCGCAGAATCTCGATCCGTTCCAGCGTATCAATATCGGAATGCATATATCGCACGCGAATACCCTGTTCGTGCATGTATTCTGTGAGGTCTTCGGACATACGTTTGGTCAGGGTTGTCACGAGTGTCCGGTACCCATCGGCGGCGACTTTGCGCACTTCATCCAGCAGGTCGTCAACTTGCATTTCGACCGGCCTGATCTCGATTTCCGGATCAATCAGCCCTGTGGGGCGAATGATCTGTTCTGTAAAGACACCGCCTGTTTGTTCAATTTCCCAATTCGCCGGCGTGGCGGAAACAAAAACCGATTGGGGCCGCATTGCATCCCATTCCTCGAACTTCAGAGGACGGTTGTCCATGCAGGACGGCAGGCGGAAACCATGTTCCGCCAGAGTGAATTTGCGCCGGTAGTCACCTTTATACATGCCGCCGATCTGGGGCACTGAAACATGGGATTCATCAGCAAAAACGATGGCATTGTCGGGAATAAATTCAAACAACGTTGGGGGGGGCTCACCCGGTGCGCGCCCGGTCAAATACCGAGAGTAGTTTTCAATGCCATTGCAGACACCCGTGGCTTCCAACATCTCCAAATCGAAGTTCGTGCGTTGTTCCAACCTTTGCGCTTCGAGGAGCTTGCCGTCGCCAACCAATTGATCAAGGCGAATGCGCAGTTCTTTTTTGATGCCGATTATGGCCTGCTGCATGGTTGGTTTGGGCGTCACATAGTGGCTGTTAGCATAAACCCGGATTTGCTCAAAAGTGTCTGTTTTCTCTCCGGTCAGCGGGTCAAACTCGGTGATAGACTCCAGTTCTTCGCCGAAAAATGACAATCGCCAAGCGCGATCTTCAAGGTGTGCCGGGAAAATTTCGAGGCTGTCACCTCTGACCCGAAAGCTTCCGCGTGTGAAGGCTTGATCGTTACGGCGATACTGCTGTGCCACCAAATCTGCCATAACCTGACGTTGGTCATACATGTGACCCGTTTTCAAATCCTGGGTCATTGCCCCATAGGTTTCCACGGAACCAATGCCGTAAATACAAGACACGGAGGCAACGATAATCACGTCGTCGCGCTCCAAAAGGGCACGTGTCGCCGAGTGCCGCATCCGGTCGATTTGTTCGTTAATTTGGCTTTCTTTTTCGATGTAGGTGTCCGAACGGGCGACATAGGCTTCGGGTTGGTAATAATCGTAAAAGCTGACGAAATATTCCACGGCGTTGTCTGGGAAAAAGCTCTTAAACTCGCCATATAGCTGTGCTGCGAGGGTTTTATTCGGCGCCAGAATGATTGCAGGTCTTTGCGTTTCCTCAATGACCTTTGCCATGGTGAAGGTTTTGCCCGTGCCCGTTGCCCCCAGTAACACCTGATCGCGTTCGCCGTCTTGTACGCCAGCACATAGTTCCTTGATTGCGGTGGGTTGATCTCCCGCAGGTTCAAACTCCGTGGACAAGACCAATGCCTTACCGCCTTCCAGTTTCGGGCGGCTGCGGACATCGGGCGCGGGGTTGGCCATCACCGTGTCAATCTCGGAAGAATCGGTCTGGGCGTAGGGCATGTTTTCTCCTAGGAACGCCCCTATAGGTGTCATTTTTTGAGAAAGGTTCAAGGGACCAAGCTGGGTTGCTGACAGAAATTGACAGTAATGACGCCAATTAAAATTGTTTGGAGATTTTGGACCCTTAGCTTTGCCAAAGATTGGTCAAAAACAAAATATTTACCACTGATGGTCACTTTACCGTTGAAATGCCTTCTTGCTCAGAACAATGGAATCCGTGATAAGTGTTCCACGATCAATAGGAGACCGTCTCTATGCGCGCTCGCATCTATCAGCCAGCAAAAACGGCAATGTCTTCGGGCATGGCAAAAACCAACGGTTGGGTGTTGGAGTTTGCTCCTGCTTCTGTCCGTGAAGTCGATCCTCTGATGGGATGGACTTCTTCGTCAGACACCCAATCTCAGGTTACACTTCGCTTTGACAATAAGAAAGCAGCTCTGGAATATGCGCGCGAAAAGGGCATTGACGTCGAGGTGCAAGAGCCCAAGAAACGTCGGCCGAATATCCGCCCAGGCGGCTATGGTGAGAACTTTGCCACTGGTCGACGCGGTGCATGGACACATTAGTGATTGTGAAACGGGACAAAGTTGTCTCGGAATCGGGTCAAGGATCCCGCGAAATCGATCTGGCTTAACAAGCGCAATCGATTTTGACTGCTGATAGAGCTGCCTTTGCTGTTTTAGATACAAATTGCTTATGCTTGAAGCTTTGTGACTTCCGTATGCAATTGAGCAAGGCGCTCAGCCGACTTATCCCAGATGGGTTCGAATATGAATGCGTTCAGATGGATGTTTTCTGGAGTTATAAGGTTCAACTCCTCCAATAGCCGAATATTTGAACGTTCACCGTCAGTGGAAGTAAATTTTTCCTTTTAGCGCTTGATCAGTTTCGCCATTTGATTGGAGCTCAAACCAGCAATCCACTCATCGTCATCTATTTTTGCAATCGCAAACTCTTCTGCTGCTAGCCTGACGGCTATGGACAGTACGACCTTATTCTCAAGATCGGCCCCAAAATCTGGCAGCGCAGCAAAGCGAGTAGCTTCCTCGAAGGTCATTTCCTTTACAGATTCATCTTTGCATTCAAGCTCACCAAACTCTTGCTCGTTGAGCAGCCTTTTAAACACCTAAGTTAGGGCCTTTACGGTGATCTTATCGGTATCCGTTTAATATGCAGCAGAGATGTTAGCTTGGTCTCTTCGTCGCCAAATCAACAGTGAAGACATTTCAAAATCTTTCTTGAGCCTGCGTGCTGCCCGCTATTGCCCGTTCTGTTTGGCAGAAGACAATTAAAGGTCCGACCGTAGGTTCCGTCTCATCTGGGGCTTTCGTCACGTGGTCCGATGCGATTGTCATTCGGCCTGGCTAATTGACGCCCCTTGCGGGAATGAGATCAACCTATGCCTGGCCATCGGTACTGAAATTCTCGAAGAAACTCAGACTGCATCCACAAAGACGCCGGATTATCTGTCGTGGCTAAGTGCGCGCCTCCTTGGTCGAACTCGCTCCGATAATCACTGGATTGACGATCAGACCCTAGAACAGGTTCTTGCTGCGTCTCAAATGTTGGGCGCGATATTTGAGCATGGTCACCGTGTCGTTGTTCTGAAGCTATCCCCTGGACAGACCGAAGAAGCCACCGACATCGGTTTCTCCATATACAGTGAGGGACCCAAGGCGATTTCTGAGGCACTGGTCACGATCCGGAAGACGCCACCTGCTTTGTGGCACACTACGGGCAGCTCTATGATTGGTTGCACCGCCGTAGTAACGCAAATGAACCAGGTACCAAAGTCCTTGGTGTTGAGATCACTGAACGCAAATACCACACTATTCAAAGCCTGTCCGCCGAGGTCGACATACCGCCGGTAGCGATTGTCACCGGTTCTGAAAAAACGTGGTCAGGTGCCGGAAGATGCGACGGAAGTTGACTGCGATAATACAGTTTTTTGAGGCAGTTAAGACCGTACCAATGATCCTAGCATTTAAATCTGCGGGTCGATTGCATCATATTCCCGATTGCCGGGGCGCCACCAGAGGTCAGTTCAAGGCGCTATATCGGCTGGATACGGTGAAGCCGTTAGTTCGGCAGACAGGCCAACGTTCAGTTCGAAATGTCGTCTTTTCGCGGGAACGTCTTGATGGCCTTTTGCAGAGTTTGCAAGAATTACTGCTCCTTGGGAGTGCGGATGAAGGCGATTTCCACCCTGTCGCCTATGCTTGTCAGCGTGGTGCCGGGCTGTCCGAAGATGTCTTCGTCGACATCCAAGCCGGTAAGATCTGTGGACAGCGCCATCCTGATAAGGTTGGTATTGGTGCTGTCTACGTAGAAATCAGTTCGCTTTCGAAGTTCAAAAAGTCAGCGTGACACCTTCAAATGCTTGCATATCGACAGCCGGCTTCGGCGGGCTTTTGTTGTCTTTTTTGAGGTTTCGTGGGATCTTCCCTCAATTCCCGCAGGATCCTTGGCCCCAAAATTAACGCAACTAAAATAAGGCAGTGCAATTGCATGATAAATTTGAATCTTCGAGATAACTTTAACCCAATTGACAATGAACGTTAATATCGTCCGGGCCACTGTAGGCGAACCGGATGTAGCACTATTGTTGGGCAAACATCTTGATCTGATGCGCGCGCAATCCCCAGCCGAAAGCTGTCACGCTCTACCTGCTAGTGGATTGACGGGGGAAGATATTCACCTTTTTGGCGCACGTGACGCAAGCGGGTTGCTCGCGATTGGCGCCATACGATCCTTTGGAGATTGGGGCGAAGTTAAATCCATGCACACAGCCGAGGCTGCAAGAGGGCGGGGAATGGGCCGTTTGGTGTTGGGTGCATTGATTGAAAATGCGCGGGCGCAAGGATTGTCGCGGCTAAATCTGGAGACAGGGTCAGGGCCAGAACATGCTGCGGCACGGCAATTATACAGCAGTGAAGGGTTTTCGGAGTGCCCGCCTTTTGGAGAATATGTGCACGATCCGCTGAGCTGTTTTATGACACGGGCGATCTAACTAAGGTCAGTGACGTATGCATTGATGCTCTAACGCGAGAGCTTTTCTGCCGTAAATGCATGAATTTGCGTGACCATCTCGGAAATCGACGGGCCGATCGCCGCCCCGTCAATAGTCTCCAGATTTCGCCAACGTGCTGCGATTTTTAATGTGCCATCGATGGCCATTACGGGCATACGACAGACTTGTTCACTACAATAGACAACAAGTGGGAAGGCTGGGTCATATGGGTTTATGATTTCGCAACTGACAGTCACTTCGGTTGTGGCGGATTGAGCGGCACATAAAAAATCCGATCCACGGGTGACTTGGATGGCGGCTTTATTGAGCAGTGCGCGGTGGGCACGGGCATTTTGCTCAGCCTGTCCGCGCGCCTCACCATACACCGTTTTGACAGCGAGTTCCGACAAATTCGGGGCAACAAGATGGGGTGCATACCCGATGTCTGTTACAACTGGGATTGCAAGGCTGTGGCCGTCGGTAAACATGTAGGGAATATTCAGGCAAGTCACTGGCGACCCACCTAAAAGCGATACACCGTCTTCTACGACCCGGAAGACAGGCCCGCCACGTTGCAGCGCCCCGTCAGCGCCCGAAATGCCGAAGTCAACAAAACGAAAATAGTCAGGGCAGCTTTGTGCAACAACCTGCGGCGCGCTCAAGTTTAATACGAATAACACAGAACACGTCAGCCATGAGTTTCGAGACATGCAACTTCTCCGCAGGAATTTTGAGCCTTGGCAGAATGTTAGATGATTTTGACGTTTTAGCGCAACAGGATTGACTCACGAGGCTTCAAACAACAACGCCGCCCGCGAAGGCAGCGTTGAAGGGGAGGATTTCTGAGATGCCCCGTCAAAGGGGCCGTTACCATGTTGAGACTGCTATCCAATCACATTCGGCAATGTGAGCGAAATCGCGGGCACAAAAGTGATCAACATGAGAGCAATGAAAATGGCGATGTAGAACGGCCAGATCGTTCTGACGGCTTTCTCCATCGGGAGTTTCCCAACAGCACACCCCACAAAGAGACAAGAACCAACAGGTGGTGTGCAAAGGCCAAGTCCGAGGTTGACCAACAGGATCATTCCAAACTGCAGTGGATCAATGCCGAGGCTGTTGGCGACGGGCAGAAAGATCGGTGTGCAAATCAGAATGAGTGCGGCCATGTCCATGATCATCCCGAGGACGAGCAAGACGAGGTTGATCATCAACAAGATCAAAATGGGATTATCAGTGATCCCGGTCAACAGATCCACCATTTGATTGGGGACACGATAGAACGTGAGCATGTAAGCGAATGCGCCTGCACAGGCGATCAAAATCATCACCATTGCTGTTGTTTTTACGGCCTGGGAGACGGCAATTTTAAAATTGGTCCATGTAATTGAACGATAGACCAACAAGGTGACGATGAACGCGTAGATCGCACCGAATGCGCCAGATTCCGTTACGGTGAAGATGCCAGATAACACGCCACCAACGATGATAACGGCCGTCATCAAACCGGGGATTGCGCCGAAGAACGCCATTGTCAGGGCTGTCCAACCGGGGAATTTTTCGGCTTTATAGCCGCGTTTGACCGCGACCAGATAGGCCGCGAGCGCCAGACAGGAGCACATCAAAATGCCCGGAACAACACCGGCCAAAAACAGTTTAGAGATAGAAATGCCGCCGCCAGCTGCAATCGCAAAGATGATCATATTGTGGCTCGGTGGAATGATGATGCCAGCGATCGAAGACGTCACTGTAACGTTTACTGCGTAATCTGCGTCATATCCTTTTTCTTTCATCACCGGGACGAGGATTGATCCTAGCGCGGAAATATCCGCAATGGCTGATCCGGAGATGCCGCCAAAGAGCATAGAGGAGAATACGTTGACGATCCCAAGACCACCTCTGACGGCACCCACAGCGGCAGAGGCAAATCTGACCAAACGCATGGCGATGCCGCCGTGGAACATGAGTTCCCCTGCGAAGATAAAGAATGGAATGGCCATGAGCGCAAAAACATTGATTCCGCTAACGATGCGCTGAAATCCAATCATCAGCGGAAGGCCTTCGAACCAGAAGGCTGCAATCGCCGAGATTCCCAGAGCAAAAGCCACAGGTGTGCCGATGATCACACAAAAGGCGAAGGCACCTAGAAGTACAAAAATTCCCATGATTTTACTCTATTCTATGCTGTCTGTGCGGTCGTCAACGCCAAGAAAAAGGCGGATTAGATGGCCGAGTGAGAAGAGAAAGATTAGGCCTCCGCCGATTGTTAGGGGAAGCGAGCGCAATCCTTCGGGTAACTGGAGTAGGGGTATCAGTGAGCCCCATTTGAAAAT
Source organism: Roseobacter sp. (assembly GCA_039983935.1). GTDB lineage: Bacteria > Pseudomonadota > Alphaproteobacteria > Rhodobacterales > Rhodobacteraceae > Roseobacter. Next base: position 16,569 of record JBDWVP010000025.1, on the reverse strand, counting down.
TGTCAGCTGTGCACCAAACCAAAGCATCAAGAAACCAAAAAGAGCCATAGCCAAGTCGGTTAGGATGACAAAAATTGCGCGGATTCGCGGGGGAACGGCGGTGCGTAGGACGGAAACTGACAAATGTGTGTTTTCATGAACGCCAACGGCGGCCCCGAGAAACGCAATCAGCATGACCAGTAACAGCGCGAGCTGCTCCACCCACGTTGGCGTTGCATTCAGCACATATCGGCCAAAGACAAGCCAGCCAAAAATGACGGTCAAAAAGACCAGAGCGATGCCTGTCAAAATGCGGCAAGCGAAGGCAATTGAATCTAAGACTGCTGCCATGCGTTGTACCAATGGCGGAATTCGTGTTGCGTCGCTCATAAGTGTTCTCCGTCATTAAATCGCCTGGCCCCAAGGGGGGAGCCAGGCGCAATTCATTTAGTTAAAGTAGTGTTTTATTCAGTTGACTGAATAAGTTCGACCAATGAACGCAGATCTGGGTTTGTTTCGAAGTATGCTTCGTAAACAGGGCCCATTGCAGCTTGGAATGGTGCTTTGTCTGCGACATCGTTTACCGCAACGCCTGCTGCTTCGACGGCTTTACGGCTGTCTGCTTCGCGTTTGGCCCAAAGATCGCGTTGATACAGCGCGGATTCTTGTGCAGCTTCTTGAACGGCGGCTTTCATTTCATCTGAAAGAGAATTGAAAGTGCCTGCGTTAATACAGATACATTCAGGAATGATCAGGTGCTGGGACAACGAGTAGTAGCCGGCAACTTCAAAGTGGCCTGTTGATTCGTAGGAAGGCCAGTTGTTTTCCGCACCGTCTACGACGCCTGTTTTCAAGGCTTGATAAACCTCCGCAAAGGCCATTGGGGATGGGTTACCACCAAGTTCAGCGATCATGCCTGTGAACAATTCGTTGTTCATGACGCGAACTTTCATGCCAGCAACGTCAGCTGGCGTGTTGATCGCTCTTTCAACGTTGTAGAAAGAACGGGCGCCAGCATCATACCATGCCAAGGGCTGAAGGCCTTTTTCAGCCATGCCTGCAGCGATTGCCGCACCGGCCTCGCCGTCAAGAACGCGGAACATATGTGGGACGTCTTTGAAAACGAATGGCAAGGAAACAACGTTTGCCGCTGGCGCAATTGGACCGATCGGGCCAAGGTTAAAGTTACCGATTTCCAGTGCACCGGCGCGGACTTGCTCTACCGCGTCAGGTTGGCTGCCCAATGTGCCGCCGTGGAACATTTGCAATGTGATTTCGCCGCCGGTTTTAACTGCAAGAAGTTCCGCGAACTTATCCATGGCAACAGTGTTAGGATAACCGTCGACGTGAACATTCCAGCCACGCCAGTTGTCTGCGCTTGCCGCACATCCGATGACAGTCAAAGCAACCGCTCCGACCAGAGTTTTTGTGAATTTGTTGAACATAATGTCCTCCCTAAGTTTTAGACCTTTTTACGACCCCATAGCCTCGTCCCTCGCAACGATCAGTAGAGTTAGTTTTTCTGTGTACTGTCCTCGCTGGGTTCATAGTGGCTGGACCCAATGGAAGACTAGTATACCAGAATTGTCAACCGGGAATGCAATGTATGTTTCTGCCCAGGCTAATTCCAAACTTCGTTTTTGAATTTTGATTTTTGCTTCAGGGTTTTTAAACAGGTATTTGCGCGCTCGCAGTGTTGGTTTTTACTCAAAATCTCGCAAATGACCGTCCTGCGGTGGATTTTAGTTGTGCACACATTTTATTGAGGTGCACAACTTAGAGTAGTCACTCTGGAGGTTAAGGAAGAGGTACCCCAAGGTGGGATGCCCTCCTGAAATAACGCCTTAGCCAAAACCGCGATCAGTTTTAGCAAAAAGTGATTCTACGTCGGTTCTTAGGCCGTGCCGCGCACAGGTCTATTGTTGTCGATGTTGAAGGTCATGCCATCCAACAGCTCTTCAAGATCGGGGCGTGCTGCTGGTCCGTTGGAGATGTCTACCAGCATCAAAGTGCCGTCCGGACGAATGCCAAACGCGCCAGGTTCTGCAAACCGGCTCGTGGTTTCTGCTTCTGACAGGGGATCGGAAACATAAAGACCCAAAGACCGCATTTCTGCCTCCGTCAACCCGTAGCCGAGATCAAAGCTCCAACCGAATTCTTCTTTGTCTGCCTTTGCTTTCTCTAAGGTGTCGCCAGAGATCACCAGTACGTCCATTTTGGCGGTCCACGCCGCCAGTGCCTTGTCCAGCTTATTCAAAAACCGTTTGCACCGCGGGCAATGGCGACCTCTATAGACAAACAACATCGTCCATCTGTCTTTGGCTTGGCCGACGGATATTTGCTTGCCGTCAGTTGTGGAAAAGCTGAAATCGCCAACAGCTTGGCCGACGTTGGGTTTATGGTTGGACATGAATTTATTTCCTTTGTTTGGCGTCAGAGTCGACAGTGATTTTTGTGATTTTTGTGATTTAGTGCGTTTACGAGGACGCGATAGCATGGGCAGTCGGGACAATGGGCTACGACACTACCACTTGATGCTTTTGCGGGGCCTGACGCATGGCGACGGTATCATTCTTCGTGCGGGCCATCGTTTTCGAAGTAGTTGGCATTTGAGCGTGAAATCTGTTCGATGGTGCCGTCTAAACGTCCGAGGTGGTGCATGCCATGCTCGACCGCGGCCTCCTGATCGTGGTTCTTGACCGCGTCAGCGATCTTTTTATGGTCCGCAACCAGTTCGGGCATGCGATCTTCCTTAGACAAGCTCAGAGTACAAAGGCGATCTACTTTGGACTTCTCTGTCATAATGACATCAAAGGCAAAATCTGCTTGGGCGATGCCACATAGAATTTTGTGAAAATCGTAATCAAGAACACCAAATGCGTCATTGTCACCTTTTTCAATAGCCTGCTCTTGTTCTAAAAGTGCGACATTTAGTTTTGCGGCTCCATCTGGGTCACAAAAAAGTGCCGCACGACGTAAAATTTCTTTTTCAATGGAAGCACGAACAAAGCGGGATTTAACGATTTCCCTTGTCGAGAACCTTTTGACCTCAGTCGCCCGCTGGGGGCGTATCAGTAGGAGATCGAGGGTTGCCAACCGATTGAAGGCATCGCGGACTGGTTGACGAGACACTCCGAATTGGGTTGCAATATCGGCTTCGGAGATCTTGTCGCCTGGCTTCAGGCGCATGGAAAGTATTTCTTGATGGAGGTGAGTATAGATATTGTCGACGCTCGTGCGACGTGCGCCAAGTTGCCTTGCCTGCGCCATTTATCGGCTCCCTTTCCAACTGCCAAAATCGCTTGCGTGCACTCCCATGCCCGAAGATTGACTTTGGAATTTTTCTTGTCCGCACAACCATCCGCAGGCTGCCAGCGAATTGAAGTAATTCCTACTAGTATACTAGTTTAATATGCGGCTTGTTGACCTGAGCGCAATAGAAAAAGAGCAGCAAGGAAAAATCATGCCGATTTTCTGTCAGTTTTGCCCGTTTGCTTTCTTTATACCATACTAGGCCGAATGGCGCATGATGGGCGATTGGAGAGTTGTAACTTGCAGCTATTCATCGGGATGGTAAGCTGTGAGACCCTAGAGCGATTTCGGGGATTCGGACCAAAAAAGCAAAGTTATAAACAGGTAATCGGTACCATATAGCCAGCTGGCTTCTTTTTATGCCCGAGCCGGTGGATTTTTCGATCACCATCCAAGGAACAGCCGATGCTGTCTCTTAGAAATGCACTAAAACCCTTGCTGTCCAACTGTCCTATGCGCGGCATATCTTGGCCCCGAGAACCTGGAACGACCCCGATATATGTTGAGTATTTCGAGGTATGAACGAGTTCTAGGTCATATGAGCGAAATTGAGGGTCATCGTGGGGTGAGCTGCACCCGGACAAGACGACAACGCCCAACAAAAAAGTTACTGGTAAAATGGGAGACTTGTTAAACATGTAATAAAGGTAGGATTTTAATGATCGTCAGACAAATGTTTAGTTACTGCAAGGTTAACACGACAGTTGTGCGTTACTCGTTAAAGAGTGCAAGGATTGTCGGATTAGGTCGGACGTCTCATTTTAAAAAGAAGCCAGAAAAGATGGATACCCCCGGCTATGCAATGGCATAGAGGGGTATCAAAGGGTTAGGGTCTAACGACATCCATTAACCGTCGCATTTCTTTTATCGCAGGTTCCAAACCTAAGAAGATTGATTCCCCAATCAAGAAATGGCCGATATTCAACTCGATGACTTCTGGGAATGCGGCAACTGGTTGAACGGTTTCATAGGTCAATCCGTGCCCGGCGTGCACTTCTAGGCCAAGCGAATGAGCGAAAGTAGCCATGCTCTTTAGCCGCAACACCTCTTCATCACGGGCAGCCAGATTGCCCTCGGCATCCGCGTCACAATAAGCGCCTGTATGCAATTCAATGACTTCGGCACCGATCCGGTGTGCGGCTTCGATCTGACGTTGCTCGGCCGCAATGAAAATTGAAACACGACTGCCAGCCTCGCGCAGAGGGGCGATAAAATGCGCTAAACGGTTTTCGTCCCGCGCCACGTCCAAGCCACCCTCAGTCGTGCGTTCTTCTCGTTTTTCCGGGACGATGCAAACTGCGTGAGGCTTGTGGCGCAATGCAATTTCCTGCATCTCAGCTGTCGCCGCCATTTCGAAATTGAGAGGGACAGTCAGAACATCCATCAGCCCCTCTATGTCGGCATCAGAAATATGTCGCCGGTCTTCGCGCAAATGCGCAGTAATGCCATCTGCTCCGGCGTCTTGTGCGATGCGCGCCGCGCGCAAGGGATCCGGGTATGCCCCGCCTCTTGCATTTCGCACCGTTGCTACATGGTCAATATTCACGCCTAGGCGTAGTTTTCCCTGATTGGGCACAGCAGCCATCTCCTTGTCGTTCAGGTCATTCCCCGGCCGAGTGATGATCAACTTTGCGCTTTGCTTCCGCTTTGGCTGCTGCTTTGGCTTTGATCGCATCCAGTTTGGATTTGATCATCCCCTTGCGCCGCTTCTGATACACACGGATCACCGGAACAGATAGATAATAGCAAATGGTGCCAAAGAAAATCCCTGATAGAACGCCGCCCACCAAATAAGGGAAGAAAATTTCCTGGTATAATGCTTCAATACCTGCCCAATCAGCACGCTCGTCCGTGAATATTGCGATAAAATTGTCTTTTAAGTCAGCGCCGGCATCGACGAATTTGCCACCAAAGGAACGGTGGACCCCCTCGCTCACCTGATCGCCTAAAATCCAATGTCCGGTCGTTAAGGCCGAAACACCAATTGGCACGTACGTCAGGGGGTTGCCGAAAAACGTCGCCATTAGAGAGGCGAGCACATTCCCACGCATCAAATAGGCTAAACCAGCGGCAATAAAAAAGTGAAAACCATAAAAGGGTGTGAACGAAGCAAACACCCCGCCGAATATGCCGCGCGCAATGCGCTCTGGGCTGTCAGGTAAACGCCGCATCCGATGTTTTACATAGTGAAAAGCACGCGTCCACCCCCCCCGTGGCCACAGGACATCCAGCACGGCGCGCGGCCAGCTTTTGGGATTTCTGCGTTTAAACACGAACGAGGGCGTCCTAACCTATATGTTTAACGGGGCACTGACAGACAGTGCGTCCCACAATTGTAACTATGCGATGACCGGTATTGGTCATTCATTAGATGCTTCCGTAGAGTTGGATGCCATATTTCTACACCTTGTGATCGCCGCAACATCACTTTCTGCCTCAAGTGTGAGCATTAGTGAATGTAAGTGAGCCACGTCACGCAGTTCAACGTATACCAGCAGTCGGTAAAAATCTGATTTTCTATCTACAAATTGTAGATCAGAGATATTGGCCCGGCTTTCTCCAATCAATGTGCAAATTCGTCCCAGTGTCCCGGCATCGTTATTCAGGGTTACTTCCAGGGTGGCTCCGTAAACAGCCGGGTGCGCGCCTTCGTGCCAGTGCAAATCCAACCAACGAGACGGCTGGTCTTCGTAAGCGCTCAGTCGATCGCAATCAATGGCATGCACGACAACGCCACGCCCTTTTAGAGTGATTCCGACGATCCGTTCGCCAGGTAAGGGTTGGCAACAAAAAGCCCGTTCAAATGACTGCCCGGGCGTTAAACCAATGACGGCACGTTTGGCATCAACCTTTGCTCCCTCTTTGGGAAGTAATTGTGGATAGACCGCCGAAACCACTTCACGACCCGTAATTTCAGCGCTGCCAAGGCGCGCCAAAAGGTCGTTTTGGTCTGACAGACGCATCGCACGTGCTGCTGTAACAAGGGCTTTGTCCGTCGATTTGCGGCCGACGTTTTCAAAAGCAGATCGTGCGAGCTCGATGCCCAACTTGATAAATCGCGCTTTATCCTCTTCGCGCAGGGCACGTCTGATGGCGGATCGCGCTTTGCCGGTCACGGCGATATCCAGCCATGTGGCTTGGGGGCTCTGACCTTCGGCGGTGATGACTTCTACTGACTGTCCGTTTTTTAATCGTGTCCAGAGCGGCACCCGCATATGGTCCACCTTAGCCCCAACACAGGCCGAGCCAATGCGTGTATGGATGGCAAAGGCAAAGTCGATAGGGGTCGCGCCCCGCGGCAATTTGACAACTTCGCCCTTGGGCGTGAAGCAAAACACCTGATCTGAATACATCTCGAGCTTAACAGCTTCGAGGAAATCCTGATGATCTTCTTCCGCATCAAATTGTTCGGTCAACGTGGTGATCCATTTGGCGGGATCAACCGCAAAGGGGTTCTTGCTGCGTACGCCGTCTCTGTATGACCAATGCGCGGCAACACCGGTTTCTGCCACATCGTGCATTTGCCCGGTTCTTATTTGCACTTCAACACGCTTACCGTCTCGTCCCGATACAGTCGTGTGGATTGAACGATACCCGTTCGTTTTGGGTTGGCTGATGTAATCCTTGAACCGTCCGGGCACCGCGCGCCAACGCTGATGGATGGCGCCAAGTGTTCGGTAACAGTCTTCTTCGCTGGGTGTGATTATTCGGAAGCCGTAGATATCTGACAGCCTTGAAAAAGTCTGATCCTTTTCCTGCATCTTGCGCCAGATTGAATAGGGTTTCTTGGCTCGACCAAAGACATCAGCCTCGACGCCTGCTTTGTCAAATTCCAACCGCATATCACCGGTGATCCGTTGGATCACATTGCCGGTTTCCTTTTGCAGGTTGATAAATCGACGAATGATTGAAGCGCGTCCTTCAGGGTTCAAAACGCGGAACGCAAGGTCTTCGAGCTCTTCCCGCATCCACTGCATGCCCATACGCCCCGCGAGCGGTGCATAGATATCCATGGTTTCGCGTGCTTTTTGGGCCTGCTTTTCGGGTTTCATGGCCCGAATGGTGCGCATGTTGTGCAGCCGGTCGCCAAGCTTAACCAAAATGACTCGCAAATCCTTGGACATCGCCATGAACAGTTTGCGAAAATTCTCTGCCTGTTTGGTTTCACTGGAGTTCAGCTGCAGATTGGTTAGCTTTGTAACCCCGTCTACAAGCTCGGCAACTTCCTCGCCGAACAATTCGCTGACTTCTCTAAACGATGCTTCCGTGTCTTCAATTGTGTCGTGCAGCAACGCTGTAATAATCGTGGCGTCGTCCAGTTGCTGCTCAGTAAGAATGGCAGCAACCGAAACGGGATGATTAAAATACAACTCACCAGAGTGGCGGCGTTGCTCCGAATGCATGTCCATGCCGTAGGCATAGGCCTTGCGGATCAGGTCCGAATTCGTTTTCGGATTGTACCGGGAAACCAGGGCAATCAGGTCGTCGGCTGAAATTTCCAAATGTTCGCCGTCTTTCATGCCATTTGCCCCTTAGGCCAGGCAGGGTGGAGTTTCTGCTCAGCCCTGACCCTGTGCGGCCATCAGTTGCCGCAAAAGCATTTCCTCGGACATACTATCTTCTTCCGGTTTGTCCTGCTCGGCTCCCATCAAAAGCGCCATTGCGTCTTCTTCTGGCTCATCAACTTCGATTTGGTTCTGGTTGCTCTCGATCAAACGCTCACGCAGATCGTCCGCGCTTTGAGTTTCATCCGCGATTTCGCGCAGGGAAACGACCGGGTTTTTGTCGTTGTCACGGTTGACTGTCAGCGACGAACCGGCGGAGATCTCACGGGCGCGGTGGGCCGCCAACATGACCAGTTCGAACCGGTTAGGGACTTTATCTACGCAATCTTCAACTGTGACGCGGGCCATGAAAATTCTCCATCGGGCGAAATTTGGTCAGAAGTCGGTTGTTTAGGACTTGGCGACGCAATTGACAAGCGCAGATTACAACGCTTTTACCTCATCACGCAGCTTTGATGGCAAAGCGTCCACCATCTGGGAGACACTAAGGCCGGAAACAGGGTGAATCCAATCTGCAGCTACATCCATGAGTGGTATAAGAACGAATGCACGCTCCTGTACGCGTGGATGTGGGAGAATCAGTTGATCAGGGGCTTGGCGCATTTGTTCTTTCAGCGGTAAGCCCGCCCACTTTTGATAGGCTTCCTGATTTGGCAAAACCAAATCTCCCATTCCGATCAAATCTAGATCAAGAGTTCTCTGTCCCCAACGCTCTGTGCGTGCGCGGCCAAATTCGCTCTCGATCCGATGTAATCCCTCTATGATCTGCTGCGCATCAAGATCCGTGTGCACGGCGACAGCTGCATTGACGAAATCCGGGCCGCTGCCTTTTGGAAACGCTGGGGTGTTGAAAAGACGGCTTTTGCTGCGAATCACGCCAAGGTTGTATTCTAGGCGGTCGATGGCTGAATTGACCGTATTAGCAACAGTAAAAGCATCAAATGGCTCGTTTGACCCTAGGGCAATTAGCGCAAGTGACCGGAATTGTGGCAGACTTTCGCCTGTTTTGTGCTTGCGTATACCTTGCGGCACGGTCAAAAACCCTTAATTTGTTACCCTGTCGTGTAATGGATTTTTATTACATTTTACGAGCACCAGCGCACGGCTAATCGAAAGGACATTAAATGTTTTATAAAGACGAACGGCTCGCGCTGTTCATCGACGGGTCAAATTTGTACGCTGCTGCCAAGTCACTGGGGTTTGACATAGACTACAAATTGCTCCGTCAGGAGTTCATGCGCCGAGGTAAGCTATTACGGGCTTTCTACTATACGGCGTTATTGGAAAATGATGAGTACTCCCCGATACGCCCGCTGGTCGATTGGCTAAACTACAACGGGTTCACCATGGTCACAAAGACGGCGAAAGAATACACCGACAGTATGGGCCGTCGTAAAGTTAAAGGGAACATGGATATTGAGCTGGCTGTAGATGCAATGGAACTTGCGTCTCGGGTAGATCATATTGTTTTGTTTTCCGGAGACGGTGATTTCAGGCCGCTTTTGGAAAGCTTGCAGCGATCTGGTGTTCGCGTTTCGGTTGTGTCGACCATTCGCAGCCAGCCGCCGATGATCTCTGATGAGCTGCGGCGCCAAGCGGACAACTTCATTGAGCTCGAAGAGCTGCGCGAAGTCATTGGACGTCCTCCTCGTGAGATGCACGAAGCAAGCTAAGCTCTCCGCTTGCGGCTCTGGACGCGCGCCTGACAAAGGCTTACTTCTAGGGGCGTTAAGCGGAGAGATACTATGACGAAAGCCCCACTGACCGTTTACTTGGCAGCCCCCCGTGGGTTTTGTGCCGGTGTTGACCGTGCGATCAAGATTGTCGAAATGGCCCTGTCCAAATGGGGTGCGCCAGTTTATGTGCGCCACGAAATCGTGCACAATAAATTCGTCGTTGACGGGTTGCGCGACAAGGGCGCTGTTTTTGTCGAAGAGCTTTCGGAGTGTCCGGATGATCGTCCCGTTATCTTTTCGGCGCATGGGGTGCCTAAATCCGTCCCAAACGCTGCAATAGCGCGCGATATGGTCTATGTGGATGCGACTTGCCCATTGGTGAGCAAAGTTCACATTGAGGCTCAGCGACATGCCGACAACGGGCTTCAAATGGTCATGATTGGCCATGATGGCCATCCTGAGACCGTCGGGACGATGGGCCAACTGCCAGATGGCGAAGTGCTGTTGGTCGAAACGCCCGCTGATGTCGCAAAGATTGACGTGCGCGATCCTGAACGCTTGGCCTATGTCACCCAGACAACTTTAAGCGTCGATGATACCGCGGATGTCGTGACGGCCTTACAAGCTCGATTTCCAGCAATCGTTGGGCCTCATAAAGAAGACATCTGTTACGCGACGACAAATCGGCAAGAAGCCGTCAAGGCAATGGCGCCCAAGTGTGACGCCATGTTGGTGGTTGGCGCCCCAAATTCATCAAATTCCAAACGACTGGTGGAAGTTGGAGCGCGGGCTGGCTGCGGGTACGCGCAATTGGTTCAACGTGCCGATGATATTGACTGGCGCGCACTGAAGGGCATTTCAAGTATTGGAATAACAGCCGGAGCTTCGGCGCCCGAGGTATTGATCAACGAGGTGATCGGGGCTTTTGAGGCGCGTTTTGAAGTCACCCGTGAAATGGTCGAAACCGCTGTCGAAAACGTTGAATTCAAAGTTCCGCGCGTATTGCGTGAAAAGGCGTAAATGCCCAAGATGCGGGTGCGCATTGCCGAGTTTGAAAAGCACTTTGTCTAGCACGGCAGATCGAATGTTATTTACGGGTGCTCCCATGACAACCTACCTGCGCAAGCCTTGCCTTGCAGATAGAGTGAGACCATGTTGCCATTCATGAAGCAGATCCCTCGTGCCCCGCTTGTGCTGGGCCTTGCCGGCCTCATTCCTTTTGTCTGGGGCGCGGCAACCTATAGCATCGAACCACTTGCGCAGTGGGGGGCAAAATCACTGGGGCCACGATTTGTCGGGCCTTATGTCCAGCTATTTTATGGTTCGGTAATCTTGTCGTTTATGTCCGGCGTTCTTTGGGGATTTGCAACAAAGGCGCAGGGGGCCAAGGCAACTATTTGCTATGCAATGTCGGTCATCCCGGCACTCTGGGCGTTTTTCATGACAGGAGGCGGACCAACCACAGCTGGGTTGAATTTGATTTTTGGATTTCTGGGGTTGCTCATCCTCGACCTGTCCTTCTCAGTCTGGGGTCTAACGCCGCGTTGGTGGTTGTCTTTGCGTGTGCTTCTCACGGCTATCGTTGTTGCCAGTCTCGGTGTTGGAGTGTTCTTGTGAGCGATAGTGAAACCCTGAGTGTCTATGCTGCCAAGGCCCAAGATTACGCGAACTTAACGGAGTCTGTGAATTCGAAAGACCCGTGTTTGAGGGCGTTTATCCAAGCGATCCCCAAAGGTGGCGATGTTTTAGATCTGGGTTGTGGTCCGGGGGCATCGGCCGCCGCTATGGCGCAGTCTGGCTTAAAGGTTACCGCCTATGATCCCGTCCCGGAGATGATTGTCTTGGCCGGGAAGCACGCGGGTGTGAATGCGCAACTGGCTGGTTTCACAGATGTTAACGGGATAGATATTTTTGACGGTATTTGGGCAAATTTCTCGCTGCTTCATGCGGTTCGTCGTGATATGCCCGACCATCTCGCCCGCATTGCAACGGCGCTAAGACCGGGAGGGCGTTTCCATATCGCGGTCAAAACCGGCGCGGGAAGTCAAAGAGACAATATCGGGCGCTATTACACCTATTACGAGGAAGACGAATTGAATACTCTTTTGACGAACGCGGGTTTGACAGTCATTGAACGCCGTGAAGGGCTGGGCAAAGGGCTGGCGGGAGACGTTTCTCCTTGGATCGCATTGGCTGCACATGCCTGATCTATTTGCATATACTGATGGTGCTTGTTCGGGAAATCCCGGACCCGGTGGATGGGGCGTTTTGCTGCGCGCCATGGATGGAGCCGAGATTGTCAAACAGCGCGAACTGCAAGGGGGCGAACCACAAACGACAAACAACCGTATGGAATTGTTGGCCGCGATCAATGCATTGGAATCGCTGAGCCGCCACAGCACGATCACAATCGTGACGGACAGCAACTATGTTAAGAATGGAATCACCAGCTGGATCTTCGGCTGGAAGAAAAACGGCTGGAAAAATGCGGCCAAAAAGCCGGTCGCAAATGCCGAGTTGTGGCAACGACTGGACGAGGCAAACGCGCGCCATGATGTCACTTGGAAGTGGGTTAAAGGCCACGCCGGGCATCCGGAAAATGAACGTGCGGACGAGTTGGCCCGTGCTGGTATGGCTCCGTTCAAGCCGTGACACCATTGGCGTTGTTGGATTTTGCGAGCGTTTTTGTCTTTGCACTGACGGGTGCTTTGGTTGCAAGCCGTCGTCAATTGGACATCGTTGGGTTCGCCTTTGTATCCTGCCTTACTGCGGTTGGAGGAGGGACAACACGTGACGTGTTACTGGACCGAAACCCAATCTTCTGGATTGCACAGCCTGCCTATATTGGCGTTGCGTGTTTGGCAGCTGTGATCGTGTTTTTCACTGCCCATTTGTTTGAAAGTCGTCTCCGATCGTTGATTTGGCTGGATAGTTTTGCTTTGTGTGTTGCGGTTCCTGCAGGGACCGGCGTGGCATTGGCGCTTAATCAACCAATTCTTGTCGTCATTTTGATGGGAACGATTACAGGTTGCCTGGGGGGATTGTTACGCGATGTGGTTTTGGATGACGTTCCCGTGGTGCTGCGTCAGGGAGAGCTTTATGTAACCGCCGCCTTTGCTGGTGCGACTGTCGCTGCCGTGACACAACCCCTCTTTAAGGATCCGCTTTTCCCGCTGGTGCTGTGCGCCAGTGTGACTTGGTGCTTGCGCGCGGGGTCCATTGCCTTTGGGTGGAGTTTGCCGGTTTATAAAAGTCGCCCGCCCCGCAGTTAAGTGGTTAGGATGCCGTAGATGAAAGATCACAGATACCTAGGCCGGAGAAGGATCGAATGCGCGCTTTTTTGACAGTTCTCGGTTTTGTTCTGTGGGTATGTGCCGCGTCCTTTGCACCTGCAGCCCTTGCAAGCATACCTTCCTTTGACTGCGCCAAGGCCGCCAGCAGTGCAGAAACGCTGATTTGTTCGGATGTTGAACTAGCAAATTTGGATATTCGGCTGGCGGGCGTTTTTAAACGCGCTGAGCGTCGAGCCGAAGGGTTAGACGCTGGTGCACAAGAAGCCGCCCAAAGGTTGAGAGCAATGCAACGTGGCTGGATCAAAGGAAGGGATGCATGTTGGACATCGGGTGATTTGCGCCAATGCGTCCAAGACGCCTATTTAACCCGTGAAGGAGAACTGGTGGCGCAATGGCTACTCGAGAAGCCTATATCAACTGTGATCTACCGATGTGATGCAGCCATCGCGAGTGAGGTGAGTGCATTCTTTTTCGACACTCCGCGACCGAGTATTCGGCTTGAGTACAGCGACAGGATTCTAGTTGGCTCAGTGATTCCGTCTGCTTCGGGCGCTAAGTACGCCACGGGATTCGGAACTTTCTTCTGGAGCAAAGAAAATACAGGCCTTTTTTCATGGCAAGAGGGCAAAGAGACTCCTTGCGTAGCGTTTGACTAGTTTTACAGGTTTTTTTTGGCCCAGGCTTTGGAGTTTGGGTTTAGGGAGTCTCCACGAGAACGACGTGGTTAGGAAAAATAATGCAAGAGCAAGCGTTTAGAGGGGAATCGTGTTTGCGTTAAATTGAAAATATTCGATCGAGTGAGATAAAGAATTTGTGATATTTTATCCTGCTCAGGGAAATTTCTAAGAATAAGAATAAGCGGGTGACCGCTCAAATTGGAAGTTATCTCACTTTTATTTGATCTACGTCATATTTTCTCCTCATAGTTGAACAATGAAAGCCATTGTACCAATCCAATTCGCATGCATCCTATTTGGAATGATAGGGTCGCTCTACGCCGTCCTCAATGATTACAGCGCGACAAAGATTTTTGTGTATTACGTTGTAATGGGAAATTTCGGCGCCCTCTCTGTGCTTCTTTACTCGCTGTCAAATTGTTATTCTGACACGCGTTCTTTTAGAAAGTGAGAGCGCCTAGCGGCAGCTGTTTCCTATAAGCTGACTTGATCTTAGTCGCTTCCCGATAGCACGTCGGCAGGCGCGCAATTCAAGTTTCGTCAATTTACCTATGTTAATTTCCTAGGTGATCATGGTGCATATTTTGTTTGCGCAGCTCTTTGTGGCGTTTTTAGGCCTACAGAACTTGAGTTGTGGACAAGAGCGCCGTTCCTATGAATCAATTGTATTGAAAATTCTACAGCGCAAGTGGAAATCTTGAGGCAAGGTGTACTGGCCGGGGGATTGCGACATTGCCATCTCAGATCTGTTTGATCGTTATCTTCCGTCGGGCTGCTGAGTAACGGCTTGTCTGCATTGAATGTAGGGAAGAGACGGGTGCTTGTCCAAACGTAAATTTTACTTTTGATTTCAGATGTCATGGCGGTTAACCCGCTCCCAGAAACGGTCTTGCCCCCGTTTCTGAACCGCTCCGTAGGCTAACTGGATAGACAGGGTCTGTCTAATCCTGAGAACTGGGCGAAGAAGAAGATCGAAATACAGATGGTTAGAAAGGCATCAACGGCTTGCGAACCGTTTCCCGAACCATTATCAACAAACCATGGTCCCGTAGCTCAACTGGATAGAGCACCTGACTTCTAATCAGGGGGTTGGGGGTTCGAGTCCTCCCGGGATCGCCATTACGATGTTGTAGCCAGTGACGTCGGACATCCAAAGACCGTATTTCGGACAAAAAACGGTTTTTTGATGCTCCGATCTGAAGCTGAAAATTTACTGATAAAAATCAGCACTATAGACGGTGTAGATACGAAATGATGCTTCCCCCGCACCCTCTTACAAATGCCCTCGGGCTCTGTTGACACGCCCCTAATTATTCGTTCACTGTCTGTTCCAAGGCTCCGGAGCCTTTCATATCAAACCCAATGTTAGGCCTTTGGTCATGCAGCCGGTGCATTGCAAAGCTGTGTGCCGGGATCTGAAAGGAATCCGTCATGCTGAAATCAAACATCCCAATCGCGAACATTCGCTTTTTCGACAAAACTCCCACGGTGGCCGATCTTGAGCGCAGGTTCTCCCGATTCCTGAGGGGCTTTCGCGAGCAAAAGTGCGTTTCCCGACAAATTGAGAGGGCTGCTGAGGATGGACCGGAGGAAACCTTCGATCTTTATGGAAACTCTCTTTCAACGCCAGACAAGATCAAGATCGAAAGGCGCGCTTTGGGATATGTTGAGCGCCAAGACGCCGCAACAGGTATGCAGCACTTAAGGACCGATGATCGGAATGCCCTTCGCGGTCTTCAAAACGGTGCGACGGTCTCGAGAGTTTCCGGCGAACACGATGCTGACGTCCTTGCAGCGACCTTGCATGAGGAGATGCCTTGGATGGGCCCCGCCACTGAGCATATCTGGCACGCGATGCGGCAGTTGGTTCGTAAGGGCCGTCCCAGCATCCAGTTTGCGCCGCTTTTGCTTCTCGGTCCGCCGGGCATCGGCAAATCCCATTGGGCGCGGAGGCTGGGCAAACTGCTCGAAGTACCAACTACGGTTGTCGAGGCTACCGGTGAGCCTGCCAGCTTTGCTTTGATCGGTTCACAGCGTGGCTGGGCCAATGCCAGACCAAGTAAAATCATGGAAACTATTCTCAGAGAGAGATGTGCCAATCCTCTCATGGTGGTAGATGAAGTGGAAAAGGCGGGAGACGTGACCTCAGAGAAAGGGCTTCGATTCAGCCTGACGGATGCACTTTTGCCCCTCTTGGAAAGAATGACAGCAAAGAATTGGCAATGCCCGTACTATTGCGTTGAGTTTGATCTCTCGTGGGTGGGGAGGGTGCTGACCGCGAATAGTTTACGTGGCCTTCCTGAGCCCCTTCTGAGCCGCTGCCCGCCATTGGAACTGCTCCTAGTGTCGAAGCAGCACCTTGTCGGTTTTGCGCAGCGTCTGGGCAAAGTTCATAGTCTTCCTGATGAGGCTATCTCAGTGATCGAAGAGATCATTCTGTCATGTCATGGTAATATCGGGGGGCCCAGCTTGAGGACGGTCAAACGAATGATTGAGCGGGCAGAAATCGCCTATACTCGACCTCTCTTACATTAGGGGGCATACCAAGTATTACGAGTTACGGAAAAGCTCCTCGACATCGGCACGTAGATAAAGGTGGCCGTATTCCTCATTCCCTGAGGTGAACGGTTTCACCCCCGCGGCTTGCAATTGTGAAACAAGTGTTCGCCAAAACGTGTTGAGCTCTACCGCCATTGTATTCTGGGTAAGATATTGCAGATGAAATGCGGCAATATCCTCCTCTGTTACATAGTACCGATTTTTACCAGTCTTTGAGATCTCGGCATAACTTGCTGGCGTGCATCCAGCTCGAACCAGCCTGACAAATGCTTCGTTCTCTCTCATTCCGATTGAACGTCCAAACGCAGATGCCGTGCTGACGACTCCATCAGGATACTGAGGCTTCTTTGCTATCCCGCCCAGATTATGGACCTATCGCGCTTTTGTGCCACTCCAAGTGCTCGTTTAAGCCACCTTTCGCTCGAAAGCGACCGGGCTTTTTCAACCCAGTGCTGAATGGCGTCTTCGCGGATTATAGAACCCATTTATGTATTCGAAGATTGCCATT
>JBDWVP010000024.1:0-79050 GCA_039983935.1 Roseobacter sp. | reverse complement strand
GACCACATTCAGCATTGGGCAACCTGACGCCGATGGAATTCTTGCAGAGAAAGGACATGGACAAGATGGCTGCCTAGCGCCAAAGATCTAACCCCAAGGACTCCGCGCAAAGCTGGAGGGAACTTGGGGCGCAGGTCACATCCCAACAATTGACAGGTGGTCAGATGTACCCCCGACGAATATTTTGCAGTGTTCGGCGAGCGCTAGGTTAATCGCGCTCGCTGAACAGGTTTCAATGGATTAGCAATTGGACGTGCTTAGCAATGCAAGGGGTCCGTCAAAAATGGGCGGACAATGTTCCGGCCGGTTTTTCCAATGGCGGCGCAAACTTCGTCAGGTTAATCCCTTTTACGGATGTTTTGTATTCCTCAAGCGTTGGCGTGCGCCCTAAGATCGCAGACAAAACGACGACAGGTGTTGATGCGAGCAAGGATTCACCCGCCTTCTCGTCCGCGTCCTCAACAACACGACCTTTGAACAACCGTGTCGACGTTGCCAGAACGGTGTCACCTTTGGCCGCTTTTTCCTGATTGCCCATGCATAGGTTACATCCGGGGCGCTCGAGGTACAGGATATTTTCGTATTCTGTTCGGGCCGTATTTTTGGGCGCATTATCGTCAAATTCAAAGCCAGAATACTTTTGCAAAACGGCCCAATCGCCTTCTTCCTTCAGCTCGTCGATGATGTTGTACGTCGGAGCGGCGACAACCAGAGGTGCGTTGAATGCGACTTTGCCGTGTTCTTCTTCAAGATTGCGCAACATCTGAGCAACGATTTTTACGTCCCCTTTATGAACCATGCAAGATCCAACAAAACCCAGATCAACTTTCTTTTCAGCACCGTAATGAGAAATGGGGCGAATTGTGTCATGTGTGTATCGCTTGGACACATCGGCGTTGGAAACATCCGGGTCAGCAATCATCGGTTCATCAATCGCGTCCAGATCAACCACAACTTCGGCAAAATATTTGGCGTTTGTATCAGGTGTCAACGCGGGTTTTGCCCCGGATTTGATTTCGGCGATGCGTTTCTCTGCAATGGCGATCAAGCCGGCAAGCATTTGCTCCTCATTGTCCATTCCTTTGTTGATCATGATCTGAATGCGTGCTTTGGCGATCTCAAGTGATCCAATCAAAGTTTCATCCTGGGAAATACAGATCGATGCCTTGGCTTTCATTTCTGCGGACCAATCCGTAAACGTAAAGGCTTGGTCTGCCAGGAGCGTTCCAATGTGAACTTCAATGACGCGGCCTTGGAACACATTGTCCCCAAATTGTTGGAGCATCTGTGCCTGAGTGGCATGAACCACATCGCGGAAATCCATGTGATCTGCCATGGCCCCTTTGAACGTTACCTTGACGGATTCAGGGATCGGCATTGTGGCTTCACCCGTCGCAAGTGCTAACGCCACGGTGCCTGAATCCGCACCAAAAGCCACACCCTTGGACATCCTTGTATGGCTGTCGCCACCAATAATAATCGCCCAATCATCGACCGTGATGTCATTCAATACTTTATGGATGACGTCTGTCATAGAATGGTAGACGTCTTTAGGATCACGCGCAGTGATCAGGCCGAATTGGTTCATAAAGGCCATCAGTTTTGGCGTGTTTTCCTGCGCCTTAAAGTCCCAAACCGATGCTGTGTGGCAGCCTGACTGATAAGCGCCATCCACTGTCGGGGATAATGTCATGGCGGCCATGGCTTCCAGTTCCTGCGAGGTCATCAAACCGGTTGTGTCCTGCGAGCCGACGATATTTACTGAGACTCTTGCATCCGAACCCGCATGCAAGGTTGTGCCGGGGGTTACGCCCAAAGCATTAGCGTTGAATATTTTTTCAACCGCTGTCAGGCCTTGGTCCGGATGCGAAATCTCCTTGGATGGAGCAAATGCGGAGTCCAATGGGACGCCAAGTATGTCGCAAGCAACACTCTGCAATTTCTTACCAAAGACGATCGCGTATGAGCCGCCGGCCTTCATAAACTCGACTTTTTGCGGGGTGAAGGAAGACGACATATCCACCAACTCTTTGGTGCCTGTTTCGTCGAAAAGCTTTTTGTCCTTGGTGTTGATTTGCAGAACAGTTCCTGTTTCGACAGAATACTTCTGCTCCAGGATTGGATTGCCGTCGTTGTTTATAATTGGATTGCCGTCAGAATCGACTTTTTTGACCCAGTTTTTCAAATCGACACCGATGCCACCTGTCACGCCAACAGTTGTCAGAAAGATCGGAGAAATGCCATTTGTACCCGCAACAACAGGTGCAAAATTCACGAAGGGGACATAAGGGCTTGCTTGCTTGCCTGTCCAAAGTGCGACATTGTTGACCCCGGACATGCGGGATGATCCAACGCCCATGGTTCCCTTTTCTGCAATCAACATAACCCGTTTGTCTGGGTGTTGTTTTTGCAATTCTTGAATTTCTTGCTGTGCTTCAGGAGAAATCATGCATTTCCCATGCAATTCACGGTCGGATCGCGAGTGCGCTTGGTTGCCAGGAGATAGCAAATCTGTCGAAATATCGCCTTCTGCGGCGATGTAGGTGACAACTTTGATGTCCTCTTCGATTTCTGGGAGCTTGGTGAAGAATTCCGCGGTTGAGTAACTCTGCAAGATATCTTTGGCGATTGTGTTGCCAGCGGCATATGCGGCTTTCAACCGGTTGGTATCCGCTTCGTATAGGAATACTTGGGTTTTCAGTACGTCACCAGCTTGCGTCGCGATATCTTGGTCATCGCCAAGGGCTAGGTCTAAAAGCACCTCAACAGATGGTCCGCCCTTCATATGCGATAATAATTCGAAGGCGAACGCTACAGAAATTTCGGGTACAATCGCTTCACCTAAGACGATTTCCTTCAGAAACTTTGCCTTTGCCCCTGCTGCGCTCGTGGTGCCGGGCAGGGTGTTGTATATGAAGAAATGGAGGGATTCAGCGCGATGCGGGTTTTGGGCGTCTTTAATTTGCGCAACGATTTCTTGGGTCAACGCGTCGCCGTCAATCGGCTTGGGGTGGAGTCCCTGACCTTTGCGTGTTTCGATCTCTTCGAGGTATGCTGCATAAAGGCTCATGATTGTCTCACCCGCTCCGTTAAAATGTGGCGTAATACTAAAAACGACCTGAATTCAAGCCGTGTGCGATGTTGTTTGTATACCGTGGTATGCAAAATCGCGGGATACTGCAAGTCATATGAATGTGACAACTTGCCTCGCGCTTTTAAAAGCCTCCGAAATACACTGACAGTCCCCATTGGTGATACTAGAAGATATCAGGTCGTTTTGTATATTCCTATCTGCGTTCTAGGATCGCCTGAAGTGCAAGGCTGTCTTGTGCTAATCGCCTTGGCGCATGGACGCAACACAAGAAGATGCAACACGTTTTCTCGTCATTGGCGGTAGCCATAAATCGATTGCCTGTGGTGCAAAGACTCAGGTCGAACCCCGTGTCGTTCTGACATGCGCTGCAAAGTGCTTCGCTGGAATGATCTAAGTCATATAGCGTAATTAGAGTGTTAACGCGAAGGGTTGGGCACGTCGTCTATTTATGTGCGATTTAATACTAAGTTGCATAGAAACTGAGGCGTGTTTGGCTTGCTCATTTGGAGCACGCCAAATCATTTGTGCCGGGATGTTTTTCTGGTAAGCGTCTCCTTCGAATGGGTAGAAGGCCTGCAGTGAAAAGGACGTAGGTGTGGATCGACTCTTAAAGAACCCAAAAGCACTCGTCTTTGATTTAGACGGTACTCTCATTCACAGTGCGCCTGATTTACAGCTCGCAGCAAACACGGCTCTCGAAAGGATTGGTCGGGAACCTTTGGACTTGCCCACGATCGTTTCATTCATAGGCAACGGAATAGAAACACTCGTTGTACGGATATTGGACGCGACCGGTGGGGCGGATGATCCCCTTCGCCAAGAAGTGTTAGCGAGTTTTCATACGATTTATGCTCAAAACGTGACGACATTTACTCGGCCATATCCTGATGTGGTGCAGGCTTTGCAAAAATTCCGCGAAATGGGCGTTCCGTTGGGGATCTGCACGAACAAACCGACGGAACCAGCCCGCGAAATATGTCACCGGCTCAAGCTCTCCCAGTATTTTGACGCGATTGTTGGGGCGGAACCTGATCAACCCAAAAAACCGAACCCGCAATCGCTGATCGACTGTATCAATAGAATTGGCGGAACATTAGATGGTACTGTCTATGTCGGAGATAGCGTTGTGGATTTTCAAACTGCTCGTAACGGAGGCGTCGCATTCCGCTTGTTTGCCGGTGGTTACCTGAATGCGCCATTGCCGGATCTGGCGGAGTCTGACCGGTTTGAAGACTGGAGCGCGAACGGCATAGCTGGCTGTTAGAGCTCGCAAAAAGAATTTCCTTTTCGTTTGCTTAACTTCCCGTTAGCGTCAGGGCTCTGGGAGGAATATTACATGAAAATAATGAATACACTTTTATCTGGCGCAGCCCTTGTGTTTGCTCTTACTGCTGGAAATTCTGTTGCGGCGCAGGACTGCCCGCATGGTGATCTGGATAAGCGCTTTTGCGATGTTGACGGTGACCTGATAGCCGATACACCGACTGATCCGGCTGATCAGGTGGATCCTGATACGCTGATTTTTGCATATACACCGGTCGAAGACCCTGCGGTTTACAAAACGGCTTGGTCAGATTTCTTGACGCACCTCGAAAGCGAGACCGGGAAATCTGTTGTCTTCTTTCCCGTTCAAAATAACGCCGCTCAAATTGAGGCTATGCGCTCAGGCCGTTTGCACATTGCGGGTTTCAACACAGGATCCAATCCGCTGGCAGTGAACTGTGCTGGATTTAATCCGTTTACGATCATGGCCTCAAAAGATGGGAATTTTGGCTATGAAATGGAAATCATTACCTTTCCCGGGTCCGGCATCGAAAGCGTCGAGGATATCAAGGGCAAGCAATTGGCTTTTACCTCACCTACGTCGAACTCTGGTTTCAAAGCACCTAGCGCTATTTTGAAAGGTGATTTTGATATGTTGCCGGAGCGAGATTTTGAACCGGTTTATTCGGGAAAACACGACAATTCGATCTTGGGTGTTGCTAACAAAGACTATGCGGCGGCATCGATCGCGAACTCCGTCAAATCGCGCATGATCCAGCGGGATGTGATCACCGAAGATCAGGTAAAAGTGATTTACAAGTCTCAAACATTCCCGACCACAGGTTTTGGTACGGCGCACAACCTCAAGCCTGAATTGAAAGAGAAAATTCGGAATGCTTTTTTCAATTTCGAATGGGAAGGTACGTCTCTGCAAGCGGAGTTTGAAAAATCAAACGAAGGCCAATTCCTGGAGATGACTTATCAAGAATTTTGGGAAGTTATCCGTAAAATTGATACCGCAAATGGCGTGAGCTACGCTTGCGAATAATGCGTGTCTATCAGGGCTTCCGGCAGGGAGCCCTGAACTAAGTATCAATAGAATTGGATGAGTTTTATGTTGCGGCTTGAAAAGCTGGTGAAGACCTATAAGACCGGCGATCAGGCCTTGAAAGCGGTTAATCTTGATATCCCGGAAGGGCAAGTTCTTGCCTTGATTGGTCCGTCAGGAGCCGGGAAATCTACACTTATCCGATGTATCAATCGATTGGTGGAACCAACATCTGGCAAGGTCTATTTGGGCGATGTCGAATTGACGGGGCTAGCAACCGGCGCACTTCGCAAAGAACGCCGCCGTATGGGGATGATTTTCCAAGAATACGCTCTGGTTGAACGTTTATCTGTGATGGAAAATGTGTTGTCAGGCCGTCTTGGTTATGTTGGCTTTTGGCGTAGCTTTTTGCGGCGCTACCCTCAGACAGACGTGGATGAAGCCTTTCGCTTGCTGGATCGTGTGGGCCTTGCACATATGGCAGACAAACGCGCGGATGAATTGTCCGGGGGTCAGAGACAGCGCGTCGGAATCTGTCGTGCGCTTATTCAGGACCCGGCGTTGCTGTTGGTGGACGAACCAACGGCATCGCTTGATCCTAAAACGTCGCGGCAGATCATGCGTCTGATCTGTGAGTTGTGCAAGGAACGCGGGCTCGCCGCAATCATCAACATCCACGATGTCGCCTTGGCGCAGATGTTTGTGCAACGCGTTATTGGCCTGCGTTTCGGGGCCATGGTTTATGATGGCGCACCAGATGGATTGACGCCCGACAAGTTGACAGAAATTTATGGCGAAGAAGACTGGGAAGCGACAATCGAGGTCGTTGACGAAGACGAGGCGGCCGAATGAGCGATGTGAGTTTTGACGTGAACGCGCGCATTGGCACGCCGTGGAAAAAACAGCCCTTTATCCAAAGACCATGGTTGAGATGGGCACTGCTTTTGGGGGCCATAGCGTATCTGATTGCAGCCTATATGACCATCGACGTGAACTGGTCGCGTGTCTACGAAGGACTTGAACGTGGGAAGAAATTTGTACTGGCGTTCACCAGCCCGGATTTTACGACGCGATCGTCCGATATCTATGAAGGTATGTTGGAAAGTATCATAATGACCGTGGCCTCGTCGGTCGTGGGGATTGCAATTTCCATTCCGATCGCGCTCGGAGCCGCGCGCAATGTAGCACCTTTGCCGGTGTATCTTGCCTGTCGTGGTATCATTGCGGTCAGTCGCGCATTGCAGGAGATTATTGTGGCGATCCTTCTTGTTGCAATCTTTGGCTTTGGCCCATTGGCGGGCTTCTTTACGCTGAGTTTTGCCACCATCGGTTTCCTGTCTAAACTATTGGCCGAAGACATTGAAAGCATGGATCGCGTGCAGGCCGAAGCGATCAAGGCGTCTGGTGCGCGTTGGGCGCAATGGATCAACTACGGCGTTCAGCCACAGGTGATGCCGCGCTTGATCGGGTTGTCGATGTATCGGCTTGATATTAATTTCCGTGAAAGCGCCATATTGGGGTTGGTCGGAGCGGGCGGAATTGGGGCCACTTTGAACACCGCTTTTGACAGGTACGAATACGACACCGCTGCGGCGATCCTGCTGATTATCATAGGAATTGTGATGGCGCTGGAGTATCTATCCGGTGTGATCCGGGCGCGGGTGCAATAATGCCAGTTCAAGATTTAAAAGGGCAAAAAATTTGGCAACGCCGGACGGATCGTGAGAGTCTGTCGCATTGGGCAATGTGGCTGATCGGTGTGGCGATATTCGCGTATTGCTGGCAACAGATATCGGCAGCGACCACATGGTTTTTTGTGTGGGACGCCCCGCGCATCGCTGATGATATATGGACCCGCGCGACGCCACCAAAATGGGAATATATCACCCAGCTGGGCAAACCGATCTGGGATACGTTGAATATCGCAACTTTGGGCACGCTGATCTCGCTGATCCTTGCCGTGCCCGTGGCATTTCTGGCTGCGCGAAACACGACGCCGTCTCGTTTCGTTGTTCGCCCGCTGGCGTTGCTGGTTATCGTTTCGACCCGATCGATCAACTCGCTAATTTGGGCATTGTTGTTGATAGCGATCATTGGCCCAGGTGTTTTTGCCGGTGTCATAGCGATTGCCATTCGGTCTATCGGGTTCTGCGCTAAGTTGCTTTATGAAGCCATCGAAGAGATCGATGAAACGCAAGTTGAAGCCATCACAGCAACCGGCGCGTCCCGATGGCAGATCATGGCCTATGGGATCGTGCCTCAGATTTTACCGGCGTTTGCTGGCATCGCTGTGTTTCGGTGGGACATCAATATTCGTGAAAGCACTGTGTTGGGGCTCGTGGGCGCGGGAGGTATTGGGTTGCAATTATCTTCTTCTCTTAACGTTCTGGCGTGGCCCCAAGTTTCCTTAATCTTGTTGGTGATATTGGCCGCTGTCGTCATTTCGGAATGGGTGTCGGCAAAAGTACGCGGTGCTATTATTTAAGCTCGGCAGGTATTTTCCGTATACGCCGTCTGTGCCTGTGTCTGTCGCTGGGGACACAGGTACAGGATAATTTTTACTAAAATCAATGATGTATGGTCAGCGCAAAATTTGGAAAGCTGAAACTCTTTCCCCGCGAGTTCATTCTTTTTTAGTCTCTGAAATTTAATCACCAATTCTGAATTGATTTTGAGGCTATCATGAAAACAAGAGTTCTTTGTGCTGTTGTAGCGTTGTTGTTCGTCGCAATTCAAGCGAGCGCGCAAGCGACACCAAACCACGTGTTTCAAAAAACGGAGCGTATTCGCGCGATCCTGGAGAGCTTAAACCAGGCCAATTATTCTAATGATGAAAGTACAATGCCGCCGCCTGAACCAGCGATGCCTCGGCATGTTCTTCAGGTGACTCGGGAAATTTGGCGGAAAACACAACTTTTGAGGTTTATGAACGGGTTGCCAACATCAGCGCTTGATCCTGTCCCGGTTCAAGAGATCACGCCGACACAGGTTGTAATTGTCGTTGATCAGCTGTTGGTTCAACTCGTTGAACTGAAGCCGGCCTATGGACTAATGGGCGAAGTCGCAGAGGTCAGTTTACCAACCGATAAGACTCCAGGAGACGTCTTGGCTAACCTTCTCCGGTTATCAGATTTGCTTGATAGCTTAGGGGTGCCGACAACTGTTCCGAACGACGTCTATCAAGTGGCGAGTTCGGTCTTGCTGAATGGAATCGCTCTTGCCGAGTCGCTTGGGATCTCAGAAGCTCAAGCAACGGTAAACAGTGTGCCTGAAGTGACTGGAAAATCCCCAAAGGACGTCTATGACGAAGCGTTAGCTATGTTTGCCGACCTCGATCGCTTGGCTAAAACGCAATCCGTTCTTGCGCCAAAAGGAGGTATTTTTGTTCCTGATCCGCAGGCGGCGAAAGTAACGCCGGGTGACGTGCTTCTTAAGATCGCAAGGGCTGGGGCTGACATAAACGCAATGCGCGCGAAATCCCAGACAGAAGGCACGAGCTTTCAAGCTCCGTACCTCGGCGGGAAAACGCCATCCGATGTGATGCACAGGGTTTTGCAAGTAAGGGCCGTTGTGGATCTCATTTCGCAAATACAGCAATCGTAATTTGGCGATAGTTTACCCAATTTGGTAAGGTGCGTGCAACTATGTTAAAAAGAATTTCAAAGCCAAAAATTGGGACATTGATCCTAGTATGGGTATTGGTGCCATTGATTGTATTGGGGTTGGTATCTGTTGTTTCGTTGTATTTAGCGGGTCAAAGACAGCAACAGAATCAATTGGAAGCCGCTGCATATCGGTCGTTAACTCGTGATCTGGTAAGCCTCAGTAATGACATGAACGTTGGCCTTCTGAATACTAACCAACTCATTTTCGATATACGCATAACCCGTCAACAAAACCTCTCCGCGCGTAAGTTCGACCCGACAACAGAAGTTTCTCTTCGGGAAAGTCTGCGAGAAGGGATTAAAAACCATATTGCGCGGAGTACTCGCTTGGGATCGCTCTTGCAAAAAACAGGTATTCAAAATGAGGAGTTGTTTCGTTCTGCTGAAACCATTTCACGTACCGCAACAAACCTTGACCGTTTGCTTTCACTTTACTTCGTTTCAAATAGTAGAACGTTACGGCTGGCTGAGGCTGACGCGTTTGTAGATGCTGAAAATAACTTCCGGTTTGAGGAATCCTTTTTGCTGAAGGACGTAGGGGAAAGTCTCAGGAACGCTGCGCAGTTTTATGCGCGAACCAATGAATTATTGTCTGATTTGAGTTCGAAATTGCAAGAAGAGAAAGCGAAAACGTCTCAGTCACGTGAGGCTAGCTTGCAGAGTCTGACTCTGCTGTTAATAGCCGCTGGGATGGCGGTTGTAGGGATCGCCGCTTTTTTTAATGTCCGCAGAAAAATTATCAGGCCCATTCGTGATATTCCAAGGATGATTCAGGGCATTCAAGACCAAGCAAAGGAGGCTGATCAAAACAATCGAATTGCGGATGATCGCCAGGATGAAATTGGAGATGTTATTCGCGCAGTGGAACAATTTGGTGCTGAAATACAACTTAATAGGGCCAAGGATGAAGCCGCAAGAATGGCCCATGAAAAACAGGCGCGTGCACAGAAAGAAACCCTTAGATTAGAGAGCGAAGCGGCAGAAAAAGCGGCGCAGGAAAAGGAAGAACTAGAAAGAACTGTTGCAGAGGCGCAAGAACGCGAGCGTCTAGAGCTGGATCGGAAGAAATCGAATGACAGGATCGCCGAGCAGATCAAGGTCGTGCAGTCATTGGGGGATGGCCTTGTCGCTATGGCGAAAGGGAACTTTACACGTGTCATTCAAGACGAAATGCCAGGTGACTATGACGCATTGCGCCAGCACTACAACAATACAATCCGGGATATGTCGGCTTCACTCGCTACGATAACAAACGCTACCGAAACCATTGGTTCGGAGGCCAATCAACTACTCTCAACATCTGATGAATTATCAAGACGGGCTCAAACCCAAGCGGCTTCGATTGAGGAAACGTCCGGGGCGTTGGTGCAACTTACTGCCTCGACTAAATCATTGGATACCCTTGCGAAAACGGCTCACATAGAAGCTTCATCTACACGTGCCAAAACGCAAGATGGTTTGGAAACGGTGTCCAGTAGTGTTGATGCAATGCAGGAGCTAATGAGATCGTCTAAAAAGATTAGCAAAATAACTGACATGATCAGTGACATAGCATTTCAAACAAATCTCTTGGCGTTGAACGCTGGTGTCGAGGCGGCACGGGCTGGAGAGTCTGGTCGAGGATTTTCAGTGGTCGCTTCAGAAGTACGGGCCTTGGCGCAGCGCTCTTCTGACGCTGCACAAGACATTACTAGTCTCATCGAGCAGAGCTCTCAGCAAGTAATGGCTGGATCGACACTGGTAACGTGCGTTAGCGACGTCTTGAAAGAGATTGCGGCGGATGTCAGCAAAATCGCGAGTAACGCCGAGGAGATGTCTTCTTCAGTTTCAAAACAGACCAGTGGCATAAATGAAATCACGAGAGCTGTTTCCGATATTGGAGGTATCACTCAAAACAACGCTGCGATGAGTGAAGAATTGACTGCCGCAACTCAAATTCTTGACGGACAGTGTAGCCAACTCCGCGCCGAGGTCGGTCGGTTTAGCTTCGACGATAACGTTGACGACGGGCAACAGGTAGCAAAAAGGAAGGCGTCTTAGGTCGCTCCGCTTAAATATTCTCTCCATCTAAGTTAATGTCGGCTGCTTAAACGGCTTATGTGCCTGGCGCTAACGCAACTCGGGCCGGCATCAGCGGACTGAAACAGCATCATCTTTTTCTGGATCGCTATGGCAGTTCCAGAATAACTGAAAGATTGGACGAGCTTGAGTTTAATGTTGGCCAGCCAGCTAAGCGAAACCCGCTACTTGTCTGGAGAGTCGAACGATCCGGTGCCAGAGGTCATCGTTTTCAGGGCAGTTCAAAGACTGGCATCTGAGCATTTAGTGCAGCGTCGACACCTTGCTTGGAATCTTCAAAAACAACTACTTGATTGTGACGCAACTGTAGCTTTTCCGCTGCTAGTTGGAACAGTGCCGGCGCGGGCTTTGGTTCAACCTTGTCCGAGATGCTGACGAGCACGTCGATGTCTTTGAATAAGCCAGTTGAAGTCAACGTTTGACGGGCGATTTCTTGTTCTGAGTTGGTCGCAACCGCAATCGGGATTTTCTGAGATTTTAACACGCGGAGCAAAGCCGATGTTTGTCGGATTGGGTGAATGCGGTTGAGGTGGCGATTGTAATTCGAGATGCTGATCGAAACGGCGCGAGGCACGTCAAAGTTGGGATTAAATCGATCACGAAACGCTTCAAAAAGCCCAAGACGATTTAGGCCCGTTCGCGCCATGTACCAATCGGCCGCCATTTCACACCCTTGATCAATTGCAGCAGCTTGCATCGCCTGACAATGCGCCTGAGCGCTGTCAACCAGAGTGCCGTCGCAATCAAAGATTACCCCTTGCAGCTCTAAACCATTAAACTTTGATAACCAATCGCGTGCGTGGACCTGTTCTGTCGTACCCTTGAGATGAAGTGTGGCAATCATTTCGGTCGCGTACCCATTTAAACAGGGACCAAGCGCGTCTGTTTTTCATCAATTTTCACGGTGATCTGATCCCCCTTACAAAAAGGTTGTGCCTGTACCGGGGTTACGACGAACAATGATCCGATTGATGTCGCCACAGTATATTGCATTTCCTTGCCTAGATAGGCTGCGTATGTGATTTCGCCTGTCAAACCGGTCACATCCGGGTTTGCTAACTCAAGTGCATGTGGTCGCAAAACCATCTTGGCCGATCCTTTGCGCATATTCTTTGCAGGAACCAAAAATTGCTGACCCAATAGTGTGACCGTCGCGGTTGTATCAGACACTGCATCAACTGTGCAGTCGGCAAGGTTTGCATCGCCGATGAAATCTGCAATGAAGGCGGAAGAGGGGGCGTCATATAGATCAAAGGGCGCTCCAACTTGGGCGATTTCTGCATTGTTCATGACGATGATGTCGTCTGAAACGGCCATGGCTTCTTCTTGGTCGTGGGTGACATAGACGGCTGTCAAACCAAGGCGTTGTTGAATTTGACGTATCTCTTCGCGCACATGTCTGCGCAGTTTGGCGTCAAGGTTTGACAAGGGTTCATCCAAGAGAAGCACTTCCGGCTCCAGAACGATCGCTCGGGCCACAGCAACCCGCTGTTGTTGGCCGCCGGACAACTCGCTGGGCAGACGGTCTCCGTAACCAGCAAGGCCAACCAGCTCCAAACCCTGCTCTGCTTTCTCGGCGGCTTCGGCCTTGGGCAGTGATTTGACCGTTAGCCCATAGGCGACGTTTTCGCGCACAGTCATATGCGGGAATAAGGCGTAGGATTGAAAAACCATCGAGACTTTGCGGTAGGTGGCTGTCAGATGGGTGACATCTTCGGCACCAATAAAAACTTTTCCCTCGCTTGCCATCTCCAAGCCTGCAATCAAACGCAGGGTGGTGGTTTTGCCGCACCCGCTGGGGCCAAGTAATGTCACGAGTTTACCGGGTTCAATCGTAAGGTCCAGTTGCCTGAGAGCGGTTACGTCGCCGTATCTCTTTACGACGCCTTCAAAACGTACGGAGCCAGTGTTTGAGTGTGTCATGATATTTCCTCGCTCTACATAGGCTCAAGCGGCCTGTTGGACCCGGTCAGAACGGCGCAAACGTCGCGCCCCGACCAAAAGTTGTAATAAGAGAATTGCTGCCAACATTGTGATGATCAATACTGCAGAATAGGCGATTGCCAGCCCAAATTCACCGTTTTCGACGCGGCCGACGATAAAGGACGTGGCCATGTTGTGTTTGGCGCTGACCAGAAAGATGACGGCACTGACGGAGGTGATGGCCCGCACAAAGCTATAGGTCAACGCGGCCAGAATAGCCGGTCCCATGAGAGGCAGTATGACGCGCCGCACAGTGGTAAAACTGTTGGCCCCCAAGGTAATGGAGGCTTCATCCAAGCTTTTGTCGAGTTGGCTCATCGCAGCGATGCCGCCTCTTACCCCGACAGGCATATTGCGAAACACAAAAACGATGATCAGGATGATCGATGTCCCTGTGAGTTCGATGGGTGGAAAGTTAAAGGCCATGATGTAGCTGACGCCGATAACGGTGCCCGGGATTGCAAAACTCAGCATTGTCGAGAACTCAAATGCGTCCTTGCCGGTAAACTTTTGGCGCACCAAAAGATAGGCCGTGGACAGACCAACCAAGGCAGTCAGCGGTGCCGCGATGGTAGAAATCGTGAGCGTCGTAAAATAGCTATCCCAAGCCACACCGGTCAGACGGCCGGTTGCGAAATCTATACCGAAGGCTCGAATGTAATGGGCGAACGTGAAGCTGTGATCATATCCCCATAGTTTGACGAGGCTGCCAAAGATGATCATTGAATAAACGATCAATGTGAGGGCTGCCCATGGGAGAGCGGTCGCGTAGCAGAGTGTCTTTAGGGCAGGATTGAGGCCTGCATTTTGTCCGCTATCGGCTTTGCCAGTAATTGTCGCATAGGATTTTTTCCCTAACCAAACGCGCTGCGCCATAAAGGCAGAGAGTGTTAAACTGAGCAGGGAGATTGCCAGGATGGCCGCTTTGGCCGGATCGGCGACAGCGCCAACGATGGCAAAATAGATCTCGGTAGACAGGACGGAAAAGCCGCCGCCCAGGACCAGCGGATTGCCAAAATCAGCAAGGCTTTCGATGAACCCCAAAAGGAATGCATTGGCCAAACCGGGGCGCATTAGTGGAAGTGACACAAACCGAAAGGTTTGCCAGCGGTCGGCATCCAACGTTTGGGAGGCCTCCTCCATAGAGGGGCTTACCCCCTGAACCACGCCGATCAAGACCAAAAACGCAATTGGCGTGAAGGATAAAAGCTGGGCGAAATAAATACCCCAAAAACCGTAAAGCCATCGGGTCTGTTCCCAACCAAACAGCTCCGAGAAAAATTCGGTGATTGTCCCTGCACGCCCAAACAGTAGGATCAATGCCAGACCAATCACGAAAGGGGGTGTGATGATTGGCAGTACGGTCAAAACGCGCAACAGCTTTTTGGCACGAAAATCGGTGCGGGTGAAAATCAGCGCAAAAGAGAGACCTAACAGAGTTGTCCCTGCGCCGGTCATGACGGCCAGAAACAGCGAATTGACCCCAACGCCGCAAGAGTTTCCGCCAATGACGCAACCTAATCCCCAGATGTCTGCACTGAAAAATCGTGGGAAGAATTCCACAAGGGAATGACCGTCATCCACCTCAAAGGCGCGCACCAGAATGTGCATGACAGGGAAAAAGACAAAGATCGCGACCAGCACGATGATGAGACCAATTGTACTGACAACGAAGGCATCACCTTGTCCTTTGCCTGTTTGAGACAGCGAAATGGTAGCGACAAACAACAATGCCAATGCACAGAGCCCGGCGCCAAGACCCATACCGGGTTGTCCTGCAAGAACGGCTTCTCCAGTTAGGATCGTCTCAAAGGCGCGTGGCCCGGCACGGACAATGAGTAATCCTTGGACTGCGATGGCAAAGAGACCGAAAATCGCAGAAAACAGAGTGAAACGTGCTCGGCGAACCGGTTCAGGCACTGCAAATTGAAGCGCCAAGGACACAAGTAACGCCAGTCCCGTCGGGGCAAGCCACCATTGACCGGCAAATGTCGAAAACAGGCCTGTCGCGGATACACCATCAGTGATCCATCGCACATCTGTGACCCCATCATCGGTCATGTGCCAAGGCAAAAAAGCAAAGCTTGCGAGCCCCAAGGCCAGCCAAAGGAGGACTGTTTGTCTCATGGTGTATTCCGTTCAGAGAGGGGAGATGCCCCGTCTCGCTGGGGCATCTTATCGGACCGTTCATGCAAGCATGCGGAGCGGGCAAGCGCGATTTTCTTTAGTTAGGATCGCTTACTTCTGCATCCCAACGCGCCAAGAGGCGTTCACGGGTGTCACTGGAACCGTAAGTCGCAAAATCATAGTCGATCAATTTAATCGACGCTAAATCTGGCGACTCTGGTGCAACTTGTGCGTTGGAATTTGATGGCACCTGAAAGGAGCCGACCTCTGGCGCACGCGATTGAATATCGGCGCGCAAGGCGAATTCAACCCAAGCTTTCGCGCCTTCAGGGTTGCGTGCGTCGTCGATTATCGAGACCGCGCCCACTTCGTAACCTGTTCCCTCACAAGGGGCCACGATTTTTAGCGGGAAACCTTGGGCCGCCAGTTTGACCATGTCATGCATGAACCCAATTGAAACACCGGTTTCACCACGGGCGGCTGCTTTTGACGGTGCCGATCCGGATTTTGTGTAGGAGTTTACGTTTTTGCCAACAGCGGCCAGTTTCTTCATGGCTTCGTCTTCGCCAAAAAGCTGTGCAAAGGTAGCAAGCTCTGTATAGGCTGTGCCGGAGCTGTTCGGATTAGCAACCTGAATTTCTCCTACAAATCGAGGATCTTCTAGATCTGCCCAGCATTGTGGCGCGGCGATATCTTTTTTGGATAGAATGTCAGCGTTATAGGCGATGCCAAGCGCGCCGGCATATATCCCAACTGTACGGCCATCAGAGATATCGGACATGTTTTTGGCCCAGCCGAGCAATTCGGATGTATCCACGCCGGAGGGTTGCGTCAGCCCTTCCTCTGCTGCGATCAGATGCGGGTCTCCCGTGCCGCCCCA
Source organism: Roseobacter sp. (assembly GCA_039983935.1). Lineage (GTDB taxonomy): Bacteria > Pseudomonadota > Alphaproteobacteria > Rhodobacterales > Rhodobacteraceae > Roseobacter. The sequence goes on along the minus strand of JBDWVP010000024.1, from coordinate 62,911 downwards.
CCAGACGTCGATCTTTGGGTTGCCTGCTTCTGCGCGGACCTGTGCCAATGTCTCGCCGGTGGATTTGCGCACCATCAAAACGTCTGTGTCCGGGTGTTCCGCTTCGAATGCAGCAACCATCAGGTCGCACCAATCTTGCTCCGCACTGCAGACGACGCTGAGATCATCTGCGAAAACACTACTTGCGGACGTCAGTAACGCCGCCGCCGAAATCATACCTAATTTTTTCATTCTATCCTCCCATTGGATCCTGCGCCGCTCCCGTTCCTCCACAAGAGAGCGCCGACCCCACTGTAGGAAACACGTGTTTGGCGGGACATGATGTGCAAGTGAACAATGCTACAATTCCCTGCGCAGTTCATTAACAATGTTACAGTTCCAATCAGATGTTGTAACAATCGAAATATATAAGGCGACGACGCTGTCATGGCAGTGGTGTTACCTTGTCGTCGCATTGGGGGGGAGATCTGTGTCGCGCGCAAAAATTGGCATCGTGGACGATGAAGCGAGCATGCGTGATGCTCTTACGGCGCTATTGAGCGAAAATCAGTTTGAGGCCGTACCAATGGCCAGCATATCAGAATTTCAACACGTCCAAAAGAATACGAAACTGGATTTGATCCTGATCGATTTACAATTGCGCGATGAAAGCGGTCTTGAGCTCGCCATGATGATCCGGCGGTCTCAAGACTTGCCAATCGTCATGCTGACGGGACGCGGTGATGAGACGGATAAAATTGTGGGTTTGGAGCTTGGCGCTGATGATTACATTCTAAAGCCGTTCAATCCAAGGGAACTTGTCGCGCGTATTCGTGCGGTATTGCGCCGCTATGGCACGAGCGCATTTCCCAACGATCAGACATCAAAGGGTGAGAATATAGTGTCCTTTGGGCGATTTACTGTCGATCAAAAACAGAGGATTTTATTTGATCACTCTAATCACGAAATCTCCCTGACAAATGCGGAATACAGATTGCTGGAGTATTTTCTGGGCCGGCCAAATGAAGTGATTACACGGGTTGATTTGCTGTCTGAATTAGGAAGCGATTTGTCGACATATGTGGATCGAACGGTCGATGTTTTGATCCTACGGCTTCGACGAAAAATAGAAGAGAACCCCTCAAAGCCTGTTCATCTGCAAACACGGCGTGGGCAGGGATATGTTTTTGTGACAGAAGATGCGCGGAGCATGCCGTGATAGGGTTTTTGCCGCGATCAATTCAGGGACGTCTTTGGGTTGCGCTTGCTATTTTGTCCTTGGCAATTCTGGGGATAAGCGGGTTAACATGGGCGGCGCTGCACCGTGTAGATGCAAGACTGCAGGATTTGCACAGACAATCGTTAAGTCAGGTTGCTCAGGCGATCGATTTGTCCAAACGCACGTCTGATTTGGCGACATCTGCGCCCTATTTGCTTTCCCAACGGTCAAACTTCCTGATCGAACTTGAAGGCCAAAACTTATCAACAATTCTGCAACGTGTTCGAGAACAATGGCCTGAGGTGGTTGGGTCTGACACAAAAAGGGCCGAAATTTTTCCCCTCACCTTTGCAATGGAGAATGCCATCCGCGATCTGGTTGCGGCATCGCGCAGGCTTGACGAAATCCAGGCGCAGATCAGAGGAAAGGTCGCGGTGCTGAGTTCTCTGCGTGAGGAGGCCATGAGGGCCACAGAGGATGTCGCCGCCAGTGAAAAAGAACGATTGAATTGGTGGTCGCTACAAAGCATGAATTCGGACGCTCTGAATGCCGCTTATGCCGACAATCTTATCGGCGTTGGTGAAGAGCAACGCCACTTTCAACGCCAAAACGCGTTGATCCCTGCTTCTGAACTGACAAAAGTTCAAAATTTCTACCTGGATAAACTGGCTGCACAGGTTTCAGGTCAAAACAGTTTATTTGAACTGCGGCGGATCGAATTAGGCGCTATTCTTGCAGCGCAAAATGCGTTGTTTCGCATCCGGCGAGACGCCAATCAGGTTAATGAACTGGCGACCGTTTATGCGCGTGAAGCCGAAGCCTTTTTGACACAACAACGCAGTGCGTCGTCGTCAACTATTCAACTGACGCGTTTGTCGGTGGCGAGTATCAGCTTGCTGGGATTCGCCTGCGCCTTGGCAGCAGCGCTCTTTGTATCTCGGTATGTTGCATTTAACATTGGACGCGTGTCCGAAGCGATGGTGCGCCTTGCGAATGGTGATCGTAGCAGCGTCTTGCCGCGAAAAATTGGCGGAGCTGATGAAATTAGTGATTTATTCCGGTCATTTCGTAGTTTTCGGGCCAATGCGCTTCGACTAGACCGCTCGCATCGTGAATTGAACCAACGTAACGCTTTGTTTGAAAAAGTATTTGCGAATATTTCAGATGGGATGGCAACGACTGACGCGACAGGGCGTCTTACGGCGACCAATCCTGCATTTGATCATATCCTTTGTATCGGGCATGCGCACCAAACAATGACCGGGACGTTCGTTGCGTGGCTTGGGACAAGTAAATTTGCCAAATCCGCTATGGACAGTGGAGTGCACGTTTCTCATCGCGGTTACCTGGAACTGACTGCAGAGGATGGCCAAGTTCTAGAGCTTCGGGCCAGCCGGCTGCCTGACGAAGGACGGGTTTGGCTGCTTTCAGATGTGACCGAACAGAGAAAAATTACCGCGCGGCTGGATCAAATTGACAGGATTGAAACGCTTGGAAAATTGGCTGGTGACACAGCCCATGACTTTGGCAACATCTTATCGACCATTCGCACTCACGCACATCTTTTGAATACAAGTGACGGGTCGAAGGCCCACAGTCATATTGCGGCAATAGAAAATGCCGTGGAATTTGGTGCGTCTCTAACTGAACGCTTGCTTGCCTTTGCTCGAAAGCAACCTCTGGTCCCCGAAGTTGTTGACTTAAATGACTTGCTTGCTGGCATGATCGAATTGATGGAAATCGGGCTCAAGTCTGGCGTTTCGATCGACGTTGTATACGGGAAAGATGCTTTGCCTGTGCTTGCCGATCCCGGTCAGTTGGAGTCGGCAATTTTAAATCTCGTCCTTAACGCCAATAACGCAATGCGCGCGGATGGCATTATTAGAATTCACATATGCAGGGACGGATCTGACAACGTTATCATCAAAGTGGCTGACACAGGTATCGGCATGTCAGAAGATGTTGTGAAAAAGGCGATTGAGCCGTTTTTCACGACTCGAAGTGGCGATGGGGGCACAGGACTGGGCCTGTCCATAGTTTATGGCTTCATCAATCAGACTGGGGGCACAATGAGCATCGACAGTATCCAAGGGCAAGGAACAACGGTTCAAATTTCCTTGCCGACCTATGATGGATCGCCAGTTGAATGTCACAGGCCGACTGGGACTGCATTACTGGTCGATGACAATCCAAAAGAGCGGGCTGCGACCGAGGCGGCGTTGATGTCGTTAGGCTTTCAAACGACCTCCTGTGGTTCCGTATCCGAGGCAAAAGATGCTTTGTGTGCCCTTCACTATGATTTGATTGTGAGCGATTTTGACCTTGGACCGGGTCCTACGGGGTTGGAGCTGCTGGAAGAGTCCAAAGAACGCCAGCCAGGTACACGGCACTTATTGGTAAGCGGTAAGGTTTTTTCTGATCAGGTCATGCCAAAAAATATCTGTTTTCTTGAAAAGCCCGTATCGCGTCAGGCGTTGGCGTCTTTGATCTAAAAGAATGAATTTTGCAATGTTGTCTTGTTAGTTGGGCGCAAAATAGCTGGGGCCGACATGATTAATCGATTAATTTATTTGTTGACTGTCGGCATGGTCTTCTGATTAATCGATTTATCAGCGGAGTTCGACGTGGCGAGCATAAAAGAAATAGCATTGGCAGCGGGCGTTTCGACAGCCACCGTCTCTAATGCACTGACTGGCAAAGGCAGGGTGTCCGCGCAAGTGATCGACCGGGTACGCGCCCAAGCGGACGCATTGGGCTACCGTCCTAGCAATGTCGCGCGCGCGCTCAAGACGGGCCAGACCGGGACTCTCGGGCTTGTGATGCCAGATTTGACCAACCCGCTTTTCCCGCGGATGGCGCAAACGTTGACGATGGCAGCCGAACAACGCGGGTTAGGGCTTTTGATCGCTGACAGTCACGGTGATGAAGTGGAACAGTGCGAAGCAATACGACGGCTGGTCGATCGATCGGTTGATGGCATAGTGGTTGTTCCGCAAAAAGGAACAACGCTTGAGCCATCTTCGGTTCCTATGGCAGTTATTAACACAGCCTCCGATCCACAAAACACAGTTTGCGCCGACCATGCTGGCGGCGGTATGTTGATAGGGCGCCACGTCGCTGACATCGGGCACCGTGATGTTGTGTTGCTTGGCGCTGACCCGGTTTCCGAGGTGCAACAAGATCGCATAACAGGCTTCAGCCGGGGTTTGATGCCGAACATCAAAAAGCAGGTTTTTTGGGGCGAATTGGGTCTACGGCAATTGGTCCCGAGTATTCGTAACGGTGCGACAGCCGTCTTGACGACATCCGATCTCTTGGCGCTGAGGGTTTTGTCAGAGCTCATCCGAGCCCAGATGGACGTTCCGCGGGATGTCAGTGTGACAGGGTTTGACGATATGAATTTTGCTGCGATCATGCATCCGGCGCTCACGACCGTTGCGCAGGATGTATCGGCCATTGCAGAGCATGCGTTGGATGTTTTGACGGCCAAAATTCAAGGCCAAACCGGCGAGGTGCCCGGCGCAACAATCCCGATGCGCCTTGTGACGCGCGCATCAACCGCAATTCCAAAATGACTGCCAACAGGAGACTGAAAATGAAATTTACCTTTCCACTCATTGCCATGACGGGGTCGCTTTTTGCGACAAGCACTATGGCTCAGGAAACTTTGACAATCTCGGTGTATTCCTTTGCTCAAGACGCGTATAAAGAGGCGCTGTACGATCCCTTTGAAGAGATTTGCGGCTGTAACCTAGTGATCGAAACAGGTAACAGCGTCGAGCGAATGGCTAAGATCGAGGCAAACGCTGCCGATCCCGTAATCGACTTGGCGGTGATCTCATCACATGATGCGCTGAGCCTTGCCCAAAAAGGCTTGCTGCAGCCCATCGATACCTCAAAGCTTAATAGTTTTGATAGGCTATACCCTGCTGCACAGGATCCGGTCGGGGGTAATATGGCCGTGGGGTATACTTTTTATGCGAGTTCCATTGTTTACCGAGAAGATCTTGTTTCGATCTCATCATGGTCGGATTTGCTGGGGGATGACTTGGCAGGTAATGTGTCCCTGCCCAATATAACAGGCACGCAGGGGCCTTTGACTTTGATGATGTTAGATAAGGCCGCTGGTGGAGACGGGAGTGATTTTTCAAACACCATTTCGAGCATTGGTGGCAAGGCAGATGACATCGTAACATTCTATTCGCGCTCGTCTGAGCTTGCGCAGCTTATGAACCAAGAAGAAGTGATCGCAGCACCTGTTGGTCGTTTTGCCTGGAGTCGTTTTAAAAGTTCGCCACTGCCGTTCGCATGGGCTGATCCCGCCGAAGGTCAGGCAGGTGGCATGAATGTGATGTTACTGACAAAAGACAACGGGAACGAAGATTTGGCGTATCAATTGATGGACTACTGGCTCTCCACCGAAGTTCAGACACGCATTGCGGAGGCCTTAATTGACAGCCCCGCAAACATGGATGTTGAGGTCAGCGATGAGGTCGCTGAAAGTCTCACATTCGGTGCCGAGCTTATTAATTCTCTGAATATTTTGTCACCTACGGAAATTATCGCGAACCGGGATGCTTGGGTGGAGCAATGGAACACTGAAGTTATTCAGTAGGACCACGGTAGGGCAGTCCCCGCTTTGCGGGCTGCCCCGAATGCCTTTTCGCGGAGAAAACAGATGTTCATGAACAAGAAAGAAGGGTTGGCGCTCGCGCTTCCGGCGGCCGTTTTTACCGTGCTGTTTTTTCTGCTGCCGGTCGGATTTTTACTCTCAGTGGCGTTTCATACTGAGACGGGATGGAACCTGAGCGGCTATGTTGATTTCTTCTCAAGGCCTTTAAATCAAAGTGTTTTTTGGCGCACATTAAAGTTGGGTGTCTTGGTTGCGGGAACATCAGCGGTAATCGGATATGCGGCGGCTTTTTGCATCGTCAGCCTACCTGCAAAATCAAAAGGTCGCATTTTTGGGCTGGTGGTTCTTCCGTTGATGATATCGCCCGTCGCTCGGACCTATGCTTGGATCGTTATTCTCGGTCGAACCGGAATCGTAAACGATATGATTGTTGGGTTGGGTCTGAGCGATACGCCAATTCGGATACTTTTTACGGAAACAGCAGTATTTATCGGGCTTCTGCAGCTATTTTTGCCGCTGATGATCATCTCATTGGTCTCGGCAATGGAAAATATACCGCGTGATGTCGTCCCCGCGGCGCGGGTGCTCGGTGCCAGCTGGTTACAGGTCTTTTTCAGGGTCATTTTGCCCCTGACCAAAGAGGGTTTGGTGGTCGGGGGAACACTGGTTTTCACGGGCGCGTTGACCGCCTACATAACGCCAGCAATTCTTGGCGGATCAAAAGTTTTGATGCTCGAAACCTTGCTGTACCAAAAGGTCAATGTGTCGAATGATTTCGTGTCGGCAAGCGTGATCGCCATGATCCTGATTACAATGTCTTTTTCGGCAAACCTGCTGTTAAAGCGCATTGCATCGGTCCGGAGATAACGCATGTCTCGATTGAGCATATGGCTGATTTTGGGAGCGACGCTGGTTTTTCTGATCGGTCCTTTTCTGATTGTCATTTTAGCCGGGGCTTCAGCCGGAGAGTCCTTGACGTTCCCACCTCAGGGTCTGTCGCTGAAATGGTACGCCAAGGTTTTTACGGTCGAAAGCTTCCGCGCCAGTTTCGCCCTGTCGATGTTTCTGGCGATTTTTGGAACACTAACGGCGCTATTAATCGGCATACCGGCCGCGTATGCGTTGCATCGCTATGATATACCGGGCAGCGAAACCATTCGTACGATCGTTGCCGCGCCGATTATCGTACCGGGGATCATCGTGGGGTTAGCCTTGCTGCGGTATATGGTTGTACCACTTGGCTTTTCTGTCGCGTTCGCGCTATTTCTTGTGCACACAGCTCTGGTCTTACCCTATGCTGTGCGGGTCGTTTCTTCGAGTTTGAACAATCTTCGCGGCGATACGGAAGAGGCAGCGGTCATTCTCGGGTGCACACGACTTCAGGCTTTCATAAAAGTCGTACTTCCCAACATTCGTGGCGGAATACTTGCAGCATTTATTTTAGGGTTTGTTACCAGCTTCAACGAAGTACCTGCATCGTTGTTTTTGTCTGGGCCGGGGGTGCGTACCTTGCCGATCGATATGTTGTCCTACATGGAAATCACGTTTGATCCATCCGTTGCAGCCCTTTCGGCGTTGCTGGCTGTTCTATCGGTTGCCATTGTTTTCATTGCCGAAAGGCTATTGGGGTTTTCTCGTTATGTCTGAAGCGTTTTTGTCTTTGTCAAATCTCACACTGTCTTATGGCCAAACCGTCGCTGTTCCGAACCTAAATCTGGACATCAGTGAGGGCGAGCTTATTACGCTTTTGGGCCCTTCTGGTTGTGGAAAAACAACGACAATGCGGTCAATTGCAGGGCTGCTTTTCCCCACATCAGGAACCATCACCATCAACGGCCGGAACGTCACCTATATGCCTGCCAATAAACGGGGCATCGGGCTTGTTTTTCAGTCCTATGCCCTGTTCCCTCATTTAACTGCTTTTGAAAATGTGGCCTTTGGATTGCGGCTGCAAAGATTGCCAGAGGACCAAGTGCAAAAGCGTACAAATGCGGGCTTCGAAACCGTTGGCCTCAACGGTTTTGAAACCCGTAAACCTGCGGAAATGTCTGGTGGCCAGCAACAGCGCGTGGCGTTGGCGCGCTCGCTCGTGATGGAGCCATCAGTTTTGCTGTTGGACGAACCGTTATCCAACCTTGATGCCCGATTACGTTTGGAAATGCGAAATGAACTGCAAAGAGTGCAAAAGGAAACTGGGATAACGATGGTTTTTGTTACCCATGATCAAACGGAGGCTTTGGCGCTTGCGGATCGCATCGTTCTGATGAATCAGGGCGAAATAGAACAGCTTGGAACTCCGGATGAGCTCTATACGCAGCCAAAGTCCACATTTGCCGCCGACTTTATGGGATTTGAAAACATCTTTTCTGTAGAGGGGCAGACACTATGTTCCGATTTTGGACACCTTGGGTTGGATTATTCGCCTGACTGCAAAAGACTTGCATGGCGCCCGACGGCCGTCGTCGTGGGGGAGGGCCCCCATAAAGGACGTGTGTTGACCAGCAGTTTTGCCGGAGAATATCGAGAGTATACAATTGAAACCGATCTTGGCCCCATCAAAGCTAACGCGCCGATAAATCTGCCCCAAGTTGGAGTTGGGGATGGTGTTGCATTTGATTTGCCGCACTCCACAGGTGTCATGCTTGCGGCATGACAGAGGTTTGGGTTGATACGGATTTTGGGTTTGACGACCTTTGGGCGATTTTGTTGCTACAACACTATGATGTGCAAATTGCAGGTGTGTCGCTGGTGTCCGGGAACACGGCATTGCCGCAAGTTATTTCAAACGCTCTTGGGGCTGCAAAGGCCTACGGTTTGGAAATGCCAATGTGGTCCGGCGCAGATCAACCGTTGCATCGAACGCAGGAAACGGCGGTTCGCATTCTTGGGGCAACGGGGATTCGGACCAGAGGGCGCCAATTTTCGGTGAGTGATGGGTGTATACCAGCGGCTGCGGAACGGGCGCTCGCAACTTGGCTTAGGCAAGGTTCCAAGAACCAAGAAAAGGTCGTCCTCGCTTTGGGACCGCTGACAAACTTAGCGCTCCTTTTGGCACGCGATCCTATTGCAGCGCAAAAGATCACGCGGTTGGTCTGGATGGGCGGCAGTTCTGGTGCAGGCAATCATACAAATGCTGCAGAATTTAACGCTTTTGCGGACCCAGAGGCGTTAAAGTTCGTTGTTGATGCGGGTATCCCACTGGATGTGGTTGATTTGCTGTTCTGTCGTCAGGTGGTTTTTGGTGAGGATGACATACCAAAGGCCGACGCATTGACCCGTGATTTTTTGGGGGGATACTTGGATATTGCCCTCGAACGGGGACGAGATGGAATGGCGATTTATGACCCACTCGCGGCGATGGCAGTGGCGCGCCCTCAACGTATTCAGTTTGAACCTCAAGGGATTGACGTGAGTGTCAAAGTTGGTCCGAGTTATGGCGCAACGCGGTTTTCGTCTGTGCAGGATAGCCATGTCCGATTGGCAGCGGCACCAGATAGGCATTTAACCGCAGATTGCCTTGCAGTTTTGTCCAGAGAGGGGCCGCGAAATGCCTGAAGCCGACCTGACGGATAGAAAATTGCGCGAACGGGCCGTTGCAGCTGCTCAAGGGAAATGCCCCTTTGATCTCTTGATAAAAAACGCCCGTATTCTTGATATGGTAACTGGACGCGAGCGCCAGGCGGACATCGGAATTGTTGGCGCGCTAATCGCGAGCGTTCATAGCGTGGACAGAACGACTGAGGCGGTGCAGTACTTCGACGCAAAAGGCGCGTTTGCACTGCCTGGCCTGATTGACACGCATATGCATATCGAAAGTTCAATGATTACCCCACAGGAATATGCTGCGGCTGTGGTTCCGACAGGGGTGACTACAGTGGTTTGGGATCCTCACGAGTTCGCAAATGTATGTGGGGTGGCTGGAGTTGACTACGCCATTGCTACGGCGCGCGATTTGCCGTTGCGTATCCTAACTTTGGCACCCACCTGTGTACCTTCGGCGCCGGGTTTTGAACAATGCGGAGGCGATTTTGATCCCGACACGATTGCCGGATTATTGAGCCGCCCTGAAGTTCACGGTGCTGCTGAGCTGATGACCATGCAACCGCTTTTGGAGGGGGATGCCAGGGTATCGGGTATTGTCGATGCCGCGCGAAAAAGCGGTAAGCGCATTTGTGGTCATGCGCGCGGATTAGCAGATGGAGCGCTCGCGGCATATGCCGCTGCCGGGGTGGAAACAGATCACGAACTGACGTCAGCCGCGGATTTAATCGCGCGCCTCGAAGCAGGGATGACGGTGGAATTGCGCGTTTCTCACCGGTATCTGTTGCCCGAATTTGCGGCCGCATTGCTCGACTTGGGTCACCTTCCGCAAACGGTGACGCTGTGTACAGACGATGTGTTTCCAGATGAATTGTTGAACCAAGGTGGTATGCCAGAGCTCGTCCGGCTGTTAATCTCTCATGGTTTGCCTGCCGCATGGGTCTATCAGGCCGCGACGTTTAACGCAGCGAGCAAAATAGAGCGCAAAGATTTAGGCCTGATCGCCCCTGGCCGGCGCGCAGATTTCATGCTGCTCAACACTCTGTCACAGGTTTGTCCTGAATATGTGTTTTCAGATGGGTGTCTTATTGCAGAAAATGGTGCGTTGACTGAAGTTTTAAAAACGCCACAAATCCCGAATGCACTGTGTCAAACAATGCAGCTCACTCCGCTGCAAAGTACCGATTTCGAAATAAAAGCCACAGGGCAGGAGGCCCAAATCGCGACTTTGTCGCAGCCGCGTTTTCCTGTTTGGGGCGCACGCAATTGCTTGGTAAAAGAGAACATTGTCGTTTTGCCGCCTGATCTTGTGAGAATGGCTGTCATCAACCGGTACGGAGCGGGGACCCCAGCACGCGTGGCAGTATTGGAAAACTGGGGATTTTGGCGTGGCGCTTTTGCCAGTTCCGTTTCTCATGATAGCCATAATTTGACCGTTTTCGGATGCGACCCGCAAGAAATGGCGGTTGCCGCGAATGCTGTTTGTGACCTCGACGGTGGGTTGGTTGTGGTGGAAAATGGTGGTGTGGTTGCATCTCTTTCGCTGCCTATTGCTGGCCTTGTAAGTGTGAACAATCTTGAAACCGTTGCCAAAAACTTTGCCAATATTCGAAAAGCAATGGACGAACTAGTGGATTGGTCACCTCCGCTACTGGTTTTCAAAGCGCTGTTTGGTGCATCTCTTGTTTGTAATGCGGGTCCCAGACTCAGTGATGTTGGTTTGGTCGATCCTTTCAACGGAACGATTCTTAAGTCTTGTGTGGTAGATGTGCCCTAAAAAGCCGATGCTCACCCAAAAAAATTCATCGGCTTTTATACAAATTCGCGAAAATTTGATTGTCTTAGACAATAGGATTTAACGAACAATTGGGTTCCTTTTCGGCAATTTTCGGAAAATGAACAGAGTGTGTCACTCTCTATTAAAATGGCTTTTTGGGCAGCAGATTAAGGGGCCATAAGGTCGTCTTTCGAAAATCTCTATTTTCTAACAGGATTGAATGCGGAGGGATTTAAGTGATTTATATTTAGTGTGGGTTTTGAAAGATGGATTGTGTAAATGCGATGGGGCCGTTTCGTAAAAATCCAAGCACTTATCATGGTACATCAAAACTTAAGAACCTTCTGCCAATGTCCGCTTGACCAGAGAAATTGGAGCCAGAATGGAACCTCAAGTAAGGCTAGGCGTAGCAGCGTTGGCAAAAGTCGCTTTTGATGGGGGAGATTTTGCTCCTCTTCGATCTGAGCTTGTTGCGCAATGCCTGAATGGCTCTGAAAGTGCCAGCGCGATGATGGATTTATCTGTTGTTGAACAGATTTTTGGGAATCCAACACTTGGTATGCAGCTGCAGTCTCAAGCGCTGGAGAAATGCAGGACCTATAGAACATATCGTCCACAGGCTGCGAACAAGACCGTTCTGGTATACGCTGCCGAAGTTCATATGGGTGGGAACACACCTGTGGAGTTCCTTCTGCCAAATGATGATTTTGACATAGTTACTTATTATCCAGACGTGACAGCCAAGGGTGGGATTGTGCCTGATCTACCTGCGCATGACGTAGCGTTCTGTTCGGGCCCTGCGGATTCCGAAGATGCGGAGTATTTCTTCGAGAGAGTTCGAGGCTTAAGTAAAGTGAATTGCGATAAAGTTCTGAATTTGCCTGAAAAGTTGATCAAGCCAGAAAGAGATACCCTGCCGGAACTACTAAGCCGTATCGATAGGTTGCGTATACCAAAAACTATTCGCATCGACCGTAGCCGCCTTGAGAAAGCTCTTCAGGACGGTGTTGAAGAAAAGATCTTCTCGGACGTGGGTCGTTATCCTTTTGTGGTTCGCCCGGTCGGTTCACACGCTGGATTGGGGTTGGCAAAGTTGGAGACTGGCGCAGAATTTCTTACCTATTTAGCGGGAAGAACAGAAGAAAATTTTTTCGTTGGAGAATACGTGGATTACGCGTCAGAGGCGGATAAGAATTTCAGAAAATATCGAGTTGTACTTGTCGATGGTAAAGCGTTCCCCTGCCATATGGCAATATCAAACCAATGGGACGTCTGGTACATGAATTCCAACATGGCCGCGTCAGAAGAGAAGAGGCAGGAAGAGCAAACATTCATGGATCATTTTGAATCTGAGTTCGCAAAGCGTCACCAGAGTACATTTGCAGCGTTAGCTTCTGGACTTGGGTTGGACTATTTCGGGCTTGATTGCGCAGAAGATCGAGAGGGCAACCTTGTTGTTTTTGAAGTCGATAATGCGCTTATCGTTCATGATATGGATTGCCAAGATACATTTCCTTACAAAAAGAAACATATGCGGCGAATTTTTACTGCGTTTGGGGATATGTTGTCGCAGAATTGCCTCACTTTGGAGCGCAACGAAAGCCGAACATGTATTTCCGACGGAACACTTTCTAGAGTTGAGCAACATGCCTTGGCGTGATGATTCAAAGCGCGGTTAACGGGCGTATTGCCCTTTACCTTCTGCGGCCTGGGTCCCTGAGATACTCATGTGGTCTTGCGTTGCTGCCTCGATTTTCCGATCCATATTCGCCAGCCACCTCTCGAGCAATTTAGGGCGGCGGGCGTTCATTTGCGGCAACAATTCCTTTGGTTCCATTGAAGAAAAAGTCCGTGTCCCCAGTTTCCTTCCACGGTTCTTCCAAAGTTTATAATTGAGCCTGTCGTAACTGCGATAATATGTTTTCCTAAGCGAGGCAGGCGGCCCAAAAATGGGGTCGAGCCAGAGTTGAACAATAAAATGTTTGATCGCGAGGTGGTATTTCCCAGCTAAAAAAAAGCGCAGGGCTGCGTACCGGTGGGCTGCTGACATCGCTACCCGTCGCAATGTTGAAGGCACTCTGACGTCATTAGAATAATTTTCAGTAACAGCGAGCACCCCATGTGCAAGGGGTTCGTAGCTAGAAGACATTGTGCCACTGTGCATTCGGTAGCCGACCAGGCACTCGGGGACATATTCCGCTTTAAACCGTTGCAGAATTCGAAGTTGAAAATCTCTGTCTTCCAAGCCTCCAATTCCTTCGTCGAAATAAGTGGAGTTGAAACCTCCAACCTCAAGCGCGGCACTGCGTCTTACCAGAAAGTTACTGCCGTTTCCGACGTGGTTCATCACAAGGTGGCTGCCAAAGAAAAAGCCACTGGCTGGAAATGCAGTGCCGGTACGAAGCAGCCTATCTTGATCATCTATTATCCGGTTTGCCGTGTAGCATGCGGCCCAGGTTGAGTCGTCAGAATGTGTCAGCAACGCATGTATTTGCTTCTTTATTTTGCTCGAGTGCCATAGATCATCCTGATCCAGATAAGCGACATAGTCAGTGTCCGCCAGTTCAGTGCCCCGGTTGCGCGCGCGCGCAACCCCTCCATTCTCCAATGGATAGACCGCAAGATTGGGAACGCTCGTTTTCAGTTTTTCAAGAATTTCCAGTGATTTATCTGTCGAACCATCATCGACTGCAATTATGTTGAGTGGCTTGTAATCTTGAGCTGCGGCACTTCGAATTGTGGCCTCAATGAACTTCTCGCCATTATAAACGGGTATGACAACAGCAACGCTTGGGAGCGGCAGGTTGTTACCGCATCCACTATTTGTGCCTTCCATTTTCTCATCATTCGTCATGACTATGGCATTCTTTTCAATAAACTTTTTTCTTACCTCGCTTCGACAATGGAATACTTCATGCGAACACGCAAGCGGCAGTGGAGGACAAAACTCCTTCGAGGTCGGAAACGTTGCTATAAATTGAGACGCATGCAGGTGAGAACCACTCAGGTTGTGTTTTGAGTGCTGGAAAAATAAGCAAATCGGTACCCTATGCTGAGGGTTAGGCGATGTTTGTCATTGCGCAGGACTTGCGGCCGGTAATGTTGTCGAAGTAGGTCATACGAGCTGAGTTTGTATAAGGTAGTGCATTGTGTTTGATTAGAATGAAGGAGCCTCATTCCATCTCGGCACCACTCATTGCGCGTCTTTTTACCGATCGATTCAGGGTTGGTTTTGGCTGCTTAAATAAGACGGCTCCGTTCCAGAAGATTCTCTTATGATAAATTTAGTACGTTCCAGTATTTTCTCTGCTCTTTTGATGACTAGCAGTGCAGGCCTGTCGTTTTTGATGTTCATGTATTTAGCACGTGTCTTGGGTGCTGCGGAATACGGATTATTTGCATCTATGTTCGCGCTTGGGACAATTGGCGCGATTTCGGCTTTATTCGGCCAACAGACCTTGAGTATGAAAACACTATCCGCATTGGCAGATGAACCGGATGTTATTCCACAACGTCGCCGGTCTCTGCGCCAAAGCTATCAGGTCGCCTTTTCGGGAGCCGCTATTGTGGTCGTTCTCTTGTTGGGTGTGGGTTTGGGCGCTACCGCCCTTGGGAACGATATGGACTTACGCCACTTGGTCGGTGCGTGTGCCCTTGTTTTTCCACTGGCAATGGCAGATTTGATAGCTCATCAATTTCGGGCTTTTGGCGCAATTTTCTGGGCATTGGGTCCCCGGGATATTTTTTGGCGCGGCGGGATTGTACTCGCGTGCTTTGCCGCGGCGAGCCTACCGTTTATTTTCACGAATGCGTTGACAACAGTTGTGGTTCTATCGCTTTCACTGGTGGTCATTGTTAGTATTCAAGCGGCCGCAATGCTTATTAGCAATCGTGCGCTGTTGTTACCGCGACCTCAGTCTGGGTCTGTAACGAAAATGCAGTGGCGAACTTCAATGTGGATGTGGTTTGCTTCTCTTGGGAACATGGGGGCCAGCCTGAATATATCCGGTGCCGCTATGTTTTTACCGCCAGAACAGATTGGAGCGTATTTCGCAGCGCAGAAAATCTCGCAGCTTCTGCAACTTCCAATTATTGCCGTGAATATTTCCGCTACTCCGGTTTTCGCCCGACTTCATAAACAGAGCGACTTAACGGGTTTGCGCAATGTCGGGCAAAAACTTGCAATGTTGATTTCTGTGCCCTTGGCGATCGGCGCCATTGTCGTTGGGCTCATCGCACCTGAATTGCTGGGGCTTTTTGACCCTGTCTTTGTCGATGCGTCTGCTGCCCTCACACTTTTGGCGGCGAGTTATTTGGTGATTGGTCTTGGCGGCCCCACACGACAGTTGATGCTGATGAGTGATGGGGAACGTCAGGTGGTTCGCCTGACGGTCGTTTCCGAAGTGATCGGGTTAATCTTAATTCCTATACTCGTTCCACCTTTTGGCATTATTGGTGCTGCATTATCAGCGTGTGTCGCGCGTCTTTTATTTACCGTTATGTCTGTTTCTTGGTGTCGAAAAAACTTGAGCGTTGACACATCAATTTTGTCGCTTGTCCCGTATTTTTCGGTATCAAAACAATAGTTACTGTTCCGCCATTCTTCTTAACATGTGTCGCATCTTATTTGCGGCCTTTGCAAGAACAGCCTCATCAAAACCTGCGTACCCTAAAATAAGCCCCTGTGGTGGGTTCGGTAAAACAGAATGAGCTGACAAAGCTCTGACATAAAGGCCTGCATCGATGGCCTGTGCAGTGATGGTTTCATCCGTTGCAAGACGTCTGAGCTTGCGGCGCAGCGGTACGCAAAGGTGCATTCCAGAGGGATCGGATGACACGTCAACAAGATCGGATACTGGAGTTAATTCTGTGACCAAACTGGCTTGACGTTTTGCGTAAGTTCTACGCATGCGTCTGAGATGTTTGGCGAATTCGCCGCTTTCCATAAATGTTGCTAACGCTGGTTGAGGAATAAGGGAAGCGCGTGCTCCTGATCGAGACATATACGACCTTGCAGGTTTTAATCGCGATTCCGGCAAGACCAAGTAGCCAATGCGCAACGCCGGGCTCAATAGTTTAGAGAAGCTGCCAAGATAAACAGAACGCTGTAAACGATCTAATCCCGCGAGTGACGGGAGCGGTTGGCCTTGATATCTGAATTCACTGTCATAATCATCCTCAACGATTAATCCGTTGGTGCGTTTTGCCCATGATAACAGTGCCGATCGCCTAGAAAGCGGCATCGATATGCCCGTTGGATAATGCCTTGACGGTGTGACAATGGCGACGGAGGCTTTTGTGGAGATTTGTTCAGCGTCCAAGCCCTGATCATCAATGCGAACGGGTTCGACTGTTGCGCCGGAAACAGCAAGTGCCTCTCGCATGATCGGCCAACCTGGATCTTCCACAGCCGCAATCCGGTTTGGCTCTAAAAGGCCACGAAAAATGATGTCGAACGCTTCTGATGCTCCGGACGTTATCAAAACCTGTTCGGGGCGGCATTCTAATTTGCGCCAGGATGATAAATGATCCGCGATGGATTTTCGAAGTGGGTACCACCCAAATGGATCTGGTCGACCCAGTAGGTCGCTGGTCGGTTTTACCCAGGCGCGCTCCAGATGCCTCGACCAGACACGATGCGGAAACAAGGGTTGATCAGGCACGCCGGAATGAAATGGAACCCACTTTTGTGGCGGCGGTTGTATCGATTGTCTGGCGACGGGTGACGTCAGATGTGATAGATGATGGGCGACAAATGTGCCGCTACCAGGGGCAGTCGTCAGGTAGCCTTCACTGACGAGCTGGTCGTAGGCATTGACGACGGTGGTGCGCGAAACAGACAGTTCTTGGGCGAGCACACGGCTGGAAGGTAAGCGCAATCCAGAAAAATCGTGCGCGCCTGAAAAAACCTTTTGCAGCGCTTCTATCAATTGAGTTTGTAGATTGCTTGCCAGCCCCCGGTCCAGCAAGAGGCCGAACAGAGCAGTGTCAAAATTGGACTGGTTATTTTTATCTAGATTGGACATTTCTAAGTATCCAATGAAGCAATATGGCTCGTCAATAGTAACTGAATTTAGGAAAACGAATATGACGGACCCGTTGACCATCACCGAAAAATCCCGCTTGCGTCGACTGCATCAACGAGGGCATTTTGATCGTTCCAGTATTAATGCCATTCTGGATGCGCAGCCGATGTGTAGCGTTGGGTATGTGATTGACGGCGAGCCCTATGTTACGCCGACGTTTCAATGGCGCGAAGGCGACCGAGTTTATTGGCATGGCTCTTCTGCAAGTAGGGCTTTGCGTCAATCTAAAGATGCTCAGGTATGCTTAACTGTTGCTATATTGGACGGCTTTGTTTTGGCTCGTTCAGGCATGCACCATTCTGTGAACGCCCGATCAGTGATGTTGTTTGGAAAGGCAGTAAAGGTAGAAAATCCGGCGGAAAAATTGGCAAAGTTGAGAAATTTTGTGAATGGCCTGTTCCCGGAACGGTATGACACCCTGCGCCCGGATTATGAGCAAGATCTCAAGGCGACAATGGTTCTGGGCATGGATATTTCCGAAGGCAGTGCAAAGATTAGGACCGGGGATCCGAGTGATGATGAGGAGGACTATGCGTTGCCCATTTGGGCTGGTGTCATCCCTGTGACAACTCACATTGGGGCCCCAATCCCAGATGCGAGGCTGATTGACGGTGTTGAGGTGCCTGACCACGTGCGTGATTTTCGTCTGGATTAGGTGCTCGGAATTTGTCGGTTATTTATGTGACGTTCCTTACCCGACAGAGGAAAATTTTGAGGACGTCACATTTTTTTGACGCATATAAGTGTGCATGGCCGGACGGTATGCTTCAAGTTCGGCAGCGACGGCTGCATGGTTGTACATATCCGCCCTGTATTTTTGAACTTCAGTGGGCCAATCAAGGGTTGGGAAAACGACGCCGTCGAAAAGGTCTATCCATTCCAGTGTGACGATCGTGCCAGGATCACCCATCCACAAGTTTTCGCGGGGCAGTTCAATGCAATTCAAAAGCTGTGCCAGCGCGACAAGGTGCTTTGAAATTAAAGTATGGGCTGCATTGATGGCCTCTGTATTTCTCGCGGCTGGGTCGACATGTGGAAAGGTCAGGCGCAAAGCGGGTTCCAGACGTGTGTCGGAAAAGCGTGATCGCTCTCGAGATTTTGCGCGCCCGATTAAGGTGCTCGGCAGCATGGGGATGTTGGGGTGTTTTTCCTCTAGATACTCGGCGATTGCCTCGCTGTCGGTCAAGGACATATCGCCGTCGATAAGGGCTGGGATGTTACCGGATGGAACATGACTAAGATATTCGGCGGACCCCCCTCCGCCCGGTGGCGGGGCTTCAGTGAAATGTAGTTTTTTATGCCGCAACAGGATGCGTAACTTGGCACAATAAAGCGAATGATCTGAAGTGTATACCAGCATGTTATCTGTTTTTCCTTCGTTTGTGCCCATTTTGTCAAAAGACACATCATGCACCTTAAGCTGTCCAAGCAAAAGCTATGGAAATTTCTGGACCGAACGGCCCGGAACTTCAATGGCGCGTTGTGCTATGATCCATCGAAGTACAAAAAATGGATTGGGTACACGATCCTGATGTTACATGCACAGCTTTGCCAATGAATGGCCTATCAATGCAATGTTGGCTGATGAGCTCGGAATTCCGGGGTGCTATCTGTCGTTTCATGCGCGTTAGATAGGTTCATGCGTCTGAGGGCCAAACCAAAATCCATCGCAAGTGCTGTAAGCATAGGCGCTATATCCGGTCGAACCAGCAATGTCGCGATCAACATTGCATCATTACGATCTCCCAGGGATGCAGTTCGGATGAAGTTTGCAAAACAAGCCTCATCCGAACCCACACATTTACACCCGACTGCATGTCGCACTAAGGGACGCCGCCCATGCTGGCCACACATCCGGCACAGGTCTTCGAAGGATTTTAACGCATTGCGGCTCTGTTTGGATCCGAGGCTTGCGGCAAAATCATTCCAAACGCTTGACTTGGATTCGGCGCTATCGCCCCAAAGGCGTAAATAGATGACTGATGCGGCTTCTATGCCGTCTAATTCATTGATGAAGCCAACGGGTGAACCGCCACGGTTTTCTTTCGCGTGTATCATTTTGTCAAAATCAGCTTTCCAGCCCGCGTAATACGAAGCGTATATGTTTGATGGTCCAAAACAATTTGAGCCTGCTCTTTCCCGTCCGTCAGATCGCGTGCAGCATAGGTTGGAAGAGGATTCACAGGTTGTTGCTTTTCTGGGGGTAAATGAAACGTCATTGTGCACCTCCTGGTAGCGTTTGGAAAAAGATGTTTTGCCAAACTATGAGGAGTTTTGTGTTCTTCGCGGCTTGTGTAATCCGATCTGAAACATGGGATTTTAGACCGGCCAAGGGGCCGACGTTACTATTCAACATGGGTAAATT
The DNA here is from genome assembly GCA_039983935.1 of Roseobacter sp. GTDB lineage: Bacteria > Pseudomonadota > Alphaproteobacteria > Rhodobacterales > Rhodobacteraceae > Roseobacter. The sequence goes on along the minus strand of JBDWVP010000024.1, from coordinate 43,312 downwards.
TTGGGACCGTGGCATTGGGAGAACCTCACATTAATAATGTCGGGCTTCCCCTCGATTGCGATTCGGAGTGGCTTGACTTGCTTTAAATCTGACTGAAATAGTCAGGAAAGTCAATCTCGCAATTTTAGATTAGAAAATTCGAAACTGGCTTTCGAGAATAGGCTCGGTCAATGTCCCGCATAGGCGGAATATAAACCGAAAGCGCCCACTAGCACCAAACTGACCGCCCAAAGGACATCGAGGTTGAACCATGTTCGCGAGATGAAACGTATGCCAAACCAGAGATAAATTCCTGTCGCAATTGTTGCTCCAGCAGCGGTCATAGCCAAAGTGTGAATGGTGGCGACGGCAAAAGCGATGCCGACATTCGTGCTCATCAGGGATTGGGCAGCCAAATGCCCATTTGCAGACACGCCTCCCGGTTCCAGTAAGCCGCAAAGCCCCAGATAAATAGGCACCAACATCAGACCGGCACCATGCGCCATGGCAGCGAGGAAAGACCATAGGGTGAGACGGGCGGGGTGCACTCTGGCCAAAAACCTAGGGTGTTTGCGATTGAGAAGCAAATAGATGCCCATTAAAATGACGAGTGTGCCCGCACCTATTCTGATTTCGGTCTCTCGTTCGATCAGAAAGATCATCAGCGAGAATGGGAGTAAAATGCCGATCATCGCGACAAAATGGCCAAGAGCCAACAACCCCAAGGCTTTTGGTAGAGCGCTATGCTTGCGTTCCATTAATGCTGCCGAAACGGCTAACGGCCACCCCATTCCTGGATTAACGCCGTGATAAAATCCGGAAAAAATGACAGCCCACCATAGGGCTGCCACCGATGCCATATCCTGCATTTTAGGCGGACGGATAGCAGAAGCTGTCCGTTGAACAGTCACCACCTTCCAGTCGAATTTGGTGCGCGCGCAAACCTTTTGGGAAGTCGACATAAAAATCGTTGTCCAAGGCAAAGCTGCCATCCTCAGCGACACGCGCCATGACCATCTGGCCTCCCTCATCATCTGGATAGAATTGGTCATCCCAAGAAGAGTAGAGTGAATTGGTCCAGTAGACGCGTTTGCCGTCCCGACTAATTTCCACCATTTGTGGGCCATAGGCATAGCTTTGCCCATTCGCATGTTTGGTGCTCTTGCCAATGCCGCCCAATTCCACCTTGCCGTTCAGAATGGGGTTAAACGGGTCGCTGACATCATATTGATGCATTTCGCCCAATCCCCAACACGCGACATATAGGTATTTGTCGTCCAGACTAAGGTCGATATCGGTCACCAGCGGAGGCACCGCAGCGAAACCTTTTAACAAATCGGGTAGATTATCAGGGTCTTCGGGACGTGGATCGATGGTGATGACCTTTTTGGATTGCCATTTTCCTTCATCATCGCGCCACCAGGTAAAAATTGCGCCTTGAAGGTTTGTTGTATCAACCACAACGCCACAGAACCCATAAGATTTTGTCGGATCGTGGGCTGGACGGATTTCCAAGGCCATTTGATATTGCTCACCAAAATCCATCGTTTGGATGTTCTTACGCGCCCGCAAATCCCAAAAATGGATGGAGTGGCCGTATTTGTTGGAGAGGAGGTCTTCCGGGACAACACCGTTTTCAAATTGAGGCGGCAGGCCCCATTCTGAACTCACCATGTAATCTTGCGGCAGGTTCCACCAAAAATCGTAATGTTTATCCTGTTTCCCACGGTCCATTTCGTATCGGCCAATGATGTCAAAGGTCTCGCAATCCATGATGAAAATACCGGGGGGGCCATCAGTACCATCTTCTCCACCCCCGCCCAGGGTAGAAACGTAAATACCTTCGGGTCCACAATGAATGGTATGAGGGCGTGAATATCCGGTCTTTTCGAAGACTTCCTCTGGTTCGATAATCCGATGAATTTTTATGTCTAGCGGTTCTTTGACGTCGAAAATGTATATTCTTGACGAACGGATGCCCGGCACAATCAGATACCGACGTTCCAAAAAGGCGTGACCTGACAAGGGTGACAGGGACGACGAACATGCATTCCAGCCAAAATGGTGAAACTCGTCCCCAATATTGGGGGTCATCACCGTGTGGACGATCTGGCCATAGGTTTCAGAGTTAGGCCGCAGGTCGATCACAGCCAGACCGTCAGAGGCCGTGCCATCAGGGCACAACATTACAGTAAAGGCAAAGTTTTCTATTGGGGCTTCCATCGCCAGTTTTGGCGATGCGTGAAACGTTGGGTCCGGTCTCAAGTTCATATTTAGTCCTCCCTTTTGTGTTGAAACCCCACCTCCATAGGGTTTTCCAGCAATCGCTGGGGCCGTGTTGGTTCGTTAAACTTCTCCTGTGTTGCACAGTTGAATTGCGCTACTGACTTTGGTTGCGAGCTGCTTCAATTGGGTCCCGATTTCATGTCTGTATTGGGTTCCAAATCGTCGAACCGGCCCAACAGCACCGACGCTAAAAGTTGCACCGATATTGCCAATGGTAACCGGCGCGGCGACGCTGGAAATGCCAATGTCGATTTCCTGATCGCAGTCAGCGAAACCCCGTTTTTGGATTTCCCGAAACTCTTGGGCCAGATCTTCCCGCGTTGTTTTGGTAAATTCCGTAAACTGTTTCAACGGACCCTCTAAGATCGCGTCTTGAAAATGTGCTTCTGCAAAGGCAGCGATGGCTTTGGAGCATGAGCACGCGTGCAAGGGACGTTCTCCGATGCCGGGGTGTATGAATGCCCGAGCTGGATCTCTTGGGGTTTCTACATGTATGATTTCTATCTTGCTGTCGCGAAAGCGAGCAAGGAACACGGTTTCATTAAAGGTCGCTGCGGCGGTTTTGAGGAGTGGCGCAGAGCATCGGCGCACGTCGACATCCGATTTGCCGAGCAATGCAATACTGATTAACCGGTCGCCGATAACATATCGTCCATCGCCGTTTGGCTCGTCGATTAGTTTTTGCTCCATCAACGTTTGGACAAGCCGGTAACATGTCGGTTTTGGTAAGCCGGACACGGCTTGTACTTCGCCTGCCGTGATCGGACGGCCAATGACTGCGATAATTTCTAACAGTGAAATAAGGCGTTCAAGATGCATTTTATAGTAGGTTCTAAATTGTGAGAATTAGTATTACGAAATGAGAATTTTTGCCTAAAAGCAAGAAAAATTTTCAATGCAGGTCTGCGCCAGCGTACAGCGTGGCGTGTACTGAGCTCATTAAAAGAAACTGTATGGCGCATGTGGAATGGGATGTGATCTAAACTCATTTGATTGGTCGCCGTTGTTTCGCAACGACATTGGTACTGTATATCTGAGGCAGGGCGGGGCTGCCGTTTTACTTGTTTAGCCTAGGCAAAACTCCAGCATAAAAAATTTGGAGTTTGTCAAAGACTAGAATACCTTAAAGATAGGCAAGGGCGGCCTTGTAGCGCATTAATAGGGGTTCGCTGCGTAATAGCTATTTAGAACGCCGCAAGGCACAATTTAGCACGGTTCACATTCGATCACGTATGCGGGAAAAGAGAAAACCGCGGGATGAGAATGATTTTGGGTCTATGCTAAACTAGGGGCGGCACCACAGAGAGGAAAACACATGTGTGATATCTGCGTTATGAATTCGGTGAAAAATAAAATGTTGTCGCGGCGAAGTTTTTTTAAAGCTGGCACCTCAGGGGTTGTTGCTGCGGCGGCGACTTCGGCACTTGGGACAACCGCCTTGGCAGCCGGTCACGGTGCTGTCGAAGACATGACGCATACGCTCCACGAGGATTTTCCGACGTATTTCGGAGAAAGCCAGTTTTCGCGCGAACAGCTCTTTAATTACGCCGAGCATTCTTTCAATTTGTTCCGCTATACGGTGAATGAACATACCGGCACCCATATCGATGCCCCGCTGCATTTTTCGGCCGACGGCACCTCTGTTGATGAGATTCCAATGTCATCTTTGATTGCGCCCCTTTGTGTCATTGATATCGCGGCGCGGGCTGCTGATAACGCGGATGCGCAGGTTACGCCTGATGACATCAAGGCATGGGTTTCTGCGCATGGTGACATCCCGGATCAGGCCTGTGTGGCAATGCATTCGGGATGGTCTGCGAAGGTCGACACTGATGGGTTTCGAAATTTTGATGGCCAGGCGCAGCACTATCCTGGTTTTCACATCGAGGCGACAGAGATGCTCCTTGAAACAGGCGCTGCTTCCATTGCTGTTGACACCTTGTCGTTGGACCATGGGATGTCAGCGGATTTTGCAACGCATTACGCTTGGTTGCCACAAGGACGTTTTGGCATCGAATGTCTGGCCAATCTTGATAGGGTTCCGGCCTCTGGTGCGACGTTGGTGATCGGAGCGCCCAAACATCGTGGGGGCACTGGGGGGCCAGCGCGTATTTTTGCGATGGTGTAGGGTGGATCAAATGGCATCTTCTAACTGCCATTCGGATGGCAGGCAGGGGATGCACTTTGCTTGGTCGCTATCTGGAAAATCCGTTCAAAATTTTACGACTTCTTAGGTAACAGGTACTTCGCTGATCTGCTCAACGCCCAGGTTGGGTATATCAATTGAGATCTGCATCTTTCCAATATTTCGTTCCTGAGGCATTTGCATTCACACGCCATCCGGTTTTGCTGAGAACAAAAAACGAGCGGCCGTCGGTGAATTTGAATTCCGTGGTGGTGCGTTCTTCGCCTTGCATTGCTCCGGCATCAGCTGACGCGTCATATCCGTCGGTCACAAATCTATCAAAATCGACCGAAGTTTCGAACATGACAACAAACTGCGATTCAAAACCGCCAATGCCAAAGGCTGCACCGACTCCACCTGTGCCCATTTGCATGTACGTCTGAGTGCCATTGGTTGGCACAGCCACACCACGACCGTAGCCAGCAGAAAGAGGAAAAATAGAGACCCTGCGCATATCAAAAACAGCATACCCCGCGCTTATTTCGAAGACATCGGCAGCCTCAGGGTTCTCGTTCAGCAAACGCTGTAAAACTTCATTCGACATTTTGTCGAGCTTATCTCTGGTTGCTTGGGGTGTTTCTTCATCTCTGACGAGTTCTTTGGTTGAAGTGATCGCATCGCCCACAGCATCTGCGCCCTTTTTGGCCACTTCGCCAGCTTTTTCCGCTCCGTGTTTTAGCTCGTCCAGCAGGCCGTTACTGTCGGCAGGAGACGCGCACATAGACGCTAACAGAATGAATATCGCTGCTCTCATTTAATCCTCGTCGATGTTTTTTGGCAGTTCACTGCGTGTCTTTTGGTGTTGGTCCTCGAATAGCATGGTAAGGTCGAACAAGAAGTTACCTCCAAAATTTTGATGTTGTTGGCGGTCATAAAATAACTTCAAGATCAAGGAAATTCGAAGCGGCGTCGTCGGAAATTTTTAGTCAAGATCGCGTATCCAGGCGATTGGTGTCCTTCCACTAAATTACGTGCGGTGTCGGGCTGGCAGTATGTAAATTACATCGACCCAAGGTTGTCCGCAATTTCCTGCGCGATCGATTTGGCGTCTACACCTTGTCGCTCTGCCGAAACACGTAGTCCGATGAGGTCGGACTGGTATCGACGGGCAAGCGTTTTTGGGTCGCGTGCCGCACTGATTTCGCCTGCGGATTGCGCCTGCCGAAACAAATCCGCAAACTGCTTTTCCATTTGAAGCAAGTGGTGATTGGCTTTGTCCGCCAGGGGGTGTTTGTGAGCATGCAATTCAAGAAGTGTCTTGGACAGCATGCAAGCTTTGGCCGGGGACTCTTCGTTTTCGACCACGAGAACCGGAAAATTCTGCAGAGTTCGAATCGGGCCTATTTCTTTGGCCATCCGGGTGAGACGGTGTGCCCCGTCCGACGCGTATTTTTCCATAGCCAGCTCAAAGAGAGCCTCCTTGGAGCCAAACGCTGCATAAAAACTACCTGGTTTCATCTGCAACGTGGCTTCGAGATCCTTTAATGAGGTCCCCATCCATCCTTGCTTCCAAAATAAATCGCGCGCGCGTTCGATGATTTCCTCTCGATTGTAATCGGGCTTTCTGGGCATTGGGTCACCAATTCTTGAACGATCGCTCAACTATATACTTGAGTGATCGCTCAAGAAAGCCTAAATGAAACTTATTCACACTTTTAGAAAGATGCTGCGACAATGAACTTCCCATCCCATGATCTCGAAACGGCTCCCGAAGAATCCAAACCGTTGTTGGAAAATTCCCAAAAAGCGTTCGGCCGCTTGCCAGGTTTGCACAGAGTGCTTGCGGAAAGCCCTCAGGCTTTTGAAGGCTATCAGCTGCTGCACAAGCTGTTCACAGAAACAGCATTTGATGCAGAAGAATTAACCGTCGTTTGGCAGTCGATCAATGTCGAACATGCCTGCCACTATTGTGTTCCAGCCCATACTGGCATTGCAAAGATGATGAAGGTCTCCGACGAGTTGAGCACAGCGCTGCGCAATGAAACTCCTTTGCCGTCTGCCAAGCTCGAAGCACTCCGGACGTTCACTGTGCAGATGGTGCGCGAACGCGGCAATGTTAGCGAAGCGCAAATGCAGGTTTTCTTTGATGCAGGGTATGGCCATCGCGCTGTTTTGGACGTCATTTTGGGCTTGGCACAAAAAACAATGTCTAACTACATCAACCACGTAGCGGAAACGCCCGTTGACGAAGTATTCCATCCATTGAAGTGGGAACGCGTCGACACGCCTCTCAAGGTCTGATTTCAGATTGGGCGCGCCACATGTATTTAAGCTCGGCGCGCCTCTTGTCAAAGTGTCTTGAACACAAAAAGTTCCTGTTATCGCCTTACCCATTGCCTCAGATTAAAAGGTATTGGTCAGGTCACGAATTACCTTTGTCGTCAGAACGGTTTTCCATCAACGCTCTGCTGAGTTTTTGGTAAGCATTATCTATATGCAATCGCATGACCTGTGCTGCGTTTTCCGTTTGGCCCAGCTTGAGAAATGCGATGATCTGCGCGTGTTGTTCCCATACAATTTCAACGGCATTAGGTTCTCGCAGGACTTCGGCCATTGAGCGTCTGATATGATGCCAGATTGTTTTCATTGAACTTTCAATGACGAGATTTTCTGACCACGTGTAAATCATTTCATGAAACAGCATGTCAGCGCGGATCAACGCAATCAAGTTTCCGCGTTTGATGGCCTTTTGCCCGGCCATCAAGACTCTCTCGGCCTGACGCAACTGGGCCTCTGTTAACGGCTTGGAAATGAGACTGACCGCGAAGGGCTCGATGACGCGTCGGTACTCATAGATCGAATGAAATAGCCGGGTATCGAAACTCTTTACGACCACGCTGCGCCGACCAGTATCTTCAACTAGCCCGTTTGCTTTTAAAATTGAAATGGCGCTATTCACCGGCTGTCTGGACACGTTCAGTTTTGCGGCTATTTCGTCTTGATTGAGACGTTCGCCGGGGGAAAGCTCGCCACTGCACAGAGCGTCGATCAGGATATCATATGTTTCTTCGACCAATGTCCGCTTTGGTTTTACCGCTTCCATGGACAGGTTCCTGTTTCGTTTTTGTTGCGCGTCTTTATCATCATTGTTGCGGTTGGATAGACTCTTTTTCGTATTTCGTATACGAAAGTTAAGGGTATGCAAGATTCGAGTTCGAAGTCTCGAGTCCTGCTAAATGGAGCGATCTCTAGGGAGGATGAGCAATGTGCCAAGTGTTTGCAGGGCAAGACCCGGAACGGTATGCCAGCACGACCCGTCGTTTGCGTCTTAACGGCCAAAGTACTAGTATCCGTTTGGAAAACGCCTTTTGGCAGGTCATTGATAAGATGGCTAAAAACGATGAAATGTCGACACCTGTGTTTATTTCCACACTGCATTCCGAAGTTCTTGAATTGAGTGGCGAACCCGTGAATTTCACATCGCTTCTGCGCAGCGCATGTTTGAAATTTTTGGAGCTCTCTCCGGCCGAAAAGCCCGTCGGAATTGCTGCTGAATAGTCGACCTACCATCTCACGTTGAAAAATCGCGAGGGTAGTAAATCCATACTACCCGGCATATCTTCCGGCCCATTAGCCTTTCCCTATGACCACAAGGGGAGAGATGGCCTTGGCCAAAACTATTCACACAATGATCCGTGTGTTAAACGAAGATCGTTCCGTCGCATTTTACCAAAAAGCGTTTGGTCTTGAAGTGGTTGATCGATTGGATTTTACCGACTTCACACTTGTTTACATGAGCAATTCTGACAGCGGTTTTGAGGTGGAATTGACCGTCAATAAAAGCCGTACGGATCCGTATGATTTAGGGGATGGCTATGGGCACCTGGCCGTATCTGTAGACCAGTTGGAGGCAGAGCATGCGCGGTTTGAGGCCGAAGGGTTGGCTCCTAGGAATCTTGTAGAATTTGCGCCGGATGGCGTGCTGGTCGGGCGGTTCTTCTTTGTCGCAGATCCGGACGGCTATCAAATCGAAGTGCTTGAACGCAGCGGGCGCTTTCAATGATAAAATGGGAGGATACCTAATGGGTACGAAGCAGAGCCCCAAGGGGTTAACGCGGCGAGAGCTGTTGTCACGGGCCAGCGCTGCCAGTGGGACATTGATGATCGGAAGCGGTTTTCTTGCCGCACCTGATGCGGCTTGGGCCACGGAACTTAACGCACTTAAACCAGCGACATTTGCGACACTGGTCCAGATGGCACGGGATATTTACCCGCATGATCACGTCGGTGACGAATATTATGTGATTGCAGTCAAAGGGTATGACACAGCAGAAGCCGCGCCCGGCATTGAGGCAGGAGTTGCTGGGCTGGACGCGGCAGCTCAAGGCAAGGGCCATGCAAATTATCTCGGCGCGGGATGGGAGCGAGACCGCGTGGATATTCTTCGTGGTATGGAAAGCAGCGCGTTTTTCCAGCAAATCCGCGGCGGGCTTGTGACCGGATTGTACAACCAAAAATCGGTCTGGCCGCTTTTTGGGTACGAAGGGGCGTCCTTCGAGTTTGGCGGTTACATAGATCGCGGTTTTAACGACATCAACTGGCTATAAGGGGGAGATGGCACCATGACGGCACCTTTTGATCTCACCGACGACAGTGTTGTTGTCGTAATTGGAACAGGCGCGGGCGGGGGCGTTCTGGCGAACGAACTGGCGCAAAAAGGCGTGAGCGTTGTCGCGTTGGAAGCGGGCGGACGTTACTTGCCCGAAGACTACGTGAACGACGAATGGGAGAGCTTTGGCCAGTTGGCTTGGGTCGATGCGCGCACAACCTCGGGTGATTGGCGCGTGGCCAGCGACTTTTCGGGATTGCCCGCGTGGATAGTCAAAGCTGTTGGTGGCACGACGACCCATTGGGCGGGCGCTTCGTTGCGTTTTCAGGCACATGAGTGGAAAGCCAAAAGCAACTATGGAGACGTGCAGGGCGCGAACCTGCTGGATTGGCCGATTGATGGCGATGAAATGGATCCATGGTACACCAAAGCCGAAGATAAGTTGGGCGTAACACGCACAGGCGATAGGCCCGGACTGCCGGGCTGCAACAACTATTTGGTTTTCGAAAAAGGCGCCAAGGCACTCGGTTATCAAGAGGTGCACACAGGCCGAATGGCGATCAACTCAGATGAAAATCGTGATCGTCAAATGTGTCAGCAGACCGGTTTCTGTTTTCAGGGGTGTAAGTGGGGCGCAAAATGGTCGGCAGCTTACACAGATATTCCAGAAGGCGAGGCGACTGGAAATCTCGAAGTGCGGGATCACGCACATGTCTCCCGCATCTTGCACGATGATGCTGGTAAGGTAACCGGGGTCGCATACTACGATAAAGATGGCACGCAACATACACAATTGGCGCGTGTTGTTTGTGTGGCCGGGAATTCGTTCGAAAGCCCCCGTTTATTGCTGAATTCCGTGTCGGAAATGTTCCCAGATGGTCTGGCAAATAGTTCAGGTCAAGTTGGGCGCAACTACATGCGCCATATGACCGGGTCTGTATACGGCGTTTTCGACAAACCGGTAAAAATGTGGCGTGGCACCACAATGGCGGGTATCGTTCAGGATGAATCCAGACACGATCCCGAAAGGGGTTTTGTTGGGGGCTACGAGCTGGAAACTCTGTCGTTGGGGTTGCCCTTTATGGCGGCATTTCTGGACCCGGGCGCATGGGGTCGTGAATTTACTTCAGCTTTGGACTCATATGAAAACATGGCCGGGATGTGGATTGTTGGGGAAGATATGCCTCAGGAGACCAACCGTGTTACACTCAATCATGAGGTTAAGGACCAATGGGGCATCCCGGTGGTGAATGTGCATTTTGACGATCACCCAAATGACATCGCCATGCGCACCCATGCATATCAACAGGGGCAGGCGATTTATGACGCTGTGGGGGCAACGCGTACGTTCCCAACGCCGCCATATCCTTCGACCCATAACCTTGGGACCAACCGGATGTCAGAAGATCCACGCGACGGTGTCGTGAACAAATGGGGTCAAACCCATGACGTTGAAAATTTGTTCATTTCGGACGGTTCGCAGTTCACGACGGGTGCTGCAGAAAACCCAACGTTGACCATCGTTGCGCTGGCAATTCGGCAAGCTGATCACCTTGCAAAGGAGCTGGCGAACGGAACGCTTTAATCGAATACAACGCCCTGATTGTGGGGCGTTGTTTATTTCTGGGAGGAACTATCAATGAAAAAACTATTGTCTGCCTGTGCGGCCGTGGCGTTGATCGCAGGCGCGGGTCATGCCCAATCCAATTTGGAAAAACTAGGCTCGTTCAAAGTAACGGGTACAAAGGATCATACATTCATAGATCAAAACGGACCTGAGGCAGACTCGATCCGCCGCGTTTTGGAAGGCATTACAGTCCCGGATGGGTTCAAGATTGAGCTTTACGCTTTGGTTCCAGATGCCCGTCACATGGCAATGGCGCCGCAAGGGACCGTTCTGTTTGTTGGGACGAAGAAAACCAAGGTCTGGGCCGTTTTGGATCGGGATCGCAATAGGGTTGCAGACGAGGTGAAAGATTTTGCGCCGTCACTGGAATTTGACGTACCGAACGGCGTAACCTTTACCAAGGATGGGTTCCTCTACATTGCCGAGCGCAATCGCATGTTGATGTTCCCGGCTGCAGAATTCTTCCATGAAAGCCCGGATGTTGTAGCCGTTCCGGTTGTTCCGCAAGGCGAATTGATCCCTACGGAGGAGGAAAGTTATAACCACACAGCGCGTGTTGTGAAGATTGGACCAGATAACAAGTTATATGTCTCTTTGGGGCAGCCATTTAATGTCGCTCCAGCAGAAAAACTCGATCTCTACAATGAAACCGGCATCGGTGGGATCATTCGCATGGATCGCGACGGGTCAAACCGAGAGGTCTATACCTACGGTGTGCGCAACTCGGTTGGTCACGATTTCCATCCCGAAACAGGTGAATTGTGGTGGACTGATAACCAGGTTGACGGCATGGGGGATGACATTCCACCCGGTGAAATTAATCGCCAAACCGAGATGGGGCAACATTTTGGCCATCCGTGGTTCGGCGGTGGAACCACCCGGACAAACGAATACGCAGGGCAGGATGTTCCGGTTGACGTGGTGCATCCGGCGTCTGAAACCATCGCACATGCCGCTGACCTTGGGATGTCGTTCTACACGGGTAAAATGTTCCCGGAAAAATACAAGAATGCAATTTTCTCGGCGCAACATGGATCATGGAACCGGACAACGCCGGTTGGTGCACGGGTTATGGTTACCTTCATTGATGATGAAGGCAATGCCGCGACGGAGCCTTTTGCCGAAGGCTGGATTGACGAAAACGGTGAATATGACGGCCGTCCCGTTGATGTGGCGATGATGAAGGATGGTTCAATCCTTATTTCGGATGATTTTGCAAATGCAATCTACCGGATCTCTTATTCTGAATGAAAGCTCGCTGCCCGCGACTGTGTCGCGGGCAGATTTTTAAGAAAGAAAACTATGAAACAACTTGCTATTGCCATGCTCACGTCTTGCGTTTTTTCGACGCCCGTGTTCGCAGCGGACTTGGAAAAAGGGGCGAAACTATCGCGGCAGTGTTCGGCCTGTCATGGGAAGAACGGTATTGCCCGGGATCCCGAGGTCGCCAATCTGGCGGGGCAATCCGCATTATATCTTGAAAAAAGCCTCAAGGATTTTCAAAAAGGCACTCGCGAAGATCGGCGAATGTCTTTGATTGTTAAGAACTTGAGTAATCAGGATATCAAGGATTTAGCTGCATGGTATGCGTCTTTTGAAGTGACGGTTGTCGTTCCTGAATAAGCAAGCACTGACCAAGATGCCGTTCTGCTCCAGTGTGTTGCTCACCTGATAGGTAGGTTTTAACGCAGCCCGATGGGTTGGAGGCGCGAAATTAGAGTGCTCCGCAATACATGAAATCATCATTCAGCAGGATCCCATTTGCAGGGTGGCCGGACACAAAATGTCCTATGCCTTTAGAATGCGTCAGGAGGCTTTGGGGGGTTGACGTTGCCATGGCAAAGGCCTCGCGTTTTGAGAGCCCCACGGTGTTGATCATCAGTGACAAAGCCGTCGGGAAATCAAGATCTGCACCTGCCAATGTTCCACTTTCTAGTGTTAAGCGGTTGTCCTTTCGCAAAACTGTCCGCCCATTAAGTGAAAATTCAGTAATCTCGGATCCAGCGGTCGCCATGGCGTCTGTTACCAGAAAGATACGGCCCGGCCCACGTTTGGCTGACAGAGCGGTGCGCATGGTGTTTGCGTGGACATGTATGCCATCGCTGATCAACCCTGCGCAAACGTCAGATGCGTCTAATGCTGCGCCGACTAACCCCGGTTCGCGGTTTTCCAGTTGGCTCATGGCATTAAACAAATGCGTGACGCAGCTGGCCCCGGCAGCAAAGGCCGCCATCGCTTGATCAAAACTGCAATCACTGTGGCCAAGAGATACTATGATGCCAGCCTCGGCGAGCCGTTCGATTTGATCGATCCGCACGTTTTCCGGGGCAAGGGTGAGCATCACGTTGGGTATCCGTCTGGCAGTCTGGAGCAAGAAGGTCTCGTCTTTGTCGTTCATGGGGCGAATGAGCGCAGGATCATGGGCACCCTTTCGTTCTACTGACAGATGGGGCCCTTCTAAATGGAGACCGATGATGCCGGGAATACCTTGTTCAATCGCCTCCTCCACGGCATCAACGGCTGCATGAGTTCGTTCTGGCGTATCCGTGATCAAGGTTGGCAACAGCGCCCGTGTACCGGTTCGTGCATGCGCCTCAGACATGATCTTCAGCCCGTCGACAGTGGTTTCATCGTTGAACATGATCCCGCCGCCGCCATTCACCTGCAAGTCAACGAAGCCGGGCAGAATTGTGCCGCCATCAAGGACTTTAACGCCACAATCGGCTGGGATGTCCTTCTGCGCGACTATTGAGTGAAAAACGGTGTCTTCCAGAACAATGGCTTTTCCTTGATGCAAGATGTCGCCATCAAAAATGTCAGCGCCAGTGAACGCTCGTCTGTTCATACCGTTTCCGTGACTTTTCTGAGATGGCGTGGTTCGTCGGGGTTTAGGCCCCGCATCCCAGCAACTTGTTCGACCATGGCATAGAAAGACACGATCAACGAGATTGAATCCGTCAACGGGTGAGACGTGCGCGCGCAAGGGAGGCTTGTCGCCTGTTTCGCCTTGTCCGATGTCACAAAAACATTGGCACCTTTGCGCGCGATCTCGTCAGCCGCTTCAACCAGTGAGGGTTCGGCCTGATCTGCGGCGGCCAATGCGATGACGGGGAAATCCTGGCCGACAATTGAAACGGGTCCATGTAAGACTTCGGCCGAAGAATATGATTCAGCATGAAGGCGACACGTTTCTTTGAATTTCAGGGCGGCTTCGTTTGCCATTGCCAATGCGGGCCCTCGACCGAGACAAAACAAGGATTGTTTGGTCGCAATCTGCGTACCCAGAGCGCTCCAATCTAATTGGGCGGCCTTTTCAAGCGTCGTTGGGAGGTCAAAAATCGCGGATCGCAGGGCCTCATCTTGTTGCCATTCGGCCAGAAGCCAGATGCTTGAAACGATCGAATTCACGAAGGTCTTTGTTGCAGCAACGCTGAGCTCGGCACCGGCATGCAGGTCCATTGCGTGCCGGCTGACTTTGGCCAGATCGCTGTCGACATGATTTGTGAGCGCTATGCTCAACGCGCCTTCCTCTTTGGCCATCTTTGTCATCTGTACAATGTCAGGGCTCTTGCCGGATTGAGAGACAGACAAGCAGGCACTGTTTTTCAGAGCCAGTCGACAATCGTATATAGAAGCAACCGAGGGTCCAATGGATGCAACAGGAACGCCGGCCAATAGCTCGCAGGCGTATTTAAAAAAGGTCGCCGCATGATCAGAAGATCCACGAGCGATTGTTATGATAAACGCCGGGTCTACCCCTCGAAGCGCCTGCGCGGCTGTGCTCATCGAGGGGGCGCCATTTGCCAAAAGAGTTTCGACCGCTTGCGGAATTTCTAAGATTTCGCGTCGCATATGTGTGTCAGCTGGCATGACTATTCCTTTGCAAGCCTGAGTTCCGCGACGAAGTTATATGCATCACCGCGATAAATGGATTGGGTGAATTCCGCGACCCGGCCATTCTCCAGATATGACGTACGTTCAATGCGCAGCCCAGCATCACCAGGTGCCACGAGCAGTAGGTCGGCATCGGCGATCTGAAGGTTAACTGCGGAAATCTTTTGCAATGCGCGTACTGGTCGATGGCCCTCGCTTTCCAACGTCCCATAGAGAGATTTCTCTACGATCAGCGGATTGGGCAGAATATCTGTCGGTAAGGAGGCGCGTTCAATTGCAATGGGTTCGTCATCGGCCAACCGTAAGCGCACAATACGTGCCACGGAGTCGTCCGAGGAGAGCCCCAGCGATGTCATTTCATCTGGCGAGGGCATAAAAAGACCGCGCTCCAGCCAACGCGATTTCGAAATCTTGCCGCGCCGTTCCATGTCTTCTGAAAATGACGTCAATCGCGACAGTTTTTGTTCTATCTGCTCAGGTTTCGACGAAATAAATGACCCGGAGCCCTGTCGTTGCACCACAATATCGTCTTCTGCCAAGGATCGGATTGCTTTGCGCACTGTAACGCGGGAAAAATCCGTAATAACCGCGATCTCTCGTTCTGGTGGCAATGGGCTTCCGGGCAACAGGATGCCTTGTGTCACGCCGTCATTTATTCTTTGGCGCAACTGGATATACCGAGGGCCGCCGTTTTCGCGAAACCAATCTTGGGGATCCAGGAATTTAGACACGTTCATGTTTTGATTTCCAGTCTGTCATACATCGCTCTTGCCAGCCGTAAGGCCCCATCGAGCGCTGTCCCTTCTGGCGGTTTTATCTGCGCGCGGGTGGGCGGATCGAGGTAGGTTTCGTAGTGAGGGCCGACGCCACCCGCCAAACAAATGGCGGTATCGCGAGGCAGATCGGCGACATGAATGCAGGATTGAATGTATTCAGCCCCAGTTTTCATCAGCCGCGTGGCTGCTGCATCTCCTGCTTTTGCTTTTTCAACAACTATGGGTGCCAGTTTGGCCACATCACCGGGTTCGGCATTCGCTGTAAATTGTACGATCTCCAACGGATCGTTCCGGAATTGCGCCAAGAGGGCCGTTGTCAGTTCAGTTCTTTCTGTCAGGCCATCATAGGCAAGCATTGTGTGGCGCAGTGCCGCACGTCCAAGCCAACCACCAGATGCCTGATCCGACAGGTGATGGCCCCATCCACCAAAATAGCGTGTCTGGTTGGTTTGGCGCGCAGCTATGATTGTGCCGGTTCCAATGGCTGCCAAAATACCATCGTGGCCCCCAAGAGCTCCGGCGACGGAGGTTTCGCGATCATCCGAAACAGTAAGGTGTTTGAATGGCACCGCCTTTTTTATCACATCTTGATCTGCGCGATCCATGACGCCAGCCAATCCAATATGGGCGACGCACTCCTCTATTTTGTGTTCGGCGAATAGCGGATCACCCGCGAGTGCGTGAAGTGTTGTTAGGATATTTTTAAGTGTCGTCCCTGGGTCCGTGGTGAAATTTGCGGGCCCTCCTTGGCTTCGAAGTGCAGCCCTGCCGTCGACGGATTGAAGGGCGGCGCGACATCCTGTGCCACCGCCATCCACTCCAATAATGTATCGGTTTAATGAGATGCCCATATAATACCTTTAGCATACCTATTTGGGAAAACAATAGCGAATTTTCTCGGAATGCAGAAGGAATTTGCATGTTTATAAAAATTGGTAGACAAAAGGTATTGCTTAGGTATGGTATTTGCAAGTGAAGGGATTCGGGGGTGATTGCGTTGCGACAGCGAGAAGGGGCGATTGATGTGCTGCCGACACAGGGTGCGTTGGGTGCAATGCTTGCGGCTCAGATCGCGGCGGTTGAGGTGGTGCGTTCTGCCTTGGTAGAGGTTCAGCGTGCTGCCGAGCTGGTTGCACTGGCGTTCGAGGCTGGACATTCCGTGCATTATGCAGCGGCGGGGAGCTCAGGCCTGATGGCGCTTGCTGACGCGTGTGAGTTGCCGGGCACGTTTGGTGTGTCTCAATCCCAGATTAAGATTCATATGGCGGGCGGTGTCCCGGCTGACGGGGTGATGCCGGGAGGGACTGAGGATGAAAGAGATGCAGCGGCGCTCTCGGCGCGCGACGCCTGCGCCGGCGATGTCGTCATTGTCGTAAGCGCCAGCGGCACCACGCCCTACGCGCTGGGTTTTGCCGAGGCTGCTTTGGCTCGGGGGGCTTGCGTCGTGGGAATTGCGAATGTCCCAGGCACGCCCTTGATGGAGATGGCTGATGTACCGATTGTGTTGGAGACGGTTGCCGAAGTCGTGGAGGGCTCAACGCGGCTCGGGGCTGGGACGGCCCAAAAGGTTGCGTTGAATATGATTTCCACGCAGGCCGGGATTTTGATGGGCCATGTTCATGACGGAATGATGGTCAATCTTGCACCCGAGAACATAAAATTGCGCAAGCGGGCAGCGGACATCGTTTCACGGATCGCCAATGTGCCTGTCGATCGAGCGGGGCAAGTTCTGGTGCACGCCGGTTTTGACACCAAATGTGCGATTTTGATGGCTGCAGGCGCATCGTCACGCGAGAGTAAGGCACTGTTGCAGCGCCATAACGGCTACCTACGAGAGTGTCTTGAGGCACTGTCACACCTAGAAAAGACGAACGATTGATTTAAAAAAAACCGAAAGGGAGATAAAAATGAAAACAACGACACTCAAGTGCTTATTGTTAACGTCGACGTTGCTAGGGGCCAATGCAGCCGCAGCACAACAGGCCGAGCTGACAATCGAAAGCTGGCGCAACGATGATCTCGTAATCTGGCAGGACAAGATCATCCCTGCCTTTGAGGCGGAGCATCCTGATATTAAAGTGACATTCACACCCTCCGCACCTGCGGAATACAACGCGATTTTGAACTCCAAGCTTGATGCGGGCTCTGCGGGTGATATCATCACATGTCGTCCATTTGATGCGTCTCTTGCGCTCTATGAGGCAGGTCATTTGTCGGACCTGAGCGGCATCGATGGCATGTCTAACTTCTCTGATGTGGCAAAATCAGGTTGGTCCACCGATGATGGCAGCGCCACGTATTGCGTGCCAATGGCGTCTGTTATTCATGGATTTATCTACAACAAAGAAGCCTTTGAAGAGGTCGGCGTAGAAGTGCCGCAGACCGAGGAAGAGTTCTTTGCTGCGTTGCAGGCCTTTAAAGATGACGGCAATTACATTCCAATGGCCATGGGAACGAACGACCAATGGGAAGCCGCGACAATGGGCTATAACAACATTGGTCCGAACTACTGGAAAGGCGAAGAGGGTCGTTTGGCTCTGATCGCAGGCGAACAATCCTTGACGGATGACGTCTGGGTCGCACCTTATCGTCAACTTGCCAAATGGGGCGCGTATCTGGGGGACGGCTTTGAGGCGCAGACTTACCCTGACAGCCAGAACATTTTCACCTTGGGGCGCGCGGCCATTTATCCGGCTGGGAGTTGGGAAATCTCTGGCTTCAATGCGCAGGCTGATTTTGAAATGGGCGCCTTTAACCCGCCTGTCCAGAATGCTGGCGATACCTGCTATATTTCGGATCACACCGACATTGGGATCGGCATGAACGCCAAAACAGAACATCCCGAAGCGGCAAAAATCTTCCTGAATTGGATTGGCTCGTCCGAGTTCTCGACGATTTTTGCAAACGCACTCCCGGGCTTCTTCCCCTTGTCCAATGCCGCAGTCGATCTCGAAGATCCACTGGCACAGGAAATCATTTCCTGGCGTGACAAGTGTGAAAGTTCGATCCGATCCACGTATCAGATCTTATCGCGTGGCACGCCGAACCTCGAAAATGACACGTGGAACGCTTCTGTTGCGGTGATCAAAGGGGACGAAGCCCCGGTCGATGCTGGCAAACGCCTGCAGGATGGCCTTGCTTCTTGGTACGATCCCCAAAAGTAAACGCACATATTCCCCGGGCCTCGTATGGACGTCCGGGGGCACTCTTTTCCCGCATTTTTAGGAATTTCCCGATGGTCAAACCGATCAAGCCAAAGGTTCGGTGGCATATCGCCGTTTTTCTGGCGCCTGCGGTGCTGGTTTATTCGGCTGTGATGATCTATCCGCTGTTCAATACCTTGCGTCTATCACTCTATTCTGAGGTGGATCAGGAACGCATTTGGGTAGGTCTTCAAAATTTCCAAACCCTCTTTGGAAACGCGATCTGGTCGGAACAATTCTGGAACGCTTTGGGCAATAATATGTGGTTTTTTGTCATCCACATGTTGGTGCAAAACCCAATCGGGATCGCGTTGGCCGCGATTTTGTCTTCTCCGAAATTACGATTTTCCGCCTTTTACCGATCTGCGATCTTTATCCCAACAATCCTGTCATTTGTGATCGTTGGCTTTGCCTGGAAACTTATTCTGTCGCCGATCTGGGGGATCGCACCAGAAATGCTGAGCGCAATCGGTTTGAAATCTCTCTATCAGCCATGGTTGGGCAAAGAAGAATACGCCCTGACCACGCTCAGTCTCGTGTCGGTCTGGCAGTACGTCGGTATTCCCATGATGTTGATCTACGCGGCGCTGTTGTCGATCCCCGATGAAATTCTAGAGGCAGGTGAGTGCGACGGTATAACCGGCATGTCTGCCTTTTGGAAAATCAAACTTCCCCTGATCCTGCCCAGCATCGGAATCATTTCCGTGCTGACGTTTGTAGCAAATTTCAACGCGTTCGATCTGATTTACGCCGCACAGGGAGCTTTGGCCGGGCCGGATTTCTCGACCGATATCTTAGGGACTTTTATGTATCGCACCTTCTTTGGCTTTCAGTTGCAGTTGGGTGATCCACATATGGGATCGACCATCGCCTCGGCGATGTTTGGGATTATTCTGATCGGCGTTTGTATCTATCTGTTCGGCATCCAGCGCCGTCTGCGCAACTACCAGTATTAGGGAGCAAGATCTTGCACACTGCCCGTCGCATTTCCGGAACCGCGCTCGCCGCGCATGCTGTTCTGATCACCTATACGCTCATCGCTCTGTTCCCCGTGTTTGTGATCCTAATCAATAGTTTCAAATCACGTCGGGCGATTTTTCGCGACCCGCTTGGGCTGCCGAATGAGGAAACATTTTCGTTGATCGGCTATCAAACTGTGCTCAAACAGGGCGATTTCTTCTTGTATTTCCAAAACTCAATGATCGTCACCGTCGTTTCACTGACTTTGATTTTGATGTTCGGGGCGATGGCCGCCTTTGCGCTGGCTGAATATCGTTTCAAGGGCAACAGTTTGATGGGCTTGTATCTTGCGTTGGGTATCATGATCCCGATCCGGATCGGGACGGTTGCGATTTTGGAAATGATGGTCTCCACTGGGCTGGTCAACACGCTGGGTGCGTTGATCCTTGTCTATACGGCGCAAGGGTTGCCCTTGGCGGTGTTCATCCTGAGTGAGTTCATGAAGGGCGTGTCCGATGACCTCAAAAATGCCGGGCGCATTGATGGGTTGAGCGAATACAAGATCTTTTTTCGCCTTGTTGTGCCACTGGTTCGCCCTGCGATGGCCACCGTTGCCGTCTTTAACATGATCCCGATATGGAATGATTTGTGGTTCCCGTTGATTCTTGCCCCCGCAGAAGAGGTAAAAACGCTGACCTTGGGCAGCCAGGTCTTCATTGGCCAATTTGTAACAGACTGGAATGCCGTGTTGTCCGCACTGTCCATGGCGATCCTGCCGGTCATGATTCTCTACGTGATTTTTTCGCGACAACTGATCCGCGGGATTACATCAGGAGCCGTCAAATGAAGGTTTTGATTGCCGGGTTGGGCAATATGGGGCGCAGCCATGCCATTGCGCATCACCATGCCCGGGACACTGAAATTGTTGGGCTGGTCAAACGTTCCACTGGCAATGTGCCAGAACTCTTGCAGCAGTATCCGCTGTTTACCGATTTTTATATGGCGTTGACGCAGACTAAGCCAGATCTTGTCGTGATTGCCACATACACCGAAACGCATGCCGATTATGCGGTCGCCTCAATGGAGGCGGGTGCGCATGTTTTTGTGGAAAAGCCATTGGCAATGACTGCGGACGCCGCTGCACATGTGGTTGAAACAGCCCACCGTCTAAACCGCAAACTTGGGGTTGGATATATTTTGCGGCACCATCCAAGCTGGGTGCGTTTGATTGCGGAGGCCCGCGAGTTGGGAGGACCTTATGTGTTTCGTCTCAACCTAAATCAGCAATCTTCGGGTGAGACATGGGAAACGCATAAGGCTCTGATGGAAACAACCTCGCCTTTGGTCGATTGCGGCGTTCACTACGTAGATGTGATGTGCCAGATCACCGATGCGCGCCCGGTGCGGGTCAATGGTATGGGGCTGCGTTTGTCTGATGAAATTGCTCCGGACATGTATAATTATGGGCAGTTTCAGGTGTTTTTTGAGGATGGTTCCGTCGGTTGGTACGAAGCAGGTTGGGGCCCGATGATGTCGGAAACGGCCTTTTTCGTAAAAGATGTGGTCAGCCCAAATGGCGCAGTGAGCATTACCGACGGCAACAAAGGGGCATCTGATGATGTCGACGGTCATACACGTGTCGGCGGGTTGCTGGTACATCGACCTGAAAGAGATCACTTCATCGAACTGCCAGATGAGCCGGGTCATCAAGAACTATGCGATGCCGAACAGGCATGGATCGTCAAAGCCATCCAAAACAACACCGATTTGACCCGTCACATGAACGACGCGGTGCAATCGCTGCGCATATGTCTGGCGGCGGATGAAAGTATCCGCACAAGGCGAACAATAGATTTAGGAGAGCAGATATGACCGCATTGAAGCTGGAAAACGTCAATAAATCCTTTGGTCCGGTGCATGTTTTGAAGGACATTAACCTGACCGTCGAGGACGGCGAATTTGTCGTATTTGTTGGCCCGTCGGGGTGTGGCAAGTCGACTTTGCTTCGCGTGATCGCAGGGTTAGAAGACGCCAGCTCTGGGACCGTGAAAATTGCTGACAGCGTCGTAAATGCAGTGCCACCTGCAAAACGCGGCATCGCAATGGTCTTTCAATCTTATGCGCTTTACCCGCATCTGAGTGTCAAAAACAATATGGCTTTGGGGCTCAAGCAAGAAGGCCAGGCCAAATCCGTGATTGACGAGCGTGTGACAAAGGCGGGCAAAATGCTTGATCTTGAACAATATGCCGACCGCAGACCTGCGGAATTAAGCGGTGGGCAACGCCAACGGGTCGCGATCGGGCGGGCAATCGTGCGCGAGCCCAAATTGTTTTTGTTCGATGAGCCGCTGTCCAATCTCGATGCGTCCTTGCGGATGAATACGCGTGTCGAAATTGCCGAACTGCACAGAACCCTGTCTGCGTCGATGATCTATGTGACCCATGACCAGATCGAAGCGATGACCCTAGCAGATAAAATTGTTGTCCTGCGTGACGGCCGAATTGAGCAGGTTGGCTCTCCGATGGAGCTATATAACAACCCGGCAAACCGGTTCGTCGCCAGCTTTCTTGGATCACCGTCGATGAATTTTCTGGAACGTTCAGTGCCTGGCGTGCCGCAAGGGCAAATCATCGGGCTGCGTCCGGAACATCTGACATTCTCCCAAACAGGGAAAATTACCGGTCGTGTGACCCATGTCGAACGTTTGGGCGGTGACACCAATCTTTTGGTGATTTCGGATCAAGACGAAAAATTGACCGTGCGGTTGTTTGGGCAAGATCCAACATCGGTGGGGGCGCAGGTTCGTTTGGATTTTGATGCGAAACACGCGTTTTATTTTGACGAAAAACAACAGCGAGTTTTGCTGGACGCGGCATAGAATTTGTTTTCTGACGTTAGGCTGTTTGCGCTTTGGCAGCTTAAATTTCACACGCGGGCTGCCGAACCACGGGCGCGTTGTTGATGTGGATTCGTATTTGTACCGGCAATAACGATGTTTTTTTGCGGGCGTATCCGTCGGATAGCATGCGTTTTGCCAAAGAAAGCCATTTGAAATTATGATTTTTTAGTAATTTATTTCGTGGGTTGTTTCTAAAATCACTGATTTTAAAAATTTTACCTTTTGATAAAAAATATTTCTGTGTCATGCTGATTGTCTAGAACGGATGATGGAGTAGCCATGACAGTCAAACGGACATCCGGCATTGTTGCCGAACGATTGAGCGCCGATGCGCTTGCCCAAAACTTCGGCGATCTTCATGCGCCCTTAGAACCGCATGAGGCGTCTGTTGCAGCAGATAGGTGTTATTTTTGTCATGACGCACCCTGCATGACCGCCTGTCCGACTGATATCGATATCCCGCTGTTTATTCGTCAAATTAGCACTGGTACGCCCGAAGCCGCGGCCAAAACCATTTTTAATCAGAATATACTTGGGGGGATGTGCGCGCGCGTGTGCCCGACCGAAGATCTGTGCGAACAGGTGTGCGTGCGCGAAGTTGCCGAAGGAAAACCCGTAGAGATTGGCAGGTTGCAACGCTACGCGACCGATATTGCGATGGGTCAAACCGGGCATCCCTTTAAGCGTGCGGCACTGACTGGCAAGCGGATTGCCGTTGTTGGTGCAGGGCCAGCGGGGCTGTCTTGCGCGCATAGGTTGGCCATGTTGGGCAATGACGTTGTGATACATGATGGCCGCGCCAAACCTGGTGGGCTCAATGAATATGGTATTGCGGCCTACAAATCGACCGATGATTTCGCGGCACGCGAGGTGGACTGGCTGCTACAAATTGGCGGTATTGAAATCGAAACTGGCAAAGCTCTGGGCGCGGATGTGATGCTTGATGATTTGTCCGAGCAGTTTGACGCTGTCTTCCTCGCAGTAGGTTTGGGAGGGGTCAACGCACTGTCATTGGAAGGTGAGCAAAAGAACGGTGTTTCCGATGCGGTGAGTTTTATCGAAACACTTCGACAAACCAGCGATTTGACGCAATTGCCTGTTGGGCGCAATGTTGTTGTGATCGGTGGCGGTATGACGGCCGTGGATGCGGCTGTTCAATCAAAACTATTAGGCGCAGAACATGTCACCATTGCGTATCGTCGTGACCGTGACGCAATGGGTGCTAGCCGATACGAACAGGATTTGGCTGCCTCTCATGGCGTGAAGCTGTTGCTCAATGTGCAGCCTGTGTCAGTAAACGGCAACGGGGCGGCGACGGAAATAGAACTCGAATATACATCATCAGAGAATGGCAAGCTGTCCGGCACGGGGGAACGCTTGCGCATCACGGCAGATCAAATTCTGCGCGCCGTTGGACAAACGCTGGACACCGATACCGGGTTGGATGTGGCGCATAGAAAAATTGCTGTTACCGGTCCGGGCCGCACCAGTAGAAAACTTGTCTGGGCGGGGGGGGATTGCGCATCAGGTGGCGACGATCTTACCGTAACAGCGGTTGCTGAGGGCCGTGATGCCGCGATGGACATCCACAACACCTTGAACAGGAGCGTATAAATGGCCGATCTCACAACCGACTTTTTAGGTATTTCTTCGCCCAATCCTTTCTGGCTGGCGTCGGCACCTCCGACGGATAAGGAATACAACGTTCGCCGGGCTTTTGAGGCTGGATGGGGTGGCGTCGTCTGGAAAACGCTGGGCGAAGAAGGCCCCCCTGTGGTCAACGTCAATGGCCCACGGTACGGCGTTGTGCATGGGGCGGATCGCCGAGTTCTCGGGCTTAACAACATTGAGCTGATCACTGATCGTCCTCTTGAGGTGAACCTGGAAGAAATCACGCGGGTCAAAAAAGATTATCCGGACCGTGCCATCATCGTTTCCATCATGGTGCCCTGTGAAGAACAGGCTTGGAAGGATATTTTACCCAAGGTCGAGGCGACGGGCGCAGATGGAATTGAGCTCAACTTTGGTTGTCCGCACGGCATGTCCGAGCGCGGCATGGGGGCCGCTGTCGGGCAGGTGCCCGATTATATCGAAATGGTCACACGGTGGTGCAAACAATATTATTCCAAACCTGTCATTGTGAAGTTGACCCCAAACATCACGGATATTCGCAAACCGGCGGCGGCTGCGATGCGCGGTGGCGCGGATGCGGTATCGCTGATCAACACCATTAATTCGATTGTTTCCGTGGATTTGGACACGATGAGCCCGCACCCATCCATTGATGGCAAAGGCTCTCATGGCGGCTATTGTGGCCCGGCCGTCAAACCGATTGCATTGAGCATGGTCTCGGAAATCGCCCGCAGCCCCGAAACACGTGGACTGCCGATTTCCGGAATTGGTGGCGTGACCACATGGCGTGACGCGGCGGAATACATCACTATGGGATGTGGTAACGTTCAGGTCTGCACTGCAGCCATGACCTACGGGTTCAAAGTCGTGCAAGAGATGATTTCCGGTTTGTCACAATGGATGGATGAGAAAGGCCATAGCAGCATACAGGACTTTATGGGCGCGGCTGTTCCAAACACGACTGACTGGCAGCACTTGAACCTGAATTACATCGCTAAGGCTTCCATCAGTCAGGATGATTGCATCAGTTGTGGGCGTTGTTATGCGGCCTGCGAGGACACGTCGCATCAGGCCATTGCCATGTCTGAGGATCGTACCTTTAGTGTGATTGAAGAGGAATGCGTTGCCTGCAACCTTTGCGTCGAGGTCTGTCCTGTCGAAAATTGCATTACAATGGTGGCGATGGCACCGGGAACGGTTGATCCGCGGACCGGGAAGACAGTCGAAAAGGAATATGCGAATTGGACGACGCATCCGAATAACCCGGGGTTTGTCGCGGCTGAATAATCGGCCTCACGTCAGAAAAAACGAGAACAAGCACATATATGCTTGTTCTTAAGCGGGCATCGTCAACATTCGCCGCAGCATGTCTTCCAGATGTTTTTCTGCCCCGGGAAACGGATCTTTGTCGGGCAAAACAGCACGGACCTGAACATCAAAATCGGCGTAGTGTTGGGTTAACGACCAAATGGAAAATATGAAATGATGCGGATCTACGGGTTGAATGCGTTCTTCGTTCACCCAATCTGTGATGATCGCAGCAATCTTGTTGACCACATTGCGTAATTCGCCGCTGAGGGCGTCGCCGATATGAGGAGCGCCTTGGATAATCTCATTGGCGAACAATCGGCTTTCTCGGGGGAAATGCCGACTCATATGCAGCTTGCGGCGGGTATAAGACAACAGCTCTTCGACCGGGTCGCCACTGGCGTCAATCTCGTAAATAGGCTCCAGCCAGTCATCAAGTAATCGCGATAATAGAGCGCGGTAAATCGCGTCTTTGGACGAAAAATAATACAGGATGTTGGGCTTGGACAGACCCGCTTCGGTCGCAATTTGATCCAGGGTTGACCCCCGAAAACCGTATTGAGAAAAAACCTTTAGGCCTGCAGATAAAATGACGGCTTGGTTTTTTTTCTGGATCCGCGTTTCAGCTTTTGTCACAGAATGGTCTCACTCTCTGGGTCTTTGGGCGCGTATGCCTGTCGATTACGCGGAAAGTCCGAGAACTGCACTCACTTTGAGCAAATTCCTTGACTCGCCTTACCTCTCTGGTAGCGTTGGTTTTACCAGTTGGTCAAATAAAAACGCAAATGACAAGCCTGGGATGACGTCAAAGGGGATGCAAGCAAATGCCAGCGATTGGTGAGAATTTACGGATCAACAGCGAACGGCTTTGGGATAGCTTGATGGAAATGGCTGAGATCGGTCCCGGAGTGGCCGGCGGCAACAACCGTCAAACGGTGACAGATGAAGACAGCGAAGGTCGGCATCTTTTCCAAAAGTGGTGCAAAGAAGCAGGTTGCACGATGGGCCTTGATCAAATGGGAAATATGTTTGCGACCCGTGCGGGCACGGACCCTGATGCATTGCCTGTTTATGTCGGATCGCATCTTGATACGCAGCCGACGGGCGGAAAATATGACGGTGTGCTCGGGGTGCTGAGCGGGCTGGAGCTTTTGCGAACGCTGAATGACCTTGATATCAAAACCAAACATCCAATTGTGGTCACGAATTGGACCAATGAGGAAGGCGCACGCTATGCGCCTGCAATGTTGTCTTCGGGTGTTTTTGCGGGGCTGCACACGCAGGAATGGGCATATGATCGTGTGGATGCCGAGGGTAAAAAATTTGGTGACGAACTAAAACGCATTGGATGGCGTGGAGACGAAGAGGTTGGTCAACGCAAAATGCATGCCTTCTTCGAGCTGCACATTGAGCAAGGCCCGATATTAGAAGCCGAGGGTAAAGAAATCGGTGTTGTGACACATGGTCAGGGGCTGTCTTGGACGCAGGTCACCGTAACCGGCAAAGATGCACACACAGGGTCGACCCCGATGCCAATGCGCAAAAACGCCGGTCTCGCTATGGCGCGGATTCTTGAAAAAGTAGATCAGATCGCATTGTCCCATGCGCCCCATGCGGTGGGGGCGGCTGGCCATATTGATGTCTTCCCGAATTCGAGGAATGTGATCCCGGGCAAGGTCGTGTTTACCGTTGATCTTCGCTCTCCCGATCTCGATGTCATCACCGAAATGGAAACGCAATTTAAGGCCCAAGCGCAAGATATCGTAGATCAAATGGGCCTTGAAGTTGAATTTGAGAAAGTGGGTGGGTTCGACCCTGTTGCCTTTGATGAAGGCTGTGTTCAGGCGGTGCGTGCGGCTGCTGAACGGCTTGGCTACAGTCATATGAATTTGATTTCTGGCGCGGGTCACGACGCCTGTTGGATCAACCGCGTTGCACCGACTGCCATGATCATGTGCCCATGCGTTGATGGCTTGAGCCACAATGAAGCCGAAGAAATCAGCCCAGAATGGGCAGCGGCAGGGACAGATGTTCTCTTGCATGCAGTTCTCGAAACGGCCCAAGTCGTTTCCTGAGGCCACCCCCTATCAACAGTTTTGCGTCCCCAACGAGGAGTGCTCGAATGACAACAGTTATCAAAAACGGAACCATTGTGACCCATGATTTGACCTATAAGGCAGACGTGGTGATTGAAGGCGGAAAGATTGTCGAAATCGGCCCTAATTTGAAAGGGGACAAAGAGCTTGATGCGACCGGGTGTTACGTGATGCCGGGCGGCATAGATCCGCATACGCATCTGGAAATGCCTTTCATGGGGACCTATTCCTCGGATGATTTCGAAAGCGGAACGCGCGCTGCTTTGGCGGGCGGGACAACGATGGTGATTGATTTCGCGCTTCCCTCGCCAGGCCAAGGTCTGCACGATGCCTTGAAAATGTGGGACAATAAATCAACCCGGGCGAATTGTGACTACTCATTTCACATGGCTGTCACGTGGTGGGGCGAGCAGGTGTTTGACGAAATGCCCTCGGTTATTCAGGATCGCGGCATCAATACGTTTAAACATTTCCTCGCCTATAAGGGCGCGTTGATGGTCAATGATGATGAGCTTTACGCTTCATTTAATCGCCTGTCGGAACTGGGTGGCATTGCCATGGTCCATGCCGAAAATGGTGATATTGTGGCGGAACTATCCGCTAAATTGCTGGCCCAAGGGAATACCGGCCCCGAAGCACATGCCTATTCGCGTCCCCCACAGGTAGAAGGCGAGGCAACCAACCGGGCGATCATGATCGCGGATATGGCTGGTGTGCCGCTTTATGTCGTGCATACCTCTTGTGAGGACTCCCACGAAGCCATTCGCCGGGCGCGCCAGCAAGGTAAACGGGTTTGGGGTGAGCCTCTCATCCAACATCTGACCTTGGATGAAAGCGAATATTTCAACAAAGACTGGGATCACGCCGCGCGGCGCGTTATGTCGCCCCCTTTCCGGAACAAACAACATCAGGATAGTCTGTGGGCAGGTCTGCAATCAGGGTCTCTGTCGGTCGTGGCAACAGATCATTGCGCCTTTACCACGGAACAAAAACGTTTTGGCGTGGGCGATTTTACAAAAATCCCGAACGGAACTGGCGGACTTGAGGATCGGATGCCAATGTTGTGGACCCATGGGGTTGCCACAGGTCGTTTGACCCCCAACGAATTTGTTGCGGTTACCTCAACCAATATCGCCAAGATTTTAAATTGTTATCCGAAAAAAGGGGCCGTTTTGGTGGGTGCTGATGCAGATCTGGTTGTTTGGGATCCTGAAAAGGAAAAGACAATCACTGCACAATCCCAACAATCTGCAATCGACTATAATGTGTTCGAAGGCCAGACGGTCAAAGGATTACCACGGTTTACCCTCTCGCGCGGGCATATTGCGGTGCATGATGGTGAAATTCGTACACAGGAAGGCCATGGAGAATTTGTAAAACGGGATGGCAACGGCGTAACCAACAAGGCGTTGTCAACTTGGAAAGAATTGACAGCGCCACGGCCTGTGGAACGTACCGGTATTCCGGCCACCGGTGTGTAAGATCTTAAATAGAAAGCCCTAAAGTGAGTAAAGAAACCGTCGTCCATGCGCAGGGGTTGAACCTGACCTTTCAGACGAATGATGGGCCAGTGCACGCCCTAAAGGATGTGAACCTGGACATCAAAGCTGGTGACTTTGTGAGTTTCATCGGCCCGTCCGGCTGTGGCAAGACAACTTTTTTACGCTGTATTGCCGGGCTGGAAACACCGACTGCCGGTGATATTTCGGTCAATGGCATGACACCAGACGAAGCGCGTCGCGCACGCGCTTACGGCTATGTGTTTCAGGCTGCCGGTCTCTATCCCTGGCGCACAATTGGCGGGAATATTCGCTTGCCTCTCGAGATTATGGGGTTCTCAAAAGCCGAACAATCCGAGAGGGTCGCCCGGGTCTTGGATTTGGTTGATTTGGAAGGGTTTGATCGTAAGTTCCCATGGCAATTGTCCGGTGGCATGCAACAGAGGGCCTCCATTGCACGGGCGTTGGCGTTTGATGCAGATATTTTGCTGATGGATGAACCGTTTGGCGCTTTGGACGAGATAGTCCGCGACCACCTGAACGAACAGTTGCTGAATCTATGGGCGCGCACTGAAAAGACTATCGGTTTTGTCACGCATTCCATCCCGGAGGCGGTTTACCTGTCCACAAAAATCGTGGTGATGAGCCCACGCCCCGGTCGGATTTCTGATGTGATCGAAAGCCCGCTGCCAAAGGAACGACCCCTAGATATTCGCGACAGCCCTGAGTTTATCGAAATTGCACATCGCGTCCGCGATGGCCTGCGCGCGGGGCATATGGATGAGTAAGTTGGCAAATATCGTGCCAGCTTTGGTCGTGGTCGCGTTCATTTTGGCATTTTGGACCGCTGCGGTCATCCCAATGAATGCCCATTTGACCGCTGATCAAGCACAACGAGACGGGGTAATCGTATCACCAGAAGCGCCTGCTGATAGGCAGCTCTATTCAGGCATCACCCTTGCGTTTAAAAACCCTCAGATTATTCCGCTAACCTATACGTTAAAACGGCCCCGCCTGCCGTCACCCCATCAGGTTGTGGTGGAGATGTATGATAGTATTTTTGCAAAAAAAATCACCTCAAAACGCAGTCTGGTTTACCACGGTTGGGTGACACTTTCGGCGACTTTGCTGGGATTTGGCATCGGCACGGGCTTGGGGGTCTTGCTGGCCATCGGAATCGTGTACAGTCGCACCATGGATAAATCGGTGATGCCTTGGGCAATCACGTCGCAAACCATTCCTATTCTTGCGCTTGCGCCAATGATTATCGTGATGCTTGGCGCAATCGGCATACAGGGACTGCTGCCCAAGGCGATTATCTCGGCCTATCTGAGTTTTTTCCCGGTTGTGGTCGGAATGGTCAAAGGGCTGCGCAGTCCGGATACGATGCAGCTTGATTTGCTGCGGACATATAACGCGAGCGCCAATCAGGGGTTTTGGAAATTGCGGCTGCCTGCTTCGGCTCCGTATCTGTTTACATCGCTTAAGATCGGTATTTCGGCATCTCTTGTAGGTGCAATCGTTGGAGAATTGCCAACTGGCGCACGGGCAGGTTTTGGAGCGCGGATGTTGGTCGGGGATCAGTACGGTCAGCCTATCGTAACCTGGGCGGCTCTGTTTGCGGCGGCAATCACGGCAGCTGTTTTAGTGGCCATTGTTGCGATGATGGAGCGGCAAACATTAAAACGCATGGGCATGGGTGTGGCATGATGTCATTAATTATTGCTGTGTGTGTCTGGGCCGCTGGCTGGTGGTTGAATATAAAACTGTCGCATTCGCCTCGTTCGGACAGCCGTTTGTTTGGACTGTTGATCCCTGCTGTGTTTGGGCTCACCGTCATTGTGATCTGGGAGATCGTCGTTCAGCTGTTGGGGATCAGCGGTGTGATCTTGCCCCCGCCCAGTGCAATCGTGGTTCGCTTTACGGCCTCTATTCCGCTGCTTTGGGCGGATTTTGAGCAGACAATCCTGAAAGGGGCACTGACCGGGTATATCCTTGGTGCGATGGCTGCCTTTGTAATTGCAATTATTGCGGATCGCTCGCCGTTTTTGACCAAGGGCATTTTACCGGTCGGGGCTTTCATGGCCGCTTTGCCGATTGTCGGAACCGCACCGATCTTTGTGAAATGGCTTGGAAGTGATTGGCATTCAAAAGCGGCGGTTGTTGGCGTTATGGTTTTTTTCCCGATCCTTGTGAACACGGTCGCTGGGTTAAAAGATACCAGCGCAATGCAGCGCGACCTGATGCGCACCTATGGCGCGGGATACTGGCCGACACTGTTCAAACTGCGCCTCCCAGCGGCGATGCCGTTTGTGTTTAATGGTTTAAAAATCGCCACAACACTTGCTTTGATCGGGGCAATTGTGGCTGAGTTCTTTGGCTCCCCGACCTTGGGTATGGGGTTTCGAATTTCGACCTCTGTCGGCCAATTGGCGATGGACATGGTTTGGGCGGAAATCATCGTCGCAGCTCTCGCGGGCTCGGCGTTTTATGGGCTTATGGCCCTGATTGAGAAGCGGGTGACCTTTTGGCACCCGTCACAACGATAATAGGGTCGAATGGCCCATTTGCTATACTGACTAGGAGATAACGGTAATGAAGAACACACTGATAGCGACTGCCCTGGCTGCGAGCCTAGGATCTGTGACCTACGCTGACGATGCCAACGAAGTTAAACTGCAGCTGCAATGGGTTACACAGGCTCAATTCGCGGGCTACTATGTTGCATTGGACAAGGGTTTTTACGAAGAAGAAGGTCTTGATGTAACAATCCTCGCAGGTGGCCCCGATATCGCTCCGCCGCAGGTTCTTGCCGGTGGTGGCGCGGATGTTATGCTGAACTGGATGCCCTCTGCACTGGCGGCACGTGAAAAAGGCTTGCCGGTTGTCAATATTGCGCAACCATTTAAATCATCCGGTTTGATGCTGACTTGCTGGAAAGACACTGGAATAACTTCGGTAGAAGATTTCAAAGGCAAGACCATTGGCGTGTGGTTTTTCGGAAACGAATACCCTTTCCTGAGCTGGATGAGCCAAGAAGGCATTTCCACAGATGGTGGAGAGGAGGGCGTCACAGTTCTCAAGCAAGGGTTTAACGTTGACCCGTTGTTGCAGCGGCAGGCGGATTGCATTTCGACAATGACCTATAACGAATATGGTCAAGTGTTGGATGCAGGCGTTTCCCCTGATGAATTGGTGACCTTCAAATACGAAGACCAAGGCGTTGCAACCCTCGAAGACGGTATCTATGCGCTTGAAGAAAATCTCGAAGATCCAGTTTTCCAAGACAAGATGGTGCGTTTCGTACGGGCGTCTATGAAGGGCTGGACATACGCAGGCGCGCACCCGGATGAAGCGGCAGACATCGTGCTCGACAATGACGAAACAGGCGCTCAGACAGAAGCACATCAAGTGCGGATGATGAGTGAGATCGCTAAACTGACAGCAGGATCAGATGGATCTTTGGATGTTGCTGACTACGAGCGGACGGTGGCGACGTTGTTGGCAGGCGGTTCGGACCCGGTCATTTCCAAGGCGCCCGAGGGCGCATGGACGAGCGCAATTACAGACGCCGCGCTGAAATAACGACAAACGATGGCAAGCTGCGCGCATCACCGGATACGCGCAGCTTCTTCGACAAAGCATTCGGTTTGGTGGCCTGTATTTCTGGTTCAAATATCGATTTGCAAACTCACCTTGGTGCGATCCATGGTGACAAAGGTCTTGAATTTCTTGATGGTCTCGTTTGAAAAGAACAACCTCTGTGTCAAGGCTTCATATTCTGACATATCTCGCACGATGATGATCAGCACAAAATCCGCTTCGCCGGTGACACAATAGCATTGCTGCACTTGGGGCGCGTCTATGAAGCTCTGTTTGACGAGATCGATTGCTCCTCCTGTCTCAACTTTTAATTCGACTTCAACTACAATGGTCAGGGCAGGCCCAAAACATGTCGGATCGATGATTGCAGCTTGGGCCGTGATAACGCCTGAGGCCTCCAGCCGTTTGATCCTTCGTTGAACAGAAGGCGCAGATAGATTGACCTGCTCACCGATCAACCTCTGTGGAATGCTATTGTCTTTTTGGAGGATTCGCAGAATCGCCAAATCGAAGTGATCTAAGGCATCTGAATTTTTCATTCTCTGAATTCCGATTTTTGCAAGAAATGTTCATTAACTTGTGTCAAACGGAGCACATTTTACTCCTTTTGTGAACTAAAGTTTCTAAACCTTATAGAAAGAGACCTTATGTTCACGCCATTCACGACTGCCACTCTCGCCCATCATTCAAACACCCCGCCGTTGGGTGGAGCCGTCCCGCAAACACTAAGCTATGCTGAATTTGATAAAGCCGAAGTTGAGATTTCCAGTTGGGACGGATACGCCGAAACCCCCTTGATCTCTCTTTCAGCGCTTGCGGGACAGCTAGTGCTCTCTGACATTCATTACAAACATGAAGGGCCGCGTTTTGGCCTTGGTAGTTTTAAAGCATTGGGTGGCGCCTATGCGGTCTTACGCACCCTTCAACGCGAGTTGTCCAAATCCATAGGGCACGCCGTGGACCCAAAAGACATCCGTAGTGGTGCTTACTGCGAGCAGCTAAAGGATTTGACTGTGATTTCTGCGACAGACGGGAACCATGGGCGTTCAGTTGCATGGGGCGCTGCCCAGTTTCAGACAAATTGCAGAATCTATATTCATGCTGACGTAAGTGAATATCGGGCCGAGGTTATGCGAAAGCTAGGTGCAGAGGTCATTCGCATTGATGGTGATTATGATGCGACGGTTGCCCGGACCCGCGTTGATGCGGAAAATCATGGTTGGTTGATTGTTTCCGACACGTCGTGGCCTGGTTATGTTCAGCCGCCGTTGGACGTAATGGCCGGCTATGGAGTGATGGCCCGCGAGATTGTACGAAATTGTGACGCGCCGCCGACACATGTTTTCCTTCAGGGCGGCGTTGGCGGACTGGCCGCAGCGATTACCGCTGTGTTCCATCAACAATGGGGTCATGTCGCACCCCGTGTTGTCATTGTCGAACCGGAGTTAGCACCGTGTTTGTTTGCCAGTTCAAAAGCCAACACCGCCACAAGTGTGAACATATCGGAAGAAACGATCATGGCAGGCTTGTCTTGCGGGGAACCCTCGGCATTGGCTTGGTCTATCCTTGCTGATGCCGCGCATGATTTTGTCACGATTCCCGACAACATCGTCGGCCCAATGGTTCGCATGTTGGCTGATGGTGTCGGCGATGACACGCCCATTCAGGCCGGGGAAAGCGGTGTTGCTGGGTTATGCGCTGTTGTGTGTGCTGCGGCACAGCCAACGCTGCGGGAAAAACTCCAGCTTGATGCAAAATCCCGCATTGTTGTCATTGGGTCCGAAGGTGTGACGGATCCAAATATCTATGCCCAAATTATTGCTGGCAGACTCTAATGTCACCGGGTGCAGCTATGTCTAATTGGTCGTGTTTTTGCAGGTAATCGGGCACAGTAACATCCGCTTTTGCGAATTGTTGAAGAATTGTGGTTGCGCCTAAGGGAAGTGTTATTCTGTTTCCCTTGGGCGCAAATCAGTCGTTGGGTTACCCGGTTGTTTGCTTTTGAGTGCAGGTATGCGCCAACCCCACTGTCCCAGTTTGTACCTGTCGTGTTTTGCAGCGGTTCGCATGATAGGTTGTACTGTGCCAAATGGAGATTGGCTGTGGGGCTGAAACGGACTGACGAATTTCGCCAGGATGCGGTGCGTTTCACACTGACCAGTGGGCTGATGCGTAAGCAGGTGGCTGACGATCCATTGCCTTACAGGGTATTGCGCAGCAATGTCCCGAGAAGGTGGTGTTGGCATGTCGGCGCTGAACAAATGGATCACCCAGCATCGGGACACGGACGCGGTGTCAAAAGAGGATATGAGGCTCGCTCAAGAGAATGACCGGCTTCGGCGTGAGATCCGCATTCTCAAGGAGGAGCGGGACATCCTAAAAAAAGCCACCCAGTTCTTTGCGGGCCTAAAGCAATGAGATTTAGGTTTATCCACTGCCCGGCAGTCGAAACGCAGTTTCGAGGAGAGGGGAAGAACACAGAGGCCACTTCCCGGCCAACCGACTGTGCCATGTTGTCGGCGTCAGCGCGCGTGGATTGCGGTCCTTTCGAAGTCGCCCTGCCAGCCGCAGGCAGCGATCTGATATGGTCACGCTGGCGCATATCACAGAACAGTCGCGTCTCAGCTTGGGCAGTTATGGCCGACCTCGGATGACCGAAGAACTTAAGGAGATTGGCCCGAATATCGGTCACCGCCGTGTGGGCCGCTTAATGCGCCAGAACAGCATATCAGTTGTGAGAACACGCAAACATAAGGCGACCACGGACAGCAATCATAAGTTCAATATCGCGCCGAACCTGCTGGAGCGTGACTTCAACGCCGATGTACCAAACCAAAAGTGGGCGGGCGATATCAGTTACATTTGGACGCGCGAGGGGTGGCTGTATCTGGCTGCCATCCTGGACCTGCATTCCCGCCGCGTTATTGGTTGGGCTGTGAGCCATCGAATGAAACGCGACCTTGCGATCAGGGCGCTGAACATGGCTATCGCGCTCCGATCTCCGCTTAAAGGCTGCATCCATCACACGGATCGCGGCAGCCAATATTGTTCGCACGACTACC
Source organism: Roseobacter sp. (assembly GCA_039983935.1). Classification (GTDB taxonomy): domain Bacteria; phylum Pseudomonadota; class Alphaproteobacteria; order Rhodobacterales; family Rhodobacteraceae; genus Roseobacter. Next base: position 7,753 of record JBDWVP010000024.1, on the reverse strand, counting down.
AGAAGATCCTGCGCCAGCACGGCTTCAAAGCGTCAATGAGCGGCAAAGGTAATTGCTACGATAACACCGCAGTCGAGACATTCTTCAAAACCATCAAGGCTGAGCTAATCTGGCGGCGGTCATGGGAAACCCGGCGGCAGGCTGAGATCGCCATCTTCCACTCTCATTGATACTGCCTATCAACTGCCGTGCAGCGGAATACATCAATGGCTTCTACAACCTTCGACGACGCCACTCAGCGCTGGGTTGGAAAAGCCCAGTCGCTTTCGAACGGAAAGTGGCCTAAACGAGCACTTGAGGCGGCACTAAAGCGAGACAGTTCCAGGATTCTGGCAACGGGTAATGTTCTGCCAGTTCCGCGCACCAGCCTATAGCGATGTACGTTGTGAAGCATGGAACAATCCAGAAAAGGGAGAACTCGTGAGGTGCCCCTATTTTCCTAGATGCCTGCCTCGTTCATTTTCCTTTGTTTCATTTCATAGTCAACCGGCGACAGCATGCCGTTGTTGGTGTGCTTGCGTGTTGGGTTGTAGAACATCTCGATGTAGTCGAACACATCCTGCCTTGCTGCGTCGCGTGTGGTGTATGTCCGTCGTCTGATCCGCTCCCGTTTCAGTAGGTTGAAGAAGCTTTCGACGACCGCATTATCATGACAATTCCCACGCCTGCTCATACTGGCATCGAGGTTGTGTTTGCTAAGAAACGATTGCCACTCTTTGCTGGTGAACTGAGAACCTTGGTCTGAATGGATCATTACCTTGGCCTTTGGTTTGCGCCGCCAAACTGCTGCAAGCAGGGCTTGAAGAGCGAGATCGGTCGTCATCCGTGAGTGCATGGACCAACCGACGACACGTCTTGAGAACAGATCGATGACGACAGCCAGATATGACCAACCCTCGTGGGTTTTGATGTACGTAATGTCCGTCACCCACACGACATCCGGCGCTTCAACTTCGAACTGTCGGTCCAGCGTGTTGTCGGCGACGACAGCTGGCTTGCCCCTATAGCGACTAGGGCGGCGTTTGTAACCGATCTGTGCCGCAATACCTGCGAGACTAGCCAAACGTGCAACGCGGTTCTCCGAGCAGGTCTCGCCTTGATCAAGTAGATCGTCATGCAATTTGCGGTAGCCATAGACCTTCCCGCTTTCAGTCCATGCCTGTTCGATCAGACCCGTCTGCCGCGCATCTTCAAGCGCACGTACACTTAACGGTTCTTTAAGCCATGCATAGAACCCGCTGAAATGCACAGCCAGCACGCGGCACATAGACCGCACTGAAAACTCGGCACGGTGAGCCTCGATGAACGCATACTTCCCTGGGACTCGCGCGCGAAGTACGCGGTCGCCTTTTTTAGAATTGTGCGCTCCTCGGTCACGCAGGCCAACTCGCGCTTCAAACGCCTTATCTCAGCAGCCTTGTCCGCCACCTCCGATCTGACACGCGGCGACTTCACAAACTGCGCCTTCCAAGTGTACAGCGACTTCGTGCTGATCCCGAGCCGTTCCACTTGGCCAGATTCAGCTTGGCGATTTCATCATGAGCCTGCCAATCATGCCGCGCATCTTTGCATTGCGCTGCGAGTTGGCTTTCTATTTCACGGATCGGATCTAGTACCGCATCAAGGTCCGGGCTTTGCCATCCTGTGTTCAAGGAGACGATGAGTTGCGCCCCAATCTGACCACCGCGAGCTAAAATTTGCACTTGATACTCTGATCGAGGGAGATGTGCCGATAGTAACTCGTCTAGACCGTTTGGCGCGCTCGATGCGTGATCTTCTGGATATCGTTCATAACATTGAGGCTATGGGTGGTGGTGGAACCGCAAGCTCATCAACCGACAAGCCCGTCAGTCAGGCGTTGGAGTCAGTGCTCGGCATGGCCTTGCAAATGCCAGCGATGCAAGCCCTCTGAAAAAGCTAGGCGTCAGTTTGGAAAACGGCTTAGGTGGTGGCGTCAACGACGTCATGGATGTTCCAGCGGCACAGGGAAAAACTGTGACACCAGACAACGAAGAGACGAAGCCCTTCAATTGATAGCAACTGCCTCGCTCCTTTTGGAGCAGGGCAACCCCAACTGGGGCTGAAATAAATCAGACGGCTTACCCCAACACCTCTACTCAGCAAAAGCCTTCGATGTTTTTTAAAAGCTGATCTTTTGTCAAAATCAAGAGTACTGCAATTCCTGTTTCGGTACTTGCTTTTCCGGTTGCCATGCCATGATCGACAATCCAAGTACATTCAACTTCTGACTGTGAGAGTTGGCTCGTTCGGACGGTGAACCAAGGTTCGAGTGGCGAAAACTCCATCGGAACGGCTTCATCTTCGCAGGCAGCGCGCAGCTTGTTTGACAGCTTCTCAACATCTAGATTTGTCATAGCCCCACGACACTCAATGACGGGAACCTTGGCACCAGCAAAAAGGCGCAATGAGAATTGGTGCCACCCTTCTTGATCTGCTGGTTCGAGCTGCAATTCAACAGATATTGGACTGTCATCATAGTAGATGTTCTTTAGCGATAGCTTCATTTTTCAGTCCATCTACGTTTAGGCCGAGAACACTCATACGTTGTCGTGATCCTATTTCCCTGAACGGCTACAGCTATAGCTCCATCATAATAAACCGTTGCACCAGGGTAATCTGAATCAGCGTATTTTGTACCACCAGTTATCGCGGCGGATATCTCTGCTGACGTTATCCCACGCTCCTCCATACGTTCAGTTGCATGGCGGCTTAATGTCTTACCGGCGACCTTTGCCAGTTGGACAACTGCACTGACCAGTTGCATCGCTTTCTTAGAAATCGTTCTGGTTGCATGCCCCGCGCCGCCGCGATTTTTGGCCTGAAGCGCCTTGGCTCCCATAAGGTCGGCCTCCGCTTCTAGTCCGGGATCATCGTTCACTGCGACGCCTTTTAACTGCGTCGTTGGTTTCACGCGACCTTCCGCTTGCTGCACAACATGCCAAGCTTCGTGCGGAAGATGTTTTTCCTGACCGGGTCCGAGGTGAATTTGGTTCCCCTGCGCAAAAGCATGGGCCTGTACGGTTGCAGGCTTGTCAGAATTGCGGTGCACTTGAACATGATCCATAGACATGCCCGACAGAGCTTCCACTCCTGATTTCAAAGCATCCGGCAAGCCGGTGTTGTTGGCTTTGGTCTCTTGGGCACGCTGGATAAATTTACCCTGAAGCTCCTCTTCTTCCATCCGCTGAACCGGGGCCATGTTAGGCTGCCCTATCTTTTGGAGACGTTGGACGGTGACGCTTTGGTTAGCCATGCGTTGTAGCGCGGCAAGGACCCGCGTTTGTGGGCTGGCACCTTGGCTCGCGCCGTCCTGCGCCTGCTGGCGGACGCGATGGCGTTCGACATTCATCTGGCTGCGGGTTTCTTTGCTCTGCGTTGTGCTCATTGGCAACCTTTATAGTAATTCCACAGTCAACAAATACAGCTTTAACACGAAAACAACCCCTGCCGACATAAATTTGCAGCATATGCTGCTCCTAAAGCAGGCTGGACATTCAGATCGGCACAGCTGAGCAGAAAGATCTTCATTAAAGGTTAATATCAGAATGCACGCCCCAGACGGAAAAATAGCACGCTTAGAAAACTGTGCTATCACTTAAGCCAGACAACAAAGAACGAGGGTTTCAATGGTAGAACGGCCCAATCCTGCCGCAGAAAGTGAAATCGAAAAACCCAAACGGCGAGAACGCATTGCTGCTGACCTGGCAGTTTTGCGATCTACTGGCTTTAGTTTAGTCGTAATTCTTGGTGTCTTAGCCATTGGAACGGTGACCGCGCGCGACCTCACCCAAGCGCCGGTTGTGCTTGAGGAGATCACCGTAACAGAAGATTTTGAGAAAGATGGCCTGTCTGGCCTCGTTATTTCCAATATGCTTTGGGACGAGATCGAACACATTCGAAATCAAACAGGAAAGCAAAACAAAAAGACAGTTCGCATTCAAACCGCGTCGCGCCAGCTGGATGTTGTTGCGCCGGGTTCGGGTCTCTCCTTGCAACGTGTCACCCAAGTTTTACGGTCGCTTTTTAATTTACCACAAACCCGAATTGCTGGTGAAATTGCCTGCCCGGTTCGTGGCTGCACCGCCGAGGAAATGGCTCTGACACTTCGCATTTTCAGTGGGAGCGGTACAAGAATAATCGAAGCCTCACCTATCGGGCGGAACACTATGCGAGAATACTTGCAGCAAACTGCATTGCGGTTGATGGAAGAAGAAATCGATCCACTCGTCGCTGCTTGGTACTATTATTACACGGCCCCAGAGGGCTGGGAGGTACAGGCAAGAGCAATTGCAACACAAACAATGGTTGCGCGCGACCGCCATTCCGAAGAAGCGATGACTCTTTTGGGATATTTGGACATGGATCATGGTGAGTGGCAGATAGCAATTGACCGAGCTTCAGCCGCAATCCTGCTTGGGGATGATATTAGAAACGAACGTTCTCTCCGTCAGCGTATTAAATCCATGGTGTTTAAGAATGACTTTGATGCTGTGCGCGCCGAAACTTACTTTTTGCAAGGGATCGCCAACGCGAGACTGGATCAACACGAGGAGGCGATCGATAGCTATTTGATCGCCCAGGCACTGGCTCCTGAGACCTCGGTCATCAAAGTCGACCATGCCTTTAGTCTTCTAAAAATGAACGAAAACCAAGCCGCGTCTGATCTGTTGAGTGAGGCGGTTCTGCAAGATCCATCAGATCCTTACACATGGACCCCGTGGGGCGAAGCGTTAGAAAATCAAGGGAACACGGCAGAGGCTGACGTCAAACGTGAAATTGGTGTCGCATTGGCAAAAGATGATCCGTGGTTTTACTTCGACTCCGGCCTTTGGAGTTTAGATTATGCGCTTAATGGGCTGCTTTCACACTGTGAGTGAGTTCAGTAATTTCTCCCGTTCAAAGTCAATGAAATGGATGGTCTTACACGCTTCAACAAATATCCAATACAGGGTACTTTGGCGTGAAGCTCCATTTTCGCAGCAAGTTAACCATCTAATTTGGGGCGTTGGAAACAACACACAATCTGATGGAAATCATGCGAGACAAGTCTAAGATCATCCTAGCCCATGGCCGACACTTCTCCTGCGGCAATTGCTCGTTAGAACAGCCACGCTTACGGGCTGGACTCAGCCTTTCCTTAAACCAAGCATGCACTGCGTCTGCTACGTTTTTGCCCTCAGATCATTGGTAGTGGTCCCAAAGGTGAAACCCATGATCCGTGTCGGCGTTTCTACTGTTTTTGCGGGTCTGGGCGTACTCGTATTTCACACAGCGGAACTGCCCTTACCATGGCTGTTAGGCCCCATAGTTGCTTGTCTGTTAGCGGCCATTGGCGGTGTGCCTCTGAACAGTATCAAAGTGGTCAATGATAGCATGCGTACCATCCTTGGCGTGGCAGTGGGAGCAACCCTCACACCTGCTGTTATTGCGAGTGTCCCGGCAATGTGGCCAACTTTGATTTTGATCCCCTTGATGATCCTAATCATTGCACTCTTAGGTATCCCCTATTTTCAGAAACTGTGCGGATATGACTTCGCCACAGCCTTTTATGCAGCAATGCCCGGCGGCTTGCAGGATATGATCGTGTTTGGAGAAGAAGCCGGCGCAAATGTGCGCTCACTCAGTCTCATCCATGCAACCCGGGTGCTCGTAATCGTGGCCGCCTTACCCTTCCTGCTGAAAGGCATTTGGGGCGCCGATCTATCAAACCCGCCCGGTGCGATGGCATCTGCCATTCCCATGCATGAATTGGCGTTGATGGTTTTCTGCGCCTTTTCGGGCTGGAGGATCGCAAAACGAATGGGGATGTTTGGCGCCTCAATATTAGGGCCATTGATTTTGACAGCCCTTATCACCGTGTCAGGCGGATTGCATAACCGCCCCCCTGCCGAAGCAATATGGGCAGCTCAATTCTTCATCGGCCTGTCCATCGGCTGTAAATACGCAGGTATCACGATGACAGAAATCCGAAGAGATCTCGCAGCCGGGCTCGGGTTTTGCGGCCTTTTGATGATCTTAACATTGGTTATTGTCGAAGCCGTTTACACACTTGGACTTGCATCGGGACAAGAAGCGCTTTTGTCTTTCGCGCCGGGGGGGCAGGCTGAACTGACAGTCCTGGCCCTGATCGTTGGCGCGGATGCTGCCTTTGTCGTGGCCCATCATATTGTCAGGATTTTTACGGTGATCCTCGGTGCGCCAATCGCCGCGCGGTATTTCAACAAAAAATTGTCCGTCGTCAGGGTTATTGGAACCGATGCGGGCCTGAACTGATTAAGAGTTTGGCTCATCTGTTTGGTTTGTTTATGCGGCGCGTTGCCTGTGATGCAAGCATCGCGCTTCGAGTGTCTTTCGTTTGATCCTTTCGCGTTGTTTTAGAATGGCTTTGTCACGCCCGAAGTAGACGTCGGCGGGTGTGACGTTGTTGATGCTCTCGTGATAGCGCTTGTGGTTGTAGTGATCGACGAAGGCTTCGATCTGAGCTTCGAGGTCACCTGGCAGGAAGTAGTTTTCCAGTAAGATCCGGTTCTTCAGTGTTTGATGCCACCGTTCGATCTTGCCTTGGGTTTGCGGATGATAGGGTGCGCCGCGCGAGTGCTTCATACCCTTGTCTTTCAACCATTCTGCCAGATCCCCTGAGACGTAACTTGAGCCGTTGTCGCTGAGTAGACGTGGCTTGTGAACGACGTGAACTTGGTCACAGCCAGACGCCTGAAGAGCGAGATCCAGTGTGTCCGTCACGTCTTCAGCCCGCATGTTGGTACAGAGCTTCCAAGAGACGATGTAGCGGCTGTAATCGTCGAGAACCGTACTGAGATAGAACCAGCCCCATCCCAGAACTTTGATGTAGGTAAAGTCTGTCTGCCAGAGCTGATTGATGGCGGTCGTTTTATCTTTGAACTCACTGGCTGCCTTTATGACGATGAAGGCTGGGCTGGTGATCAGATCATGGGCCTTCAGCACCCGGTACACTGTAGATTCCGATACAAAATAACGCTCCTGATCAGTGAACGTCACTGCCAACTCGCGCGGTGACAGCTCCGTTTCCTGCAAGGCGAAGTCGACAACTTTGCGCTTCACCTCGTCAAGCACGCGGTTCCAAACGTGTTTTGGCTTGGGGGATTGATCCTCAAGGCCGGCTTCGCCACGCTGTAGATACTTATCATACCAGCGATAGAACGTGGTGCGCGGAATGCCCAACTTGGCCAATGTCAGACGCGCGGACAGATGGCTTTCTTCGACCAACCGGATGATCTCCAACTTCTCTGATGCAGCATACCTCATTCGTGGTCGCCCCCATCGCCTGTCATGCTTTTTTTGAGAAGACGCAGTTCAAGCGTCTGCTCTGCGACGACTTCCTTGAGGTCCTTTGCTTCGCGGCGCAGTTCCTTCACTTCGTCGGTGTTTGCAGCACGCGCTGTATCGCCGGCCAGCCGCTTCTTTCCGGCTTCCATGAAGTCTTTAGACCACTTGTAATAGATGCCCTGCGATATGCCTTCACGGCGGCACAACTCAGCAATGCTGTCCTCACCACGCAATCCATCCAACACGATCCTGATCTTCTCTTCGGATGAATAGTGTTTGCGCGTGGCTCGCTTGATATCTTTGACGATCTTCTCGCCAGGGCTCTTCGTTGTCTTTCTCATCATCCACTCCTCAGTGGCTACGATGAGCAACAAACCCTCTCTTAGCAAATACCGCTATGTGGACCCATAGGCGCTGACCTCAGACA
>JBDWVP010000023.1:0-4887 GCA_039983935.1 Roseobacter sp. | reverse complement strand
GCTTGACCTGGTCTTCTTTTTGGATGCTTGCGCTTAAGCTCAGGGCATCTGTGGCAAGCGCGATCTCGTTTGGCATGTTGCGTTCGCCGGGCACGAAGAATGTCTGACCCAACTCTTCTTCCGCTTGGCGTAGTTGGCTTGCAAACCGCCCGCGCATCGTCAAGAGACAGCACAACCGCTGCATCTGAAATTTCGGGGCCATGCAGGGACATTATCGTCAGCCGTTCATTGCTGTGGCCAAACTCAACCAATAGGGGGGCGTTTCTTAGCTCGGGCACTGTGGACAAGCTCTTCTCAATGATGTCATTAAACTTGCCAACGGTCATATGCTCCGATCCCCGCCCATCAAGGAGCTGCAATTTTGCATCTTCCCACGTCTCGACGTTGCCCCCACAGTCTATCCCTTTTGATACCGAGTGCCGCAATTCCGTGACATGGTATCCGGCACCAATCTCGCCATCCTCAGTGGTAAAAACCAGTGGTTTGATTGGGTCTTGGCGTTGTAAGCGCGTCAGTAATTCGGCAAAGGTAATCATTTCGAAGCCTTCCATTTCAACGATTCTTGAAATATAATACAGACAATCAATATCATTTCAAGAAGTGTTGAAATATGATGGAAACGGAAGCCGCTACATTGTTTGGAGCGCTCTCAAATGCTGACCGGTTGAAGGTCATTCGAACTTTAGTCGAAGCCGGGCCGGATGGTATGAACGCGGGTGAGATTGCGGATAAAATCGGTGCCAGCCCGCCGCGCGCATCGTTTCACTTGGCTGCATTGGCCGAATCTGGGCTTGTTACAAAGGAACGGCAGTCACGTAGCCTCATCTATCGCGTAAACTTCCTGCGTGTAGGAGGATTGGTTTCTTTCTTGCTAGAGGACTGTTGCAGCGGAAGCCACCGTCTCAAAAAGTGCTGCAATTTGTAGTCGGTGGCTCAACGAAACTAATTTCGTTTTCGTGATGGCAGTCGTTCGTGCAATGCGCAGCATTTGTGACTCTGGGCTGGTTGCCGCCATCGGATGCAGCGCGGCATGTTGTGATAGGATGCTATGGTCAACGTCGGGTTGTCGTTTGGGGAGGGCGTGGCGGATCGGAGGATCAGTCATGAAAACACCAAACTTACCTGCCATTCGTGCGCTTCGGCCAGCCTGGAACAAAGGACGCATCGTCGGTCAGAAGCGACCATTGAAACCAAAGCATGTCTGGGCAATCCGGGTGCGACTTGAATTGGCAGAGAACCACCGAGACCTCGCACTGTTTAACATGGCTATCGACAGTAAATTGCGCGGCTGTGACCTAGTGAAGATGAAAGTCGTCGATGTGATGGCGTCCGGCCAAATCAAAGAACGGGCATCAGTTCTTCAGAGCAAGACGCAGAAGCCTGTGCGTTTCGAGATTTCAGAGGGCACACGAGCCTCCGCTGAGAAGTGGATGGAAGACGAGTTGATGGTCGGTTCCGAGTATCTATGGCCGGGTCGTTTCCACGAACGGCTACATATCTCGACACGCCAGTATGCACGGATTGTTCGCGACTGGGTCACGTCAATCGGCCTTGAGGCAACTGCCTACGGGACCCATTCAATGAGAAGGACAAAGGTCACTCAAATCTACAAGAAGACAGGAAATCTTCGTGCCGTTCAGCTGCTTCTCGGTCACACCAAGATGGACAGCACGGTCCGGTACCTAGGCGTTGAACTCGAGGATGCCCTGGCCATCGCCGAAGCCATTGAAATCTAGCGTATTTGGGTCGCCTTCACTGGCGGCCCTCTGCAGTCATTGACCAAATGCCCTACTGCCGCGCTGCAGCTCCCGCAGAACAAACGTAGCCGTCACGACCGAATGTTGGAGGCCTTGGAAGACTGATACCCTGAAAGTAGTGGGCGTTTCTTGCAATGACGCATTCCTTCAATGCCGTGTGCTATCCGGCGAAGTAGCCTGCGCCAGGACGCCATGGGATGTCCGTTGAGCCATAGTCAATTCCCAAAGAGTGCAATGCGCTGGTGACCTGGCTGCGATGGTGGGTCTGGTGTTGAAAGACTTGCACTACCATTACCCAGCGAGGTATCACAGGCAAGTCATCACCTTGCGGGTCGCGCTTTGTTATTTTTCTGGCCAACCAGGATTCTGTCCAGTCGCGAGCGCCCGCTGAAAAAAGACCGTCTTGCTCGAGACGGATGGATTTCAACTCATCCCAATCAGGCCACACTGCTTGGCCGGGTGGGTTCCGTTCTGGCAAAGTGCCATCGAGAAATGTCAGAATAGACCGATTGACCACACAAATATGATCCAAAGTATTGTGGATCGAGCCAAAAAACATCCCGCGATCCATGGCGCGCTCTTTTGGTCCTATCTGTTCGCAGCACTGGTATACGCTGTCATTCTGCCAGCGAGAGAAAGTTGCCATCTCTTCAATGTAGTCGTTTGTGATCATTGCCCATTTCCCTAAATCTAGACGGAAGGCAACAATGCCAACATTCTCAATACTGCAAAGCCGAAACCGCCGCTCGAACAGTAATACAGTTTTTCAGGCTCAGCGCTATTACTGGCATCGTAGCCAACGCAACGACTTGCTGGCAGCCCACCTTCGAGCGTTCACGGCCCGGAGCCGACATACGACTGCAGCTCATTCAATTTGCTAGCCACTCCGAAGCGGACGTTGGCCGATGGCGCGGAGTTCTTGTTAAGTTCCTGGTCATTGTGCAAGGTCGTGGAGTGCCTATGCGGCGGTGATATGCCCTGATTTCCAATGAGGAGAGGTCCAATGGGCGTTGTTGCAGGGACCCTCGTCCGGCTGATATTGGGTGCGTTCTGTTTCTCTCAGGATGCTACAAATGCCGCATAAGTTTAACGCTGATCGTCGTGATAAAATTCCGAAGCAAAAGCATCGGGTAACCAACTGGTCTGAATACAATGAAGGCCTGCGGCAGCGCGGTGATCTGACGGTTTGGATCAGTGAATCCGCACTTGAACTGTGGACAGCTCCACGCCGAACAACCCCTGGCGGTCAGCCACACTACTCCGATCTCGCGATAGAACTGTGTCTGACGCTGGGCATGGTCTTCAAGCAACCGCTGCGCCAAACTCAGGGTTTGATGCGCTCAATCGCGACGTTGTTGGGAGTGGAGATTGCAGTGCCTGATTTCTCCACTTTGTCGCGCCGCAGTAACGGCTTGATATTGCGACCTAATCCAAGGACAGACAACCGAGCCGCTATACAATTGCTTGTGGACAGCACTGGTTTGAAAATCTTCGGCGAGGGCGGCTGGCTTGAGGAGAAGCATAAAACCAAGGCGAAACGCAAGAGTTGGCGCCAGCTGCACCTCGGTCTCGATCTTGTCAGCGGTGAGATTGTCTGCTCTAATTTGACCACTGATCACATTGGTGATCCGACCGCCCTGCCGGGCCTGATAGATCAGATCGACGGCCCGGTTGACCTGTTTCTGGCGGACGGTGCGTATGATGGTAATCCAACATCTGATTTTCTTGCGGCTCGGTTTGGGTCGATGATCGAGGTTATAATTCCGCCCCCCAAGAACGCAGTATTTAGTCCGAACGTGGCGCAGCATCCGACGTCACGCGACCGCCATATCACCGAGATTGAAAGCAAGGGGCGGATCGCCTGGCAGAAGTCATCGGGCTACAATCAGCGAAGCCGAGGCGAAACCCTAATGGGCCGCTGGAAGACCGTTATCGGGTCAAAGCTCAAGGCGCGCACCTTCAATAGTCAGAAAACCGAAGCCAATATTGGCGTCCGCGTGCTCAACCGGATGACCGAACTTGGCCGCCCCAATTTCGAACGCACCGCCTGAGTTCCGTCTCGGGGAGGGCGCGTTCCGAGAGCCAACTGATCTGTGCAACAAGGCCCTTCAGGTGTATCAATACGTAAGTCTACGTCTATATCCAAAACCTGAAAGTCATTTCTGCCTGTGCTCCACGCGTCAAATGCATCTCGTCTAGGCGTTCCGGGCTGACCAAGTTCGTCAATGACGTATTGTGTCGTTATAAACTGATCTCCTGAAGCGACAAGAACCGAGAAGCCACTATCGCCCGCTATCACCAAATCGGCGATACTACCCGCATCAAGGAAAATTGTTTGATTCATTTGTCGTCCCCAAATTCAATAAGCCGCGAAAATTTAAGTATGTCTTTTGCCTTCGGGTCAGAGCCGTGTTCTATATCGCCTTTAAGTATAGCTGCTGAAATGGCAAACCCTTCTTTATAGCCAGAACGTAGCTTCCAGCTTAGTCCTTTTGATTTCACGTAATCATCAGCTTTTGAAAGAAGAAGCATCTCTAAATGCTCCGCTTCAGCATCTAACTGTGGCGGTGATGATATTTGTTTCTTTAATATGGAAACGACTTCAGGATCTTCCAAAGCTAGCTCAGCAAAAGTTAAGATGTCCTCGAAATCTACTTTTTGAGGTGATAATGATTTGAGATCAAACTGCTTGCTCATTGTCTGTAGCTCCGAAGGTTTGGTGCATGATATTTTTATAGTCTATGGAGGGAGATCGCAGATGTCATCACCAATTATTTCAGGCACGCTACCTTCTTAGTAGCCCAAAAAAACGCTTACGGAATGGTTGTGGCGTTTCCAGACGCTGGTCAGTGATAACGGCAAGGGCTTGTCTATGGTCGGCGCTCTGGCGCTCGATCTGCTCACGCAAGTTGGCGATTTGATCAATCATCTGATCGCGTTCGGGTAGTGTCGCAAAGTTTCGGATTTCAGTTGCGTTGTCGGGTGTGTCGAGCCAGACCCCACACTTTCCCGAGACTAAGTCAGGTTTGAAGAGTTGATCAATTTCAAAGGCGCGCAGTATCCGAAACCCGTGATCCTATATGCTGTGTATTTCTACGTTCGCTTTCCCGTTTCATATCGCGATCTCGAA
>JBDWVP010000022.1:0-20315 GCA_039983935.1 Roseobacter sp. | reverse complement strand
GCTTGACCTGGTCTTCTTTTTGGATGCTTGCGCTTAAGCTCAGGGCATCTGTGGCAAGCGCGATCTCGTTTGGCATGTTGCGTTCGCCGGGCACGAAGAATGTCTGACCCAACTCTTCTTCCGCTTGGCGTAGTTGGCTTGTGTATTTAGGGGCCGGATATTGCCAACTTGAGAAGGCGATTGAGACTTGGAGCTGATTTGACTTAGGCAAGATGCCGTCCTCAGGATTTATGTCGATCTCTGTCAGAAGAGACGGGCCGTCGATCAACCATACGCTCGAGGTGTCGATCCGTTCAGGCGTGGTTAGCTCTAGGCGCTCGAGCTTGAACTTGTCGTTCGTTATGGGCTTCACCAAAAGTGCGTTTGGAAAGGCGGACCACGCTTTTGCAACAATCTTGCGGGCAGTGTCGATGGTGATCCTGTGAAGATGTGCTTTCCAAAATGTGGTCTGTCCTGTCAGATTTGTATAGCGATGTGCGTCTGGATCAGTCTCGTCCGGGATAATGCCGTTGACCGTCACTCCGAAGTTTGCGCAAAACTGGGTCAATGACATAGAGCCGTCGAATGGGGGGCCGATGTCTGCATCAAGAATGCAATTGCCGTCGCGCAGCGCATCATCGCCCGGTTCATAGCCAACATGGACACGCAGTGAACCCCCGCGATATCGAACATACACATCCAATCCATCATGGGTTTCCCCATAGAACTGAGAGGGGCACGACCCACCACCACGAAGCTTAGGAAGATCGAGACCAAGGGGCGCGGGAAGTTCCGGTGTATGGAAGCCAATCATTTGCATTAGTTAATACTCCAAGGCAGCAGGTCGCCGACGCGGTTAATCTTGTAATCAGGGATACGGGTGAGTGTGTCCGCAAGCCATGCCTGTGGGTCGACACCATTCAGCTTGGCGGTTTCAATCAGGGTATAGGCGATGGCGGCGGCCTTGCCCCCGGTTTGCGATCCGACGAACAGGTAGTTTTTGCGCCCGATTGCAACGGATCGCATAGCGCGTTCGGCGGTGTTGTTATCCAATTCTAAGATGCCGTGCTCAAGGTATGGTCTGAGCCGCGCCATGCGGGTCAGGGCGTAGCGGATTGCTCCTGCCAAAGGCGATTTGCCCGAGATACTGGGCAGTTGGGCGTTTAGCCACACTTCCAGATCGTCGAAGATCGGTTTTGCCTGCGCTTGGCGGAGATCGACGCGTTGATTTGGTGATGATCCCCGTGTTTCTTTCTCGATCGCATACAGCTGCGCAATGCGCTTGATGGCTTCGTCGGCGATTGCCGAACCTTGGGCGCGGTGAACATCGACGAACTTACGCCTGACGTGCGCCATGCAGGCCACCTCGCGGATATCACCGGACCGATACAGTTCTTCGAACCCGGCATATCCATCCGCATGCATCCAACCCTGATATTTTGCGAGATGATCTTTGGGGGGCTGCCCTTTGCGGTCTGGCGAGAATTGATACCAGCTAGCAGGTGGCGCATCGCTACCCCATGGCCTCTCGTCACGCCCATAGGCCCACAATCGCGCGGTTGCCGTCTTGCCGGTGCCGGGTGCAAGCATCTTGACTGGCGTGTCGTCTGCAAAGATGGCCTGACCGGCCAACACATGCCGTCCGATTGCATCTGCTAGTGGCTCGAGAAGGGCTGTGGATTTGCCGACCCAGTCAGCCAATGTTGAGCGATCAATATCGATCCCGTCGCGCTCAAAGATTCCGCTTTGACGATACAGCGGCAGGTGATCGGCGTATTTGTTGACCAGAACATGGGCTAGCAAACCCGGTCCCGGCCTTCCGCGTTCAATAGGGCGCGATGGTAATGTGGCTTGTGTGAAGGCTTCGCAGCCTGAACACGCAAAGCGTGGTCTCACGATGCGGTTCACGATGAACCGACCGGGAACGTATTCCAGTTCTTCGGTGACATCCTCACCCAGACAGCGCAATCCACCACCGCACTGGCGGCAATCGTCGTCGCCAGTGGTCAACTCGACTTCTATGCGAGGGATGTGGTCAGGGATCGGACGACGCTTTGGCTTATCCTTCGGTTCCTCGTCGGGAAGGCGCAGCTTTGCCGTCATCTTGGCGACTGCGATCTCGCTGGTCTCAAGTGCCAACTGAAGCTGATCGATACTTTCTGATGACGATCCAAAACGGTGATGGCGTTGACCGGCCAATTGATGCCGCAGCTTCTCGATCAAGACCGCCTGCGACCTGACCTCAGCCAGTAAAAGAGCCGTGAACTGCCTAAGCTCGTCGGGGTCATTCGGCAGGGTTTTGTCGACATCCAGCATGGTCGAACCATAGCAGGTCCGCATGTTTAAAGGAATCCCCACATGCCCGTTCCAAGCCTATTTATCCTGCCTGGAGCGGTGTCCAACTGCGTTGCGGCAGACGCCAATCGATCCCTTCCAACAGCATCGCTAACTGAGCGGCGGTCAGAGCGATCTTGCCTTCTTTTGCTGAGGGCCACACAAACCGACCATTCTCAAGTCGCTTGCTGAACAGGCACGCGCCTTGACCATCCCACCAGATGATCTTGATCAGGTCACCGCGACGTCCACGGAAGACGAACAGATGTCCGGTGAATGGATCCTGCTTCAGCGTTTGTTCGGCCTGTGCCGCAAGCGTCGTGAATCCCCGTCGCATGTCAGTCACACCCGCCGCCAGCCAGACCCGCGTGTTCGCCGGAACCGGGATCATACAGAAAGACCTCGGATCAGCCGGGCCAGTGCTTCTGGATCATAGCTGCCGATAATCCTCAGCTGATGACCACCTGCGATATCGATCTCAATCGCGCTTTGGCCGGATGCGGCATTGGTTGCAAGAGTGGGGGTCGGCTCTTCGGTTACAGGCCGGTCTACGATCTCAACCGGAAGAAAGCACTTTGCCGGGGTGGCCTGTTCTTCGACCACCTCCAGATCAGGCGCAAACTTAGGATCACGCAACCACTTGTGGATCAGATTGGTGTTCATGGCGTAACGACGTGCAACCTGCGCGACCGATACCCCCGACGCGCATGTTTGTGCGCAGATCGACACCTTCTCCTCATCCGACCAGAACCGCTTCTTCTGACCCTTCTTGCCCGCCATATCCGTCCTCAAGATGTCCACTATCAATAGTGGACACTTATCAACACACTCTATGGCGCGTCAGTGCAGGCACGCCGGACGCTTACGCCTTTGAGCCCAAATCAGCTGATGCAGGAGGTCGTACGTTTGTCCGCTTTTGGGTCAAGCAATGCGTTTTGTAATCAGTTTGACATGCATCTCTTGCATTGTAAGCGTTGCATCCCGCCCCTTAAATAGCCCCTGACACTATAGGTTTCACCATGTGATACTTCCGCCAAACAAAAAATAGGCGGAACCATCGGGTTGGAAACCAAATCATTCGAAGCCTATGGTTTCACAACTCAAATCTACGCAGACGGTCGATGTGTTTGACCTCCCAGCTTCAAGCGTTTCATCAAGCAAGAACTCGACAGTGGTAAGCGCCCTCTGCTTCGAGGTTCCAGCCCACAGATTAGGCAGAAAAACTGTCTCAACCGACGAACCAATCGGATGTCGTCTTCTATCTGACCGTATCTTTTCGTCTGCCAGAACATATTAGATCGTCAGGATCACACCCAACACCGAATAAACCGGCTGTGGCGATCAAGTCAAAGACCGCATCGCGCCCGATGGCTTTAGCCCCAGTGACGCTGCTAGCAATCGAGGTTGTGCACATAATCCGCAAAGGACAATGCGGCCAAACAGGGCTGTCCGGTTTCTCGCAGTTCGCCGAGTTCGCTGTGCAAGTGTGTCCAGATGAAGCCACGGTCCCGCCTAAACTCAAAGTTCACGACACTACTGCGATACCTGCTCAAAGCCACAGTTTTATTCGCTTTTGATTAAATAGGGCCAGTTTTCGGGAGGATAAAACACCTCCCAGTCACCCAACTGAACAGTTGCAGGCGCGTAATTGCTGTTCAGAACGGTCCGGCCTATCGCTTGGACTTGGAGCATTTGGTGATGGAGGGGATCCATTCTTGAACTGAAACCAGATGGATCTTCGGGTAGGTGGATTTCTATGTTTGCAAGAGCGGCGCGCAGCGCGCTTGGATCATCTGTTCCGCCTGCCTCTTTGACTGCCTCTGCAATCACCATAATACCGGAATATGCACCCTGAGCAGCATAGCTTGGATAACGTCCCGAGTGTTCGAAAAACCTTGTTACAAATTCACGGTTCGCAGAGGTAGGCGGCCAGTTAACATGATGGCGGGACGACAATGTGATACCAAGTGGCATTTCACTCCCGAGCTCGGCCAAGACTTCAAAGTTTCCACCAGCATCGAAATTCATGAAGGCGGACGTTTCAAACAAATTTGTTTGGTTGGCCTGCCGAATGAACGTCACAAGATCCAAACCCCAGTGCCCATTCACGATGATATCGGGTTGAATTACGTTAATCGCATCAATGTAACTGGAGTAATCTGTCTCGAACAGCTTTGGCCAGTACGTTCCTGCGACAGTGAAATTGACTTCATTGATTTCGAGAAATTCGCGCAGATCATCCCAACTTTGATACCCATATTCGTAATCGGGACCGATGAATGCTATGCTTACGGCCTCTCGCGTCGTGCTAAAATGCCGGTGAATATACTGTGCCCCTGCTAACATGGACTGCCGGCTGCCATTTGTTACTCTGAAATAGTTTTCGTGCAGCGCATATGTGGTCAAACTTGGCGAGGCGTGATCGGTCCCGATGAAGAATACATCTGTGCCTTGCACAACTTGCGTAACAGTGAGCGCGATACTGGAACTGACCACCCCACATAAAAAATCCACTTCATCTTCTTCAATGAATTGCCGTGCAATTTGCAATGAACGAAGTGTCTTTGAGCGGGAATCTTCGATCATGATTTCCAATTCAGGATACCCCCCCTGCTTGGCCAGATCTTCCAATGCCATTTCGATGCCAATTGCACTGTCCCGCCCATAAAGACCACCTGGCCCGGTTAAGGGATAAAGACAGCCGATTTTCACAGGCTCTGCCACCAGGGCAGTTGTTTGAGCCGCAGCCAGAAAACAGAGTGATAAACGGGTTCTCAAAGACTGGAACACTATGACAACCCTAATTTCTGTAGCTTTCGTTTGAGTGCGTGACGGGAGATGCCGAGAAGATCAGCCGTGACGCCCTTTTTGCCGCTACTTTTGCGCAGTGCATCCAAAACCAAGTTTTTCTCAACAGCGAGTATCGACTCTTCTATGCTCAAGGGGGCAACTACTTCGGCTTGGCGGATCTCAGCGGGAAGTTGATCCACAGAGATGGTCTGACCCGCATGTAGGATTGTCAACCGTTCAACCAGGTTCTTCAGTTCCCTGACATTTCCAGGCCAAGAATATGCGCGCAAATACTCGCCGACAGTTTTCTCGAATTTGATGGCAAGGACATTGCTGATTTCGGCAAAACGTTGCGCGAAGTAGTTACTCAAAAGTTCCACATCTGCATCACGGTCTTTGAGAGGCGGAATGTGGATTGGCACAACATTCAACCTGAAATACAAATCCTGTCGGTAGTTTCCTTTTTCAACTTCAAGCTTGAGATCACGATTGGTGGCGGCGATTATACTGACATCAGCAACCATATCGCGCCCCATGCCGAGGCCGCGAAACGAACGGGTCTCAAGAAACGTCAACAACTTTGCTTGAACTGAGAGCGGCAATTCACCTATCTCATCAAGGAACAAAGTTCCTCCATCAGCAATTTCGATCAATCCTTTTCGCTTTGCAACCAGCCCGGGTAGCGCACCGCGCTCTGCGCCGAACAGCTCTGCTTCGATCTGGCCCTCCACCAATGTCGCGCAGTTCACCTCCACAAACGGGCTGTCAGCCCCAACAGTTTTGACGTGAATTTCGCGGGCAACAATCGCTTTGCCAACTCCGGTTTCCCCGAGCAAGAGCATAGTCTTTGTTTTGCTCTTAGAGATGGCTTCGAGCTCTGTCTTGAGTGACTTCACAACGGGGCTGTTGCCGATAAATACCTCGCTCGTCGTGTTCTTTTCGCGAAGGTAACGGACTTCGGATTGAATGCGGCGTTTTGCGTCCGTCTCCTTGATCAAGAGTATTAATTCATCGACATCAAAGGGTTTGGATAAGTAGTCGACAGCCCCCATTTTCATCGCTGTTACTGCATCCTGAGTGTCATCGTATGCTGACATCATCACTACAGGGATATCGGGCAGTTCATTCTGCATCCATTCAAGCACTTCCAGCCCAGTCATTCCTGGCATCCGAATGTCTAATAGAATGATGTCAGGTTGGATGTCTTTCGCCATTTCGCACCCCCTTCGCCCATTGTGAGTTTCGGAGCATTCCATCCCCGCTTGTCGCAATGTAAAGGCCAAGGACCGCGTGAGATTAATCTCATCATCAATGATCAGGATATTGGTCGATTTCATTTTTTTGCTTTCTGCACAGGGAGGGGAAAGCGAAGGCTGACTGTTGTACCTTCGCCCGCGACGCTGTCGAAAACTATTGTTCCACCATTAGCGTCAACGAGCTGTTTCGTGATCGACAACCCGAGACCCGTGCCGCCTGAGCGCGTTGTAAAGAACGGCCTGAACAGTTTCTCTTTCACAGCGTCATCCATTCCGATTCCATTGTCCGCAACAACAACTTTTGCTTTGCCGCTATCTTCATACGTGCGAAACCGCAGTTGCCCGCCGTCGGGCATTGCGTCCATCGCATTGAGAGATAGGTTTAGAATAATTTGGCGCAGCTGCGCGGGATCGACGTAGGCCTTGAGGCTGGAATCTCCGGATAAGCTGACAGAAATTACTCTTTCGCGCGCCGTGGCACTGATAAGGGTTTTAACGCTTTTGAGGGCATCTCTGATGTAGGCGACCTCTTGTTCCGGTTTCCTAGGTTTTGCGAAGTTCACAAACTCGGAGATCGTCTGGTCGACGCGCGTGAGCTCTGAGGATACAAGATCATACATTTCTTTACGTTCAGGATCTTCTTCGCCTCCGCTCAAACCATGTAAGGTAGCGGAGACAGTTGTGAGTGGGTTTCGGATTTCATGTGCAATGCCTGCGGCCATATTGCCGAGCGTCGCGCGGCGTTCCATATCAACGCGTGAGGCAATCAGCTCTTCTAATTGCTCCCTCATTTTATTGTAAGATCTCGCTAGCGTTCCTAACTCGCCAGGTCCGTCTTCTCTTACGGTGACCGTGAAGTCCCCATCAGAAATTGCTTGTGCACCAGTGTTCAGCGGTAACAAATATCCTGAGAGTCGTTGGGACATCCTTAGGAAAAGAAACACGAGGCCAAACGCAGAAAGCGTTGCGACAAATAACAACAAATATCTAATTCTCAGCCTCGGCTCGTTGAGGTCGCTGCCCCCCTCGATAAGGGTCAAGCGCCACCCGGGTAGTATTTGCGATGATTTGGCGAGCAGTTTACCGGCCTCCATTTCTGTACCGACGACAGATAGTCTAATACGGTCAAATATAGTGAGCTGAGGTATGTGAATACCCGGCTGGGCAAGAACGCTTGCAAGTTCTGTCAGAGACGACAGCCTTGCTCGAATAGCAACGTACCCCAACAATTGCTGTTCTCGCATTACAGGTTGCCGGATTAGAATCCACCCCGGGCGCCCGTTATCTGGCAGGACGGGTCCGATGATTTCAGTTCCACCTATTTCAACGAATGGAAGTGTCGTAAAATTTTTGGGACGCTCTCTGCTCCGGGATATGGGGACAGTAAATATAATTTCGTCTTCGGAATTTAAAAACTCAATTGCGTAAATATCCGGGCTACCGACCTCTAGGAACATTAGGTCAGCCAATTGCGGGGATAAGGTTTGATGGCCGTTTTGGAAGAACAGGGTGACGTCTCGAAGGTCAACGATGTTCTTGAGACGATTGCGATGGGAGACTAGGTAGTTGCTCATCCGAGCAGCGACGGCTTCAACGTCGCTGTTGAGTCTGTTTGTCACCAATGTGTTTAGAAGGCTTGCACTGTACCTGTCATAAATGACCGCAATGAGGATGAGAGGTATCAGAGCAGCTATCAAGGCGCCCCAAAGGTAGCGCCGCGCCAAATTAAATTTCGAAAAATTCTGCCACATGGGTCATGCCTTTGCTCATTGAGCACGGTGTCTGGCGTAGATTGGAGCGTCAAGCGTGCAGCGTCAAATTTACGAGCGTTTCCCGCTCATTTGTTTGACGTAATTCTCTTCAAGCCACAGTGAACGGCGCTGTACTTTGACACCCTTCACGCTATCGGGCCGCCCACGTGCTCGTTTTGGCCCCTTTTCCTTTCAACGAGAACACCGAATGTGGGGGTGTGGAAATCACCAACACGGCCAAAGCCGTTATCCAAGAAAGCAAAACGAATGGCGGTTTTGGAGATTTAAGATTTTGTTCGATCCAACGCCATGCCAGCGCACCCTCCCAATTAGTTTTATCGTATACCATCAACGGCAAGTCTATTGAGATTGCCTCGATCCGGTTTAGCCAGGCAAATTTCGGCCTTTACAGAACCTCAGTCTTCAAGTGTCTTGGAAGTTGAAAGCTTGGCTCGACAACGGTTGCAACGCTGGCTCAGAACGGGACAGAAGGTCAAAAAGATGAGCAGAAGCACCCGGTTCAATGCCTAATTCGACGCGGGGCGCTATCCTGCGCAGATAAGCCACAAACGGCGGAACATGATCCGCAACTGCTGTCGAGATTTGAAAACAATCTGCAAGGGCATTGATGCTGTACGCACGGGTTCCTCACAAATTGTCATAGCCCGCCGCATGGAGAACATGCCCCAGAGCCCGTCTTGGGCATCGCCAGCTCGTTGATCACATGTTTTTAGACGGGCATCAGGATGCTTATGAAAGCGGAGCATTAATCGGCGTCTTGGCAGAACCCTGCGCGGCGGAATATCAACTTTCACGGATGCAGCAGGTTACCTATGCCGTCTCATCGCTGTCCAACGCGATCGCAGCACAGAAAACAAGTGCTTTTGACCGCGAGATAGTGCCCATTCCTATATCCGCAAGGGTCAGATTTGCCTTGCCTCGCGAGATGAACAGCCAAAGCGATCTCTTCCTGACACGGTGCCTTTCCTCAAATCGGCCTTTTCCAAGGGCGGCACAATAACGGCGGCAAATACCTCCTCTATTTCTGACGGTGCAGCGGCCCTGATCTTAGCATCACGCACCGCAGCTGAAGCAAATGAAGCTTTTGCAGTTGTCCCCGTGATCTTTGTGCATAAGCTTGGTGTTCCCTCTGACAAGCTAAACGTCAATGGGGGAGCATGCGCGCTTGGCCAAGCCTCTGATACCTGATCGTTGGCAATCAAGTCGGCGGCCCACAAAAATGCTATAGCGAGCGGTTACCGATCACGATGCGACCAATTTGAGCGATTTTAGCTCGAAAAGGTGAGGTTGCTAGCGTTGAAAGCGAGGGGGCAACGTGACGAGATGGGCAAGTGCTTTCTGATGAGAGTGCAGGGAGGACTTCGGACAAATGACACTTCTTGCTCGCAATAGCTTATTTCGGCTAGGTGCGTGGACTTCCATCCATTGATGGCTAGCGCTTAGAGCAAAATAAGAAAGGAGCGCCTTGAATGGGTGCAAGTGTGGACAACACTTGGGACGTTTGAACCTGTTTCTGTGAAAAGCAGCCACCGCTCAAACCGTGTTACTGTCCGTTCCAACAATTAACCTTTGGGAGGAAATCTGATGACCAATTACTCGGGCCTTATCGCCGACGAACCACAGCTCAACCGTCGTGGCTTGCTACTCGGTTCGGCGGGGCTTGGCCTTGCGGCATTGTCAGGAGGAGTCATTGTAGCCGGACAAACAGCGGCAGCTACACATAATCTTAACCAAGCGCCGTATTTCTATCGTTTTCGGGTCGGCGAACTGCTCGGCACTGTCGTCTCCGACGGGATCCTACCGCTGGGCGAGCCAACCGGATCTTTCAGTGGTCCCTCCAAGAACGAGCTTCAGGAAATGCTCACACGCAATTTTTTATCGACTGACAACGCAATACTTGAGCAAAATATTCTTGTCCTCGACTCTGGGGAACAGCGCATTCTTTTTGATACCGGAATGGGCACGTCCGAAATGTTCGGAACGACAACGGGCAAGTTGAATGCGAACCTCGCTGCTGCAGGGATTGATGCGGCTTCGATTACTGCAATTGTCTGCACACATGCTCATAGCGACCATGTTTGGGGTATCATGTCAGACGCAGGCGCGCCGAACTTCCCGAATGCGCAAATTTGGATTTCCGAAGCCGATTTCGACTTTTGGACCGACGAATCAAAGCTCTCTGTCACTGACCCAGCCTGGATGGGTGCCTTCGTAGAAGGCGCGCGCCGTAACTTGATGCCCAATCAAGATCGGATGAAATTCTTCAAAGATGGCGAGGAGTTCTTACCTGGCATTCAGGCTATGTCTACACCAGGACATACGGTTGGACACACATCCTTTATCGTGACGTCCGGCAATGATTCCATGGCCGTAATCGGTGATCTAACACACCACCATGTCATCCTTATGGAAAAGCCACTCACGGAATTTGCTTTTGACACTGATCCCGCGTTGTCTGCTCAAACACGGGTGCGCGCATTAGACATGATCGCGGCACAGCGTCTTCCTATCATCGCTTATCACTTCCCATGGCCTGGGATTGGGCATGTGGAAAAAGTTGGCGAAGGTTTTCGCTATCACCCTGCGCCAATGGTGATGCAGGAACTACCAACCTAATCGCGGATTGAGCAATGCCGGGTCGCACTTGATGTGACCCGGCACGTGATGGTGGGCATTGCCAACTTCACGGATTGACTTGTAACGGCCCCCAGGGGAGATTTTCTCAGGCGATCATTTCAAACGCATACCAGCACACCCGCTTCACTGCACTTAGACTTTGGGCCGATTACACAGCCAAAATGGTGGCTTGACCCAGCCTTTGCCAATACCCCACGTGCTTAAGAAAACAACTGGGCAATATCCGTCCGGTCCAATCCACCTCACCAGAAGCATAACGTCTGAGTGTGAGCCCCAAATAGGCCGCGACGGTGCGTAATCGCGCAAAACGAGCCGGATCATCAATGCACGACAGGAAGGCAATCGCCGTCATCGGAGCAACGCGAGGAACAGTCATGAAACCGTCGGTGTTTTTGAAAGGACGGCGAGTCCAAGATTGTAGGTCTCACCAGTTTTGACCAGTTCAGATGCCTTGAGCACACTTTCCGGTGTAATCAAATTCGCGGCACCAATTTCATCTTCAAGACCGTACTTGGAGTTTACCCAGTCCTGCGCCATGGCTGTTGTTGCCATGGCGCAGGAGAGCGCTGACGTGACAAGAAGTTATTCATGTTAAGTTCCCTCCCTTTTGAACGTCACGACCAAGTGGTCGTTGTCTAGTGAGCTGACCGCAGACTCCCAAGACGATCAGCACAAATCAGAACGACGCTTCGTAGATGCGTGCCGCGTCTTCTAACCCAACCTGCCTCGGATTGTTGACGAGCAAGCGCGTCTGGTTCATTGCGTCCGATGCGAGTTTTGGAATATCCGCCTTGGCGATCCCGACGTGGTGAAGGCCGGCTTCCAACCCGAGATCCGTGTTGAGCTGTCCAAGACGTTCGATGAATTCTGCCGTGACCGCCTGGTGTGATCGGTTTGTGTTGATGTCGGGGAATACGTGTGCGGCGAGTTCAGCATATTCTGCGCCACACTCAGGTGCATTGAACCGCATGACCTCTGCCAGCACCATGGCGTTGGAAAGGCCATGTGGCACATGGAAGAGACTGCCGATAGGATAGGCAAGAGCGTGGACGGCGGCGACGGGCGAGTTTGCAAACGCTTTTCCTGCCAACATCGAACCAAGCAGCATGTTTGCGCGCGCTTGTTTATTGGATCCATTGAAGACTGCTTCGCGAATATTAGCACCCAACAAGTCAAGCGCCTGCTTCGCCAACATCTTCGACATTGGATTGTTGTTCGCGTTTCTGGATGTGAAAGCTTCGATTGCATGGACCATCGCATCCACACCCGTCGCCGCTGTAATGTGAGCCGGTAGCCCTGTCGTCAATTCGGCATCCAGTACAGCGATATCAGGAAGGATGATCGGAGACACGACCCCCTTTTTCTCTTCGCTACCAGTGGTCAGAATAGAGATTGCCGTGACTTCGGAACCGGTACCTGCTGTGGTCGGAACCAGAACGAGAGGCAAGCGCGTGCCTGTCGCCTGATTGACCCCATAGATTTCATCAAGCGGTTGTTGAGAAATCGCTAGGAGAGCAATCATTTTCGCGACATCCATGGAACTGCCGCCACCAAAACCAATGACGCAAGTTGCCTCGTGCTGCTGAGCAAGAGCAACGGCTTCCATCACTGTTGAGGCTTTTGGGTCTGGCTCGATTTTGTCGAAGACGGCAACCTGAAAGCCGCTTTGCTTCAGGCTCGCCAATGCTTGGTTTGCCAAACCCAGTCTCATGATGCCCGGGTCAGTAACAAACAAGACCTCTGGGTGTTTTGATGCATTCGGCATGCTGTCTAAAATTTCGCCAAGTTTGGCAGCGCCGCCAGTTATCTGGCGGATAGAAGGTGTTGTGTTAAAGGTGAAATCGGTCATCGTCTACGCGGCCTCCGCTTCATTCATCAAGTTGATTTGGCCGCGTTCGATAGAGTAGACTTTATCGACAACTTTTTCTGAATGGCTGTAGTCGGATTCTGACACCAAGACCGTCAAGTTTTCAGACCTCAAATTGCCAATGACCTCCATGAGCCGTTGAGCAAGTGCGGGTGCGACACCTTCAAACGGTTCATCCAACAGTAGCAGGTTTGAACCGGCCACGAGCGCGCGGGCCAACGCCACAAGCTTTTGCTGTCCTCCGCTCAAAGTCATTGCCTTACGCTCTGCAAAGCGACCGATTTCGGGCATGAGCTCGTAAACCCACTTGAGTCTATGACGGTCCTGATTGTTGGTCGCCCACAGAGAAACCATGATGTTTTCTTCGACGGTGAAATGGGGCACCAAGCGTCGATCTTCTGGCAAGTAGCCAATACCAAGCGCAGCACGTTCGTGGGGTTTCGCTGTGTGTAGATCCACATGGTTGAACTGGATCGCGCCCTTCTCGACGGGCAATGCCCCCATGATTGACCGCATCAAGGTGGTCTTGCCTGCACCATTGCGGCCAATAAGACCACAGGTCGTTCCGGTCTCGATTTCAAGACTGACATTGCGCAGGATAGGTACACGCTGAATTGAGAGGCTGATATTATCTATTGTCAGCATTAGACAACTCCTTTCCTAGAGCTTTCTTCTTTCGGTGTTGATTGAGAATTTTCTACCCCTTTGGTGCTTCGATGAAATTCACTACCAATGACAAACTCGCGGACTTTTTGGTCTTCGAGAACTTCTGCTGTGGGTCCATCTGCAAGAATGGTCCCCTCATAAAAAGCAACGCAGCGAGGCGAAAATGTTTCGACGATTTCCATGTCATGTTCGATAAACAGCACGGCAGTTTTCGTAGACTTCAGCGCATTTATCAGGACGCGCATGAAGTCCATTTTTTCGTCAGCACTCACACCGCTGGTCGGTTCGTCGAGAAATAACAGCTCCGGTCCTGCAACTGTTGCCATCGCGATATCCACCAGTTTCCGGACACCCTGGGCCAAGGTGGCGATTTCCTGATCAGCGTATTGATCGATCTTAAACCGAGCGAGAAGCGTCATCGCTTCTTCTTCCAATTCGGGGCTGATCGCCGGTTTGAACAGGACAGGTTTGTTCTGTTTTGCCACCGTCAACGCGATCAGCATGTTTTCGATGACCGGCAGATCCGGAAAGAGTTGCGGGATTTGGAAAGACCGACAGATCCCAAGTTTGGTAATGTCCCGCGTCGGTAATCCCGTGATGTTTTTACCGCGATAGAGGATCTCACCCGCGCTTGGTGTCAGATAGCCAGTGGCCATGTTAACGAAGGTTGTCTTGCCCGCACCGTTCGAACCAATGACACCCAAAACCTCCCCGGCACCAATTTTGATGTTGATGTCTTTGGCAGCATAGACCGCGCCAAAGGATTTCTCGAGACTGCGTGTTTCAAGAATGGTTGTCATGTCAATCACCTGCGACTGGAGCAGATGCAGCCAGCTTTTCTTTTTGGTTTTTTTTCTTTTTAGCGATCAGCGACCAAAGCCCCTTGGGCAGGAAAATAATCGTGAGAAGCATCACTGTCCCCAAAATCATCTGCCATGTGTTCGGCGAAATCTCGACTGCAAAGATGCGAACGATTTCAAGAATGAATGTACCAATGAGGGGCGCTGCTATGTTGCCGACGCCAGAGAGGATCGACACGAACACGAACTGACCTGATGTCGTCCAATTCGTCATTTCAGGGTCAACATGTCCAAGAGCCAACGCCCAGAGCACGCCGCCAATAGAGGAGACAATCGCGGCCAGAACATAGGTGATGTGGACTGCTTTATGTGCCGAAGTGCCAAGATACTCGACCCGTAGCTCATTCTCCCGGATCGCCTCATTGATGTAGCCAACCGGCCCTTTCAGGAAACGATTGAGTGCTATTGCACATCCAATGACAACGATACAGGTGATGATGTAGAGGGTCAGCCTTGCAGTTTCGCCGCCCGGTGCCCAGCCAAGATAGGTGGCGGTTGGCAGGTTGAACCCATCGGTGCTCCCGAGATCTTCGGTGCTGGACAGCAGCCCGAACAGGATCATTGAAACCGCTAGGCTCAGCATTGCATAAAAGATTTCGCGATATCTGCGCAAGAGGAACCCAAGGACCGTCGACAGAACAAGGGCGGCGAGTATGCCAATGGCCAGAAGCACAAAGAGATCGGAAATCCCCATGAACTTCGCAGCCATGCCGGCGGCATAGCCGCCAACGCAGAAATAAAGTCCTTGTCCGAATGAGACCAGACCGGCCCGCATTTGGATCATGACACCCAAAGCGACCAGACCCGTTCCCATGGAAACTTGTACGTAGTTGACGATCCACTTTGGCAGGACAAATGCGATGCAGATCAGTATTGGCAGGGCAATGATCAGCCCCAATTCGGTACGGTCGAGTGATTTGGTCATATTTTCCTGCTTTCTGCCAAAGCAAAGAGGCCATAGGGTTTGACGGCCAGGACTGCGGCCATGACGAGGTAAATAGAGAATAGCTCCGCAGGTGGATACAAATGCACAGAGGCCGCTCGGGCGAAGCCGACGATGACAGCGCCAAGCATGGCCCCCCCGATGGACCCCATCCCGCCGATCACGATGACCGCGAATGACAGAACAATAATTTCCGCCCCGATACCCGGTGAGACCGAAATTTCAGGAGCCGTGATCGCTCCACCAAGTGCGCCGAGGGTTGCTCCGATCACGAATGTAACGGTGAAGAAGCGCCGTACATTGATACCAAGAGCACCGCTGATCTCACGATCTTCGATCACAACAAGCAGCAATTTACCTATCCGCGTGCGATTGAGACCAATGAAGAGCGCCAAACCGACGGCAACGGCCACGCCTATGATGATGAATTTGTAGATCGTGTAGGGAATTCCGAAAACGTCGATTGTTCCAAAGTAAAATGCTGGTTGCCAAGCAACATAGGATTGGGTTCCCCAGATCAACTTGGTCACATCTTCAAGGATGAGGAAGATTGCATAGGTTACGAGAACCATCAGCACTTCATCACGCCCATACATGAACCTCAGTATTCCGCGTTCAACGAGTAGTCCCGAAACAACGCCAGCTGCCAGAGCGGCAATTGGTATGATAAAAAATGTCAAGGCAACCGTATTGCCAGTTTGAGTATAAAGGCCGATGGCCCATGCCGACGAATAGGCGCCAAGTGCATAAAAGCCACCATGGGCAATATTAAGGATCCGCATCACGCCGTAGATCAACGTGAGCCCCACCGATGATAAAAACAGCCATGCTGCAAAGCCGAGACCATCCACTGTTATCGCAATTGCGGTCAGCATCATTAACTCCAATTAAGTGTTAGGAATTCCCTCTTGGCTGTGTGTTCAGCCCTCGGAGAAAAAGCCGGGTTTAAGCAGTTCAGCCAAATCACTCGAAATCCGGTTCAGTGTTTTATGGCGGTGTTGCTGAAAGTCGTTTTAGCAACACCGCCTTTTTTGGAAGCAACTATGTACTTATTCGCAGTTCGCGCCTTGGAAGCCGCCATTGATCCAGTCGATGGATGAGACGCCTGCGGGCGGGTTCACGCACTCAGCTGCGAAACGTACGACATCGACAAGGCTCGCTTTGCCGGACTCCTTGTCATATTTGTAAGTGCCGTAGGCTGTGTCCTGAATAGCCTGGTGACCATTGGCAAGAGCCATGGAGACGGTGCCACTTGGACCTTCCCATTCCAGCCCCTTCAATGCGTTGACAATGGCATCTTGATCGGTGTTGCCGGCCTTGTCTGCGGCCGCCTTAACACCAAGCAGCGCTTGAGCCATTTTGTAGGACGGATAGGTTGGCAACGTACCAAAGCGATCGAAATATGCTTTGCGGAACCAGTCGTTCAGTTCTGACTCCGGCGCGAGATCGCCGTGCGGGCCTCGGGCTCCAATCACTGTTCCATCTGGCAATTGTGCGCCCAGACGATGCATTGCTGTCTCGCCTGTTGTGAGAACAACTTTTGAACGTTCGAATACGCCACGCGCTGAACCTTGAATAATGAAGGCTTCCATGTCTCCACCCCAGAAGCTGGAGTGAATGACATCTGGCTTGGATGTCAGTAGTGCGGAGATTTCTGAACCGTATTGACCAGCATAAATCTTGGGAAACTGTTCTGTCGCAACCTTTGACGCTGAATTGGTCTGCGCAATAGAAGCCGAAAAATCGCGCCAGGAGTCCTGACCCCATGCGTAATTCTGATTGATGCCTGCAATAATCCCAGTCGCCGTTCCTGTCCGAGCGAGATAGCGTGCCGCTGCGACGTTATCCATGGTAGCATGGCCGCCTGTGCGGAAGGTATATTTAGGTTCTGTGACAATTTCCTCGAAGATTTGCGGCGTACCACAGTCGAACAAAATCGTCAGCTTTTGTGCTTTTTCAGCTTCCGGTGCGATCGCCTTGCAGCTACCCGAAGAAATATAGCCGACGACCATATCAACGGCGTCTTTCTCAACAAGTTTGAGATAATCAGCGTTTTTCTGTTTTGAGTTTTCATCAACGAAGATCGGATCGATAGATGCACCACCGATGCCAGCCGTATTGTAGGGGTCAGGAAGGGTGCCAGCGTTGATGGACTGGATCAAAAGTTCTGCGGCGTTACGCGCCGGAACTCCAAATGGGCCGGCAGCTCCGCCCGACAGGAATGTGACAAATCCAATTTTGACCGTCTTATCTTGCGCATAAGCATCATTTGGCAGTGCCAAAATGCCCAGTGTGCCAATTGTTGCAGCAGCAAAAAGTACCGTTGTGCTTTTGAAAACGGTATCAGCTTTTTTGCGTATTTGAGGCGATTTCCGCATGGTGTTCCTCCAAGTTCTATCCAATTTTGAGATAGAAATTCGCACAGCAACACGCGGTAGATCCTCCTCCGACCGGTAGGTGTAACTGCACGAAATCCTCCCTACGCGGCCTTTGGACGCGCTGACCTAAGTTTCATCGGAAGGAGGTGAGCTTCAATTTGTCAGTCGCATTTTGATGAGCGATTTTCGCTCAAACGATCCAACCTCAGAGCGAAAACCGCTCACGATGCAAGTTTCACGCCGTTCGTCTGTTTTCAGTCTGGGAACTCTGGTGACACAGCGGGAGGGGAATAGACTGCCCACTCGTCCAATTGCACCGCTGCAGGAGGCAAACGGCCATCAAAACCGGTCTTGCCGATACCTTGACGATGCCGCGTTCGTACCTTCAGGGGGATCGACGCCAGAGAGAAATATAACCCATGAAGCCAACACCTTAATCACGCTTCCTCCCCAATCCGGAGAGGATGTCCGCACGCTTGGTGCGTTTGATACATAAGACCGAAAGTGGGGACAAACCGGACATACAGATCAGGCTCACGAAGATCTGCTTTTGTCTTGGAACGCAAAATCCGGTGTTTCAGAGATTGGTTGCGGTACCTTGTCAAATTGAACCGCACCCATTTCACCAAAACATCGATGAAATAGGCCGCGAATGTCCCGCGGCCTATTCCTTCGCAATCTAGCCTAGCTTGGCTCTGACACTGTCACGATACAGCGCCTTGACCAGAGAAATCATCATGAACACCATAACGATCGTAAACGGTAAGGCCCCGATGATCATCGCGTTTTGCAACGCGCCGAAGGGATTTGCTTGGGCTCCACTATTTCCAGCAATGATTAAGGCGCCAATCACGGCGGTCAGGATTAAACCCCAGATGATGCGGTGTTTGATACCGGTTTCCTGTTCACCACCCGACATGATGGTGTTCATCACAAGAATGCCGGAATCCGCCGACGTCACAAGGAAGGTCATAATCAGAACCACACACATGATGGTGATGGCTGAAAGGAACCCGCCAGAGATCATTTGCTCAAGCGTGGCAAACAACTTGGCTGTGTTGGTGGCACCGATCAGGGAGCCGGCGGCGTCGCCGTTCAGTTCCAGATCAATGGCTGTTCCGCCCAGAATGGTCATCCACAAGAAGCACACAATGGCTGGCGCAATAACGCAACCAAAGATGAATTCCCGCACGGTACGACCCTTGGAGATGCGCGCCAGGAACAAGCCAACAAAAGGCGAGAACGCAATCCACCAAGCCCAGTAGAACGTGGTCCAACCTGCTTGCCATCCAAACTGACGACCCTGTTCACCAGCGGCATAAATTGCCTCTGCGTTCAAATCGGCGGCGGTGGCTGGCAGTCCTTCGGTGAAGCCTGCAAGCGAACCCCAAGGGGACGTTGCCGAACCATAAATCGCCGCAACATCTTCCACCGGCAACGCCTGTGCTGCCTCAGGAAGTGCGGAAGCAAAGACCTCCGCAGATTGCGGGCTGTACGCCCCAAAGGACATCTGAATAAAGTGCAGGATGTAGTCAATGAGACCTGCACCGAATTGCGTCATCGCAAAGAAAAAAGAGCCGAAGATTACGAAAGTCAAAAGCAAGATTACCGACAAAACCAGATTAAGGTTCGACAGGTATTTGATCCCCCGGCCCACGCCAGACACCGCCGACAGGATGGATAGGCCCATGATGACCACCAAGGCCGCAATCAAGCCCACTGTGCTTGGCTTAGGTGCTTCGGCATCGCCATTCATCAGCCATTCCATGCCAGACACAGCGTAAACCCCGTCAACAAACTGGCTGACCCCAAAACCGATGGTGACCGACACACCAAGGATCGTGGCGACAACACCTAGCACGTCTACCAAATGACCAAGGAAACCATTGGCAGTTTTCCCCAAAAGCGGCGTCAGAGCAGATCGGATCGTAAGCGGCATTTCGCGGGTGTAAGCATAGTAGGCCAATGACAGACCTGTCAGCACATAGATGGCCCAGGCGTGGAACCCGTAATGCAGGAACGTATAGCGATACGCAGACTGCACGGCTTCCTCAGAGTTTGCCGCCACTTCACCAGAAAGAACGACAGGATTGGACCCCCAAAGGCCAAGCGGTTCGGCGGTCGCAAAGACCATCAGCCCGACACCCAAACCCGCACCAAACATCATGGAGAACCAAGAGAAGTTGGAAAATTCTGGTACTGTATCTGCGGTGCCAAGCTTCTTGCTACCGGTTGCTGGCAATAGAGCCAAGACAAACAGGAAGAACGCAAAAACACCAACTGACACAATGTAAAAGCTGTTGAAACCATTTAACAATGTACCGTTCACCGCAGACAGGACGCTGCTGGCATTGCCGGGCCAGACAAGCGCCCAGACAACCAGCGCGACCATGATCGCCTTACTGATCAGTGCGATGGGAAGGCTGTAGCCTTCGTAAAAACCAGATGGAGCTTTTTCGATCTCCAACGCGGTAAAGGGTGGTTTAATAGACATCTTTGGTCCCCTGTTTCTTTGGTTGCGCCGTGAATTGATATCCCGCAGCCGAATGGCGCTTTGAGTGCGGGCTTGTTTCGTGTCGTTTCACTCATTATCTGCGATGCCTGCGCCTGCTCCCAGCAGTCGGGAGGTTTTTGTCGCGGGCGCGTAGGTGCGCTGTGCGAATGTGTTTAGGTTGGTCCAAACATCCGGGCATATGTTTGCGCGCAACGCGGGCTTGGCAAGAACGCGGCTGTCTTGCGCGACATAGCACTCTAAAGCATCCGTTTGCGGTGCGCTCAGGTCGTCTTCAGCCCCCTCGACATGCAGATCGTACCCGTTTGTGGTCGCACGAAC
>JBDWVP010000021.1:0-213564 GCA_039983935.1 Roseobacter sp. | reverse complement strand
AGACCACATTCAGCATTGGGCAACCTGACGCCGATGGAATTCTTGCAGAGAAAGGACATGGACAAGATGGCTGCCTAGCGCCAAAGATCTAACCCCAAGGACTCCGCGCAAAGCTGGAGGGAACTTGGGGCGCAGGTCAATTTGTATAGCGAGCAGGTGCTGACGCCTAACCGCTCTGAAACCTCACGAACTGGAAACCCATGTACCGTGATCCCGTCTCATCGAAACTATGTTTCGACTGCGGGGCCGTGGATGCACAGCATCACGCTTGAAATCCTCACTGAAATATGGCTTCCCCATAACGGCCTCCTTGCCTCAAAATTAGGGAAGAAAGCGTCTACAATTCTAGGGGCTATTCACTACTTGTTCGTTATTCACATATCGAGCCAAAACAAAAGGCTTACGTACTTCGTTGTGTTATGGTTACAATGTATGCTCAAAAAGTCTTACTTTTAGTAATTTAGCGGTTACTATTCGCCAACTGGTCCAAAACCGAACCGAGAACGCTTCTTGCAGATTCGCTGGAAGCAATAGCTTCTGCGGTCCGCTCTAACATATTTTGATTGCGGGTGACTTCGATAGCATTCTCGTTAGACAGTTTTGCCAATGCTCCGAATACAGGTGTCGTTTCAGATACCAAATCGGACCAGTCTTCAGCTAACCATCTTGATGACAGTGCCTGATCTTGCAGGTTAGCAGCATCAAAGGCGTTTGCCGCAGCATTATTTTGCCCTAATTTTTGCAAGATGTCCCCTCGTAAGGATTTAACTTGGCTGCCTTCTATTCCCTCAATAGTTTCTAAACTCTCGTGATATTGGCCAGAGGCAAACAGAATTCGCGATTTGGCAACTCTTAGTTCATCAGATTGAAACCCTGGAGGGAGGTTCGAAATCAAGTTCGATGCTTGCTCGATGAAACCAATTTGTATCAATCTGTTGGCAATGCTTAACTTGACCTTTGAGCTAACGTGTCTCTCATGGGACGGAAATTGAGTGAAAAACCCGTTTAAGAAGTCAATATCCTCACTTGCCTGAGTTAATTCGGAAAATACGTAACTGGTCAATTGATTCTGATCACTGCCATTCAATTCACTGATACGCTTTGAGTCGCTCAACGCCTCAAACGCTTTTGTAAATTGCGCTGACTTTGCAAGAGCTAAAACTGATGCTTGAAAGAACTCAGGGCTCCTGGTGGAGTTCTTAAATTCGAAAGAGTATGATTCTGCTAAAAGCGCTAGATCGGCTGGTATATCAATTCCATTTTGTACATTTTTTTTAATCAGCGAAATGAGAGCGTCTGGAGCTTCGTTAGTATCTTCTTCGATTATCTCTTTATAGATTTGACTAGGTGTTTCAGACTTTGACTCCAGTTCAGACATTTGGGCGTGGATAATACTAGGCTTACTCGCAGCGTTTTCTTTTAATGCTTCATAACTCCTTATCGCAATATTTGCATTTGCGATGTCCCCACGCTTCAGAAATTGGCTTCCTAATTGTTGCGCAACGAAAAATTTCAAATGTGCTGGAAGTTTCTGAAGTGCCCGCAGCGCTGCAGAAGCATCGATATCTTGATCTAGCGGCAGATTTTGGTTCGCCAAAATACCCCATAGTGCCAAATCCGAACTACAGCCCGTAAATTTGGTTAAAAAATTCGATTCTTTCGCATAACCATACTCCATAATTCCGGCAAGTTCAGGGAGCTCAGGGTGCTCATCCTCAATGCCTGGTATGAGATTGAGCATTTCCCTCGCTTCCGCACCGAAGCCGAAAAAGATGTACAACCGCGCGCGCTTAAGAACTTCTACTTCTTTTAATCTGCCTAGGTCATCCTGTAATTGTAGATTAGATTGGCCTATCTGCGCTGTGAAATCTGTACTTTGCCCCCAACTTACGACGTTCACTATTTTGGGATCTGGACATGTCTCACCGGACATAGCCATGTTTTCCAGCGTGCCATTCTTCGGTACATCTTTACTGTTTGAGATCCTTATGTGCTGCTTTGGAACCATATCAGGTAACTCAGATGAATCGAAGATTTCTACATTGTCATGAAACTCCATATCTGAAGCGACTGGAGGAGAAATCGGCAAGTTTTGTTTTGGCGCAACTAAACCCTTGGACGCTGCAATCGATAGAGCTTGCAATAGTCTGTTTTGTGTTTCTAAAATGATTTCTGTTGAGAGCTCTTTTGTATCAGTTTTTTGATCTACATCTACCGTAGGTGGCTCTTCCAAGGGATTATTCAAATTAGAGGGGCTGACAGTCTGAGCATTGTCCGCCCACAGTAAATCTCCATGAGAAAAACTTGTATCTGGCAGGTTTGATGAAAGGATGGTTGGGGAGGATTCATTTTTTATATCTTCACCGTCGGCAATATCCACAACAAGAAAATTACCATCCTCAATAAAAGCCACTACGGGACACGTACACGACAGCTGAAGCTCTAATTCTGACCCTCGGGCAACCAACGCAACTAACCTCGTTCTCGGAATGATTTCAAATGCGTAACTTAAATCAAAACCATCGTTGAATTCCTCTAGAATTACTTTGGCAACACCAGGGTTCTCTTCAATCGACCAACGAGATCCCAATGGTAAGGGCAAGACTAGGCGGGTGAATTTGTCATGCTCACCTGAGCGAACCACAATTGGTTCCGCTTGCGCGATTCCTGAAACTAGAAAGGTAAAAACGACTATTAGGAACGCTCTTCTCATGCAGCACCTTGCTTTACAGCCTTTAGGGCCTCTTCTAATTCTGAAAAGCTTGGGCGATGGTGAGATGGTGTATTTTGGCGTCCAACTTCAATGCAAATATTAGTTGCGTGAGCATGAAGGTTAGCTACCAAAACCTCTCGGATCAACTGGTAGAAATGTCCATCTTCTTCCGTAACCGTTTTGACTTTTTCGGCGAATGGACCTACAAATCCATAGGCTAAAAAAACTCCGAGGAATGTACCGACGAGCGCGCCACCGATAAGACCTCCAAGGACTTCGGGCGGCTGGTCAATGGAGCCCATGGTTTTGATAATACCAAGAACGGCTGCGACAATCCCCAAAGCCGGTAATCCGTCTGCTATCGTTTGAAGTGCATGGCTAGAATGCAACGCGTGATGCATATTGGCTTCCATGCGTTTTTCCAAAACCTCTTCAACCTGATGTGGGTCATCATAGTTCATCGAAGCAGATCTTAGCGTATCGCAAATTAATGCGGTTACTTCTCCATCCGCAATGATCTTTTGGTACTTCGAAAAGATTGCGGAGTCCTGCGGAGCTTCAATGTGCTCTTCAATTGCGACCGGGTTTTGCCTTGCCAGCCTAATAAGTTCGAACAATAGGCAAAGAAGATCGCGATAATCGTCGTGGGACCACTTGGGCCCTTTGAAAACACGCCCCATGTCTCGCATTGTGTGCTTAACGGATGACATGTCATTACTGATCAAAAAAGCTCCGGCTGCGGCACCACAAATCATCATCATTTCAAAAGGAAGAGCCTTGATGATAATAGCCATTTTCCCACCGGCGGCCAAATAACCGCCGAAGACCATCGCGAAGATCATGATTATGCCCACTAAACCGATCATTTTTTTCCCCAATACCAATTACAGATCTACTGTCGCAAAAGTAGATTAAGAAAGTTTCACGTCGATCAACCTTTTGGAACATCGGCGTTACGGCCTGCCAGCAAGACACTGATTGTATAAGCCTTTTGCGGCGAAAGACCGGCCATGATTCCAGCAGCTGCATCCGGCCTCATACGTCCAAGAAAACCCGCAGCAAACCCAGGCTCCATTTCTTCAAACAAAGCAGCAGCATCTTTTGGTTTCATGTTTTCATAAACAGTCGTCAGGGTTGTTAAGTCATCTTCAGCAGCTGTATCGGCAATGGCTAGCATTGAACGGAGGGCTTCTTCTGCATTTTGTAACACGACCAATCGTTTTTCGATTTCTTCGTCCGCCACTTGCAGTGCCTTTTGGCGCACTGCCATCTCGTTTTCCAACCTCTCTAGTCGAGCTTCTCTCTTTTGAAAGGCTGCCAACATTTCTGACATTCCGATTCCATCAACTTCTGGTGGATTCTGTTCAGGTTGCGGGGTAGGGCTGGATACGGCCGAAAGAGTATTTTCATTTGCTACCGCTTTGCCAGCTTCTCCACCAATGCGAATTGCTGCGGAACCCATTAACAAACAGCAGATAAACAATACAGATCCGCGGCCATTTCTTCCTATCGAAAATACATTTTTCATTTTCACTGAACCTCAGAAGCCTTATGGCGAATGAACATTGGTTCGCTGGGAGATTGTTGTGCCGTTGGCGGGGGCGTTGAACGTGTCCTATTCTCAGGTGTTGTAGGAATGTCGTGGAGGGACGCCATTTGTAATTCCAGCCTTTGCGACATAGCTTCCGCTCGGACGGTAAGTTCTGTTAAACTTTGTGCCGATTGAGCTGCCGTATTTTGAGCGGAAGTTAGTGTTTTCGTTAAATCGTCCACTTGAGCTGAAAGTACTGCAACAGCCCCACCGACGCCTTTTTCCAGGTCATTAAATCTATTCAAGCGTCTCCCCAGAATGAAGCAATAGAGTCCTGCTCCAAAGGCTCCAGCTGCTAAAAACATGTCAGCGATCAATTCCATTTCGCGCTCCTTAATTCAGTACAAATTCCATGATAAGCAAATCGTTTACTCGACCAGGGCCAGTAACAACTTGCACACGCCTCAGCATTTGAGATCGCAATCTTGTTAATGATGCTGCCTCTTCGATGTCAGAGATTTCTAACGCTCGAAGGTAACTGTTTAGAACGTCGACGATTCGCGGCAGGATAGTTGTTATTTCGTCTTCGTAATCTTCAGCCACTTCCAACTCGCCTCTGAAGAGCAAATGTTTGTATGAGCTGTTGGGTGACATTGAGACCGTCAGAGGATCCATGGGCACAAAAGCGATACCTTCCGCTTTGCTCATTTCTTTTGGCGCTTCCTCTTCGTGTTCTTCCGCTTTTGATTCGGGCGCTAGAATAAATCCTTGGCTGGTCGCGAAAAAACCGCCACCGCCGCCAACAAGGGCGAGAACGAGTCCAATGATCAAGGGCATTTTGCTCGATTTTTCTTCTTCTTCTTCAGGAACGGTTGCGTCTGTCATATTCTTCTCATCGATGTTTACGAAACTTGTTATAGACATGTTTCCACTAACCGATTGTTAAGGCAGATGGTTCATTGCTGTTGTCACCGTTGAACAGAACGTTCAGCTCCACGGAGGCGACTTTGCAGCAAATTGTAAAAGCATGGACAGTACTACCGCTTCGGCGTCAGGTAATTGTTATACTCGCGACAGCAGCGATGTTTTTTGGTATATTGGCCATGTCCCGCATGGCGACAGCTCCCAGTATGACTTTATTGTACGCTGGGCTTGAAAACGGGGCCGCAGGGGATGTCGTACGTGCCTTAGAGCAACGAGGCGCAGTTTTCGAAGTTCGCGGTGGTTCTATTTTCGTCGATGCTAAACAGCGCGATCAGTTGCGAATGACCTTAGCGAGTGAAGGTTTGCCAGCCAATTCCAGCCGGGGGTACGAATTGTTAGACTCTCTTTCTGGATTTGGGACAACATCTCAAATGTTTGATGCCGCCTATTGGCGTGCAAAAGAAGGTGAATTGGCGAGAACGATAGTTTCTAGCCCGCATATCTCCATCGCTCGTGTGCATATTGCAAGTACCGGCTCGAACCCGTTTCAGCGTGGAGTAACGCCGAAGGCTTCTGTATCGGTAACACCAGTTGGAGCAGCCATAACCCCTCAACAAGCAAAAGCAATTCGGTTTCTCGTTTCGTCGGCTGTTGCAGGATTAGCCTCTGATGATGTGGCGGTAATTGATGCAAACGGCTCACTTATAGGGCCTTCCGATGAGGCAGCACCAGCTGTAGGCGGTGAAGATAAAGCCGAAGTTTTGAAAGCACGTGTTCAACGTTTGTTGGAAGCACGCGTTGGCTTTGGGAATTCTGTCGTCGAAGTTAGCGTAGATACAGTAAATGAGAGCGAAGCAATTCGTGAACGAATATTTGATCCTGAAAGCCGGGTTGCAATCAGCACAGACACGGAGGAACGCAATACGTCATCTTCCGAAGCTGGTGGTGGCGACGTAACAGTCGCTTCGAACCTTCCAGACGAAGAAGGTGGGGGAGGAGACAATAGTTCTTCGCAAAATAATGAGTCTCGTGAGCGAATTAACTATGAGGTCTCCGAGACAGAAAGAGAAATCGTACGTGCGCCAGGTGCAATCAAGCGAGTCACTGTAGCTGTTCTGGTAAACGAAACAGCAGTAGTCGATGAATCCGGACAAACGGTACTCGTTCCACGCGAAGAAAGTGAGCTAACAGCTTTGGAAGATCTTGTTGCTTCTGCCGTTGGTTTTGATGAGTCACGTGGAGACATAATAACGATCAAATCAATGGCCCTCCAAAGTGTATCACCACAAGGGACGGAAATCACCAAATCACTTTGGGATGGGCTAAAAATTGATGTGATGTCAGCAATCCAGATGGGTGTATTAGCAATAGTTACTTTGATTTTGGGATTATTTGTTGTCCGCCCACTTCTGTCTAAATCTGATGAAGCCGAGCCAGAAGTATTGATGGCCTTACCGGGTACTAGCGATGAGCTCAGCGACACGAATGGCATCAATGGTGAGGTTGAGTCCGGCGAGTTCGAGTTACCCGAGCTTCCAATGATTTCTGGGTTTGGGGACGCTCAAGATGGCTTGCCCGACATCGGCATGGGTATGGGCATGAACGAAGATCCAGTTGACCGACTACGTTCGATGATTGGTGAGCGACAGGATGAAACAGTGGAGATTCTGCGTAGTTGGTTAGAAGATAAAGAGGAGAGTGCCTAGTGTCTGTCTCGCATAGATATAGAAACTTCGGCGTTGAAAAAAACACCGACAACCAAGAAGCAGAAATAAACTCTGAGGCACTTGAAGACCAAAAACTCGAAGCTTTCGAAACCGGCTATCAAGCGGGATGGGACGATGCAACAAAAGCGCAAAATGATACACAAGAAAAGATTAGCGCTGAACTGGGTCAAAATCTATTAGACTTGTCGTTCACGTATCATGAAGCGCTTTCCAAACTGACAATGTCGCTTGAACCGGCAATGCAGCAAATCCTAGAAAAACTGTTGCCTGAAATTGCTAACAAAGCGCTTGGGCCGCATATTCTTGAGCAAATTAGCGCTCTGATGAAGCAAAAAATCAAAGGCCCCGTGGAAATAGTTGTCAACCCAAAGAATTTCAACACCGTACAGGCAATGGTTGGCGACAAATCATCTGAGTCTGTTGTGATTGTCGGTGAAGAATCGCTCGGTGAGGGGCAAGCGTTCATCAGAATCGGGATCGAAGAGCAGCAAATCGATTTAGACTCAATTGTAGCCGAAATTATGCAAGCCATGACCGCATTCTTCCACGAATCCGCACAGGAGATAGATGATGGAAAAATCTGAAATGACGAATAGCAATGGCCAAGAAGTTAAAAGCCCATTTACTTCAGTGCCGATCGAAATAACCGTTTCCGTTGGAAAGGCGAGACCGTTAATCCGCGATCTGGTTAATCTAGGTGAGAACGCCGTTCTAACATTGGATAAATCTGTGGAAGACCCGGTCGACCTATACATCGGGGACCGCCTTATTGCTCGAGGAATGTTAGAAGAAAAAGAGGGTGAGCAAATGGGACAACTGGTGGTGCGATTGATCGAAGTTATCGATCTGCAATCAGGCCTTTGAGACGATAAAATGCCTTCAGGCTTTTTTGCAGTTGCCGTCTTCGCATTGATTTTTTTTCCGGCTGAGGTTTCAGCACAAGAAATTGCATTGTCTTTGGGAGACGATGGGTCTTTTAGCGCTCGCACGATTCAGCTTTTTTTGCTGATAACTGTCCTGAGTCTAGCACCAGGGTTGGCGATCATGGTGACCTGCTTTCCGTTTCTAGTTACCGTCCTCTCTATTTTGCGCCAAGCTATTGGTTTGCAACAATCCCCGCCCAATATGCTTCTTATCAGTCTAGCCTTGTTCCTGACTTACTTCATCATGGAACCAGTGTTTGAAAGGGCATGGATCAATGGAATCCAACCGTTGACGGTGAACGCGATAGATCCCGAAACTGCTTTTACAAGAGCTATTGAGCCATTCAGAGTGTTTATGGCGGCTCGGTTAGATCCGGAAACCTTTTATGCAATGGCCGAGTTGCGAGACGAAACACTAAGTTCTGAACCGACTCCAGATGCTCCATTGTCGATCCTAATTCCGAGCTTTTTACTTTCGGAAATAGCCCGGGCTTTTCAAATTGGGTTTTTGATTTTTTTGCCTTTTTTGATTATTGACTTGGTCGTCGCTGCTGTGTTGATGTCGATGGGAATGATGATGGTTCCACCGGCAATCGTATCCCTTCCATTTAAGCTGGCATTCTTTGTTCTGGCGGACGGTTGGAACTTAATTGCTTCCAGTCTAGTTCGAAGTTATTTTTAAGGTTTAAAAAAAGTATTTTGGCACTTTGCTGCCATAGGTAAAGAATGGCACCAAACAGGCGCACACGCTTAATTGCTTTGATTAGAAAACTCTAACGGCTTTCGCATACCGTCGCGTTGTCAGGCGAAAGTCGATCATCTGGCCGTTGCATCAACTGCGCACCAAAGATACCGCCGCTTGTCGCCGACGCGGATACAGGTTTCCGCCACATGCTAATCGACGCTTGCCCAGCGCTCTACGAGTAGCTCCACTACATCTGAATATGATAGTTGGTGGCGCAAATACCACCGCGCTGTATAAAGAATGATGTCGCCCGGAAAACGATGATGCTTGAATGGCAGCGGACCTAGCATGACGGTGGCCAAATAGATCGATTGATGCAACTGCCCCTTCGGTCTTGATCCCGCCCCCGGTCTAGTGAACGCGAGGCGAGACCAAGATAGCACTTTATGCAGAAAATTGCCAAGGCGCCGCCGCAAAGCCATAATCAGCGCCTTTGCGGATGACCTTGCCTAGACCCGGGAATTCGATGTGCGCCCCTGTGACCAACATCTTATCTGCCGATGCACGATCCAGCATTTTCTTGCGGGTTTCGACAGTCAAGGCCGGATCGGTATCAAACACTAACGTCCAATCGGGCAAGGCAAATTGTAGGCCTGTCAGATGAACAACGTCGCCCCAGAACAACAACGATTCCGAGCCACCATCAAGCATGTAGCCTGTATGTCCGGGGGTGTGACCGGGCAATGGGAGCGATGTGAAGCCGGCCGCGACCTCATGCTCTCCGTTAAACGTTTTGAGGCGATCCGCATAAGGTGCCGTTGTAAAACGCGCGCCCTCAAAGAACGGTCGGTTACTCTCCGGTACCGACGACATGATCGCATCGTCATACCAGAACGCAAATTCCGCTTCGGCCACGACCAGCTCTGCATTAGGAAAGATTGCCTGACCTTCGGCAGTTACCAGCCCCCCCGTGTGGTCGATGTGCATGTGCGTCAACAGGATGGTCGAGATTTGCTCGGGTGTCACGCCAGTCGCCGCAAGGGACGCCGCTAAATTACCCAAGGTTGGGCCGAACAATCCCGCTGCGCCCGCGTCGAGTAACGTGTACTTGCCGGCTCTTTCGATCAGATACCCGTTGACTGGGATCTGCATGCCCTGCGGGCCAAAAGTGAACAACGTATCTTTTAGAACGGCATCTGCTGTGGCCTGATCAAATTGGGAAATGACCTGCGAACCGATCCCTACATGGCCGTCCAGCAGAGCTGTCACCGTTGCATCGCCTACTGTGAACTTGTGCGTAATTGCTGCGTGACTTTGCGCGGCCTCAGCATGCGCAACGCGGGTCAAACCCGCGGTCATTACGGCAGGCGTAGCAAGAGCCGCGCCTAATATTTGTCTGCGATTGATCGCCATTTAAACTCTCCGAAAAACTAGGCGGCCCTGTGTCCGCTGCTTTTAAATAAGCGACTGGTAATGCGTTCAACCAGCCCCATATGTCTTATGACACCCCATTAGAGAAACTTATAGGCAACACATATGGACCGGCTTGGTTTGCTGAAGACTTTGATTACCGCCCTTGATGAGGGCAGCTTAAGTCGCGCGGGACGACGGCAAGGAATTACTCAATCCGCGGTCAGTCAGCAAATCCGCGTATTGGAACAGAACCTTGGCCACCAACTCCTTTTCAGAACGGCATCGGGCGTCCATGCGACACGAGCAGGTGCCCTGGCAGCCCAGCATGCTCGCCAGCTCTTGATGACCTACGAAGCGCTCGAGAGCGATCTTAGTACGCATTCCGACCACCTTTCCGGCACCTATCGGATCAGCGTGGGGACCATTCTGGGGCGAACTGTCTTTGGGCCTTTACTGTTAAAAATTAACCAGAAATTCGCAGATCTGAATATCGAAATGGGCACCGACGATCGCTATGTCGATGTTGTGCGCGAGGGGTACGATCTGGCGATCAGGGCGGGAAAAATAGGTAACCAAGATGGATTTGGTCGCAAGATCGCACAGCTCGATACTGTTTTGGTGGCGACGCCAGACTACTTGAACAAGCATGGTCGACCTCGAACCACGCAAGATCTGATGAAGCTTAAGTTCATCCGTTACAACATGGAAAACACAAGTAGCCAGATCACCGTCAAGTCAAGCGGATTCTGGACAGACACACACGTCAAACTGGGCTTCGCTGCGAGTGACCCGCAAGTTGTTATGCAAGCTTTAGAAAGTGGAGCCGGTTTTGCCAAAGTGGTGCGTTTTTTAGTCGAGGATAAACTGGCCGACGGATCGCTCGAACAAATCCTGCCGGATGTAGAATTGGAACCGAAGGAAATTTTTGCCGTCTACCCCGTCCGGAACGGGCCGGATCAATGCCGACAGGCGGTCATTGATGGATTCCTTGATATCGTTGCGAAACGTAGTGATGACGTCAAACCGGACTGTTGCATTGATCACTCTGTTTTGTGAATTTGATGCTTTTGAGGTCGATCATTCCGCGCAAACCCCCATTCAAAAGCTCTGTTGCTGTTACTTCCCAATGACTTCTTTGGCGTAGGCCACCTTCAGTGACACCATTTTTTGATACCGTCACCGACGCGCCAGCAGGCATGCCCGGATCGACAACCGCATCGCCGAGCGCTCGGCTCCACTCTTTCCATTTTTGCATATGTTCAACTCCTTGCTCTTTGGACTGGAAGTCAGGCTTTCCATGATAGGCGAGGATAAATTTTGGCATTCTATGCACTCCTGTTTGATCGGTTCACAGGCTTTATGGCAGTGCTCTAAATATGTTAAAGAACATATTAAAATAATCGTTAAGGTGATGACAAAGAAGGGATTCTTTAAACCATACAGTCCGGAACACAACGAAAGGACTCGGGCCAAGGTCGTCGAAACAGCACGGATCTTGTTCAACAGGTACGGATTTCAGAAGGTCACGATCGATATGGTGATGACTGAGGCACATCTTACACGCGGCGGATTTTACAACCAGTTCAGGAACAAGGAGGAGCTATTCTGCGAAGCCGTATCGAGCTTTCTGATGGGTCGCAGCGCGAAATGGCGTAAAGATGCGGGCATTGATCTTGCTGATCTAAAGCCGGAAATGGCCCAACATATGATTGATGGCTATTTATCGCAAAAGCATCTTGGCGATTTTGAAGGTCGGTGCCTTATGATTGCGCTGCCTTCTGATGTTGCGCGCGCTGATAAAACAACGCAAGAGTCTTTTCAGCACCTCCTGGAGGCAATGGTTTGGCTGTTTGAAACAAACATGCAGACTCATTCAGAGATTGACCAGCAAAATGCCCAAGCAATAGCGGCACTCTGCAAAGGGGGAATGGGTTTGGCAAAGGCGTTACCAGATTCCGATTTGGTCGAGAGGATTCGTGCATCTGCCTATTCTACCGCGACGGAGCTCTTTTCAGAAACTTGCGAAGACGCGACAAGCTAAACCCT
This sequence comes from Roseobacter sp., assembly GCA_039983935.1. GTDB lineage: Bacteria > Pseudomonadota > Alphaproteobacteria > Rhodobacterales > Rhodobacteraceae > Roseobacter. The sequence goes on along the minus strand of JBDWVP010000021.1, from coordinate 201,602 downwards.
CCTTTTGAGTTTGCTCTTCAGGCTGACATTGGTCTCAATCGTCACTAACGGGCCGAGCAGAAACAAAAGGCACGCCATGACAATCAACATGCGCGCCACCTCCGCAGAAACCGCCGTTTCATCGACAAACGAGTTCGCGATTTGCGTAGACATGCTTATCATGACAACCTGTGCTACTATATTGAAAACATAAGCGACCCTTGCAAAAAAGCCGTTCGGATAGCGAAAATCGAAGATCATCGCCCGGTAGTGCCTGTTGGTGTGGACGACAGGGGCGCCGCACCAAGAGCATCGCATGCGAAGTTTTCATAGAATGCTGGACGATTAGCGAGAACCGTCTGGAAAAATCTGTACATTAACATTGTTGGGCATGGCTTCGCGAGGAGTGGGCAAGCGATCAGATAATTTGATGCGCGCCTCCTTGTTTCAGATCAATGATTGGGAGAATGGTAAGTTGATGCGATGCCCGCGACGCACGCAGGAAAAATTCAGCAATCTGTTGGAAAAGTCGCTTGGCCATCGAAGCAAAGATAACATAAACGAGCAACAAGAACATTGCTGAAGGGTGTCAGGTCCATGACACTTGGATTCCTTGGAAATGTTGGGTCTAAGGAAACTTGGTAAAGTTGGTTTTACGCCCAAATCAATTTTGGATTCCGTAACACTCAATTCGACAAAGGTAGGATCTTTATGCCTGAACTTCCTGAAGTAGAAACAGTGCGGCGAGGATTAACACCTGCGATGGAAGGTGTTGTAATCGAAAAAGCTGATGTTAATCGCCCAGATTTACGTTGGCCATTCCCCAAGCATATGGCGTCGCGATTAACCGGTAGGCTTGTAAACAAACTGCAGAGACGTTCAAAGTACATTCTTGCGGATCTAGACAGCGGAGAAACATTGTTGATCCATTTGGGAATGTCTGGCCGGATGCTGGTTTCAAATGATCCTTTGGGCCAGTTTGTGCATCAACATCCTGCACCCGAAAAACACGACCATGTTGTTTTCCACATGGCAAATGGCGCTCGAGTTACATTTAATGACCCCCGCCGGTTTGGCGCGATGGATCTCTTGGAGACGTCCAAAATACAAGAACACAAATTAATCTCTGCGCTAGGCCCCGAGCCCTTGAGCAACAATTTTCACGAAAAGTATCTGATAGATGTGTTAAAAAATAAGAACTCCCCGATCAAAAATACGTTGCTAGATCAACGTATCGTCTCTGGTTTGGGTAACATCTATGTCTGCGAGACCCTTTTTCGCGCAAAAATTAATCCATCCCGCAAAGCCTGTAAATTAGGCAAAGACCGGGTTAGCAGCCTCGTGCCGATCATCAGAAATGTGCTTTCCGAAGCGATTGAGGCAGGTGGTTCTTCTTTACGTGATTTCCGCCAAGCTGATGGAGAACTTGGATATTTTCAACATAGCTTTGATGTTTATGGGCGTGAAGGAGAACCATGTCGAACACCAGGTTGCCTTAGCGTTATTCAGCGAGTCGTTCAGTCTGGACGCTCATCTTTCTATTGTGCGCAATGCCAAAGATAACTTGAAACACAAAAATTGAATGGTATTCACTTTGTTCTCAGAGCAACAACGAATGAGCATTCTACATGGCCTATGAGACGATTATCGTGGACTTTGAAGACCATGTCGCGCAAATCACCTTAAACCGTCCAAGCGCGCTGAACGCATTGAACGCGGAACTGATGCGCGAACTGGCCGATGCATTAAGTGCCGCACAGAAAAATGATAAGGTACGTTGCATTATCATAACCGGTTCGGAAAAGGCGTTTGCTGCCGGCGCAGATATTGCGATGATGAAAGATCAGAGTTTTGTTGATGTGTTCGCAGGCGATCTTTTCACAGATGAGACGGATCAAATCTTACGTGTTCGCAAACCGATCATAGCTGCTGTTTCAGGCTATGCGCTCGGTGGAGGGTGCGAGCTAGCGATGATGTGTGATTTTATTATCTGTTCTGAAACTGCTAAATTTGGACAGCCCGAAATTAACCTAGGGGTTGTTGCAGGAATTGGTGGGACACAACGATTGACTCGGCTTGTCGGAAAATCAAAGGCGATGGACATGAACCTTACTGGTCGCTTTATGGATGCTGAGGAGGCCGAACGATCCGGATTGGTAAGCCGTGTTGTTCCTTGCAAAAAACTTCTAGAAGAAGCCCACGGAGCAGCTCAGAAAATAGCCGCAAAATCAACGATTTCGGTAATGGTGGTTAAAGAAGCCGTGAACAGAGCCTACGAAACGACACTACGCGAAGGCTTATTATTTGAACGGCGCATGTTCCATTCATTGTTCGCAACAGAAGATCAATCCGAAGGTATGTCGGCCTTCGTGGAAAAGCGCGAAGCGCAGTTCCGCGATCGATAGCCGTTGGTGACTACTGTTGAGAATACGCTGCTTGAATACCCGCTAGTTCCCTAGACCCCTTCTCGGTTCACGTTGTGCTGGCTGTTTTAGGGCTCGCCGGGCGACAGAATTTCGTTTCAGGCGTGTTTGCGTTTCGGGTCATAGGATATTTCGATGTCGTCGAAGATGCCCTGTCTGTCTTGCTCGCGGGCTGTGCATGTCCGACGGCGAATGCGCTCACGTTTGAGCAGATCCAAGAAGCCCGCGGACAATCCATTTTCCGCCATCGCTCCGAGGACAATGGACGTGCGCATTGTCATGGCAATTTCCGCGCCTGTTCATCGAATGTTCAATGTTGTGGGCTCGCAAAAATGCTGCCCAATCTCGGTTGATGTATTGCGAGCCTTGATCAATGTGGTTAGCCCGGTTTGCTTTGGCCAGCGCCACCAGACGGCCATCAGTAATGCTTGTAGGACAAGGTCAGTTGGTAGCCGTGATTGCGTAGCCCAGCCGATCACATCACGCGATGTTTCCACAACAAGCAACCAAGTGTCAAAGGCGAGATCCAGTTGAACAACCAGCTTTTCGACATTTCTTGAAATGCTGGACTGACTCGGCGCTAATTAAACTGGCGCGAGTTAACGCAACAGTCGCCCTTGAACCAAAATACCGAGGCACGAACGGCTCACGTTCTCAAACAACATCGTGATTAGTTGACAACTAACAAACTGAAGCCCGGGGCAGGTAATTTTTAGTACTTTGTTTTATAACAGTAATTTTTGCGATCCCTTCACGAAAACCGTGACTATTACCTCTACCTATCAGGCATATTCAAAGGAAGAACTTCAGAAAATTAGGCGCATCCGCACTTGGTAGGGCAGCGAAGAGAACAGCCATTGAGCCAGTTCTTCGTAGTAACCGTAACTTAAGTGGAGATCGCCCATGTTATCCGAAATTCTAGCAAGTTTGCGTGCCAGACTATTGACCTCATCGTCATTGGCCCAAGAAACCGTCCGCGACGGACAAACCCTGACCAATGGCTTTTTTCAAAGCGTGGTGGTCGATAACACACCAGCCTTCATTCTTGACAATGACTTTGCCCGGTTCCTGAATTTTGGTCTGGTCGAAACTGACAACGCCGATGCGGCCGTTCTGGTCGATGGCGAAGACGCACAAGTCTTCAACTTCCGTTCTGGCAGCATTGATGCCGTCGGCGCAACCGCAACTGGAATAGAAGTAACCGACACCTCCAGCGCAGATATTCGTAATTTTGGCGACATTTCCGGGGCATTGAACGGCGTCGAATTCTCGGGCGCAGGCAGCTCGGGCACGCTCGACAACTTCCGTGGCGGCGTCATTTCCTCCGACAGCCGGGCCGTTGAGATCGAAGGTGAAGACATCAGTGTTCGCAACTTTGGTGACATCATTGGTACCGGCAATCAGCGCAACGGAACCATCTACACCAACGCAACAGCCGAAAACGTCAGCATCAGCAACTTTTCTGGCGGTACGATTGACGCTGGTATTGGCAACAGCGGCGCAGGAATCTCGCTGCAAGTTGGTGACGAGGTCAATGACACGGTGTCCAATACGATCTTCAACGGCTTTGGCGCAACCATTCAAGGTCGCGGCCAAGAAGCGGCGAATACAGGCGGTGCCGGCGACGGAATCCGCATTGATGACGGAGCAGAAGGTGCTGTTTCCGACACAGACATCGCCAACAGCGGCCTGATCTCTTCCGAGAGCAACCAAGGTACAGCTGGCGGGATCCGAATTGCGGATGGTGTTTCTGCCGAAGGGCGCATCCTCAACACCTCAACCGGCACCATCGAAGGGGTGCGTAATGGCCTTTACATTGGTCAGGGCGAACACGATCTGGATGTTCTGAACTTCGGCACGATTCAGTCAGGCAGCCGCGCAGTAAACATCGATGGTACGGGTGTTGACCTGATCAACGGTGGCGACATCCTGGGCACGGGCGATCAGCGCAACGGGACTGTCTATGCCGACGGTACGGCCGATGATTTTTCAATCTCGAACCTTGCCAACGGTACAATTGACGCTGGTGCAGGCAACCAAGGCTCTGGCTTTGGGGCGGAGATTGGGAGCGCCGAAGATGGGGTCAACACGTTTACGCTCAACAACGACGGAGTGATCCAAGGCCGTGGTGACGCTACCGCGGGAACGCCGCTTGCTGGCGACGGCGTGCGCATCGGGAATGTCGGCAACGCTGGTACGACGGATGCGACCATCACGAACTCTGGGCAGATTCTGTCTGAGGGTGCCAATGGCACAGTGGCCGGTGTCCGTGTCGTGAACGGCGTCAACTTTCAAGGCACGCTGACCAACGCTGGTACCATTGCAGGTGTGCAAAACGGTGTGTACTTTGGCACCGGAGACCATACAGGCGGTTCGTTTGTCAACGAAGAAGGCGGCGTCGTGTCTTCTGACAGCCGCGCGCTCAATATTGACGGCATCGGGCTGACCCTTGAAAACGCGGGGTCCATTCTGGGGACCGGCGATCAGCGCAACGGGACCGTCTACGCTGATGGAACTGCGGACAACTACACATTTACCAACACAGGTCTTGTAGACGCAGGTATCGGCAACAACGGCTCTGCTGTGTCCCTGCAAACCGGTGATGTCGCCGGTGACGTCGTATCCGCAGCCATCTTCAACGAAGGTGTCTTGCAAGGTCGCGGCGATGCGGTCGAAGGCAACACAATTGGCGACGGTCTGCGTCTGTTCAGCAGTCAAGAAGACGCCAACTTTGCCGGTCTGGTCCAAAACGACGGTGTTATTGCCGGGTCTACGGACAGCGATGCCGCCGCAGGTATCCGGATTGATGGTGGATTGAACCTGCTCGGCGCGATCATCAACGAAGGCGAAATCACCGGCAGGGTGAACGCCATCGACGCGACTGACGCAGGCGGTGTAACTTTCGTCAATGATGACGCAGGTGTAGTAAATGGTAACGTGTTACTTGGTACCGGAGACGACATCGTTGTGGACCTCGGTCAGATCAACGGTGTCGTCGATGGGGGCGCTGGTGATGATGTCCTGATTGCAGGAAACGGCGATAATGTGCTCGTTGGTGGCCTCGGTAATGATTTCATTGAAGGCGGCGAGGGTTCGGACACGGCTGATTTCTCGGATCAGGATGTGGCGGTAAACGTCAACTTGGGTTCAAATGGCAACGGCACAGCGACCCGCGACACGGGGTTTAACGTCTCTGTCACAGATCAGGTTGTGAGCAATGGCGCGGCATTTGTTGCGGCAGCCGAAGCGGGTAGCCTGTACTTTAACGTCCACACCAGCGACTTCCTTGGCGGTGAAATCCGCGGTCAGCTCAGCATTGTCAGCGACACCGGAGCTGGTCATGATCGGGTAATTGAGCTTGCCGGAACGCTGGACGCAAGTCAGGAACCGGGGCCAACATCAGACAGTGCTGCCACAGGTGAAGGGTTCCTCACAGTCTCCTTCAACGAGCAGGGCGAAGTGCTTTATTCCTCTGAACTCAGCGTTGTGGGTCTCAATGAGGCGGACTTGCAGTCACCAGTGCCCGGCGCGGTATCGGCCATTCACGTGCACAATGCGCCTGCTGGGCAGAACGGCCCGATCCTGCAGGACACATTGGTAGATGCTGGTGGTATCATCGACCCGGATGCGCCCACGGGTATCGTTGGTCCCGATGTCATCGACAATCAATTCGAAGTCGATGTTCTCAGTTCAATCGAGAACGTGGTCGGTTCGAACGATGGCGACGTCATCATCGGTTCGAACCTATCCAACACCCTAAGCGGCGAAGACGGCGATGACGTGCTGAACGGACAGGGCGGCGACGACTTCCTGCTCGGCGGCGAAGGGTCTGATACTTTCACCTTCGAAGGGCTCTTTGGCAACGACATCATTGGTGACTTCGAGGTTGGCGTTGACCGGTTGGATTTCTCCGACTTTGGGCCGGACTTCACAGAAAACTTGCAGGTCACTCAGAGCGGTGAAGATGCCGTACTGACCTTCTCTTCAGACGCTTCCGTGCGCTTGGAAGGGGTCAACCGGCTCGACCTGATTGAAGACGACTTCATCGCGTAATCGCACAGTCCCAGGTGGCGGCATCTGTCGCCACCTCTTCACCCTGAAAAGAGATCACCCCCATGTTTCAGAAAAAATCCTCCGTCACATCCGCATGGCGCGCATTGCGCCCCGGATTTACCGCAATCGGCTTCTTCAGCCTAATCTTGAATGTTCTGATGCTTGCCGGACCCCTTTATATGCTCCAAGTCTACGACCGGGTCCTGACCAGCCAAAATATGGATACGTTGGTCGCACTCAGCATCCTTTTAGGCGGCGTCTTTGTCGTTACAGGCCTGTTGGATTTGATCCGTATGCGTATCCTCAGCCGTCTGGGCGCAAAGTTCGAACTGACAATTGGTGCGCCAATTCTGCAAGCTTCCATACGTCGCCGGGTACAAGGGACGTCATCTGCAGAAAATCCCGCAGCTGACGTCAGTGGGTTGCGCGATTTCATCTCCGGACCCACGTTGATCGCGTTTTTTGATGCGCCGTGGATTCCGCTTTATCTTGGGGTGCTCTACGTTCTGCATCCTTATCTCGGCGCTCTTGGCCTTGCCGGTGCGTTTCTTCTGACATTGATGGCTTTGATCAACAATGCGCGGTCATCGGACGTGATGCAGGAAGCAACCCGCGCGCGTGCCAGATCCGACAGTTTGTTCACTACAAGTGAGCAAAACGCAGAGCTTGTCCACGCGATGGGTATGACTGGTGATCTCGCCCGTCGTTGGACAGCTCTGCAACATGACGCCCACCTCTTGAAGTCCCGTGTCGCTGACCGGCTTGCCAGCTTTTCGGTGATGTCCAAGACCATCCGTATGGTGCTGCAATCTGCCATGCTTGGCCTTGGAGCTGCATTGGCTGTGATCGGTGACGCAACTGCCGGTGTCATGATCGCGGCCACCATTGTATTGGCCCGCGCACTGGCCCCTATTGATCAGTTGATCGGGCAGTGGCGGACGTTTCTGGCAGCACGCGGCTCTTACAAAAGCTTGCACGCCCTGTCCGAAACCTATCCGGAGACTCCCCAGCGTTTGGCCATGCCGCGCCCGCAGGTATCGTTGAACGTAACCGTCGCTCAGGCTGGACCGCCGCTCGCCAAGAACGCAACCATCGGCGGGGTCGAATTTGGCTTATCCGCAGGCGACGTTGTGGCGGTCATTGGCCACAGCGGGTCGGGCAAATCGACTCTTGCAAAGATGCTCGCCGGCATCTGGGTGCCCCAGCGAGGGGCCATTCGTCTGGATGGTACACCGATGGACAAATGGGACTCCCAAGAGCTGGGACAGCTGATCGGTTACCTGCCCCAAGACGTGCAACTGTTTGATGGGACGATCCGCGAAAACATCGCCCGTTTCTCGACATCTATTGACGACACAAAGGTACTGGCCGCCGCGATATCGGCGGATGTGCACAGTCTTATCAGTAACTTACCTGATGGCTATGCCACGCAGATCGGCAACGGTTTTCACCTTTCGGGTGGACAACGCCAGCGCATTGCTCTTGCCCGCGCGCTCTATGATAATCCGTTCATTCTGGTTCTGGACGAACCAAACTCCGATCTTGATGGTCAGGGGGAACTCGCCTTGCGCAATGCCATCCGCGAAGCGCGCGAGCGAGGTGCCATCACCTTTGTGATGACCCATCGTCCCAGCACGCTCGAAGCCGTCAACAAGGTTTTGACGCTGAACAAGGGCAAGCAGACCGGATTTGGGGACAAGGAAGAGATGCTGCGTCCACGCACACCGGATCACGTCGCCCACAAGCCCGCTGAGCAACTGACAATGCGACCATCGCAACAAACTATGGTAAAGGGAGCCGTCCAATGACGCCCGCACTCTCCGATCATTCCGCAAATCCTATTCTTCGCCTCGAAGACTACAACCGTGTCCAATCCAAGACCGGTAGCACCGGGATCAAGGGCTTTGTCGTCGTTGGTCTGCTCGTCGTTGCCGGTTTCATTGGCGGATCTGCCTATTGGGCGACCGCTTCAAAACTCGACGGTGCAGTTGTGGCGCCGGCAACATTTGTGGTCGAAGGGAACCGGAAGACTGTCGAACATCTGGATGGCGGTATTGTCCGTACCATCTGGGTCAACAATGGCGATCTAGTTGAAGCCGGTCAAACCTTGCTGGAGCTGGACAGCACTGATCTTGGTGTCGATCTTGACGTGATCAAAAGCCAATTAAGCAACTTGATGGTCCGGCGCGCCCGTTTGTTGGCACAGTTAAAAGGCACAGAACGCTTTACTGAAGGGAACGTCATGGCCTCCTTGTCCGTCCCGATGGCGCAAGAAGACTGGGCCGGGACTTATGCCACCCAAAAACTTCTCTTTGATGTGGACCGCCGTTCCCGTGTTGCCGAGACAGCGTTAATGGACCAACGTGTTGCCAACCTGGAGGATCAGGTGCGTGGTCTGCAGGTGCAACGCACTTCAAATAGCCGCCAGCTGGACATCACAGTGCTTGAACTGGCCAACTTGCAAACGTTGCTGGATAAAGGGTTGATTGCGGCCGCGCGGGTCAATGCCCGTCGCGTTGAAGTAGAGCGGCTTAATGGTGTCGACGCCATGCTCGCTACACAAGAAACGCAGGCACGCAACCAGATCAACGAATTGCGTCTGGCGGCCATCGGTACGCAGACCTTGCGCGATGAAACTGCGTCCAATGAACTGGCGCTGGTTGAAGGGTCGCTAGCCTCGCTCGCGCCACAATATACGGGCGCAACCGAACGGCTCAAGCGCGTCGCGATCACGGCGCCGGTCAGCGGGCGCGTTGTCGAAATGACGGTCTTTACAGCAGGCGGCGTTGTGCGTCCCGGCATGCCAATTCTCGATATTGTTCCGGTGGATCAGCCGTTGGTGATTGAGGCACGCGTGAACACGTCTGACATCGACAAGCTCTTTGTCGGTCAGTCGTCACGCGTGCGTCTTTCTGCCTTCGATCAGGGCGAAATTCCCGAAGCTACCGGACGCATTATCGACATCTCGGCGGACAGTCTGGAAGATGAGCGCACAGGGCAGTTCTACTATGTCACGCGGGTAAAATTGGACGAAGGACAAAGCGATGAAATCGCCGCGCTGGAACTGGTACCGGGCATGCCTGCGGATCTCTTTGTCAACACGGGTGAACGCACGGCACTCAGCTATCTGGCGCAACCATTGAGCAACCGCCTTGCCCGCACATTCATCGAATGAGATTGGTGTCACGTCTGAAAAGTCGGCGTGACACCCTTGGGCGGGTTGCTCTGAATATATGCGCCAATCTTGGCGAGGAGAGGTTTACGAGGGCAGTTCAGGCGCGATGCTGCACCAAGGTTGCGCATGTTGCCCGGGGCCTCGAATGGAATGAAGGACAGAGGCCACGCGTCCTGTCTGAATTGTTCTGCCGCCAAGGCTGACACGATGGTGCAATCATCAGAATAGCAAATATGACGACAAATAGTTTCAAACCGCAACGCCGTCAGGTCGAACCGCTTGGAGGAACGGGCGTGCCGATCCGGTTTAGGTAAGCGACTTTCCAACTCGTATCCGAACGAATGGGGCAATCGAATGAAGTCGTGAATGGGTACATCTTCGGGAGCAATCGATGTCAACGTTTCCAGCGGATGACCTTTCCGCACGCCCAGGAACAAGGGCTCCGTCCAGATCGATGTAAAATCGAGGTTGGCGTTGTGATTGAGCTTGGCTACGAGAGCAACGTCCAGTTCATGATCTTCAACCATTTTCAGCATGTTTTGCGGCAGGTCTTCGATCATGGTAACGCGCATCTCTGGAAAAAGAGCGTTAAACAGATCCGAGAAATATTGAGTTAAGTATGGCGCAAGGGTTGGCGTCAGACCAATGTTAAACGGTACTGCCTCGGGTTCGCGATACTCCACAGCAGTGTCTCTAATCTTTTGCGCATTGTTCAGTATTTCTTGCGCGATTTCTATAACCCTTTGGCCACATGAGGTCGGTCGAACATCCCCGCTGAGCCTTAAGAACAGGTCAGTTCCCAACTCCGTTTCTAATTTCTTGATCTGGTTTGAAAGAGCGGGCTGCGAGACGTTGCACGCCAAAGCTGCGGCACTGAAGTTGCTAAGCTTAGCAACGGCAACAACATACTCCAAGTCGCGTAAATTCATCTGACCTCGCCGAAACTACATAAAATCCTGATGGAAAACCAACCAAGAGACGGGGAAGCTGCTCATGTGCCCCACCCGCACGGCAGTTGTAGTCATGAATCGAGCCAAGCTCAAACGAGGATCCAACACGGAAGGTTTATTCAACATGAATTGCTGCTGCCGATTGATCAACCTCTTGCACGTAAAACATCCCGATCACTGCGCGGCGGGGCAAAAGTGTTTGCCTGAGAGAGGACATCATAGAACCAAGCCACCGTTTCACAAAGAAGATCACACATCACATCCAGACTTTTACATCGTTCAATTCGGCCAAACAGGGCTGTCCGGTATCTCGCATTTCGTCGAGTTCGCAGGATAAATGTGCCCAGATGAAGCCACCGTCCCCCGTAAAGCCAAAGTTTGCCACAGACCCGGAGATAAATCGGTCATTCACTTATACAGCCGAAGGCTGGATTTTAATGTTGTGATTTCAATCGGTCAGCTTCCCCCACAAACAACGTGCGGTATTGCTCCACCCCCGCGATCAGAGCGTCAAACGCGATTCTGATACGCGAATTGTGTCGCATATCTTCATGGCAAACAATCCATAGTTCTCCCGTTCCCTTCTCAATTGGCTCAGATAAACGACACAAACCGGGCCATTGCTCCCCCAATATCATAGGGAGAATTGCCAAGCCCGCCCCTTGCTGCGCGCTGGTGGCAGCCAAGATCAAGCTGTTGGTAGAGGTCGAAACAGATCTGTCTGGAAATTCTGCGCGGTGTATCGCACTCATACGTTCCGCGAATGGGCTGCCACTGAACCCTATGAAACGTTCGCCGCTAAAGTCTGATGAGGTTGTAAGGCGGGTACGACACCGCGCATCACCATATACGGCCCAACGAATATCACTCAACTTTCGACCAAATAAATTGCTATCTGTTGGCCGCGCCGGGCGCAGTGCGACATCCGCTTCCCTATTTGCAAGGCTAAGGACTTCGTTGCCGGAATGTAACCGAACCTCCAACCCAGGGTGGCGCGTCGACAGCTCAATCATGTGACGACTGAGAAAAAAAGCTCCAAGGACTTCGCTAGATGTCACTGTCAAAGTTCCGGAGATAAGCGCACTGGTTCCAAGTACCTTGCGCTCCGCCGCAAACGCTTCTTGTTCCATGCGCTCGGCGGCGCGACACAACTCGGCGCCAATTTCATTGGGTGTATAGATCCCGCGCTCCCGATGAAACACCTGTTCGCCCATGAGATCCCCAATGCGTTCAATACGGCGAAACATAGTCGAAACCGTCAACCCCAATGCTTGGGCAGCCTCCGGCAGTTTCCGAGCCCGTGATACAGCAAGCACAAGTCGATAGTCATTCCATTGCATGTTCGCTCTCATTTTCGCGAATGAATTTTGCAAAAGTGATCATTCATTCCTGAATTTGCCACAGATATCCTACCTCTAGCAACAAGAGGACACATGTCATGAAAAAATAGGAATTGTCGGAGGAGGTTTCGCAGGCACTTGGACTGCGATGAGTGCCGCTGCGACGCGCGCGCAACAGAACACGCGTGATATCGAAATTACCCTGATTTCTGCCTCGGAAAGCTTGTGTATTCGGCCGCGCCTATATGAAGAAATTTCCGAAGACATGCTGGCGCCTCTGCGTCCACTGATGAACGAGATCGAAGTCGATTTTAGTCATGCTCCGGTTGAAAAAATCGTCAACACAACTGTCCATACCAGTGAGGGGGCTTTTGAATTTGACAATGTCATCCTTTGTGCAGGAAGCCATCTGGCGATGCCAGATGTTGCGGGGGCCTTTGAATTGGGTTTTTCCATTGACACTTATGAAGAAGCTAAAAGGCTGAACACACATGTGAATAGTCTGAATTTTGGGTTGGATCAGCAAGCCTGTCTGGTCGTGGTCGGCGCCAGTTTTACCGGCATCGAACTGGTCTCCGGTTTGCGTAAAAGACTAGGAAATGCAGCGCGTCTGATCTTGGTAGATAGGTCTGATGAACCAGGAGAAACTCTTGGTAGGAACGTGACTCCACATGTCCGAAATGCGTTGAGAGACCTGAATATCGAAATCCACGCGAATGTCGGCGTAGACATGGTTGATCAATCTGGGGTTGTTCTGACAAATGGCCATCGAATTGAAACGTCTACAGTTGTTTTTGCCACGGGCCTTACTGCGTCAAAACTCACGCGGAACATTACGTCTTCTGATCTGATCGAAGCCGACGGCAGGGTTGAAGTTGATGCGATGCTGCGTGTGCCAGGTCGCCCAAACATTTTTGCCGCCGGAGATGTCGCACGCGCTAAGACCGATCCAGAACATGACACTTTGATGTCCTGCCAACACGCTATGCCCATGGGGGTTGCCGCAGGACGGAACGCAGTGTTGGCGTGTTTGGACCTCGCTCTTCGGCCCTATGAGCAACCATTTTACGCGACCTGTTTAGATTTAGGTGATGCAGGTGCCGTCTTCACTCAAGGTTGGGACCGGAAAGTTGAAAAAATAGGCTCTGAGGGCGCTGAAATGTAGACTGAGATCAACACGAAATGGATTTATCCACCCTGCCCCACAATCGGTCGGGACCGGATTTTTGCGATGATTGCTCCGAAAGTGAATTGATGGGTATACTGGGTACGCATCGAGATGCTTGCGGGTAGCTTCGAGCCGATACCTGCATCGAATTGATTTTGTCGATTGTCACAATTTTAACCATAAAGCTGCTCGGCGCAAAGTGAGCTTGCCCATGAAAATTACGATGTCGGTTTGCATTCGTACACCAAAATTCCAAGCTTGGGACGTATTGGCGGATGTGGAAAATATTGCGTCATGATCAAGCGCAGCCATCTCGGCCAAAACGGAGGGCAGAAAGACCGGCGTTGGCACCAAGCGAACATGCAAACTGTCCAGCCAATCGACCATTTTTGAAGAATGGACCGATTGGAATAGAAATGAATCGTAAACATATCAGGGGTTTAACTTGCCACGGCTTGAGACTACCCAAAATACTTGGTCTGTAAGAGCTTTGGGAAGTGAAGAAACTCTGCTGACAGCACAAACAGAAGTGGTGTTGAAGGGCGGCCTATTTGGCCGATGTTTAAAGCCATTGGCGCGTTTAGTTTCAAGAAAAATGGAAAACCAATCATTGGCAGCGTTCAAATACCTTGTGAAAGAAGAAAAGCCATTTGTTGATCGACACGGGTTGCGGCCTAGGCCATCAAGCGTTTGCTGTTTGGGTCTATTTAAGCATGGGTTTTGGCAAGTCGTTTTGTAATTTTAGAAGTCAGTTTTGCTGTGTTCTGCATGAAACAAAGCGGTTCGGTGAGGGCTCATAACTACTGCTAGGAAAATGACCAGATAAATGTGTTGGCCTCAGTTGAATGTAGCACGTAAACCTATTGAAAAATCTGCTGTGTATTAGGATCCGAAGACATGGATGTTGGTCGATTTTCCGAACGTCTTTTGAGCATGGAAGATGAGGTCTTGCTAAGAAATGCGAGCCCTTGGTCTGTATGGTCTCGCGTTTTGACGCTGCTCCCATTGTTGGCGTTAGCGATTTGGAGCCGTGCTCGGATTGGCAATGGAGCGTGGGGTGCTGTCGCGATCGTGCTGGTTTGGATTTGGTGCGACTTCGAGTATGAGAACAGTTCACTGAAGCACCTAACACTTCCTCACTAAACTTCAGTTCTGCGAGAGACCTTCTGATGGGGTGGATGGCTCCTGCTTCAACCGACGTCGCAATGCGCCATACTGCAGATGTCCATATCTGCTTATAGGAGGAGCCACCCAATGCAAGTTACCACAATCGGCCTTGATCCCTTGACCGGCAGTTGATTGCGCAGCAATCGATAAGAGGTTGGCCAAGAACATTTTTCAGGTTCACGGGATTACTAAAGACGATGAGGTCACCTTCAATCGCCCTTTGAGGCGGGCGCAGTTGTTGCCGTTCTTCTCAAAAATGGAACCTTGCCTGATTGGTAAGGAAGCTTGCAGCAGCGCGCATCATTGGGCATCATTGGGCATCATTGGGCACGCGAGTTGACAGAATTTGGCCACAATGTTCGGTTGATCCCCCCGATATATGTGAAGCCATACGTGAAGCGGGGCAAGTCTGAAGCCATAGATGCAGAAGCCATTTGTGAGGCTGTTACTCGACCCACAATGCGGTTCGTGGCGATTAAGACCGTCGAACAGCAATCCCTATTAACAGTCCATCGTGCACGTAACCTCTTGGTTCGGCAATGCACTCAGCTGATCAATGGTCTACGCGGAATGATTGCCGAGTTTGGTGTTTGTATCGCGAGAGGCCTTGCTCGGGTATCGGTTTTGCCGAGGACATACTCGCTGGCGAAGTTTTGGATCTGCCTGATATCGCGAACGACGTGATTCACAATCTGTGCAAACACCTCATGGCACTGCATGCTCGGGTGCGGTTGTTGCGTACCATCCCAGGCGTTGGTGCTGTGACCGCCTCAGCAATCATCGCCAGTATTGGTGACGGGCATCAGTTCAGGAATGGACGGGAATTTGCGGCTTGGCTGGGTCTGACGCCCGCGAACAAATCTAGCGGCGGCAAAGAGAAACTCGGGCGCACTACAAAAATGGGTGATCAATACATACGATCACTGCTCGTTGTTGGTATGATGTCGCTCGTCCGACAAACCAAATCGCACCCAGAGCGCGCAAGTAAATGGCTGACGTCACTGCTGGAACGAAAGCCCGCGCGTGTGGCAACTGTCGCAATGGCCAACAAGACAGCGCGGATCGTCTGGGCAGTCTTGGCCCGCAACGAACCCTACACACCACACACTACCTAAGAGGAAAAAGAACAATGGGTTAGCAAGCCCTGCGAGATGATGTTGCATGAGTCTGCCGCCAAAACCAAGACACCCCGTCGAAAGTCCCGGGCGCAATTGCCCGCAAAGCTGTAAGGGACCTGGTTTGCGGAACCCATCCACTGCCCGGCAGGCGATGCTCGCATCGCTGAGAGGAAGGGCCAGCGGTCAAATCCGTGCAAACAGGCCCCTCTCATGGTTTGCAAGCAAACCATGAGAGGGCAGCGGGAACACATTACTGCTTCTGACAAATGCACAAATCTGATCAAATAGGTCTTACTATGCAGGAGCAATGGTATGGACCCCGTCGCCCCCAAATAAGGTAGCTTCGTATAAGAAACAGGAGGATATGTACCATGCAAATTAGTAGGATCGGCCTTGATCTGGCCAAGTATGTTTTTCAAGTTCACGGTGTCGATGCTCAGGATGAGATCGTTCTGAGGAAGACATTGCGGCGGGATGGCGTTGCTCAATTCTTCGCTGAACTTGAGCCATGTATCGTCGGAATGGAGGCGTGCTGTGGATCACATTATTGGGCACGGGTTCTGACGGACTTGGGCCATGAGGTGCGGCTGATCTCACCACAGTTCGTGAAACCTTATGTGAAATCGAACAAGAATGATCGCAACGATGCAGAGGCCATTTGTGAGGCTGTCGGTCGCCCCTCGATGCGCTTTGCGCCACCAAAGTCTCCTGAACAGTTGGAAATACAGGCGGTCCATCGTATCCGGCAGCGCGTCGTCGCAAGTCGAACACGATTGGTGAACCAGGTTCGCGGTTTGCTCGGAGAACATGGAGTTGTAGTAGCTCGGGATATTACCCGCATCCGGCGTACGCTAGGTGAGATCGCTGACAGCAACGATAGCGGCTTTGGGGATATCTTCGTTGATATGTTGCGCGACATGCGCGACGAGTTAGGTGAACTGGATATACGGCTCGCGGGTTACAATCGTAGGATTAAGAACCTCTTCCGTTCGAACGAGATGTGCCAACGCATTGGTCGAATTGAAGGTGTTGGGCCAATCACAGCAACAGCCTTGGTAGCTGCGATAGGTGATAAATCCTGCTTCAGGAACGGCCGTCAATTTGCTGCTTGGTTGGGATTAGTTCCCAAGCAGCACTCAAGCGGCGGAAAGGCTCGGTTATTCGGCATCAGCAAACGCAGCGACCGATACTTGCGAACATTACTCGTTCATGGTGCGCGAGCTGTGCTCAGTCGCGCTGCCGGGAAAACCGATGCGCGCAGTCAATGGATTGGGCGTATGCGGGAACGGCGACATCCAAACGTGGTAGCTGTCGCACTAGCTAACAAGAACGCCAGAATTATATGGTCGCTTCTATCAAAAGATCAGGAGTACCGCCCGGCTCATGAGGTGTCATTCAGCTGAAAATCATATCGATAGGCTGACAAAAGGAGGGCTATCTCAGGAATATTGCAACATCTGCCAGGAGATGGAAAAGGGTCAAACCCGTTGCTTCTCGAACCCGATGTGTGGATCGGCAAGGTCAACATCGATGCCTTAGGGGCGATGAGGGGGAAGCAAGCGGAAATCCATCGGGGCTCGCGGCGACGATACATCGGGCCGCATAAAGAAGCCGAATATACATCAGCAATCGCGACCTCGAAACCAGAACTAAACAGACCGTTGCAATTAGGCGGGGTCCATATACATCCATACAGGACTTTCGCTGTGAATGCGCCAAGGTCTATTTTCGGGATCGCGAATGCTAACTTCAAAATCGCATCAACAGTCCAATCGCCCGCCCAGGATCGGTACCAGCGGCGATGTAGCATGGATGCTTCGGATGATATTGAGGTTGCTCCTTCGCATTCAGCGATGCCGAGCATACCGCACAAATTCAATGTTAACCTCCGAGGTAAAATTCCGAATCAAAAGTATTGTGTGTCCAACTGGGCGAGTTACAACGACAGCCTTCGCCGCCACAGGGATTTGACGGTCTGGGTCAGCGACGAGGCGCTTGGTTTGTGGCTGGCGTCGCGCCGGACGACACGGGGTGGCTAGCGGACTCAGACCTGTCGATCGAGATCTGCCTGACCTTGAGCACTGTCTTCACGTAACTGCTTCGCCAGGCCCAAGGGCCGATGCATCGTATCGTGACCTTGCTTGGTATCGGGATTGCGGTGCCATACTTTACCACGCTTTCGCGCCGGGATAAGGGGCTGACTTAGCCTGCAACGCGTAAATCCAACCGATCCGATCGCGTCCATCTGGTGGTAGATAGTACCCGCCTAAAGGTCTTCGGTGCGGGGGAGTGGCTTGAGCAAAAGCATAAAGCAAGGCGCAAATGGCGCGCATGGCGAAAGCTCAATCTCGGCTTTGTCAGCGGTGAGATCGTCTTCAGTGATCTAACCAAGGACGATGTTGGCGATCCAACAGCTCTGCCGGGCTTGCTGAACCAGATCGACCAGCCCGTAACGCGCTTTCTAGTAGACGGAGCTTATGATGGAGACCCAAGATCCGATTTTTTTACCGCTCGGATCGACGATCAAGGGTACGGTACCTCGTCCCAAAAACACAATACTGAGCCCCAATGCGGCCAAAGATCCGATAGCATGTGGCCATATCGCCGAGATCGATGCTTGCGGGAGGATGCATCTCAGAGAGCCACTGGCTATAATCAACACATCCGGGGTGAAACCCTCATGGCCGCTGGAAAACAATTCTTGAGCCTAAGCTACAGGCCTGCAACTTCGAAAATCAGAAAAGAAGCCTAGATTTGCGTCCGGGTTCTCAACCGGATGATCGTACTTAACCACCCAAAATTTCAAAGAACCGCCTGAATTCAGGCTCTGGTAAGGCGCATTCCGCGCTCTAAATCGTCCGTTCAATAGCCTGCAAAAACGCGATATCAGGCGTTTTATTGTATTAGGATCATTTCCCAGATGTGGTTCTCGCTCAGACCTAGTCAGGACCCGTTAAAAACCAACCAGCATATTTTGTCTATGTGGAGACAAAATGGATGCTGGATCGAGGCGCAAATCAAAAATAATCATACAAAAATGCGGCATTTCCTGCGTGTGAGTCAACTCTCTCAGTCGGCGACCCTCTAAACCTCATAAAATTTATACAAAGGACAAGCCTGTGGCCAAAGGGACGCATTGTACCTGTCTCGCTTCGTTCTATAACAAGGACTGAAATGCAAGGGTGCTAACTAACTATGACCGACCACAGCGGAACAACCACACATTTTGGCTTTGAAACCGTTCCGGAGGATGAAAAAGCCGGTCGCGTTCAGGGTGTTTTTTCGTCCGTGGCGAGCAAATACGACATCATGAACGACGTGATGTCTGTAGGCATTCATCGGTTGTGGAAAGACGCAATGATGGACTGGCTAGCGCCGCGCGCTGGTCAAAAACTATTAGATGTCGCGGGTGGAACAGGTGATATTTCATTCCGATTTCTTAAACGCGCGGGATATGGGCATTCGACTGTATTAGATATTACCGAATCCATGTTGATCGAAGGGCGTAAACGTGCCGAAGCTCAGGCAATGGGCGACCAGCTCGACTGGGTGACCGGTGACGCGATGGCGCTTCCGTTTGCCGATAACACTTTTGACGTCTATACGATTTCCTTTGGAATTCGTAATGTTACGCGTCCACAAGAAGCTCTGATCGAGGCCTATCGTGTCCTGCGCCCCGGGGGCCGTCTGATGGTTCTGGAGTTCAGTCAACTCCCTAACCCGGCAATGCAAAAAGCCTATGATCTTTACAGCTTTAACGTGATTCCACGCATGGGGCAGGCCATTGCGGGAGACCGTGACAGTTATCAATATCTCGTGGAATCCATCCGTAATTTTCCTGACCAAGAGACATTCTTGAACATGGTGCGAAATGCCGGTTTTGGAAATAGTAAATACCGTAATTTGAGTTTAGGCATCGCCTGCCTGCATTCTGGCTGGAAACTGTAAATGCGTGGGCCACACAATATTTGGCGGCTGATCCGTACTGGTGCGACATTAGAGCGGACCGGAGCCATGAATGTTGTTTTGGATGCTTTTGAGGCACCGCCTGCTTTGCGGTTTGTTGCCCGGGCATTGGGATTGCCTTTTAAATTCTTGGGGTACAAAGGCGACCCTGAAATGCCACCAGCCACACGGGCGCTGACAGCCCTTGGGCCTGCCTATATCAAGTTCGGTCAAATTCTTTCAACGCGGCCGGATGTTGTCGGTGATGAATTGGCGGTTCAGTTACGCGTGTTGCAGGACAAACTGCCTCCATTCTCCGTTAGTACGGCTAAAGCGGAAGTTGAAAAAGAATTAGGTGTGACCGTCGACCAGGTCTTTACTGAATTCAGTGAACCGGTTGCAGCGGCTTCAATCGCACAAGTCCATAGGGCGAAGTTGGCTGATACGGGCGAATATGTGGCTGTCAAAGTGCTGCGCCCCAACATTGAGCGCGCTTTCAATAAGGACGTCGATGCGTTTTATCTTGCCGCACGTATGGTGGAAATTTTCGCGCCAGGAGCTCGGCGCCTTCGCCCAATGGATGTCATCGAGCATTTTGATGGGGTTGTGCAGGGGGAGCTGGATTTGCGGTTGGAATCATCTGCCGCGTCAGAGTTTTCTGCCAACACAAAAAACGACGAAGGCTTCCAGCTTCCTGAAATAAAATGGAACTTTTCGGCCCGTCGAGTCATGACACTTGAATGGGCTGAAGGGGTGCCGCTTGGTGACAACGCAGCAATCGATGCGGCAGGCCATGATCGTGTTGATTTGGGAAATCGAGTTCTACAATTGTTTTTGAATCACGCATTGCGTGATGGTTTTTTCCATGGCGACATGCACCAAGGCAACCTCAAGGTTGCGCCCAGCGGTAACATCATCGCCTACGATTTCGGCATTATGGGACACATCGATGAGTACACCCGCAGGGTGTATGCTGAAATTCTGTTTGGATTTATCCGCAAGGATTATAAACGCGTAGCCGAAGTGCATTTTGAAGCGGGATATGTCCCAGCGGATAAAGACGTCGATGAGTTCGCGCGTGCCCTGCGTGCCGTTGGTGAACCGATATTCGGGATGGATGCTACAAAAATCTCAATGGCCCGTCTTTTGACGTATCTATTTGAAGTCACTGAACGATTTGGCATGGAAACGCGAACCGAGCTTATCTTGTTGCAGCGCACGATGGTTGTTGTGGAAGGTGTCGCACGGTCTCTAAACCCTCAAATCAACATCTGGGAAGCCGCGAGCCCGATTGTGACAAATTACATTTCCAAATCCATTGGACCACGCGCGACATTCACAGACTTAGCAAAAACGGCGCGGGTCATGGCACGCTTTGGCCCCCGTCTCCCGGCTCTGGTCGAAGGGGCACTGATCCGTCAAGCCAACCCCGAACCGACACGCCGCGAAGGCGTGTTGTTGAAATGGGTGATCGGCGGTCTGGTCATGGGCATCGCGATCGGCGTTTCCGCCACTGTTACCATCGCGCTCATCAGCACCGTATTTTAACAGCTTAGAAAAATGTAACTTTCGCTCGCTCTCTATAATTTTTCGATGGCTAGGGCGATGCCTTGACCGCCACCAATGCACATGGTCACCAAGGCACGTTTGCCACCAATGCGTTCCAACTCGTACAGTGCTTTGAGAGTGATGATTGCCCCGGTTGCACCGACAGGATGACCCAAGGCAATAGCGCCGCCATTTGGGTTTACCTTTGATGGATCCAGATCCAATTCCTTGCTCACAGCCAATGCTTGAGCTGCGAAAGCTTCGTTGCTTTCAATCACGTCGAAATCCGTCACCGAAAGACCGGTCCGCGACAGCAGGTTTTGTACGGCGGGAACTGGCCCGATGCCCATGACTTCTGGGCGTACACCCGCGTGCGCATATCCGATAATGCGTGCCTTTGGCTTCAATCCGGCCTTTTGGGCGGCCTCCGCTGTCGCGAGAACCAATGCGGCAGCGCCATCGTTGATGCCGCTTGCGTTGCCAGCAGTCACGGTGCCGTCTTTTTGAAAAACAGCCCGTAAGCCGCCAAGCGCGTCCATCGTTGTCGCCTTTGGATGTTCATCTACTTCAAAATCAACCATGTCGCGTTTTACGCGCACTTGGACTGGCGTGATTTGAGATGCAAAATAGCCAGCCGAAATTGCCACAGCTGCCCGATCTTGGCTTTGCATGGCGAAAAAATCTTGATCGCTTCGGCTAATGGTATGCTCGGCCGCAACATTTTCCGCGGTCACGCCCATATGACCCGTGCCAAAAGGGCAATTAAGCGCCCCCAACATCATATCGAGCGACTTCACGTCTCCCATTTTGGCCCCCCACCTTTGCTGGGGCATTATAAAAGGAGAGCGCGACATGTTTTCTGCACCACCCGCCAGCCCAAAATCAGCATCCCCAAGCATAAGTGATTGAACAACTGAAACAATTGCTTGAACGCCCGAACCGCACAGCCTGTTCACGTTCATTGCGGGAACCGTTTCAGGCGTGCCAGCCTGCATCGCAGCGACACGACTTAAATACATGTCCTTTGGCTCAGTGTTTATGACATGACCGAATGCCACATGTCCGATCTGTTGGGCATCCACTTCAGCACGATTCAACGCGGCCTTGGATACCGTCGTGGCGAGGTCGATTGGCGAAGTGCCCGCCAACGCGCCGCCAAAAGTCCCAATTGCTGTGCGTGCGCCGTCCAGAATTACGATATCCTTGATCATATAGTCCTCCGAATGCCAATTCCTTGCACTATGGTCTTCCTGATCAACATTGTCAGCAGCAACCTTTGACATCTTGCACATCTGTTGACATGTACCGATATATCGGCGATCCATCCAAGATGACGGAAAATACAGACACTATCCTTGAACAATTGCCTGCCCGGTTAAAAGAAGCGCGCCGGGTCAAAGGGCTGTCATTGGACGCTGTGACAAAACTGTCCGGTGTGTCGAGATCAATGATCAGCCAGATTGAACGTGGCGAAAGCAGCCCAACGATCTCGACATTATGGAATCTGACGCGTGCATTGAATGTTGATTTTGCAGGCCTTTTGGATACTAAAACAGCTGAATCTAAAATTGAAACCCTGACGGCCAATGATGTGCCAACCATTGATAATCTCGGAAACTCCGTCAAAATTAGGATTTTATCTCCTCCAGAAGAGGCCGGAAAACATGAAGTTTATGAAATCATCTTCCTGTTGGATGGGGCGCTGGACAGCCAACCGCACACACGAGGCACGCGAGAACACCTGACCGTCATCGAAGGTGTTTTGGATTTGCAAAGTGGCCAGAGCAATGTCCGGCTTCAGGCAGGAGATACCGCGCGGTATAATGCTGATGTTCCACATAGTATTTCTGCTGTCGGAGCTGCACGTGCTTTTCTGGTCGTGCAACACGGGTAATTCCGTGATGTAGGATAATTTCCAATATATAGTAAATCTGCTATTTCGGATTCCATTCCTTTATGGTAGAAACTTCTAAACAGGAGATTCTCGCCATGACCCAAGCATATTTGTCGCACATCACCGACACCCTCGATCAAATTGCCGCTGACGGTATGTATAAGCGGGAACGCTCGATAACTTCTGCCCAGGCCGGCCAGGTATCTGTCGGTGAAAAAACGGTCATAAACCTGTGCGCGAACAACTATCTGGGTTTGGCGGACCATCCAGATTTAATATCGGTCGCGCGTGAGGTGATGACACCGCGTGGTTTCGGGATGGCGTCGGTGCGGTTTATTTGCGGGACGCAAGATTTGCATCGGCAATTGGAAGAACGCATCGCGAATTTTCTTGGGACCGACGATTCGATTCTCTTCGCGGCATGTTTTGACGCAAACGGGGGGCTGTTTGAACCGCTTTTGGGGCCCGAGGATGCAGTCATATCCGACGCACTAAACCATGCATCGATTATTGATGGCATCCGACTTTGTAAGGCGCGCCGGTATCGTTATGCAAATTCTGATATGGTGGATTTAGAAGGTCAACTTCGCCTTGCAAGAGAAGAAGGTGCGCGATTCATTATGATTGCCACAGACGGCGTATTCAGCATGGATGGATATCTCGCAAAACTACCCGAAATTAGAGCCTTGGCCGAAAAATTTGACGCAATCGTCATGGTAGATGACTGTCATGCAACCGGGTTTATGGGTCCGCAAGGGCGCGGAACACCTGCACATGCCGGTGTTTCTGTCGACATTTTAACCGGTACTTTGGGGAAGGCCCTCGGCGGAGCCATTGGAGGATACATCGCTGGACCCCAACCGGTGATAGACTTGTTGCGCCAACGTGCACGGCCGTATTTGTTTTCAAATTCATTGCCACCCTCCATCGTCGCGGCAGGATTAAAGGCGCTGGATCTGGTTGAAGCTGGTGACGATTTGCGGACGCGTTTGTTTGAAAACACGAAATATTGGCGTGCCGGGCTGGCGCGTTTGGGTTTCGAGTTGTTGCCCGGCGAGCATCCAATTGTCCCCGTTATGCTGGGAGAGGCCCAACTGGCCCAAGATATGGCTGCTCTCCTTTTTGAAGAAGGCGTGTTTGTTTCGGGCTTCTTCTATCCGGTTGTTCCGCGGGGGCAAGCTCGGATCCGGACACAAATGAGCGCTGGTTTAACGACAGCTGATTTGGACAAAGCGCTCGCTGCCTTTGCGGTGGCTGGCAGATCGCTAGGAGTCATCACGTGAAAAATAGCATGAAAGCACTATCCAAGCTTCACCCGCGTGAAGGTCTATGGATGATTGATGCGCCGGTCCCAGAAATCGGACCAGATGACGTGTTGATAAAAATCAACAAGACCGGCATTTGCGGCACCGATATCCATATTTGGAACTGGGATGCATGGTCAGCACAGACTGTGCCAGTGCCAATGATAACCGGGCATGAATTTGCGGGGGAAATCGTCGAACTGGGCGCGAATGTAGCTGAGTTCAAGATCGGGCAGCGATGTTCTGGGGAGGGACATCTGATCGGAAAGAACTCGCGTCAAAGCCGCGCAGGAAAGTTTCATTTAGACCCCGGGACACGGGGAATTGGCGTGAACGAGCAAGGAGCTTTCGCGCAATACCTACGTCTGCCTGCATTCAACGTAGTGCCGTTGCCAGAGGAAATATCCGATGAGATCGGCGCTATTTTAGACCCTCTCGGGAATGCGGTTCACACAGCGTTGAGCTTTGATTTGATCGGCGAGGATGTGTTGATAACTGGGGCGGGTCCTATTGGGATTATGGCGGCAGCTGTAGCGCGTCACGTTGGTGCGCGCCATGTCGTGATCACCGACGTAAACCCTGACCGGTTGGCGCTTGCAGCTGCGGTTTGTGATGTGACCCCAGTGAACGTGTCAGAGATTGATCTGGCCGAAGTCGTTTCTGGGCTGGGTATGAAACAAGGCTTTGATGTGGGGTTGGAAATGTCAGGAAACCAACAGGCTCTGGATCAAATGGTAGAGGCCATGACAATGGGCGGTCGTATTGCGATGCTTGGCATTCCGCCTGGAAAATCGCCTGTAGATTGGAGCCGCATTGTATTCAAAGCCATTACGCTCAAAGGCGTTTATGGGCGTGAGATTTTTGAAACTTGGTACAAAATGATCGCAATGCTTCAAAATGGCCTCGATGTAAGTCGCGTCATAACGCATCGTTTCGGTATGGCAGATTTTGAGGAAGGTTTTGCAGCGATGCGCTCGGGAAAATCCGGCAAGGTTGTTCTGGACTGGACGAACGTGTGACGCATAAAAAAAGCGCCCTGAGGCGCTTTTTCCAATCCGATCCGCGGAATTTTAGGCGACGTCAAACACCAGTGGTTTGATTTGACGGAACATGCCCGTAGCATTCAATTGTTGAATAACAGGGCCGGGCACTTGCTCGTCGACGTAGAGCAGCGCGATTGCTTCGCCCTGAGCTTCGGCGCGACCGAGTGTGAAGTTCGCAATATTGACGCCGTTTTCGCCCATTGTTTTACCCAATGTGCCGATGATCCCAGGGACGTCTTCATTGGTGGTATAAAGCATATTCGCGCCGACTTCCGCGTCGATTTGAATCCCTTTGATCTGGATAAACCGCGGTTTACCATCCGAAAATACCGTCCCCGCGATAGAACGTTCCCGTTTGTCGGTGACGACGGTCACTTTGATATAACCATCAAAAACCCCCGACTTATCCTGATTGGTTGTCGATATTTTGATCCCACGTTCCTGAGCGATGACCGGTGCCGAAACCATGTTAACGTCCGGATTTGCCTTTTTCATGATGCCTGCAACGGCACCACAATTTAACGCGGACAAGTTCATTTCAGCTACGGAGCCGTCATAGAGAATATTGATTGCTTTGATCGGCTCGTCTGTCATCTGGCCGATAAAGGCACCCAAATGTCCAGAAAGTTGCAGCCATGGTCCCATGACCTTTGCTTCTTCTGCCGTGACAGATGGCATGTTCAACGCATTGGTGACAGCGCCAGTCAGGAGATAATCTGACATTTGCTCCGCGACTTGAAGTGCGACGTTTTCCTGCGCCTCTGTCGTCGCCGCGCCAAGGTGAGGCGTGCAAACAACATTAGGAAGATTGAAGAGCGGGTTTTCTGTTGCAGGTTCTTGCGCAAAAACATCAAAAGCTGCGCCAGCAACATGCCCGGATTTCAACGCATCCGCCAAGGCTGCTTCGTCGACCAAACCGCCCCGCGCACAGTTAATAATCCGAACGCCAGGTTTCATTTTTGCAATGGCTTCGGCGCTCAGGACGTTAGCCGTCTGCTCGGTGAATGGAACATGCAGTGTGATGAAATCCGCACGTGTCAAAAGATCGTCAAGTTCGACCTTTTCCACACCCATTTTCTGGGCCTTTTCTTCGCCAAGAAAGGGGTCATACGCGACGACTTTCATTTTCAAACCACGGGCACGATCGCAAACGATCCCACCGATGTTCCCTGCGCCGATGACACCCAGCGTTTTGCCTGTCAATTCGACGCCCATGAATTTGGACTTTTCCCACTTGCCATCGTGGGTTGACGCCGAAGCTTCGGGAATTTGACGCGCCACAGAAAACATCATCGCAATTGCATGTTCTGCTGTGGTGATCATGTTCCCAAAGGGCGTGTTCATGACGATGATGCCCTTTTTGGATGCGGCATCTTTGTCGATGTTATCGGTGCCGATTCCAGCGCGACCAATTACTTTGAGGTTGCTGGCAGCGGCAATGATTTTTTCGGTCACCTTCGTAGCAGATCGGATCGCGAGACCATCATAGTTACCAATGATCTGCGCGAGTTTTTCTTTGTCTTTGCCGATGTCAGGCTGAAAATCTACGTCGATGCCACGGTCTTTGAAAATTTGGACGGCAGCAGGGGAAAGTTTGTCGGATATGAGTACTTTGGGAGCCATGAGTTTGGTCCTTTGTCAAAAGTCAGATTAGATAGGATGTACAGTGCGCCTGCACTGGTCTGTTACGCAGAGATCTCGGCTTCAAAAGCCCAAGCAAGCCATGGTAGCATTGCTCCAATGTCCGAGGTTTCTACAGTACCGCCACACCAGATGCGCAACCCCGCTGGGGCGTCGCGATAGGCGCCGATATCCAGCGCGATATTCTCATCCGCCAGACGTTTTGCAATCGCTTTGGCAAAGGCCGCACCGTCACCGATCCGCTGATCGTTGAACTTTAAACAGACAGATGTATTGGACCGTGTTGCTGGATCAACAGCAAGGAAATCGATCCAATTATGCGTTTCAACAAACTCGGTAATGGCGGCTGTATTGGCATCGGCACGGGCGATTAAACCTTTAAGTCCGCCTATTGATTTCGCCCAGTCCAACGCAACCAGATAATCTTCGACGCACAACATAGAAGGGGTATTGATCGTTGCACCGGTAAAGATACCGTCAATCAATTTCCCACCTTTGGTAAGGCGGAAAATTTTTGGCAGCGGCCACGCAGGCGTGTAGCTTTCCAATCGCGCAACGGCGCGCGGACTCAGGATCAGCATTCCGTGCGCGGCTTCTCCGCCCAGCACTTTTTGCCAGCTGAAAGTTGTTACATCCAATTTATCCCATGGCAAATCCATAGCGAACGCGGCGGAAGTCGCATCGCACAGCGTCAAACCCGCGCGATTTTCCGGAATAACATCGCCTGATGCAACCCGAACGCCTGATGTTGTACCGTTCCAAGTAAAGCAAACATCATTGTCGTAGTTCAGCGAGGCCATGTCGACGATTTCGCCGTAATCGGCCGTATGAACGGTGTGTTCGATTTTCAATTGTTTGGCAACATCCGTCACCCAACCTGCGCCAAAACTCTCCCATGCGACCATTTCTGCCGGACGTTCGCCTAGCATGGACCACATTGCCATTTCGAAAGCACCTGTGTCTGAAGCCGGCACAATCCCGATTTTATAGTCCGCAGGAACGCCAAGCACGTCGCGGGTCGTTTCAATCGCGGCAAGCAGTTTCGCCTTGCCTTCTCGAGCACGGTGCGACCGCCCCAAAGGAGCATCAGTCAGCTTTGCCAGATCAAATGTGGGGTGTTTGGCACATGGGCCAGAGGAAAAACGCGGATTAGCCGGCCGCGTTGCCGGTGTCGTAATAACCATTGATGGTATCCTTACAGATAATCGCCCTTCGTTGGGGAAGGGTGTCCCACCGCCGGACATACGGAACCCCAGTAAAAACAGCAACAGGCAAAGGTACTTGCCATGCAGATAAATGTAGTCATTTGCAGAACGATGCAGGAACGCCTGTTTCCTATCGGCACAAATCTGACACAAGGAAATCTGGTTTTGTTCCACAACACCGAGCTGCGGAATCGGGTGGTAGGCTCCATGCTATTATCCCGTTTCTGGCAGGATTGGTGACGTCATGAGCGGCATGGCATTGATCTGGGCCGCCAATGTCAAAGGCTTGAAACCCGCCGCCAAGATTGTGCTGATCCAACTGGCGGACTTCCACAACAAGGAAACCGGCCAATGCAATCCAAGCGCACAGCGTTTGGCGGACGAATGCGAGATGGGCCGGGCAACGCTGTTTCGGCATATGGCCACCTTAGAGGAATGTGGCCTTGTCACGCGCCATGCCCGTGGGGATGGCGACGGCGGGCGCGGGTCCAATCAGTATGAGTTGCACCTTGATATCACCCTTGGTCCCAGTTCGCGCCCGAAGGGTGGAGGCAGCGGTCCCAATGGGGTTGCGTCTCAAAATGGGACGGGGGGTAGCGAAGGACGCCGAAGAGAGGCTGAGACAGAGCTAGAAGCGCGGGAGGTCGAGATGAACCGGGGGATGACGCATTGACGGTGGGATTATGTTTGCTGCCTTTGTCATTGTGACAGCATACCTGAGTTCACGAGTAGGCAGCGGCGATTGCTTACTCGTGTGATTCAAGAATGGCACTTTTGTCGACATACGAATCCTTGTATGTTACAAAAAATAGATTTTTTAGACATACGATGATTGGTATGATTACATGAGCGCCAAAACAACTACCATAACTAGAGAAGCCCTCGTTGAACGATACCAAATACCGACGCTGCCACCACATCCTGATCTGGAAACGCGGAAGGTTCTGAAGGCATTGACGACCGCTCACAAGAACCTTGCTGAGCTGAAAGGTCGCGCAAGTAGCATCCCTAACCAAGGCATACTCATTGATACCCTAATGCTTCAAGAGGCTGCTGCGAGTTCGGAGATTGAAAACATCGTTACAACTCAAGATGAGTTGTTTCAAATTGATAGCCGTAAAGGAATTTACCCATCTCCTGAGGCCAAAGAAGTGGGCATGTACGGCGAGGCATTGAGGCTCGGCTATTCCCAGTTGGTTGAGAAAGATGGTATGATAAGTAGCAACCAAATCATTGCCCTCTTTCAAACTCTAAAAGGCAGCACGGATGAATTTCGAAAGATGCCTGGAACCGCGCTTAAGAACGAGAGTTCAGGCGAAATAGTATATGTTCCGCCACAATCGCACAGCGATATATTGGATCAGATGCGAGCGCTTGAGCGCTTTGTCAACACGACAGAGGAAACGGACCTAGATCCACTCGTTTCGATGGCCCTTATTCATCATCAATTTGAAAGCATTCATCCGTTTTCTGATGGGAATGGGCGCATTGGGCGCATTCTGAACGTGCTCTACTTGTGCAGGGTCGAACTCCTGGAGATTCCGATACTATATATCAGTCGCTACATCACTCGAAACAAAGGCGAATACTACAGATTGCTTCAGCACACACGCGACACGTTGGAGTGGGAGCCATGGTTGCTCTATATGATCAATGCGGTCTCAGATACGGCCAAAGAGACCACCCAGCTTGTTTTTGGAATCAAGCAGTTAATGTCCGAGTACAAGAACCGCATAAAGCGTGATCATCCCAAGCTATACTCACATGAACTGGTCAATAATCTGTTTCGCCACCCATACACCCGCATTGAATATGTCATCGAAGAAGTAGGTGTGGGCCGACAGACTGCGGGCCGTTATCTCGACCAGCTCACGCAATCAGGCCTTTTAGAGAAGGTGAAGGTCGCCCAAAGCAACTATTATATAAATGAGCCGCTTGTTCGCTTGTTGTCGCAACAATAGCTCTGCGGCAAGCTAGTCGATCAAACAAATACGTGCACGGGGATCATTCTCAATTACGATAGAACGCCACCGGGCAGCAATTGCACAGTTCTTTAGAAGTTTTTTATCGGGAGGGCCATTCGCTGAATACTGCATTTCTAGGCACAGGACGGGCTTTACCGCTTCACTCTGTTGATAGTATTGATCTTGATCGAAAGTGGGATGCGGGAGGTCGCATTGCAGCAGCAGGTGTCCGCCGCCGTTTTTACTGTAAAGATGAGATGCAGGTTGATCTTGCCACCGTTGCTTGTCAGCGCGCATTGCAAAACGCGGGCCGCAAGATTGATGAGATTGATCTGATCATTTCGGGGGCCTCCGTGCCCTATCAACCCATTCCGGCCATGGCACCGCTGGTCATGCGCAGGCTTGGCATGGCGGATGGCACTGCGGCGGCGTTTGACGTCAATAGCACTTGCCTCAGCTTTGTGACTGGTTTGGATATTGGCTCGCGCATGATATCGGGCGGGGCCGCGACAACAGCATTGGTGGTCTCATCAGAAGTGGCATCAAGGGCGCTGCCATGGGCGCAACATCCCGAAACAGCAGCTCTTTTCGGGGATGGGGCTGCTGCGGCAGTGCTCGGCGCATCCACAGGACAAACGAGCGCTGCGATCAAAGCTGTCCGGTTGCGTAGTTTCCCTTCCGCCTACGAGGCGTGCGGGATCGGCGCGGGGGGCACCCGTTTTGATTTCAACGCTGAACATGCAGCTTTTGCCGAACATTCCAAATTCAGCATGGATGGAAAGGCGCTCTTTCGTCTTACGACCCTGCATTTCAGCGGATTCGTTGATGCACTTTTGCAAGAGGCCGGATGGGATCATGCTGATGTAGATCTGATTGTGCCGCATCAAGCCAGCCCGGCGGCCCTTGATCATATGATCCGTCAGACCGGTTGGCCGAAAGAGAAGGTTGTGCGCATCGTAGAGGACTATGGCAATCAGATTGCCGCGTCGATCCCTTTTGCGTTTGATATTGCTCGCGAACTGGGCCGTGTGCCTGCAGGCAGCAAGGTACTGTTTCTAGGAACTTCTGCGGGGGTCAGCTTGGGCGGTGCCGCTGTGGTAACTTAAAGTGGACGGCCGCGTTCTTGTCACTGGTGCGACCGGCTTTTTGGGCAAGGCCGTGCTGCGGCGTCTTGGGCCCACCTGTGTGGGACAGGGGCGCAACCCCGAGCGATGTGCAGCCCTTGCCAAAGAAGGCCTTAGTGTTGTGCAGTGGGGTTTGCCCAACGCGGCCCCTGAAGGTCTGGCATTGCGCGGGGTAGATGCGGTTGTGCATTGTGCCGCGCTATCATCGCCCTTTGGCCGTGATGCTGTATTTCATGCGGCCAATGTCCTTGGCACGCAGTCGGTTTTGGACTTTGCGCGCGCGCAGAACGTCAAGAGATTTGTCTTTATTTCCAGCCCGTCGGTCTATTTTGCCCTGCGCGATCAGGTCGACGTGTCCGAAGAAGTGCCATTACCTGCTCCTTTTACCGCCTACGCCAAAAGCAAGATCGCAGCAGAAAAGCTGGTGCGGGATGCTACCGATCTGGGGCCGATCATCCTGCGGCCTCGCGGTATTTATGGCCCCGGTGACAGCACACTTCTGCCTCGTTTGCTCAAAATAGCAAGCGCGCGCGCCTTGCCACGGTTTCGCGGTGGGCGCGCGCGCATTGATCTGACGTTCGTTGATGATGTCGTCTCGGCGGTTGTGAGCGCGCTTGAGGCAAAGCAGAATATCGAAGGGCAGGCGTTCAATATCTCGGGCGGTGAAGTCGTTCCCGTCTCGTCGATTGTCCAAATGGCCTGTGCACGTGCTGGGATCGTACCGCGCTGGCGCACCATGCCGCTTGTGCCGGCCTTGGTGGCAGCGCGTGTTGCCGAAACACTTGCCTTGATGCGTTGTGACCCGCGCGAACCACTTGTGACACGCTATGCTTTGGGTCTGTTTGCCTTTGAACAAAGCCTTGATATTTCAAAGGCCCGCGATGCGCTCGGCTGGGTGCCACAGGTGCGCTTTGCTGAAGGTCTGGAACGCGTGTTTGACGAAGGTGCCGCCTGATGAGGCCGGTCTTTGCCAATAGTGCGTGGGTCGCGGCCCCTGAGCGAGCGATCCTGCGGCATGGCCGCTGGCGACGGCGGCTGCTTCAGGTGCGGTATGGTCTATTCTGCCACCCTACCGCAGGACCGACGCTCATAGATACCGGCTACACCCACCACAGCCTTGATCTGCCCGACCGCTCGTTCGCGTTGCGCAGTTATGCGCGCGTGCTGTCGCCACAGTTGGTGGCGCAAGAGCAGGCCGCACCGTTCCTGGCGCATTTTGGCCTGAGACCTGCGGATATCTCACGCGTGATCGTAACACATTTTCACGCCGATCATGTGTCTGGTCTGAGCGCCTTCCCGAACGCCCGATTCATCGGCAGCGGGGCCGCTTGGTCTCATGTGCAGCGTAGTACGGCCTTTCAAAACCTGCGTCATGGCGTGTTCAGGGAGCTGGTCCCACCCGACTTTGACACGCGCTTGGACACGATCGAGCAGGCTGCGCGCCAGCAAAAAGCGCATTTGCCAGAGGGGTACGATATTTTCGGAGATGGCAGTGTATCGGCTGTACCGTTGCCCGGTCATGCGGATGGTCATTTCGGGCTGCTGTTTGGCCAGATGGATGTGCCTTTGCTGTATGCGACGGATACGCAATGGGTGCATGAAGCGCTTTTGCCTGAGCGCAGATCGCTCCTGTTCCCTCGTCTGATTTCGGACAGTTTTAGCGATGTGGCGCAAAGCACTGATCAGGTCGCGACATTTCGCAAGGCGGGCGGCACTGTGGTGCTGTGCCATGATGATGCGCCGACCGCTTTTGATTATGCACAAGGTGCCGCGCTGTGATTGCAAAATTACATGCACCGTTAAGTTTTATCATCACCCGCCGTTTGTCACGTCCGACGCTTGGGCGCGCAGGCTTTGTGAAACATCAAGAACGGGCTTTGAATAGATGGTTGAAGCGCGCGGTCCCGACTGTGCCGGCCTTCGCCGATGCGCCCCCAAGTTTGGCAGCTTTGCCCGTGATGGACAAAGCGCAGCTGATGGCAGATTTTGCGCGTTACAACACTGCGGGGATGACAACCGAACAGGTCCGAACAATCCTTGTTAGGGGCGAGGACCGTCATAGGACGCTCACCGTTGGTGCTAGCACGGGCACCAGTGGCAACCAGGGGTATTTTGTAATCTCGGATGCCGAGCGGTTTCGCTGGTTAGGCACTATCCTTGCAAAGACGATGGCGGACTTGTTGTGGCGCAAACAAAGGGTCGCGATCCTTCTGCCACGCGGCACGGGCCTTTATGACAGCGCTAACCAGATCCAACGGTTGCAGCTTCGGTTTTTCGATGTGACCCAAGGTCTTGACGCAATGCGCACGCAGCTGGAAGCGTTTGACCCGACTGTCATCGTTGCGGCACCCAAAATACTGCGGGCGATGGCCGAGGGTGCTTTTGATCTCCGCCCTCTGCGTGTGTTTTCAGCGGCTGAAACGCTCGATCCCATTGATCGTCCCATTATCGAAGCCGCATTCAAGGTGCCTCTCTGTCAGATTTACATGGCAACCGAAGGATTGCTGGGTGCGACCTGCCGCCATGGTCGGTTACATTTGGCGGAAGATTCAGTTCACTTTGAATTCGAAGACGTGGGCGAAGGTTTGGTCACGCCGCTGATTTCCTCATTTCGCCGAGAGACACAAATCCTTGCCCGCTACCGCATGAATGATCTGCTGCGGCTGGACCATGATCCGTGCCCATGCGGCACGCCCCTGCAAGCCGTGTCCGAGATCGTGGGCCGGATGGATGATTGTTTTCATCTGCACGGGCTGCAAGGGGCGCAAATGCTGACACCTGATGCGCTGCGCAATGCAGTGGTGATGGCCGATCCCGCGATCACCGATTTTCGCCTGATCCAGACCGGACCCAAGGCTGTGACGCTTGTGCTGCCCCACACCGTACCCCGCGACGCAGGCATGGCCGCGAAACTTCGTCTAACAGCCCTGTTCGACGGACGCGGTAGCGAGGCGGAGGTCACAGTGACCCATGCCGCGCTTTCGCTGGATGTGAGCCGGAAACTCAGACGGGTCGAATGCCGTGTAGCGTCGGGACCGCGATGATGGCTGAAGGTACGGCGCGTCTGGACGCTTTTGTCGATTGTTTTAACCGGCATCCCGCCCCCGCGTTAATTCGTAACCTGACCACACGGGTGGAGCGGCTGGATATCGCAGATCAACCATTTCCAATCACGATCAACGACGGCAACCTGACGGGGAATTGCTATATTTGTGATCCGGTCACAGGCTACAGTGATTATGCCGTCGAAGAGACGCGCAATTTTGCGACCAATCGGTTTTTGCAGATACCCTTGATCGGCCTAATCAAGGCGGCGGCTGTTGTGGTGCGCGCCAGCGGGCTGGACCGCGCAGTGCATGTGAACAACTGGCTGTTTTCAACAAACCCTGCCCCTGCAATCACCCATAGCATGGCGTCTATGCTTCGCGACAAACTGGTCGCGCAATATCCCGGCCATGCGATTATTCTGCGGTCCTTGAACACCTATTCTGACCAAAGCGCGCTGAATGCTTTGGTGGAGGCAGGGTTTCACTTTCTTCCCTCCCGCCAGATTTATCTGTTCGATGGTCGCACACCCGTGCGGCTGAGCAAGGATATGAAAAGTGACAGGGCGTTGCTGCGCAAAACGCCATTGAAAGAGGTCCGCAACGACGGCTTTACACAGGATGATTACACGCGCGCAATCACGCTTTATGAGCAGCTTTATCTTGAGAAATACACGCCCCTTAATCCGCAATACACCGCGACATATCTGGCGCAGGCGCACCGCTCGGGCATTCTGCAAATGGAAGGGCTGCGCAATGCGCAAGGTGCGCTTGTGGCGGTTGGGGGACGGTTTGAATATGGCCACACTCTGACGCAACCCTTGCTGGGATACGATACCACGCGCCCCCAAAGCGAGGGGCTTTACCGATTGATCACGGCAATGGCCCAACGGGACGCAATGGAAAGAAACCTTCTTTTTAACATGAGCGCAGGGGCCGCAGGGTTCAAACGCAACAGATGTGCCGTGCCCGCGATAGAGTATAGTGCTGTCTATGTGGGTCACCTTGCGCGCAAGCGCCGCGCTGCGACCCGCGCTGTTGCAACGGTTTTATCGGGCGTCGGCGTGTCGCTTTTGAAAAGGTATGAATTGTGATGGATGATCTTTGGCACGCAGTTGCGCGTTCTTGCGATTTGGGGCGCAAGCCAATGCGGGTGATGTTTCAGGGCAAAGGGATTGTTTTATTTCGCCATGCCGCGGGCCTTTCGGCGCTACATGATCAGTGTCCCCACCGATTGGTTGAACTGTCCAAAGGCCGCGTAGTGAAAGACACCATTGAATGCCCCTATCACGGCTGGCGCTTTGGTGCGGATGGCACCTGTGTGGACATTCCTGGATGTGTCACAGCCCTGCCGCGCTGCCGTGTTCCGCAATATCGTGTGATGGAACAGGAGGGTGGAATATTCCTCAGTTTGGGCCAGCCTGCGAGCGCGCCAACGGTTCACCCCATGTCGGGGCAAGACATTGTTTCGCGGGTAGTGAAAAGTTCCACCCGCACGACCCTTGTGGATGCTGCTGAGAATATTTTGGATGCAACCCATACTCATTTCACCCACAAAGGGCTGCTTCGCGGCTTGACCAGCACCCGCACCCGCGTGCACGTCGAGGTGACAACCGGTGTGGATTGGGTCGAGGCGGTCTATACCGGCGAAGAAAAGCAGCACGGGCTCGTCAGCGCTTTGCTTGACGGAGCGCGTACCAAAGGCGTGGGGCGTTACAGGCGACCGGGTATTGCAGAGCTTGAATATTGGGGGCCCAGAGGCATGGTACTGGCCACCACATTTCATCTGCGACAGACCAATGCTGAGACGGTCGAGGGCATCGGTTGGCTAACAGCGCCAAAACAAGGCGTGCTTGGGCATCTCAAGGCACTTGCATTTCAGCCGATGTTTCGCATGGCGCTTGAGCAGGATCGCCGCGTCCTGCGGTCTGCCTTTGACAATGGGCGCGGTGCCGCGCGTATGCTCGGCCCGCTTGATATTCTCCGGCGCGAGATCGAAATGATTGAAGCAGGTCAGCCCCTTCGCCCCGAAACCCGCCACTATGAAATGATGCTTTGATCCTCCCCGTTCCATTCGATCCCCCACGTCGAGGCGCGCTCTAGACTGATCCGGTGGCGCGCTGCGATCCGCGCAAATTCCGCCACAGCACGTATCTGCGTGCCATAGCCGATGCGGTCCGAAGGCCAGCACATCACGTCACCCGATCTGCGCAGGGCATCCAGAAACACTCGTCGCCTATTTTTTTCCAACATCATGGGCAGACCATACAGCCACAGCGCCAAGGGTAATGTTTGAGGCGCGGTTACATCGGGTTTAACCGCCTCTATTTGCGCAAAAAGAGCTTGGGAGAATGCAGCGCCGTCGGTGAAAAAATGCAAGCCGCTGGTTGCGCGTGGGTTACACTCTAGCGGCAAAATTCGGCCATCTGCCGTGCGCATCACATCAAAGGATATTTGACCCGTCCATGTGGTTGCCGATACGATTTTTTCGACAAATGTCCGCACTGGTTCGCTGTCTTCAGGCGCAAAGCAAATCGCGGCCCCCGGACCTGCGCGTACCAAGCCGCGATAGGTGCTGAGCGCCGTCAATTTTCCCGCATGCGCGATGGCATAGACACAAAGCTCGTCTCCCTCGACATAGTCCTGCGCAACCCATGGACTTTGGTTTGTCGGGCGAATGTGTTTGAGTTTGCGGTCCGGCGGCCGGATCAAGACCTCAGATCCGAAGCGGGACCAGACAGGCTTGAAAACTAAGCCCTGCGCATCCGGCATGTGAGAGGCAAGTTCCTGCGGTGTTGTGATCAAGTGGGTTCGCGGTGTCGGGAGGTCTAAACCCTTGCACAAGCGGATAAAATTGTATTTGTGATGAACCTCGGTCAGGGTCGCCAAATCCGGTGCAAAGAGCGCTGCTTTCGGAGGGTTACGCTTCCAAAGCAGAGCAAGATACAGAACCTCCTCGCAGGTCGGAATGACCAAAGAGATATCGCGTTGTTCAATGATCTCATGTAAGGCGTCAGATGCGGCCTTGGGGTCCTCGCTGAATGCCGGAATACGGCAATATGGAATGTTCTGCTGACTCGCGGCGGCCAATGGATGATTGAGATGATCTACCAGAATCACAGAATGCCCTGCATCGATGAGCAACCTTGCGAGGTGAAAAGCTACCGGCGCTCGCGCTCCAGTGATCAGGATTTGAATTTTCGGTGTCATAGTTACAGCGATACTAATCCTTAGAGAGTTTCATTTTGATCTAGATTTGGCGACCAAGGATTGCGCTCCTATCAACTGTTGGATTTGGCTAACAACGAGGTTTGCCAGTCATTCTTCATCATAGAAATAGAATTTGCGGCGAGAAACGTCGCTATGCGTGATGAGGATTTTCCAGAGTGTTTCGCCAACAAATGCTAGGATGGCTCCAGCGACAGCAAGGTGCAGCAAGAACAGCGTGTACACGTCCCAGAAGTTGCCTGTCTCTGAGCGGTACGAGATGAAGCCTATGCTGCTAGCAACCAGAAGCAGGATGCCCATCAAACGTAAGGTGTTGGCGAATTTATTGATCGGCGTGTTGGGATCTTTCAGATGTTTCATCGAGTTGTTCCCCTTATCCAATGGCTGAAAAAAACAGCTTTGCCTCGCTTTGCGGCGATGTGCCTTTTGAGAGGGATTGCTCAAAAATGTATTGAGTGAACTTCTGGATTTCTGCGCTGGAAAAGGATTTTTTGGTCGCAACCGCGTGTTCAAAAACTGCCTGTGCGGTTTGCCCGGCCAAGCGAGCTGATTGCTCACTATCCGGGACAGAGTTTCCGTAGACCAACCATATGAGATTCTTGTCGAACTCTTCGCAGAATTTTACTGCGATCAAGAGCGGCAACTCCCGTTTTTCAAGCTCATAGTTTTTATAGGACTTGTCGGCGATCCCAAGTATCGTGGCGACCTTGCTTTGAGGGTAGCCCAATTAGCTGCGTACGCTGAGCATCGTTTGGCCTATCCCAATCAATGCAGCTGACATACGGACAAATGTTCCCATATTTGGACATGCGTAACCTACCGTGACGCATTCTGTCTAATCATACTACTATTTAATCAAGAGGAAAGAACTATGAACGAATGAACCCTGCTCACCCCGAGACAATTGGCAGCTGAAACCGGCTGGCCAGAGAAGCTGATTAGGAAATTGATCTCAACGGGAAGCATTAGGTTCTTGAGAAATGGAGCAAACTTCCTTCTGCCGCAGAACGCTATTCACGAATACATCGCACGGAATATGGTTGAGCCGTGCGCAGCCGAGGTGGCAGAAGATGGGTGATGTATTGCCATCGTATACGCCGCCGCGTGCCCTCGCGAAGCGTCTTACCGCTTCTCCTAGATTCGTGTCAGATACTGTCCGCGAACTCGGATGCTTTTGTAAAATTGGTCAGAAAGTCATTATGTTGGATCATCATGTAGTCACGTTTATGGAGGCGATGGAATGCCGCTCAAAGTCTTCAAACGGAACAACCTCTACAGCTACCGGGGCAGCGTTGCCGGTCGGCGACTACGAGGCGCTACTGGAACATCGGACAAAAGGATTGCGGAAAGGATCGCAGCAGAAATCGAGGCGAAAGAGTGGCAAAGTCATCTTGATGGGCCAAGAGCGACGCTGATCTTTTCTCAAGCGGCTATAGCCTATCGACAGGCCGGGCATAGCACGCGTTTTCTCGAACGCATCGAGGACTACTGGACGAACACCTTGGTTTCCAAGATAACTGGCGAGGCTATCCGCCAGATGGCACGCAAGCTATATCCCAACGCCGCTAATGCAACATTGAACAGGCAGGGCATCGTGCCTGCACAAGCGGTTATTAACTATGCGGCGGAACTTGAATGGTGCGCCCCGATCAGGGTGAAGCGGCTCAAGGTCAATGTCAAAACTAAGACACCTGCCAACCGGGGGTGGATCGAGGCATTTGCAACGCAGGCAACTCAAGATGGTTTGCCTCATTTAGCAGCTCTTTGCCTCTTCATGTTCGGTACGAGTGCGCGGCGTGGAGAAGCGTGTGCTTTAAAATGGGATGACGTTGAATTGTTCAAGAAAACAGTAACCATCTATCAAGCAAAGACTGAAAGTCATCGTGTCGCTCACCTCCAACCGCCGGTTATCCCGGCGCTGGCTAACATTCCGTCAAATCATAACCCGGATGAACTTGTTTTCCAATACGCCTCAGGTGAGAGCGTTGGACAAGTTTGGAACAACGTGATCAAGCGTGCTGCTATCGAAAAGCTGTCACCTCACTGTTGCTGGCACGGGTTTGCAACGAGCATGTTACAAGCTGGTACAGATCCCGAAACTGTTAGGGTGCGTGGTGGCTGGAAAGATGTCTCAACAATTATGAAATTCTACGCTCATTCGAAGGATGACCCAACCGTCACTGACGCCCTTTTTTGCACAAATCTGACACAAGACAAAATCAAGAGAAACATAAGTAGCTAAGTTATATAAGGAAAATTAGGATGAACATGACCCTTCGTTGGGGAAGGGTGTCCCACCGCTGCGGTTACGGAGGTCGGCGCTCTAGCGCAACGGTGAAAATGCGGTTAGAACGCCGCAGCTTCGCATTTTGCGACATCCCTGACGCGCATCGGAAACTTACCATATGTTCACGGCAACCCTTTTGACCGCGCCGGAGGCGCAAACGCTTGACCCAAATTTGGTGACTTCTTTGCGCAATGCTTGGGGTGGCTCAGAAACTGTCTGGCTGTGCCAAGACAGCGCTGCCGAATTTGAAATGCCCACATTACCAGAAAATCGCTGGGAAGTATGGGATGAACTGCAGCGCTTGTCTGTCGATCTGGTGTTTCAGCCAACGCAAGGACGCCGTAAAAAAGTGCTGTTGGCTGATATGGACAGCACAATGATCCAACAAGAGTGTATTGATGAATTGGCTGACGAGGCCGGCGTTGGCGCGCTGGTAAAAGGCATAACGGCGCGCGCTATGAACGGTGAGTTGGATTTTAACGAGGCCCTGACTGAGCGTGTCGGATTACTAAAAGGTTTGCCAGTAGACACGATCGAAAAAGTCCTAAAGGAACGGATTACCTTAATGCCGGGTGGTCCAACGTTGCTTAGGACGATGAAATCTCAGGGTGCCTTTGCGGCGCTTGTGTCCGGTGGTTTTACAGCTTTCACCACGGCAATCGCGACCCGGCTGGGGTTCGACGAAAACCGCGCGAATACCTTGTTAGAAGATAAGGGTTTGCTGACGGGATTTCCCGGGGTGCCAATTTTGGGCCAGCAGGCAAAAGTCGAAGCCTTGAACGACATTACACAGCGTCTGGGTTTGACAACGTCAGATGTGATCGCCGTAGGTGACGGGGCGAATGATCTGGGGATGCTTAAGCTAGCCGGAAGTGGCGTGGCCTTGCACGCAAAACCAGCCGTGGCAGCACAATGTGACATTCGCATCAATCACGGCGATCTGACAGCATTGCTCTATCTTCAAGGGTACGCAAAAACTGATTTTGTTTCTGAGTAGAGTTTATTTTCGGCGCGTTTTCCCATCCAACAGAATAACTTTCTGCATTTCTGCGCTGATCTTCCAAATCCCCGCGGCCAGTTGTTGTCCGCACAGCGCCAAGTCAGAGCAATGCAGGCCCCGGCCGGATCCAACCCACGCCGATACCGCGTGCGTTCTTGATCGGTACGTTCATAAAACGTTGAGTAACCGGATGTTCTGGCTCTAATACGCCAAGTTTCACAAGAATGGCCGCGATGGCGCATTCTGATGCGCGGGTGGTGCCGTCAGTTATCTTCAGCGCAACACCCAGTTTCTTTTCAGGGATGATCGCAATGAAAAACCCTTCCGCGCCGGTCTTGATTGCGACTTTGCCGTCCATCGCACGCATCAACTCGGTACAGGCACGACCCTCACCTGCTACGAATTCCGGGTATAAACGCATGGCTTGGTGCAATTGTGCTTCAGCGCTGTCCGACGGGCTGGCGGCGAAATGCGCCATTGCACGGGCCATACCATGCAAGGTTGACGCAAAATTCGGGACAGAACATCCATCGATACCAAAACCGGGAGAAGATTGCCCCGTCGTCCGTTCAAACGCCTCCAGAACAGCTTTTTGGACCGGATGATCAGGTTCGAAATACTCTGATCCACCTTTGATATGTTTGTTTAGGGTCAAAAACCCGGTGTGTTTTCCCGAACAATTATGATGACACTGACATGGGGTTTCGCCGGATGAAATCATCGCCATTTCACTGTCTCTATCAAACGGATAGTGCGATCCACAGCGCAAATCATGTTCGGATAAGTCTAACGAGCCAAGCCAAGTTCGCACGGCTTGTGTGTGCAATTTCGCACCCGAATGCGATGCGCAGGCCAAAGAGAGTTGTTCTGGCGCTAAACTCGCTGCCCGCGCGGCCCCAGAAGTAATAAGAGGTAAAGCCTGTATCATTTTCGACGAACTGCGAGACAATGTAACCTGATCTGGGTTCCCCCAAGCTTGCACGATTTGACCAGTGTCATCGCAGATAACCGCATGACCGGAGTGGGCACTTTCCAGAAAGGGACCTCTCCAGATTTCGACCATTGATACAGGTTGAGACATTTTTTCCTCACGATTTAGCGAAATATTGCCAATCAGACTTTCGTATGCTGTGCAGAATGCGCTACTGTGTCATGCGTTGAGGCACAAGTCTTGACGAGAATTTGAGCGGAAAGAAAGAGCGGTATATAATACCCGCCACACCGCCTGAAACGTATTGAGGTTAAGTCAGCTGGAGGCTGCAAAACATGCGAGTTTACAAAAGTCTATTTGGAGTCAGTGCGGTATTGGCGCTGATAGGGTCTGCGTCGGTTGCCCAAAACGTCAGCACAAACCGTGTAGCTGCAGAGACGGATTGGAACGTTTTTGTTGAGGATAACCCAAAGGAATGCTGGAGTGTTTCTGATCCAACTGAAACCGTGAACACCCGTGATGGCCGCGTTGTCGCTGCGAATCGCGGCGATATTTTGTTGATGGTCTTTTATCGTCCAGATGCAGGTGCCAACGCTCAAGTTGCATTCACAGGTGGGTATCCCTTCAGAGAGGGTAGTACTGTCAGCATTGGTATTGGCGATACTGAGTATTCACTATCAACGGATGGCGATTGGGCATGGCCCGCCAGCCCAGCAGATGATTCTACGCTCGTTGCGGCTATGAAACGTGGTGCTCAGGCCATTGTGACAGGTGTATCAAGTCGCGGCACCACCACAAAAGATACATTCTCGCTGTTAGGCTTTACCGCCGCGACAGAAGAAGCAAAAAACCGCTGCGCCGGATAAAGCCATCCAACTCAGAAACAAAGCCCTGCAAATGCGCGGGGCTTTTTCTTTTGATCTGCGTGGAAAATTCTATATAGAGCGTCATCCATCCTCTTGAGGGCTTAGAAATGTCTATCACGGCGCCGATTACGCAAGATGTCCATACCATTCCGCGCAAATTGCCGGACGGGCCTGTAAACCTTATTGGTTTAACACGACTTGCTTTGCGTGACGCATTGATCTCCATCGGCACCCCCGAGAAACAAGTAAAAATGCGGGTTGGGCAAATTTGGCAATGGATCTACCAATGGGGTGTGCGTGATTTTGATGCCATGACGAACTTGGGCAAGGCATATCGCGCGCAGCTCAACGAACATTTTATCCTCGAAATCCCTGAAGTTGTGACCCGTCAAGTCAGTGACGATGGAACCAGAAAATATCTGGTCCGCATTGCCGGCGGGCATGAGGTCGAAGTTGTCTATATTCCGGAAGACAATCGCGGCACACTTTGTGTGTCGTCACAGGTAGGTTGTACACTGACATGTTCGTTCTGCCACACTGGTACACAGAAATTGGTGCGCAATCTAACCGCAGCCGAGATCATCGGTCAGGTGATGGTGGCACGCGACGATTTGGGCGAATGGCCCGAAGTTGGCGCGCCGAACAGTGAAAAGCGTCTGCTGTCCAACATTGTCCTCATGGGGATGGGCGAACCGCTCTATAACTTTGAA
The DNA here is from genome assembly GCA_039983935.1 of Roseobacter sp. Lineage (GTDB taxonomy): Bacteria > Pseudomonadota > Alphaproteobacteria > Rhodobacterales > Rhodobacteraceae > Roseobacter. The sequence continues at coordinate 158,495 of JBDWVP010000021.1, read as the reverse complement.
AACGTCCGGGACGCGATGAAAATCGCTATGGACCCGGAAGGCATTCAACTGTCTCGCCGTCGTATTACGCTTTCCACGTCCGGTGTCGTCCCCGAAATAGCGCGGACAGCAGCCGAAATCGGGTGTCAGTTGGCAATTAGTTTTCACGCGACAACGGATGAAGTGCGCGACAAGCTGGTCCCAATTAACAAACGTTGGAACCTCGAGGTTCTTCTTGAGGCGCTGCGCACATATCCCAAAGTGTCAAATTCCGAACGCATCACTTTTGAATACGTTATGCTGCACGGCGTGAACGATAGCGACGCAGACGCGCATCGTTTGATCAAGCTCATCGAAGGTATTCCGGCAAAAATCAATCTCATTCCATTTAACGAATGGCCCGGTGCGCCTTATAAGCGTTCCTCGAATAACAGGATCAGGGCTTTTTCTGAAATTGTTTACAATGCCGGCTATGCCTCTCCGGTGCGCAAGCCGCGTGGAGAAGACATCATGGCGGCCTGTGGTCAGTTAAAATCGGCGACAGAGCGTGCCCGCAAATCGCGAAAGCAGATCGCTGCAGAAACTGGTTTGGCAGGCGAATAGTGAAACGCCGCGATGCGTTGGTGATTTTTGGGGCAATGGGCGTTGCCATTGCAATCCCGCCAATTTTACGACGCATCCCATCTGATTTTAACTTCGAACCTCTTCGCGGGTTTGAAGGGTTTCGAAGTATGTCAGGTGGTGCAGTATCAGGGGGCGTCGATCCCTTTTTTGGTTTGAGCGCGGCCTCAGACGAAGCCCCGACCGTCGCAACAGACCCTAAAATATCGCCATGTTTCGAATTATTTGGACCAACCGGATGGCCTGATGAACGGGTGCCGGTCGCCATTTTCAGCGATTTTAATTGCCCCTATTGCAAAGTGCTGGAACGAAACCTGATTAATTTGCGTGATAGCGGTGCGCCGATCCGGCTGATTTGGCACGAAATGCCGCTGCTTGGCCCCTCTTCCACACGCTATGCACAAGCCGTTTTGGCGGCTGGCTTTCTGGGCAAGTCGGACAAGGCACGCCGATTATTAAATGAAAGCCCGTTGCGACCCGGCCCCGTTGCCTTGCGTCAATTAGCGCAAAAACTGGAACTCCCAGAGGACATGTTTCTACGTGAAGTTCACGGTGAAAGGGTTGAACGAGCGATGAAACGCAGCCTATCGCTTGGCAGACGTTTAGGTATCCCGGGAACCCCCGGCATCGTTGTCGGCCGCACTTTGGTCATCGGCGCGATTTCTACACCCGATTTGCAAAAGTTGATCAAAATCGAAGGCAATGAACTGCAATCGATCTGCGTTTAACGGCCCCTAACGACCTGGAATTTCATCACGCGTTGGCTGGTCTTGCCAGTTTTCGATGATGTCCATCGCTTCAGCCGCACTCTCAACGTAACTAAACAGCCCCAGATCTTCTGCCGAAATCGTGCCAGCATCCGCAAGAGCATCCCAATTCAGAATACTGTCCCAAAAGGTCTTGCCAAACAACAGCACGGGAACAGGCTGCATACGTCCGGTTTGAATCAACGTCAGTGCTTCGAACAATTCGTCCAACGTGCCAAATCCCCCCGGGAACACACAAATAGCGCTGGCACGCATCAGGAAATGCATTTTGCGAATGGCGAAATAGTGAAAGTTGAAGCACAGTTCCGGTGTGACATATGAATTCGGTGCCTGTTCGTGAGGCAGCACAATATTCAGTCCAATTGATCGCCCACCTGCATCATCTGCACCCCGATTTCCCGCCTCCATCACGCCAGGTCCACCACCGGTAACAATGACATTTTCGCACCCGTCGCTTTCGAGGCTCTTAAGCGTCATCAGCCGGGAAAACTCGCGGGCTTCATCATAAAAATGCGACAATTCTGCCAAGGTTTCCGTACGCGCCGTGTCTTTCAACGTTGGGCTGGGAATGCGTGCGCCACCAAACAGAACTACCGTGCTGTTAATGCCCAGGGCGTCCAAATGCATCTCGGGTTTTAACAACTCCAGCTGCAGACGCACGGGTCGCAATTCTTCGCGGCACAGGAAATCATCATCCGCAAAGGCGAGCCTATATTCTGGCGCTCTGGTTTGCGGTGTATCGGGAATTTCACGGATGGCCTTGCGGTCAGCTTGTGCATGACGAAGAGGGTGGCGTCGGTTCATTTAATAAGGTCTCCGGATCATCGTTTTAGATAGGGGCGCATGTTGTGGATCAAGTTGCAATGCCTTTGGTGTGATACCTATACGACTTTTACGTTTCGTGAACACATTGCGCGAAGCCAGTGAGGCTTGTATAGGCGCAAGCAATATACGTCACCGAACAGGAGAGACAGATGTCCAATGCTCAGTTAGAAACGGCAATCGAAGCCGCATGGGAAGATCGCGATAGCATCACGCCAGCGACAACCGGCGAAGCGCGCGATGCAATCGAACATACGCTTGCTGCATTGGACAGTGGCAGCTTGCGCGTAGCAGAACGCCAAGGCAATCGGGATTGGCACGTCAATCAATGGGCAAAGAAAGCCGTGTTACTGGGTTTTCGGATCAAAGACATGGAAATACAATCCGGCGGTCCGCAAGGATCGGGCTGGTGGGATAAAGTTGATAGTAAATTCGCCGGATGGGACGAGGCCGCGTGGAAACAAGCCGGATTTCGCGCCGTTCCCAATTGTGTCGTCCGAAAATCCGCGTTTATCGCGCCCGGCGTGGTTTTGATGCCTTCCTTCGTGAATCTGGGCGCCTATGTTGACAAAGGTACAATGGTCGACACATGGGCGACGGTTGGGTCTTGCGCGCAGATCGGTAAAAACGTTCACCTTTCAGGTGGCGTTGGCATCGGAGGTGTTCTGGAACCAATGCAAGCTGGGCCGACCATTATTGAAGACAATTGCTTTATCGGTGCGCGTTCAGAAGTCGTTGAAGGGTGCATCGTCCGAGAAGGCTCCGTTCTGGGAATGGGTGTTTTCATCGGCAAATCGACCAAAATCGTAGATCGCGAAACCGGTGAATTTACCTATGGCGAAGTGCCTGCAGGGTCGGTCGTGGTTGCGGGATCTATGCCATCAAAGAATGGCGTGAACCTGTATTGCGCAGTGATCGTAAAAAAAGTGGACGCGCAAACGCGTTCGAAAACTTCCATCAACGACCTGCTGCGCGACTAAGTTAAGTATTGCTTAGGACTTGGGGCAGCTTTGCCCCAAGTTTTCCTGTCTTTGGACAGTCCTGGGATATATTCCCGCCCTCTTATCCCACTACGGCTGGGATATGAGAAAGATCAAAACCCCCATGACGTTTGCAACCTTGCAGGTTGTTTCCGATCTCCAGAGTGCAGCTGCATCAGGGTTTACCCGTCTTGCAGCGCGTCTAAGCCCCGGATTGGATATGGTCTTACGGAGTCTGATTTTTGATCAGGAAGGTCAAATGACCCGTCAGGATGTCATCGACCTGCATGCCGAACTTATGATGATCGCATCTATGCCAGATGACGACCACGCCAGTTTTATGACTGCGACCGTTGTTTTGCTGTCCGACCGTCTGCAGTATGGGGCGGGCGAAGACGATTTATTCTGGAACTGGGATGCTTTTCAGGAACGCTATCGAGAGGCACCCTCCCCCATTCGTGCAGCCGTTATGAATGGGTTTCGCTGCGCTCATGGGCTTGATCTCGTCAAGCTAGATGATTTGCCTCGAGGGACGGATCTTCGCACCTATGACGAAACCGACCTGATACGGTTACTCAAAATCATATCTCGATCAATGACCGAAGACATTCGCGACACCGTCAGTGCGCTAGCCCCCGACGAAATACGCGATGTTCACCGCAAAGCCCTAGAAAATTGCTTGAAAAGCAGCTGTGTTTTGTCGGAATTCGGCGGTTGGTTTCCCTGTGAGGTCATTGAACAGGTGACGTTGGATTCCGAACACCCAGGCTATGCTGCCTGCACCGCGATGATGATTTTGGACGCCATTGTGACACGGGATGACGCAGGCAAAATGGCGCAACGATACGAAGAACAAGCTGGTGATTATAATTTGTTGCCGCCCGAACAACGTGTCCCCTTGTTGGCCGGTCTACGTCATCTGCACGAAATGGAAAGCAACTGGGAACCCTACGCTGAATGGCCCGCAGAACAGAGACTCGACAAAGCCGTTGTGATGCCTTTCCCCAAAGCCTAAAGAAGGGGCATGGCAAAAGAAAAGAAACCGTCCCGACAACAAGTCTATACACTGGTCATCCAAATCGGCCGCAAAGAAGGCGATGGCCTCCCCCAAAAAGCGTCGGGGGCAGGTCTGGTTATCTATGCCAGCGGGGTAGACGAAGCAGAGGCTGTGCGGGAAACGGTAGCGATCCTGAAACAGGCCGACACGGCACCGTTAGATGTGACTGGCTACGGCACTTTGGAAGAACGTTTGGCCGAAGGCCATGACATCAGCGATGAAGAGCGTGAGCTCATGCAGCGCGCGCTTAAGGAAAACGCCGTTATTGTCGCGCAGATGGAGCCGTTTTTTGGCGCACTCCCAGAAGCGGGTGCCGATCCAACCAACTAAACCAAATTTGTGCCACCCCAATTCCCCAAGTTTACCACCTGTATGGAAACCTGTACTTGCAGCTTTTATCCTGCTCTGTAGGAAAGACGTGTTCATTGTAGCAGAGGACTGATCATGCCCCCCATTGACCCCGCCGCGCTCACTGCTGATTTAGTGAAATGTGCATCCGTAACACCTGCCGATGAAGGTGCGCTTGACGTGCTCCATGCAGTCTTAGAGACCGCCGGATTTGAATGTGCTTGGGCAGATCGCCGCGGTATCCGAAATCTGTTTGCGCGCTGGGGTGACAAGGGACATGCGCGCAGCTTTGGATTCAACGGTCATACCGATGTTGTTCCTATCGGAGCCGAAGCTGATTGGAGCATGCCCCCTTTTGGCGCGGAAATAAAAGACGGCATTATGTTTGGACGGGGGACGACGGATATGAAATCTGGCGTTGCGGCTTTTGCCGCGGCGGCCGTTGATTTTGTGCGAGAAACGCCGCCAGATGGATCAATCATCATAGCCATTACCGGAGATGAAGAAGGTGATGCCGTTGACGGTACAACGGCCTTGCTCGATCATATGGAAAAATCCGGCGAGACGATGTCTGTCTGCTTGGTTGGAGAACCAACATGTCCTGAAAAAATGGGCGATATGATCAAGATCGGGCGACGCGGATCTATGACGGCTTGGATCAAGGTCATAGGTAAACAGGGACATTCCGCCTACCCGCACCGGGCGTGCAATCCCCTGCCAGCGTTGGCGCGGTTGATGGACCGCCTCGCCAGCCATCAACTGGACAGCGGAACCGATTATTTCGATCCGTCGACTTTGGCGATTGTGACGATGGATACGGGAAATCCAGCGACAAATGTGATCCCCGCGACCTGCAATGCTGCCGTGAATATTCGTTTCAATGATACACATAGTGGTACGTCTTTGACGGAGTGGATTAGGCAAGAAATCGCATTAATAGAGACAGAATTTGGCGTTCAAACAGAGGTCAAAATAAAGATCTCGGGTGAGAGCTTTATCACGCCACCCGGCCCTCTGTCCGAGTTGGTGTCACGGGCTGTTCATGCAGAAACCGGCGTGCAGCCAATACTCAGCACAACTGGGGGTACATCGGATGCTCGGTTTGTAAAAAACCATTGCCCGGTCGTAGAGTTTGGTCTGGTCGGTCAGTCGATGCATCAGGTCGATGAACACGTGAAAGTATCTCATATTCATCAGTTGAAATCGATCTACTCGCGTATCCTCGCGGATTACTTTTCGTGAAACAAACGCTGGTTATCATGCTCAAGGAACCGCGTCCTGGACGAGTCAAAACACGGTTGGGGCGCGACGTCGGAATGACATCCGCAGCTTGGTGGTTCCGCCAGCAAACCCGACAGTTGATCCGTCAAATACAAGATCCGCGTTGGCAAGTTGTACTGGCTGTTTCGCCTAATCGAGAGGGCCTTCTCAGCCGGGTTTGGCCTGCCCATTTACCACGGTTGGCCCAAGGGTCAGGGGATCTCGGTCAACGCATGGCGCGGGCCTTGGCGAGCCAAACGCACGGGCCAGTTTGTGTTATCGGCGCTGATATCCCCGCGATTAAACCCACCCAAATTGCAAAGGCCTTCGCAGCATTAGGCCCAGCCGAGGCTGTATTCGGGCCAGCGCCAGACGGCGGTTATTGGTTGGTAGGGCTAAAAAATGCACGCATTGCACCACGTTCGCTGTTTCACAATGTCAGATGGTCCAGCGAACACGCGTTAGCAGACACAATAGCCTCGATCCCAGATTTGCGGGTCGGCTATGTCGATGAAATGCGCGATGTGGATACCTTGCATGATTTGCGCATGACGGCAGGCAAAACGCATGATATCTGAGGTGAATGAACAACCTCCCTACAAAACCTGATATTCTTGAATGGATAGAGCAGAACCCGACACTGACCGCAAAACGTGACATTGCCAAAGCATTTGGCATTAAAGGCGCTGCGCGGATCGACCTCAAACGTATCTTGAAGGAACTGGAAGCAGACGGGCATCTGGAGAAGCGGAATCGCAGCTACCAAGATCCGGATCGACTGCCACCAGTGAGTGTCCTTCAAATTACGGGGCCCGATGATGACGGCGATCTTTTTGCCAAGCCGATGGAATGGCGCGGCGAAGGGCAAGAACCAATTGTTTTGATCGTCACACGTGCCTCTGACCCGGCGCTGGGTGCTGGAGATCGCATTCTGGCCCGATTGACGCTGGTAAAAAATGAGCACCACCACTATGAAGCCCGTCTGATCCGTCGGATCGGCACCAATCCGCGCCGCGTTGTCGGTATTTTTCGACAACTGGCAGAAGGCGGACGCATCCAGCCCATCGACAAAGGGTCTGACAAAGAATGGCAGATCGCAGCGGGTGCAACCCATGGCGCAAAAGATGGCGAGCTCGTCGAAGCAGAACAAGCGGGCCCCAAGGTTCGGATGGGATTGCCGCGCGCGCGGATCATTGAGCGGCTCGGAGATCCTTCTGCTCCCAAAGCGGTCTCGCTGATCGCTATCCACCAGCATGGTATCCCGGACAGCTTCCCTGATGATGTTGTCGCGCAAGCGGACGCCGCGAAACCGATTGGCCTAACAGGGCGAGAAGATTTACGCGATCTGCCCTTGGTCACCATCGATCCGTCAGATGCACGCGATCATGACGACGCGTGTTTTGCGCATGCCGACGAAGACCCGGAAAACACCGGGGGACATGTTGTTTGGGTGGCTATTGCAGATGTTGCTGCCTACGTGACTCCGAACAGCGCTTTGGACAAAGAGGCGCGCAAACGCGGAAATTCCACCTATTTTCCTGATCGGGTTGTGCCAATGTTGCCGGACCGTTTGTCAGGCGATTTGTGTTCCCTGCATGAAGGGGTTCCGCGGGCCTGTATCGCTGTGCGCATGGTTTTGGATCAGGACGGGAACAAACTTACTCACAGCTTTCACAGAGGGTTAATGCGCTCGCCGGCCTCCCTCAACTATGAAGAAGTACAAGCTGCGATTGATGGCGCTCCAAATGATCGGACAGGCCCCTTGTTAGGGCCTGTTTTAGAGCCTCTTTACGCCGCCTATGCAGCATTGGTTTCGGCACGCGACAGGCGCCAACCTTTGGAGTTAGACTTGCCTGAACGGCGGATCGAATTGGCGGATGATGGCACCGTAAATTCCGTGCGTTTCAAGGAACGATTGGATGCGCATCGGCTGATCGAAGAGTTCATGGTTCTGGCAAATGTTGCCGCCGCCGAAACACTGATTGCCAAGAAAATACCGCTGTTGTTTCGCGTGCACGAAGAACCCAGCCCAGAAAAATTGGACGCACTGCGAGAGACTGCCAAGGCCAGTGGGTACACCTTGGCCAAAGGACAAGTTTTAAAAACCGCACATTTAAACCGATTGCTGAATGATGCGGCGGGCAGTGATGACGCCGAACTCATCAATATCTCGACCCTACGTTCGATGACGCAAGCGTATTATGGCCACGTCAATCTTGGGCACTTCGGACTTGCTCTGCCACGCTATGCGCATTTCACCTCGCCAATTCGTCGGTACGCCGATCTGATTGTGCACCGCGCGTTGATCGCCGCCCATGGCTGGGGCAACGACGGTCTAAGGCCTGAAGATTACGAGGCCTTGGACGAAACTGGCACACATATTTCTGAAACTGAACGCCGCTCTATGATTGCGGAACGCGACACGTCCGACCGCTATCTTGCATCCTTCCTCAGCGAACGTGTTGGCAACGAGTTCACCGGCCGCGTTAGTGGCATCGCGCGTTTTGGCATCTTTGTAAAACTAGATGAAACAGGTGCCGACGGATTGGTTCCAATGCGGTCCATCGGCAACGAATATTTTCACTTTGAGGCCGAAACAAACACTCTTATGGGCGCAGACAGCGGGCAAATCATCGGTTTGGGCCAACGGGCAACGGTTCGCCTGGCGGAAGCAGCCCCGGTGACCGGGGGAATCGCGTTGGATTTACTGGCGTTGGAGGGCACAAAACTAGCCCAAACGCGGCAATCGCCCGCCGGTCGGTCACCGCGTCGGAAGATCAACAAAGCCAAGCGCAAGTCGGACAAAGTGAAACGTAAAGTAAAGCGAAGCAGACGTTAGAATTATGTGTAAAATTCCACTGTATATTGCCTCCGAGTAAAAATCTGTGCGCCCTGACACGACTGCGTTACTGATTGGCTTCACCGAGCCTTCAACAACGCTGAAAATTATGCCTGCGCAAAATAAATTTGAAAAATTTCCAATTGGAGAAAACATGAAAAACTACTTTTTTGGAATCGCCCTCAGTTCACTGCTGTTTGTTAGCGCATGCACGACTGAAACACATGATAGCTACGAAGTATGGGAGACGATTGAAGGCTGCAAAGGAAATGAGTTGTGCACATACACGACATTGATGGTTGACGAATTTAACAAACTAGCAGCTGAGCCACCCCGCAGGGGCGTTTCGCTTAGAGACGTAGAAACTGACGGAAAGGTGGTATCGATAGCCGTCGACATTCCCGAAAGCGCAAAAAACGAATTGGATGGATCGAAGCGCACGCCTGATCAACAAGTTACAGAAATCCTTCAAAAAGAGGTTTGCAGTGCAAAAACAGCACGGCGATTTCTCGAAATTGGGGGGCAGTTGCAACTATATACTTACCTTCCATCGGGTGAACTCTTTTCAAAAAGTACTATTAAATCCTGCTAAAGTTTACCTGTTTGGCAACGTGTGGACCCATTTTTGGGAAATGAGGACAGAAACTCTCTGATCTTATCAATACTAACAACTTCTGCCCTCGGATTTTTCAAGAGCGCAGAAGTTGTTCTTGACCGTAAAGGCCTGCGGTTTGGTTTTACGTCAGCAGACACGAAAACCAGCCAAGACGTTTTAAGGTATTCGAGCTAGGGACGGGCTAAACGCTAAAAACCTCGCGGCGCGTTAACAGCAGGCTGCATCGACCCGGTCGACATAGTTACATAGCACCTCATTCCTCTTAATGAAGGTTTTAAGGCGCGTTTCTCCCGGTGTTGCGAGTGCCGCCGCCAACATAGGAGCGACAGAAATGTCTGCTGAACTTGGCGTATCGCCAAACAGGAACGCACCATGCCACAACCGTGTCGTAAGCGCTTCGAGATCAGGCGTGATCCGCGTGAGCCGCTCGTCCTCATCCATGCGGCCCAACCCTTGGTGATGCAAACCGTTGAGCGTCTTTTTGCGGATACTTCCGGCAATGATGTGCCGTAGCCCTACCGGCATCGCGCTAAAATATGTGTCTCTAACGATAGGCCAAATTTCGTCATTGCCCCACCTATCCAACACAAGATGAAAATATAGGTGCTCTTCGGACATGCGAATGAAGGCCCGCGCATTTGCCCGATCCAGTTCAGACAGATGCGCATCAAACGAGCTTCCAGTGTCTTCGAGATAGGCCTGTATACGGTCACTATCGGCGATCAACTGCCCATCAACACGTATGACAGGTAGTTTGTCAAAAGGCGTGCCGCGAGGATCCAGTGTATCCTCCCTCTCCCACGTACGCCCTGCTAAATTAAGCAGATACGCGGCTTTGACGCAAAATGGGCTGCCAGCAAACAGACCGAATGCTGGGGGATACGTCAGAAGTTGTATCATTTTTAATTCCTTGTTTATTCATCGACACATTTAGCCAAGGCTCCTGACAGTTTTTGTCATGATCTGTGATAGATTAATGAAATGAGTCGCACACACCGATTATTCCAAATGATGCAAACACTGCGGCGATTAACACCGCCAATCACGGCTGCTGCGCTGGCCCAAGAAATGCAGATTTCTCCGCGCACAATTTATCGCGACATTGATGCATTGCGCAGCATGGGGGCTGTGATCGATGGCGAGGCCGGTTTTGGCTACACGCTCATTGAGGATGCAGCCCTGCCACCTCTGGCCTTTGAAGACGAAGAGTTGGAAGCATTGGTTTTGGGGCTACAGGATGTTGCAGTGATTGGTGACCCGGCGCTGTCCAAGGCCGCACGGTCCGCATTGGACAAGATTAAAGCACGCGTCCCGCCGCGTCAGGCACATCGGCTCCAGCACGCGGTGTTGAGTGCACATCGTTTTGGACTGCCTGCAGAAATATTGATTGATGTAAGCCTTCTGCGCGAAGCAACATGGGATGAAGTTGCCGTTGTGTTCGAATATACAGACGCAAAATCCGCGCAAACAACGCGCAAAGTCTATCCGCTCGGGATGGTATATTTGGATACCAGCAACGTGCTGTTGGCCTGGTGTCAGTTGCGCAAAGACTACCGAACGTTCCGCTTGGATCGGATGCGCGAATTGGTCCGAACGGACGATAGTTTTCGCCCACGACGTGTACCAATGTTGCGTGAACATCTAGACCGTATACGGCAAGAAATCGCGAAATCGGCGACGGATCGCATCCCTTGACACAGAAAGCTTTTGCCAAATTCAAACTGCGGGTACACTGTTCATAATAATTAAAAAACAGGAGCAGGAATAAGTCATGAGACAAATGATCTTGCTGTCGGTCCTAATCACTGCTGTATGCAGTGTTCATGCCGTCACAGCGCAAACACAGGCACAATCTATCAGACCACAGGTACGTCCAACCGACGCAACCTCAGCAATTGTCATTAAAACCTCGGCTGAGCAATTTGATTTGGACAGCGCACTTCGACCTAAAATGCGTTCGGACGCTGTAACGAACCAAGTGAATATCGCCCTGAGTCTTGCGACTTCTAAGGCTGGGTTTGGGAAGTGGATTGAAGGTTTCAAACAACGCGCGCGGGCACAGGGGGTGAACTCCAAAACTCTGGAAGCAGCGTTTAACGGGGTCCGTTTTGACGAAGATGTTATCAAGCGCGATCGCAATCAATCTGAGTTCAGCAAAACGATCTGGCAGTATTTGTCGGGCGCGACCTCAGATCGCAGGATCGCAAATGGTAAGGCAGCTTTGGCAAAACACGATCAAACGTTGCAGGTCATTGAGCGTCGGTACGGGGTGGAAAAAGAAGTTGTCGTCGCGGTTTGGGGGTTAGAAAGTGGGTACGGCGTTTTCCGGGGGTCCAACGATGTCGTTCAATCCATGGCGACGCTTGCCTTTGAAGGGCGGCGTGGCGCCTTTTTCGAGGAGCAATTGATTGCAGCTCTGAAAATTCTGCAAAACGGGGATACAGCACCCCGGAACATGACCGGCAGTTGGGCTGGTGCGATGGGCCACACACAATTCATTCCAACATCCTATTTGGCCTATGCCGTAGATTTCAACGGAGATGGCAAGCGGGATATTTGGTCAGATGACCCGACAGATGCGCTGGCATCAACTGCTGCCTACCTGAAGAACGCAGGCTGGCAGAAAGGGCAACCCTGGGGTGTTGAAGTAGAACTGCCAGCTGATTTTGACTATTCATTGGCCAGTCGTAAAATCAAAAAAACCCCCGCCGCGTGGAACCGTCTGGGCGTCGTTGACATGGATGGGCGCGCTGTCGGGAATAACGGCACCGCATCAATACTGTTACCTGCAGGTGCTAAAGGTGCTGCATTTATGATTTTTGACAACTTCGCTGTGATCGAACGCTATAATGCTGCGGATGCATATGTCATTGGCGTTGGCCATTTGAGCGACCGGATAAAGGGCGGCGCCCCGATTCAGGCAAGCTGGCCGACTGACGAACGGGCGCTGTCTTCTAGTGAGCGAAAAGAAATGCAGCAGCTTTTGACGCAGGCCGGATTTAATACGCAAGGTGTCGATGGACGGATCGGGCCAAACACAATTGATGCAATTCGATCGTACCAAAAAAAGGCCGGTTTATTGCCAGATGGGTACGCGTCGCTCCCATTGCTGCAAAAGCTTCGGTAATCAACACCGCGCTGCAATCGCCCGCTGCTAGGGGTTTCAAACCTAATTTGGCACGTTGTGACCTTGGTTCCGGTGCCAAATTAGATGCCTGTTCGTCCTTCATGCAAAAAGGCGGCGTTTTGGATTAGCTCGGGCTCATACCACGCAGCCGTTCAGACCGTCGCCGCAATGCCTCTACGACCGTCAGCAAAGCAATGGAAATGATCACGAGGATCGTCGCGACAGCTAAAATTGTTGGGCTGATTTGTTCGCGCAGGCCAGTGAACATTTGCCATGGAAGGGTCTTTTGTCCGGCAGAACCGACAAACAGAACGACAACCACTTCATCGAATGATGTGATAAAAGCAAAGAGCCCACCCGAGATGACACCCGGCAAAATGAGTGGCATTTGAACACGAAAGAACGTTGTCACAGGGTTTGCACCCATATTTGCTGCGGCACGTGTGAGGGAATTGTCAAATCCGACAAGTGTGGCAGTCACCGTGATGATAACAAACGGAATACCCAGAGCAGCATGTGCAAGAACGACGCCGAGGTAGGTACCTTGAAGACCGATTCTACTATAGAAAAAGTACATGCCAGCGGCAGAAATAATGAGTGGCACGATCATCGGTGAAATAAGAACCGCCATGATGGCGCGACGGAACGGCACGTGTGGTTGGCTCAGGCCTATTGCGGCCAAAGTGCCAAAGCTGACCGACAAGATCGTCGCAGCCGGCGCAATCCTAACAGAGTTGGCTAAGGCGCCTTGCCAATCCGAATTCGTAAAAAAATCCTCGTAGTGTTTCAGCGAATATCCAGCCGGATCGAAACGCAACATTTCTGGCGTGAAGGTAAAGAAATCCTGGGCGTTAAAGCTGAGCGGCATCACCACAATAATTGGAGTAATCAGGAACACTAAAATGGCACCACAGATCACCCGGAAGGTATAATGCCACAACACCTGTCCCGGCGTGAGGTAAGGAACCAGATGTTGTCGGTACCGGGACTCATAGAGCCAAAAGCTCAGCCATCCGAAAAACCACCCAAAGGCGGCGCCGATCAAACCGGCTGCAATGCCGCCCAAGGCAAGCCCGGCGATGGCCAAGGATACCATTAATGCCCACCGCCCGACTTTTTCCGTCGCGATAATTTTCGTCAACACAAATGCAGCTGCACCGAGAAAAAGCGCACCTATAACAATGCCGATCAGCGTAAACCCTTGCGCTGTGCCAACAAACAGTCCCGCTAGCGCCCCGAAGGCTGCAACGACAGGAACATAAAAAGATGGTTCAGTTCTGGAAACGGGTGTCAGGGCTACCATTGTTTCAGCCTCCCAATTTTACGTTGTCGATGCCGACAATTTTATCATAGGCCCAATAGAGGCCAAGAACGACGGCCAGCAGGATCGCTCCAAGTGCAGCAGCCAGCCCCCAATTGAGAGAGCTCGAAATGTGATAGGCTATTCGGTTCGAGATAAAGGTTCCGGTGGTGCCGCCAACGATTTCAGGGGTGATATAGTACCCGATCGACAAGATGAACACGAGAATGGACCCCGCGCCAATGCCGGGCACCGATTGCGGGAAATACACACGCCAGAACGCCGTCCAATTTGTGGCACCCAATGATTTGGCCGCCCGAAGATAGCTGGGTGGGATGGTTTTCATCACGGAATACAATGGCAAAATCATGAAGGGCAGCAAGATATGCGTCATCGCGATGATCGTGCCCGTTTGATTGTTGATCAATGCAAGTCGGCTGTCATCCGCAACAACGCCTAACCAGACCAAGGTATCATTCACCACGCCTTGTTGTTGCAACATGACTTTCCACGCGGAAGTTCTGACCAACAACGATGTCCAGAATGGCAAAAGCACAAGGATCATCAACAGGTTCGCCGTACGCGCTGGTAGGTTCGCCAAAATCCAAGCGACCGGATAGCCCAACAGGATACAGCTAAAGGTGATGACCATTGACATAAACATCGTTCGCCCGAACAGCATAATGTGCAGCTGTTCGTTTTCGGGTCTCATTTCTGGTCCATCGACAGATTTTTTCATATCAATGGCATTCAAAAAATAGCCCGCCGTGAACTCGGGGCTGTACATCTGGATCGTTTGCCAAACGTCGATATCGAGCCAATCTTCATCAACGTCGGCAAATGCGGCCGCAAAATCTACAGTTTCAAAGGTCGCGACGACCCCGGCAGCTTCTTGGAGTTCAGCAGCACCCGGCCCAGCGTAATTTGAAACATCCGCGCCAGCTTGCAAATCTTCGTATAGGGCAGCGTAAACAACGGCCCAAGGGTCTTCCTTGGCAAGGTTATCGCCTTCGGATTGAACAAATGCAGCAAATTCCTGAAATATTGCCACAGTTTCAGGTAAAATCCCGGAAAGAGAAGCGTTTGCCTCAAAAACTGGTTGTGCGGCATCGGCGGCTTTGTCCCATGCGTTCTGAGCTGTCAGCCACGACGACGATCCCATCATCGGGTTCCAGTTTTCAGCATCTTTCCAAAATGCATTCAGGTCTTCAAACTGATCCTGATAGACTTCGGCCATATCATCGACACGCCGCCCTGATTTTCTGAACAATGACGAAACGCCCGTCAGTTCGTAGTTCAAGCGAGACCCCAAACGAGTATGGGCTTTGCGTTCTGCGGCGATAAAGATATCTTTAAAAAGCGCATTAAAAACGGGCGCGGGCGGTATCTGGCCCGCCTGTCCATCCCAGGTCGCGATTTCGCGGGTCGTACGCGGTAAGGTGTCAGAAACGATTTGGTTTTCGACGGAGCGGAACAGCATGTCGGCGATTGGCGCGATAAAAGTAACCAGCACAAAAATTAGCAGCGGTGCGATCAATAAGACGGCGCGCAGTTTTTGGCGGCGCAATGCGCGGTTCAAACTGGCCTTAAGAGGCCGACCGTCCGCGGCAATCATTGGTCCAGTGTCGTTTTCGTCGGCGCGGCGATGTTCATCCGGTGACATTGTGGTATCCGTCATCTTACACGCCTTCCGCTACAATAATTGTACCTTCGGAATGCGCTTGTCGGATCTTCAAATTTTCCTGGTAATCCGGGTCATTGTAGAACGCGAGTGCATCCGCATAGGTTGGAAATTCAATGACAACGTGCCGGGGCCGACCGTCGCCTTCCAGGATTTCGCTGGCCCCGCCGCGCACCAAGAACTTACCGCCGTAGCGGGGCAATAGTTCATTGTTACGGTCACTATACGGTTTGTAGGCGTCGGCATCGTTTAGGCTGATATTGCCTAGGATGTATCCTTTGGGCATGCGCTGTCCTTTGGCCTTGTTGAAGAGGCCACAGATTTGCGGCCTCTCCGGAATTTAGTCTCTAAGCGGGCTTATTGAGCCAGCCAGGCTTGGAATTTCGCGTCGATGTCGTCGCGATAATCTGCCCAGAACTCGTAGTTATAAAGGAACGTGTTCGTCGCGTTTTTGGGATCCGTTGGCATGTGAGGCGCCATATCGATACCCAGATCAGCGTGTTGTCCAACCAATGGGGCTGATGACAAACGCGCAGGACCGTAGCTGATGTATTTGGATTGATCCGCCAAACGCTGCGTGTCTGTCGCAAAGTAAATATAATCCAGAGCACGCGCTTTGCGCTCATCGCTCAGGCCGGTCGGAATGATCCAACCATCAAGATCGAACACCTGCGCGTCCCAAAGCATACCAACGGGTTGTTTCTGCTCTTCGATGACCGAGAAAAGACGACCGTTATACGTGGAACCCATGACGATTTCGCCATCTGCCAAAAGCTGTGGCGTATCCGCGCCTGCTGACCACCAGATCACGTCATCTTTGATGGTTGCCAGTTTATCGAGCGCCTTCTGTTGGCCCTCATCTGTTTCCAACACGTCATAAACGTCGGCTTTTTCAACGCCATCACACAACAGCGCCCATTCCATGTTGTTGATTGGGCGTTTCTCAAGTGCGCGCTTGCCAGGATAGGCTTCTGTATCAAAGACAGCGCAAATGGATGTCGGTGGTGTGTCGCCAACCATATCCGTGCGATATCCAACGGTTGTCGAATAGACGATTTGTGGAATGAAGCAATCACCGACCAACAAAGCACCAAAATCATCAGAAGCAGATGTTCCGTCTGGCGCAGGGGCCAGCATCTCGTCTGCGTCGATTTCCATCGCCAGACCTTCGTCGCACAGGCGTAGGCCGTCCGCTGCGACAACGTCGACAACGTCCCATGTTACGTTACCAGCTTCGTTCATGGCGCGCAGTTTGGACACCGCTTCGGCTGAAGATTCATCGTTGATGATCTTGACGCCAGTGTTTTCCATATAGGGGTTGTGTTAGGCTTGTTGTTGCGAATTGGAGTATGCTCCGCCCCAGCTTACGATCGTCATCTCGCTGGCCAGATGGCCATCAGCATAGGCGAAACCAGCCGCAACGGTTAGCGCGGAGGTTGCCAAAAGCGTTTTGGTCAATTTCATTCAAGGTCTCCCGAGTTATAGGCCCGTTTAGAATTTGAGGCGGACGGCAACGGGCTTAGCCAAGGCCTCTGATAGATCACGTCCGAGTTACGGTCCGCGATGGGTCGCGCGCCAGGACAATCAGGCGTCCAATGCGCGGCAGTCTTCAGGCAGCCAACCGATTTCAATTGTCTGACCAGGTTGCAAACGTTCCACGTCGGGCGCGTTACGTGTTTTGATGACGAATTCTTCGGCGCCGGCAACTTTCAACCGCGTGCGAAAGATATCGCCCATGTAGATAAACTCGAGCACTTCGGCTGTTAGAGTGTGTGCTTCTGGGCTCAAGCGATCTTTGTTATATTCAACCCGCTCAGGGCGGATCGAAACGCGCGTTCTTTCACCCGCTTTTGTCACGTTGATCGGTTTGGCATCAATAACTTCGCCACCATCGAGCTGAACAAGACAATGGTCGTCTTTGATTTCTTTGACGACACCTTCAAGCGTGTTGTTTTCACCAATGAATTGCGCCACGAAACTGTTTTCTGGCTCTTCATACAGCTTATCCGGAGGGGCGAGTTGCTGAATACGACCGTCGTCGAAAACAGCAACACGGTCTGACATCGTCAGAGCCTCGGTTTGGTCGTGCGTTACATAGACAACCGTGATGCCCAAATCATGCGCAAGCTTGGTGATCTCAAATTGCAACGTTTCACGCAGTTGTTTGTCCAAGGCGCCCAACGGCTCATCCATGAGCACCAGTTCTGGTTCAAAAACAAGCGCGCGCGCCAAAGCGATCCGCTGCTGCTGACCGCCAGACAATTGCGCAGGGCGACGCCCGCCAAAAGCGCCCATCTGCACCATGTCTAAAGCCCGTATTACCTTGGCTTCGCGATCTGATTTACCCATCTTGCGCACTTCCAGCGGGAAGGACAGGTTTTCGGCCACCGTCATGTGGGGGAAAAGGGCGTAATTCTGGAAAACCATTCCAATGCCGCGTTTGTGCGGTGGAATGTTATTGATGGACTCTCCGTCTAGCCGGATATCCCCGTGGGTTGCAGTCTCAAACCCGGCAAGCATCATCAAACACGTGGTTTTGCCAGATCCAGAGGGCCCAAGCATTGTGAGAAACTCGCCCTTGGGCATGAACAGGTTCAAATCTTTTACAACAAGATTTTCCCCATCGTAGCTTTTTTGCACACGATCAAATTCGACGAATGCGTCGCTTCCGTTGCTATTGGCCAATTTTGGCTCCCCGTCTGAGATCTGGCGGTTTTCCGCACTTGTTATCTCCCAAGTAACACCAGAGCAGCGTGCCAGTGCAAGCAGTTAGATTACTGGAATTGGAATTCGCGCTGGAAACAGTAAATTTTTTTGATTTTTTCGACGTGACTGTCCAATTGTCTGGCATTATTGAAAATAATGGCCGACATGTTCCCGCAAAAGGCGAAGCGCGACTCGAATCGCGCCATTTCAGCGAGATCCCGAATATCTCCATACTCTTTAAGAAGCTGAATTTAGCAAACCCTCGGTTTTAGCAATCTCAAAGGTTTCATCCAATGCTTTGCCCGCACGCTCAACCAAAGAATCCACATCTGGTTGGGTCATGATCAAAGGTGGAGAAACAACCATGCGATCCCCCACATGACGCATAATTAGATTGTTCGCGAAGGCGCGATCCCGGCAAATCTGTCCAATTGTCCCTTTGTCAGCGGCAAAGGCTGCGCGACTTTCTTTATGCGGCGAAAGTGGCATGGAAGCCATCATACCAGAAATGTTGATTTCACCCACCAGCGGATGATCCACAAGAGTTTCAAGACCAGACTTTAATGCAGGAGCAGCCACATTTTGAACATGTCCGATCAAATCTTCTTCTTGCATAATGCGCAAATTTTCCAGCGCGACAGCAGCAGCAACAGGATGTCCAGAATACGTATAACCATGATTGAACTCTGTGCTCGCGATAGCCTGAGCAATCTCGTCGTTCACAACGGACCCCCCGATTGGTTGATACCCAGATGATAGACCCTTTGCGATGGTCATTATATCAGGGCGAATGCCCAGAGTTTCGGAACCAAACCAATTTCCGGTGCGCCCAAACCCGCAAATAACCTCATCGGCGATCAGCAATATTTCATACTCGTCGCAAATGCGCTGAATTTCTGGCCAATAGGTTTCAGGCGGAACGATGACACCTCCAGCACCTTGTACAGGCTCAGCGATAAAAGCAGCGACATTGTCTTCGCCGAGTTCTTTGATCTTTTCTTCGAGCTCTCTTGCCCGCGCGATGCCAAACTCTTCCCGAGACAGGTTTGCGCCTTCAGACCACCAATCAGGTTGATTGATGTGATGAATGCCAGGTATGGGCATGCCGCCCTGGGCATGCATATGCGTCATGCCGCCCAAACTACCAGACCCAACAGAAGAGCCATGATAAGCGTTCTTACGACTGATAATATGCGATTTCGTCGGTTTCCCTTTTACAGCCCAATAGGTGCGCACCATTCGGATGTTCGTATCATTCGCTTCAGACCCAGAACCAGCAAAGAAAATTTGATTCATACCTTCGGGCGTTAACTTCGCGACTTCTTGAGCCAATGCAATTGCAGGAACATGTGTCGTCATAAAAAAGGTGTTGTAATAGGGTAGTTCTTTCATTTGGCGGGCTGCAACTTCAGCCATCTCAGATCTACCGTAGCCGACATTTACGCACCATAATCCTGCCATACCGTCGAGAATTTGATTCCCATCGCTGTCAGTAAGATAAACGCCTTCAGCTCGTGTGATGACCCGAACGCCACGTTTTGCCAGTGCGTCGTTTGAAGTGAAGGGGTGCATATGATGGGCTGCATCCAAAGCTTGAAGTTCAGCAGTCGGCATATGGTTTGAAATCACTGACATTGGACACCCATTTTTGAAAGAGAAGGACGGAAAAATTGTTCGGTCAGAATATGATCAAATTTTTGGGAGTCAATCAAATCAAAGCTGATATGGAGGCCTTGAAACTGTTTCGTGGCTTGCTGGGCTGCATCAGGATCGCGCTCATCCAATGTTTGAGCAGGTCTGCGTATTTATCAGGCGAATCCGTAGTCTCCGATCGGCCTCTGACCACACATAGTAATGGACCCAACGGCATCCAACGCCCACCTAAAGTTTGCAACAGGATTGGTGATTTAACTTGGGCGTATAACATCGCGTGAAAACGACAATTGCGTGTGGTGTAGGTACGTTTGTTGCCCTGTTAGACGGCATCGTTTGGCCCACTGCCTTCGTTTCGTAACAAGGTCAAGATTGCTGGGGAGATGAGATAACGGCGCGTCGAACCAATTGCGTTTAAAGGGTTTTACGTTTAAAATCAGCTCTTTCGTGCGACGAAGATCTAACTAGGGAACAAGACGAGCCGGTACCCCAACATATTTGAGGTTCCTTCAGAGCTCAGGCGTCCAATAGTTTTGCGAACAGGCATGATACTTGCGTTCAGCTGTGCAGCACTACCTTGAACCGTGATCGCCCGTCTTAGTGGCAATTCCCTAAGGTCGAATGAGTGGCGGCATCTTTTTACAAGCTCTTCTAGCATGAGGTGTTTTGCAAAAGACGGAAAAAATTGATCAAAAAATTACTGACCAGCCGAAAAAACTTGTGGGAGCGCGACATGAAAAAACTAATGATGAGCGGTACTGCATCGGCTTTTTAAGAAATCGTGGCAAATGCCGACGAAATGTATGTCTACAATTGGTCCGATGATTTTGATGAGGGTCTTGCTAGAAAAGTTCGAAACTGAAACTGGTATTGAGTTGATTACGATACCTTTGTCAGCAATGAAGTGCTGAAAACGGATTTGCTAGCTGGTAAATCTGGGTACATATTGGCCGTGCTGTCGGATGCATTACTAGCACGTCAGATTTCAACAGGTTCATTAAAAACCTAAACAAGTCACTGCTGTCAAACACCGTAAAAATGTGGGGTGCCGAGTCCGACCGGATCGAACAATACAACCTTAAAAGCGCCTATTCGACCATTCAATATGGGCGAAAACCAGCATCGGATTGAATTTAGCATGTTCGAAAAATTCTGAGATGGGCGCGCCCGGTTGGTAGTTGGGATCTCGCGGCTAAGCCAGCACACATGGAAAAGCTATTTGAATGGGGAGTGTCCTTCTTGAGCGCGCGCTCTGAATTGATCCCGGCCGTTCTTTTGTGTATCGATGACAGTCTTGATAGATATGGTCCTAACGTAATTACCAAGGCGGACCACCTGTATTTAGCCATACGTCCGAACATTCAGAATTTCCATTCCTCTGAATGCAACAATGCCCTGGCCAGCAGGGACATCTGCGTTAGAGCCGAACGGTTCGGAGATATTCGACAAGCGCATGATCACGCAACGGAAGCTGGAAACGGTGTGAAAGTTGGGCACCACTCGCCCAATGACAGGGCATAAATGTGGTTTGATCAAATGGCCGTTCCGACGGATACTTCAAACTCTGTTGTTCCTGAATTCCATCGTGGACGCATAAAGCATAAGGCAGGCATCGAACTACTTTACTATGCTTACGGCAGCGAAACATCCAAGAGAACTCTGATCAAATATGTTGTCGCAGACGCGGCGATCGATCCAGATAAAAAGACGCTTGATTTTCTCCTCACAACAACGCCTTACCCAGCGAAGTTTCGATGGATTATGAGGCGTCTTTGGAGTAGGTTTGACTACTTCGGATAAAATCATATCCAACAATCATGTAGAGCTAGCGGATATCCCCATCTTTCAAATTTGCCCTTTACAGAACGTAAAAACGACAAGTGGTAAGCCAAAGCGTATTTACACTTTACGAAGACCCAGGGATCGTAGGGCTCTTCTCACAAGATTTCCTTTTAGGTGAAATCGGCGGGTTGTGATCCCGCCACTTTAAGCATCTCCTAAGGTTTTAGATGTGATTTCAGCAAGACAGCCTAAGTCGCTTCACGCAATGCTGTGACGCTGTCCGCAGTTACACCAACCCCACTGTTAAGCACAAAGATTGTCTCATCACCGTCGCGACGCGCCTCAGTGATACGTGAGTAAGTTTCTGCAGTCGTTGTGCCGATTGATTCGCCCAAAAGACGGCTTTCAATTTTGAAAGTGTAATTGCCATTTGGCAAACTTGAGCCGTCTGCTAATGTTCCATCCCAGTCAATTTGTTCGCTGGAAACAGTTATTTGACGCCTTTCGACTTCGGTTCCATCGGCATTATAGGCGATTAGGATTGCTTCGTCGGCGCCGGCTTCAACGGTAGGGAGAATAGTAATTGGATCGCCTTGATAGGAGGCAGCAGCAATAGAGCGGGCCTCCATTCCAATCCAGGACGCCATCTGCCCAATTGTGCTGGATCCGATTTGATCCCCAAGTTCTGTCAAAAGGTCATTAGACAAAACTTGCTGTTCAACCATCGAAAACTGCGCAAGTTGCGCAGCGTACTCCGAGGAATCAATCGGCTCTAACGGATCTTGGTAACGCGCTTGAGCAGTCAACATTTTTAAAAAGGTTTCAAAATCTGAAGCCAGCGCGTTGCTGGTTTCTGTTTGTGCTGAAGTTACTTGGCTGGTTACTTGGGCCGCCTGCGTATTTACAATTTCCATTGTTTTTCCTCTATAATCTGATGTCTACACCGTTTGATGAGGCCATCAATGGTTGCGGTGTGTGAGAATCTTCTTCGGACAAAACTTCGATATGCGAAGAGCTATCGTTGGTTTTCTCTGCCTCTTCATCTGCAAAATTCTGTTGAGCTTCGCCTTCCGAGAAAGCGAAATTAATGTCCTCATAGCCCATCGACTGGAACTCTCGGGCAAGTTGGTCGATATTTCGGCGCATTAAATCCAATGTTTCAGGTCGCTCCGCAACGACGTTTACCGTTATTCCTGCTTCTGCAGCCGAAATATTCATTCTAACGCGCCCCAGTTCTTTTGGGTTGAGCGAAATTTCCACGGGCTGATCCGGAAGTCTCTGCAGCGCCTCTGCCATTTGGCGCGCAACCATTGCGGGTGTATCGCTTCTATTCAAAACTTGAGCCAATGGTGCTCCAGTACTTTGAGATGAATTGCGTGTCTCGACACTGCCTAGGCCTTCAATCTCCGAAATGTTACTTGGCATCAAAGATACTTTTTCCTCTGAAGCTCTCAACGCAATCAAATTTTGAATTGGGTCGGTTGATGGAGCCGTAGCTTTAGGTGTGGAAACCTGAAAATCTGCTTCAACGGGACCCTCGGCGCGGCGTATCAAATTTACTTCAGTCCTCTTCGAACGGACATCTTCGGAATTGATCAAAGTCATTGGTTTTATGACTTGTGCAGGCGCTGCCATGGTTTGCAATTCGGGCTTTTTAGTAGCCACATCTAAATCAAGCGATTCGCCATCATTGACCGCAACAGTATCGGGCTTTGCGCTCAATGACTTTGGAACCAGCGAGGCCTCACCGCTAGCCTTGGCAATAATAATAGCCTCGGCAGTGGTATTTTCTGATCTCCTCGGAACAAGAACTTCACGTTGATCAACGTCTCTTTGGGGGATCATAGTTTCTTTTGTAGCGAGACCGTCAGAACTCGTCTGGAAACCTATTTCCCCTTGAGACTTAGTCGAAAAGTTCCCAGAACTGTCCACCGCTTTAGTTGCAACATGATCAGAATTTTCTGCTTCCATGGCGGTAAATTCAGGTAAATCCTCTGCAAGACCAATTTCATCGGTAGAAACCATCTCTTCAGATATTTCACTCAACAAGCCTTCCGTCTCATCGTTCGAAACGGCTTTGACACCTTCTACTTCTTGCGCAGCAGGTTTGGAATGAACGTCAGTGTCATTGCTATCGATTGCTGAATCAACATCTTCATTTCCATCCGCCGTCGCATCAAATTCGGATTGAAATTTCTGATCGGCGTCCCCTTTCGCAGAGGTTTCGTTCAGCTTTTTGGGGCCTTGCGAATTCGCCTCGTTTGAGCGCGCCGTTGAGTGAATCAAATTTAAGTCTAGCATATAGCCTCCGGGATTTCTTCCACGTTTGACGCCGCTTATGACAGCTGTTGGTTACCGGTTCTTTACCCGAATGGTACATAGTCTCAAAAAGTATCTGCAATTGGAGATAGTTATGATAAACGATCTGACACCTATTCGACCTCAACCACCGAAACCCTCCGCCCAAGACATTGCTCTTCGCAACGCCGCCGAAAAAATGGAGGCTGGTTTCCTCGCAGAAATGCTGCAGGCAGCTGGTCTGGGAAAATCCAGTGAAGAGTTTGGCGGTGGTGCTGGCGAAGATCAATTCTCTTCATTCCTCGTGCAGGAACAAGCGATGCAAATGGTCAAAGCTGGTGGAATTGGATTGGCAGAAGCACTCTTTCAATCACTAAAGGAAAAAACAAATGAACAATGACAAAAGTAACCAACTGTTCACTGATTTGGATGAGCTATTGGAGACTGAACGCTCCGCCTTATTGTCCGGTGATCTGGAAATTATAGGGACCTTGCTCGAGCGTAAAGAAACCTTGATAGAAGAACTCTCTGTTGCGGAAGAATTTGAAGCCAATGCGCTTGACGTGCTCACTGGGAAAATGAAACGCAATCAAGACCTCTTGGACAGCGCATTGGAAGGTATTCGCAATGTCGCGAGCCGTTTAGCTGCGATGCGCCGCGTACGCAGTACATTAGACACCTATGATTCCAATGGATCAAAACAGTCTATAACAATTGCCAAAGACAGTAACGTCGAGAAGCGGGCTTGATTTGAATTTGTGTAAAAATCACTTTACTCTAATGGGTTAGCTTCAGAAGTCATTAGGGTTTATACTGGCATAGTGGTCCTGCATCCGACAACGGGTGGCGCATTGTCGAACAATCGGCAAATGCATTGGTCAGAAAGACAGTTCTAGCTTGGGGATTTACTCTAGGCTCCACCCACGCAAAGCGTGAATGATCAAAGGAACATGCTTATGTCAAGCATTCTTACCAACAACAGCGCAATGGTTGCGTTGCAGACACTGAAATCCATCAACTCCGATCTTGGTAAAGTCCAAAGCGAGATTTCTACAGGTAAAACTGTTGAAAGCGCTAAGGACAACGCTGCTGTTTGGGCGATTTCCAAAGTCATGTCTTCAGACGTAGAAGGCTTCAACGCGATCACAGACTCTCTGTCGCTCGGCCAGGCAACTGTTGGTGTTGCACTCAACGGTGCGGAAACAATCACTGACTTGCTGACTGAGATCAAAGGCAAGATCGTGAACTCGCAAGAATCCAACGTTGACCGTGACAAAATTCAAACGGACATCGAAGCGCTTAACAACCAAATCTCCTCTATCGTTGGAGCTGCGCAATTTAACGGGTTGAACTTGCTCAATCAAAACGCGTCAGTAGACATTCTATCCTCACTGGATCGAGCTGCGGATGGTACGGTTACTGATACAAACATCGCCATACAGGCGACGAATCTGGGCACAAACGACGCTGTTGTTGACACTACCGGTGGTACTTATGATGCGGTCGGTGGCGCAGCTGCGGTTACCATAAACAATACTACGGCAACGAACATTGGCATTAGTGCTCCCACCGCTGGGGTAGCTTATAGCCTCAATATTGTGAATGGAGGCACCGGTCCGACAACTTCAATGACTGGTGCTGGTGCTCCGGGTGGTACATTAGCAACTTCTGACGAAATTGCATATGTTGCGTCTGAAGGCGATACCGCCGAAGATGTTATTAATGGTCTCGTAGAAGCTTATGCATCTTACGCCACGGACAATGCAATTCCCACGGCGGATCTCGAGATTACCGCCAACGGTACGACTGGTATTACTGCCGAGTCTACAACGGGAGCCGCCACAAACACTTTCATTATCAGCGTCGCTACCGTTACTTCTGATGATAATGAGGCGGCTGGTGCATTGAATGCGTTGGAATCCATCGATGTATCAACAGAAGACGGCGCAGATGCTGCGTTGGAAGCTATCGAGGGTCTGATCCAAACGTCCATCGATACAGCGGCTTCCTTCGGTTCCAACGGCAAGCAAATCGATACGCAGATGGAATTTGTTGGTAAGCTGACCGACTTGTTGACATCGGGTATTGGTACACTCGTCGACGCGGACATGGAGGCGGCATCAGCCAAGCTCCAGGCGCTGCAAACTCAGCAGCAGTTGGGTGTTCAGGCTCTGTCAATCGCCAACCAGGCGCCACAGACGATCCTGTCTCTCTTCCGTTAATAAAAACTTCGGAGGCGCGCAATCACGCGCCTCCGTTTCTATGAATTTCAGTAATTTAGTGAAGGTTGCATCGTGAACGCATTCGCTCAGGCCCGGCGCGCTTATGCGCCAACTCAAGCGCCAATAAAGACGGCACGCAGTACTGAATATGACGTCATTGCGAGCATCTCTCACCGGATGAAACGCGCGATCCAACAAGATGATTTTGTATCCCTTGTAGAAGCTCTTCACGAGAATAACCGTTTATGGGTAGCTCTCGGCGTAGATGCAGCACATCCAGACAATCTTTTACCGGATGAACTGAGAGCCCGAATCGTTTACTTGGCGGATTTCACCAGACAACACGCTCATAAAGTAATGCAAAAGCAGGAATCGGCGATCCCTCTTTTAGAAATCAACGCGATAATTCTCAAAGGTCTTAAACTCGAAGGGGCAAAAAAATGAGCGGTTTAGTCTTAAAGTTGAGCCCTAAGGAAAGAGTTCTGATAAACGGCGTTGTTATCGAGAATGGCGACCGCAGAAGCCGATTGGCTATAATGACGCCTGATGCGAATATTCTAAGGTTGCGAGATGCTATTCATCCAGAGGATGCAAAAACGCCAGTCCGTCGTGCATGTTTTGCGATGCAGTTGGTATTGTCCGGCGACAAAAGCGCTGAAGATGCTCACCTGCCACTCCTGAGGCAAATCGAAGAACTCAGCCAAGTCTTCACGGACCCTGACAGCCGCAATATGCTTAGTGAAGCAACAAATGGATTAGTCGAAGGGCAGCATTATCGATCGCTGAAAGCACTACGAGCTTTGCTACCAAGGGAAGACAGATTGTTATCCTCTAGACCTCATTAAAAATATTAGGTCAATCTTCTCGCGAACTTGGGTAAGTCACTGGAATAATTTGATACATTCTCCAAATTTGGCAGCTCTGTTGCAGTTTCAGTTAGAGTATGAAACGATTTTGCGGAGGCTATCTGGTTCAATTTTGGAATCTCAATACGCCGCTCGCCGCAGACCGAGCGGCGAAATTCAATAAATCTCCCTTCTCTCGGTTACTTAAAATAAACTAAAATTCATTACTTCTGGTCCTGCTGCAGAACGCAGTCGAACCGGAGAACCGAATGAAGTTTAAAAATCGATATGTTAGTACACTTTTTGTTACGGCTTTTTCATTGGTTCAGTTTACACCAATGCGTGTCCATTCCGATGTTTTACCAATTAAATACAGTACTTTGTGCGATCGAGCCGCTGTCGTCGCGGCAAATGCCATCGGCATTCCTATCAAGATCCTAAAGGCAGTCGGGCGTACAGAATCCGGAATCTCCGTAAATGGGCAATTTGTTCCATGGCCATGGACCGTTAACGTCGAAGGTCAAGGCATTAGACTATCATCACGCCAAGAAGCATGGCTTCATATCAAAGACATGCGGGACCGTGGCAAAAAGAACATCGACATTGGGTGCTTTCAAATCAATCATAGATGGCATTCTTCCAATTTTTCATCGGTAGATGACATGTTGAATCCGATATCGAATGCTCGTTATTCAGCCGAATTTTTAAAAGAATTGTATGTCGAATACGGCGATTGGATGAAAGCCGTTGGTGCGTATCATTCAAAAAACAGGGAATTCTCCGAGAGATACCTGGCCAAGTTCAAACCAATTTTGAAAAATATGGAGCAATCAACCGGCGAAAATCGAAATTACGCCGAAGGATCACGGGCCCCCAACGCCTTTCCCTTATTGAAAGGCAGCTCAGAAAGCGGAAACAAAGGCTCTTTGTTTCCGACGAATACTCGATCTAACGGCAGCTTGTTGCGATTGACTGAAACGAGAGGCTGACATGCAAAATTTTACCGTCAAAGCTCTTTTTAACCCTACAATTCTCTTGGCTATTGCCTTGATGGCGGTCATCGTCATGATGATCTTGCCGATGCCTGCATTGGTCTTGGATATTGGCTTGGCTGCCTCGTTTGCTTTGGCCATTTTGATGTTCACCGTAACGCTCTTTATAGAAAGACCGTTAGATTTTTCAGCTTTCCCGACAATCTTGCTCGCTTCACTGATGTTGCGGCTCTCTCTCAATGTTTCGTCCACCAAACTAATAATTGGGCAGGGACATACGGGAACAGATGCCGCCGGAGATGTGATTCAAGGGTTCGCACAATTTGTTATGGGCGGCAGTGTCTTCCTCGGTCTGGTTGTATTTTGCGTTCTTTTAATTGTGAACTTCATGGTCATAACTAAAGGCGCGACACGTATGGCCGAAGTTGGTGCCAGATTTGCATTGGATGGCATGCCTGGAAAACAATTGGCCATCGATAGTGACATGTCTGCTGGCGCGATTACCCATGGCGAAGCCAAGGAAAGAAGAGACCGCGAACAACAGGAAACAACCTTTTTTGGCTCGCTCGATGGTGCCTCAAAATTCGTTAAAGGTGACGCAGTAGCCGGGCTACTAATCACAATGCTAAATTTAGTCGCTGGGTTGATCATGGGCGTTGCTGTCCACGACATGCCCATCGGTCAGGCCTTTGAAACATATGCGATCTTGACAGTTGGCGACGGATTAGTTTCGCAAATTCCAGCGGTTGTAATTTCAATTGCTTCCGCATTGTTACTGGCGCGTGGAGGCGCTCAAGGCGCGACAGATCTAGCCGTGTTCAACCAGTTGGGAAAACATCCTGCTGCCTTAGGAACGGTCGCGGCTTTGATGGCTCTCTTTGCGTTATTTCCAGGCCTTCCCTTCGCCCCTTTCATTGGAGGTAGCGCCGCGCTCGGCATTATTGCTTTTCGCCTGCATAATAAGGCTAAAAATGAACCTGAAATCAACTCAGAAGATATCCCTGATGACTTACAACCAAAAGAAAAAGCGCTTGGTGATATTTTGGAAATCGACGACATTCATGTGGAGTTTGCGCCGGATTTAATAAACATGGTTCTCGACCCGGGTACAGGACTCGATGCGCGAATTTCTAACATGCGCACGCATGTTGCCTCGGTTTTTGGACTAATTCTGCCAGAAATTCGTTTGACGGATAATGCAGTTTTGCCTGTCGGCACGTACGTGCTCAAAATACAAGGTGTCGAACAAGCCCGCGCACAGTTGAATCCAGATCAGATTTTAGCGTTGATTCCTGATGATCCTGTAAGCCTTCCAAACGGCAAAGACACTAACGAGCCTGTTTATGGTGCACCTGCACGATGGATCAATAGCCGGGATCAAGAGCAAGCCGCACTTAATGGCCTCACACTAGTCACCCCTGCAGAAATTCTGGCCACGCATTTATTGGAAACAGTAAAGCGCAATTTCAGTCGTCTCCTAACACTCAAATCGCTTCGCAGATTGCTATTTGAGCTGGCAAATATATCAAACCCGGCTCGGGCAGAAGCCAATCGCAAACTGCTGGACGAAATGATTCCAGACAAAGTACCGATTGATATTCTACATGCTGTTTTGCGATTGTTACTTGATGAACAGGTTTCCATTCGCAATCTACCCCTCATTTTAGAGGCGACCGCCGAAGCGCGTAGTCAACATGCACAGCCCGAGGCAATTTGTGAACATGTACGTCAAAGATTGGGATTTCAGCTTGTCGCTGAAATGCGGCGTGAGGACGGTACCTTGCCGCTCATTCAATTGGCTCCGGAATGGGAAGATACCTTTAACACGTACCAAGTTGAAGCAGAACGAGGGCTGGACATTGCCCTGCCTCCAGATTTGTTTAACCATCTTGCAGACAGTGTTTCGGAAAAATTGCAGGATGCAAATCAGAATGGAATTAATGCCGCGCTGGTAACAAACACGCGGCGAAGACGGTTCTTGCGTACAGTTATGCGCGCCAAAGGTATAAGTAACCCAGTCTTATCCTTCGAAGAAATTGGGCTCGATGCGCGGCCGTCTCTAGTTGGAGTGGTAGCCGCGTGATGCCATTAGACTCTCTGATGCCATTTCTAAATTCAGCGATTTTACATGGCTTCATAGTCTTTCTGCGTGTTGGCGCAATAACGTCAATGTTACCAGGTTTTGGGGAGCAGTCTGTTCCAGTGCGGGTGAAACTAGCAATCTCCCTAGCCTTCACTTTAATTGTGGCGCCAGCGATTTCCGTTGAAACAGATGGAATGGATTTGAACAGTATTTTCTTCATCATGTTGACAGAAGTGCTGTCAGGACTTGCCGTCGGAATTGGCCTTCGGCTCTTTATTTTAGCACTCCAAACAGCAGGTTCCATCGCAGCTCAATCGACATCGTTGTCCCAAGTATTGGGTGGCGCGGCGGTCGACCCTTTGCCTGCAATGGGTTACATTCTCATCGTGGCTGGCATGGCGCTCGCGGCGCTGGCCGGCTTACATATCAAAGCTGCCCACCTGATCCTAATAACGTATGAGTTTTTGCCCATCGGCCAATTCGTGGAAGCATCGCAGCTTTCAGAATGGGGAGTTAAGCAGGTCGCGCATGCCTTCTCTCTTGCGTTTACGCTTGCTGCGCCCTTTATCATTCTATCCGTTTTGTACAACTTTGCGCTTGGGGCAATCAACAGAGCAATGCCACAATTGATGGTGGCATTCGTTGGGGCACCACTTATTACGTTTGGTGGCTTGGCGTTGCTCTTCGTTGCTGCCCCGTACATGTTGACTGTCTGGCTGGGCGCAATGGATCGGTTCATGGCCGATCCCTTTGGGATTGTCCCATGAGTGGGCAAGAAGACGAGTCGGATAAGTCGTTTGAAGCAACGGCGCAAAAGCTCTTGGAAGCCCGAAAGAAGGGGGAGTTTGCCCGATCTACCGAACTATTGACCGCCGCTTCCTATGCAGGCCTTTTAGTCGCGTTTTTGGGCGCTGGATACAGCAGCTTAACTCAATTAGGAACGACATTGATGGTCATCATTGGCCAATCCTCACAAATTGCTCCATTGTTTTTTGGAGGTTCTGCCGGAGCGCCAGCGCAGGGGTTAATTAGGTCAGTTGGTTCGGCACTACTACCTCTGTTTCTTATTCCTAGCTTAGCAGTTTTAGTGACTTTACTTGCTACCCGAGGAATCGTTTTTGCACCCACAAAAATCCAACCTAAGTTATCTAAAATATCAATTATCTCTAATGCAAAGAACAAATTTGGACGCAGCGGCCTTTTCCAATTTCTTCTCAGTTTCCTGAAGCTCAATATCTATTCAATTTGTTTAGCCGTCTTTTTAACCCTCCGCCTGCAGGAAATGGTGGCTGCTCTACATACGAATCCTGAAACAACCGTTATTCTCCTCGCCAATATATGTATTGATTTTCTAATAATAGTGGTCATCGTTTCTGCAATTATTGGTGGCATCGACGCAATTTGGCAGCATTTTGAACATCTTAGGAAAAACAAAATGTCACGCAAAGAAGTCATGGATGAAACCAAGAATAGCGAAGGCGATCCGCACATGAAGCAGGAAAGGCGACAACGCGCTCATGAAATCGCCAACGCCCAAATGGCGGCAGAAACTGCAACAGCAGATGTTATCATCGTGAACCCAACACACTATTCCGTTGCTTTGCGTTGGGATCGAAAACCAGGTGAAGCGCCAATTTGCGTTGCAAAAGGCGTAGATGAAACAGCGTTTCGGATTAGGGAAATTGCAGGTGAAAATGACATTCCAATTCATAGCGACCCACCAACTGCTCGGGCATTGCATGCAACTACAGACATAGGTTCGCAGATTGCTCCAGAGCATTATAAAGCCGTAGCTGCGGCTATTAGGTTCGCAGAGACGATGCGCCAAAAAGCCAAGACACGTGGGTATTAAAATTGCAGAAATTAGATGAACTAGAAAAAGTACTGACGTTAAGGTTTCAAAAGAAACAACAAGTGTTTGCTAAAATCGTTAATGAGGAAGGGCGGCTGCGGTCTCAATTGTCCAAGCTAGAAGAGCAGGAGAGAGCATCAGATTCCACGTCGAACCATAACCAAAAAGCGATTGGAGCTGATGTTATTTGGAAAGCATGGTTGAGCAGGAGCAGAGCATCAATAAACTTGGAACTCGCTCAAGTCTTGGCCCAAAAAGAGAGCCTTTTATCTTCAGTTCGAAAGGAATATGGGAAATTGCTCGTTAGTCAGTTACTACATCAGAACCATAAATCTGATGTAGAAATTAAACGGCAAAAAGCTGCTATGGGCATTTTCATCGAAAGCCACAAACGTCAGAAAAGAAATTACTGATATCAGACAAACAATCCATACCTTAGGGTGTTGTTAGTAGTCTTGCCGCGCAATTTCAAATATTAGTACATCACTAATGAACTCTGATCCGAAGTTCTTGTGCGCAGCATCGCGGAGGTTCGATCTGATGGCATCAAGATTTTCATTGTTTAAAAAGGCACCTTGAAAACCACCGATTGCGGCATGGTCAAAAAGGACTCGAAGAAAGACGTCTCTAATTTTTGGCTCTATATCGAATACTAGTTGTCCTTCTCCGGTGGGAGCCTCGATGCTGAGGGTCATAACCACCATCGACGAAATCCGATCCGTTTCGACTATCGGCACAACGAACTGATTGGATAGTTTGACGTATTCTTTTCCGTCGATCGGGAGATCTTCTGTTTTTTCCCCTTCGGAGAGCTCCGTTTCTTCTTCGGTCTTTTCTTCTACTTCGGCTTTGGCTGCTTCTGTTTCTTCAGGCGTTTGGCCACTCCGCAGAAAAACACCTGCGCCAACACCAGCTCCAGTTCCGATTAACAACATCAACAAAGGTAAAATCTTTTTCATTTTGTGTCCTCAATACGGGAGTATTACATCCAACACCTGCTGGCCGATGCGCGGTTGTTGAACGTCAGTGATCTGGCCTCGTCCACCGTAAGACACCCGCGCTGTTGCGATCTTGTCGTACGTTATCTCATTTTGCCTAGATATATCTTCTGGCCGGACATAGCCCGACACGAGCAATTCTCGCATTTCAAAGTTTACTCGTAGCTCTTGACTCCCAGAAATTGACAGAACCCCATTAGGTAGAACGTCTACAATAGTTGCCGCGACACGGAGTGTTAATTTTTCGTTTCGCTTCACAGACCCATCACCAGAAGACGAACTCGCGGAGTTGATAGACACTGCGTCCCCTAGTGATGCGCCATCAGGAAGACTTCTGTTAATTCTCTGTGGCAAACCAAACAACTGAGGAACGCCTAAACTCTCGGAACCCGATCGTGATCGATCGGTGGCGTTTGATATTTCGGCCTCCTCATCAATTTCGATAACAACAGTCAGAATATCACCTTGTTGAACCGCGCGTCGATCTCCAAGCAAAGATTGACGCGCGCCAGACCATAGAGACGCTGCCTCGGTTGGTGTTGCCCCCTCCTCTCGGAGAGGGAGCCCAGGAGACAACATGGCGTTATGCTCCGTTGTCTCTGTCGCCGGAGTGAATGAAGGCGGTTTACCGATGTGGTCCAGACGAGCACAGCCAGAGATCGCTGCCGCAGAAAAAATAATGACAAGAGCACTGTTTTTCATAGAAATTTCCTAATTGGAGACCTTTACTGATCCGTCGGCTTGAACTTGCCCGAAAAGCGTAGCCCGTGAATCCAAATTCATGATCCGAATGCGATCGCCAACGCCGCCACGTTGTAATGATCTGCCTTCGGTCATTATAACGAGTCCCGACGCTTGATATCGCAATGCGACGATTTGATTGCGGGCAACGACCGCCGGCGGACCTATGTCATCGAAAAGGATCGGTTTTCCAGCGTAGAGCGTGGTCCTTGCTTCTTGCCCAATGACGTCAGTTACACGAGAAAACGCATTGTTGTTTTTGATGGAATGCAGCGTGACATCACCTTCAGAAATGATTGCGCTGGCTCGGATCGTTCTAGTTGGAACGACTGTTTCAGCCCAAGAAAAACAAGGCAAAATGCAGAAGATAAAGAGCAATAATCCCCTCATCGGATTTGCGTCGTCGCGCCCATCATTTGATCCGCGGCAGAAATGACTTTCGCGTTCATTTCGTAACCACGTTGCGCCTCGATCAGCTCCGTAATTTCACGAACAGCATCTACTGAGCTATCTTCAAGAAACCCTTGCCGAACCGTTCCCAAACCATCCTCGCCAGGAGTAGATACCAGAGCGGCTCCGGATGCTTCGGTTTCTGAAAACAAGTTGCTGCCCAATGCTTCCAATCCCTTAGAGTTGGTAAAGCCGGCCATATTAAATTGGCCTAAGAGTTGCGCCTCTGGTGCATCCGCAAAATAGGCGTAAACTTCACCCGATGAATTTATAGAAATGCTTCTGGTGTCATCTGGGATGACTATTTCAGGTTCTACTGGGTATCCATCAGAGGTAACGATCAATCCCTCCCCGTCTCGTTTTAATCCGCCATCACGGGTGTAGGCTGTCAGACCGCTGGGCAATGTGACCTCGAAATACCCCTTTCCTTCTATGGCAAGGTCCAGATCTCCTCCAGTTGAGCTAAGTGCCCCTTGTTGAAGTTGAACCGAAACTGCTGAAGGGCGAACACCTAAGCCAAGTTGAACTCCGGTTGGCAGCACTGTACCGTCCGTCGCGTTTATTGTACCTGGTCGGGTAAGTTGCTGGTAATGAAGATCTGCGAACTCCGCACGGCGTGCATTATAACCTGTGGTACTCATATTAGAGAGGTTATTTGAGATTGTTTCGACACGCAGTTGCTGTGCGCTCATTCCGGTTGCCGCAATTTTGAGGGCTCTCATAATTTTATTCCTCGCTCAATTTTAATTTCTATTGGGACATTGCGCGCATGGCTTGCCGGACGCGTTCATCTTCAGCTTCGAGAAAACTTGCTCCTAACTCGTAGGCGCGCTGCACTTCGATCATCCGAGTTAATTGGAGAATCGGATTCACATTCGAGCTTTCAACAAACCGTTGCAGAATCCGGCCAGCTTCGGCCGGCTCATAGCCATCATCTGCTCTAAACATTACTCCGTCTTCGCGTACCAGTTGTTGCGAATTCAAAGGTTGGACAAGTCCAAGTTGGCCTATCGGATTTCCTTCACTGGAGATGGTACCATCAGCAGAGACCGAGACGTCCTCGGCTCCAGGAGGAATAAAAACTGGTGCACCTCCTTGATCAAGGACGCGATATCCATCGAAAGTGACGAGATCACCTTCCGCATTCGGCGAAAATGCCCCCGCTCGTGTGAGACGTTCACCTAAAGGCGTTTCGACTAAAAAGAAGCCATCGCCTTCAATAGCAAAGTCGAACTGACCCCCTGTCTGTGTCAATGTTCCTTGAGCAAAAGACGTTTGTCGAGCGTCGGCTTGCCCCATCGAAAGACTCTCTGAATTTTCAACTGGCTGAACATACTCCGAAAAAATTACACCTTCCTGGCGAAACCCAGATGTAGCCGCGTTTGCAATATTGTTTGCGACCACTCGCATTTCGCGAAGCAAACCAGATTGTCTTGTTAAAGTCGTATATCCAGTATTTTCCATTTTTATCCTCCGACAATGAGCGGGATAATTTGGTCATGGAAAAACGACACAAGTGTTTGCGTCATGAATCCCATGGAGGCCCAAAAGACGAGCACGATAGCCGCAAGTTTTGGAACGAATGTCAGGGTCATTTCTTGAATCGACGTCAAGGCCTGAACCAAGCCAATTGAAACACCTGTAATGAGCGCTGCGGTCAGAATTGGTATAGAAATGACTACTGCAATCCATAGACCATGACGCAACGTGTCAAAAAAGATAATTTCATTACCCATCTTAGACAGGCATCCGTAAGATTTCTTGGTAGGCTTCAACTACTTTGTTTCGAACGCTAACCGCTGCTTCAACCGCTAATTCAGTTTGTGCAAGAGCCTGAACTAGCGCATGTGGATCGGCATTACCAAGCATGGATTGCTTTGCGGTATTTTCGGTTTCAGCGAGAGTTGTTGCGAAATCCATGGCAACGCGGCCCAAAGTTTCGGAAGCAGAAGTATATTCTTGCTCGGGTTCCGTTGCAGGCCGCGCTTGTTGATAACTCTGTATCGCAGCCGTCGACCGTGCATTTGTAAAACTTTGAATTGCAGAAACTGCTTTCATATCCATTCTGGATCTCCTTTTTAAAACACTGAGCTTCGCCCAGATTAATCGTTACGTTACCTGCGCAGCAGATCCATTAGACCGCTGGACATTTTTCTTGTTTGTTCAAAAACTTTGAGGTTTGCTTCATAACTGCGTTGAGCCTCTCGGGCATCACTTAGCTCGATCATCAAATCCACATTAGACCCGTCATAGTACCCATCAGGGTCGGCCATGGGATGAGAAGGATCATAAACCTTTTCTAGGGTGCTTTGATCGAGACGTACTCGGCCTGTTTCAACAGTTCCTACCCCACGACCAGAATTAAAATCAGTTTCAAATGAAACTGTTTTACGCCTATAGCCTGGCGTGTCAGCGTTCGAAATGTTTTCCGAAAGGTGACGCAATCTCGTAGCCTGAGCTTTCAGCCCGCTAGACGCCACCGTCAAAGTTTTTGCAAATTCACTCATTTACCATTCTCCAAATTACGATCGGCTAAGACTGCTGCGGATAATATTCATGGAAGATTTGTAAATCGCCAAAGCCCGATCGTGTTGCCGTTTCGCGTCCAGTGATTTGAGCATTTCATTCTCTAAAGAAACGGTGTTTCCATTTGGAGAGCCCGCGCCATCTTCATCAATAATTGGTTCGAGCATTCGATCAGACGAAGCGCCATTAATGTGAGAGGATCTGGACGATTTTTGAGATTCCCAAGCTAGAGAGGATTCAGCTGCTTGGTATGCATTCGAAAATGCTACTACATCGCGTGCTTTATACTCTGGCGTATCTGCATTGGCCACGTTTTGAGCGGTTACCGCTTGTTTTTGGCCAGCATGTACCGCCATTGCCTGCGACATTCTGAAGATTTCTAAATTTGCGAACATATGGGGTTCTCCCTCATGTGGTTTCACTAAGGCTTAACTCTGATTCCTTTAGAAAGAGTGTGCAGAATGCAAAGGAATGACATGAACAAGCCGATTCCCTTTGATGGCCTCACCGCGCAGATCACCGATTTAAACCCTGTGCGCTCGATAGGTCGCGTCAGCCGTGTTGAAGCTGGAGTGATCCATATCAGCGGTCTTGCAGGAAAAGCACGCATCGGTGACTTAGTCATCATTTATCGCAAAGGCTCACCCTTATCTGGTGAAGTTCTACAACTTGATGGCGATCGTCTGGTGTTGCTCCCAGATCAAGAAGCAGATGGAGTCGCTTTAAACGACAGAGCGGCACTATTGGATGCACGTGGAATTTCACCATCTGATGGTTGGGTTGGGCGAATTATCGATCCTTTTGGGAACCCATTGGATGATAAACCACTGCTCAGAGGCCCAGTTGCCAGAAGCCTACGCAATAGCCCTCCTGAACCAGTAAAACGGAGGGCAATGGGTGAACGCCTCAATACAGGCCTATCAATATTCAACACAATGCTGCCCATCGTTAAAGGCCAAAGAATTGGACTTTTTGCAGGGTCGGGCGTTGGTAAGTCGAGTTTAATAGGCCATCTAGCGCAGAATATGCATTCGGACATCGTTGTGATCGCTTTGATAGGCGAACGTGGGCGGGAACTAAGGCATTTTATTGAAGATGTATTGGGGCCAGAAGGTTTAAAACGGGCAGTGGTAATATGTGCAACATCCGATCAATCGCCACTCATTCGCAGGCGATGCGCTTGGGCAGCTATGGCGGTGGCAGAACACTTTAGAGATCAAGGTTTATCAGTCCTTCTTCTCGCGGATTCGATTACACGGTTTGCTGAAGCACATCGTGAAGTGGCAGTTGCTAGTGGTGAGGCCCCTGTTTTGCGTGGTTATCCTCCGTCGACAGCGCATCTTATCATGTCGCTGTGCGAGAGAGCGGGGCCGGGCGAAAGCCAACAAGGCGATATTACTGGAATTTTCAGCGTTTTAGTCGCAGGATCGGATATGGACGAACCAATTGCCGACATTCTGAGAGGTGTTCTGGATGGCCATGTAGTGCTTGACCGTGAAATTGCAGAGAGGGGCCGATACCCCGCAATAGACGTTCTCAAGTCTGTTTCGCGTAGTTTACCAGGCGCGGCTACCTCGGATGAAAACGCATTAATCTCTAAAGCTCGCAAATACCTGTCCATTTACGATCAAAATGCGATGATGATTCGGGCTGGCCTATACGCGAACGGCAGTGATCCGGAAATTGATGTGGCCATCCAGTTGTGGTCTGAATTAGATGGATTCCTAGCAAAAACCGAAAGTCGCGGCATAGAAAATAGTTTCACACAGTTGGAATTGATTATGCGAAGAAACAAGGCCGGTGAGCGCTTCAAAAGCAACTTGCCGAGTAATCGATCAAATTCCGTCGCATAATGTTCGTTTGAGCATGGGAGGTATTCGATACTGCACGTTTAGCCTTGAAAACTCACTGATCAAGCAACCCTTGCTGATGTGTGCGGAACACCATCCATTCCGACGCAGGTTGGGATGTGGCGATCTATAGTTTCAGTCAACAACCGATCCTTACCATTCGAAATATATATCTGTGACCTGAACAAGAAAACGTCAAATCTGGGTGAACGTGCGAAAAAAGGCGATCGGATCGCAGACGCGTTGTATAAAATCGGCCGTGATGCAGAAGCGGACTAAATTGAAAAAAACACGCGGTCATCCAATCTTGCTAACACCGTGTCTCTGTAATCGTTTCTTTAGCTGTTTGGATTTTTTCGATTTCCGCCTCAAATTTCCTTGGTTTTTTTCGTTTTAGGTCCGTTCAGAATTTAGTCGTTTCTCTCCGGTATCCAAAGGAGTGTGGCTGGGCTTGTGCGTATGGCCTGGCAAACAGATTGACACAAAATCAACGCCGCTGCCGTCGTTCATGAAAGAGGCGAACTGTTCAAATTCTGTAAAAAAGGCTACTGTGGGGAAGTGGTTTGCCAAAATCTAACGCTGTCGTTGGCGTCAAAGGCTGCAACCAATCCGCCGCCTGTTTCTTTCATTAGGTTCAAATGCCGCGGCGCGATCTATTCGGTGGCTCCAATGGGTGCGAAATTTGTCACGGTCTTGTCCTTATGCACGCCGAACGTTCGGGTGATTTCCACGAAACTTACCGCGCGTGTCTATGATTAAGCGTGCGTTTTTTAGGATCATTTCATAGTCAAATTCGCTATGATCTGTCAGCAAAATTACAGCATCAAACGTGCCAACATAGTCTGCTGTCAAATCCACCGATTCCAGATCAAAGTAGTGTTCTCTCATTTCAGGGAAAACAGGGACGTTCGGATCCGAATACTGGATATCTGCGCCCCAGTCCCTCAATTGTTCCATGACAAAGACGGATGGGCTTTCCCGCATGTCACCAACGTCTCTTTTATACGCAATGCCCAACGCTAAAATTTTTGACCCGTTGAGCGATTTGCCGGTTTCGTTCAGGGCGCGAATGGTTTTGTCGACCACATATTGCGGCATTCCCGCATTGATTTCACCAGCCAGTTCAATGAACCTTGTATGAAGTCCGTACTCTCGGGCTTTCCAGGTTAAATAAAAGGGATCGATAGGGATGCAGTGCCCGCCAATGCCCGGACCCGGATAATAGGCCGTAAATCCAAATGGTTTGGTTGCCGCCGCTTGAATGACTTCAAAAATGTCCAAATCCATCGCATCGGCGACGATTTTCATTTCGTTCACCAGCCCGATGTTGATCGAACGGTGAATGTTTTCCAGTAGTTTTACCATTTCGGCGGCTTCGGTCGAACTTACCGGAACAACACTATCTATAAAAGAGCTGTAAAGAGCGATCCCGGCCTTACGACATTCGGCGGTGTGACCCCCAACAATTTTAGGGATGTTGTGCGTTTTAAATTTTGGATTTCCCGGATCCTCTCTCTCTGGGGAATACACCAGATAGAAATTTTCTCCTGCTGTTAGTCCAGCCTTCTCAATATACGGCAACAGGACTTCCTTTGTCGTGCCGGGCCACGTAGTGCTTTCCAGACTTAAAAGCTGACCTGCGCGAAAATGTGGCGCGATGCTATCCATGGTCGCCGTCACAAACGACAGATCAGGATCGCGCGATTTATCCAAAGGGGTCGGGACACAAATGATTAATGCATCACATTTCGCTGTTTCGGAGAAATCAGAAGTTGCGACAAACCCTGAATCCAACATGTCAGAGATTTCGTTCCTGGAAATATGCTTGATGGGGCTTTCACCTGCATTGAGTTGGGCAACACGCGCTTGCGCAATATCAAAGCCCATAACCGGTAGGCCGACCTCCGAAATTCTCATGGCCAAGGGGATACCGACATAGCCAAGGCCTATAATGCCGATAACAGAGCGATTGTCCGGTGACTTCTTTAAATTTTGCATAAAAACTTCAACCCGTTTAGCTCAAGGTGAAGTAACTTTATTTCATACAAGAATTCAACCCGAGAAGGAAGCCGCAGAAGCAGCGTTTCACGTAGGTCGTGGACGTTTCTGGCCTTTGCGCACTTCGATCTAACAAACCAGTACGTGAGAAAATCGTATCTATTGATATTCATCGCATTTCTTGGCTGTCTTTCGGAGGGCTTTTGCAACAATACCTTGACGTGTTTTCCCGGCTTCCCAACGCTGAGAAGCTTTCAAAGGACGGCTTGGTGTCGTTGTATGATTTCATTGATGTTGTGCAGGAAATTCAAAAATTGCGACCCAAAGGGACTGCGTGATAAGTCCGGATCCATCTTATCGGCAATTGCGTTACCAGTGCAAACGCAACTCAATAATGCGATTTATCGAAATCACTCTCGAAGAGGAGCATCTGTGCCCGGTTTTGAATATCGGCAAAAAATTCAAACTGTTTCTCGGCAATTCTCGCGAAGCGCTTGTCGCCGATGAAAGGAAAACCTATCAAGCTTCTGCCTTTTTGTTGGATCTCAACATTCAGGCCTTAAAATTAAATCGTCAGGTCTATATTGTACACTCGCACGATATTTACACATTGGTTACCGGTCTGAGGTCAGCATAGTCCTTGGGTATCAAACTGACTGACGAGGCGCATGAATACGAGCACGCGCGTGCTACTAAATGGCTTCCGAAGGAAATGACTTAACTGTCGCAAGTGAGTCTGATTGCCTTGAGCACATTGACGCCTTGATAACCGTATCCCCTGGTATCTTAGACCTTTACAATGAAATATTCCCAAAGCTGCGAGGAACGTTTGTCATGAATGCGCCTGTGGTAGGGGAGAAAACGCCCGAAGAGACGCTATTCTCAACGGAAATATCTGCGCTGCGTTCGAAAATGAACCTTCCGGCGAAGGCTCCCTTGTTTGTGTTCACCGGCTTTGGATTGGGTGGGCAAAGAGGGCTTTCGCAAATTGCCGAGGCACTAACTCTTTTGCCCGAGGTGCATCTTGTCATTTGGGGGCCAAGGGGTTCTCGCCACGACAGGAGGTTAATGAGAATTGCCAAGAAATTAAAAGTTTCAGATCGCATTCATTTGCTACCACCTGTCCCTCACAGTGAGGTGATCGGAACAATCCGGGCCTGCGATGTGTCCATCCTTCCGATACAGGACGCGGGGTTGGGTTATTAATACGGTATGCCTAACAAACTTTTCCAGGGCGTCTTTGCAGGCCTTCCTGCTGCAGTCGCCAATTTGCCAGACATGAGACCCTTTGTCGAAGAACGGGGCGTGAGCAAAGCGACGGATATGACATGTCCAGTCAGCATAATAGAAACTGTCCAAAATTTATACGATGACCGCGCATCGTACCGGTTAGCACCCAATAAATTCGACGACTTGGTGAAGTTACTAAGCTGGGAAGCTCAAGTTGACCGTCTTTACGACCTGTATGAGACACTTGTGACAATCGGTCCACAGCCACATTCTAGCATTACCTAACTAAAAAATACTCCCAATAGTTTGGCTCAAACAAACCTTTGTGTGATTTTGGCTTTTCAAATCAAGCACTCTGGACTATGAAAAGCGCCAGACATGCGCGTGCAGCCCGCTTAGGCTAGAATCACCTTGGGATAAAATCATTCCGCTTAGGTTTGGCGTCACGCTATATATTTTTGACAACAACACCGAGAAAAGGTTTTTCACGCATGGCAAATTCGCCCCAAGCTAAAAAACGCGCCCGCCAGAACGAAGCACGCCATCAGGTTAACAAAGCGCGCCGTTCGCGGATTCGCACCCATTTACGTCGCGTTGAAGAGGCGATTGCTTCTGGCGATAAGGCTGTAGCCACAGAAGCGCTAAAAGCTGCTCAACCCGAGTTGATGCGCGGTGTTACTAAAGGCGTTTTTCATAAAAACACAGCGTCTCGGAAGATGTCTCGCCTGACGTCTCGGGTAAAAGCGCTTGGTTAATAGTGCGTTAACCAAGCGTTAACATTTATTAACAAAAATTAACGAAACGCCGCCTCAACGGCGTTTTTTTTATGCCTTTTTGAGACTTTTTTTCTACTCGATAGATTCTTTTTCTAAATACACTGAGTCAAGAATGAAGATAGGTTGCCGAGCCGCTGACGAAGTTGCTACCACAATG
Source organism: Roseobacter sp. (assembly GCA_039983935.1). Classification (GTDB taxonomy): domain Bacteria; phylum Pseudomonadota; class Alphaproteobacteria; order Rhodobacterales; family Rhodobacteraceae; genus Roseobacter. The sequence continues at coordinate 115,939 of JBDWVP010000021.1, read as the reverse complement.
ATGCGATTCACTTCGCATGGGGGGACAGGCCTCGAGATCTCGTCGATTTGCACCGACACATGAGACACCGAGGACTGGGTATTGTGGGAACACAATACCTTCAGTCTGCAAGTGCTGCTTTGGCAGCGTTTTGCCCTGTCATTAGACGAGTACGGTTGGGGCAACCCGGTCGACAGACCTTGATCCGAGTCCTATCGGAGATGGTCAGCGACCGGCGCTCTTCTGTTAAATATCCAGACGACAACGCCTTTCCGCTTGGTGGATAGGGGGCGGTAGAGGTTTGTCTTCTGGTTTTGATTGGGGAGCTCGGAGATCCGAAAATGGAACCGAGCTAAATATAAAATGCTAGAGGGACGCAGGTCAAAAATGACGAGAGAGAAATGGGGGCAGCTTCGGCAACGCCTGCTGAAGACGGTCGGGCAAAGTAACTTTAAAAACTGGATCGAACCAATCGAGTTTAGCACCTCAAAAGATGGTATTGCGACGTTTGAGGTGCCTACGAATTTCCTTGGAAACTACGTAAGTCAAAATTTTGCGGATTTGATTTTACACGAAGTGCGCTTGGAAGACCCCGAAGTGCGGCGGCTAAGATTTGCTGTTCCAACCCATGTGAACGCAGGTGGTCAGCCGTCGCAACCGGAACGCCCTGCTGTGCGCGCCGTCCCCAAGAAACCAAACGCGCCCTTGTCGACCGCCCCACTGGATGCACGTTTCAACTTTGATAATTTCATCGTCGGCAAACCAAACGAGCTGGCCTATGCCGCCGCAAAGCGGGTCGCTGAAGGCGGTCCTGTGACATTTAATCCGCTGTTTCTGTACGGTGGCGTCGGTTTGGGAAAAACACACCTCATGCATGCCATCGCACATGAGCTCCGGTTGCGCCGCCCCGACATGAATGTGCTTTATTTGTCAGCAGAACAATTTATGTACCGCTTTGTTCAAGCCCTGCGTGATCGTAAAATGATGGATTTCAAAGAGATCTTTCGATCGGTTGATGTCTTAATGGTAGATGACGTTCAGTTCATCGCTGGAAAAGACAGCACACAGGAAGAATTTTTCCACACGTTCAACGCATTGGTTGATCAGAATAAACAAATCATCATCTCTGGCGACCGAGCCCCCGGCGAAATGAAAGATATGGAAGAACGGGTTAAATCACGTCTTCAGTGCGGTTTGGTCGTGGATTTACATCCAACAGATTACGAACTGCGGCTGGGCATCCTTCAAAGCAAAGTGGAAACGCAACGCCGTAACTATCCCGGACTTGAAATTGAAGACGGTGTTTTGGAATTCCTAGCGCATCGGATTTCGACGAATGTCCGTGTTCTTGAAGGTGCGCTCACACGTCTTTGTGCCTTTGCCTCTCTGGTTGGCCGCGAGATCAATATGGAACTGACGCAGGACTGTCTTTCTGACGTCTTGCGTGCCTCTGAACGCAAGATCACTGTCGAAGAAATACAGCGCAAAGTGTCCGATCACTACAATATTCGTCTCAGCGATATGATAGGCCCCAAACGTCTTCGCAGCTATGCGCGTCCCCGTCAGGTGGCGATGTATCTATGCAAAAAACTGACATCCCGCTCTTTGCCTGAAATCGGACGGCGTTTCGGCGGCCGGGATCACACAACCGTAATGCACGGTGTCAAACGCATCGAAGAATTGAAAATTCAAGACGGTCAGATTGCTGAAGACTTGGAAATGTTGCGCAGAACACTGGAAGCCTGAGGAAAAAACGGTCTGCGGTCCGCTAATGCGGCTGCAGACCTTGACGACCTCGTCTTATCCTACGACAAATCCATAAAATACTTGTGAAGTCGGTCAAACACGGTAATTTGCCCGTCCCGACGGTGGATTAGGAAGTGGCACAATGAAGATCAGCATCGAACGCGCAGCTCTGCTTAAGGCCGTGTCTCAGGCACAGTCGGTTGTAGAACGGCGCAATACAATTCCAATACTTGCAAACGTGCTCATCGAAGCCGAAGGCAGTGATGTGTCCTTTCGGGCAACCGATCTGGATATCGAAGTCGTCGACAAGGCGCCCGCTCAAGTAGAGCGCGCCGGCGCTACAACGGTCGCTGCAACAACGTTGCATGAAATCGTGCGTAAACTTCCTGACGGTGCCTTGGTGACGCTGACAGCCGACAGTGCAACAGGGCGTTTGACGGTCGAAGCTGGCAGGTCAAACTTTTCATTGGCAACGCTGCCAAGAGAAGATTTCCCGATCATGGCGACGTCCGAATACGAATCAAATTTCTCTGCACCAGCTCCGACATTGCGCCGATTGTTCGACAAGTCGAAGTTCGCAATTTCCACCGAGGAAACCCGTTACTATCTGAACGGCGTGTACATGCATGTTTCCGAAGCCGATGGCGGGCGTGTTTTGCGCTGCGTCGCGACGGACGGGCATCGTCTCGCGCGCATTGATGCAGATTTACCCGAAGGCGCTGCAGACATGCCCGGCATTATCGTGCCACGTAAAACAGTGGGTGAGTTGCGCAAACTTCTTGATGACGATGACATGAAAATCGCGGTTTCTGTCTCGGAAACCAAAGTAAGGTTCGCCACGCCAAACATCACGCTGACGTCTAAGGTTATCGACGGTACGTTCCCAGACTACACACGTGTCATCCCGCAAGGAAATACCCGCAAACTTGAGGTGGACGCCGCAGATTTCGCCAAAGCTGTTGATCGCGTTGCCACGGTGAGCTCTGAACGATCGCGTGCAGTGAAACTGCAATTGGACGAGGATCGTTTGGTTCTTTCGGTCAACGCACCGGACAGCGGTGCCGCCGAAGAAGAATTGGCCGTTGCCTACGGGGATGAACGTCTCGAAATTGGCTTCAATGCCAAATATCTACTCGAAATCGCCAGCCAGGTTGACCGCGAAAACGCAGTATTTTTGTTCAACTCTGCGGGCGATCCGACGTTGATGCGCGAAGGTAACGATTTGTCTGCTGTCTACGTTGTCATGCCGATGCGCGTGTAATATCAAATGTCTGCATCGGTTGAATTTTGCCGCATTAGGAAAGCCTTGTGGGCAATCTCAAAGTAAACTCCCTGCAGATATCTCATTTTCGGTCTCACAAAACGGCGCGTCTGGCGTTGGACGGTCGGCCTGTTGCGCTATTTGGCCCAAATGGCGCTGGGAAGACAAACATTTTGGAAGCGGTTTCTCTTTTGTCACCCGGCCGCGGTGTGCGTCGGGCCAGTGCGCAAGATATGACGCGACGTCCCGAAGCGCTGGGATGGAAAGTATCCGGTGTTCTTCAATCACTAAATAATTCTTCTGAGATTGAAACATGGTCGCAGAATGGTGCCGCGCGGCAGGTTAAAATTGATGGAAAAACCGCCGCGCAGACAGCCCTAGGACGTATCGCGAGGGTGCTGTGGCTGATCCCGTCAATGGATCGTTTATGGATTGAAGGAGCGGAAGGACGTAGGCGATTTTTGGACCGCATCGCCCTGAGTTTCGAACCGGCCCATGCAGACGCATCTTTGGCGTACGAAAAAGCAATGCGTGAACGCAATCGCCTACTAAAAGACATGGTGCGGGATTCCTCGTGGTATCTGGCATTGGAATCGCAAATGGCCGAAGCTGCCATGATGATTGATCGCAACCGTCGTGACGCGTTGAAACAACTTGCTCAGGCTCAGGCCGGGGCGTCGACGGCCTTTCCACAGGCCGATCTCACCTTAATCCACAACGACCAAGACATTCCAGAAACAACACAGGAAATGCAGGACCTTTTGGCCCAAATGCGCAATCGCGATTTGATGGCCGGGCGCACGTTGATCGGTCCGCACAGAGCTGATTTAATTGGTACTTTCGCTGCAAAAGGTGTGCCAGCCAAGGATTGTTCAACTGGCGAGCAAAAAGCCCTGCTGGTTTCTTTAATCCTAGCCAATGCGCGCGCATTGGCGGAAACTTTTGGTGCGCCGCCATTGCTATTGCTCGACGAGGTCGCCGCACATTTGGACGCAGATCGCCGTGCGTCCCTCTATGAGGAAATTTTGGCCTTGGGCGCGCAGGCTTGGATGACCGGAACGGAAAAAGAGCTTTTTTCAGCAATCGCCGGCAACGCACAGTATTTTGAGGTCACGGAATTTGATGGGGTCTCTGTGGTGACAGACGCATGACGATCGCCGTCAGTGATCTGGTGCTTTATGCAGGCGCTTTAATCGTCTTATTCTTGACGCCCGGTCCCGTGTGGCTTGCGTTAATGGCGCGTGCGCTTTCTGGCGGATTTAACGCAGCGTGGCCATTGGCATTTGGCGTCGCCGTCGGAGACATCCTGTGGCCGCTTGTGGCCGTCTTGGGCATTTCCTGGATACTGTCTGCCTTTGACATCTTCATGATCGTCTTGCGCTGGGTCGCTTGCGCCGTTTTTATTGGAATGGGCGGACTTTTGGTTCATCATGCCAATCAAAAAATTGAAACCGACAGCCGGTTAACAAAACCCGGCGTTTGGGCTGGCTTTTCAGCCGGTCTCATTGCCATTCTGGGCAATCCAAAAGCCGCGTTATTTTACATTGGCGTGTTGCCCGGGTTCTTTGATTTGCGCAACGTGGGCGCTTTAGATGTTATGGCAATCATTGCTGTGTCAATTATTGTACCCCTCATTGGAAACCTCGTGCTGGCCGCTTTTGTCGGACGCATCAGAGGTATAATTACCCGCCCCCAGACGCTAAAGCGCATCAATATTGTCTCTGGCGTCATGCTTATTCTTGTCGGCATTCTGATCCCAATGATTTAACAGAAAATCTTGTGCCAGTTGCGTGACATTGCCGCAGAAAAATCGTATAAATTCAAGAAAATACGAAGGTACGAATGCATGTCCGACAACGAGCAAAGCCCGGAAGAGTACGGCGCAAATTCGATCAAAGTTCTCAAAGGGTTAGAGGCCGTTCGCAAACGCCCTGGTATGTACATCGGTGACACCGACGACGGGTCCGGTTTACATCATATGGTGTATGAAGTTGTAGACAACGGCATCGACGAAGCTTTGGCGGGTCATGCGGATGCCGTCACAGTCACTATTCATGCGGATTCTTCGGTTTCTGTCAGTGATAACGGCCGCGGCATTCCGGTTGGTATTCACGACGAAGAAGGCGTTTCAGCGGCCGAAGTTATCATGACCCAGCTCCATGCTGGCGGTAAATTTGACAGTAATTCATATAAAGTCTCGGGCGGATTGCACGGTGTGGGGGTATCCGTTGTAAACGCTTTGTCCGACTGGCTGGAATTGCGTATTTGGCGCGAAGGCAAAGAACATGTTGCGCGTTTCGAAGGTGGTTTCACAGTCGACCATCTCAAAGTTATCAGCGAAACAGAACGTACCGGAACCGAAGTGCGCTTCATGGCGTCAACGGAAACCTTTTCCAACTTGGAATATTCCTTTGAGACGCTGGAAAAACGCCTGCGCGAACTGGCGTTTCTAAACTCAGGTGTACGGATTATTCTGGTAGATGAACGTCCTGCGGAACACCTGCGGTCAGAGCTCTATTATGAGGGCGGCGTAAAAGAATTTGTGAAATATCTAGACCGGTCAAAAAGCTCGGTCATGCCGGAACCCATTTTCGTCACTGGCGAAAAAGATGACATCGGCGTCGAAGTCGCAATGTGGTGGAATGATAGTTACCACGAAAATGTCTTGCCCTTCACCAACAATATTCCGCAGCGTGATGGTGGAACGCATATGGCTGGATTTCGGGGTGCGTTGACGCGAACGATTAACAGCTATGCGCAGTCTTCTGGCATCGCGCGTAAGGAAAAGATCAGTTTTACAGGTGATGATGCGCGTGAGGGGCTGACGTGCGTTTTGTCTGTCAAAGTACCGGACCCGAAATTCAGTTCTCAGACCAAAGATAAGCTGGTCTCCTCGGAGGTCCGGCCCGCAGTTGAGGGGTTGATGAACGAGAAGCTCTCCGAATGGTTCGAGGAAAACCCAAACGAGGCAAAGATTGTTGTTGGCAAAATCATCGAAGCAGCCCACGCCCGTGAGGCGGCCCGAAAAGCCCGTGATCTAACCCGGCGCAAAACAGCGATGGATGTGAATTTTCTTGCGGGGAAACTAAAAGACTGCTCGGAAAAAGATCCAGCCAAGACCGAAGTCTTTTTGGTGGAGGGCGACAGCGCTGGTGGATCGGCACAAACAGGTCGGGATCGTCAGACACAAGCCATTCTGCCGCTGAAAGGTAAAATCCTGAATGTCGAACGCGCGCGGTTTGATCGCATGTTGGGCAGTCAGGAAATTGGCAACCTCGTCATGGCGCTTGGCACGGGCATCGGACGGGACGAATTCAACGTCGAAAAATTACGCTACCATAAAATCGTTATCATGACTGATGCTGATGTTGATGGCGCACATATTCGAACGCTTTTGTTGACCTTCTTTTATCGCCAAATGCCTGAACTTATTGAAAAAGGGCATCTCTATATTGCGCAGCCGCCGCTTTACAAAGTCAACCGAGGGAAGTCCGAGGTGTATCTAAAAGACGAGGCCGCAATGGAAGAATACCTGATCCAACAAGGGATCGACGGTGCCATGTTGCGTCAGGGTAACGGCGAAGAAATTACTGGGGCTGATCTTGCACGTGTTGTTGAATTGGCCCGCCAGCTCCGTCGTGTGTTGGATGCATTTCCGACCCATTACCCGCGCCATATCCTTGAACAAGCCGCGATTGCAGGTGCCTTTACGCCCGGTGCTGTGGATGCGGATTTGCAAGGCGTGGCTGACAAGGTGGCTGCCCGTCTGAACTTGATCGCGACGGAATATGAACGCGGTTGGCAAGGTCGGATCACACAGGATCATGGTGTGCGGCTGGCACGCATCTTGCGGGGCGTGGAAGAAGTACGCACCCTAGACGGGCGCATTCTGCGCGGTGGTGAAGCAAACCGCAGCGGAACCTATACGCAGCACCTGCAAGAAGTTTACAATCTACCTGCAACGCTGGTTCGGAAAGACCGCACACAGCTTATTAACGGGCCCGTCGATCTTTTGAATGCTATCCTACGCGAAGGCGAAAAAGGTCTATCCCTGCAGCGGTACAAAGGATTGGGTGAAATGAACCCTGATCAGCTGTGGGAGACCACGCTTGACCCGGACGCCAGGACACTTCTGCAGGTAAAAGTCGATGATATGGCCGAGGCCGATGATCTGTTTACCAAACTCATGGGTGATGTGGTTGAACCGAGAAGAGAGTTCATTCAGCAAAACGCATTGAACGTAGAGAACTTGGATTTTTAAAACCCTGTATAGGATCTGCTCTGCGTTCGCACCGCCGGCCAAGTTTGGGTTATGGGTTATGGGTTATAAGAATGACTTAACGGGTCTTCTCAGCTTGTCTGACGCATGCCGGCATAACGCTGAAAGTACTGTCATTGTCGAGATTGCCCTCGGGTTGGTCAATAATAAGAGGAGCCTTCTGCTAGTCCAAATGGAGATAGAAGACCAGAGGCAGAAGACCTTTATCGCCTAGAGAAAGCTGATCGAGGTTCTTATCACCCAAACGCAATTCATACCGCGCGTCAAAATACGCGAATGAATACAATAGGTCATACAGTCGTTTGACGTTTTTTACCTACTTGCTCATGTACTTGGCATGGATGACATCAATGAAGACATTGGTGGATGCGAGGACGCTTTCGGCATTGTTCCAATCCGTTTCGGATAAACGCATCTCAAGCTCTGCACCGCCTTGGGAAGCTCTTCGACATCGCCCGCTCACAGACCAGTTCACGAGTTCAAAAAACTGCTCGGAAAACTCGTGCGAAGGAACAAAAGAAGCCTCAACAGTTACTTCGAACCCGTTTGACCGCACGCACGCCAAGCGCTGCTCAACGTGTTGTAAAACGCACGAACCTTGTTTTTCACTTCGAAAAATGAGTTTGCAACCTGATCTCGGTCAGCATATTTTTCTTCAAGTTTGGCAGCAAGGTCGTTCTAGATGTAGCGGATGCGACTCTCGATATCCTTGATTGTTCCAGGCTTCTGATGTTCATCCTCGCCGCCAAATCAGACATTTCCTGAGCATAGTCCTGATAGCAACGCTGCGGTGCAGAGAGCCTTTCCTGGAACGCTGACAAAATCCGCGAGCTTTGTCTTATCCATGATGACCACATCGCTATTCGCTTCAAGCGTCTTGATCTTCGTCGATATGTCCAAAATCTCTGTGTCAATCGTCGCCGTGTCGATCCGATATTTGATGATTGCGTCGATATTCAGATCGAAGCGCGTACATGCCGCCTGCATTTCTGCCTAGGTCGTTTTGATTTGAGAATTGAGACCGATCAGCGTTTCTTTTACACCCTCCAAGCCTGCAAGGTCACTCTTGAGTAGAGACAACCGCTCAACAGCGTCCTTTCCGCGCCGCTCAAGACTCGATTGTTCCTCTCTAATATTTCCGACCTCATCAGCAATCGCTTTCTGATCTTCAGTTTCACCGGGCATCACTCCGCTCTGTTGAAAATATCTCACCAAGGTCGCCGGATCGGATCGATTTAGTCGTAGGGAGCTTGTTCTTTATGAGCAGAGCGGCGGCAGGCTTGCCCAAACGGGAAAGGGCCCGGGCAACCTTCTGTGCTGACGCATAGTGTCCCGGCACCACGCTCGCGGTCTTTGTGATAGCGGTGTCGCGGTGAGCAGCTAGCACTGTGATAACCCAAAACAGGTTGTTGTTATTAGGCAGAAAAACCGTCTCTCACCATCCGTCCAAAACTGACATCAGCCCTCCGCAATCTCTGGCTGAAAGGATCCCACCGAATACGCGAATTGTAAACCTCATCGGTGACATCAGTTTTCAGATTATTCCGACATATGGGCCAGCCTTGTCGATGCTGGATCTTAAAAACATGGAAAAACTGAACTTCGCAAAGAGAAGAATGAAGCTATGGAAATTTTAGCTCATTGGGGCTGAAGGGGAACAGGGAAAGAGCGCAGGGAAAAAACATTAGAAGGTGGTGTCGTTTTGCGTTAAAAAAATGCGCTACCGACAGATGCACATCAATATTTGCTAAATGTTTTGCGCAATTTGCCTTCAAACCTTTTGGCGAAAAGGCGAAAAATTACCTAATAATTCCAATACGGATCGCGCAGCGTTACGCGCCCTCCTATACCCCCTACAGGCAAGCAAAACGAAAACTGGTTTTCCTGCTGGTTGATTGTAAATGTCGCCGTTTTTCGAAAACACCATTCAATATACGCGCGTTTTACGATGGAGGCGACGATCAATCGTGTCATCCGATCTATGAAATCTCATCGCGTTCTGATCTGAAAAATCCGATCTGAGGAGCAAGGCAAAGTCAGCCAATTTAGGCTACCCAAACATGTCGGTGGTGATGCCCGCGTACCAACCTTCGGATTCTTCATATGTGGCCTTGCGCAAAGCCGCATTCTCGCCGACGGCTGAAATAAACCCTTCGACTCTCTCGATTTTTTCATCCGTTGCTCGGTATGTCGCGCCTACTTTGACGCCGTCATTGGCATCAATGAGCGACCAACATGTGTTGGAAAACTTGGCCGGAAAAACCTTACTTCCTGTAAGTGCCCCGCGAACCGCATTCGCACACACCTTGGCCTGACTGTTCGCCGAAAAGGCAGATTTTGGCATGTCACCTTGCTGAGAGGCATCACCGAGGACATAGATATCCGGGTCCGCCTTTGTCGACATATCCGCAGCATTGACAGGCGCCCAGTTTCCTTCGGTTACACCGGCCAATTCTGCAATCCGACCTGCTTTCATGGCTGGGATAACGTTGCATGCATCGACCTTTGTACGCTCTCCATCAATCATCACAGTCATCGCGAGAGGATCAACGGACACCACCCCTCCGCCAAAATCTTCGCCGATCCAATCAATCATACCTTCGTAATGCTCCGCCCAACCTTCTTCAAATAAGGACATTTTGGAAAATTTTGGCTTAGGATCTGCGATGATTATTTTTGCCGTCGGATTAGTGGCCCTTAGATAGTGCGCGACCATAGAGACACGTTCGTATGGCCCTGGTGGGCACCTATAAGGGTTTGGAGGTGCCACCATTGCAAAGACACCGCCTTGGGGCATCGCCGCCACTCTTGCCTTTAATAATTCCGTTTGCGATCCCCCCTTATAGGCATGCGGCATCGCGTTTTGGGCGGATAAATCCCACCCATCGACAGATCCTTCTACAAAATCAATGCCAGGAGACAGGATCAGCTTGTCGTACCCGACAGTATGTCCTCCAGCCAATGACACGGTCTTTTTCACGCCATCAACGCCAATGGCCCAATCATGAATAACATTGACACCCGTTGCCGCCAATGAGCCATAAGAATGACCCAGGTCGTCTATTTCCTTTATGCCACCCAAATAGAGATTGGAAAAAAAACAACTGAAATACATCCGTGTCGGCTCAACTAAAACAACATCGATTTCGCCTTTACTGTCCTTGGCAATGTAGCGCGCAGCAGTCGCGCCGCCTGCCCCGCCACCAACCACAACAACACGCGGTTTTCCGTGACCTTCTGCAAATACATTTGGTGCCGCAAATGTCGTTGTGGCAGCGGCACCAGTTCCCAGAAACAGACGTCGGTTTAGTTTCATAATCTCTCCTCCCAGAGTGTAAATTCCTATTCGAGATCCATAAAATAGCTTGCCAAAGCCGCGATCTCTTCGTCATTCAATCGGCTCGCCATCATCTGCATGACAGGATGAGGCCTGAGTTTGCGTTTATAAGCATGCATTGCGATCACAAATGCATCTACAGGCCAAGCTGTGATGCTGGGAATACCCTGATCTGCCCCACTCTCCTGATGGCAGGCCGTGCACTCGGCGGCTAAATAAGCTCCATATTCCGAATCCCCTCGCAATGCGAGAACTGTGAGATCGATCCCATTTTGTATTTTACCCTCAACGCGGTAGCCGGGATCATCCGTGTATAACCGCAAATAGGCTAACAGGTCGGTACGTCGCGACAGGTCGGCAATTCCTACAAAATTCATTCTCGTTTCAGAAATCAACGCTCTTGGGTTTTTCAGATAGGCATCCAACGTATCCATCGTCCATATCAAACCGTTGCCCCCTGCATGGATCATGTTGGAAGAATAGTTTCCTTCGGAGACAGAACCCGCGGGCCGCCCAAACACTCCGTTCAAATGAGGGCCAACCCAGTTCTGTGCGCCTACTCCGATCTGATGACAGGATTTGCATTCTTCAAAAACAAATGCCCCCTTAACGGCATCACCCTCGGCATCTGCCTCTGTGTTTACCACGAATGAAAATGCAGCAAGGATGAAGAACTGAAAGACGTGTCTGTTCAAAACGAACCCCCCAACATACGGGGTGGAAATATTGCGAGAATCTCACATTCGCGGCGCATTTAGATACATCAACCTTCAGAGTTCGAAGAATTATAGATTATACGCCTATCCCTATTCAGCGTCTCTACAGCATTAAGTCTCACATCAATTGGCTAAATCATCACAAAAACCAGTCGGCGGGCGCACATTGGCATGCATTCGAGCGGTGCAACGACGCCTGAACCGATCATAATTTTTTCCTTAAGCAAATCTAAATATCGCGCACGGCTTACCAAGGGCGTTGCAAGACTTTTACTGAATGATGTCTGCGAACAAACCTTTCACGTGGGAACTCAAATGTCTGATATCTCCAGCAGTCTTTCTTTGCCTTTCATTCAACCAAATCAGGCACAAAAGCATGTTACGCATAACGAAGCGCTGCGTATTCTCGACGTCGTCACACAATTGGGTGTCGCCGCAGATGACTTAACCACGCCTCCCGCAACCCCTGCTGAGGGCACTCGCTACATCTTAGATGCTGGCGGGAATGGAGAATGGGCAGGTCACGATGGTGAAATCGCTCTCTTCGAAAATGGCGAGTGGCGGTTCTTTGTCGCCCGCGCCGGCTGGCGGGCCTATGTGATCAACAGAGACGCAATGGTTGTCTATGATGGCGCTGAATGGGTTGATCTGGACAGTCCTGAGCTCGAGGAAATCGAAACACTCGGTCTGGGTATGACGACACTCCCGGAAACACCGTTTTCCGCGAAACTGAACGCGGCTTTGTGGACCGCTTTATATCTTTCTGACGGTGGGACCGGAGATGTGATTACCACCCTCAACAAAGAAAACTCTTCGAACGACGCCGGGATAATACTGCAACAAGATTTTCAAACGCGCGCTTTGATCGGGTTATTTGGAACAGATAATTTGCGCTTCTCGACATCCGCTGACGGCGCCAACTTCAACGATGGCCTGGTTGTCAACAGCGCGACGGGTATTGTCGATCAACCGCGTTTGCCGCGGTTCAAGGGAACCACAAATTTTGATAACTATAGCCCGGTAAACCAATGGACCAGGATTGCGATCAACGATCTTGAATACAATGAACAAGGGATTTTTGACGCAGGCGCCAATGTGTTTACGGCGCCAGTCGATGGCACCTATATGTTGGGTGGCTTGCTCACATTTAAACAAGACACAAGCACAGCGGCCAGAATGGGTGCCCGATTTGTTGTAAATGGAACCGATGTCATCGTGGGGTCCGAAGTCGAAAATACCGCTCAGCACGTCACAGAGCGCACAAACGTTAGCCCTCAAACGATGGCGGTCTTATCCGCCGGTGACACAGTCGAATTGCAAGGAACCATGCGCGCACAGAATGGATATTTCATGGCAGATCGCTGTGATTTCTGGGGATTTAAAGTCGGCTGACCCGTAATCTGGACTGGTATGGCTTATTCCCCGGACCAGTCCGGCATGGGTTCTTTAGCGATGAACGCGTTGATGCCTTCGGTGGCGTCACGCGCCATCATATTATGCGCCATTGTAGCGCCGGTATACGCATAGGCGTCCTCAAGGCTCATTTCACTTTGACGATAAAAGGCCTCCTTGCCGATCTTGATCGCCACCGGTGATTTGTCAGCTATGGAGCGCGCCATGGCATAGGTTGTTTCTGAAACGTTATTTTTTGGAACAGATCGGTTGATAAGTCCGATTTCGACGGCCCGAGAGGCCGACAGAAAATTCCCCATCAAGAGCATTTCCATCGCTTGCTTTCGTGTCACATTGCGGGACAGGGCAACCATGGGCGTAGAGCAAAACAAACCAATGTTTACACCAGAGGTTGCAAATTGTGCGTCCTCTGCTGCAACGGCCAAGTCGCAGGTCGCAACTAACTGACAACCAGCGGCAGTTGCGATCCCTCGAACCTCTGCAATGACCGGCTGAGGAAGCTGGACGATCGACAACATCATTTTCGAACAGGTTGCAAAAAGATCGTTAAAATACTGTGATCCGCCATCTGGGTCTGCGCGGCGCAATGTCATTTCTTTTAGGTTATGACCGGCGCAAAAATGATCTCCAGCCCCTCGCAAGATGACAACTTTCGCTGCTCGATTTTCCGCAAGATCATCCCAAATGCGCTGTAAATGCGCGAGCATGTCTTCCGCCAATGCGTTAAGTGAACTGGGACGATTTAACGTTACGGTTGCGATCCCATCCTGTATTTCTAAAACGACAGGCGCATCAGGGTTGTTCAACATCAGAGCCTCCAGGTTGCATTGTGGCATCAAAACGGAAACTGGTCGCCTGATGCAAGAGCCGTTGGTCAAATCCTGTGTTTTTATGTGAGGAAGGCGGGCTACCATCCGGTATCATCGTAACGAATTCGAAACGTTCTGGGATCGTATGCCAATCCAAAATAACCAAGCAGGAACGCACCACTTACACGGCGTTTTACGGTCAAAACAAATCTTACAATTGATACATAGATCCATCAATAACCCGAACAACCATCGTCGAGCTGACAAAATTAACTTAAACGCTTTTGGTCATCCGCTTGAGGCGCAGCGCATTGCTCAACACAAATACGCTGGACAAAGCCATCGCACCAGCTGCCAAAACTGGAGACAACATCAACCCAAACGGCGCATAAAGCAGCCCAGCCGCCACAGGAATAAGCGCTGTATTATACCCGAACGCCCAAAACAGGTTTTGGCGAATATTACTCATTGCCGTGATCGAAATCCCGTGTGCAGTGGCGATCCCCTGTAAATCACCCGACATCAGAACAACATCAGCAGATTGAACCGCAACATCTGTGCCGGTGCCAATGGCCACGCCGACATCAGCTGATGCCAATGCTGGACCGTCATTGATACCGTCCCCAACAAATGCCACTCGCCCGGCAAACTCTTTTAGACTCGATAAGGCAGCAACTTTCTCGCTTGGCATCACCTCAGAAATGACTGTTTCAATACCGATGTCAGAGGCTATTTTCTGTGCGGTTTCATCTTTGTCACCTGTGATCATTGCGACGGAAATACCTCTAGATTTCAGTGTCGAAATCACTGTTGCGGCGTCTGGTTTCACCGGATCATTCACTGAAATTAACCCGGCCAATTCACCATCAACAGCAGCAAAAAACACTGTATCCCCGATACGCGCCATTTCTTTGGCCGCGTTTTCAAATTGCGTGATATCTATCACGCTTTTCTGCATCAAATGCTGTGAACCAACAATAATTTTTCGTCCGTTAACACGTCCGCTGATCCCTAGCCCGGTCTGCGCTGTAACGTTTTCGACCTCCTGCAGCGTTAGTTGTCGCATTTTGGCCGCGTCAGTTAACGCAGCAGCCACCGGATGTTCCGCTCTCGCTTCAACAGAGGCGACAAGTTGAAGCACCTCCAATTCGTCAAATTCATTTGCTGTTAGAATCTTGTGAAATGTCGGTTTTCCTTCGGTCAACGTCCCCGTCTTATCAAAAGCTACGACATCGATTTCAGCCAATGTCTGCAGCGCGTCACCCTTGCGAAACAACACGCCCAATTCTGCCGCCCGGCCTGTTGCCACCATGATTGATGTCGGCGTGGCCAGACCCATTGCGCAGGGGCAAGCGATGATCAAAACAGATACCCCGGCCACCAACGCGTAGGAAAACGAAGGCGTCGGACCGAACATAAGCCATAAGATCACCGTCATCGCCGCTACGCCCAATACCGCAGGCACAAACCAAAGCGTGATACGATCCACCAGAGCTTGGATGGGAAGTTTCGCACCCTGCGCTTCTTGGACCATACGCACAATCCCTGCTAAAACAGTATCTTTGCCCACACTCGTGGCCGCCAAGGTCATGCTGCCGTTGCCATTAACCGTACCACCGGTCACCAGATCCCCGATCTCCTTTTCCACGGGCATTGGTTCGCCAGTTAACATGCTTTCATCCACATGGCTTAGGCCCTCAACAACCTCGCCATCGGTCGGAACACGTTCGCCAGGACGCAAGAAAATACGATCTCCTACATTCAGTTTTTCAACTGCCACATCTTCGACTTCGCTGCCCCGAACAACGCGTGCTGTTTTTGGCTGCAATTTGATCAACGCATGAATTGCAGCACCGGTTTTTCCTTTGGCCCGCGCTTCTAGCCAGCGCCCCACCAGAATTAAGACAACAATGACAGCGGCGGCCTCAAAATACACCGCCTGTGCTTGTTTGGGTAAAATCTGAGGCCAGAAAAGAACCGTCATCGAATATAAATACGCCGCCAAAGTGCCCAAAGCGACCAGACTGTTCATGTCGGGTGCTCCTTTGGCGAGCGCCGGGAAACCACGTGTATAAAAGGACCGACCGGGCCCCAGCAGCACAGCGGTCGTAAGGAGCGCCTGAATAAACCACGTCGTCGTGTGGCCGATGGTTTGCTGAAGAAATGCATGGAATCCTGGGAAAATATGACCGCCCATTTCCAAAACAACGACCGGAAGCGCGAGCGCCGCGCCCATCACCATTTGTCGTTTCAACGTTAATGCTTCTGCATTCCGTTGATCTTGTTTGTCATAGTCAGACGCATGGGCCAGTCGCGCTGGAAAGCCTACATTTTCCACGGCTTTAATAAGAGCATCAACTGTTGCACCGCGTTTTCCCTGCACCACAGCCGTCTCAGTGGCCAAGTTTACGGCGACCGATTCAACACCTGTTACCGCGGCCAGCGCCCGATCAACACGACCGACACAGGAACCGCAGTGCATCTTCTCAATCGACAAAGTAACTGTCTGAGACATTACATTTTCCTCGGGAAAACAGTTTCTGAAACAATGACATGGCCCGAGATGACGTCAAGTATATCACTCAGGATGGACCCACCTTGGTGAGGCGCGTCGTTCAAAAAACCTTGTCATATTTTTTCGTCCAACCTGACCGGTTTTCAGCATTCTTGGCTCAGTCAGATCGGGCATTTAAACGACAGGTTTTTCATCCTTTAGCGCCGTTTCCTCTTGATCTGTTGGCTCGTCAGGCAAAATTTCAGCCTCCGGGATTACCACTTCTTGCTCAGGCTCTTCCGTCTGATCTTCTGTGGCCCCAACAATTAACGGAAGCATTTGCACCCCACCTGGCATTGCCATTTCTGACATCGGTGGTGTTTTCCACGCGAGGGTATCGAAACTCTGGCAATTTTCGCAGATTGGCGCCCAGTCTGAATGGATATGTTGGCAATTGTCGCAAATCCATTGTGGACCACGAGACACAGTCAGGGCTTTGGCCAGCCATCCTCTGACGACAGCGTCAGAGGCGCCTTCTCCCCGTTCGATCGCGGCCATAAGCGTGACAGAGCGGGCCGTTGGGTCGCTTTCGACCAGATCGCCCAGCGCGCGACGCGCCTCCGGGAAATCTTCGTTGGCGATATGTAATTCCGCCAAAAGCATCTTTGTTTCTGGGTTATCCGGCTGGATACGCGTAAGCGCTGTGAACCTTTTGATGCGTTGGGTAGGTGTTTCATCTGGCGCAATCATGGCAAATGCGGCTGCAAGATCGGGGTGCGGATACGCAGCCCAAGCTTTTTTCAATAGACGGATCGCCAGTCGTGGGCGTTCCTGTTCCAAATAGGTGCCAGCCGCCATAACTGCCGCTGGAATGAGATCCGGAGATAGCTTATTGGCTTCAATCGCTTTCTCCTGAATTTCGATCGAGCTTTCTTCGGAAAGGATATCCTTGGCCTGAGATAGTGCCAAAACTGCGTCTCGCCGTTTGTGAACATCACGCGGCAGACTTCCGTACTTCAGTTTTGCGCTCAACGTATCTCGTGCACCGGACCAGTCTTCTGTTTGAGCCTGAAGACGCAACAGAATGTCCTGAGTTTCTTCGTGTTTGGGTCTCAGCGAGAAGGCCTTTTCCGCCAATTTCAAAGCAGTCTCCGTATCGCCGTCAGCCAATTTTTGCTTCAGTATTCCGCGTACACCCACGAACCGTGTGGATTCTTTTGCGACCAATTTCTTATATGTTTCTTCGGCCTTGCGTCGATCCCCTGTCATTTCTGCCGCTTGGGCAACCAACAGATTTGTCAGCTCAGGTTTTTTTAATTTTTTTTCTGCCTTAGCCGCCTTGGCCATTGCCAAAGGCCCCTCGCCGCTCGCCAAAGCCATCATACCTTCGGACAGTGCCTCCAAACCTTGACGTTCACGACGGCGGTCGCGACTGCGCGAGATAATCGTTTCCTCGCCCAGAAAGGCCCGCCAACCGATGAACAACAGCGACAGCAGTTTCAGCAAAACCCAAACAGCGAGCACCAGCGCGACGATTGCCATGACCGATTGTAAGGGGCCAAAGGTGAATTCACTTCCCATGACCGCAACCTGAACGCCACCTTCGCTTTCCAGCAAATACCCGGCACCCAATGCCAAGGCAGCAACAGCGACGACAAAGAGGACAATCTTAATCAAAGACCAAAGCATATCAAAAATTCCTTAGTTGCTGTTGAGGCCATCAGCCAAAGCGCTCGCTGCGTCTTGAGCGGCTTTTCTGGCTGCTGCTGCCTCCAGCCAATCGTTCATTGCTTCGCGTGAAACATCAGGGAGCGTTCCCACTTCGGCCAAAGCCGCCGCAAGATCACCATTGCTCACGGCCGCCTGAACACGCGATAAAACCGCATCCGGATCATCACCCTCGCGTGGTGTAATCGAACGCACATTGAGTTGCCGTTTCAAAAACCCGGTAATGCCAACGACCTCAGACTCCGGCACTTCGGACCGCGCTGCGGCCAGTCCGGCCCGTGCGGCTTCAGGAAACCCTGCTTGCAAGGTTGCAAGCGTCGGCACACCAGTTTCAGCAATTGAGCGCAAATCCTCTGGTATTTCAACAGAGGTTACCTCTTCTAGATCCACCAAAGCCGCATCAAAAGCTTCACCGTTATCAACCGCCGTAATGACCCGTGTCAAAGCAGCTCTCGCTAACAAAAGCGCTGCTTCACTGGCGGCTTGTGCCTCGGCAGCAACAGCGCGTTCAGACAAGACATTGATTTGAGCGTTTTGCGCATCAAGCGCGGCTTGCAATTCTTCAACGGCTTCGACGGGCGCCCCTGGCGCGACCGCTTCAGCAATCGGACGGGCCTCCAAATCTGTAAGCCGGCCAACCACAATTTCGATATCTGCTGCCAGATCAGAGAGAGAAGTCAAAATCGAAACATCGTCCACAGACTCAAGTGCGTCCAGACGCACGTCCTGAGACGTAATCGCTGCTTCCAACGCTGCCTTAAGGTCAAAAGATTGCTGTTGAGAGAGATTGTTTTGTGCTTCCAAGGCTGCAATTTGTGCTTCTATTGACGAAACATCGACTGTTTCTCTTTGCATAGAAGCAGGCAAAAAATCTTCGACCAAATCCCCACGCCCGATCACAAACCCAATCAGCGCCGCAACCAAGCCGCCAAAAAATGCAGGCCAAGCGCTGCCTTTGATTACCTGTATCTGTGGTTCTGGCACATCGACCGTTGGGGAGTGCGCAGAAATTTGATCTGCGTCTTGGGTTTCCCAAGCAGGTGCATCGCCGGTTACATTATCGACTTTGCCTTCTGAAACCTCATCTCCATCCAAGACGTCTGATTGTGTTTCCAACTCTGGTGCCAGATCACCCGATACGTCTTCGACCAGAGCCTCTCCACTGACCGCGTCAATCGGTGGTTCCGCCACAACATCAACCGCAGGCGCATCTTGGTCAGATACGTTATCCTGTTCACCGGAAGTTAAAGAAACCTCTGACGCTTCTTTAACAATCGCATCTGCGCTTTCAACAGAGGAGGTTTCATTCTCGTCTCTTAAAGCATCACTGCCCGGTTTGTCCTTGTCGGCTGCCTTAAGAGGCTTCTTTGATTTGGCCAAAATTTCACCTTTTCGAATCTTCATAGGCGCGCACTATTGTGGAACCTTACTCTGGTGGCAGATGCCCCTCAACCCAAGCTGATCGCAGACACCAAGGTTTCGATACAGGCAATCAGCGACGTTGTCGTTGGGAATTGTGCAGTCACTATTTCGAATTTATTGTTTTTCCCGGCAGTTTTCGCAACCGTAGCGCTCAGCGCCACAACTATTGCATTGCAATCCTGTGGACAAACTGCGGCGAAATGCGCAGCAGCGCGTGGTGAGAAAAGAGGCACAATCACCTGATTGTGTTGGCTCAAAGCAGACAATGCACTGCCAGCTAGCGGTAAAAGAACCTGATCATACACGATTTGCCGGTGTGCGACTAAACCCAGGCGGGAAAGTTCACCCACAACATCCTCACGGACATGCACACCGCTAAAATGGCAAAGAGGTTCATTGGTCGAGTTTTCATCGAAGTAACCGAGTAATTCCACCGCCGTTTGGCCGGCAAAAATGGCATTCCATCCTGCCTCTGTCGCACGTTGCGTCGTTTGCCGCCCGACACAATATGCTGTACGCCCATCGGCAGGCGGCCCAAACCGAAGACCGTTCGAAGACGTAAAAACAGCATTAACGTCCCGTGGCGCGTCATACTCGACTGAAAGAGGCTCAATTTTGATCAGCGGACACTCAACACCCTGCAAAAATTGAACAGTCTTCTTTGGGATCTGGTTAAAAAAATCGGCGTTTGACCCGACAGGCCGTGTCAAAAGAAATGGAATTTTCTGCACCGACCCTACGACCCCTCGGCATTGTTTGCCCTCGCCTTCGGTGTTACCTGCCTAGCTGAATGCTTGCAACGGAGATGCACGTGGATCAGAGCCGCACAGTTTTGGCCTTAGAGAGCAGCTGCGATGATACTGCGGCCGCAATCGTGCGTCGCGACGCCTCAGGAAAATCGCATATTTTGTCATCTATTGTTTTAGGGCAAGATAAATTGCACGCCGCATTTGGCGGTGTTGTCCCGGAGATCGCCGCTCGTGCCCATGCCGAGATGCTGGACGTTTGTGTCGAAAAAGCGCTGGAAAATGCCGAGATCACACTTCCTGAGATCGATGCGATAGCGGTGACCGCAGGACCGGGCCTGATCGGGGGCGTTGTTTCAGGTGTGATGTGCGCCAAGGGTTTATCTATGGCGACTGGGAAACCGCTTTATGGGGTCAACCATCTCGCCGGGCATGCTTTGACCCCAAGATTGACCGATCAAACGCCCTATCCTTATCTCATGCTTTTGGTTTCGGGTGGACATTGCCAATTTCTACTGGTGCGTGGAGTCGATGATTTTACCCGTCTTGGTGGCACTATTGACGATGCGCCGGGAGAAGCATTTGACAAGGTCGCACGCCTTCTGTCCTTGCCTCAGCCGGGTGGACCGTCTGTCGAAAAATCAGCGCAGAAGGGGGACGCAAAGAGATTTCCATTGCCGCGCCCCCTCTTGGACCGCCCCGGGTGTGATATGTCTTTTTCGGGTTTAAAAACAGCTGTTCTGCGCGCCCGAAATGCCTTGCTAGAGACGCAGGGTGGATTATTCCTCAAGGATCAAGAAGATCTAAGCGCTGGATTTCAAGCTGCCGTATGTGATGTGTTGGCAGAAAAGACACGCCGGGCACTGGAGTTGTATTTGCTTGGAAACCCGACAACCCGAACCCTTTGTGTTGCAGGTGGTGTTGCAGCAAATTTGTCAATTCGCGCCGCGTTAGAGACTGTTAGTAAACAACAAGGCACAATGTTTGTCGCACCACCCTTGGCATTGTGCACAGATAACGCTGCTATGATTGGACACGCGGCATTGGAACGTATGGATTTTCATGCGCCCGATGACATGGGTTTGGCGGCCAGACCGCGCTGGCCACTGGATCAAATCAGTCCTGCCTTGCTGGGGAGCGGCAAAAAAGGTGCAAAAGCATGAGCATCGCCGTCCTTGGATCCGGAGCGTTTGGCACAGCACTGGCAATCGCGTTAAGCGCAAACAGCCCTGTCCATCTGTGGTCACGAGACCGCGCTCAGGTCAAAATGATGACCAACACGCGCATCAATGGCACGCGGCTTCCAGATGTTGTTCTCCCCGAAAATATCATAGTCACCGACGCTCTAGTTGATCTTGAAGACGCGGATGTTTGCCTGATCGCCGTTCCAATGCAAAAGTTGTCCCGCTTTTTGAAGGATCACAAAGACGCACTGATCGACAAAACGCTGGTTCTTTGCTGCAAGGGGATCGAACTCAAAACGGGCCGTACACCGTTGGAAATTGTCGAAACCCTCTGCCCTGAGAATCCCAGTGCTTTGCTGACCGGCCCCAGTTTTGCTGCGGATATCGCCAAAGGACTGCCGACTGCACTTACTCTGGCGTGTGCTGATCCCGACTTGGGGGAGGTTTTGCAAGAAAAACTCTCTAATACCACTCTGCGTCTCTATCGCACAACAGATGTTGTTGGTGCCTCCTTGGGCGGTGCAATAAAAAACGTGATTGCGATCGCTTGCGGCGCTGCAATCGGGGCAGGCCTGGGTGAAAGCGCTCGTGCTGCGTTGATGACCCGAGGGAATGCTGAAATGCAACGACTGGCCGCACATATGGGTGCCGACCCAGCCACGCTTTTTGGATTATCAGGTTTTGGAGACTTGGTTCTAACCTGCACATCTACTCTGTCGCGGAATTATCGCTTTGGCTTATCTATCGGGGCAAAATCGGGTTTTGACCCAACAACCACCGTCGAAGGTGCGGCAACAGCATGCGCCATTGCGTCGATTGCTGAACAGGCAAAATTAGACATGCCCATTACAATGATGGTTGCAGCGTTGGTCGAAAAACGTTTGGATGTGACCGATGCGATGGCCGCCCTATTATCACGCTCATTAAAGGAAGAATGAAATGTTAGTTGCTTTGATCGCACGCGATAAACCCGGAGCGCTCTCCGTTCGTCAAGAAAATCGACCCGCCCATGTTGAATATTTGAAGGCGAGTTCTGCCGTTCAACAAGCTGGACCTCTTTTGGACAATGCTGGTGCAATGTGCGGATCTCTGATTGTTTTGGATGTCGCTGACATGGGCGAGGCCGAGAAATGGGTGTCAAATGATCCATACGGCAAAGCGGAATTGTTTCAATCCGTGGAACTGATCCCATGGAATCGGGTAATCGGCTAATGGCTTTTTGGTTGTTCAAATCCGAACCTTCCGCATGGAGTTGGGATGATCAAGTCGCCATAGGAGACGTCGGAGAAGAGTGGGATGGCGTGCGCAACTATCAGGCACGCAACTTCATGCGGGACATGGAAATTGGCGATTTAGGGTTTTTCTATCATTCTCAAAAAGAAAAATCTGTGGTCGGAATCGTCGAGATCATCCAAAAAGCTCACCCGGACAGCACCACGGACGACGACCGCTGGGAATGTGTTGATATTAGAGCCGTAAAACCGGTAAAAACGCCCGTAAGCTTGGAAATGATAAAAAACAAACCAGAGCTCGCCGACATGGCTTTGTTGCGATCGTCACGATTGTCGGTACAACCTGTACGGGCCAACGAATGGGATCTTGTCTGTAAAATGGCAGGCATCACGGCTGGCTAGGATCGTTTTTTGATGCGCTAAGCGCAACTTAATTCTATTTTGGGGGTCAAATTATGGGGTTTTTCAGTGTCATTGGCGCAGGCATCGCCGGGTTTATGTTCGGCGCTATTTGATACACAGTCTTAGGCAAATAATGGATGGCTGCGTCCGGGGTCCCGGTGAATGAAAACGGTTAACCCAAAAACCGCAAAGACCCCGTTTCCTATTTCACCAGCCTTATTGGAGCTATTGTTGTCGCTGGTATGATGCGTCACGTTTATGGTTTCAGTGGGATAGATAATTTTGGCAAAGGGCTGCTGTCCGGGCTTTGTATCGGATTGATTTTGGTCACCCCTTGGATTGCAACACTCTACGGTTTTGGCGCACGTCCACGCAAACTGCTTCTGATTGGCGGTGGATATGCCACATTTCGTTGCGCAATCATCGGCGCCGTTATGACGTTGCTGTGCAAAAGATCACTAGAATTCAAAGAAGGGTTCTGCGCGTAAGCCAGAACCCTTCTTCGCCCCACGTGCTCCCATTACCACCGCACGTGTCTGAAACTGGTCCTGGCCATACTGGCCGGTCTAGAAAAACATAGTACCTGTTGAAAAAAATAGCAATTCTTCAATGGTTTAAAAGCAACCGAAAAAAGAAACGCCTCATTAAGAAATGAGGCGCTGTTGTTCACAGAAACGTTGAGCTTAGCCGTAAATGGCTTCTTTGCCAAAATGCTTTGTGAGCATGTAATACACGACCGCACGATATTTATTGCGTTCGGATTTTCCGTAGGTATCCACAACCTTATCAATGGCTTCCATCAATTCCGGACCGTCTGACAAACCCAGTTTTTTCATTAGAAAATTGTCTTTTACTGTCTCCAACTCAGATGCCTGACT
Organism: Roseobacter sp.; assembly: GCA_039983935.1. Classification (GTDB taxonomy): domain Bacteria; phylum Pseudomonadota; class Alphaproteobacteria; order Rhodobacterales; family Rhodobacteraceae; genus Roseobacter. The sequence goes on along the minus strand of JBDWVP010000021.1, from coordinate 92,313 downwards.
GCTGGCAACGGTTGATGCATCAGCATTATAAATCGCAGGACCGCACCCAATTGTCACTTTGGTCAGCAAGTCCAAATCTGGCGTCATTCCACATTTGGTCTTTAGATCGTCCGCATATTGGGCGATCAACTCATCCCGTTTCCCCATTTTTAGAACTCCCTCTTAGGTTTACTGGTCGATTAGCCCGACCTCAACGCCAAGCCTAAAGCCTAAATTAGCCCCACAAAAGGAAATTTTACGCAATAATTTCCCCCTAGGAATAGAAAACGCCGCCGGCGTGAACCACCGGCGGCGAATTGCCTAGAGCTAAATAACCCGAATATCAGTAGCGATAGTGCTCTGGTTTGAAGGGACCTTCGGGTTTGACGCCGATATAAGCCGCCTGCTCAGCATCCAGAGATGTCAATTTTACACCAATCCTGTTGAGGTGAAGTCGCGCGACTTTCTCATCCAGATGTTTCGGCAGAATATAGACTTCGTTGTTGTAGTCATCGCCTTTGGTCCACAATTCAATTTGAGCCAAGACCTGGTTTGTAAATGATGCCGACATCACAAAGGATGGGTGGCCCGTTGCATTTCCGAGATTCAAAAGACGGCCTTCGGACAACAAAATCAATCTGTTACCGCTCGGCATTTCGATCATATCGACTTGCTCTTTAATGCTCGTCCACTTGTGGTTTTTCAGCGATGCGACCTGAATTTCATTGTCGAAGTGGCCAATGTTTCCGACGATCGCCATGTCCTTCATCGCGCGCATATGCTCGATACGGATCACGTCCTTGTTCCCTGTTGTCGTGATGAAAATGTCAGCCGACGCGACGACATCCTCTAGCAATACAACTTCGAAACCATCCATCGCCGCCTGCAGAGCGCAAATTGGATCTACCTCGGTCACCTTCACGCGCGCACCAGCACCCCGCAAGGATGCGGCAGACCCTTTGCCAACGTCGCCATATCCCATTACGACAGCGACCTTACCTGCCATCATCGTATCTGTGGCGCGGCGAATCCCGTCAACCAGCGATTCTTTGCACCCATATTTATTGTCGAACTTAGACTTGGTGACAGAATCGTTCACATTGATCGCTGGGAACGGAAGTTGGCCCTCCCGCACAAGTTCATACAGACGGTGAACGCCCGTCGTAGTTTCTTCAGAAACGCCAACAATCTGATCACGCATTTTGGTAAACCAACCGGGTGACGCGGCCATGCGTTTCTTGATTTGCGCTTTGATTGCAACTTCTTCTTCGGAGCCCGGAACAGGTATAATGTCTTCCCCGGCTTCGGCGCGTGCGCCCAAAAGAATGTACAGTGTCGCGTCTCCCCCATCATCCAGAATTAGGTTCGGACCGTCTGCGAACATGAAAGATCTGTCTAGGTAATCCCAGTGTTCTTCCAAAGTCTGACCTTTGATGGCAAACACGGGCGTGCCACCAGCCGCGATAGCCGCCGCGGCGTGATCTTGTGTCGAAAAGATATTGCAGGACGCCCAACGCACGTCGGCGCCCAGCGCAACCAGCGTTTCGATCAAGCAAGCCGTCTGGATTGTCATGTGCAAAGAGCCAACAATACGCGCACCGCTTAACGGTTTGCTCTCGCCGTATTCTTCACGCAACGCCATCAAACCCGGCATTTCAGTTTCAGCAATGTCGAGTTCCTTGCGGCCAAAATCCGCAAGGGCAATGTCTTTTACAACGTAATCATGCGCCATATTGAGTCGATTCCCGTTTCTAGTGTTCCGCGTGCAGATAACATCGGTCATTGTTTTAAACAATGCACCTGTGACAACACCCTGAACTAACAGTTACTAAAATCGGACAGCTACATAAGTTTTGCCAAAGCAGCTTGCCTTGTGTTGCCCAGCACGCCACATCTAACTGACACAAAAACAAGGAGCTGCCGATGGCGCAAATTGCACGGGCTTGGCAACGGATGCTTTCTGGACGTCGCCTTGATCTTTTGGATCCAACACCTGTCGACATTGAAATCGAAGACATCGCGCGGGGGTTGGCTTTTGTTGCGCGTTGGAATGGTCAGACGATCGGCGAACACGCCTATTCGGTTGCAGAGCATTCCTTGTTGGTCGAAGACCTTTATGCTCGTATCGTGCCAAATGCGCCGACAAAATGGCGCATGGCCGCACTTTTGCATGACGCACCTGAATATGTGATCGGAGATATGATTTCCCCTGTGAAGGCTGCGGTTGGCCCGGGGTACGAGGCTTTGGATCTGCGCCTAACCGCCGCGATCCATATTCGATTTGGTCTGCCAGCGGCATTGCCTATCGCGGTAAAACGGCAAATAAAAAAGGCAGACAAAATCAGCGCTTGGATGGAAGCGGTACAAATCGCAGGGTTTTCCGAGGATGAAGCCAGTAAGTTTTTTGGAAAACCCGATGCCGCTGTCTTGAAAGATCTATCCATTACCCTGAGGCCACCGGCCGAAACCCGCGCCGCATTTACGTCGCGCCATGAAATTTTATTGGGGGAAATGGGATGATAAAAGTACGACCAGCGGTCTCATTGGATTGCAAATCAATGGCTAATTTACTGAACGGCATCATCGAGAAAGGCGGCACAACCGCACTGACCCGACCCGTAACTGGAAAAGACATATCTGATTGGATGGCCAGTAACGCAGTGCTTTCAGCTTGGCATGTTGCAGTGAACGAAAGCGAACAAGTTGTCGGTTTTCAGTGGATCAGCCCACACCCACAACTGCCACAAGAAGCTGCAGACGTCGCTACGTTTGTTCAACTCGGTCGCACTGGGCTTGGCATTGGATCAGCGTTGTTTTCGGCAACAGCAGCAGCGGCCAAAGAGCTAGGGTATGTGTGGATTAACGCGACAATACGGGCCGATAACACTGGTGGCTTGACGTATTATCAAAGCCGAGGGTTTCGAGATTGGACCATTGACGAGGCAGTACCACTCGACAGCGGGCAGATTGTGGACAAAATCAGCAAACGCTATGATATCTGATTTGGTCTCGGCATGCATGACACGTCAGCGGGGCGATCGCTTGGCTAAAATCCGTTGTAGTGTTCGACGATGCATGTTCAATCTTCGGGCGGTTTCGCTCACATTGCGATCACAGAGCTCATAAATACGCTGGATGTGCTCCCATCTCACTCGATCTGCGCTCATCGGGTTTTCTGGCGGAGGTGGTAAATCATCCCCACGGTTTAGCAAGGCATTCACGATATCGCTGGCATCAGCAGGTTTCGAAAGGTAATCAACAGCGCCGATTTTTACCGCCGCAACAGCCGTTGCAATCGCACCATAACCGGTCAGCACTACAACGCGAACGTCGGGCCTCTTTTCCCGCAATACTTCAACAACGTCCAAACCATTACCGTCTTCCAACCGTAAATCCACAACGGCATAAGCCGGCGGTCGAGCTGTTGCGACAGCACGTCCAGCCGTAACCGAACCTACTGTTTCAACTTCAAAACCACGTTTTTCCATGGCTTTTGCCAGACGCCGCAGAAACGGCTCGTCATCGTCCAACAAGAGCATGCTCTTGTCTTCGCCGATCTCCAAAGGTTTCGTATTCGGCATATTTATTCTCCCCGTTCACTGTGAGACAGTGATAACCAGTTATGTGGCGCAATTCGTCACAGGTCAAACAGGATTAACGCCGTGCTTTGTCAAAAATCACGCGTTTTCAACATAACAAGCCATGGTGTCCGCCATCTGCTCCGGCGAAATTTCCCGGCGAAAGAACTCAACAAACCCGTGCTCAGGCAAAACGAGATAGCTAAACGTCGAATGATCAACCAAATAATACTCGTCGTCAGTGTCATGTGCTGCATAATATGTGCGATAGGCTTGGCTAGCTGCCTTCACCTGTTCGGGCGATCCTGTTAGGCCAATCATGCGCTCATGCATATTCGAGGCAAAATCGCCAACGACATCTGGCGTGTCCCGCTGTGGGTCAATTGAAATGAAAACCGGTGTTACACTCATGCCGCGTTCTTCCATCACTTCAACAGCCACCGCATTGCGAGCCACATCTAGCGGACAGACATCCGGACAAAAAGTATAGCCAAAGTACAAAATAGACGGTTCTGTTATGACCTCTTTGTCAGTCACCGTGTCACCGACGGAATTCACAAGTTCAAACGGGCCACCAATGGCGCCCGCTCCACCCGCAATAGTCGATGCGCGACACTGTGCAAACTGATCATCGCCATCAGAATTCTGCGTCGCAATCCAAATTCCACCCATCAAACCAATAACGGCAGCCACAGACAAAAGTGCGATTGTGCGCGTGTTCATGATTTTCTCCTGAAAATGCTTTGCTTGATCCTGCTTACGCGCAGTCCTAACGTCTTTTCACATGTGTGCAACTAAACAAGCGGTGATCCAATGATCGACCTGAACCTTAGAACGGCCTCAGGGAATACTCGGGCGAACTGGATTCGCCTAAGGTCAATGATTTTGCTGCGTTGGTTCGCAATTGCGGGACAGCTCACAGCAATTACCGTCGCCCAAAATTTCTATAGTCTACAGTTGGAATTGGGTCTTTGTTACCTCGCGGTTGGCGCGTCTGTTATGGCCAACCTTGTCGCGACTTTCATTTTCCCGGAAAACAAGCGTCTGACAGAAGCTCAAAACATGTTGATGGTATTGTTTGACCTCTTGCAGTTAAGCTTTTTGTTGTTCCTTACAGGTGGTCTGAACAACCCATTTGCTCTTTTGATGCTCGGCCCCGTGACGATTTCGGCTGCGGTGTTAACACTACGCTCCACGGTTCTGTTGGGCGCAACTGCCATTATCATGGTGACGATTTTAACCCAAATTAATTTTCCATTGCGCACCGAACAAGGGTTCATACTCGCTATTCCAACCATCTTTCTATTTGGCAATTGGATCGCCATTATTATCGCTATTGTATTTATTAGTGCCTATTCTGTGCGAATTACTTCGGAAATCCATTCCATGTCTGATGCGTTATCTGCAACCCAAATGGCTCTGTCGCGAGAGCAAAAACTGACCGACATCGGCGGCGTCGTCGCAGCCTTCGCGCATGAACTGGGAACTCCTCTTGCGACCATAAAGCTCGCCAGCGGTGAACTATATGATGAATTGTCAGATCGTGTTGATCTGCAGGAAGATGCTGCGCTGATCCGGCAACAGGCCGACAGGTGTCGTGATATCCTACGCGATATGGGTCGTGCGGGCAAAGACGACTTACATCTGCGTCAAGCACCCCTGCGCGCAGTATTAGAAGAAGCTGCAGAACCGCATTTGAATCGTGGTAAGGAAATTGTTTTTCAGATCATTGGACCCGAAACAGAACAACCTTCGATTTTGCGCAAACCTGAAATTATTCACGGCGTGCGGAACCTCATTCAAAACGCTGTAGATTTTGCGACTGCTCAAGTTTGGGTCGAGGCCAGCTGGACAGAAGAGACAATTTCTTTGCGTATCATAGATGACGGCAAAGGATTTCCGACCCATTTAATAGGCAGGATTGGCGACCCCTTTATGACTCGCCGAAAATCCCAAGGAGACAAGAGCGCGCGCGCCGCATACGAGGGAATGGGGTTAGGGCTGTTTATCGCAAAGACTCTTTTGGAACGCTCGGGTGCCGAACTAAGCTTTGCCAATGGTCGCGACATTTGGGCAAGAGATTCTTTGAGTTCAACGAGCGGAATCGGCGCTGTTGTTGAAGTTAAGTGGAATCGTCAAAAAATCGACGCCGTAAAAGGAAACTCACCTGTTCCGCAAGGCGAAAATCAACCAATGACCATGTAAATTAAGGAATTTGTGCACAATTATTAACCGGCCATTAACCTTAATTGTTTCAATGTAGTTCGGCTAAAACATCGAGGGTTTAGAAGAAAATGCAGTTGTTTGATATCGCCGCCATTGCAGGCGCAGCTACAGCGAGCGCCTTGGCCGCTGTCGTGTGGATATTGAAGCAACGAACGACGCCTACCCCACCAGAACAGACAAGTGAACCTGACGTCGGACAAAGTGTGTCTTTACTCTTTGAAAACGAAGACCTGAACCATGCGACAGAAATGGCGTCAAAGCATTACCAACTGGTTCCCGGTCGGGATGATTGGTCCAGCATGCTTGAAAAGCTGTTAAGTCGTTTTCCTAACATTCCTGAAACACACTCGGAAGTCCAACCTGGAAAAACCACTTTGTCAGCCAAAGACATCGAAGATACCGCCTCCTTGGTCATCGTTCGCGAAGGTGGTTTCACGCGCGTCGAAATGCGCGAAGACGGGCCGCAAACCGTGGCGCAGTCCGAACGGTTTAAAGCGTTGCAGCAAGAAGTCGATGACCTGAGACGCGCAAGCGAAACCACATTACACGCCGTTTGGCAGGTAAATTCGGAAGGCGCAGTTACTTGGTTCAATTCTGCCTACCGCAACCTCTACAAGAGACTCCATCTTTCAGATCCTGATGAAAACAAACCTGTCTTCGAATTATCGTCTGAATTTGACCCAACGACCGGACGCCAACGGGTCTCCAGCTTTCTACCAGACGAAAAACACAAAGATTGGTACGATGTTCGAGCCGTTAGCTTGGAGGATGTAACAGTTTTTCATGCTGTCGATGTAAATGCGCTGGTAAAATCGGAAGTTGCCCAGCGCAATTTTGTCCAAACACTCGCAAAAACATTTGCGCAGCTTTCCATTGGTCTCGCGATTTTTGACCGAAATGGCCAGCTTGCGCTTTTCAACCCTGCGCTAATTGACCTTACAGCTCTGCCAGCAGATTTTTTGTCAGGTCGTCCAACTCTCATGTCCTTCTTTGATCGAATTCGCGAAAACCGACGCATGCCAGAGCCAAAAAACTACCACTCATGGCGTCAACAAATCACTGAAGTCATCGCAGCGGCAACCGACGGGCGTTACCAAGAAACATGGACGCTCGAAACGGGACAAACTTACAGGGTGAATGGCCGCCCTCATCCAGATGGCGCGATTGCTTTCCTGATTGAAGACATAAGTGCGGAAATATCTCTGACGCGCAACTTTCGCGCGGAGTTGGAGTTGGGCCAATCACTTATGGATACTTTTGAAGAAGCTCTAGCTGTTTTCTCTTCAACGGGTGTTTTGACGTTTTGCAATCTGGCTTACCGCGACATGTGGCACATGGACCCGGATAATTCTTTTGCCGACGTAACAATCGCCGATTGCGTGAAAGTATGGGAAAAAAATTGCACGTCAGGCGCACCTTGGGGCACCGTAACGGATTTCGTACTAGATTTTGGCGAAAGAACGTCGTGGGAACTGCCTGCTTCATTGGTTTGTGGTGCAGGTCTAAAGTGCACCGTGTCACGAATTACTTCTGGTGCTACAATCGTTCGTTTCGTTAAATCCGGCCCCGCGGGTGAAATTGTCAAGACGCCACAGGCAGACACGGTCTCTTTGTAGCACGTCCGCTTATTTCCTTGCAGCCCAGTTTCTTCAAGGTAAGCATGCGGCATGCAAATCAGTACTTCAGCCCATTCCTTTGCCTCACCTGACGAAACCGCGTTGTTTGCGACAAATTTAGGTTCGAAGCTAAGGCCCGGCGATGTCGTGTTGCTAAACGGGACTGTCGGCGCTGGAAAAACACATTTTGCTCGGCACCTCATACAATCCTTACTACTCACTCCCGAGGATGTACCTTCTCCGACCTTCACGCTCGTACAAAATTACGAAACTGTTTCAGGCACGCTGTGGCACGCTGACCTCTATCGCGTCTCCTCGATACACGAGATCGAAGAACTCGGTTTGACGGAGGCATTTGACACTGCAATCTGTCTTATCGAATGGCCAGATCGTCTTGGATCGCTGGCACCAATTTCAGCTCTTACGCTCGGGCTTGAGGATGGCGAAACAGAAGACGCTAGGTCTCTTAAGGCGTCTTGGTCGGACCAGCGCTGGGATAACCCAATGAGCGAATTGTTTACTTTATGAACCGAACTCACCAAATATCAGCATTTATCAACGCAGCTGGATGGGGAGGCGCAACCGTCACTGCATTGGCTGGTGATGCGTCCAATCGAAAATATGACAGGTTAACGAAACCGGACGGCACAACAGCGGTCCTCATGAACACCCCGCCTGTGAACAAAGAGTCCGTAGAAGCTTTTGTCAAAATCACCCAATACCTGAGCGGCATTGGCGCTAGTGCACCAACCCTAATTCATCAAAATGTAGACGCTGGTCTGTTATTGATCGAAGACTTGGGTGATCAACTGTTTACAAAAGTAATAGCCAAGAATCCTAGCCTTGAAAAACCATTGTATTTAGTCGCTGCTGATATCCTAACGCACCTTCACCAAAAAACGCCGCCAGATTTGCGCCCTTACAGCGCTGAAATGACAGCGCCCTTAGCGGCGCTTGCCTACGATTGGTATCAACTTGGCGCGTCGGGCAGCATCGACATTTCGGCTCGTAACCAGCTTGCCACCCTACTCACTCAGAAATTGGAACCCTATGATAATGATTTATCCGTTGTCATTTTGCGGGATTATCACGCTGAAAACTTGCTTTGGCTGCCAGATCGATCGGGCCACGCCCGTGTTGGGCTCTTGGATTTTCAAGACGCCATGTTGGGCCATCCTACCTATGATCTAGTATCCGTTCTTCAGGATGCACGCCGCGATGTTTGCCCTGTAATTGCTGAGCAGATAAAGAACCATTTTGTTACCAAAAACCGATATGACCCCGACCTATTCGAAGACGCCTATGCCATCTTTGGGTTGCAAAGAAATCTGCGGATTCTTGGCGTTTTTTCGCGTCTCTGCATGCGCGATGGCAAAAGCCACTACATTGATTTAATCCCGCGTGTATGGAGACATGTTCAAACGAATTTGGAACACACTTCTCTTTCAGCGGTAGCCTCACTAATCGCCAAAGATTTACCCGCACCCACGCATGAATCTCTGTCACGTCTAAAAGAAAAGAGCGGTCTATGGGCTGGTCAGTAATGATTTTCGCAGCTGGTTTTGGCACGCGCATGGGTCAACTGACCAGAGACAGGCCAAAGCCGATGGTCGAGGTTTCAGGTCGCCCCCTAATAGATCACGCCTTGGACATTACCGAAACGCTTCCTGCTTCAAAAACAGTCATAAATCTCCACTATAAAGGTGATGTTCTACAGCGTCATCTTTCAGGTCGGACTCTTGAATTTAGCTTCGAGGACTCTCAGATATTGGATACCGGCGGCGGGTTGCGACATGCATTACCTCTGTTGGGAAAAAGTCCGGTTTTAACCCTGAACAGTGACGCTATTTGGGGCGGGACAAACCCCCTTGCCCAACTCTGTTCTGCCTGGGATCCAGGTAGAATGGATGGCCTTTTGATGTGCGTCCCACTGGATCAAACGGTTGGGTATGAAGGCCAAGGGAATTTCGTGCGCAACGCCAACGGTAATATAAAAAGAGGCGATGGCATGGTGTATAGCGGAGCGCAGATCATCAAAACGGAGCGATTAAAGGAAATAGATCAAGAGGTTTTTTCGCTGAACTTGCTTTGGGATTTGATGATCGCTGAAAACAGGCTCTATGCAGTGGAATATGACAACAATTGGTGTGACGTGGGGCATCCGGGCGGAATACCACTTGCTGAAACTATGTTGAAAAACCGCGATGTTTGAAGCAACAGCCAAACCGCGCGTTTTTGGACTAGCCCCCGGTGTCGACTTTCCCAAGGGTTTTGTCGACGGGCTTCTAAAACGCACGGAACATCTACCCCCTGAAGCCCTGAGTCGTATCGAAGTAATCGTCAATACCACACGCATGCAACGTCGATTAAACAACCTGTTTGACGACGGACCCGCCCGCCTGTTGCCTAGGATGCATCTTCTCACGCAATTGGATCATCTCGACCCTACACTCGCATTGCCGCCAGCAATTAGCCCGCTTCGGCGGCGTCTGGAATTGATCTTTTTGGTCGCAAAATTGCTCGACGGACAACCGGATTTAGCGCCGCGTAGCTCTTTATACGATCTGACTGACAGTTTGGCTGCATTGATGGATGAAATGCAGGGCGAAGGCGTTGATATCGACGCAATTCGTCGCCTTGATGTAACAGACAAATCCGGTCATTGGCAGCGCACGCAACGTTTCATTGAAATTGCGCATAGCTACTTACAAAAGTCGACAACCTTACCAGACAAAGAAGCCAGACAACGGCAACTGGTCTGTTCATTGGTCGCGCGCTGGGCGGTAAACCCACCCCGGCATCCGGTGCTGTTGGCGGGGTCCACCGGATCACGCGGCACAACGTTGATGTTGATGGATGCCATCGCGAGACTGCCGCAGGGAGCAATTGTCTTGCCCGGTTTTGATTTCGACATGCCAAATGCGCAATGGCTTCATCTTGATCAAGCCTTGTTATCAGAGGATCATCCCCAGTTTCGCTTTTATAAACTGATGAAAAGCTTGGACATCACCCGTTCTGACGTTTCGCTGTGGAGTGATACCCGTCCAACTTCTCCAGCGCGCAACGCGTTGGTCTCCCTATCCCTAAGACCCGCACCCGTGACAGACGCATGGCTCAACGAAGGACCAAGGCTGGCGAATTTAACGCAAGCAACCAAGCATATTACGCTTGTGCAAGCTCCCAGCCCACGGAGTGAAGCCCTCACCATCGCAATGCGCCTACGCAAGGCAGTTCAAGAAGGCAAAAAGGTTGCCGTCATCACGCCGGATCGCATGCTGACACGACAAATTACCGCAACATTGGATCAATGGGACATTTTGCCGGATGACTCTGCTGGCGCGCCGCTCCACCTTAGCCCTCCCGGCCGATTTCTTAGACATGTTGCTGCTCTTTTTCACCAACCGCTAGACGCACCCGCGCTGCTCACGCTTCTTAAACACCCCTTGACGCACAGTAGTCGCGATCGCGGAAATCATGTGTTGAACACGCGTCGCTTAGAACTTCAAATTCGACGCAATGGCCTGCCGTTTCCTGATCCAACTGGCCTTGAACGACTTATGCAAAACACCGTTGCCAGTGCGGAAAAACAAAAACCTGTAGACGAATGGACCACGTGGGTCGGAGAGCTCTTTACATCAAAGCAGGTCAAAACCGAACGCCCGTTAACGGACTGGGTGGCACTTCATAAAACACTATCAGAAGCTATCTCCACTGGGTTAAATGGCACAGACACTGGCGAGTTGTGGAAAAAGAAAGCCGGCCAAGAAGCGCTAAAGGTCATCGAGAATATCAGCGAAAATGCGGAATACGGCGGCCCAATGACGGCGGCAGATTACGCAAATCTCGTAAGCGCGTTATTATCAGATGGTGAAGTTCGCGACCGGGATGCACCTCATCCTGACGTCATGATCTGGGGCACATTAGAGGCCCGAGTACAGGGTGCTGATCTGGTCATACTCGCCGGTCTAAACGAAGGAAGCTGGCCTGAAGCGCCAAGCCCAGACCCGTGGTTGAACAGAACGTTACGCAATGATGCAGGTCTACTACTACCAGAACGCCGGATTGGCCTGTCTGCACATGATTATCAACAGGCCATTGCAGCACCGGAGGTTTGGATCACACGGTCGATCCGTTCTGATGACGCAGAGACCGTCGCGTCCCGGTGGGTCAATCGGTTATGTAATTTGCTTGATGGGTTAAAAGCATGCAACGGTCCCGAGCTACTGCAAGAAATGAAAGAACGCGGTGACGCCTGGATTTCGCGTGCGGTGCAGTTTGAAAAAATAGAACCCGTGAGCCCGGCAAAACGCCCTTCGCCGCGCCCTCCAAAAACAGCACGCCCCCATCAACTGGCTGTGACAGACATAAAACATTTGATCCGCGACCCCTATTCAATCTACGCGAAACACATTCTACGTCTGCGCAAAATTGGACCGTTGATGCAAAGCCCAAACGCATTGCTCCGCGGCACGGTCACGCATGAAGTCGCAGAGGTTTTTGTACGTCGTACCCTGTCTGACCCGGACACTCTGACACCCGATAATCTTATCAGCATCGCCAAAGAAGTTCTTGAAACCCGCGTGCCTTGGCCTGCTGCGCGGGCTCTTTGGATTGCACGTTTGGAACGGGTCGCCCATTGGTTTGTTGCCCGCGAACAAGCACGTCAAACATTGGCAACGCCGGTTGCCTTTGAAGAAGAGGCGAAAGGCGCGCTCAAATGGCCAGATATCAATTTTACTCTATCTGGACGGGCAGACAGAATTGATCAAACGGCCAGCGGGTCGATCATTCTCTATGATTATAAAACCGGCACCTTGCCGACCCAAAAAATGCAAAAGGCTTTCGACAAGCAATTGCTGATCGAGGCCGCGATGATCGAAGAGGGCGCTTTTGAAACGATCGGCCCTCAGACTGTAGATGAGGCGGTTTTCATTGGGTTAGGGTCAAAAATGGACGAAATTTCCGCCCCCCTCGATGCTGAGCCCATTCCCAAGGTTTTGACAGAATTGCGCCAACTTATCGAAGCCTACCTCGAACCGTCACAGGGATTTACGGCACGGCGAATGATGGAAAAAGACGCATACGGCAGCGATTATGATTTGCTGGCCAGATTTGGGGAATGGGACATGACAGATGATGCAATCCCCGAGGATTTGACATGATCCGTCGCGATGAAGCAAGCACTGCCCAGGTCATTGCTGCGCGCCCGGATGCATCAACTTGGCTTGCTGCAAATGCTGGATCCGGCAAAACACGCGTGTTGACCGACCGCGTTGCGAGACTGCTGTTGGATAAGGTAGAACCACAACACATCCTATGTCTCACTTATACAAAAGCCGCCGCGTCAGAGATGCAAAACCGATTGTTCAAACGATTGGGGGCCTGGGCAATGCTAGAAGATGCATCACTTATTCTGGCTTTACAGGAGCTTGGTATTGATGGCGGAATTGACGCAGCCCAGTTAAAACAAGCACGCACTCTTTTTGCCCGCGCGATCGAAACACCTGGTGGATTAAAAATTCAGACTATCCACTCATTTTGCGCTTCTTTGCTGCGGCGCTTCCCACTTGAGGCACACGTCAGCCCCCAATTTAAGGAAATCGAAGAGCGTGCCGCTGATCTTTTAAGGGCGGAAATGGTCGATACGATGGCCGATGGGCCAGATGCGCAACTGGTGAGTGATTTAGCACGGCATTACACAGGCGAGGACTTTGGATCATTAACAAAGGCCATCGTGCAAAGTAGAGCTGGTTTCGCTCACCCATTAGATTTTGCCGGTTGTCTGACGCTTTTTGATCAAGACCCCTCTCTAACCGCTGATGCAATTCAAAATAGCGTCTTTCTTGGAGAAGAACAGGAGCTGATCGACCACATCACACCTGCAATGTTGGCAAAAGGCGGAAATGACTCAAAGGCCGCTGAAAAATTACGGCAGCTGGGACCGTTGGGATTAGCGACGTTACCCGCCCTGGAAAAAATATTTCTGACAGGAAAGACCTCCAAATCTCCCTTTTCAGCAAAAATAGGGGCATTCCCGACCAAAGCGACACAAGGCACACTGGCCCACAACATGCCTGCACTGAATGATTTTATGGTTCGGGTTCAGGAAGCGCGTCAAGCACGTATCGCCTTAAAAGCTGCCGGTAAAACCCATGCCTTACATCGTTTTGCGGCGCGGTTCTTGCCCTTGTACGAAGAGGCAAAAACGCTGCGTGGGTGGCTGGATTTCGACGATCTTATCGACCGCGCCCGTGCTTTGCTTAACGATAGCAAAGTTGCCGCATGGGTGCTCTGGCGTATCGACGGTGGCATCGATCATATTCTCGTGGACGAAGCGCAAGATACGAGCCCCGCCCAATGGGATGTCATTCGTAAACTGGCGGCTGAATTTTCTGCGGGACAAGGCGCGCGCGACAATGGCGCACGCACTATCTTTGTTGTTGGGGACAAAAAACAATCCATTTATTCCTTTCAGGGTGCAGATCCGCGCGAATTCGACCGCATGCAATCTGAATTCCAAGAAAAAATTGAAGCAGCAGATATGCTGTTTCAGGACAGATCGCTTGCCTACTCCTTCCGTTCCTCTCCAGCCATTCTGGATGTCGTTGACCGGACATTTAAAGACAAGGAAAGCGCTGGTTTCACTGACTCTGCTTTGCACAAGGCCTTTAAATCCAAGCTTCCCGGGCGCGTAGACCTCTGGCCATTGATCGAAAATCAACCCGACGAAGATGATGGCCCCTGGCACACACCGCTTGATCGAAAAAGCCCAACGCACCACTCTGTTGTTCTCGCCAATCAGGTCGCTGACAACATCAAGTGGATGATCCAAAGTAAGCAAACGATCCCAATCGACGGAACATCCTTTGGCGAACATAACCGACGCCCCGTTCAAGCCGGAGACTTCCTTATCCTGGTGCAGAGGCGATCAACGCTGTTTTCAGAGATAATTCGAGCCTGCAAAAATGCCGATCTGAACATCGCTGGCGCGGATCGCTTGAAAGTTGGCGGAGAATTGGCCGTTCGGGATCTGTCAGCGTTATTATCATTTCTAGCCGTGCCAGAGGATGATCTATCCCTTGCCTCTGCATTAAAATCGCCCCTCTTTGGATGGGATGAACAGACGCTGTTCAGCTTGGCGCATGCACGTTCCGAAGACCATCTCTGGCAGGCACTGCGCACACGATCCAATGATTTTCCAAGCACTTTCAAAATTCTCACGGACCTACGCAACCAAACCGATTTTTTACGACCTTATGATCTGATTGAACGCATCCTGACTCGCCACAAAGGACGCGCAAACCTACTTGCGCGGCTTGGCGCAGAGGCTGAGGATGGGATTAATGCGCTTTTGTCTCAAGCTCTGGCATTTGAACGCAACACAATACCAAGTTTAACCGGTTTTCTGGATTGGATGGAAACCGATGATCTGGAAATCAAACGTCAAGTCGACAGCGCATCCAACCAAATCAGAGTTATGACCGTTCACGGCGCCAAAGGATTGGAAGCTCCTATCGTTATCCTACCAGACAGTGGCAAACGCAACATTCAGGTTCGGGATGAAATCGTCAACCTGAGGGACGTACCTGCATGGAAGACTGCCTCGGATGACATGCCGGATGCTATGTCCGATGCAGTCGAAGACCGAAAATCTTCAGAAGCTCAAGAGCGGCTGCGATTGTTGTATGTGGCTCTAACACGGGCAGAAAAGTGGCTTATCGTTGCAGCAGCTGGCGATTTACCAAAAGAAGGTAGCTGGTACCAATTCACAGAAGAGGCGCTCGATGCGCTATCCGCTGACCCAATCGAGTTTGGGAAATTAACAATTAAAAGATATGCCCGGGGAAATTGGGACAACCTGCCGCTTATTTCACCGACGTCAGCCAAGGAAACAAGTATTGAATTGGAGA
The DNA here is from genome assembly GCA_039983935.1 of Roseobacter sp. GTDB lineage: Bacteria > Pseudomonadota > Alphaproteobacteria > Rhodobacterales > Rhodobacteraceae > Roseobacter. The sequence continues at coordinate 77,004 of JBDWVP010000021.1, read as the reverse complement.
GTTGTTTTTCTGAACCAACCTGCATGCCAGCCGCCCAAGCTGAAATCATATCACCATCTGATCTAGGTGGGGCAAAAGCCCTGCCTGGTCAGACGATTCGCGATGAAGATGCAGCGATGGCCTACGGCACATTGGTGCACCAATATCTCGAACATCTTGCGGCAATTCCGACCAAAGACCGGGCAACCGCCGTTGTCCAATTATCTAACCCTGATTCCGACCACGCCAGCGCCGCCTTGACAGAAGCACAATGCGTTTTGAACACACCCAATTTCAGTTATTTGTTTGGCACCGACAGCCTGTCAGAAGTACCAATTTCTGCAAACTTAGGTAAAAATCGTTTGCACGGAACAATTGATCGGCTTTTGGTAGAGACCCACCGGGTTCTGGCTGTCGATTTCAAAACAAATCAAACCGTGCCGGCGACCCCAGAGGAGTGTCCCGAAGGTATTTTACGGCAGATGGGGGCTTATGCGCATGCATTACAGCAAATTTATCCGAACAAACAGATCGACACTGCCATTCTTTGGACCCGCACATGTATTCTGATGCCTTTACCGCACGACATCGTGAGGACTGCGTTACTACGCACGCCATATCTTGACGCCGCACATCAGGATACTTAGGTTCATCGCTCAATCATAGTCGGTTAGGAGATCATCGATGGCCACCCTTGCTGTTACGGACGAAACGTTCGACGCTGAAGTAAAAAATTCCGACATCCCCGTAGTGGTGGATTTCTGGGCTGAATGGTGTGGCCCATGTAAACAAATCGGCCCCTCACTGGAGGAATTGTCAGCCGAAATGGCCGGCAAAATCAAAATCGTTAAAGTGAACGTCGACGAAAATCCTAATTCACCCGCTCAGATGGGTGTACGCGGAATTCCTGCGCTGTTTTTGTTCAAAGGTGGGCAGGTCGTGTCCAATATGGCAGGCGCAAAACCCAAAGCTGCGTTGCAAAGCTGGATCGAAGAATCCCTGTAAGCTCTGCCAACAAGACCATGAAACACCCCTAATGGGGTGTTTTTTACGCCCTAAGTTGATCGGCTTATAAAAACGTCTGACAAAGACAGAATAACCATCAATTTCCGCCGAGGCGTCTCTTTTTCTTCTTCCTAAATATACTCAAAAATAACGTGTCTTAGGCTGAGCCTTGTACCCGAGCATTCCGCGCGCCATATAGTCGCTCAACACCATGATCAGGAGTCACCCATGACGCGAGAAGAATTTCCAGGCTGGCACGGCACAACAATCATTGGCGTAAAAAAGGGCGATGAAGTCGTGATCGCAGGTGACGGGCAGGTATCGCTTGGCCAAACCGTGATAAAAGGAACCGCGCGCAAAGTTCGACGGCTATCACCCGGTGGTTTTGACGTCGTTGCAGGGTTTGCTGGCTCCACCGCGGATGCCTTTACACTTTTAGAGCGCCTGGAAGCAAAACTGGAAGCCACACCGGGCCAACTTGCGCGCGCCAGTGTCGAGCTTGCCAAAGATTGGCGCACCGACAAATACCTGCAAAAACTAGAAGCAATGTTGATCGTCTCGGATGGCAAAGACATCTTCGTGATCACGGGCGCCGGCGATGTCCTTGAACCGGAACATAACGTCGCTGCCATTGGATCAGGCGGGAACTACGCCTTGGCGGCCGCGCGGGGATTGATGGACAGCGATCGAACCGCAGAACAGGTCGCGCGCGATGCTATGGCGATCGCAGCCGATATTTGCGTTTACACGAACGGTAATCTGACGGTCGAAACGATCAACACATGATCGAAAAAAATGACGTCCGTGCAGCTGTCAGCGCAGGCATTCTGACCGAAGCACAGGCAGCATCAGTTATAGCGTTGGCCGATAGTCGAAACGGCGCTCGTGAGTCCCTAAGCAACTCAGATGAACCCTTTGAATTATTTCGTGGCTTCAACGAAATTTTTATTGTCGTAGGGCTGATAATTCTTACGATGGGCTGGATTGGGGTCGTTACATTTGGCACGATATCATACGCTCAACATCTAAAGACATATCTCATTGTCGCAGGTATATGCGGCGCGGCAATCACTTGGTTGCTTTCTGAATATTTCATACGGCGCCGACGTATGACCGCCCCGGCAATCACCTTGGCGGTATTATTTGCGGGAAACGCCATTTACGGGTTTTCTAGTGGAACCGCTCAAATCTTTATGTTGGCCCAGAACGATTTTAGCAGCTTACCCTTGCCTCTTGGCTTAGCAACTTTGGCGATGTTGGGTTACTGGTTGCGGTTTCGAGTGCCATTTGCACTGGCCATCATCGCACTATCCACCTTTTTAGTCTCTATTCTTTATGCGGGCACCAGATCTGGGAACCCCGAGGACTGGCGAGACCTATTTATGCTCTCAGCGGATGGTCCCTTTGCTATCATTACCTTATCATTGGGTTTGGTCGTTTTTGGCATCGCGATGCGTTTTGATATGTCAGACCCTCACCGTGTAACGCGACGTTCCGCCAATGGTTTTTGGTTACATGTGATCGCAGCACCGGCCTTGGTAAACACCGTAGCCTTGAGTCTGCTGGACCAAAACACAACAGCCAATAATTTCATCCTATTCGGCTTTCTCACGTTTTTTGCAATCGTTGCAATTGTAATTGACCGGCGTTCGTTCCTGATCACCGCCATTGGCTACATTGTCGCCCTCAGTCGAACCGTTTTTGACGTGCAAGACGCCGCAATTACAGTGTTTGCATTGGGTATTTTTCTGGTTTTTCTTGGCGCGCGCTGGGAGAGAATTCGCGCATTTCTAATGAAATTTCTACCCCGGATCATTCCACGGCATCGCCTACCACCTTGTTCTTGAATGAATGCCATTTCATTATCTCTACGAGCCATTCAATTCGCATTCTCGGTTGCCGTTTTCCACAACGAACCTTACATCCATGCAAACATACCAGCTTAGGATAGACCTTTGACCGATCTTACCCCCCGCGAAATTGTTTCGGAACTCGACCGATTTATCATTGGTCAGCAAGATGCCAAACGCGCAGTCGCCGTGGCATTGCGTAACCGCTGGCGGCGCAAGCAGCTGTCGGATGATCTGCGAGACGAAGTCTATCCAAAAAACATCCTGATGATCGGGCCAACAGGGGTCGGAAAGACAGAAATCAGCCGTCGACTGGCAAGGCTTGCCCGCGCGCCGTTTTTGAAAATCGAGGCCACCAAATTCACTGAAGTTGGTTATGTCGGGCGCGACGTTGAACAAATTATCCGCGATCTGGTGGATGTGGCAATCAATACCACACGCGAATACATGCGCGAAGACGTCAAAACAAACGCCTATAAAGCCGCAGAAGAACGCGTCATATCCGCGATTGCGGGCGAAGATGCACGCGAAAGCACCCGCGAAATGTTCCGCAAAAAACTCAAGGCAGGCGAACTCGATTCAACCGAAATTGAACTAGAAATTGCTGATACAGCCAGCCCGTTTCCGACAATGGATATTCCTGGGCAACCCGGCGGCAACATGGGAATGATCAATCTTGGCGATATGTTTGGAAAAGCCTTTGGCGGTCGGACAACCCGTAAAAAACTGACTGTGGCGCAAAGCTACGAAATCCTCATCGGCGAAGAAGCCGACAAGCTGCTTGATGATGAAGCCATCAATCGCACCGCGATCGAAGCTGTCGAACAGAACGGGATCGTCTTTCTGGATGAGATCGATAAAGTCTGCGCGAAATCGGACGCGCGGGGAGGTGATGTAAGCCGTGAAGGCGTGCAACGCGATCTGCTGCCGCTTATTGAAGGCACCACCGTGAGTACCAAACATGGACCCATCAAAACGGACCATGTTTTGTTTATTGCCTCCGGCGCATTTCACATTGCCAAACCGTCTGATCTGTTGCCAGAACTGCAAGGTCGATTGCCGATCCGCGTTGAGCTACGCGCACTTACAGAAGAAGATTTCGTACGTATTCTCACCGAGACTGACAATGCGTTGACCCTTCAATACACGGCGTTAATGGGTACGGAAAAAGTCACCGTTTCCTTCACGGAAGACGGAATTGCAGCACTTGCCAAAATCGCCGCTGACGTCAACCAATCCGTCGAAAACATCGGCGCACGCAGGCTCTATACGGTGATGGAACGGGTTTTTGAAGAACTGTCGTTTTCCGCTCCCGATCGTGGCGGAGAAGAATTCGTTGTGAACGCCGAATTTGTTGACCAAAATCTCGGGGCGCTTACAAAATCTACTGATCTCAGTCGCTACGTTCTTTAGGCCTTTTAAATTCTACACACGCCTGCGACACCGTTGAGATGAGCTATTTACGGTTTCTTGCTGAAAACAAGCTGTTTCTCTTGGCGGGGTTCTTGCTGACCTTTACCTCGTCTTTTGGGCAGACTTATTTTATTTCGCTGTTCGCAGGCGAGATCAAACAGAGTTTTACCCTATCAAATGGCCAATGGGGTGGCATCTATACAGTTGGAACGAGCCTATCTGCAGTCGCGATGATTTGGGCCGGGACGCTGACGGATAGATACCGGGTTCGCAATCTGTCACTTGCTGTGATGCTGGCGCTCGCCACGGCCTGCATCGCGATGGCATCTGTAAATGCGACGGTTTTACTGATTTTTGTAATATTTTTCCTACGCTTGACGGGTCAGGGAATGATGTCGCAGCTCGGGGCTGTGGCCATGTCGCGTTGGTTTATCGCAACCCGCGGTCGTGCAATTTCCTTGGCTTCCATGGGGTTTGCGGCAGGGCAGGCTCTTCTCCCCATTCTCTTTGTCTCTCTCTTAGCCATTTGGAATTGGCGTGTACTGTGGGTTGTCGCAGCACTTTGCGTTTTAGTTTGCATTCCCGTGATGCAATTGCTGCTGCGTCAGGAACGAACCCCCCAGAGTATGACAAGGAACACTCAAAGCCTTGGCATGAACGGCAAGCACTGGACGCGCGGTGAATTGTTACGTCATCCGTTGTTTTATATGGTCATTCCGCTTGTACTTGGGCCCGCTGCTTGGGGGACTGCATTGTTTTTTCAACAAGTCCATCTCACCGAGGTCAAAGGATGGAGCCTCGCCTCTTTTGTTGCGCTGATGCCGTTTTTTACTGTCGCGCTAATTTCGTTCACCTTCCTGACCGGATGGGCCATCGACCGGTTCGGCGTAAAATGGATCGTGCCTATCCAAATGCTCCCTTTTGCCTTGTCATTTATGGTTCTGGCGTCAGCTGATACAATTTGGATGGCAGGGGTAGGGTTGGTCATTTTTGGCGCGGGCCAAGGAATGCAAGGCACGGCCACAACAGCCTTTTGGGCCGTTTTCTATGGAACAAAGCACCTCGGATCAATCAAAGCTGCCGCCGCTGCACTAATGGTATTTGGTTCGGCAATCGGCCCCGGGATCACAGGTGTTTTAATCGACTATGGTATTGATTTCCCAAATCAAATGGTCCCCATTGCATTGTTTTACCTCGGTGGGGCAATGCTGGCCGGATTTGGTATTCTGAAATATCAACGCGATCTGCCTAACGCTGCCGCCTGAGGTAGACATAGTAAGCGCCACCACCGCCATGCCGGATGTGCGCCTGGTTTATTTGCATAACGACAGAAGACAATGGCGCGGTTTTTAGCCATTGGGGCACTTGGTGGCGAAGCACACCAAACCGAACAGGTATCGGGCCCTCGTCATCTCGGTGCTTCCCTTTACCGGTAATCACCAAAACCAAACGTTTGCCGTTGCTATGCGCGGTCATAATAAACCGTCTCAAGGCACCATGCGCCCGATCCATAGTCATTCCATGCAGATCAATCCGACCCTCTGGAATCAACTTGCCACGGTTCATTTTAGCAAAAGTCTTTTTATCCATTTCGACCGGCGTCTGATGCAGTTGATGTGCAAGCGGCGGCATCAGATCAAGGTTCGTTTTTCGTGCTGCAGGTTTAGGAGGCACTTTACCATGCAGATCAAATTCTCGGGGTGAGATTTTTTGGGGCAGGGCAGGCTTTTGCGAGTTAACTTTTGGCGCATAGGCTCCTGGATCAAATGTTTGCGGCCGCTCTAATGGATCTGCCTTTTCCGCAACCTGGCGCCACAGTTCCATTTCTTCGGGTTTCAAACGGCGTCTGGTCATTCGATTGCATCCGGGACCATTTCATAGGCCTGCTGTATCGGTAACAAAACAACCATGCGCCCCGGATCCTTGAGCTGCCCCGCCTCGAGACCGGCATCATCCCCCGTACCAAAGAATATATCTGCACGCTGCGCGCCCTTGATCGCCGATCCGGTGTCTTGCGCGACCATCAAGCGCCGCATGGGCTTTGCCCCGTCCTTTTCGATCCAAACGGGTGCACCAAGTGGTACAAAGGCTGGGTCCACCGCAACAGTCCGCAATTTAGTAACAGAGCGATTCATCGCACCCAAGGGACCTCTGTGCGCAGGAACTTCGCTCACTTCCCGAAAAAACACATACGACGGATTGTGAAAAAGCAATTCACGGCCAGCAACCGGATTTTTTCGTACCCAGTTTTTAATGACCTGAGCACTCACCTGATGAGGTTCAAAAACACCTCGGCGCACAAGCTCTTGCCCGATGGATTTGTATTCATGTCCGTTTTTACCGCCATACCCCACACGCAGTTTGGTTCCGTCGGTTAAATTAACGCGGCCTGAACCCTGAATTTGCAGAAAAAAAAGCTCTACGGGATCATCAACCCATGCAATCTCCAATCCCCGTCCATCGAGGTTTGACCCCTCAAGCAGTTCACGTCGACTGAGCCATTTAGGAACGTCGCGGGCCTCTGGTGGCATGCGGTATATCGGATATTGGTATTTGCCAGATCGCTTGCGCGCGCCATTTAGTTCCGGTTCAAAATATCCAGTAAACAAAGCTTTGTTGCCATCCTCGATCAATACAGGACGAAACAATAGTTCGAAGAAACTGCGCGGTTCAGGATTAGAGGTGGCATACCCACAAATAGATTGCCAAATCGGATCGCCTAAATCGGTGCAAGTATTGCGGAATGTGTTGAACGCAGCGGCGTGGTCGTCTTGCGCCCATCCGCTCAATTCATCAAATGGAACGACTTTGACGCTTACATCTGCCCGGGCTGAAACACTTAGCAGCAAGGTACTAAAACTCAAAACTGCGGCAACGACCTGTTTCACCCGTCGGTGGAGACAAGTATCCAGTTGGGATCATTCGTTCCCATATCTCTGGCAAAAGTCCACGTGTCTTTCTGGCGTTTCATTTCGGTCAAACTACCTTCGATGATCTCACCTTCGGCGTTACGCACAGCGGAGGTCAACTCCCCTGTAAATCGTATCGTCAATTCCGCTTCATTTGTGTCGGAATCAAGCGTCGCATCCTGCAGCTTCATCTCCCGAACACCGATGAAGTTGGCCTCAATACTCAGACCTTGATCCTCCCGCGCAGCGACACCATCAACGAAAGAATCATAGATATCCTCGGCGAGGAACGGTTGGATCTCATCCAGCTCGCCATTCTCGTACCCCATAACAATCATTTCATAGGCACCGCGCGCGCCGCCAAGGAATTCGGTAACGTTGAAACTATTTTCCAAACCCTTCATCCGCGCCAGCGCGTCAGCTGCAGGTGTGCCTTCTTCCACATGATCCGTAATATCCAGATCGGGCCCGCCTTCAATAACTTCAAACTCTGGAGTCGCGCGCCGATTAGATTTAGGGGGCTCTGCGACATCTTGCTCAAAGCCTTCTCGTGTTCCCAAAACATTCTTCAGCCTAAGAATTAAAAAAACAGCAATGCCAGCAAGGATCAGAAGCTGTATTAAGGACGAATTCATGGGAACCTCGTGTCAGGCGGAATATGGAAACCAGTCGTTAGAAACCTTATGTAGGTGCAGGACTGCTCTAAGTCCACCGTTGGTCGTACGAAAGGAAGAACCAAAATGTGGCTGTTTATCGCCTTTCTTGCGATACCGTTGATTGAAATCACCCTGTTTATCCAAATTGGCGGTGCCATTGGATTGGGCTGGACCCTCGCAACCGTGATTGTTACCGCGTTATTAGGTACGATTCTTTTCCGAAATCAGGGTGCTTTGGCGCTGGGTCAGGTACGATCTTCGTTTAATCAAATGCAAGACCCGACAGAACCACTTGCGCATGGTGCTATGATCCTCTTTTCTGGCGCGTTATTGCTGACACCTGGTTTTTTTACAGATGCAGTTGGGTTTTTACTTCTGATTCCCGCCGTACGATCAAATGCGTTCAAGGCTATGAAGGCTCGAATAAAAGTTCAAGGTTTTCAAAATTCTAACCCCAGACCGAATAGGCAACGCCCTGATCCTGTGCGACGTGGTGACGTTATTGACGGGGAATTCACAGAAGTCGGCGATGAAGCTAATGCAAACAAACGACCCTCAGGTTGGACCGACCATTGAGTACATACGGCCAAGCTGGTAAGCCCCCGCTAACTTTTTTTCTCAGGAGTGCGTAATGGCCGAAGAATCCGAAACACCAGAAGCAGCAGCACAACCGCAAGCACCGCAAATGCGGGTGCTCGGTCAATTCGTGCGCGACATGTCATTTGAAAACATCATGGCCCAAAAAGGCGCTCCGGCAGATGCAGCTCCTGATGTGCAAGTACAAGTCAACATCGACGCAAAAAAGCGTTCGAACGAGAATCAGTACGAAAGCGCGATCAAACTGAACGTGACCTCCAAGGTTAAGGAAAGCGAAGCGATGCTTTTCGTTCTGGAAATCGATTACGTCGGTATTTTTCACATCGAAAATGTTGCGGATGAACAATTACATCCGTTTCTTTTGATCGAATGCCCCCGGATGATTTTCCCATTCCTACGCCGGATCGTAAGCGATGTGACACGCGACGGTGGTTTCCCACCCCTTAACCTTGAAAACATTGATTTTCTGTCACTGTATCGCAGCGAATTGGCCCGTCGTCAGGCCAGTGAAACACCAAAAATGGACGCGTGATTTAACGCTTCATCCAAACAGCGTCGTCGCCCAGCTTTGCCACGAATTCAGCGTGGGCGACGGCCTCTTCTTCGCTGAGCCGCGACGGAAGTGGAGTTGATCGGGGGCGCGGTACCCATTGATCTACTTTTTCAGTATTAGAAACGGCTGTGTCATTAGACAGCCCAAAATCTGGTTGTCGCCCGCCAATTAATTCCAAATACACTTCGGCTAAAATTTCACTGTCGAGCAACGCACCGTGCAAAGTACGCGATGTGTTGTCGATGTTGAATCTGCGACAAAGAGCATCAAGCGACGCCGGTGATCCGGGGAATTTCTTGCGTGCGATCGCCAATGTGTCGATCGCCTGTTCCCATGGAATTTGGGGTAGCTTCATCCATTTGAGTTCAGCGTTTAAAAATTTAATATCAAATGCCGCATTATGGATCACAAGTTTGGAATCACCGATAAAATCCAAAAAAGCCTGACCGACTTGGGCAAATTTCGGCTTGTCACGTAGGAAATCATCACCCAATCCATGAACTTGAAATGCTTCTTCAGGCATCGATCGTTCTGGATTGATGTATTGATGATATGTCCGCCCAGTCGCCATATGTCCTATAAGCTCAACAGCACCAATCTCTACAATTCTATCACCAGATTCTGGATCAAAACCTGTCGTTTCAGTGTCCAAAACCACTTCACGCATGAAATAATTTCTCCCTTATATCGGCGACGACGGATTTAACCTGCGCGCGTGCATGGTCCAGTGTGTCAGTAACAATGACATAATCCGAAAGCGCGCATTTATGGTCATTTGCAATCTGTTTTTCGGAAATTTGCTCGAACTGTTCCTCTGTCATAGTTTTTCTCTCAAGTACTCGGGTTCTCTGCGTCTCAATCGGGATGGAAACACAGGCTATAGCATCCATATGATCTGAATTCCCTGTCTCAAAAAGCAAGGGAATATCCAACACAGCAATATCCTCAACCACTGATTGAAGGAATAGCTCTCTGTCCTTTGTCACCAATGGGTGGACTATGTTTTCGATTTTTTTGAGGATCTTTGGATCGACGGAAATGATGTCCTTTAATCGCTGACGTGAAATAGCTTGGTCTACCATGACCGACGGAAAACAGGTCGAAATAGGTGCCACAGCAGCTCCGCCAGCAGCGTACAATTGATGAACAGCTGCGTCAGCATCCCACAGGGCACATCCTTCATCCACAAACATCTGCGCAGTCGTACTTTTGCCCATCCCGATAGACCCTGTCAGACCCAGCTTAAATGTCACGACAGTACGGCTTTTCTGGTTTCATCATTCACTTTTGGGCGCCGTCCAAACCAACGCTCAAAGCCAGGAACGCCCTGGTGCAACAGCATTCCAACGCCGTCGACCGTCGTGCATCCTTTTTGTTCTGCAATTTCCAACAGCCGTGTCTTAATTGGTGTATAGACCAAATCTGTCACCACGGCTGTTTCGCGTAACCCATCCAAAGGTATCCGCATTTCTGGCTGACCTTGCATACCCAGTGACGACGTATTCACCACAAGAGAGGCCTGTTCCAAGACATTCCCGGCCTGCACCCAGTCTATAACCTGAACCCGATTTCCGAAATCCGATTGCAGTTTCTCCGCTCGGCTGCGTGTTCGGTTGGTCAAGATAACACTAGGTACCCCAGCATCTAACAATGCAACAATGACCGCACGCGCTGCACCCCCAGCACCAAAGACGACCGCAGGACCAGCGTCTGCCTGCCAATTTGGTGCACCGGTTTTCAGGTTTTCAACAAATCCGTAGCCGTCTGTATTATCCGCATGAATTTTCCCATCATTCCTAAAGATTAGCGTATTCGCGGCCCCTATCAATGTCGCACGATCAGTGACCAAGTCAGCGATCTGTAAAACCGCTTCCTTGTGAGGGATCGTTATATTCACACCAACAAATCCCATTTTTGGCAGGGTCCGCAGAACATTTTCTAAATCTGGGGAAGACACATCCATAGGGATATAGAAACCATCAATGCCATAAGCATTTAGCCAATGCCGATGAAGTTTTGGAGATTTTGAATGAGCAATAGGTGCGCCGATGACACCTGCCAACGGTATTTTTATATCTGTCATCTTTTCACATCCCCCCGCAGCGCCAAGTAAGTCAAGAGTTCTAATAATGGTAAACCCAACACAGTGAAATAATCACCGTCGATTCTGGAAAAAAGTCGAACACCTTCTTCTTCTAACTTGTAGCTACCTACTGAGTGGCGAATACTCGCCCAGTTGCGAGCCACATAGTCTGACAAATATGTTTCAGAGACTTCATGCATGCGCAAACGCACCGTTCCCACGTGACGCCAAACCGGTTTCCCATCTTCATAAATGACGACTGCTGACATCAATGTATGCCGATCTCCACAGATCAATCTTAATTGCTTTAATGCATCCTCAGGCGAATTGGGCTTAGAGAGAAGCTCTCCGCGATGTTCTAGTACCTGATCACACCCAATGACCAATGATCCTGGGTTTTTATCACTTACTTTTCTGGCCTTCATTTCCGCCAAAGTATCGGCAATATCTCTTGGTTTAGCTTGCTCAACTAACAAGGATTCCCGGATCATTTCCTCATCAACACGAGCTTTTTCGGTACTAAAATCAACCTGCGCCTGCCGAAGCAACTGAGCCCGGATTTCAGAGCTCGAAGCAAGGATAATTGATTGCGTCATGTGTATAAGCCTGTGTGTAGCCTTAAGGATTTATTAAGGGATAATTCTGGGTAAAACTATTACGTTCATTCATGCTGTTGAAAACCCCATGACCACAACCCGTTCTGTCAAAATTGTGCATCGCGGTAAAAGGATAATTGTAAACTGGGGATAAATAACAATCCCTAGGTTTATCCCCAGATATATCCTGAATTATGTCGGAGAGATATATTTTAACTTATTGTTTTTAATTAAGTAATTTGGTTTACTAAGATTCAGTTAAGTTTTTTGATTTTAGTTTTCCTATGGGTATGAATCGTCTGAAAAATATTTGATCCACAGAAATTCAGCTTCCTACAAAATCATCATCTTTTTATCTTTATTTATTTATTTATAAGAGAAGAAAGAAATCGGAGAATTACATGTCGGATATTTTAGCGCTGGGTTATCCTTGGATAAAGGCGTTCCATATCATGGCAGTAATCTCATGGATGGCTGGATTGTTCTATTTGCCAAGGTTGTTTGTTTATCATGCTGAAGAAGTAGGTAATTCCGGCAAAACGAATAGTTTATTCCTGACAATGGAATATAAACTTCTGCGCGTCATTATGAATCCAGCAATGATTGCAACCTGGGTGTTTGGATTTTGTCTTGTTGCTACTCCAGGAATTGTTGACTGGGCGGCGGTATGGCCTTGGACTAAATTGGTTGGCGTTCTAGGCATGACTGCGTTTCATATGTGGCTTTCCAAGCAACGAAAGAATTTTACACTCGGAAATAACATTTTAACTGGTCGAACTTATCGATTGATGAATGAAATCCCGACGGTGTTGATGGCTTTGATCGTTCTGTCCGTTGTCGTAAAATTCTGAAATATTTGACTCGCAACCAAAGAGCGCTTATGGGGTCTGTACCGCCCCGTCCGGGGAAGGCGCAGATAGAAAATTTAAGTCGAATTATTGCTGATGAAAACCTTCAGCAAACACAGGTATTCCATGACATCTGAAAATAACGAAGTTGCTTCCGAAAAATTGAATCTTGCGGATCTCAAACGTAAAAGCCCCAAGGACCTCCTGTCCATGGCGGAGGAACTGGAGATCGAAAACGCGTCGACGATGCGTAAGGGTGAGATGATGTTCCAGATTTTGCGCGAGCGTGCGGATGAAGGATGGGAAGTTTCCGGTGATGGTGTTCTCGAAGTTCTTCAAGATGGGTTCGGTTTTCTGCGATCACCTGAAGCAAATTATCTACCGGGTCCGGATGATATATATGTTTCGCCTGAAATGATCCGTAAATACTCGCTGCGTACTGGTGATACCATTGATGGCGTTATTAAGGCGCCAGATGATGTTGAACGCTATTTCGCACTTTTAGATGTTACTCAGATAAATTTCGAGGAGCCTGAGAAGGCTCGTCATAAAGTTGCTTTTGAGAATTTGACCCCGTTGTACCCAGACGAGCGTCTGACAATGGAAGTTGATGATCCTACTGTAAAAGACAGATCCTCGCGGATTATCGACCTGGTGGCCCCAATTGGGAAAGGTCAACGGTCTCTAATCGTTGCGCCCCCGCGGACCGGTAAAACTGTCTTGTTACAAAACATCGCAAATTCTATCGAACGTAATCACCCTGAATGCTATCTGATTGTCCTGCTGATTGATGAACGTCCGGAAGAAGTCACCGATATGCAGCGCTCGGTTAAAGGCGAGGTGGTGTCATCGACCTTTGATGAACCGGCGACCCGCCACGTTGCTGTTTCCGATATGGTTATTGAAAAAGCTAAACGATTGGTTGAACATAAGCGGGATGTAGTAATCCTCTTGGATTCAATTACGCGCTTGGGACGGGCGTTTAACACTGTTGTTCCGTCCTCGGGTAAAGTTCTGACGGGTGGGGTTGACGCTAATGCTTTGCAACGTCCGAAACGTTTCTTTGGTGCAGCGCGCAACATCGAAGAGGGCGGATCGCTCACAATTATCGCAACAGCTTTGATCGATACAGGTAGCCGTATGGACGAGGTGATTTTCGAAGAGTTCAAAGGAACGGGTAACTCCGAAATCGTATTGGATCGTAAAATTGCCGATAAACGCGTGTTCCCTGCCATGGATATTCTGAAATCTGGAACCCGTAAAGAAGATCTTCTGGTCGATAAAATCGATCTTCAAAAGACGTTTGTCCTGCGGAGAATTCTAAATCCAATGGGTACAACTGATGCCATTGAATTCTTGATATCAAAGTTGAAACAGACGAAGTCAAATTCTGACTTTTTTGACTCTATGAATACATAACTTATTGTTTTAAAACAACGGGTTAAAGTATGGATACGATTTTCGCACAGGCAACCGCGCTCGGCCGAGGGGGCGTGTCGGTTATTCGTATTTCGGGACGAGATGCCTTGTCTGTAGCTGCAAGTGTGTGCGGTTCTTTACCTAAATTCCGTGTTGCAGCTATCAGGTCGTTGAAATCATCGGATGGAGAGATACTAGATCAGGCTTTGGTAATAGCGTTTAAGGGGCCTGCGAGTTTTACAGGTGAAGACATCGTTGAGTTTCAAGTTCATGGAAGTATAGCTGTCGTTCAATCAGTGATGACTGCGCTGTCGGATGATCCGCGTGCTCGTTTGGCGGAGCCGGGTGATTTTACCAGACGGGCTTTGGAGAATGGTCGGTTGGACCTCTCACAAGTGGAAGGGTTGGCTGATTTAATTGATGCAGAGACAGAGGCGCAACGCAAGCAAGCACAGCGGGTTCTATCCGGTGCCTTGGGAAAATGTGTTGAACTTTGGCGACGTGATTTGATCCGAGCCGCCGCCTTGCTAGAAGCGACAATAGATTTTGCAGATGAGGAAGTACCAGTAGATGTGTCGATTGAAGTTTGTGAATTGCTGGACTTGGTTATGCGTGATTTGGGTAGGGAGATAGATGGATCTCATGTTGCAGAACGGATAAAATCGGGTTTTGAAGTTGCCATTGTGGGCCCTCCTAACGCTGGTAAGTCAACGCTGTTGAATAAGCTGGCTGGGCGAGATGCAGCGATAACATCGGAGATGGCGGGTACCACTCGGGACATTATAGAAGTTCGTATGAATTTAGGTGGGTTGCCGGTAACTTTTTTAGATACCGCCGGTTTACGCGAAAGCTCGGATTCCGTCGAAGCAATTGGAATTAGTAGAGCCATTGAACGGGCAAAATCAGCTGATTTGAGAGTTTTTCTTGTGTCGCCCGGTGATGATCTACTTTTGAAGCCAATTGAAAACGATATTTGTTTGATACCTAAGATAGATTTGGTTGAAGATAGTAATCTTGGTGTGTCGGGAAAAACGGGTCATGGTGTCTCATCTATGCTTTCCAACATCCAAGAAATTCTTGGATTACAAGCAACAAATGCTGGGCTGGCCACGCACGAAAGGCACCGAGTAGCAATGCTGAGAGCTTTCGAAGGATTGGCGGAAGCACGGGAAGTATTGGGGCGGGGACCTGATTTTTATGATATAGCTTCGGAGGAAATGAGATCTTCGATTCGGGCTTTGGAAACCCTTGTTGGTAGGATTGATGTGGAAAATTTGTTGGATGAAATTTTTTCCAGTTTTTGTTTAGGTAAGTAGAAGGATGTTTCACGTGAAACATTTTGATGTTGTTGTTGTCGGTGGTGGGCATGCAGGTACAGAAGCTGCGCATGCGGCAGCACGGATGGGTTCAAAGGTAGCTTTGGTAACCATTTCCCTAGATGGTATCGGAGTGATGTCTTGTAATCCTGCCATTGGTGGATTGGGCAAAGGGCATTTAGTACGTGAAATCGATGCTCTAGATGGGGTAATGGCACGTGTTGCTGATGCTGCAGGCATCCAGTTTCGGTTATTGAATAGGCGAAAAGGGCCAGCAGTACAGGGGCCGCGGGCTCAATCCGATAGAAGTATTTACCAACGGGAAATGCAAAAAGAAATCTGTAGCCACCCAAACATCGAGGTTGTGATAGGTGAGGTTGTAGATTTTCTGATGCAAGCCGGTGAAGTGACTGGCGTTAAGCTTCAAGACAGCTCTGAAATTTCCGCGAAAACCGTGATCCTTACAACTGGAACTTTTTTACGTGGCGTTATTCATATTGGCGATGAATCTTGGTCAGGGGGTCGTATGGGTGATAAAGCTTCGGACCAACTGGCAGACCGTGTAAATAGCTTTGGTCTACCGCTTGGTCGTCTGAAAACAGGTACGCCGCCCAGGTTAGATGGTACATCTATTAGATGGGACGCTCTAGAGACGCAGCCTGGTGATGATGAACCTACATTTTTTTCATTTTTGACTACTAAGGCGAAAACGCGGCAAATCCACTGTGGTATCACGCATACGAATGATAAAACGCACGATATTATTCGGAAGAACTTGGAACGTTCGTCTATGTATGGTGGATTCATCGAAGGTGCGGGGCCGCGATACTGTCCGTCGATCGAAGACAAGATTGTTAGATTTCCGGACAAGGAGTCCCACCAGATATTTCTGGAGCCGGAGGGTTTGGATACGAACTCAGTCTACCCAAACGGTATATCAACATCTCTACCTACGAATGTTCAAAAGGACTACGTACAGTCTATATTTGGACTGGAAAGGGCCCAAATCCTCCAACCGGGATACGCAATAGAATACGATTACGTTGATCCGAGAGCCTTGAATCTTCATCTCGAAGTGAAATCGATTCCGGGACTATTTTTGGCTGGTCAGATTAATGGGACAACTGGGTACGAAGAGGCTGCTGCTCAAGGGCTTGTAGCTGGTTTAAATGCTGCCTTGGTGTCTCAAGGGCGTGAATTGATTACTTTTTCTAGAGATAACAGTTATATCGGCGTAATGATTGATGATTTAACGACTCGCGGTGTTACTGAACCGTATCGTATGTTCACGTCTCGAGCGGAATTTCGTTTATCTTTGCGGGCAGATAATGCAGATCAGAGATTGACACCAATAGGGGTTGAGATTGGATGTGTGGAGGTCGATCGAGAAGAAAGCTTCCTGCGCAAGAATTCGGAATTGCAAAAGGCGCGGAAAGTGCTTGAGGAGCTAACATTCAGTCCAAATCAGGCCAGTGCGGTGGGTATCCGAATAAATCAGGATGGTTCTCGGCGCACGGCAATGCAACTGCTCGCGTTTCCAGACGTTTCGTTTAATGATATAAACGCACTCGATAAACAGCTTTCGTCTATTCCTGTGGAAGTACGGCGGCAAATGGAGCGAGAAGCTCTATACGCTAACTACATACGCCGTCAGCAAAAAGATATTGATCTAATTCGCCGAGACGAAGCTCAAAAGATCCCCAGTAATTTTGATTACAAGGCTCTTGAGGGTTTGTCTAATGAGTTAAAATCAAAGTTGTTGTCTGCGCTGCCTGAGAATATTGCTCAGGCAGGCCGTGTAGAAGGGATGACCCCTGCGGCACTCACTTTGATCCTAGCCAAGTTGCGTCAGATGGCGCGTAAGAAGACTGCTTGATGAACCAGGTTTTGGAGGGTCTCAATGTTTCACGTGAAACATATGAGGCATTGGAGAGTTTTCACGAGATTATTCTGAAATGGAACTCACGGATAAACTTAGTATCCAAATCTAGTATTTCTGATATTTGGAATCGGCACATCTGGGATTCCGCTCAACTGATCCCATTTGCGGAAGTAAGCGGTAAATGGTTGGATATCGGTAGTGGGGGTGGCTTCCCTGGTTTGATTGTCGCTATATTCTTGAAGCAGCTGCACCCAGACGTAGAGGTTACTTTAGTAGAAAGTGACCAACGAAAATCAGCTTTTTTAAGAACAGTCATAAGAGAGTTGGATCTGAACGCAGTGGTTTTAACATCGAGAGTTGAAGTTATCGAAACCCAGAGGGCTGAAGTTCTGTCAGCTCGCGCTTTGGCGGACTTGGGGCAATTGTTAAAATACGGGGATCAGCACCTATCGAAAACAGGGAAGGCTCTTTTTCTTAAGGGAGAAAAATGGGAGAAAGAAGTTCAAATGGCACGTGATGTATGGTCTTTTGACCTTTGCGTGCATAAAAGCAAAACGAATTCCGCCGCTGCTATTCTTGAGATAAAGGAAATAGAACGTGTCTGATTTATCACGTCCTGAAGGCCCAAAGATCATAGCGGTTGCAAATCAGAAGGGTGGCGTCGGGAAAACGACGACTACGATAAATTTGGCTGCGGCTTTGGCCGAATCGGGTGCAAGAGTATTGGTTGTGGACCTAGATCCACAGGGAAATGCTTCAACTGGCCTTGGAATAGAAGTCGAAGATCGCCGTTTTACAACATATGATTTACTGTTGGACGAGGTCGAGCTAAAATCGGTAATCCTTCCAACTGTTACGCCTGGGTTAATGATCGTACCAGCGACTGTTGACCTGAGTTCCGCGGATCTTGAGCTGATGTCTAATGAGAAACGCAGTTTTCTACTACATGACTCTTTACGTCAAATTCAAATGGATGATTTTGAGCTTGATTTCATCCTAATTGATTGCCCGCCATCGTTAAACCTGTTGACGGTCAATGCCATGATTGCCGCGCATTCTGTCTTGGTGCCTCTACAAAGCGAATTTTTTGCGTTGGAGGGGCTTTCTCAATTGATGTTGACGATACGGGAGGTTCGGCAGTCGGGGAACAAGGACTTACGGATCGAAGGCGTCGTACTGACGATGTATGATCAGCGTAACAATCTTTCGATGCAGGTGGAGCAAGATGCGCGCGATAATCTAGGAGCTTTAGTGTTTGAAACTAGGATTCCGAGAAACGTGCGTGTAAGCGAAGCACCGTCTTTCGCCATGCCAGTTCTGACGTACGATACAACATCTAAGGGTGCACAAGCGTACCGAGCGTTAGCGCAGGAAGTAATAGATAAAAACCGAGTGAATGCAACTTGAGGGAGTAACAATGGCTGGAATGGATCGTAAGCGGGGATTAGGGCGTGGCTTGTCAGCTTTGATGTCAGATGTGGCCGAAACAGAAGCTGTCACGGGAGGTGGATCTGCCGCAGGCGAACGCAAAATTCCAATTGAGCAAATTTCACCGAATCCAGACCAGCCTAGAAAGAGATTCTCGGATGAAGACCTGACTGACTTGACGTCGTCCATAAGGGAAAAGGGTGTTATTCAACCCTTGATCGTACGACAATTGGCTGAAAGATCATATGAAATTGTTGCTGGTGAACGTCGGTGGCGTGCAGCTCAGCGAGCTCAATTGCATGAACTCCCAGTGGTTGTACGGGAGTTTACTGATGTCGAGGTTCTAGAGGTCGCAATAATTGAGAACATTCAGCGCGCAGATTTGAACGCAATCGAAGAAGCCGCCGGTTATCGCCAATTGATGGACCGCTTTGGTCATACACAAGAGAAAATGGCGGAAGCGCTTGGTAAAAGCAGAAGCCATATCGCCAATCTTTTGCGATTATTGAACCTTCCTGACGCTGTTTTGGAAATGGTGCGGTTAGGGGACTTGAGTGCGGGTCATGCGAGAGCACTGATACCGTCTGACGATCCTTTAAAATTGGCACAACAAATTCTTAGGGGCGGGTTGTCGGTCCGTGCCGCTGAAACACTGGTCAAAAAAGAACAGGGGGACAACGATGTTGGCTCGGTTCGAAAAACGGCTAAGCCAGTCACTGAGAAAGATGCTGATACTAAGGCGCTGGAAGGAGATTTGTCTGCAGCGCTTGGTTTGAAAGTGGTGCTTGCCCACAAGCCCGGGCAAGAATATGGGCAGGTGACGCTTCACTACAAAAGCCTTGATGAACTTGATGAGATTTGCCGACTTCTGAGTGCAAATTAACTTGTGACGAGTTTCGAAATGACCGCGTTCAACACCATAACCCCTTGATCTAAAACGTATAAATTTTCTTGAGACATGGCTACCATCCCTATATCTATCAACTCTTGGATGGCGGTTCTGTTTAGGTCATTTCCGCTGAGTTTTGCGTACCGCACCAAACTAATACCTTCTCTGAGGCGCAAACCCATCAGCAAAAATTCATGGGCTTGATCCTCTCGCGAAAGAGGAATGCGCGGTTTTTCAGCGTCGTTTGACGCGACAGATGAAAGCCAGCGACCAGGATTGGAATATGCCTCGGTAGCCCAACGTGATCCGTTATAGGATAACCGCCCATGGGCTCCCGGGCCTATCCCGATATAATCCCCATACCGCCAATAGACTAAATTATGTCGTGACTGCGCGCTATCTCTAGCATGGTTGGAAACCTCATAGGCGGGCATTCCTGCTGCGCCACAAACATCTTGAGTCATTGAAAATAAGTCAGCGCCTAAATCTTCGTCAGGTAAATCACGAAGTTTGCCTGCAGTATACCGATCTCCGAATGCTGTGCCTTGTTCGATTGTCAGTTGATATAATGATAAATGATCGACAGACATTCTGAGCGCCTCGGACAGTTCGGATCGCCATTCGTTTAAAGTTTGACCTTGACGGGCATAGATGAGATCGAAACTCACGCGCTCAAACGTTGTACGTGCGATGTCAAAAGCGGCTCTCGCGTCGGCCACGGTGTGGATACGTCCCAGTCGGCGTAAGTCCGTGTCGTTCAGGGCTTGGACCCCCATGGAAATGCGGTTTACACCCGCCTGCCTGTAGGCTCGAAATCTACCGGCTTCAACGGAGCCTGGATTGGCTTCCAGAGTGACTTCCAGATCATTTGCCGTTGGCCAAAGCCGGCGGATTTCTGCAATGATTTCTGCGACGGTATTCGGATCCATCAAGCTCGGCGTGCCTCCACCGAAAAAGACCGATTTTAAAACACGACCAGCAGTGACGCTTGCCGCACGATTTAGTTCACTAAGGTAAGCTGCGCGCCAAGCATCTTGATCTATGGACCGAGAAACATGGCTGTTGAAATCACAGTAGGGACATTTGGCCTCGCAGAATGGCCAATGAATATAGAGACCAAAACCTCCGTTTTCCCAATCCTCAGCCAAAACAGCCTGCAACCAGTTTTTGGAACGCATCCGCGCGATGGCTCACTCGGTTCTTTTCCGCAGGGTCCATTTCGGCAAAAGTAATATCATATCCGTCAGGCTTAAACATCGGATCATAGCCGTGACCCACGGCGCCCCTGATCGGCCAAACAAGATTTCCATTCACGCGACCATCAAAAATCTCCTCGTGACCATCTGGCCATGCGAGTACTAATGTCGAACGAAAACGGGCGCGCCTCGGATAAGGTGCATCGACTTCCTGCAGCTTATCGTGGGTTTTGGTCATTGCCATGACAAAATCACGTCCGTTGGGTGTCTCGGCCCAATCAGCGGTAAATACACCGGGTGCATTATCTAATGCTTGCACTTCTATCCCGGAATCGTCGGCCAATGCAGGAAGGCCCGTCGCCTTAACCGCGGCCAGGGCTTTGATGCGCGCGTTTCCAATAAAAGTGTTTTCCGTCTCCTCGGGTTCGGCGAGATCAAGTTCAGCCGCGCCGACTACCCTGACACCAAAAGGCGCGAAAAGATCGCGCATTTCACCTAATTTGCCCGCGTTGTGCGTGGCTATCAAAATTCGATCATCTTCGAATTTACGTGTCACGCCGTTGCCGCCTTTTGCGCCGCAACGAGCTCCCCCACGCCTTTCTCGGCGAGGTCCATCAAGGAATTCATTTGTTCACGGGAAAAAGTAGACCCTTCTGCGCTCATTTGAATTTCAATGAGCTGTTTTGAGCCTGTCATAATGAAGTTGCCATCAACTCCGGCTTCGGAATCTTCAGGATAATCCAAATCCATCACGGGTTGGCCGGCATAGATCCCGCAACTGATCGCCGCAACAGGATCAACCAATGGGTCACTAATCACATCGCCCGCCTTCATTAGCTTGTTCACCGCAAGGCGTAACGCAACCCAACCGCCCGTGATTGACGCACATCTCGTGCCGCCATCGGCCTGTAAAACGTCACAATCAACGGTGATTTGCCGTTCACCAAGGGCCACCCGATCGACACCCGCGCGCAACGAGCGCCCGATGAGGCGTTGGATTTCTACTGTACGACCACCTTGTTTGCCCGATGCTGCCTCACGGCGCATTCTGGTGTTGGTCGCACGCGGCAGCATACCGTATTCAGCGGTTACCCAGCCTAAGCCTGATCCCTTAATAAACGGCGGAACGCGGTCTTCTATTGTTGCAGTGCATAAAACATGGGTTTCGCCGATTTTTATAAGCGCGGAGCCTTCGGCGTGTTTTGTGAAACCCGTTTCGATGGAAACAGACCGCATTTCGTTCAATTCTCTGCCAGAAGGTCGCATGATTAATCCTTTATATTTGCGTTATGTCGATACAAGGGTCCAAGGGACGGATGCAACCCCGATTGAAATCAAAGGGGTTTATGCTTTTATACGAAGCGGTGTAGGAATCAGATATGAATGACGTCCCAAATATCCTTGGTGAGATGAATGAACGCTCACGTGAAGTCTTTCGGCGGGTGGTCGAAGGGTATTTGGAGGATGGTGCGCCGGTCGGCTCTCGGACACTTACCCGGGATTTTAATGAAAAAGTGAGCGCCGCTACAATCCGTAACGTTATGCAGGATCTAGAATTTCTTGGTTTGTTGGACAGCCCCCATGTCAGCGCCGGTCGAATACCGACCGAAATGGGATTACGGATGTTTGTCGATGGATTGCTGGAAATCGGCGACCCAAACGAAACTGACAGAGAACGCATCGATGCGACGATGTCCTCTAACTCTGATGATGTCAGCGGTCTACTTGATCGAGTCGGATCCGCACTTTCGGGGGTAACCCATGGTGCGTCCTTGGTGATGACCCCGAAACATGAGGCACCGATAAAGCATATCGAATTTGTGTCTTTGGCGCCGGATCGATCCCTGGTTGTTTTGGTTTTTGCCGATGGACATGTTGAAAACAGACTGTTTTCTCCGCCACCGGGTCAAACGCCAAGTTCAATGCGGGAAGCTGCAAATTTCTTGAATTCTTTGGTCGAAGGCAAGACATTGAGCGAGTTGCATGGTGTTATGAAGCAGCAAATGTCTGTTCGACGCCAGGAAATCGATTCGCTGGCACAACAGTTGGTGGAAAGCGGCATTGCGGTGTGGGAGGGCGAGGGCGATCAGATTGAACGATTGATCGTGCGCGGTCGTTCTAACCTGCTAAGCGAGGACGGTGAAACCGAGAATCTAGACAAAATTCGGATGCTTTTTGATGACCTTGAACGCAAAAGGGACATCGCAGAGTTTCTGGAACTTGCGCAAGAAGGCGACGGTGTGCGCATTTTTATTGGTTCTGAGAACAAACTTTTTTCACTTTCGGGTTCCTCTCTGGTCGTTTCACCTTATATGAACGCGGATCGAAAGATTATTGGCGCCGTTGGTGTCATTGGTCCGACGCGATTGAATTATGGCCGTATCGTTCCCATTGTGAATTATACGGCGCAACTGGTTGGCAAGCTTATCTCCGATCGGAGCTAGAGGGTTAAAATGGCAGAGCGTAAAAACGAAGATTTTCTCGATGACATCAATGACGCTGAAGCAGAAGCATATGCGGAAGAGATGGAAGAAATTGATGAGGAAGCGCTGGAAGTAGAACAGCTGCGCGCTGAAAGAGACGAGTTGAAAGACCGATTTATGCGAGCGTTGGCAGATGCGGAGAATGCGCGCAAGCGTTCAGACCGTGACCGCCGTGAAGCCGAAAACTATGGCGGTTCTAAGCTGTCCCGCGATATTCTGCCGGTTTATGATAACATGAAACGCGCACTGGAAGCCGTCACAGAAGAGCAGAAACAAGCTAACGCCGCTCTGCTCGAAGGTATTGAGTTGACAATGCGCGAGCTGCTGAGTGTTTTCAAGAAACACGGTATCGAGGTTATCGCCCCGGTTGTCGGTGACAAGTTCGACCCGCAACATCATCAGGCGATGTTCGAAGCGCCTGTTCCGGGTACGACTGCAGGTGATATTATCCAAATTGCGGCAGAAGGATTTATGTTGCATGACCGCTTGCTGCGTCCTGCGCAGGTCGGCGTTTCTTCTATGCCGAAAAGTTAAACGAAAAAGCGACGAAAATTCTAAGAGGCGGTCAAGATTTGGCCGCCTCTTTCAATTTGTACAACGCATCTAACGCTTGTTTCGGCGATAAATCATCTGGATGAATCCGAGAGAGTTCTTCTTCTACCAAGGATGTCTTTTCCGGCTTTGAGGGGCTGGCCGGAATCGCAGCAAACAGAGGTAGATCATCGATCAGTGCTTTTTGTTTACCACCGCCCTCCCGCTCGCCTTTTTCTAACGCATCCAGCACAACACGGGCTCGCGAAATGACGGCTGATGGGAGACCGGCTAACTGGGCAACCTGCACCCCGTAGGATCTGTCGGCGGCACCTCGTTTGACTTCGTGCAAAAAGATGACCTCTCCTTCCCACTCTTTGACGGCCACGGTGGCGTTCTCGACACCTTCCAACTTAGCCGACAGAGACGTCATTTCGTGATAATGCGTGGCAAACAATGCGCGGCTTTTGTTTACGTCGTGCAAATGCTCCAAAGTTGCCCATGCGATGGAAAGCCCGTCGTAGGTCGCTGTGCCACGGCCAATTTCATCCAAAATAACGAGCGCGCGGTCATCAGCCTGATTTAGGATCGCAGCGGTTTCTACCATTTCAACCATAAAGGTCGACCGCCCACGAGCCAGATCATCAGAGGCGCCAACACGGCTAAAAAGCTGGCTGATTACCCCGATGTGCGCCGCATCCGCTGGAACGAAACTGCCCATTTGTGCCAACAAAGCGATCAATGCGTTTTGGCGCAAATAGGTCGATTTCCCGGCCATGTTCGGTCCGGTAAGTAAATGAATTTGAGCGTTTGAATCCTGAGCTGTCAGATCACAGTCATTCGCAATGAAACGATCGCCGTTTTGTTGTTTGAGAGCGGCTTCCACAACAGGGTGGCGTCCAGCCTCGATATGAAATGCACGGCTGTCATCAACTTTTGGTCTTGTCCAGTTTTCTGTCGCGGCAAGATCGGCGACCGCGCTTGTTAAATCGAGCTCTGCTAGAGCGCCAGCGGTTAGGTTGATCTTGTTTGCTGACGCAAGAATATCAGACTTCAGAACCTCATAGAGACGCTTTTCAATTTCCAACGCACGGGCACCAGCGTTTAGAATCTTTGTTTCCAGTTCTGAGAGCTCAACCGTTGTAAATCGAACTTGATTTGCGGTGGTTTGGCGATGGATAAATGTTTCAGATAAGGGGGCTGATAGCATTTTTTCCGCATGGGCTGCAGTTGTTTCGACGAAGTACCCAAGAACATTATTATGTTTAATTTTTAGAGACGAAATACCAGTTTTAGAGACAAACTCTTTCTGCATGGAAGCGATTACCGCACGCCCTTCGTCCCGTAAAGTACGTGCTTCGTCCAAGTCAGTGTCGTGGCCCGGGGCAATAAAGCCACCGTCGCGCGCTAAGAGGGGTGGTTCTGCGACCAAGGCGGCGCCTAAACGTTCGATCAATGCATCATGGCCAGTTAAGTCATGAACGGCTGTCGATATCTGTTTTGGTAAATCCAGAGCCGAAAGTGTTTCGAAGAGGAGAGATGCCTGTTCCAATCCGTTTCGGATTCCGGCCAAATCCCGCGGCCCCCCCCGATCCAGAGACAGACGGGAAAGGGCACGATCTAGGTCTGGAACCTTGCGCAATTGGTTCCGTAGTTCGGAGCGAACTGCGCGTTGATCGAATACAAAAGACACGGCATCCAGCCGATCAATTATGACCTCTAGATCACGAGATGGACTTGTCAGACGTTGCATCAACAATCGTGCGCCACCGGCCGTTACCGTGCGGTCAATCACAGACAATAGCGAGCCAGCGCGCCCAGCGGACAACGCTTCGGTCAGTTCTAGATTGCGCCGTGTTGCGACATCTATTTGGACGTTGCGCGCGGCACTTTCTTTTTGCGGTGGGCGCAGCAGGGGCAACTTACCCTTTTGTGTGATTTCCAAGTATTGGACGATGGCACCCATTGCAGAAACCTCTGCCCGCGTGAAACTTCCGAAGGCCTCAATAGTTTCTATTCCGAACAAATCGCAGATGCGTTTTTCGCTGGCTGTGCTATCAAACCCGGACCGTGCAAGGTCGGTCAGAGAAATTCCGAAATCATCGGCAGTTTCCCGCAGGTCCGGTGCGGCGCTTTCCGAGCAGATCAGTTCTGACGGAGCAATTCGCGCTAATTCGGGCCCCAGTTTTACTGATGTCAAAGACATTACTCGGAAAACGCCGGTCGAAATATCGGCCCAGGCCAATGCCTGCGCATCTCGCACCTTGGCAAAGGCCGCGAGGTAGTTGTTTTGGCGTGCTTCCAGCAGTGCTTCTTCTGTCAATGTGCCAGGGGTCACGAGACGTACGACATCCCGCTTTACGACGGATTTATATCCACGTTTTTTCGCTTCGGCGGGGCTTTCCATTTGTTCGCAAACCGCAACGCGAAAACCCTTACGGATCAAGGTCAGCAAATACCCTTCCGCGGCATGAACGGGAACGCCGCACATGGGGATATCGGCTCCGTCGTGTTTGCCGCGTTTCGTGAGCGCAATATCCAAGGCTTCTGCAGCTGCGACAGCGTCGTCGAAAAACATTTCGTAAAAATCGCCCATTCGGTAGAACAATAGCGCATCTGCATATCCGGCCTTGAGGTCGAGATACTGGGCCATCATTGGCGTAACTGTCATGGATGGGCTCCCGAAAAGTTTAGGAGACCTTACAAACCGAGAGAGCGGGGGAAAAGGCCAAATGGTGCTTGCTTGAGGCACTGGGCTGACTGAGCTAAGGATTGGGAGATCAGAATGTCAGGGAGGCGCGAACAGATGTCAAAAACCCGAGTTACTGCCGAGGAAGCACTTGCCTTTCATTTGGAGCCAACGCCTGGAAAGTTTGAAGTTACCGCAACCGTGCCAATGACCACGCAACGGGATTTGAGCCTTGCCTATTCGCCTGGCGTTGCAGTTCCTTGTCAGGCAATCGCACAAAATCCCGAAACGGCCTATGATTATACAAATAAGGGTAACCTTGTGGCGGTCGTATCCAATGGGACGGCCGTTTTGGGTCTTGGGAACCTTGGGGCATTGGCGTCCAAGCCGGTTATGGAAGGCAAGGCCGTGCTGTTTAAGCGGTTTGCAGATGTGAACAGCATCGATATCGAATTGGACACCGAAGACACCGAAGCTTTTATCAGTGCAGTAAAACTGATGGGGCCAACCTTTGGCGGGATCAATCTTGAAGACATAAAAGCACCGGAATGTTTCATTATTGAACAGCGTCTCAAAGAAGAAATGGATATCCCGGTTTTTCATGACGATCAGCATGGGACGGCCGTTATTTGTGCGGCGGGTCTTATCAATGCGCTGCATTTATCCGGTAAAAAAATCGAAGATGTCCGGATTGTTTTGAACGGTGCCGGGGCTGCCGGGATCGCCTGTTTGGAACTGCTCAAGGCGATGGGCGCGCGCCATCAGAATTGTATCATGTGCGATACAAAAGGCGTTATCTATCAGGGTCGTACTGAGGGTATGAATCAGTGGAAATCGGGCCATGCGGTGGTCACTGAGGCGCGCAGTTTGAAAGACGCGATGACCGGTGCGGATGTTTTCCTTGGCGTGTCGGCCAAGGGTGCTGTGACACAGGATATGGTGGCCAGTATGGCGGATGATCCGGTTATTTTTGCGATGGCGAACCCAGACCCTGAAATCACACCGGAAGATGCGCAAGCTGTGCGGCCAGATGCAATCGTTGCGACAGGGCGAAGCGATTACCCAAATCAGGTGAACAACGTTCTGGGCTTTCCGTATTTGTTCCGGGGTGCATTGGACATTCATGCACGGGCAATCAACTACGAGATGAAAATCGCCTGCGCTCATGCTTTGGCAAACCTCGCGCGCGAAGATGTGCCGGATGAAGTCGCGCTGGCTTACGGTAAAAACCTGACTTTCGGGCGCGATTACATCATTCCAACGCCTTTTGATCCCCGCTTGATCCATCGCGTGCCGCCAGCTGTCGCCAAAGCAGGTATCGACACTGGTGTCGCACGCCGTCCGATCATTGACATGGAAGCGTACGAATTATCTCTGAAGACCCGCATGGATCCGACAGCCAGTATTCTTCGCGGTATAAATGCTCGGGCAAGAGCGAATCAAGCACGTATGATTTTTGCAGAAGGCGACGACCCACGCGTTTTGCGCGCTGCGGTGATGTACCAACGTTCTGGTTTAGGTAAAGCAATGGTTGTCGGACGTAAGGATGACGTGATCGAAAAACTTGCGCAGGCTGGCATGCCGGATGCGTTCCGCGAGATTGAAATCATTAACGCGGCCAACACGGCGTACCTAGATCAATATAAGGACTTTTTGTACAGTCGGCTCAACCGCGGTGGATTTGATGCGCAGGATATTCATCGGCTTGCGGCGCGCGATCGACATGTTTTTTCGGCATTGATGTTGGCCCACGGGCATGGTGATGGCCTTGTCACAGGTGCGACGCGTAAATCGGCACATATCATGGACCGTATTAACCATGTTTTTGACGCCGACGAAAAAAGCGGTGCGGCCGGTATTACCGCAATTCTACATAAAGGTCGCATTGTCTTTATTGCGGATACGCTGGTGCAGGAATGGCCAGACGAGACAGATTTGGCCAATATCGCGGAACGCGCCGCGACAGTCGCGCGCAATATGGGTTTGGAGCCACGAGTCGCTTTTGTCAGCTTTTCTACTTTTGGGTACCCGGTGTCTGAAAGGGCCACAAAAATGGCAGATGCAGCCAAGGTTCTTGACGCGCGTGGGGTGGAATTCGAATACGAAGGCGAAATGACTGTTGATGTGGCTATGAATGCAGCGATACAGGAAAATTACCCGTTTTCCCGATTAACAGGACCGGCAAACATTTTGGTCGTACCGGCGCGCCATTCCGCAAGTATTTCGGTGAAACTCATGCAGGAAATGGCTGGCGCGACGGTCATCGGCCCGATTCTGGCAGGAGTCGACCGTTCTATCCAAGTTTGTTCGACTGGCGCGACAGCCAATGACATTCTGAATATGGCGGTACTTGCCGCCTGCAAGGTTGGCTGACGTCAATTGAATACCCGAGTTACATGCGGTCGTTCTGTCTGCCGGCCAGACGTTGTAGTAATTTTAAGACATGCTGCGCGTGCCGTCCCATTATTGGGTGCACGCGCTGCGGTGTAGGATGTCCACCCTGATCACTAGGCTTTGGAACAACCGCTAGAATTAGCCGCCGGTAAAGGGGGCAGCATTCCCCCACAGTTCGTCGACACGTGCGTCACGCCCGCATGCCTTTCTATAGGCCTTGTAGGCTGATGCCTGCCTTTTTGGTCCAAAACGTGTGAGCACCAGTTTCGTGCCTTTGTAGTAATCTTGATGGTAAGCATCTGCCGGGTAAAAGGTTGTGTCCCCTAAAATAGGCGTCACAATTTTCTGGCCTAAATCACCCTCAGCATCTTTTTTTGCTTTTTGAGCAGCATTCAGCTGATCGGGGGTTTTGGTGAAAATCGCGGTGCGGTAGCTGTCACCTCTGTCGCAAAATTGACCACCAGCGTCAGTTGGGTCAACTGAACGGAAAAACATGGCGTAAAGCGATCCCGCAGTTACGACAGATGGGTCAAACGTGATGCGTACAGCTTCGTAGTGCCCGGTACTTCCGCCGGTCACTTCTTTATACGTCGGATTAGCAGTCGTTCCGCCGGCAAATCCTGATTCAGCTTCTGTTACACCATTGACCTGTTCAAAATCGGATTCCACACACCAGAAACATCCACCAGCAACTGTAATTGTTTCTAGTTCTGCTGCATGTGATTGGGAAACTTGCGCTCCAATACCAAGCGAAATCAAACTGGCGAAGGTAAGCGTTTTGAGCGGGTTAGAATTTTTCATTGTAGCCTCCTGATTACAGTGAAATTGGCGATCCAATGAGGGTTCTGCAATCGTAGGACATCGAAATTCACGTGTAGGTGAATATAATTTACACAATGGCTGGACGTCGTAACAATTTTATCCTGAAATGGTGGCATCTGAAGAGATCTCTTCAGAATTTTTAATAACTTAGAACCGAGGTGTGCAATGAGAATTGCGATGTGGTCCGGGCCAAGAAATCTGTCTACGGCGATGATGTACAGTTTTGCTGCTCGGTCCGATTTCACGGTGATGGACGAGCCATTCTATGCGCCCTTTTTACGTACAACGGGCAACGATCACCCGATGCGGCAGGCCATTCTGAACACACATGAAACGGATCCAATTGCAGTCGCTAACAGCTGTTTGGCCCCGCAAGGTACACCTCACTTGTATATGAAACACATGCCTCATCACATGGAGGAGGGTTTTCCGATAGAGTGGTCAAAGCAATGTACCAACGTGCATTTGATCCGGCATCCCGCCCGTGTCGTTGCGAGTTACGCCGAAAAATGGGATGATCTTACACAAGAAAAGATTGGTTTCTCACGCCAGGCTGACCTGTTTGAACAAGTCGGAGGTATCGTGATTGACAGTTTTGATATTCGCCAAAATCCGCAAGAAACCCTTCGTAAGCTCTGTTCTGCCATCGATTTGCCTTTTGATCCGGCGATGCTGTCTTGGCCTAAAGGGCCGATACCGGAAGATGGCGTTTGGGCCAGCCATTGGTATGGGGCAGTTCATAAAAGCACAGGGTTTGCAGGTCCAGAAGGTGAGTTGCCTAAACTGGAGGGGAGGCAGCTTGAATTGGTCCAAGCTGCCCTGCCGCATTACGACAGCATGAAAGCCGTGGCTTTGAACTAGTCTTTTAACCGACGATCACGAGCGGCCAACAGTTTGAGTCGCAACGCGTTCAATTGGATAAATCCGGCGGCATCTTTCTGATCGTATGCGCCTGCATCATCTTCAAAGGTTACGTGTGCTTCGGAATACAATGAATGATCCGACCACCGACCGACGGTCCGGACATGCCCTTTGTAAAGCTTCAGACGCACTGTGCCTGTTACATGCCCCTGGCTTGCGTCGATTGCAGCTTGGAGCATGGTGCGTTCAGGGCTAAACCAAAAGCCGTTGTAAATCAGCTCGGCATATTTTGGCATCAGCTCATCTTTCAGATGCATTGCACCGCGATCAAGCGTGATGGACTCGATGGCTCTATGAGCTTCTAACAAGAGCGTGCCACCTGGTGTTTCGTAGATACCTCGGGACTTCATTCCGACAAAGCGACCTTCGACCAAATCCAGCCGTCCACATCCATGTTTGCCGCCCAGTTCGTTCAATTTCGTTAAGATCGTAGCGGGTGACATTGTAACGCCGTCGATGCTGACGGCGTCGCCTTTTTCAAAACCGATTTCCACGTATTCAGGCGTATCGGGTGCACTTTCTGGGCTTACGGTGCGTTGGTATACATATTCCGGTGCATCAATTGCGGGATCTTCCAGGACTTTCCCTTCGGATGAAGTGTGCAGAAGGTTGGCATCGACACTGAAAGGCGCTTCACCACGTTTGTCTTTAGCGATCGGAATTTGGTTTTTTTCGGCGAAATCAATCAGTTTTGTCCGGCTGGACAGGTCCCATTCACGCCAAGGTGCAATCACTTTAATCTCAGGGTTGAGCGCATAGGCAGCCAATTCGAAACGGACCTGATCGTTTCCTTTGCCTGTCGCGCCATGCGCGATTGCGTCTGCGCCCGTTTCTTCTGCAATTTCCACCAGACGTTTGGAAATCAATGGCCGGGCAATAGACGTACCCAAAAGGTAAAGCCCTTCGTAAACGGCATTTGCGCGGAACATAGGGAACACAAAATCACGTACAAACTCTTCGCGAACATCTTCGATGTAAATCGATTTGGCACCCATCAATTCCGCTTTGGCACGCGCTGGTTCCAGCTCCTCGCCCTGGCCGAGATCAGCCGTAAAAGTAACGACTTCGCACCCGTATTCTGTCTGAAGCCATTTAAGAATGATCGAGGTATCAAGACCACCTGAATAGGCGAGCACAACTTTTTTGGGAGCGGACATGAGAATTTCCTTTTCGATTTGAAATGCGGCCTATCGTTTTTTGGAAAGAGGGGCAAGATTGAAGCCTGCGTTGACGCAGGGCAGCCTCAAGCGTATCGACAAATCATTGAATTTGCGAGGTCAACAATGACGAATCCATTCCGCGAAGCAGCAAATACTGCGACGTTAGCTATGCGCGACGTTTTTCCTAAAACTCCGTTGATACACAACGACATGCTGAGCGCGAAATTTGATTCGGATATCTGGTTGAAGCGAGAAGACCTCAGTCCGGTCCGTTCTTATAAATTACGCGGCGCATTCAACGCCATGCGAAAAATGATCCCGGGACATAGTTTGTTTGTCTGTGCCAGTGCTGGAAACCACGCGCAGGGCGTGGCCTTTATGTGCAAACATTTTGCTGTAAGCGGTGTTATTTTCATGCCAGTCACCACGCCTGAACAAAAAATTATGAAGACCAAAATGTTTGGCGGAGACCACGTCGAAGTTAGGCTTGTGGGGGATTATTTTGACCAAACACTTGCGCAAGCTCAAAGTTTTTGTGCGAAAGCCAAGGGGCATTTTCTGTCTCCTTTTGACGATGAAGACGTGATTGAGGGCCAAGCATCAGTGGCGGCAGAAATTTTTGCGCAATTGGGCAAAACGCCGGATCGTATTGTGTTACCTGTTGGAGGTGGTGGGCTGTCTGCTGGAGTACGTAGCTATTTTGAAAATGAGATCGACTATACATTTGTCGAGCCAAAAGGGGCGCAAAGCCTTGCGGCCGCAATAAAAGAAGGTGGGCCCATTGATGTTTCACCAGTTGACAATTTTGTAGACGGTGCAGCCGTCGCAAAAATTGGGTCACGTACGTTTGCGCGGCTGAAAGATGTTGCTATCGAAAGTGTAAAACACATTTCCGAGGATCGGATTTGTAATACGATTGTCGAGATGTTGAATGTTGAAGGTGTTGTTCTAGAGCCAGCCGGGGCCCTCGCCATAGAAGCACTGAGCGAGGTTGCAGAACTGATCAAAGGTAAGACAGTTGTTGCCATCGTTTCCGGCGGAAATTTCGATTTCGAACGATTGCCAGAAGTGAAAGAGCGCGCGCAGCGCTATGCAGGTCTCAAGAAGTATTTTATTCTTCGGTTGCCACAACGTCCCGGTGCGTTGAAGGATTTTCTGCATATGTTGGGCGCACAAGACAACATTACGCGGTTCGAATATATGAAAAAATCAGCGCGTAATTTCGGATCTGTGCTCATTGGGATTGAAACAGACAATCCTGGAAATTTCGTTCAGATGTTTGATAAATTTGACGATGCCGGTTTTACCTATACTGACATCACCAATGACGAAACTCTTGCGCAATTCGTGATCTGAGTAAGATGGATTTTCTTGGAAAAACAGTTGTTGTGACAGGAGGAGCAAAAGGAATTGGTGCTGCTCTTGTGGCCGCTTTTGAATCCTCTGGCGCTCGTGTTGCGGTATTTGACTTGGCGTCTTCTGACCATGCAAATCATGTTTTGTGTGATGTTTCCAAAGAAACTGATTTGAAGGACGCGATAGACTGGGTTCAAGGTGAAATAGGCCCGATCGATATATTTGTATCCAACGCTGGGGTGATGTCTGGTCCTTCTGAAACAGTTGCCTCTGCGTCTGATGACCATTGGTCTCGATGTTGGTCTGTCAATGTTATGGCACATGTTTTCGCCGCGCGTATTTTACTGCCGGCGATGATTGAGCGAAAGTCGGGGTATTTTGTAAATGTGGCTTCTGCTGCTGGTTTGCTCAACCAAATTGGCGACGCCGCTTATTCCGCGACAAAACAGGCGGCTGTCAGTTTTGCCGAGTCATTAGCGATCACGCATCGCAATGATGGAATCGGTGTTTCGCTGGTTTGCCCGCAATATGTAGCGACCGAAATGAGTGGGCTTGAAATTGATGCAGCAGCGGACAACTCATCTCTCTTGACGGCTGATCAAGTGGCAGCCTGTGTTCTTGAAGCAGTTCAAAATGAAGATTTTTTAGTGTTGCCTCACCCGGATGTAAGACGATTTGTACAACGACGAGCCGAAGATCATGACCGTTGGATTAGAGGAATGATTGGGCTTCGGTGCCACGCCATTGAAGCTTTTGGCGAAGTACGTCCGGAGTATTTTTACCGCTTGGTTTAGCTGGCGAAACGATTGGGCAGATCATCCAAGAATGCGTTTCTGGATTTTTGGTAACTGTTTTTAAGGTCTTGCAAGTTAACGACAGCGTTGGGATTTCCAGAAAGAGCGGACTCGCCCTCTTGGCACAAGCACGAAAACTCACTGAAACCAAGACTAAGCGCGCTGCCTTTTAAGAAATGCAGCTTAGCAGCGAGTTCTTGCATGACAGAGGGGTCTGATACAGAAGCAATCTCCGCATCAACCTCTTCTAAGAATAGCTCAACGACTTCTTCAAAGTCTTCTGGTCCCACTTCTTCACGCAGTGCCGCAACTCGATCCCAATCAATCATTCTACCCGTCTCCACTTTGTCGTCACCAAAATGGGGCCAAAAGGCTAACATCACGTTGATGTACGGCCTTAGGCAATTCAAATTGTAAGTTTCACGGCTCTTTAAGCAACAGGAAATACATAGGCACGGTACATATTTTCGAATTGGTTCCTAATGCCTGCGCTGCCGACTATAAACAGTCCTGAGACGTCCGACCCAAGGGATGCTGACAAGCGCCTTATACTTGTGGTTGATGACAGCCGCTTACAGCGCAAAATACTCTCAAGCTCGCTTAAACGTTGGGGCTATGAAGTGATCGAGGCAGAAACAGGTGATGCTGCGATTGAGATGTGCGTTGCACGAAAGCCTGAGTTGGTTATCAGCGATTGGGTCATGCCAGGGATGTCCGGTTTAGAATTTTGCAATGAGTTCAAAAAACTAACGTCTGATTGTTATGGCTACTTTATCTTGCTCACCTCCAAGAGCGAAAAGAACGATGTAGCCGAAGGATTAGATGCTGGCGCTGATGATTTCTTGACAAAGCCAGTGAACGGAAACGAGCTGCGTGCCCGTATTACAGCGGGTGAGCGCATCATTGAAATGCAACGAGAATTGACAAAAAAGAACAGGGTCATCAGCGAAACCCTAGATGAACTCCAACGTCTTTACGATTCGCTTGATAGCGATTTGATGGAAGCAAAAAAACTACAGCAGTCGCTCGTACCAGAGCGATTCAAGGAAATCGAAGACAGCCATCTTTCGTTGCTATTACGTTCCAGCGGCCATGTCGGCGGAGACCTTGTTGGGCATTATTCGGTTGGTGAGGGTCATCTAGGTTTGTTTTCTTTGGACGTTTCTGGCCATGGTATCAGCTCAGCGCTGATGACTGCGCGGTTGGCAGGGTATTTGTCAGGCAATGCACTAGATCAAAATATAGCATTGGAAAAACGGGAAGATGGAACATACCAAACTCGAGACTTGAGTGAAGCAATCGAAACGCTGAACGAACTTGTTTTGGGTGAGATGGATACGGAGCATTATTTTACCTTAATGCTGGCAAACATTGATTTAAAAACGGGTGTCGTGAATATGGGGCAAGCAGGTCACCCACATCCGGTCATTCAGCGCGCTACGGGTGAAATCATTCAGGAGGGTACAGGTGGATTTCCAGTTGGTTTAATGCCTGGGGTAAGTTTCACGACGTTCGAAACGACGCTAAATCCGGGGGACCGCTTAATAATTCTATCTGACGGCGTGACGGAGTGTCCAAATCCCGAAGGCGATTTGCTAGACGAATCTGGTTTGGATGCGCTTTTGCAAGAATTGAAAGAAGTTCGAGGGCCAGCGTTGTTCGAAACTTTGGTATGGCGCTTATGTGAATTCGCTGGAAACTCGGAATTTCCTGACGACGTTTCAGGCATCATGTTTGAGTTTCAACCGGAGCTACGCGACAAGTAGCGGGACAGAAACTCTCGATCTCCGTCGTTTCCCAAGTAGTCCATTGCTTCGCTTGCCGAAAGAACGAGCGGTTTGTGGTCAATCTCAAGCGGCTCTGAAATCTGACGCACAGGTTGTGCGACGTATATATTGCACAGCTTTTCCGCCCAAATATCGTAATCTGGCATGTAGACAAATCGGCGGAACGCACCAACCCGGCGCGGTTTTGTAATGCGCCAACCAGTTTCTTCCATAACTTCACGATGCAAGGCTGGCAGGGTGCTTTCGCCGGGATCAATACCACCGCCTGGAAGTTGGATGTCCACGACATCTCTGACCTGCATTGTCAGCAGGAAGCGCTGCTTAAGAGGTAGAATGGCATAGACGCCCGGCCGCAAGGTGTATGTGCGATTTGCGTCCGGTGCATGGCCGACCCGTGGTATCATTCCTGCATTCCCTCTTTTTATCGGGCTTGAGCCCCTTATATGGACGCGGTATGCCAACTGCTTGGCGATAAGGAAACCCAATGACACTAGGACATCAGATTGCGTGGGACGACACTGTTCTGCCTTTTCAGCTCGACGCATCCGATATTCGTGGCCGTGTTGCCCGTTTAGATGGTGCTTTGAATGGTATTTTAAAGCAACACGACTATCCACCACAGGTTGAAGCTTTGGTGGCAGAAATGGCGTTGTTGACCGCATTGATTGGTCAGACGATCAAACTGCGCTGGAAGTTGCAATTGCAAGTTCAGTCCAAAGGCGCGGTTCGAATGATCGCAACAGATTACTACGGTCCGGAAAAAGACGGTGAACCGGCGCGTATTCGAGCCTACGCGAGTTATGATGTAGACCGTCTAACGGATGACGCACCGTTCGATCAAATTGGCGAAGGTTACTTTGCTATAATGATCGATCAAGGAAAGGGAATGACGCCTTACCAAGGTATCACGCCGTTGGCAGGTGGATCGCTTTCTGCCTGTGCAGAAGCATATTTTGCTCAGTCAGAACAGCTACCTACACGGTTTGAATTGAACTTTGGGCTGTCAACCGAAGGGAAAAGCGTTGAACATTGGCGTGCTGGCGGTGTGATGTTGCAGCATATGCCCAAGGCTTCACCATTTGTTGCTAAGGGCGAAGGTTCAGGCGACGTTTTGCAGGCCGCCGATTTGGTGGACGGAGACCAAGAAGAAAACTGGAACCGGGTTAATCTCTTGTTGGATACGGTCGAAGAGCTAGAGCTGGTTGGACCAACCGTTGCGCCAAACGATTTATTGCTGCGCCTTTTCCACGAAGAGTCACCACGTGTTTACGAAGCGCAACCTGTTCGTTTTGGGTGCAGCTGCTCCGAAGATCGTGTGCGCCAAAGCTTATCGATCTATTCTGCGCGCGACATTGAAAAAATGACAACAGACGAAGGCCGTGTGACGGCTGATTGTCAATTCTGTGGCGCCCACTATGATCTGGACCCAGCGACTGTGGGTTTCGAATCGGATAACGGCGACGCGAATGCCTGATTTTGATCTGATCCGGGATGCGTTATCGCTACCCGGCAGACCGTCTTCAGATTTTGATCTAAATCCAGACACCGTTCTTCCGGAAGGGCGCACATTGCGTCCAGCAGGCGTTTTGGTGGCGATAATCGAGGGTCGCGGCGCATTGCAGGTCATTTTGACCAAACGATCCTCAGCGCTCAAACATCATGCTGGGCAAATTGCATTTCCGGGGGGAAAAAAGGAAGAGGCGGATGCCGATATTACCGCTGCAGCCCTGCGCGAAGCACACGAAGAAATCGGTCTGCCACCTTCTCATGTGGAGATTTTGGGCCATTTAGCACCTCACGAAACCGTAACCGGGTTTTTGGTGACGCCTGTTATCGCTCATGTGCATACACCCTTTGAGCCCTTGCCTGAGGCTGGCGAAGTGGATGAAGTTTTTAACGTTCCATTGGATCATGTTCTTAATCCGTCGAATTTTATTGTCGAAGGTAGGTGTTGGCAGGGGTCACGACGGTCCTACTTCGCAGTTCCCTATGGTCCCTATTACATTTGGGGCGCGACTGCGCGTATGTTGCGGGCATGGACAGATCAAATGACGTGAAATTGCCGGACCACACCGATTGGTTACAAGACGCAAAGGTGCAAAAATTGTGCGCTGCGCTGGGCGTCGAAGGAGGCAAAGTCTATTTTGTCGGTGGGTGTGTTCGAGATGCCTTACTGGGCCTTCCCGGATCAGATGTGGATCTTTCGACCAATATCTTACCGCAAGACGTGACGCGTTTGGCTAAAAAAGCCGGGCTGAAGGTGATCCCCACGGGCATTGACCATGGTACAGTTACAGTCGTTGTTGGCGGCACGGGGTTTGAGGTCACGACCTTTCGTCGCGATGTTGCAACGGACGGACGACGCGCTGTTGTGGCGTTTTCTGCTGACATGAAAGAGGACGCTTGTCGTCGAGATTTCACTTTAAATGCGCTTTACGCAACCTCAGATGGCGTTTTGATTGACCCATTGAGTGGGCTTCAGGATTGTCTGGATCGACGTATCCGTTTCATTGAAGACGCCGGGATGAGAATACAGGAAGATTACTTGCGAATTCTTCGGTTTTTCAGATTTCATGCTTGGTATGCGGACCCAAATGCTGGTTTTGATCCGGCGGTCCTAAACGCCATAGCGCGAAACATTGATGGTTTGAAAACGCTTTCAGCAGAACGCATTGGGATGGAGATGTTGAAACTTCTGTCCGCACCGTCTCCCTGTTCCGCAATCGCAGCGATGCGGCAGGTCGGATGTTTACGGATCGTTTTGCCGGGCAGCGATGACCTTCTGTTGGGACCACTGGTGCATTTGGAAACTACGGTTGATGGTACATATGACGCGTTGCTGAGATTGGCTGCTTTAGGGGGCGAACGCATTGCGGAGCGGTTACGTCTCAGTAAAGTAGATGCGCGGCGCTTGGAGTGGTTGAAGGATGCCGGGTACGGCGGGGTTCCACTGCCGGAACTGGCGTACAGATATGGATATGAGAACGCCCGTGGCGCAGCGCTATTGCGCGCCGCACTGGCGCAGCAGGCCATTTCAACATCATCTTTAACCCCTCTGGAAGCCGCAGCATCTCAAAAATTTCCTTTATCAGCAAAGGACTTGATGCCTATCTATCAGGGCAAGGCGCTGGGCGTGAAACTGGCCACCTTGGAACAACGCTGGATTGACTCTGATTTTCGACTCACACGCAAAGATTTGCTAGCCCAAGACTGAGCACTCGACAGATGCTCAGTTTTTCTGTTAAGGGTATCTCACAAGAACGGAGGAATACGAAATGTATCGCGGGATCTGGAACAGCTGAAGCTGTCATAACCTTATCCTGCCGGACCACCCAATAGGGCGTCTGGCCATTTCGAATATCCTACCTAAGGCCTCCGTCCATGTTTCGCTTTTTTGAAAACCTTATCGACCCCTATGCTGATTACGCCGAGACGGATCAGCCCCCCACCAAACGTTGGCACTTTTTGTTAAGCTTTGCTGACCAATTCAAACCGCTATTCTATGTTGCTGGTGTGTTATCCATCATCGTTGCATCGATCGAAGTTGGCCTGATCTACTATATGGGGCGCATCGTTGATCTGATGGAAGGTGATCCGAACCAAGTTTGGGCGCAATACGGGTTTGAATTCATCCTGATGGCGTTTTTCATCATTTTCATTCGGCCGCTTGTGCAGGCAGCGGATGTTTTATTGCTGAACAATGCGATTTTACCAAACTTTGGGATGCTGATGCGCTGGCGTGCACACCGTCATGTGTTGCGTCAGTCCGTTGGCTGGTTCGAAAATGACTTTGCTGGACGAATTGCGAACCGATTGATGCAGGCGCCTGCGGCGGCTGGGGAAGTTATTTTTCAAATATTTGATGCGATATCCTTTTCGCTGGCCTATTTCATTGGTGCTGCTGTTTTGCTGAGTATCTCAGACCCGCGGTTGTTGGTTCCTTTATTGCTCTGGTTTGCACTGTACGGATGTTTGGTGCGCTGGACGATCACTCGGGTTGGCCCTGCATCAGAGGCCGCATCAAATGCACGCTCGCGTCTGACGGGTCGTTTGGTTGATGCCTATACGAATATTCATTCTGTCAAGATGTTTGCCCATCACGAGCAAGAACTTGGGTACGCCAAACAAGCCATTGAAGGTGCTCGTCAAACGTTCCTGAAGGAAATGCGTATTTTCACAATTATGGATTTCACCTTGGTTGTGTTGAATGGGTTATTGATTGTCGGCGTTGTCGGTTGGGCGTTCATGCTGTGGATGAGCGGTACGGCTAGCGTCGGTGTTGTTGCAGCCGCAACGGCCTTGACCTTGCGGCTGAACGCCATGACCGGATGGATCATGTGGGCTTTGACCAGCTTTTTCCGTGAATTGGGGGTGGTGTCCGAAGGGATGAAAACGATTGCCCAACCGATAACATTGACCGACGCAAAATCGGCAAGACCTTTGCAATTGACCCACGGTGAAATCAAAATCGAAGGTCTGGTTCATCATTATGGCCGCAGTACCGGGGGGCTGGATAACATCGATCTGACAATCCGCCGTGGTGAAAAAATTGGCCTTGTGGGGCGCTCGGGGGCGGGAAAATCTACGCTCGTAAAATTATTACTGCGTTTTTATGACGTCGAGGCCGGCACGATCTCAATTGATGATCAGGATATCAGTAAGGTTACCCAAGACAGTTTACGCTTGGCGATTGGAATGGTGCAGCAAGACAGCTCACTTTTGCATCGCTCTGTGCGTGACAATTTGCTGTATGGGCGCCCGGATGCCTCGGAACAGGAGATGATCGAGGCGGCAAAGCAAGCCCAAGCGCATGATTTTATTCTTGATCTGGAAGATCCGGAGGGTCGCAGGGGCTATGACGCACATGTCGGAGAACGCGGCGTGAAATTGTCAGGTGGACAGCGCCAACGTGTGACACTTGCGCGGGTAATTCTAAAAGACGCTCCTATATTGTTATTGGATGAAGCAACCAGCGCGCTGGACAGCGAAGTCGAAGCCGCAATTCAAGATACGCTTTACGGAATGATGGAAGGGAAAACAGTCATCGCGATTGCACATAGATTGTCCACCATTGCAAAAATGGATCGTATTTTGGTGATCGATCAGGGTCGCATCGTCGAAGACGGTGGACATGATGCGCTTTTAGCCAAAGCTGGACTATACGCGGATTTCTGGACCCGACAATCGGGTGGTTTTCTGGCAACTGAGGGTGACACGTGAAAATTTATGAATGGATCGACGCCTTTCGCCCAGCCGAGGGACCGCCGCCGCAAACACTCGGCGCATTTATGCGTTGGTGTCTTTCAGGCGCATGGCCTGCGTTGTTTCTCGCAGCGTTCCTATCTGCACTCGCAGGTGCGATGGAGGCTGGCACCGCCTTAATCCTGGGATTGGTCATTGATGCGACTGCTACGGTGGGCGCGCAGGAGTTTTTTGACGGGCAAAACATCGGCCTTGTCATCGGTGCTGTCGTATTTTTCTTGTTTGCGCGCCCTTTGTTTTTTGGCCTGTCTGCCTCCGCCAATTCAATTGTCGTCGGCCCCAACGTAAATCCGCTGGTTCTATCGCGGCTTAATCGATGGACCCTAGGGCAGACGGTAGGATTCTTTGACGATGATTTTGCAGGTCGGATTGCGCAAAAACAAATGCAAGCAGCGCGTGCCGTCACGGACGTTGTTGTGGAAGTCATAAATGTTGTGGCCTTTGCTCTGGCCTCGCTTTTTGGCTCGGTTTTGTTGTTGATTGCGATTGATTGGCGCGTCGCGCTTGGGTTTGGAATTTGGCTGATTGCTTATTTTGCGATGATCAACTGGTTCCTCCCTCGTGTTCGCGCACGTTCCGCTGTGCGTGCAGGCGCGCGCGCGATGGTTTCCGGGCAGGTGGTGGACACCATAACCAACATCAAAACGGTTAAACTTTTTGCGCATGCCGATCATGAAGATCGCGCAGCACTTAGCGCAATGCAAACGTTTCGAGAACGGGCAATAGAATTCGGATACCTTGCTGCTGGATTCAGGTTCACGCTGATGTCCTTGGCTGGTGCTTTACCGGTGCTTCTGATTGGCGGCACAATTATGTTGTGGCAATCGGGTCAGGCGTCGCAGGGGGATATCGTTGCGGCTGGTGCTGTGGCGATTCGTATCGCGCAAATGACCGGCTGGGTGAGTTTTACCCTGATGCAGATTTATTCAAACATTGGCGAAATCGAAGACGGGATGCGCACTTTGACACCGCGCAACAGAGTTGAAGATAACGCAGGTGTGTCAGATTTGGAGGTTTCAAACGGGCAGATTGAAATGCAGGGTCTTGCCTTTGCCTATGGTCGGGATGTTGGCGGTGTGCAGGACATAAACCTGACAATTCGACCCGGCGAGAAAGTGGGTATTGTCGGGGCCTCCGGTGTTGGAAAATCGACATTGGTAGCGTTACTTTTGCGTCTCTATAACGCGGAAAAAGGGGCAATACTGGTCGATGGGGCTGACATTACGACCGTCACACAGGAGAGCTTGCGCCGTAGCATTGGGATGGTGACGCAAGAGACAGCGATGTTCAATCGATCCGCACGTGAGAACATTCTTTATGGACGCCCTGATGCTACGGATGACGAAGTTTTTCAAGCCGCGCGAAAGGCCGAGGCCCATGGTTTTATTCAGGACTTGCAGGATCACGCAGGTCGTACCGGATATGACGCTCATTTGGGCGAACGCGGTGTGAAGCTATCTGGTGGGCAACGCCAACGCATCGCGTTGGCGCGTGCAATATTGAAAGATGCGCCGATTTTGGTTCTGGACGAGGCAACGAGTGCGCTCGACAGTGAAGTTGAGGCCG
This sequence comes from Roseobacter sp., assembly GCA_039983935.1. GTDB lineage: Bacteria > Pseudomonadota > Alphaproteobacteria > Rhodobacterales > Rhodobacteraceae > Roseobacter. Next base: position 34,620 of record JBDWVP010000021.1, on the reverse strand, counting down.
CGATCCAGGCTGCGTTGGAGCGTGTTATGGAAGGCAAAACGGTACTCGCGATCGCGCATAGATTGTCAACGTTGACGGAAATGGACCGCATTATTGTGATGGACAATGGGCGGATTGTCGAAGACGGGCCACACGACATTCTTCTGTCAAAAGGTGGTCTTTATGCGCAGTATTGGGAACGCCAATCGGGTGGGTTTATTCGTACAGAAGCCGCAGAGTAGCGCTGGTACTGTGCGGGTTTCGAGCTTAAAGCAACGCTATGGCTGAATTTACAATACATCGTTTAGGATTGCTCGGCGACGGGATCGCTGACGGACCGGTTTATGTGCCACGCGCTTTGCCCGGCGAACGCGTTGAGGGTCAGTTAAAGGGCCAAAATCTGGAAGACATCAAGATTCTGACGCCTTCTGAACGCCGCGTATCGCCTGAGTGTCGTCATTTTAAATCCTGTGGCGGATGTTCGATGCAACATGCTGACGACGAATTTGTTGCGGATTGGAAACTGGACATCGTTAAAACCGCCTTGTCGGCGCATGGGTTGGACACGGAATTTCGGCCAGTGAAAACATCTCCGGCACGCTCACGTCGCCGAGCCGGCTTTGCAGCGCGTCGAACTAAAAAAGGCGCGATGGTCGGATTTCATGGCCGCGCGTCCGGAACGATTGTCCCAATTCCAGAATGTCAGTTGGTGGCGCCAGAGGTTTTGGCAGGCATTCCCGTTGCAGAGGAACTGGCCATCGTTGGCGCCAGCCGCAAAGCTGCCCTGTCCGTCATGGTCACCTTATCAGATGTTGGTCTGGATGTCGCTGTGCGCCAAGGTAAACCGCTGGATGGTCCATTGCGTCAGCGATTAGCAATGATTTGCGACAGTACTGGTATTGCGCGACTGACATGGGACGACGAAGTTGTTGCGATGCGCGCCCCGCCGGTGCACAGCTTTGCGAATGCATGCGTTGTGCCGCCGCCGGGTTCATTTTTGCAAGCGACAGCCCATGGTGAGCAAGTTTTGACCCAAGCGGTTTGCGAGATTACCGATGGAGCAAGTCGCGTCATCGACCTCTTTTCCGGCTGCGGCACCTTTGCTTTGCCCTTATCTTCTGGTGCAGAAGTCCACGCTGTTGAAGGGGATGGCACGATGTTGGCCGCGTTGGATGCGGGCTGGCGTCACGCGAAAGGTGTTAAAACTGTAACGACCGAGAGGCGCGATTTGTTCCGGCGACCGTTGATGTTTGACGAAATGACAAAGGCGGATGCTGTCGTGATCGATCCACCGCGTGCAGGTGCCGAAGCACAGATTGCGGAGTTGGCGAGGTCGTCAGTACCGGTGATCGCCTATGTGTCCTGTAACCCTGTGACTTTTGCGCGCGATGCGGCGGTTTTATGTGCTGCTGGTTATCATTTGGAATGGATTCAAGTTGTTGATCAGTTCCGTTGGTCTGCACATGTCGAGCTGGCGGCCTGCCTTACCGCCCCAAAAGCGCGATGAACGCGAACAGGAGACTCTGATGAGTGTAAGACAACAGTTGGACCTTTGGCTTGACCGACGTTGGGTGGCTAATTTGGTCATCGCCATGATCATCTTCAATGCGGTCTTGTTGGGGATGGAAACATCCAATGCGCTGATGGAACAGGCGGGCGGCTTGATCGCAACATTGGACAAGTTGTGTCTCGCGTTCTTTGTTGTAGAGATCGTTCTAAAATTGATCGCGCGAGGTGGTCGGTTTTTTAAAAGCGGCTGGAATATCTTTGATGTGTTGATTGTTGGCGCAGCGCTGGTGCCGGGATCGCAAACGATCTCGGTTCTGCGCGCTTTGCGTATTTTACGGGTGTTACGCGTTATTTCCGTCGCGCCCAGCCTGCGCCGCGTCGTCGAAGGATTCGTCACCGCCCTACCTGGAATGGGCAGCGTGTTTCTGCTTATGGCGATCATCTTTTACATCGGATCTGTTATCGCCACAAAGTTGTTCGCTCATAGTTTCCCGCAGTGGTTCGGATCTCTCCCACAAAGTGGATACACATTGTTTCAGGTCATGACGCTTGAAAGTTGGTCCATGGGAATCGTGCGACCAGTTATGGAGATTTACCCCTATGCGTGGGCGTTTTTTGTGCCCTTCATCATGGTGACAACCTTTGCTGTCGTGAACCTGTTGGTGGGTCTCATCGTCAATTCCATGCAAGACGCACATCAGCAAGAAGCGGGTGAGCAAACAGATGCTTATCGCGACGAAGTGCTGAAGCGGCTGATCGCAATTGAAGAAGAACTCAAAAAAAATCCACCGGGCTAACGGATTTGTGACCTTGCTTAACGAGGTCTCCATGATAGGTGTGCGAAAAAGAGCAAAAGTGTCATTTAGACTATACAGGACAGCATAAAATGCGTCGAAGACAGGTAATCACGGGCACTGCCGCACTGGCGGTTCTAAGCGGCTGTGCAGCAGATCCTAAATTTCTGAAGTATACCGGACCCGATGTGACATTTGTGGTGGTAAACAAAGAAGCGCGCAGAATGCATTTGTTTCACGATAATTCCTTGTTACGCAGCTACGATATAAATCTTGGTTTTGCCCCAGAAGGGCACAAAAGATTTGAAGGAGACGGTAAAACGCCTGAGGGGCTTTACCGGATAGACAGGCGCAACCCAAATAGCAGTTTTCACCTGTCTTTGGGGATTTCTTACCCCAATGTAAATGACTACGCTGCAGCCAAAGCTGAGGGAAAATCGCCTGGAGGCGATATCTTTATTCATGGTCAAAAATCACCGTTCAAAAAGGATTCGGTGGATTGGACATGGGGTTGTATTTCGGTGACGAACGCCGAAATGGAAGAGATTTATTCTATGGTAAAAACAGGGACACTCATAAAACTAAATGCCTGAAAAATCAGGAATTTATGTTTGCTTGAGGGGTGCTGCTGTCCCCCAGAATAAGCGTCCACCACAGTTTGCCATTTGACTGTTGATGCCATGCAAACCCCAAGCTATTCGCATTTGGGTCCAGAATGATCCGACGGGTATCTGGCTGGCTCATCCACGCACCCAATGTTTCTAACTCTGATTCGAATGTTTCGGAGATGTTTTCGCCAATCAGTGCCCCTGAGAAACCAACACGAGTAACCCTTTCGATCGGTGATGATCCGTCAGAACCGAAATGCCATGGCCGATTCTGCAACGCCATATCTTGAGCATGCGTTTGAGCGGCCGCGTTCAGTTGGGCGTCTAACTGCACGGGTTGTAGACCCGACGCACCACGCAATGCATTCACCGCATCCAGCATCCGAAATTGAATTTTGTCGGTGTCACGTTCCTTAATACGATAAACTTGCGGCAGAGGTTTGCCGTCTGACCCCAGGGGCGGACTGGAAGGCGAGGGAGCGCAGGCACTCAGTGCGAGGCACAAGGCAACAAAGATGGAAATCAGGCGGGTCATACAGCTCTCCTTGCAGGCTATTTTGCGACATAGCCTGCAATGCGTGATATTTCAAACGCACATCAGCCTTCGATGAGCAGATGACATCTGTTTGATTTGCGAGTGCGGCATTCTCGCCATATGGTGTTTCAACTTTACGTGTATTCTCGTCGATGGAGGCAGTTCATGTCGCAACAGAATTTCTCAAAGCCGGGCCGCCGTGCCTTTTTGGCGGGCAGTGCCGCAATTTTAGCTACGCCAGCGATTGCACAAGATTTGGGGTCCGTGAATTCGGCGGCTACGACTGAGGTTGAAGAAGAAGTTACTGAAACAGCTCGGCGCAATATATCCAGTTTCAGAACGCTGGATTGGCAACCGTATTTCTCAAACCTTAACAAGGGTGCCGTTCTTGTCGATATTGACAGCCGTGTGCTGCATTATTGGGCTGAGGACGGGGATTTTTACAAGCTCTATCCTTCTAGTGTTCCTTTGTCAGAAGAGCTGACACGCAGAGGTCGCACGCAAATTGTGCGAAAAGTTGACGGACCGAGCTGGAGACCCACTCCATCGATGCTTGAGCGGAACCCAGATTGGCCTGAATTTATCGGACCAGGTCCAGATAACCCTATGGGAACACACGCTCTTTATCTGAGCTGGACGTATTATCGTATCCACGGCACGCATGATACGCGCAAAATTGGGCGTCAGTCGTCGAATGGATGCATAGGGCTTTACAACGAGCATATCGCAGAGCTTTTTGGCTTGACCGAAGTGGGTACGCAGGTGTTGCTAATTTGACGACATCATAGCGGTTTCCCGCGTTGTTCCCGTAATCCGGTTTGCAAAAATCGAGAGATAGTGTTTTACGTTAGATACGAGGCAATACTTGAGTGCATGCTATCGCCTTGCGTAGCATGCCTTTTCTGGAGGTTATTATATATGAAAAAACTCGTTCTCGCAGCTGCTCTGACAGCCGCAGCATCCACAGCATCCACAGCATATGCTGGTTCTTTGGAAGAGCCAATTGTTGAAGCACCAGTTGTTATCGAAGAAACACAAGGTTCTTCAGCAGGTATCCTGTTGCCGTTGCTTCTGCTCGTGATCGTTGCTGCAGCCGTTTCCTAATAGGAATCGACTCTCAACTAAAAAGGCGGCTTAGCATTAAGCCGCCTTTTTTCTTTTCTAAATCAATTTCTTACGTATCGAGCCATCCTTGAAGATTCTCTTCGATGATGTTGCTGAGGGCGGCGATATGCGCATCGTCATCGTTCAAGCACGGAATATATGTAAAGCTTTCTCCACCTGCTTCTTCGAAACTTTCTTTAATTTCTTCGTTTATTTCTTCCAGCGTTTCGATGCAGTCTGCCGAAAAGGCGGGGGCGCAGACAGCGATGTTCTTTTTGCCAGCTTCTGCCAGACGCGCTACTTCTTCCACCGTGTAAGGTTGGAGCCATTCCTCGGGTCCAAATTTCGATTGGAATGTTGTTTTGATTTCAGTGTCTTGCCAGCCTAAACGCTCTTTCAGTAGCCGTGTGGTTTTTTGGCATTGGCAATGGTATGGGTCTCCTTCCATCAAATACCGGGTCGGAACACCATGATAGGAACACACCAGAATATCGGGGCGTTTTTCTAGGCTGGAATAGGCGCGTTCAATAGATTGTGCTAGGGCATCGATGTAATCTGTTCTGCTGTAATACGGGTCAACAGTCCGCGCGGTGGGTTGCCATTTTTCATATGACAATGATCGGAAGAATTCGTCATTTGCGGTTGCCGAAGTTGCGCCAGCATATTGTGGATAAAGAGGGAAAAACAATATCTTGCGGCATCCCGCGGCGGTCATTTCCGCGACCTTGGATTGGGTGGATGGGTTGCCGTAGCGCATACAGAAATCCACCATGACTTCACCCTCGTGGCGATTCTTCATGATGTCTGTAATTTTTGCTGTTTGCGCTTTGGTGATGGTCATCAAAGGGCTTTCGCCATCCTTTTCGTTCCAGATTGATTTGTATGCCGCTCCACTGGAAAATGGCCGCTTGGTTAAGATCACAAGCTGTAACAGGGGTTGCCATAGCCAAGGGCTGTAATCGATGACTCTGCGATCAGACAGGAATTCATTCAAGTAACGACGCATTGACCAATAGTCATAATGATCCGGCGTTCCCAGGTTAGCTAACAAAATACCGATCTTTGGTTTTGTAACCTTCGGATGGTCTGCTTGGGCATTTGCCGGTCGCATTGCCGCGGTCGCATTGGAATCACTATCCAACATATATTCTTCCTTATTTCCCGACTCTAGAGTTCAGATAGACGGTTTTGGGTGTGGGTCAATCAGACAACGGCACCTCGGGCACGCGCAAGGCTTCGGCCAATCGATGTTTTGCTGATCCGGGCCGGAGTGGTTTTTGTTGACCGGGGTCCGGGGACCAGCCTGTTAGGAACACCATTTCGAAGGTGGCGGCGATTCGGTTGGCGTCAGTTGCGAAGGCGTCTGCATATAGGTCGTTGGTTTTGGCAAAAAGCTGCTTGGGCGGGATGTGGCGTTGTCGTTCTGTCATCGCATTGGTTTCACCCATACCTCGAAGATCGTGCATCAAGTGAAAAGCGTCGCGGTATTCAACCGGCAACGTCAAGCTGTCTGCAACGGGTAGGGCCAAGCCTGCGCGTTGCAGGAGGGCGCCCAAATCACGAATTTCTGCCATTGGCGCAATTCGCGGGGATAAACCGCCGCTAAGCTCAATTTCAGCCTGACCTAAACAACGACGTAATTCTTGAAGTGTTTGCCCGCCTAAAAGTGCTGCAATCAAAAGCCCATCAGGTCTTAAACTACGACGGCACTGAATCAGTTGACCCACTAAATCGTTGGACCAATGCAATCCCAAAGCGTGGATCACTAGATCATGCGCGCCGACTTTCAAATCGATGGTCGCGTCGTCATGAACAATACGCGCGTCTGGAAAATGTTCTTTCCAGAAACTGGGGTAAGGTGTGACGATAGCCACATCTGTAAACGCCCTGTTAACCAAGCGGAGTCGATCTTTGACCTCGCGAGCTGCCGATTCTTGCAGGAACATTCCGTCCGTTGTCGCGCGTGCGCGGTGGAGGGAAAGAGCGTGGGTGTCGGTGAGTTGCGTATGATTGGTCATGGAAAGGTCAAATAAAGTGTCTCAGCTTGGTTTTCAAACAGCAGTGTCTTTGGTCTATCCGCCCAGGTGCCTTGGCTGCGGGGGACACGTTGAAAGCGATTTTGGTCTTTGCGGTACTTGCTGGGGCGATACACCGTTTATCGGCGGATCGATATGCGACACATGTGGCACACCTTTGCCCGGAGACGATCACGGAGACACACTTAAATGTGATGAATGCATGATCACACCTCGACCATGGGCCAAAGGACGGGCAGCTTTGCTCTATAAAGATAACGCGCGTCGATTGGTGCTGGCCTTGAAGCATGGAGATCGACAAGAGATCGCCGAACCTGCGGCGCTTTGGATGGCGCGGGCCATCGAAGATCTGCCACTTGAGAACATGATTATTGCGCCTATCCCCCTGCATTGGACGCGGTTGCTGAAACGCCGTTATAATCAATCAGCGTTGCTTGCGCAGGCACTTGCGCGCATCACCGGACTGCCGGTTTGCCCGGATCTCCTCCAGCGTCCAAGACGAACGCAATCCATGGAGGGACTAACGAAAGAAGTGCGATTTACTTCGGTCAAAGGGGCTATCCGGGCGCATCCTCGCAGGCGTCACAGATTAATTGGTCGGCCTGTTTTATTGGTAGATGACGTGCTCACGTCAGGGGCTACCTTGTCATCGGCTACAGATGCCTGTCTTGCAGCGGGATCGGGTCCGGTATACGTGGTGACCCTAGCGCGGGTGACAAAGGATGCCTAAATGACCTTCCAGCACCTGTGTTGAAAGGACCATATACCATGAATACCGTTGAAATTTACACCTCGCCGCTCTGCGGATTTTGCCACGCCGCAAAACGCCTCTTGTCCCAAAAAGGCGTCAGTTTTTCCGAAGTCGATGTTTGGGCAAATCCAGACCGGAAACCTGAAATGATTAAACGGGCTCAGGGCGGGCGGACTGTTCCGCAGATTTTTGTGGGTGAAACCCATGTCGGCGGATGTGATGATCTGTACGAGATGGAGCGAAAAGGCGATCTGGATAAACTTTTGGCCGCCTAATGAAAACGGCCCTGATCCAACTGAACGTTACAGATGATCCGGTAGAAAATTTGCCGGTCACAATCGGGTACATTCGCGAGGCTGCGGCGGCGGGTGCACGGTTCATTCTGACGCCGGAAGTGACCAATTGCTTGTCAACGAGCCGCTCGCATCAAGAATCTGTGCTGCAACACGAATCGGACGACATAACGCTCGCTGCATTAGGATTGGAAGCAAAAACACTTGGGGTTTGGCTGCTCATCGGATCATTGGCGCTCAAGACCGAAGATCCGGACGGCCGGTTCGCGAATCGATCGTTTATGATCGACCCACAAGGCGATATTGTCGCGCGCTATGATAAAATTCACATGTTTGACGTTCAGGTTACGCCGGAAGAAACGTATCGAGAATCGGATGGGTATCGACCCGGCGATCAGGCCGTAATTGCGAAAACGGATTTTGGCGATGTCGGGATGACAGTGTGTTATGATCTGCGTTTTGCTGCCCTTCATTGCGCGCTGGCCCGACATGGTGCGCGGATTTTGACGGTTCCGGCAGCCTTTTCGCCGGTGACGGGGGCTGCACATTGGCATGCACTTTTGCGCGCGCGCGCGATTGAAACGGGTTGTTTTGTTATCGCACCAGGGCAAACTGGTACACACCAAAGTAAAACGAAAAAGATGCGCGCGACCTATGGTCATTCCTTGGTCGTGGCGCCGTGGGGAGAGGTTCAATTGGACGCAGGCAGTGCAACCGGCGTTTACATAACGGACCTAAATATGGAAAAAGTAGACGAGGCGCGGGCGAAAGTCCCTAGCCTGACGAATGCTCAACCATTTAGCGGACCTTAATGAACGACGCAAAAAACTCTCTGGCCATTGCTCTGTTCACCGAAGTGATGGCGACAGATCAAATTGTGCGCGCACGTCTCAGCCGTGTTTTACCAAAGGGGATGGAGATTTCCCATTTCTCTGTCCTGAACCATCTGGCATGGGTTAATGACGAAAAAACTCCTGCACAACTGGCGGAAACATTTCATGTTACGCGCGGGGCAATGACCAATACGCTGAGCAAGTTAGATTGGGCTGGCTATGTCCACGTCCGCCCTGATTGGGATGATGCACGGCGCAAGCTGGTCGCGATCAGCCCTGCAGGCCGTCAGGCGCGTGATCATGCGGTCGGCTCTGTCACGCCGGTCATCAATCAGATGGTAGATAAATTAGGCGAAGACCAGGTTCGGGGTGCTTTGCCCATTTTGCGTGAAATGAGAACGTTGCTGGGCAAAGAAACCTAGTTTGGTTTTGTGCTCGCAGTCACGTAGTTCACGCTCAAATCGCGTTCAGATAGGCTCCAGGACCATAGAAGCGGATTAAAAACAAATCCTTTGCGGTCCACGGGATGAAGCCCGGCACGGCCGATCAATTCAAACAGTTCGTCCGGTGTTATGAATTTTGACCACTCATGCGTGCCTTTCGGCAGCCACCGCATAATGTGTTCTGCGCCGATGATTGCCATCATGTAGGATTTAGGGTTCCGATTGATGGTCGAGCAAAGGTGCAAGCCACCCGGTTTCAGCAATTGGCGGCAAGCGGTCAGGAAATCGATGGGTGAGGCGACATGTTCGACGACCTCCATATTCAAAACCACATCGAATTGCTCGCCAGCGTCCGCCATGGCTTCTGCTGTGGTGTGCCGGTAATCGATTTTCAGATCGGATTGTTCAGCGTGAATGCGCGCGACATGAATATTACGCTCCGCAGCATCCGCGCCGATTATTTCTGCGCCTAATCGTGCCATTGGTTCAGTCAACAGCCCGCCGCCACAACCAATGTCCAAAATCCGCAGACCATTAAATGGTGCAGGTTCAGAAAGATCGCGGTCAAATTCGCCTGCTATTTGGGCAGTAATATAATCAAGACGGCATGGGTTCAGCATGTGCAGGGGTTTAAATTTGCCGTTTTCGTCCCACCATTCTGCCGCCATTGCTTCAAATTTAGCGATTTCTAACGGATCAACAGTTGTTTGAGGCGCTTGCATTCTCGGCTCCATGTGCTCAATTGCGATTTCGTATTATATAGGCCTGTAATGGACAAATACCCGGACCAAAAGCGCGCAGTGCAATATCTTTACCCGCCGATCGATCCTTTTGATCAGAGGATCCTTGATGTTGGGCAGGGTCATCGCGTTTATGTCGAGCAATGCGGAAATCCAAATGGCATTCCGGTTGTGGTTTTACACGGGGGACCAGGAGGGGGATGCAGCCCTGCTATGCGGCGCTATTTCGACCCTGAGATATTCCGCGTCATTCTATTTGATCAACGTGGATGTGGTCGCTCTCGTCCGCATGCCAGTGTTGAAAACAACACGACGTGGCATCTGGTCGCTGACATTGAATTGATTCGAACCGAACTCGAAATTGACAACTGGGTTGTCTTTGGGGGCAGTTGGGGTGCCACGTTGGCGTTGATCTATTCCCAAACGCACCCAGAAAATGTCCTGCATATTGTGCTGCGTGGCGTGTTCATGATGACCCAAGCCGAACTGGATTGGTTCTATGGAGGTGGCGCAGGTAAATTCTGGCCAGAAGTGTGGGAACGGTTCACAACCCTCATCCCCGAGGATGAACAGGGCGATTTTATCGAAGCATACCGCCGTCGTTTGTTCTCCGGCGATCTCGCACAAGAAACACGTTATGCCCAAGCTTGGTCGTCTTGGGAAAACGCTTTGGCCTCGATTCACTCAACCGGCACAACAGGTAACAGCCCCGGAGAATACGCGCGAGCCTTTGCCCGACTAGAGAATCACTATTTTTCGAATGCAGGTTTTCTAGAATTTGATGGCCAGATTTTGGCCAACGTCGGGCGGATTTCACATATTCCGGGGGTTATTGTTCAGGGTCGATATGACATGATCTGCCCACCCGACAACGCTTATGCCTTGTCTAAAGCATGGGGTAACTGCGAGTTGAAAATGGTGCGAAATGCGGGTCACGCTTTATCCGAACCGGGAATCAGTGCAGAATTGGTGCGCAGTATGGATAGGATCGGTGGACGGTGACACAACGAACACATTTTGACAGGCGGGCGCTTTTTGCCTCAGGTGCGGCGGCGGCTTTGCTGGCTGCAACGGGTGTTTCTGCTCAAGCATCCCCGTCGCGTGGTGGCCGCTTGCGGATTGCTTTGTCAGGTGGGCAACGTTCGGATCAGTTCGACAGCACGCAAGATCACGGGCTGTTTATGCAGATGGTTATGGCGGGAGCTGTTTTTGACACGCTGACGGAAATTGCAGCCGATGGCACGTTGCGCGGCGAATTGGCGACATCTTGGCAAGGGTCCTCAGACGCACTGTCATGGGAGCTGACATTACGTGATGACGTTGCGTTTCATGATGGAACGCCATTTTCGCCACAGGATGTCATTGCGTCGCTTTCATTGCACACGGGCGCCGTTCTTGCAGATGTCGAACGATTTACAGTGACGGGCACGCACCGACTGCAAGTTTCTTTAAAGGCAAGCGACCCTGATTTCCCGTATCGCCTGTCGAACCCGCGTTTGGTTATTTATCCGGGCACCGATTTATCTGGTGCGATGCGCAATGGCGTGGGCACCGGTCTGTATCGGGCGCATCGCTTTCAACCTGGGCGTCAATTTATTGGCCGGCGCGTTGAAAAACACTACAAAGACGGCACAGCGGGTTGGTTTGATGAAGTTGAATTTGTCTCTATTTCTGCGGATGCAGTGCGCGCCGAAGCGCTTTGTGAGCATTATGTAGATGCGGCTGATCTGCAACATTCCGCTGATCTTGGTGATCTGACTAACATCACTTTATTGCCGGAAGAACACTTTATGACGACGGCGGTAGACGACTGCATCGCCGTTCCATCCCAAACCGGATCCCGTTGGCCTTTGGACAATTTACGCGCTGCGGAACGTTGGTGGATGGCGTGATGCGATCAGGGGTTGCGATATAGGCGCGCGACGTCTATATCAATTTCAACAGCGGCGCGTTCGGGTCCAAACCGAAAGCCCACCGAAATTCGAACGGGCCGCGCGCCCGTTTTTTTGTGCCATAAGATAACTTCGAAAGACCAATGAACAACGACCTGATCGCCAAAGCTGCTATTGACCGTCGCATGGCCGAAATCATCGTCCCGGTGATTGAGGACATGGGCTATGAGTTGGTGCGTGTGCGCTTGATGTCCGGAAAATCTACGATTCTTCAGATCATGGCGGACAAGCCAGAAGGCGGAATCGAAGTAGACGATTGTGCTGAAATCAGCCAAGCCGTCAGCGCGGTTCTAGATGTCGAAGATCCAATTCTGGACGAGTACACGTTGGAAGTTTCAAGCCCTGGGATTGATCGTCCGCTGACACGTCTCAAGGATTTTGAGATGTTCGAAGGCTACGAAGCAAAAATCGAGACGGCAGATATGATTGATGGCCGTCGTCGGTTTAAGGGGGCTTTGGCTGGCGTCGAAGACGACGAAGTTCTGATCAATGTTGATGAGGGAACCATCGGTTTGAAATTCGATTGGCTCAGCGATGCCAAATTGGTCCTGACTGATGATCTGATCAAAGAGATGTTACGCCAGCGCAAGGCTTCTGGTGCGATAGACGAGACAAAATTTGACGAGATTTCTGACGAAATCGAGAATGATACGCCTGATGAGGGAGACCAATAAATGGCGATTACATCCGCAAACCAGCTTGAGTTGCTGCAAACTGCTGAGGCAGTTGCTCGCGAAAAGATGATCGACCCGGGATTGGTTGTCGAAGCGATGGAAGAATCACTCGCGCGCGCGGCAAAGTCACGTTACGGCGCTGAAATGGACATTCGGGTTCATATCGACCGCAAAACGGGCCGTGCGACCTTTACCCGCGTGCGGACTGTGGTCGAAGAAGAAGAACTGGAAAACTATCAGGCCGAGTTTACTGTCGAGCAAGCCAAGCAGTACATGGATAGCCCGGAAGTCGGTCAGGAATTTATCGAAGAAGTTCCGCCGGTTGAAATGGGTCGGATTGCTGCGCAATCCGCCAAGCAGGTGATTCTGCAAAAAGTACGCGAAGCAGAGCGTGACCGTCAATTTGAAGAATTCAAAGATCGTGCCGGCACGATTATCAATGGTTTGGTCAAGCGCGAAGAATATGGCAATGTTATTGTCGATGTTGGTGCTGGCGAAGCGATTTTGCGTCGCAATGAGAAAATTGGCCGTGAATCTTATCGACCGAATGACCGCATTCGCGTCTACATTAAAGATGTGCGTCGCGAACAGCGTGGCCCGCAGATTTTCCTAAGCCGCACAGCACCTGAATTCATGGCAGAGCTGTTCAAAATGGAAGTGCCAGAAATTTATGATGGTATCATTGAGATCAAAGCCGTCGCCCGTGACCCGGGTTCGCGCGCTAAGATAGCCGTGATTTCATATGATGGATCAATTGATCCAGTTGGTGCCTGTGTTGGTATGCGGGGGTCACGTGTTCAGGCTGTCGTAAACGAATTGCAAGGCGAGAAGATCGACATCATTCCATGGAATGAAGATCAACCGACATTCCTTGTGAATGCGTTGCAGCCAGCCGAAGTGTCAAAGGTTGTTTTGGATGAAGAAGCTGGCAAGATCGAAGTTGTCGTTCCGGAAGAGCAGCTGAGCCTCGCCATCGGTCGTCGTGGTCAAAATGTGCGTTTGGCGTCACAGCTGACAGCACTTGATATCGATATTATGACCGAAGAGCAGGAAAGCGCGCGCCGTCAGGCGGAGTTTGAACTGCGTACGAAGCTTTTTGTCGATAACCTTGATTTGGATGAATTTTTCGCGCAATTGCTTGTTTCGGAAGGGTTCTCTAACTTGGAAGAAGTCGCTTACGTTGAAGTTGATGAGCTTCTCGTTATCGATGGTGTTGATGAAGACACGGCAAATGAACTGCAGGCCCGCGCCCGCGATGTTCTAGAAGCACGAAATAAAGCGGCCCTTGAAAATGCCCGCGCGCTGGGCGTCGAAGACAGCCTGGTTGATTTTGAAGGCCTAACACCACAAATGATTGAAGCGCTTGCCAAGGATGACGTCAAAACACTAGAAGATTTTGCGACATGCGCAGATTGGGAACTCGCAGGCGGCTGGACAACAGTTGACGGTGAGCGCGTGAAGGACGACGGCGTACTGGAACCATTTGAAATTTCCTTGGAAGAAGCGCAGGACATGATTATGACTGCACGTGTTATGTTGGGATGGGTTGATCCGGCGGATCTCGAGGCGGAAGCTGAGAAAGAAGTCGCAGAAGATACGGAGGAAGCCGAGGTCTGATCTCAGACCTCGGGGTCTCGTTATGGGTCGCGGTGGCGCTCCAAAAGATCGTGGTGACGGTCCTGATCGCAAGTGCATTGCAACGGGCGAAGTGCAGCCTAAATATGGTCTTGTGCGGTTTGTTGTCGGTCCGGACGGTCAAGTTGTACCTGATATCCTGGGTAAATTGCCGGGCAGAGGTATGTATGTAGCTGCAGATCGTTCTGCGATTGAAAAATCTGCAAGCAAGGGGCTTTTTGCACGATCTGCAAAGACTCCGGTTAAGGCGCCAGATGATCTGGTGGATGAGGTCGAAAAACAATTGGCGCGCCGCGTCGTTGATTTGATTTCGTTGCAACGTAAGGCAGGCAAGGCTGTTGCCGGCTTTGAAAAAGTCAAAAACTGGCTGCAAATGGAAGAGGCTGAAGTCCTCATTCAGGCGGTCGACGGCTCTGGTCGGGGAAAATCGAAACTAAGCACGCCACACTATGGGTCATACATTGGCTGGCTGACGGCGGATGAATTGGGTTTGGCATTTGGTCGTCAAACTGTGATACATGGGGCGCTTGCCTCTGGTGGACTCACTCAACGTGTTGTAGAGGAGGCCCAGCGGCTTAAAGGCGTGCGCGAAAAAGAGGATGGCAAGGGCCATCCGAAAGGATAGACGAGCTTCATGAGCGATACTGACGGCAAAAAAACATTGGGTCTACGCGGCGGTGGCGCGCGTCCAGGCAACGTAAAGCAAAGCTTTAGCCATGGGCGGACCAAGAACGTCGTGGTCGAAACCAAGCGCAAACGCGTTGTGGTACCCAAAGCAGGGTCTTCAAAAGCCGGGGGACATGGGTCCGCCATGGGTGGAGATCCTTCCAGGCGTCCAGCTGGGATCAGCGACGCAGAAATGGATCGTCGCCTAAAGGCTGTGCAAGCAGCCAAGGCACGTGAAGCCGAAGAAGCTGCGGCACGCGCAGCGGAAGAAAAAGCCCGCGCCGAAGAGCGTGAGCGCCGCCGTGCGGAAATTGAAGCCCGTGAGCGCGCGGAACGCGAGCGTGAAGAAAGCTTGAAGGCGAAAGCCGAAGAGGACAAGCGGCGTCAGGCAGAGGCAGAAGCGGCCGCCAAGGCTGCCGCGGCCCCTGTTGAAGCCCCTGTTGTACAACGCCCCGCGGCTAAACCGGCCTCCGATCCTGCACCACGTAAGCAGACGCAGGACCGCGATCGCGACAACAAGCGCGGCAAAGGCAACGAAGATAGCCGACGTTCGGGCAAGTTGACATTGAACCAAGCTCTTTCCGGTGGGGAAGGTGGTCGCCAACGATCCATGGCAGCAATGAAGCGCAAGCAAGAGCGTGCGCGTCAAAAAGCAATGGGTGGTCAGGTCGAGCGTGAAAAGGTTGTGCGTGACGTCCAAGTTCCAGAGGCGATTGTCGTTTCAGAGCTGGCCAACCGCATGTCCGAAAAAGTTGGTGAAGTCGTAAAAGCACTGATGAACAACGGCATGATGGTAACACAAAACCAGACAATCGACGCAGATACTGCGGAATTGATCGTCCAGGAATTTGGCCACAAGATCGTGCGCGTTTCTGATGCGGATGTTGAAGACGTCATCAAAGAAGTCATCGACGACGATATGGACCTAAAGACAAGACCGCCGGTTATTACCATTATGGGTCACGTCGACCACGGTAAGACGTCGCTGTTGGATGCCATTCGGAACGCCAAAGTCGTATCTGGCGAAGCTGGCGGTATCACGCAGCACATCGGCGCCTATCAGGTGAAAACTGAAGGCGGCCAGCTGTTGAGTTTCCTCGATACGCCTGGTCACGCGGCATTTACCTCGATGCGGTCACGCGGTGCACAAGTAACTGATATTGTTGTATTGGTTGTTGCTGCGGATGATGCTGTGATGCCTCAAACCATCGAAGCCATCAACCATGCAAAAGCCGCGAAAGTCCCAATGATCGTTGCGATCAACAAGATTGACCGCCCTGCGGCCGATCCGACAAAAGTGCGCACCGATTTGTTGCAGCACGAAGTGATCGTCGAAGAAATGTCTGGTGAAGTGCAGGACGTAGAAGTCTCTGCGATTACGGGTCAGGGTCTTGATGAGCTGCTCGACGCGATTGCGTTGCAAGCGGAAATTTTGGAACTCAAGGCGAACCCGGATCGGGCTGCACAGGGTGCTGTGATTGAAGCTCAACTTGACGTCGGCCGTGGACCAGTTGCAACCGTTCTGGTGCAAAATGGGACGTTGCGCCAAGGCGATATCTTTGTTGTCGGAGAGCAGTACGGTAAGGTCCGCGCACTGATCAACGACAAAGGTGAACGCGTCAAGGAAGCTGGTCCCTCTGTTCCTGTCGAAGTCCTTGGTCTGAACGGAACACCCGAAGCGGGTGATGTTCTGAACGTGACTGAAACCGAAGCACAAGCGCGCGAAATCGCGGCGTATCGTGAGCAAGCCGCCAAGGATAAACGCGCCGCGGCTGGTGCAGCCACGACGTTGGAACAGTTGATGGCAAATGCCAAAGCTGACGAAAATGTAAACGAACTTCCGATTCTTGTTAAAGCGGATGTCCAAGGTTCTGCCGAAGCGATCGTCCAGGCGATGGAAAAAATCGGTAACGACGAAGTTCGGGTGCGCGTTTTGCACTCCGGTGTTGGCGCGATCACTGAGACGGATGTTGGTTTGGCTGAAGCCTCGGGGGCACCAATCATGGGCTTTAACGTGCGTGCGAATGCATCGGCACGCAACACTGCCAACCAAAAGAGCGTCGAAATTCGCTATTATTCAGTCATCTATGATTTGGTTGATGACGTGAAAGCAGCGGCTTCTGGGTTGTTGTCTGCAGAAATTCGAGAGAATTTCATCGGATATGCAACAATCAAAGAAGTCTTCAAGGTGACCGGCGTTGGCAAAGTTGCAGGTTGCTTGGTGACAGAAGGAGTTGCGCGCCGTTCAGCCGGTGTACGTCTCCTGCGTGATAACGTCGTTATTCACGAAGGGACGCTCAAAACTCTAAAACGCTTCAAAGACGAAGTCGCCGAAGTCCAATCGGGTCAAGAGTGCGGCATGGCTTTCGAAAATTACGACGATATTCGTGCAAACGACGTCATCGAAATTTTCGAACGCGAAGAAATCACGCGGACCTTATCATAGGGTCTCGGACAAAGAAAAAAGGCAGCGCAAGCGCTGCCTTTTCCATGATGGTGTGTGTTTTTGGTGGTTTCAGGCTGCTTGAGTGACCGGTAAGCCTGCAAAGGTCGTTTCGTCAACTTTTATAACGATACGCCCGTCGGGTAACGCCCGAACATATGTTCCTTGGACTGATATTGCACTCCCTAAAGTGATAGTTCTGAGCATGTCGGTCCTCCCCAGGATAAAGACATGAATGAGATATTATTAATACTACCCCAGATTGTCATAAAATTGATAATAAAGTGTTAACGCTTGTTTACGTTTCGGCGAAAATCCACCGATGAGTTAGAGTAAGTCGCGCAAAATTGGTATCAGAGGAACGTCTGCTGCCGGCATTGGATAGTTTTTTAGGTCATTCGATCTAACCCATTTCAATGTTTGACCTTCTTTTGGCTGCGGTGTCCCATCCCATTTTCTGCAGGCATACAACGGCATTAACAGGTGAAACGTATCGTATTGGTGGCTGGCGAACGTCAACGGTGCCAGGCAACTTTGCCAGGTATCAATTCCAAGCTCTTCTTGCAACTCCCGGATGAGAGCGACTTCGGGGGTTTCGCCAGCTTCGACTTTTCCGCCGGGAAACTCCCAGAGCCCAGCCATTGATTTGCCTTCTGGGCGTTGCGCCAAAAGTACACGGCCATCAATGTCAATGAGTGCAACAGCCGAGACAAGTACGGTTTTCATGAGAACGCCATTCTGCTTTAAGATCGATAATCAGCGTTGATTTGAATGTATCCATGGGTCAAATCGCAAGTCCAAACAGTGGCTTTCCCTTGACCTAAACCAATATCCACCGAAATTTTGACAGACTGATTCTTCATGTGAGAAGCTGCTTCATCTTCGTTGTACTCCGCACTGACCCACCCATTTTCTGCCACGATGCAATCGCCAAACCGAATAGATAAGAGGTCACGATCTGCCGCAGCGCCTGATTTCCCAACCGCCATAACAACCCGACCCCAATTGGGATCTTCCCCTGCGATAGCGGTTTTAACCAACGGTGAATTGGCAATAGACAAGGCGTGAGTTCTCGCATCGCCGTCGGACGCAGCGCCCTTCACAGCAATTTCGACGAATTTGGTTGCGCCCTCGCCATCTTTGACAACTAAATGTGCCAATTCCTGCATGACATCGTGCAAGGCCTGACTGAACTCACTCGATGCAGTCACATCAACGTCAGACGCCCCAGTTGCCGCAACAATCAAGCTGTCCGAAGTGGACGTATCACTGTCCACAGTTATGCTGTTAAATGTCCGCTCATTATGGGCCGAAACCAGCCTTTGCAAATCTGACTGTTCGATCTTTGCGTCGGTAAAAATATAAACCAACATGGTCGCCATATCCGGCGCGATCATTCCCGAACCTTTGGCGATCCCTGCAATCGACACGTTCTTACCGTTCACATTGACGATGGCTTTGGCGCCTTTGGGGAATGTGTCAGTTGTCATTATGGCGCGCGCGGCATCTTCGATGCGGTGATCTGCGACCGTCTCTGACAATATGGCCAGGTTTTTGGTAATCCGCTCAAAGGGTAAGGGTTCACCAATGACGCCAGTCGAGGCCGTGAAAACACGCTCTTCAGGCACGCTACAGGCCGTTGCGGTCGCATTGGTGATGGCCGTAACCGCGTCTGCGCCGTTACGGCCGGTAAATGCATTTGAATTCCCGGAGTTCACCAGAATCGCCGCGGGTGGTTTTGATGAGCCACCCAATTTTTGCTGGCAGTCCAAAACAGGTGCAGACCGTGTCGACGACCGTGTAAAGACCCCAGCAATTGCCGTTCCCTGGATTAGTTTCGCCAGCATGACGTCCGTGCGGCCTTGGTATTTGACGCCCGCAGCGATGGCCGAAAACATAACACCATCCACGACAGGTAGATCGGGAAAACCACTGGGCGCTAATGGTGAAATCGCGTCGATCGTCGCCATGATCTATTGATCCAAGATTTCTTGCTGAGTCAGCATGTCCGGCGTCACATAATCCAACTCAGGAATCCAAATTTCAGCACTGTCTGGCGCTGCTTGGATGATTGCCCCCACGGCTTGATTGCGCAAATTATTGGTGAGTTCGACACGAACGGCTTCCAATGTGGGGATCTCGGTTTTGCGGGAGTCATTCATTTTAATGACATGCCAGCCGAATTGAGTTTCGACCGGCGCTGAAACTTCACCAATGTCTAAAGCAACGGCTGCTGCTTCAAAACTGGGAACCATCATGCCCGCACCAAACCACCCCAATTCTCCGCCGTTCGGACCAGAAGGTCCGGTGGATTTCTCACGAGCTGTCGCAGCGAAATCTGCCCCGCCATCGATCGCTTCTTTCAACGCAATGGCCTCTTCTTCTGTGGCGACAAGAATATGGGATGCGTTGTATTCTTCCTGTGGATCGATTGAGCCATATTGTGCGTCATATGCCGATTGGATGTCTTCTTCAGACACGGCAGTCTCCAACGCTTCTTCAATAGCTTCGCCCGCTTTCAGCGAGCGTTCTTCGTTTTCTAAGGTCAAGGCAACCATTGCACGCAGCTCGGGGACGCGCTGCGCCAGTGCTTCTTGCTGAACCAGTTGTTCCAAGATGCCATTGTACAGTTCTTGGGCCGGAAGCGTATTGTATCTTTCGTCGAGTGTTGCGCGGGCCGCGATCATATGGCCCAAAGTTATTTCTGTGCCGTTCACCTTGGCAATGACCGTATTGGCGGTTGGAATTTCAACTTCTTCAATTATTGCCGTTTCGCTTTCCTGTGCAGCAGCAGGCAGGCCACCCGCGGCAACCAAAAAAGAAGTGGCTAGAATTCTGAAATGTTTTTGCATGGATTGGTCCTATGGGGGGCGCGCGGCGGGGCGCGACATTGACACGGTTTAGCGCGACCCTTACATCCCGCGTGTGGCGCTGCAAGAGTGTGGCGTTCAAATACTTTCTATGGGTTGAGCTGCGAACGAGCAAGCAGATCGGCGCGTGTAGCAATTACTTCGGCTGGAGAACGCATGCTGGGCATCGGAACGATTACAAAAAAGATATTTGGCTCTCCAAATGATCGTAAGATCAAGACCGCGCGTCCGCTGATTGCTCAGATCAATGCCCTTGAGCCTGAGTTTGAAAAGCTCAGCGATGAAGGCCTGATCGAGAAAACCAAAGAGTTCCGCAAACGGGCCCAAGAAGGTGAAGATCTTGACGCTTTACTCCCCGAAGCCTTTGCCAATTGCCGTGAAGCTGCACGCCGGGCCTTAGGATTAAGGGCCTTTGACACGCAGTTGATGGGTTCGATCTTCTTGCATCAGGGCAATATTGCCGAACAAAAGACCGGTGAAGGTAAAACCTTGACCGCGACATTCGCAGCCTACCTCAATGCGCTGACTGGCAAGGGTGTGCACATTGTAACGGTCAACGAATACCTCGCAAAACGTGATGCTGCCTGGATGGGCAAAGTTTTCGCCGCGTTGGGATTAACCACAGGTGTGGCTTATTCGGAAATGCCCGAAGATGAAAAACGCGACGCCTATAGCAGCGACATTACCTATGCCACAAACAACGAATTAGGGTTTGATTATCTGCGCGATAACATGAAATCCGAGCTCGATCAGATCTATCAGAAGTATCACAACTTCGCGATTGTCGATGAAGTTGACAGTATTTTGATCGACGAAGCCCGAACTCCGTTGATTATTTCAGGTCCTGCGCAAGATCGATCCGATCTTTACAAGACCATCGACGAGGTGATTCCGTCTGTTTTGGATACCCATTTCGAGCTGGACGAAAAAACCCGCAACGTGACCTTTACGGATGAGGGTAACGAGTTTCTCGAGACAATTCTGCACGAACGCGAATTGCTGGAAGACGGTCAAACTCTGTATGATCCAGAAAGCACGACAATTGTTCACCACGTCAATCAGGGTTTACGCGCGCACAAGCTGTTTCAGCGGGACAAGGATTACATTGTTCGGGATGACAACATTGTTCTGATCGACGAATTTACGGGACGGATGATGCCGGGACGCCGTTTGTCTGATGGTTTGCATCAAGCGATCGAGGCAAAAGAACACGTCGATATCAAACCTGAAAATGTCACACTTGCCTCTGTGACGTTCCAAAATTACTTTCGGCTTTATGGCAAGCTGGCAGGCATGACAGGTACAGCTGCGACAGAAGCCGAAGAGTTCATGGAAATCTACGGGCTTGGCGTGGTCGAAGTGCCAACCAACCAACCCGTCGCGCGGGTTGATGAAGACGATCAGGTATATCGAAGCGCGCGTGAAAAATACGAAGCGATGTTGGTGCAAATCAAAGAGAGCTACAAAAAAGGTCAGCCGGTTCTTGTCGGCACCACGTCGATTGAAAAATCCGAGATGTTGAGCAATATGCTCACACAAGCGGAAATTGAGCACAATGTATTAAACGCGCGCCAACATGAACAAGAGGCGCAGATCGTTGCTGACGCTGGTAAGTTTTCGGCCGTAACGATCGCGACTAATATGGCTGGGCGCGGCACCGACATTCAGCTTGGCGGCAACGTTGATTTGCAAATCATGAATGCTCTGGCGGCTGATCCGGATGCAGATCCCGATACCTTACGCACCGAAATAGAAGCACAACATGCTGATGAAAAACAAAAAGTTCTAGCTGCTGGTGGCCTGTATGTTTTGGCATCCGAACGCCATGAAAGCCGTAGAATTGATAATCAGCTGCGCGGGCGGTCTGGGCGACAGGGTGACCCTGGACGGTCTTCGTTTTTTCTGAGCCTCGAAGACGACCTGATGCGTATCTTTGGTTCTGAACGGTTGGAAAAAGTTCTGAAGACGTTGGGCCTGAAAGAAGGCGAAGCGATTATTCACCCATGGGTAAATAAATCGCTGGAACGCGCACAGGGTAAGGTTGAAGGTCGCAACTTTGACATCCGCAAGCAGCTTCTCAAGTTTGACGATGTTATGAATGAACAGCGTAAAGTGATCTTTGGGCAACGCCGCGAGATCATGGAAGCTTCGGATCTTTCTGAGATCACCACAGATATGCGCCATCAGGTGATTGACGACCTGATCGATCAATACCTGCCGCCAAATACCTATGCTGATCAGTGGGATTCGGATGGGCTTAACACCGCCGTGCAAGAACAATTGGGTATGAAACTGCCCATTGCCGACTGGGTTGAAGAAGAAGGTGTTGATGACGATGTGATCCGTGATCGCATGGTTGAGGCGACAACAGGCTTTATGACTGAAAAGGCTAGCCAATTCGGCGCGGAAAACATGCGCAACATCGAAAAGCAGCTTTTGCTGCAATCTATCGATGGTAAATGGCGCGAGCACCTGCTGACGTTGGAGCATCTGCGTTCAGTCGTTGGATTTCGCGGCTATGCCCAACGTGATCCACTGAATGAATATAAGAACGAGTCTTTCCAGCTTTTTGAAAGCTTGCTGGATAGTCTTCGCGAAGAAGTGACACAGAAACTGTCTCAGATCAGACCAATGACTGAAGACGAGCAGCGCGCAATGATCGAACAAATTCGTGCTCAGCAGGCCGCTGCGGCACAACCTGCGGTTTCAAGCGCGACTGCGCCGCCCAGTGACCAACCAACACCCGGTAACGCAAGAGAAGGATTTGTTGAAAGCGACCCGAGTACGTGGGGAAACCCCGGCCGCAATGAACCATGCCCATGTGGATCTGGGAAAAAATTCAAACATTGCCACGGTAAACTCAGTTAAGCATTCCTTTTCTATGCTTGTATTGGATTGAGTGTGTCTAATTGGGCGAATGGTTTTCTTAAGTTGAGTAAGCCACGTTTGAACACTGCAAATTTCAATTTTTGCGTGTTAAACAGAATCTTGGAGAGACGGTAAACTTCGACTGAATTAATCCGGGATCACCTTTGATGAGGCTTATGTGTGTGGCGGTTATCGCTGCGTTGGTTTTGTTCTCAAATCCTGTGGTTTCGCGCGCTCAGGATGTCAGTTTGACGTCTCTAGAGGGCAGTATCGAATTGTCCGGTACACTTTTGGGGTATGATGGCGAATACTATCGCCTTGATACTATTTATGGTGAATTAACCGTGGATGGGTCCGGAGTGTCTTGCCAAGGTCCTGGTTGCCCAACCATCGAAGATTTTGTCGCTGATGTTTCTGTTTCAGGTTCGGCTTCGATGGCAAAGGTTTTGATGCCCGCTTTGGTCGAAGGTTTCGCCCAGCACAACGGCTATGAGGCCCAGCGCGTTGAAGAAGATCCAACGCATTTTCGGTACACCTTGGTGGATACCCGTACCAGGAAAACGAAAGCTCACATTAGATTTCGCTCCACAAACGCTGACGAAGGGTTTGCTGATTTGTTGGCGAACGAAGCTGATGTTGTGATGTCGACGCGCCAAATTAACTCCGTGGAACGTGCTCGTGCTCTCGAGGCAGGAATGGGTGATTTGACGATGCCGGCCCGGGCCCGGGTTCTTGCCTTGGACGCAATGGTCCCCATCGTTTCTGGTCAAAATCCTGTACGAGAAATTTCGCCAATATTTTTGGCGCGATTGTTTGCAGGTGAGATCGATAACTGGCTGGCACTTGGTGGACCGGACGCTCCGGTTAACTTGCATATGGCGTCAACGGATTCTGGATTTGGACAAAGCTCTGAAGCAAAACTATTAGATTTTTTCGGCTTACAAATGTCATCCATGGTGGTGCAGCACGACCATAGCACCGACTTAGTGGCTGCTGTTGAAGCCGATCCTTTTGCGGTCGGGATCGCCAGTTTCGCTGAGAATGGATCGCAACCACTTGCCTTAACGGGATCATGCGGCCGCTCGCTGACGGCCTTTCGAAGGTCAATAAAAACAAAGGATTACCCACTCAGTGCGCCGTTGTTCCTATACACACCAGCGCGCCGATTGCCAAAGGTTGCACGGGAGTTTCTTGCCTTCACGCTTAGCCAAACAGCGCAGTTGGTAATACGTCGCGCTGGTTTTGTGGATCAGACCCTAGAAGAAATCTCGAACGATGAACAGGGTGAACGTTTTCTTAACGCGATCACCGCGGCTGGTTCTGAAACCCCCTTGTTAGAAATTCAACGAATGGCGGCAGTGTTGGCACCCTTGAAAAGACTCACGACTACTTTTCGATTCGATGCGAGTTCTGCTGAACTGGATGCACAGTCGAAATCAAATGTCTTGAAACTGGCCAATGCACTTGCTCAAGGTCGATTTGATGCGCGTCAGGTGTATTTCATTGGATTCAGTGACGGCGATGGTCCGGCTGTGCGTAACAAGGAAGTCGCGTTGGACCGTGCGGCTGGTGTACGAAATGCCATCAAAGACGCGACTGGGGCAGCAAATCTAGACCAAGTTACCCTTGAAATTGACAGTTTTGGTGAGGCGCTGCCGTTGGCCTGTGATGATACCCAATGGGGTCGTCAGGCGAACAGACGGGTGGAAATCTGGGTGCGTTGAGATCACAGGTATCCTTCGGCACGAAAACTTAGTTCTACGGATTTTCCTATGATCAAATGATCATGAAGTGTTAGCCCCAAGGTAAGGCAGGCGGCGTTTATTTGTTCGGTCATCAAGATGTCTGATTCAGACGGTGTTGGATCGCCTGATGGATGATTGTGAACTAAAATTAAAGCGCTAGCGTTCAATTCAAGCGCCCGTTTTGCGACCTCGCGTGGATAGACTGGAACATGGTCAACAGTCCCTTTGGATTGCTCTTCATCAGCAATGACCATATTTTTGCGGTCCAAAAAGATTACTCGGAATTGTTCCGTTTCTCGATGCGCCATGGTGGTGTGGCAATAATCCAAAAGCGCGTCCCATCCGCTGAGAACATGACGCTGTAAAATGCGGGCGCGTGCCATCCGATGAGCGGCAGCTTCGACGACTTTTAATTCAGTGACAACAGCATCGCCAATTCCGGAAATGTCGCGCAACCGTTCAGGTGAAGCCGTTACAACGCGGTTAAAATCGCCGAACCGATCCAGCAATGAACGCGCAAGAGGTTTGACGTCACGACGCGGAATGGCGCGGAAGAGAACCAGTTCCAACAGTTCATAATCCGGCATTGCTGCAGCACCGCCTAACATAAAACGTTCGCGTAACCTTTTGCGGTGGTCCGATATATAGGAGGGTGTTTTGCCGGAAGGCATGGGAACAGGAACAGCCTCATCCAAGAGAAAGGGGAGCGGCGTTTCTGCGAATGTATTTGGATTTTGCGTCATCGGACGACGCTATCTGAGTCGTGGTTTACCGATGGTTAATACCAGGTCTTGATAGCGGATAAGGGGGTTTAGTAACCTCCTTATCCTGAGCGCTTGTTAAACCCGGCGCTAGCTTTTCATACCGTCCCAAAATCCCTTAACGGACGAGAAAAAGCTAGAGGTTTCCGGGTTATTGTTCTCTGATAGATCTTCAAACTCGGCCAAAATTTCTTTTTGGCGCGAAGTCAAATTGACGGGCGTTTCTACTGCAAGTTCAATGAACATATCACCCGCACCTCCACCGCGTAAGGCTGGCATCCCCTTGCTGCGCAAGCGCATTTGACGCCCAGATTGGCTACCAGACGGAATTTGCACCCGTCCACGCCCACCATCTATGGTCGGCACTTCAATCGAGCCTCCCAACGCGGCCTTGGCCATGGAGACGGGCACGCGGCAAAATAGATTGGTACCATCTCGCTGGAACAAATCATGGTCGGCAACTTCAATGAAAATATAGAGGTCACCAGATGGACCGCCACGCATTCCCGCTTCGCCTTCACCTGCCAATCTGATGCGTGTTCCCGTTTCAACACCGGCCGGAATATTAACCGACAGCGCACGGTCTTTTTCAATCCGACCTGCCCCTTGGCAGACTTTGCATGGATTTTTGATAATTTGTCCAAGGCCGGAACAAGTTGGACAGGTGCGCTCAACCGTGAAAAACCCTTGTTGAGCACGGACTTTCCCCATGCCCGAACAGGTGGGACATGTTGTTGGCTCTGAACCACCTTCCGCGCCTGTGCCTTTACATGCATCACAGCTGATAGTTGTGGGCACATTGATTGTTTTTTGGAGACCTCCAAAGGCCTCCTTAAGGTCTATTCGCAAATTGTAACGCAAATCAGATCCGCGCGCGGCACGGCTGCCTCCTCCTCCGCGTTGACCGCCAGCAAAATTCCCAAAAAGGTCATCGAACACATCCGAAAATGCCGATGAAAAGTCGCCTTGACCGCCGCCAAATCCGCCGCCAGGCCTTCCACCGCCGCCGCCTTCAAACGCGGCGTGTCCATACCGATCATAGGCGGCCTTCTTTTCGGCATCCTTTAGGACTTCATAGGCTTCATTCGCTTCTTTGAACTTGGCCTCTGACTCCGGGTTGTCTTTGTTGCGATCAGGATGCAACTCCTTAGCTTTGGTGCGATAGCCCTTTTTAATTTCGTCAGCTGACGCGCTCTTGGCGACGCCCAAAGTCTCGTAATAATCACGTTTCGCCATTCAATTTCCCCTTATTGGAACGTGACAGGCCGACCCAGAGGTC
This sequence comes from Roseobacter sp., assembly GCA_039983935.1. GTDB lineage: Bacteria > Pseudomonadota > Alphaproteobacteria > Rhodobacterales > Rhodobacteraceae > Roseobacter. The sequence continues at coordinate 8,102 of JBDWVP010000021.1, read as the reverse complement.
GGCCCAATCAGTGGTTCCGGGCTAGCGCACCCTTAGGCGCGTTTGTCGTCGTCGAGGTCTTCGAACTCTGCGTCTACAATGTCGTCATCGCCATGAGCTGCATCTGCGGCCTCAGCAATGTCTTCACCTTCGTCTTGCGCGGCTTTGTAAATAGCTTCGCCTAACTTCATTGCAGCTTCGGTCACGTTCTGAATGCCAGATTTGATTTTTTCGGCATTCTCCGTTTCCATCTCGTCCTTTAGAGCAGCGATCGCCAGCTCGATGGCTTCGATGGTCGTTGGGTCGACCTTATCAGCATGCTCTTCCATCGATTTCTCGGTGGAATGAACCAGGCTCTCAGCTTGGTTCTTAGCCTCGATCAGTTCGCGACGTTCTTTATCTGCTTCCGCATTTTCTTCCGCGTCCTTGACCATTTTTTCGATGTCATCATCGGACAGCCCGCCCGACGCTTGAATCGTGATCTTCTGCTCTTTACCTGTCCCTTTATCCATCGCACCGACCGATACGATTCCGTTTGCGTCAATATCGAAGGTAACTTCGATTTGCGGCAAACCACGCGGCGCAGGAGGAATGTTTTCAAGGTTGAAAGCACCAAGGATTTTGTTGTCGGCCGCCATCTCACGCTCACCCTGGAAAACCCGGATGGTCACAGCGTTCTGGTTGTCTTCAGCCGTCGAGAAGATTTGGCTTTTCTTAGTTGGGATTGTTGTGTTGCGATCGATCAAACGGGTGAAAACACCGCCCAACGTTTCGATGCCGAGTGACAAGGGTGTAACGTCAAGCAGAACGACGTCTTTCACGTCACCTTGTAGAACACCGGCTTGAATGGCCGCGCCCATGGCAACAACTTCGTCCGGGTTCACACCCTTATGTGGTTCTTTTCCGAAGAATTTTGTGACTTCTTCAACAACCTTTGGCATCCGTGTCATCCCACCAACGAGAACGATCTCATCGATGTCGGAAGCAGAAAGACCTGCGTCTTTCAGAGCATCCTTGCACGGCTTCATTGAGGCTTTGATCAGGTCACCTACCAGGCTTTCCAGCTTGGAGCGTGTGAGCTTCATGACCATGTGTAAAGGCTGACCGTTTGCGCCCATGGAAATAAACGGCTGGTTGATTTCTGTCTGGCTTGAGCTGGAAAGCTCAATTTTAGCTTTTTCAGCAGCTTCTTTCAAACGCTGAAGCGCCATTTTGTCAGCAGTTAGATCGACCTGATGTTCTTTTTTGAACTCGCCCGCCAAATAGTTGACGATGCGCATATCAAAGTCTTCACCGCCAAGGAATGTATCCCCATTGGTGGACTTCACTTCGAACAAACCGTCATCAATTTCGAGGATGGTAACATCGAACGTACCACCACCAAGGTCATAAACGGCAATTGTTTGCGTGTTCTCTTTATCCAGACCATAGGCCAAGGCCGCAGCCGTTGGTTCGTTGATGATGCGCAAAACTTCGAGGCCAGCAATTTTACCAGCATCTTTGGTTGCCTGACGCTGTGCATCATTGAAATACGCAGGTACTGTGATGACGGCTTGTGTGACGTCTTCGCCCAGATAGCTCTCGGCCGTTTCTTTCATCTTACCCAAGATGAACGCGGAAATTTGAGATGGCGAATATTTCTCGCCTCGGGATTCGACCCATGCGTCGCCGTTTCCGCCATCAATCACGTTGAAGGGGAGATTCTTTTTATCTTTTGCCAGATCCGCATCGTCGTTCCGGCGGCCAATCAAACGTTTCACCCCAAAAATTGTATTATCTGGGTTCGTGACAGCCTGGCGTTTGGCGGGCTGGCCCACCAGACGTTCGCTTTCTGTGAACGCAACGATAGACGGCGTTGTTCGCGCGCCTTCGGCGTTTTCGATGACGCGAGGCTGAGAGCCATCCATGATGGCGATACAGCTATTGGTTGTTCCAAGGTCAATACCAATGACTTTTGACATTTTTGATCCCTTTTTATGTTAAGGCGATGACACGGAGCTTTGGCCCGGTATGGCGCCGGCGCACCGTAGTTTGTGACACACAAAGCGACGTGCTTCATGCGGTTCGCAGGGTATATAGGGAGGGGGCAGAGGTGCTGCAACCTTTCACTTCTTTATGCCACACGATTCTGTGTGTAATTTGTCATATTGTGGTAATAGAGGCGACTTGAATGGCATATTTGAGCACTTTGGGGTTTGAAATCCACAAAGAGTATCTGGATGGAGAGGCGCAACAACGCGTTTTAGATGATGTGCGTCTTGTTGTGCAGCTTGCGCCCCTCGTGCAGCCGGTCACTCCGCAAGGGAAGGCGATGTCGGTCAGGATGAGTGCTGCGGGCTCTCTTGGTTGGATCACGGACCGCAAAGGTTATCGCTATTCAGCTCAGCATCCCAATGGCCGTGTTTGGCCGCCCATTCCTGAAACACTGTTGGAAATTTGGCGTAAACTGAGCGGGGTTTCCCGCACACCAGAATGTTGTTTGATCAACTATTATGGAGAAGGTGCGCGTATGGGTTTGCATCAAGACAAAGACGAAGCGAATTTTGACTGGCCAGTCATTTCAGTTTCCCTTGGGGATGCAGGGCTCTTTCGAATGGGCGGGCGCGAACGTAAGGAAAAAACGCAATCGGCTTGGTTGCATTCCGGCGACGTGGTCGTCATGGGCGGCGCGGCGCGGCTTGCCCATCATGGCGTGGATCGGATTCGTTTTAAATCAAGCACTTTGCTGCGCAACGGCGGTCGAATAAATTTAACGATGCGGGTTGTGAGTTGACCGTGGTGCTATCGCCGCGCGCTCCAACTGATTGACGCGCTTCGACGGGTGTAGAATTCGCCCATCATGCCAATTACAATCAAGATCGTCCCTACCCACAAAGCATATTGCCACTCCGTGTAGTGCGGGTTGTAGTTGATAAAGACAAACCCGCGGGCTTGGTCGATGCTGTGAAACAATGGATTCCAATCAAAGATGGCCAGCATGTACCCGGGCAAACTATTGGCAACGAACATTTTCCCAGAAGCAATCATGTTTGCACGTTGATAAATTGTGCTAAAAATACTCACAAATTGTGGAAACCAAGGTTTGATGGAGAGTAAAACGACGCCCACTGCGAGCCCGGTGAACCATGCGATAAGCAGCATGCCAAATGCCGCAAATGGTTCTTCTATCACGATAGGTTGAAACCCAACGTGATAGACGAACAGGATGATTACCATTGTAAGAACTTGAACATAAAGGGCACCCAGTGCCGCGGAAGTGATTGAAATAACTGTATTCATGGGTGCATGTTGCATCATTGGACTGGCAGGGCCCTCCGATCGGACGACGGCACTTAATGTTTTGGTATGAGTCAAAAAGAGAAAAATACCAGACATTAGATACAGGAGGAAATCTCCGCGGATGGCCGCGCCACGCAAACCCAAAACGGAAAACATCAAATAGAAAGTGCCAACAAAAATGACCGCTTGCAGTAAGTTGATGCCGATCGACATAAATGCATTGTTGTGCGTTTTACGTACCGACCGGACCACCGAATGGTAGATGAGTTCCAAAGTCTGGATCGCCGAAGTAAAAATACTTTTTTTTGTGCTGACTGCCTGAAACATCTTTGTCCGAAATTTTTTACTATTTCTTATTGTGACATGGATTGGTTGCGGTTCCGTTAGGATCGCGCAATGAAGTTCGATGCTTTTGGGGGCACGAATTGAGCGCCATCGCAAGGGTAGGAAGTCTATATGATTGCTTTGATGGCGGCAGGTTACGCGTGTATGTAAAAGCGAACGATGCAAACCTACCCTGAAAATAATTGCGCCTTGCGTATTTTTGAAAGCGACCCCATGTCAGTTTTGATTGCTATTCCAGCCCGCTACGCTTCTTCTCGATATCCTGGCAAACCCCTTGTTGGGCTAACGGGCGCATCGGGTGAAAAAATTAGTTTGATTGAACGTAGTTGGCGTGCGGCGTGTTCTGTTTCCGGGGTCGATAAAGTTGTTGTCGCGACGGATGATGAACGGATCAAAGATGCAGCCGAACAATTTGGCGCGGAGGTCGTTATGACCTCAGAGAAATGCGCCAATGGTACGGAACGCTGTGCTGAGACGCATGCAGCTTTGGGTGGTGAATTTGATATCGTTGTCAATTTGCAGGGCGATGCCCCTCTGACACCCGCGTGGTTTGTCGAGGATTTGGTCAAAGGTCTGATTGCCGCTCCTAGTGCAGAAATTGCAACTCCGGTACTGCGGTGTGATGCGGCGACACTCAATGGATTTTTAGAAGACCGTAAGGCTGGGCGCGTTGGCGGAACAACAGCGGTTTTTGCGCAAAACAACAGCGCGCTGTATTTTTCAAAAGAGGTAATCCCCTTTACTGCAAAGAGCTATCAGGCGGATGAGGCGACGCCAGTTTTTCATCATGTCGGCGTATATGCTTATCGACCAGAGGCACTGGCGGCGTATCCTGAGTGGAAAGTGGGTCCGTTGGAAAACCTAGAAGGGTTAGAGCAATTGCGGTTTATGGAAAACGGTCGTTCAGTTTTGTGTGTCGAGGTCGAGGCGCGCGGGCGGCAGTTCTGGGAATTAAATAACCCCGAGGATGTCCCGCGGCTGGAAGCAATGATGGCTGAAATGGGGGTCGACTAGGCGCCGGGATGCCGGATGACGCGACTCTTGTAGCATTCCTGATAAAAATGCATTATTTTTCGCCAAGCCGCTCGTTACTTCATAAAAACGTGGGAAAGATGCTCAACTAATGCATAAAATTCCATAGAAACGTTGATGTTGGGCGGCGTGTTTGGCCCGTGACACCTATGTAATTGTCACGTTGGCATGCAAAAACGGAGGAGGGACGGCGGAATGACGCGCAAAGTGACCAAGGCAATTTTTCCAGTGGCTGGTATGGGCACGCGGTTTCTACCCGCCACCAAGTCTGTTCCAAAAGAGATCATGACATTGGTTGATCGGCCTCTGGTCCAATATGCAATTGACGAAGCGCGCGCTGCCGGGATCAAGGAATTCATTTTTGTGACCTCGAGGGGGAAAGGCGCTCTTGAGGACTATTTTGACCATGCCCCGCAACTTGAAAAATTGTTGCGCGACAAGGGTAAAACCGACCTGCTTGAGGCTCTTATGAGCACAGATATGGAAAGTGGCGCGATCGCCTATGTCCGCCAACACAAAGCGTTGGGTCTAGGGCATGCGGTTTGGTGCGCGCGTCGTTTGATTGCGGATGAACCCTTTGCCGTTATTCTTCCTGACGACGTGATTGCGGGTGAAAAACCTTGCTTGCAGCAGATGGTCGAAGCCTACGAAGAAACGGGTGGCAATATGGTCGCGGCGATGGAAGTCGCGCCAGAAAAAACGTCGTCCTATGGAATGCTCGATATCGACAAAGATATGGGTGCCAAGGTGCGGATCAAGGGCATGGTTGAAAAACCAGAGGCTGGCACAGCGCCGTCAAATCTCGCCGTCATCGGACGTTACATCCTGAGCCCACAGGTTCTGGAAAACCTCAATACGATCAAACAAGGGGCCGGTGGCGAAATCCAACTTACCGATGCGATCGCCAAAGAAATTGAAAATGACAGTGGCGTTTACGGATACCGTTTTCAGGGCCAACGTTTCGACTGCGGCTCTAAATCAGGATTCTTGCAAGCAACTGTGGCATTCGGCCTTGCACGGAAAGATTTACGCGACGATTTACTTTCGTATCTGCATGACGTGGTGAATTTGGGTAAAGCCGCTGAATAGCTGTTGATGGTACCTGTTTTTGAATTGTGACATGCTGGGCGTGTCGGCCAAATTGGCCGTAACCTTCAGAGGGCGGTGAATGGCTGGTTTGCAGCGGTCTTGGGCCAGATACAAATTGCGACTGCGGCGCAAAAGGTTTTTGTGGCGTGCGATGTTCAAGCGCTGGCAGATGTCGCGGGTTTCACTCAAAACGCAGTTGATCCAGCCGCGCGATATTTTGTTATTCGCAACTGTTCGAAACGAGATGTTAAGGCTGCCACATTTTTTGTCACACTATCGCAAGATTGGCGTTGGTCATTTCCTGATCGTGGATAACGCTAGCGACGATGGGTCTGCCGAATTTCTAAAGGAACAACCGGATGTGTCGCTGTGGCGTTCAGGCGCCAGTTACAAGGCGTCTCGTTTTGGGATGGATTGGTTGACTGGTCTGCAGTGGCGATATGGTCACGGCCGTTGGGTAATCACAGTCGATGCGGATGAATTGTTTATCTATCCGGATTGGGAAAGCCGGTCTTTGTCCGATTTGGCCGCAGATTTGGACCAAAAAGGGCTTTGCGGGATGGGCGCGTTGATGCTTGATCTCTACCCTAAGGGTCCAATTGGGGGCAAAAAATATGCTCCAGGTCAGAATCCGACTGACGTTCTGGCATGGTTTGATTCGCACGGATATTGGGTTCAACGGCAAACCAAGATGGACAACTTATGGACGCAAGGAGGGCCGCGGGCGCGACATTTTTTTGCCGGTACGCCTAATTTGTCTCCGACATTGAACAAGATTCCGATGGTGCGTTGGGACCGCTCATTTGTCTACGTTAACTCGACGCATAATGCATTACCGATTGAGCTTAATAGAACCTATGACGAAGTTGGAACGATCAAGCCGCAGGGAGTTTTATTGCACACTAAATTTCTCCCGGACGCGGTGACGCGCGCTGTTGAAGAAAAACGACGCGGCGAGCATTTTGCATCATCAGGGCCCTATTATGATTATTATGACCGGCTCGCAGATAACCCAAACTTCTGGTCGGAGGAGTCGGTGGCTTTTGAGGGCGCTCGGCAATTAGAAGAGTTGGGGCTTATGTCGCGTGGTAACTTGGACCGAACTAACGACGGATAATGCGTGGCTTTGAAACTGACCAACGTTTCAACTCCTATCTTTACTCAGCAAGGCATATCCGTTGGGCTAGGTGGCATACAAGTAAATGAGGAACTCGAAAGCTTGGGCACGACCCGGCAATGCTCAATCTGAACTGCCTGTTGGTTGAGCATAGTTGGTGCAGGCTTAGTACGGTTCGGCGGGCAAATACCTCTGCAACAGTGTCGTACGGGACTACGCGGAAAACGATTGTATTTGAATAGGTCCGGCATCTACAAAATCCTGAAAAGGAACAGATTACGTCGATATCAGCCGAGGGGCGATCCATGTAACGGCATCGTTCACACGACCTTTAGGAAACACTTGCTCCCTGTAGCTCCAACCACGCTGGCAACTACATCATTGTCAAACCAAACGAAGATAAACCAGCCTGCTACATTGATCACATTTCTGAACTCTTTGCCCGATGGCCAAGTCAACCTGACCAGGTTGTGTCGCAAATTTTTGGGTGAACTGAGATAAGGTTTCAACTGGGTGCAGTTATTTCGCGAAATCGCTGAACTGTGCACATCCAGACAGTCTTGATCGGAGGAATTGCCCTTTGCGGATTATGTGAACGGCCAGAGTGGCTGTCGCAGAATTGATTGATTTAAAGGTCTATATCAGGCCTGTTGTACTTTTTACAAAGCGATGATCTAGCTCAATTAGTTTTTCGAGATATTCCATAGCTGAATGTCAATCGATCAGCACCAGTTGCGCGTGCCCAATAGGCATTTCGTGTTGAACAAACTTGTCGGGCCGGAGCGATTTTTGTCGATGATAATCTTGTCTGGCCAACCGTCTCTAGCAATCGTTTTGGAAAAGAATGCTGTCGTCGCTGCTTCATCTCGACGCTCAGATAGTATCAAATTGAAGATCTCGTCTTGCTTGACGTCTAGCAGCAGGTTCGGAAAAAGGCCTTTCGATCGCGTTTTGTTGCCACGTATTCATGGCCAGTTTGCAGCGTCACGGACCGATCTTTGGCGGGAGGTGCGTAGGAAGGAACGACTTCGCGCGCTATTTTTCGTGGTATGACCCAATGGATGTCGGGCGAAAGTGGACCTGTCGCGGTTTGATGCCGCTCCTTTGATAGCATTTACTGCAACAAAGGAGACTAACTATGGGACTGAAACGTACAGACGAATTCCGGCAAGATGCGGTGCGCATCGCGATAACTAGCGGGCTTACACGCAAGCAAGTGGCTGACGATCTTGGCGTCGGGATGTCGACGTTGAACAAATGG
>JBDWVP010000020.1:0-40225 GCA_039983935.1 Roseobacter sp. | reverse complement strand
TGCCACTTCACTGACCGCATATCTACGCTCAACAACCTGCGCCACAGCGTCCTGTTTGAACTCGTCCGTAAACCGTAGTCCCTTGTTCATATCCGTCTCTCATTGGTTCCAAAATTACCAAGCAAACCGTCTACAAATCTAAGGGCACCTCAGAGTTTGCTTGGCGCAAATACTAGTATTTATTGCTCGTAAGTTGTGTCCTTGCCCGCACTGGCATGAGACCGGAACTATCTTTTTTAAAATCAGTGGCATGGCTTTACCTGAAAGGGAATCAGAATTCATCCCAATTTTCGAAACTTTCGCCGCCGACCACCATCGCAGGTTTGGCTTGTTCCTGTAAGACTTTTGATGGTGTTTGAGGCTTCTCAATTAAAGGTTGGTTTTTCTTATTTGCATTGACCTGAAATTTTGCAGTCGATTTGAGCAAGTCGTTAGCTTCGTTTGCTAGGACGTGGCTCGAGGCTGTTACCTCTTCAAACGCCGCAGCTTGTTTTTGCGTATTCCCATCCACTTGTGCGACCGCAGAGGAAATCTCTTTGATTCCAGAAGACTGTTCAGAGATTGCACGCGTGACTTCGTCAACACTTTCAGAAATTTTTACGACTGTTTTCGAAATATCATCCAGCGAGTTTTTCGCATTCGCGACATTCGATACGCCCTCTGAAACAGCTGTATCGCTCTGTTGCAAGACTTCGGCGATTTCTTTTGCAGCTTCCCCTGCGCGTTGAGCCAACTGCCTAACTTCGGATGCTACGACAGAAAAACCTCTGCCGGCGTCACCTGCGCGCGCGGCTTCCACACCAGCGTTCAACGCTAGGAGATTAATTTGGAAGGCGATGTCATTTATCACTTCCGTAACCCGATTAATTTCTTTTGAACCATTGGCAATTCGATCCATTGAATTGGCGGCTTCCGATGCGACAGTTTCGCTTTGACTTGCTGTTTGGCGTGCTTCTTTCGCATTTTGGCTAACGTCTGCGATATTTGCATTCACCTGTGAAAGGCTAACCGTTAATTCTTCCAAAGCAGCGGAAGTTTCTTCCACTGAGGCTGCATTTTGTTCCGCCTGTCGAGAAAGGACATCGGCGGTTTGTCTTAGCTCAGATGAGGAACCGGATAGGTTGGCACCGCTTTCCGATATATCTGAAATAAGAGTTGTCAGAGACTCTATCATTTCGTTTACATTTTGCTGCAGTTGTTTGAATGCTCCATGGAATTCTCCGTCCATTCTTTGAGTTAGATCGCCATGAGCAACGCGGGCCAAAACCTCACCAGTGCTCGAAAGCCCACTGTCCACGGATTCCATCAATTCGTTGATGTTTTTTGACAGGTCATTGAGAATTTGGTCATCAAATTCGCGATCGATCCGATTTGTAAAATTTCCTACCAAGGCCGCATTTACTACTTCACCAAAAGACTGTCCTAATTGTTCCATCATTTCTTGGCGTATCTGTTGAGATTTTTTGTCAGCCTGTTCTTTTTCCTTGGCTAGTTCAATTTCCCGTTGCGCAGATCTTTCATTTTCTTCGTTCATTTCTTGCATGCGTTCATGGGCTACCTTCTGCTCACCAACCATTTTTTCCATGTTAATGGCATTTTGGCGGAATACCTCAGTTTTGCGTGCGAGATCGCCAATCTCGTCTCCACGTTCTAACCCTGGAACGGTGGCATCCAATTGACCTTCGGCGACATCATTTACTGCTTTTGTAAGCTGTTGAACCGGTTTAGAAATGCTCCTTGAGAAGTAATAGGTAGCGACCATCACCGCACCAAGCACAACTCCCGCCAGCAATAATGCGCGTATGAGAGCTGACCACAATCCAGCGAAGAGCTCGCTTTCGTCTTGCTGTACGATCGTAACCCAATTTGTGCCTAAAAACTCGAGCGGCGCGACAAAACCCATGACTGCTTGCCCGTGGTGACCCTCAGCTTTGAAAATTTCCTGTTGGCCCGCAAGACCATCGGTTACTGCATGATTGTCGAAGTGCGTTTCGAGCACATCAAATGTCTCTGTCTGTAGCGAGTCACTTCTTAATAGGCGGTCGCTGCCGACGATAAAGCCGTCTGCTGTACTGCCAAGACCATCTAGATCGCCGGCAGCGTGATTTAGCCCATCAATGGGCATTTGGTAGGCTAAAACACCCAACCTTGTTCCTTGGTCGTTGAATACCGGGCGCGAGATGAATGCGGCAGGCGCATCTGCACTGGGACCATAAGGAGCAAAATCAATGAATGCTGAAGGGGAGTCTGCCTCTAGAACAATGGCTTCGTTGAATGCATCGGCCAAGCCGGAATCTGCCCAAGGACCTGTGAGCATGTTGGTCGCATAATCATTTTCTTTGAAAACGCTGTAGACAAGATTTCCTTCGGTGTCGAAAAGGAACACGTCATAATATCCCATTTCATCTTGAAGGCGATCGAAAGCTGGATGATAAATTGCGTGAATGAATCCATAGCTTGAACCTGTGTCAGCCTTTACCAGCTGGTCTTTCTCTCCCAATGGAAATTCATTGTCGTCTATATAAACACGGCGCAGAACGTCTTCGACGTTTTCCAAAGAATTGTAGCCATCTGCCAAGGCAATAAGTGCGACAGAAGTAGAGGGGGCTGCAGCGCGCAACCTCAGATCTCGATCGATGTCCTCCAATAGGATTTTTATGCGTGTGTTTTTAAGGCGCGCAATACTCTCAAGTTTTTCAGAGGCACTGCCGGAAATTGTTTCAGCCGTAAAAACCGCGTTGGCAATGGACAGTACTGCAATTGTTGAAGCGATGAATATCCCTGTAACAACTGGTAGCTTGACGCCAATCTTTACGTCTCTAAAGAATTTAAACATTCGTTTCACACCCAAACTGAATTGCACTACATCTTCATGTCAAAATCGATCATTTCGCGAACATTTGATGCTCGCTAAAATTACTCTCTTAAGAATGAGCTAGTGGAAAACAGTTCGTAGAACGTAAATATTTAGGTCCGTTTCGGTCTAAATGAGTGTATGGAGCGTCAAGAGCCCTATTTTACTAGTATGTAAGGTACATCGATCACGGATTTGTGACCTTGGTTGCGTATTGATCACACGGATACAGCTGCGAAAAGGCGTTCCCGTTCAATTTGCGAAGCGCTTTCGTTTAACTTGATCTGACCACGTTCGAGAACGACAAAACGATCACCAATATCGAATGCAAAATCGAAGAACTGTTCGACGAGCACGATGGCCATGTCCCCCCGGGATCGTAGGAGTTTTATGACTTCTCCGATCTGTTTGATGATATTGGGTTGAATACCTTCAGTGGGTTCATCGAGTAATAAAAGTTTGGGGCGTGTGATCAAGGCGCGTGCGATGGCAAGCTGTTGTTGTTGACCGCCCGACAGATCACCACCACGCCTGGACAGAAACTCTTTGAGGATTGGAAAGAGCTGGAAGACTTCGTCAGGAATACCACGTTCGTCGCGCGGCAAGCAGGCAAAGCCAGTTTCGAGGTTTTCACGAACGGTCAGAAATGGGAAAATCTCGCGCCCTTGTGGGACATAGGCCACACCTTTTTGCGCCAACATATGGGCGTTGGTTTTGCCGATTTTTTCCCCGCCTAAACGATAGTCCCCGCCGCTGTAAGGATGCGTGCCCGAGATCGCCTTAAGCAAGCTGGTTTTGCCTACGCCGTTTGTCCCCATTACGCAGGTGACTTCGCCGATGGCCGCTGACATGGACAGCCCATTTAAAATCTGGCTGCCACCGTAATGCAGCGTGAGATCATTCAGCTCGAGCAGATTATCGTCCAAGGTAAACCTCGATTACTTTTTCATTTGCGGTGACGTGATCCAGTGAGCCCTCTGCTAAAACAGAACCTTCATGGAGTACGGTGACTTTGCATTGCAGGCGACGTACGAATTCCATGTCATGCTCGACAACGACAACGGCGCGGGTTTTGGCAGCTTCGACTAACAGCGCAGTGGTATGTTCGCGTTCGGCTGGGGTCATGCCTGCCGCCGGTTCGTCGACCAAGAGCAAGCGCGGTTCTTGGGCCAGCAACATGCCAATCTCGAGCCATTGTTTTTGTCCATGCGATAGTTCACCCGACTTGCGGTGCAGGACGGAAGACAGACCAATTTGTTCGGATAGCTCATTTACTTTATCATGATCTTTGCGGCTTGCTCGGAAACGTAGAACCGAAAAGGGGCCACGTGCGTTTTTCAGCGCAAGTATCAGATTATCCGCGACAGATTGGTCTTCGAACACCGTAGGGCGCTGAAATTTGCGACCGACGCCTGCTTGTGCGATTTGGCTTTCAGACATGCCAAGCAAGGACACGGATTTTTCGCCCCAAAGTACCCTGCCACTGTCCGGTTTTGTTTTGCCGGTGATGATGTCCATAAAGGTCGTTTTGCCAGCACCATTGGGGCCAATCACGGCGCGCATTTCGCTGTCGCCAATTTGGAAGGTCAGGTTGTTGATCGCCTTGAACCCGTCAAATGATACAGAGACGCCGGAGACTTCAAGCAGAGTGCTCATGTGTCGGCCTCCTTCTCCTGTAACGCGCCAGGACCTGGGCCCAAATCAGCGCCATGTCGTTTGGGGCTGCGACGGTCTGCGATCAGATCAAACAATCCGCCAATGCCACGCGGGGCGAAAAGAGTGACGCCAACAAAGGAGATGCCCAGCAGAATTGTCCACCAGTTAACCCATTGAACGGTGTAAATCCCAAGGTTGATGTCAGGGGCTTGCCCGCCGGTGAACCAAGTTGACAAAAGCGATACAAACGCCGCGCCAATGACCGCACCATATAATTTGCCGCGCCCGCCAATCGCGACCCAAACGGCCAGATAGATAGATGCGATCGGGGCGATTTCGGCCGGATTGATGATGCCTGCCTGCGGGTAATAGAGCGCGCCTGCAATGGCGGCCAGAATGGCGGTAAAGGTGAAGATGAAGAGCTTGTAGGATTCGACGGAATAGCCCAAGAACCGAACCCGCGTTTCGTCGTCGCGAATGGCGCGAATAACGGAGCCGAATTTTCCCGACACAACCCAAGCGCAGACGATGTATCCCAGACCAAGCGCAAGGGCTGAGGCCCAAAGGAACAGTATTGAAATGCTCGATTGCGGCACGGCATCGAGACCCGGGAGGTTTTGCAAGCCCGACAGACCGTTGTTGCCGCGCAGGCCACTGTCATTTTGAAACAAGTAGAGCGCCAAGGCCAATGTCATGGCTTGGGTCAGGATAGACAGGTAGACGCCAGTCACGCGGCTGCGGAAGGCGAGCCAGCCGAACACAAGGGCAATCGCTCCCGGCACCAGAACAACTGCCGCAAGCTGCAAAGGCAGGGAATGTGCCACAGCCCAAATTGGAGGAAAGTCAGAGGCCCCGACAACGCCAAAAATCTGTGCTGCAATCCCGTCAGATATTTCCTGAGGTGTCGGAGGCAGGGCGGCGGCTTGCAGGCTTTCACGTACGATGATTTCGGTGCGCGCGTACATCAACCACATGCCAATGGCATACCCACCGATCCCAAAAAACGCCATGTGACCGAGGCTTAGAATGCCGCAATAGCCCCAGACAAGATCCATAGCGAGTGCGACGAGGCACAGGCAAAGTGTTTTGCCCAGCGTTTTGACAAAGGAGGTCGAAATAACCCCGATGCCAAAGCCTTCGGCTAGAATTGTGACGCCTAGTGTAAAAGTAACCAGAACGCCGAGAAAGATCAACACGGAAGGGTATCTGGTGACAAAAGGACGGCGCGGAGCGGAGAGAGACGCATCAGTCATGTTATGCCTCCGCCGCCCGGCCTTTGAGCGCAATGATACCGCGCGGCCTGAATTGGATGAACAGGATGATAAAGAGGATCATATAGGTTTGAGCCGCCAAAGTGTTTGACGGGTTCATCCATTCGATCCCCTTTTGAAGGGAGCCAACCATCGTGGCCCCAAGCAGCGTTCCCCAGATGTTACCGACACCGCCAACAACCACAGTCATGAAGCTTTGAACAATGTAATCGCTGCCCATTTCTGATGTGACTTTCGCATAAAGCCCAATGGCAACGCCCGCGATACCGGCAATGCCAGAACCAAAGCCGAAAGTTAGCATGTTGATCTTGTCGGGATTGATCCCCATCGAGGCAGCCATGCGTGGGTTTTGCGTCACGGCGCGAACCTCCAGGCCCAATCTGGTCCGTTTCATTACAAAGAGAAAGAGTGCCAGAAAAAGCAGCGCGAGAACAAAAATCGCGATGCGAATATAGCTGATGGCGATGATGTCATTAATGACCCAAGATCCGTCGAGCCATCCCGGTGCCGTCAAGGGGCGTGCTTGTGTGCCAAAAATGTTCTTGGCCAATTGCTGCAGGGCAATCGAGACCCCAAATGTCGCCAATAGGGTTTCCAATGGGCGATGATAGAGCCACCGAATGACCAGCCGTTCCATCAGGACGCCAGCGCCAAAAGTGACAGCAAAGGCCAGTGGGATCGCGAGAATGATCGATAGGGTGTAATCGGGCACAAAGAGTTGGACAACGTATCCGGTATAGGCACCCATCATGATAAATTCGCCATGCGCCATGTTGATAACCCCCATGACCCCAAAGGTAATGGCAAGCCCGATGGCCGCGAGGAAATAGATCGAGGCCAAGGACAGGCCATCCAGCGCGAGGTCGGCCGTCTGGCTGAGTGCTACACGTGTTTCGATGTCTTCTAACGCGATCTCAGCCGCCCGCGCGACCGGCAGTGGAGCACCGATAAATACATCGTAAAAAAGGAACGCGTCGAGTGCGGCTGTGACGTCGTCTTCCGTGACCAAGGGGTGCGCGGCTCCGTTCTGAGCAAGGGTTGCATAGGCTGCAGCGCGGGCATCGTCGGTGTCTAAGGAAGCGACCTGAACACCAGCGACCGTTCCGTCGCTTATGTTGGCGATAAGTGTGTTGCGTAAATCATCAGAGCTGACTTTGGCCGGGGCAAGGTCGTTTGATACGAGGATAAGATAGGCATCTTCACGGGGCAATTGATCGCTGCCGACGTCGATCAACTTCGCTCCGAATGGTACCTGCGTGCCTGCTTCTGTTCGTGTTGCAACCAATGGGTTTAAGGCTGCACGTAAATCGACACTGAGATCACCGGAGAAGCTTTCGATGGCGGTAATGCGCGCGGCATCATCTGCGCCAAACCGTATCGTCAGGAGCCGTTCGAGCCGGATTTTACGCGCCTTCAACGTTTGATCCGTTTCGCCGTCAATAGCGCCGCGCAGGGCCGCTAGATGTGATGCATCCGGGTCGCGTTCTATAGCGACAACAGCGGTTTCACGATCTGCAAGCTCTGTTGCGTTAAGCTGAAATTGTACGAGGGCAGATGCGATCATTCCGCGAATGCCAGAATTTGGTTTGAGTTGTTTGTAGGTCTTTTTGTCGGCCTCTCCGATCACCGCGCCGCCTGCAACATCAAACAGTTGCAATTGACCATCTCCAATGTCTTGGGCAAAAACGAACAGGCCTGTTTCCCGTTCATACCACATCTGCTTTTCTTGCCATCCCTGCAAAACGGATTGCGCATCCTCCAAGCCGCTGGACGCTAGAGCGTCAATTGCCGGGCCAATCGTGCGGCGGGATGATTTGATAATAACCTCGCCGTGGGTCTGAAGAAGCTGTTGAACCGCAGCGTCATTGTCCTGCGCCTGTAAAGGAAGGGCAAAAAAGACAAAGGAAAGCAGGCATGCGAACATGCGTTGGAAGATCGAAAACATCCTGGAGGGCCCTTATGGGGAAAAGGAGCGCGCATTGTAAATCAAGCGCGCTCCGATCGTGTTATAAAGTCAGATCAGTAGTTCGATTTGATCTGTACGCAAGAATTGGTTTCAGTGTTAAACATACCGCAACCCAATTCTGCCCAGTCGGATTTCAAAACCGAAGATTCTGGGAGGAAATCTGTCCATGCGTCGCCTGCGACTTCTACAGTCTGAGAGATGATGTCGAACTGACCGTCAGCTTGAATTTCACCAATCAACACTGGTTTTGCAAGGTGGTGGTTTGGCAACATAATGGCTGTGCCGCCCGTCAGGTTTGCGAATTCCTGACCATACATTGCGTCGCGAACCGCGTCGACTTCAGTAGAACCTGCAGCCGTTGCAGCGTTTAACCACATGTTGAAACCAATATAGTGCGCTTCCATGGGGTCATTTGTGACGCGCTCAGCGCCCATGCGCTCTTTCCATGCTGCAACCCATGCATCATTCGCATCGGATTCCGCTGATTGGAAATAATTCCAAGCGGCGAGGTGACCAACGAGGTTGGATGTATCCAGGCCCGCCAATTCTTCTTCACCAACAGAGAAGGCTACAACCGGGATGTCATCCGCGGAAATACCTGCTGCGGCGAGTTCTTTGTAAAACCCGACGTTTGCGTCACCATTGATTGTGGAGATAACGCCCACTTTTTTACCATCAGCACCAAGAGCGACAACATCCGCAACGATTTTAGACCAATCAGAATGGCCAAACGGTGTGTAGTTCACAAAGATATCGCTGGCTGGGATACCTTTTTGCTGCAGGTAGGATTCCAAAATGTTGTTTGTTGTGCGTGGGTAAACGTAATCTGTGCCCAACAGCGCGAATTTCTCAACACCAAGCTCTTCTAGGAAATAGTCTGTTGCTGGAATGGCCTGTTGGTTGGGGGCCGCACCGGTGTAAAAGACGTTTTTGGAGCTTTCTTCGCCTTCATATTGAACAGGGTAGAACAGCAAACCGTTTAATTCTTCGATGACGGGCAGCACGGATTTGCGCGAAACAGATGTCCAATTGCCGAAGATGACGTCGACGTCATGGACGGTCAGGAGTTCGCGCGCTTTTTCTGCGAACAACGGCCAGTCAGAAGCAGGGTCCACAACCACGGCTTCGATTTCACAGCCAAGAACACCGCCTGCGGCGTTCTGCTGTTCTACTAGCATTTCCATTGTGTCTTTGAGAGTTGTTTCGGAAATGGCCATTGTTCCTGATAGGGAATGCAGAACACCGACTTTTACGGGGCAATCCGCCAAAGCAGGCAATGAACCAGCAAGTACAAGCGCAGTTGTCGCGCCTAAAATTTTTCGTGACATCGTAATTCCTCTCTTACGATGCATGGTAAACGTGAGGGTAAGTAATTGTACCCCCATGACTTATCCACGCATATTATCTGTCATGCAGGGAAGCTCCAAACACTGTCCGGCCTCCCAGCACGTTTCATTTCAGACCTGAGCGGCCTCGGCGGAGACTAAGTCGATATTTTATTGAGGATGGAGTCGTTTGCCTAAAAAACAGGTAGAAACGGCCAATGAGTGCTAAATAAATAATCTCGTAGACGGTAATTGATTAAAAATAGTGCGGTTGAGGTACGAATTTTGACACCTAACCGTCCAAAAGCAGGTTCTGGCAGGTCGTAATATGACGCAAGGCGGCGTTTTTCGCCTTTCTCGCACGATGGGCATCTTGGCCAAAGGTCGCCAGAGTGAGCAGGGAGGCGTGTGCCATTTTGACTTCGATCCTGTACGTCAGCGTTTTTCTGGCATGCTCTTGGGTGAGTGTGGCGTCAAGTAGAGATAAAAATGTGAGTCTTTGTGCTTCAAGGTCTGAGGTTTCTGGCTTGCTCATGAGCCAAGCATGTTCCAGTTCTGCGGAAAACCGCCCGACGCACCCTGCAAATGTGTGACTAAGGGGTGAGTTGGGGTAGGTCGGCGAGCCCCAAAGTGCAAACAGCGAAACGGCAACGCATATTTTTCTTAAATTGCCCATTAATTAAACTTTGCGTGTAAATTTACGCTCGTCAAGTAGGCATAATGAAAACTATATCAATTATCGGGTTTTCTTTCCGCAGCTTAACGGCATTTTTTGGTCGAAGGATCATCCGAAAAGGAATGGACTTGATTTCTCTGCGTGCCTTTACAGCCTGTTTCTATTGGCAGACCAAAAACATAAAGGTGCATACGTAAGCGAAGTGGCGTTGTACCGTTGGCCTCTCAGAGAGATAGCGTAGAAAGGAAAAAGATGTTCAAAAGATATGCTGTCTACTTTACGCCAGAAGGCACCTTAGCAGAGGTCGGCGCTGCATGGCTTGGCTGGAACGTTGTGACGGGAAAACCAGTGGCACATCCGGCTATCAAGGGAATGGACGTGCAGGCAATAACCGACAGGCCGCGCAAATACGGACTGCACGGAACAATAAAACCACCGTTTTATCTGGCCCATGGGAGATCGACCGCAGATCTGCTGGATGCTCTCCAAGACCTTTGTGCGGAGGTGGCCCCTGTAACGTTGGACGGGTTGCAAATACGCCAGCTGGGAAAGTTTTTCGTGCTGACACCCATTGGAGACTCGTCCGCTTTGGCCGTCGTCGCCGCGAAAGTTGTAAAAACTCTGGACCATTTTCGCGCACCACCATCAGAAGAAGAACTTGAGCGCCGCCGGAAATCCCATCTGAGCGCGTCACAAGAAGAAAACTTACTCACCTGGGGGTACCCTTATGTCATGGATGATTTCCGGTTCCATATTACTCTTACGGGGCGCATCAAGAAAGACGCAGATCTGGTAGAGACCGCGTTGCAGGAGCATTTTAATGCGCATCTACCAAACCCGTTTCATGTAAATAGCCTGACTCTGACGGGCCAAGACGAGGATGGCATGTTTCACGAAATCCGCCGGTTTGGGCTTGGGACGTAAACTCTTTGTTGTGCTTTGATAGAACGTCTGACCATCGATAGGCCCTTCAATCGCCTGACATCTTGACGGGATCAGTTTTTCTGTTTACGCGATGCTCAGGCTGTAGACGCCTGCCTCCCGCTGACGATTGTCTTGGTGAAGTTCTACGATATGACGTTTCTATGTACCTCTTTCCGCACATCGCGCGGATGGTAATGCGGGTTCCATCTCATTTTGCGCGATCTGACTTGAGAGGGATACGGGATATGTCTGACACCCGCACAAACACGTTCACGGCTGGGCCACTTGGTTTTCTGTATTTGAAGACTGCAATGCCGATCATCTTTGTCATGGGAATGAACGGGCTACTCACAGTGGCAGATGCCTTATTTCTTGGCTATTACGTTGGTCTTGATGCCTTGGCCGCTGTCACGTTGATGTTCCCGATCTATATGTTGATCGTCGCACTTTCGAGCTTAGTCTCCAACGGCATGTCCAGCCTTTTAGCGCGGCATCTGGGTGCCGGAGATCTGGAACGCTCCCGAGCGGTTTTCTCTGGGGCACATGGGCTGGCCGTCGCTTTGGGGGGATGTCTGATCGCGCTCTTCCTCTTCATGGGGCAGGCAATGACGTTTCTGGCCGCCGGAGGGTCAGATCAATTGGCGCAGATGGGGCTTGTCTACCTTCGGATAACAGTTTTATCCTCCCCGCTTTTGTTCGTTTTGTCAGTCAACTCTGACGCGTTGCGCAACGAAGGGCACGTCAACTTTATGGCAGCGACCAGCTTGTTGGTGTCCGTCGCAAATATCGGGTTCAACTACGTATTGATTGCACTGTTTGATATGGGAGTGGCTGGATCGGCGTTTGGCACAGCTGCGGCACAGGGGCTCGCGTTTTCTTGTATCTTGGCTTTCCGGTTGTTTGGGAAAACCTCTCTGCGGCCATCCAGCGTGCTGCATCATTCATTGCGCGGCTATTGGGGGCAGATACTGGCATTGGGAGCGCCACAAAGTCTAAATTTTATCGGCATTGCCCTAGGGGCAACTGCAATAATCGCGGCGTTGCAATGGGTTGGTAGCCCTAATTATCCTCAAACAGTGTCTGCCTATGGGATCATCACGCGTGTTATTACCTTTGCCTTTCTCCCTCTATTGGGACTGTCTTTTGCGATGCAGACGATCACAGGGAACAACTATGGCGCCGGCCTTTGGCAACGATCAGATGCCAGTTTACGGATCGCGTTATGGTCGGCCTTTGTATATTGTGTCGCGGTTCAGGTCATTGTGATGAGTTCAACCAATCAAATCGCAAGTGCTTTTGTCGATGATACAGCGGTCATTGCCGAGGTTGATCGCATCTTACCCGTTATGACCAGCGTATTTTTCTTGATGGGGCCGTTGATGATGATCGCGAGTTATTTTCAGGCTATTGGTGCGGCAAGGAAGGCGGCAGTTCTGGGGCTCAGTAAACCCTATAT
Source organism: Roseobacter sp. (assembly GCA_039983935.1). Classification (GTDB taxonomy): domain Bacteria; phylum Pseudomonadota; class Alphaproteobacteria; order Rhodobacterales; family Rhodobacteraceae; genus Roseobacter. The sequence goes on along the minus strand of JBDWVP010000020.1, from coordinate 28,097 downwards.
TTTTGCGATCCCGCTGACGTTTGTATTCCCATTGTGGGTTGGCGAGGCCGGTGTTTGGTATGCCGGTCCGGTTGCTGAAATCTTGTTGCTAGGTTTAACGGTTTTGATGCTCAGGGTCGCCGCACGCAAAAATCATCTGAAATGGGGTGTTTTCCACACTGAACTGGGAGCGGTATCATGAGACTTGAACAACCATCAATCCAGCAGGCGAAAAACCAAGCCAAACAACTTCGTTCCCAAATGGCGGCCAAAGGAACGCAGATCAGCCATGCAAAGTCGCTGGAATTGATATCCAATCAGCACGGTTTTCGGGACTGGAATACAATGATCGCCGAGATGAGCCGTGAACCCAGCCAAACTTGGTCGATCGGCGATAAGGTTCACGGCAGCTATCTGTCACAACCTTTTAGTGCGCGTGTGGCCAACGTTACAGAGGTAAAGCCGGGATGGTTCAAACTGGAGCTGCATTTCGACGATTCAGTGGATGTGGTCACCTTTGACAGCTTTTCAAACCTGCGGTCCCGTATTTGCGGCGTGGTCGGCCCTAAAGGATACTCAGCAGAGCGAACTGGTAATGGGCAAGCACAACTGCAAATCGATCTTGCATCCAAGGAGGCAATTGTTTCTCAACCGACTTAAAGGACAATAGAACTGGCCATGTTGTGGTGAGGGCATCGGTACGGTGTGCATGCTCTCACTACAATAACCCTCGGTGTTTCAGCTCTGTTTCCAAGGCCTGTGGTGTCGTGAAATGAATGCCGTCCATTCCGGCCGCGCGGGCACCTTCGACGTTGTGCAACCCGTCATCGATAAAGACGCAGTCCGAAGGCGAATTGCCAGCGCGTTGGCACAGCAGTTCGAAAATTCTGACATCAGGTTTGGCGAGGTTTTCCCGCCCGGAGACAACAAGCGTCTCAAACACACTGTCCAATCGCGGATGCACTTTGACACCCTCGGGCCAGGTTTCAGCCGACCAATTGGTGATTGCATGCAGTGGAACGCCCTTTGCTTTTAGTTGGTCCAGCAAATCCCAAGTCCCCAGCAAGGCATTCGGCACAGTTCGTGTAAAAAGAGAGACGTAGGTTTCAAAGTGATGGCGATCTGCTTCATCTAAAATTTCTTGCGCCAGATCGGCAAACGACGCGCCAGCATCTGCACGCGAATTGCGCGCCATGAAATCAGTGCGCGTCATAAACGCATCCACTGCGGCCCGAGATCCCAATGCATCCATCCAAGCTAAATGCGGGTGCCAATCCACCAGTACGCCCCCGATATCAAAAACAACTTGTGTTGGGTTCATTGGGCTCGCTCCTGTTGGGGATCAACTGCGTTGCAGCTTGTGCGAACCTAGCAAGACCGGGGCGGAATGCAACACGCCTTAACTCAGCACATCGGCCCAAGCATCTGATTGACGCGCGTGAAAACAGATAACTTTTTGACGCCGTGCTTTCCTTGGGGTGCAAACCCGCGCGTGACCGAACTCGATGAATTCGATCACGCTAACCTGTTTCATTCTTGTGGTGCCATGGGCCGCCACTTCATTTCAAACAATGGGCGTATTGCCTCGACCTTTGTGTCTGATCCGGACGCGCGTTCCAGAATCTCCATTAGGCTTTGGCGTATTGAAGTTCCATCGAACGCCCTGAAGGCCACTGACTGCAAACGAGGAGGTACCTCTTCCTTTGTTTTGAGAGCAAATTCCTTGCGGGGCAGATCTGCATATTGACGAATAAAATGTCCAATGTCCTGTTCCCAACGCAGTATCGCATCCATGATTTGGGTTTGGTAATGTCGAACGAATTCAGCAGCCTCTGGCGACAAAAGCGGCACTACATCATCCACAGCATCTGTCGCGATCCAGGCCAGCAAGTTCTTTTCATAGGCAAGCCCTGCCAGTGCTTTGTGACGCAGCACATAGGCATCAGCCTTGATTTTGATGCGGTGTCCGTTTTCAAATGCAATGACGTAGCCCTCGACGCCCTCAAGTGCGCGCGCTTCGTCCCAAAAGTTTGCTATATTTTCGACAGAGCCGAAGCTGCGCGCGGCACCTACACCATATTGGGTCGCGATCTGTTCCACCTTGGTGTGCGGTAGATAGGCACCGGTGCGCATGTGCCGAACAGCCAATAACGTCAGCGCAGGCGCGTCATAGGCGACAACAATCCGATTGTTTGGTGACGTGAACTCAAAAATAGGCGTGTAACCTGTAGAAACCATTTCTTGGCAAAGCGTGCGGACGTCTGGATCGGCGTTTTCCCACGCCTGTTGAGATTGTGCAGATATGCCCATGCGTGTCATAAAAACCAATCTGCCCGCTACAATCGCGGGATGGATCATTGAGCCGTCCAGCTTGTCCAGTACCACATGTCGGCTGTCCCAGGGTTCGGCTTGAGGGGGGCGTTTTTCGCCAAGATTAAAGAATTTATGAAAGGGACGCGCGATGAGCGACCCATCAGGCGCAAACTTCAACCCCCGACATTCCCGAGCGATGGGCGTATCAAACGTTCCATCAACAGAAAAAACGTAGTTCATGACCGAATACCCGTCGCGCACAGAATGAATAATCCCCGTATCGGGCTGAATATGGGGTAGAACGTCGTCCAAATGTTCGATCACAAGTTCCATGTGGATCTCCAATACCAAAAAAGCCGCCTCGGGTGAGACGGCTTGTTCAAAGTGCTGTTCTGGTGGTTAACTCAGAACTCAATCTCCAAAAGAAAGCCGTCGCAATGCAATTCAACTCGATCCGGTCGAGGTGATTGGCACGATGAAATGTCTAATGAAATGTACATTGCGGCTGCTCCTAGCCACCGACCTATGTGACGGGGAGGCACTGTGTCAACATATTTTGACGGCAGGTAAAATCGTTTGTGTAGATCCTGTTTAATGCTGCTGCTCCGTCAGATGAGCTGAGCAGTCAATGGTGATGATGGCTGTCAAAAGCAGCGGTCGTGTGACTGAGGTAGTGGAAAAAACTTCTATATTGCGGAAAACAGCCCTTCGGCTTTGAAGGAAAACTCTTCTTGTTTTCCCACAATGACATGATCATGGATGGTGACGCCGATTGCATGGCAGGCCGCGGCCACACTATCGGTCATGGTAATGTCTTGGGTGCTGGGGGAGGGATCGCCAGAGGGGTGATTGTGCACAAGAATGATGGCACTGGCGTTTAATTCCAGAGCGCGTTTTGCAACTTCTCGTGGGTAAACGGGTACGTGATCGACGGTGCCTTTTGCCTGCTCTTCATCGGCAATTAAAACGTTTTTTCTATCTAGAAACAAAACCCGGAATTGTTCTGTGTCACGATGTGCCATGGTCGTCCGGCAATATGTGATCAGGTCATCCCATGATGTCATCACGTTTCGTTCCATGATCTTTGCCTGCCCCATACGTTGGGCAAATGCCTCAGCGATGCGAAGTTGTAAAAAGACAAAAGATGTCGCTCCTTCGACCTGCAAAAGCCGGTGTTCGGAGGCGGCGACAACCCCATTCAAATCGCCAAAGGTTGACAACAACCGCTTGGCGAGCGGTTTCACATCAATCCGTGGAATCGCATTAAACAAAAGCAATTCGAGAATTTCGTATTCAGGCATTGGTTTGTGCCCGCCTGCCAGAAATCTTTTACGCAGGCGTTCGCGGTGGCCCCAATAGTGAGGGATCTTATTGCCATCTTCGTCAATCAACAGCCCGCCGCCGGCGGAGGCCTCATTTGAGAGCCGTTCAGTGGGTTTATAAGAGCGAGTGAACGCGGGTTTTGTCTCTGATCCCGGAGGCGGAAGACGGGCGTCTAATTCATCAAGACCACGCAAAGCATCCTCGGAAAAACCGGGGCCTTTGACGGGCGTTTTTCGTCTCGTTTTGATTTTCGAAGTCTTTTGGTTTTTCCCAAAGATAGAAGGGCCAGAAGCAAACCAATTGCTCATGCGTGATCTCCTGAACATCGAACCGCGAAAGGATTTTCCAAATTAGAATCGTGAGTGCTTTTGGTTAATGCCAAGTTAACAGCGGCCGAACTTTTAGGTTTTGTTGCAGGGTGACGACATAGGCGGCATGGGAGTGTATAGAGGTCGAAGCGTCTCATTTTCGTATAAGAAGCCAGATCACGCGTTTTTGTGGATAATTACTAGGGAGAAGACCTGCGTGAGCTTTCAAGATTGTCTGCTTTTGGCGTGGTTTGATGTTAGCCTCGCGGTTGTTATGGGTGCGGGGGTCGCCATCTCTTTCTTATTTTGGAGAGCAGGAAAGGCTGCATTCGCCATCGGATGTTTTTTTATTGCTGTCCTGGCAGCAAGTGCTTGGGCGTACTTCTTTTTTGAGATGAACTGCGTCGAGCTGCGCAATTTTTAACTGTTGCGGACTTGCCGTGAACAGGAGGCAAAAAGAAAAAGGCCACCTAAAATTACACCTTAAACTTGTTGGGAGCAACGTCACCAACTGCATTTTCAGAAGCGCCACTAAACGAGAGCGCGACATTTTTTTCCACACCCAATGTTAAACGATCCCGCCACCAGCGCCGCTAACGGGAGGCCTTTGGGATGCGACGTGTTCACGGTAGCCCGCCAAACGATATGTCGCCAGGGGATCTATCGCACCACCGGCGTCTTTTCGCGCCATCGCCAATATAGGTTCAACATTGGTTCGAAACCCCTGTTTCAATGTCATGGTGGCCATTAGGGCATCATTACCATCTTGGTAATTTGACAAAGCACTGCGATCAACAATCAACGCCTGAGCATAGGCGCGTTGCACTTCCATCGCTGAAACCATTAGGCTCTCAATTGGGTCAGTCACATTATGGCTTTGGTCTAACATATGCATCGGATGAAAGGCGGGATCGCTTTCGGCTTCAACCAATTCATTAAAAACGAGAAACAGCCGGTAAGGATCGATGCTGCCGGTATCCAAATCATCGTCGCCGTATTTACTGTCATTAAAATGGAACCCGCCGAGTTTGCCGAATTGGTTGAGGCGCGCGACGATCATTTCGATGTTTACGTTGGGGGCATGATGGCCCAGATCGACAAGACATTTTGCCCTGTCGCCGAGCTGCTGAGCGATCAGCAAGTTCGTGCCCCAATCCTGCACGACCGTAGAATAGAAAGCTGGCTCAAAAATCTTGTGCTCGGTGAGCAATACCCAATCGTCCGGCAGAGCTGCATAGACTTTGGCGCTGGCTTCTAGGTAACGTTCAAACTGTTTGGTGAAATTTGACTGTCCTGGAAAGTTGGACCCGTCACCAACCCAGATTGTCAGTGCCTTCGAGCCGAGTTGCTTGCCCACTTCGATACAATCAATATTGTGTTCGATTGCTTGCTGGCGGGTTTCCGCATTGATGTGAGAGAGTGAGCCAAATTTGTAACTGTGTTTCTGATCCGGTTGATCCTGAAACGTATTAGAATTCATAGCGTCAAAGGTCAGCCCAACCTTTTCTGCTTTGGCGTTGAGATCGGCTGCAGGCGCTTTATCCCAAGGAATATGTAAGGACACCGAAGGGGTTGCGCGCGTCAGTTGCTGGATCACACCGCAATCACTCAACTTGTCAAAAATACCACGCGGCTCGCCCGGACCGGGAAACCGCGCAAACCGTGTTCCGCCGGTGCCAACGCCCCAACTTGGGATGGCGACGCCATATTTAGCGACCTTTGCCTTGATCGAGGTAATGTCGATGCCACGCCGCTCAAGATGTTCCGCCAGGGCATCGTAATCAGCTTGCAAGTTAGAATATGCCTGAGCGTTGGAACGCTCGAGAATGTCGATATCGATCATGAAACCAGCCCTTTACCGGGTGAATGCTTGAACGTTGCCTGCGTCCACATTGAGGATGTTGCCTGTTGATTTAGCTGACAGATCCGAGGCGAGAAAATAGGCGGCTTCAGCAATGTCTTCTGGCAACACAGATCGCTTTAGCAAAGAACGTTCGCGGTAGTGCTCTTCTAGTCCTGCTTTGTCTTTACCATAGGTAGAGGCCCGCTCTTGCAACCAATCGCCAGACCAAATTTTTGACCCTTTTAGAACCGCGTCCGGGTTCACAACATTGACCCGGATCCCTTCCGGAGCACCTTCTAAGGCCAGACAGCGCGCCAGATGAATTTCCGACGCCTTAGCTGTGCAATAAGCAGATGCATTTGGGGAGGCCGCCAAGCCATTTTTGGATGCCACAAAAACAACAGCACCGCCCAGGTTTTGGATATGCATCAATTTGAAAGCCTCTCGACTGGCTAGAAAATATCCGGTCGACAGGATGGACATGTTCTTATTCCACAATGCCAGGCTTGTTTCTTCAATCGGTGCCGAACTGGCTATTCCAGCGTTTGAGACAAGTATATCGACCCCACCAAATTCGGTGGCGATTTCAGCATAGGCGGCTGCAACGGCATCTTCGTCAGTGACGTCCATTTGCACCGAACGTACAACATCGTTTGAAAATTCTTCAGACAGTTTTACCACGGTCCCACGCAAGGCGTCTTCGTCAATATCTGCGAGCATTACACATGCACCCTCGCGCAAGTAACGTTCCGCCGTCGCAGACCCAATACCACCAGAACCGCCGGTAATCATGGCAACCTGTCCGGCCAGCGACTTGGGTTTAGGCATTCTTTGCAGTTTGGCTTCTTCTAATAGCCAATATTCAATGTCGAAGGCTTCTTGCTCAGACAAACCTTGGTACTCAGATACCGCATCCGCCCCACGCATCACATTGATCGCATTGACATAGAATTCGCCTGAGATACGGGCTGTTGCTTTGTCCTTGGCAAAGGTGATCATGCCAACACCGGGAATTAAATAAACCACGGCATTGGGATCACGTATTGAAGGGCTGCCGACGCGTTTGCAGCGTTCGTAGTAGGCTTTGTAGCCCTCTCTGTACGTGGCAACAGCATCGGGCAACCCAGCAAGCGTTGTCTCAAGGTCTGATTCTGCAGGGTCAAAATTCACCACCAGCGGGCAGATTTTTGTGCGTAGGAAATGATCCGGACAGGATGTTCCCAATGCTGCAAGTCGCGGCATGTCCACGGCATTAACAAATTCGAGCACCGGCTTGCTGTCGGTGAAATGGCCAATCATGCGATGTTGATCCGATATCATCCCACGAATAGCTGGCATCAAACGTGCTGCAATGGCGCTTCGTTCTGGTGCTTGCAGTGATTTGTGCCGCGCGCCACCAAAGGCGGTCTTTCCTGCGGTCTGCGTGCCAAACCAATCCATAGCGGTTTGTATGACATCCACAGTCAATGTGTAACACTCCTGCGCATCATCGGCCCATGTGAACAACCCATGGCTTTCCAGAATAACACCTTTAGCCATTGGGTTCGCAGCGCAAAAATCTGATAGCCACAACCCCAATTCATACCCCGGCTTTTTCCAGGGTAACCAGCCAATGTCGTCTCCAAAGATTTGCTGCGTCAGCGATTTGCTATCTTTTGCTGCTGCGATGGCGATGATGGCGTCCGGGTGCATGTGATCTACATGTTTGCGCGGCACATAGGCGTGTAAAGGGGTGTCAATGGAAGCAGCGCGCGGATTTAAATTGAAGGTACAGTGCGGCAAAAGACCGACCATCTCGTCTTCGAACTCAACGCCGCGGTAGATGCCGCGTAGCGCTTCGAGCTTATGCATGTACAACGTTGAAAAGCCGTCCATTTTTATGGATCCAACATCCCCGCCAGATCCCTTGACCCAGAGAACTTCGACTGCCTCTCCGGTCAATGGATCCGCCTGCAAAACCTTTGCTGACGTATTGCCGCCGCCGTAATTTGTGATTCGTTTGTCTGACCCCAACAGATTTGATCTGTACAATAGCTTTTCAGGCTCGCTCATGTCACAGGATTTCGATGTATCCCATTTGTTTTCAAGGTTTTGGTTGGCTTTCGCAGAGGGCATCATCGTCTCCATCGTGGGCGAATTTAGAGGGGGCGCGCTTGAATGCAGGCTGCCTTTCATCGACTTTCAAGTCAATCATAAACAATCACAAACAATCATTCTGCATCGCAGCATGATTGAAGTTGATAATTAATGATTGACTTGCGAGATCGACTCACTGCAACGTAACGTAGGGTAACAAAGGCGCTGAGATGCATGAGATCGACAGACACAGGGTAATTCTATCAGCCGTTCAAGACCGGTCTGTGGTGACCGTCGCGGATCTGTGTGCGTTAACTGGGGCGTCCGAAGCGACTGTGCGCCGCGACATTAATACTCTGGATGAAAGCGGGCAATTACGCCGCGTGCGCGGGGGTGCCGAAGCCCTGCGTACAACACCATTTGTTGGGTTGGCCGGGCGTCCATTCTCTTATAATCAAACGATCAATATCGCCGAAAAACAGGCGATTGCAGCTGCGGCGGTCGAGTTATGCAGCGATGGCGAGCCGATCATTATCAATGGCGGTACGACGACCTTTCAAATGGTGCATCCACTCGCCTCCTGCCAGATGCAGGTGTTTACCAATTCCTTTCCGATCGCTGAACACCTTTTGAAAAACACGCGAAACACGGTGCTCTTGTCTGGTGGCGTTATCTATCGAGAACAGAACATCATACTTTCGCCTTTTGACAATGATGTAACGCGCAACTTTTATGCCAAACGAATGTTCATGGGGGCGCAGGGCATCGGCCCGCTTGGTCTGATGGAGCAGGACCCCTTGCTGATCCAGGCGGAGCAAAAACTGATAGGTCAGGCGGAGGAGCTGATTGTTCTGGTCGATAGCGCAAAATTCGCAAACCGTTCGAGTTTGATCCTCTGCCCTTTGACTAGGATTGACACCATCATAACCGACGATGGCGTCACGGATCGGACGGCATCAATGTTGGAGGCTGCGGAGGTGAAATTAATCGTTGTGTCCACGGGCGCGGCGCAAAAAACGGGAGCGGTGCCTTAATCCGCCCCAAATGAAACCACTCCAAGGGAGGAAACCATGAGTGTATTTCGGAATGTAATGGCATCGGCTGCCGCGGCGGCCATCATGATCGCATCACCTGCTGCCGCGGAAGATACCCGCATCGCGCTGGTCGTCAAAGCGCTCGGCATCGGCTTTTTCGAAGCCGCCGCCAAAGGGGCGGAAGAAGCGGCGGCTGAGCTTGGTGGTGTTGAGATCATCTATACCGGTCCAACGGATACAACTGCCGAAGGCCAAATTGAGGTTATCAATGCCCTGATTGCCCAAAATGTGGATGCAATCGCGATTTCTGCGAATGACACAGATGCACTGGTGCCAGCTTTGAAAAAGGCTATGCAGCGCGGGATCACTGTCATCAGTTGGGATAGTGGCGTCGCAACCGAGGGGCGTCAAATGCATCTCAACCCGTCTTCCAACGCTTTGATTGGTAACATGATTATCAAGCTTGCCGCTGATCATCTACCCGATGGTGGGGATGTTGCTGTCCTGTCCGCGACGACGACATCGACCAACCAAAACATCTGGATTGATGAGATGACCAAGGTCGTGGGCGACTACTCGGGCATCAACGTGGTCACAACCGTTTACGGAGACGATCTGGCCGATAAATCCTACCGCGAAGCGACCGGTCTGATGCAATCCTACCCGGATCTTGACGCAATCATTGCGCCAACTTCTGTGGGTATCGTGGCGGCGGCACAGGCGGTCGTGGATGCGGGTAAAGTGGGCGAAGTTAACGTAACAGGGCTTGGTCTGCCGTCTGAAATGGCAGGCGCGATCGACTCTGGAGCGTCGCAGTCCTTTGCGATCTGGAATCCAATTGATCTTGGGTATTCAGCGGCGATGCTGGCTTATGAAATTTCCAAGAACGGTGCTTCTGCGGAACCGGGCGCGACCATCCCTATGGGCCGCATGGGAAGCCTGACATTGGATGACAACTCAGAAGGCGCGATGGCGGATCCGTTTGTCTATGACGCCAGCAATATCGATGAGTTTAAATCCATATTCTAACATCACAAAATCGACCCGGTGCGTTTCCTGCGCGCCGGGTTTCATCTGCGCCTAACCACTCAAAATTAAAACCAAAAGGGTCGAAATGACTGAGCGTGCTTCGCCTGTTGTCTCAATGGATGCCATTACCAAAACGTTCCCAGGCGTCACGGCGCTCGATGCGGTCCGGCTTGATCTGTATGCCGGACAAGTAACCGCGTTGGTTGGCGAAAACGGTGCTGGCAAATCGACAACGGTAAAAATCTTGACGGGTATTTACCAACCCGATGGCGGCACCATCCGCATCGATGGCAAACCCGTCAAATTTGCGAATGCAAACGCCGCTGGGGACGCGGGTATCACGGCAATCCACCAAGAGACTGTGTTGTTTGATGAGCTGTCCGTCGCCGAAAATATTTTCATTGGTCACGCGCCACGCACCCGATTTGGGTTGATTGATCGGGGCGAGATGCTGCGAGCAGCTACCCGTCTGCTGGACAGTATCGGGGCGCAATTTGATCCGCATGCGCGTTTGCGCGACCTTGGGATTGCCAACAAACACCTTGTGGCCATTGCACGCGCATTGTCTGTCGATGCGCGGGTTGTGATTATGGACGAACCGACCGCGGCGCTCTCTCATAAAGAAATCCAAGAACTATACGAACTGGTCGAGACGTTGAAGGCGCAAGGGAAGGCCATCTTGTTCATCAGCCACAAGTTTGATGAGATTTTTCGCATTGCGGATCGCTTTACCGTTTTTCGGGATGGTGCTTTGGTCGGCGACGGGCTGATCTCTGAAATTGATGAGGCTGCGCTGGTTCAAATGATGGTGGGCCGCTCGGTCGATCAGATTTTCCCCGAACGCAGCAGCAATATTGCTGAAGATATTCTGACAGTGGTAGATTATCGTCACGCGACAGAATTTTCTGACATTAGTTTTACGCTCAGAAAAGGTGAAATTCTAGGGTTTTACGGCCTTGTTGGTGCCGGTCGGTCTGAATTTATGCAATCGCTTTTTGGCATCACGAAACCGGCAAATGGGACGTGCAAAATTGACGGCGAGATTGTTGAAATTCGGTCACCGGCGGACGCGATTGCACATGGTATCGTCTATGTTCCGGAGGATAGAGGCAAACAGGGCGCGGTCATCGGCTTGCCGATTTTTCAAAACATCACCTTGCCGATGTTGGGTACCGTCTCAAAGCGCGGATTTTTGAAACTGGCGGCGGAATTCAAATTGGCTAGGGAGTATTCAGAGCGCTTAGATTTACGGGCTGCCTCCTTGGATCAGGATGTGGGCAGCCTGTCGGGAGGAAATCAACAAAAGGTCGTGATCGCAAAATGGCTGGCAACGCGGCCTCAGGTCATCATTCTGGACGAACCGACCAAAGGCGTCGATATCGGATCCAAAGCCGCTGTGCATGAATTCATGGCGGAGTTGGCGTCTCAGGGGCTGTCGGTGATCATGGTCAGTTCGGAAATACCTGAAATCATTGGCATGTCAGACCGTGTGATCGTTATGCGGGATGGTCGGATCGAAGCGGAACTGTCTGGTGAAGATCTTACGCCGGAAACACTTGTGCGCCACGCTGCGGGGATCACCGCCACGTCGCAACTAAAAGAGGCCTGATCCATGGTATTGCGGTCAATTCCAATCCGAGAAGCTATTTTAAGCATCGCCATCCTTGCCCTTCTGTTCCTGATTTCCACTCGGTTTTCGGGATTTGTAACGCCGGGGAATCTCGTACATGTTTTCAACGATACTGCCCCTTTGATTATCTTGGCATTGGGGCAAATGATTGTCATCCTGACGCGCTGTATCGATCTGTCGATGGCCGCAAACCTAGCCCTCACTGGTATGATTGTTGCGATGATAAATGTGGCCATGCCGGGTCTGCCGATTCCCATTATTATCGTTATGGCTATGCTGCTTGGGGCGATCATGGGGGCTGTAAATGGGATTTTAGTCTGGAAGCTGGAAATTCCGCCGATTGTTGTCACTCTTGGTACCATGACCATTTTCCGAGGCATCATTTTTCTGATTTCGGATGGTAAATGGATAAACGCGCATGAGATGAGTGATACCTTCACAGGATTTCCCCGCAGCGCTGTTTTGGGTGTGCCTGTTTTGTCGTGGGTCGCCATCGTAACGGTTGTTGTTTTTGGGATAATGATGGCCCTTACGTCGTTTGGGCGATCAGTTTTTGCTGTTGGGGGTAACCCCCACGCGGCGGTTTATACTGGGATCAATGTTGGGAAAACGCAATTTTGGGCGTTCGTGCTTTCCGGCGCGCTTGCTGGGCTTACGGGGTATCTTTGGGTGGCGCGCTACGCTGTTGCCTATGTGGATATTGCCGGTGGCTTTGAGCTTGAAGTCGTCGCGGCCTGCGTCATTGGGGGTATTTCCATTGCCGGCGGTGTTGGGTCTGTCGGGGGCGCGGTTCTTGGCGCTATTTTTCTGGGCGTTGTCAAAAATGCACTGCCGGTTGTGAATATCTCCCCCTTTTGGCAATTGGCCATTTCGGGCAGTGCGATTTTGATTGCGGTCGCTTTTAATGCCCGCTCGGGCCGTGAAAAAGGACGCATCATCCTAAAACAATCCGAGGAGGGCGGGGCATGACGGACGCAACCCCGCAAATCCGCCACATTCCGGATCGATTGCATCGCCGTGCCTATAGCGTCTTGCGCAGTTGGGAGGCCCTGCTTTTGGTCGTCGCTGTGGCAATATTTATCGTCAACAGCTTCATGTCGCCCTATTTCTTGAATGCATGGAACCTGAGCGACGCTACATTTAATTTCACCGAAAAAGCGATGATTGCCTGTGCAATGGCCCTGCTGATCATCTCCGGTGAAATTGATCTTTCTGTTGCATCGATCATCGCGCTGGCCAGCACCGCGATGGGGTTCGCGGTCCAATATGGCGCAGGGACACCGGAACTGGTTATGATCGGCCTGTTGGTGGGACTGCTGTGCGGTGCCTTCAATGCTATTTTCGTGACCGTTCTCGGATTGCCATCTATCGTGGTCACCATCGGTACCATGAGCCTGTTTCGAGGGATTAGTTTCATCGTCCTCGGGGATGGAGCCTATCGGGGGTATCCGTCTGATTTCGCCTTTTTTGGTCAAGGGTATGTTTTCTGGGTGATCACTGTCGAAATGGTTATTTTTGCCAGCCTTGCACTAATTTACGCGGTGGTTTTGCACAAAACAAATTTTGGCCGCGCTGTTTACGCGATAGGAAACAACCCAACCGGCGCGCTCTTCAGCGGCATTCGCGTGCAGCGCGTTAAATTTCTGCTGTTCTTGTCGACGGGCTTGATGTCTGGTGTCGCTGCGGTTTGCCTCACTTCCCGCTTGGGGTCAACACGACCGAGCATTGCGACGGGCATGGAACTAGAAGTCGTCACGATGGTTGTCTTGGGGGGGGTCAATATTTTGGGCGGTTCGGGATCAATCCCAGGCGTGGTGATCGCTGCATTTGTCATGGGACTTGTCACATTTGGTCTTGGGCTTCTCAATGTGCCGGGAATCGTGATGTCGATCTTCATCGGCGTGTTGCTGATTGGAGTGATTGCATTGCCGCGCCTTTGGACCATGATCTCGACAAGGTGGCGTATATCATGAGCGAACGTTTTGTGTTTCGGATGCAGCTGAATGCGGGCGCAGCGGAGGAATATCGCAAAAGACATGACGAGATCTGGCCCGAACTTGTCGATTTATTGAAATCCGCCGGTATCAGTGACTACAGTATTCATCTTGATGAAGAGACAAACCTGTTGATCGGCATCCTGATGCGCACGCAAAACCATGCAATGGATGATTTGCGAAACCATCCGATCATGAGAAAATGGTGGGCGCATATGGCCGATCTAATGGAGACGCATGCCGACAATGCGCCAGTCGCTGTTGAATTGCCCGGTCAATTTTTCATGCGATGAAACAGATGCGCCACATTGCAGTGATCGACATCGGCAAGACCAACGCCAAGCTGGCTCTCGTCGATCTGGATAAAATGGCAGAAGTCGATGTGGTGACACGTCCCAATACCGTTCGAGCAGGGCCGCCTTGGCCGCATTTTGACACAAAAGGGCATTGGGCGTTTTTGCAGAAATCTCTGGCGCAGTTTCACGACACCTACGGTATCGACGGTATTTCCGTGACCACGCATGGTGCGTCAATTGTGTTGTTGGATAATAAGGGGGAACTCGCAGCACCTATTCTGGATTATGAATTTGGTGGGCCAGAAGAGACGACGGCTGAATACGATGTATTGCGCCCCCAGTTTTGCGACACGGGATCGCCGCGATTGGCCAATGGTCTGAATGTCGGAGCGCAATTGCACTGGCAGTTCAAAACGGATTCTAGGTTGCATGCCCGTACTGCTCATATCCTAACCTACCCTCAATATTGGGGGTATTTATTGACCGGTGAAATGGCCTGCGATGTGACATCAATCGGGTGTCACACCGATCTTTGGATGCCACATCAGGGGGCGTTTTCGCATTTGGTTACGTCCCTTGATATTGCAGATAAAATAGCACCCGTTTTGCCATCCGGAGAGACCCTTGGAACCATTCTGCCAAAAGTGGCCACCGCCACAGGTTTGCCTGTCGACACGCCGGTCACATGCGGCATCCACGATTCGAACGCGTCACTCTATTCGCATATCGCAACGCAGACCGCGCCATTTTCGGTCGTCTCAACGGGCACTTGGGTCATTGCAATGGCTTTGGGCGGGCAGGTCGGATCATTGGATCCACGCCGAGACACACTGATTAACGTCAACGCATTGGGGGCTCCGGTGCCTTCAGCGCGTTTCATGGGCGGCAGAGAGTATGATCTGATCCAACAGGGTCATCCGGTGAACGTCGCGCCAGAAGATGTTGAACGGGTTCTCTTGAAAAAGACGATGCTGTTGCCTTCGGTTGATCCCATGAGTGGGCCCTTTCAGGGTCGAGCAATGAGATGGACACCAGAGGAACCCATTGACGGCTCAGGAGAACGCACTGTCGCGCTGTCTTTCTATCTGGCGCTGATGACATTCACCTGTCTCGACCTCGCCGGAGCACGGGGAAACATCATCGTCGAAGGACCATTTTCAACCAATATTCAATACCTTGATATGTTGCATGCGATGACCGGGCGTTCAGTTTTTTGCAGTGAATCTGCGACAGGCACCAGCATAGGTGCGGCACTTCTGTTCGGATTGCCCAAGAATGTCCCATCGCCCAAACGCGCACAGGCACCGGCATATGGTACGCGTTACAAAGCCTATGGAGAGATGTGGCTGGAGATGCTCTGAGGCGAAAATTTGCGTTGTGTTTTTTAAATCCGCGGGAGACGCCAATCTGCATAGATTTGTGATTTCTCCGAAAACCCTTGCGTATCATGCCCTGCAAATAAACCATCTTGGGTTACAAGGACTGTGCGCCACCCGCGGGCTGCTGCGCCCAAGATATCTGTGTGCAGCGTGTCGCCACACATCGCAATTCGATCTGGTTGAATACCGGGCAGTGACGCTTCAACAAGATCGTATACTTCGGGAAAGGGCTTGCCAAAAAACTGGACGAATTCGGGGTGAAGATCTGCGATGAGATGGCCGAAATATCCCGGTTCCACGGAGAATCCATTGTCACGTGGTGCCGCGAGATCCGCGTTTCCAATCAAGAGTGTACGGGGCCTTTTTTGCATCGCTTCCGTTAGCATCTTTTGCTGGTTTTCGGACCAATCAGCAGTTGAGAGGAAGAGGAAATGATCAACATCATCATAGTCTTGCGCAGATTCAGCTAAACGAACGACGCTATAAGGCAAGTCATTAAGGGGGTCAACATCCGCGGCGATCACCCCCCAGCGCCCATCTGTTGAAAATTGCAGAACAGCTTCGCGGCTGGTGGTGATTTCATCATCATTGACATGTATGCCAAGGCGCTTGAATTTTGCAATTGCACCACTGCGGTCATAGCTTGCTGCGTTGGTGAGAATTCGAATGGCACATCCACGTGTGCGCAATTGATCCAGTCTTTTGTCCGCGCCCGGGATCAATGTGTCTCCTACATTTAAGACTCCAAACGCATCAAAAACAAACATATCCACTTCATCCGCAATATCCAACAAAGAATGAATGTCGGTTGTTTTGGCGACGGTTTTCGCCTCTGGGAAGCGAGCGCGCAATTCCTGATAACGATCAAAAATTGTTTGAGTGGTGAACATTTTTCCCCGCTTAGAATGAAAGCTGAATGGCTGTGCCTAACCTTAGGAGTACCGTTGCAGAGAGAAAGAGGAAACACCAAAGCAGCAAAATACCTCAAGCATGACGGTTGTCGTCGTTGACGTGATCCACTCTGCAACGTGAGAGACGTTCATTGTTAGATCATCTAATGAGCGTGAGACATAAAACAATAATGTTTGATCAACACTTATTTTGCGCAACATTGGCCTTAGGGCGGATGCCGTCAAAGAAGAAAACTGGGCGGGGTTAATCACCATGGGTCTACAACAGCAGGGCAGGGGTGCGTTAGTTTGATGTCAAAGCGGCTCAATATGTTCACCTAGGCAATGCAGCAAAATGTGGACAAAATTTGCAAAGGCGATGTGCTGACGGAAAAGACTGAGAGTAGGTACGGGTAAGGTGAAGTCGGCAATGGCCTGTGGTTTTGATCTTCACCTATCATTTTGGGTGCCGCCCTAGTTCTCATTAAGCCCTTTTCGTTGGAACCGAGAGCGTTTTGCTGTCCGCTGTACAGCAATCGCTACGCAATGTTGCTGTGTTGACACGTCAGAGAAGTTCTTTTTGATCACGGATGAGTCTGGACATATTGCATTCTCTGCCTCATCTACCTGCAGTAGTTTCGTTCATGACCGCCGTGCAGATGCACGCGTCGATATCGGGATCAGGCAGATGGTTGTCTTTCGCACCGCTGGGAAACTAAACTTCAAACCATCCGGATCGGGCCGGTCGCTGTGCCCGGTTTGTTTCCGTTCTAAAGAACCGACCTTTCGAAAGTAAGACAGTTGAATGAGCCTCACGTAATCCAGACATTGATTAGCATCGCAGGTGCCGCCGCCCTTTTGATTTGGGCTGTCCGGTTGGTGCGCACAGGAGTTGAGCGAGGTTTTGCCGCACCTTTACGTCTGTGGTTGAGACATTCGGCCAAAAACCGAGTGCTTGCCGCAACAACCGGAATGGGCGCAGCGGTGCTTTTGCAAAGCTCGACGGCCGTGGCTGTTTTGGTATCCAACTTTGTCGCAAAAGGAGGGCTCGCCTCCGCGACAGGCTTGGCGATAATGCTGGGTGCGGATGTTGGCTCGGCAGTGGTGACCCAACTTCTTATGGTACGCCAACCCCTTTTGATCCCTCTCCTGATTTTTGGTGGGGTGATTGTGTTCCTGCGAGGAGAAGGCAGCAATACCCGCCAGATTGGCCGTATCATGATTGGCTTAGCCTTGATCTTTGTATCATTGGACATGATCCGAAACGCGACAGCTCCAATGTTGTCGGACCCTGCAACGCAAACTGTCATGGCGTACTTGGGGCGCGATGTTTTGACCGCCTTTGTCATTGGGGCCGCCTTCGCTTGGGCGGTTCATTCCAGCGTGGCAGCTGTGTTGTTGTTTGTTACAATGGCCGGGCAGGGAATTCTGCCCGTGTCGGCCGCCGCGGCGATGATATTGGGCGCAAATCTGGGCGGGGCGTTTATTGCGTTTGTGCTCACATATACTGCACCGCTTACGTCACGACGCATGGTCATGGCCAATCTGATTTTACGCGGGGGCGGCGCCGTGCTTGCGATGCTTTTGATCGTGATGATCCCAGATCTCCTAAGCTCCCTCGGAACAACCCCAGTGCGGCAGGCGATCAACTTGCATCTGGCGTTTAACGTGTCTCTTGCGCTGTTGACGCTCCCGCTTGTTGGACCCGTTGCTACAGCAATGACCTATCTTGTCGTCGATAAATCAGCCAATGAAATACCGTTGGATGCGGTTAGTGCTCTGGATCCCAATCTGTTGGACAAACCCCAACGAGGGTTGGATTGTGCTGCGCGTGAACTGCTGGGTATGGGGCAAAAAATTGAGCATATGCTCATCGCGGTCGAGCCACTTTATGATCGCTGGGATGATAATACTGCAAAGGCTATCCTCAAGCAGGATGCCACGATCAAACAGATGCACTTAGACATCAAGCTCTATCTCGCCCGGATTGGACGTAAAGGATTGGAGGAAGATTTAAGCCGCAGATCAATGGATCTTGTGTCTATTTCCTCCAGTCTCGACTCCGCCTCAGATGCGATCGCCCGGATTATGTTGGAATTAGCGCAGCGGCTTGATCGTCAGGGGCTTCAATTCTCCCAACAAGGCCGAGAAGAAATTCGCGATTTTGCCGATCGTGTCCAAAGTAACGTGCAATTGGCGTTGAATGTTATGTTGAACCAAAACCCCGCCGAAGCACGAGCGCTTGTCGCGGCGAAGGAAAAAGTGCGAAAAGTCGAGCAAAAACTGCAACGTAGCCATATTGCCCGATTGCGCGAAGGGCTTGCTGAAAGTATTGAAACCAGTAATATCCATCAAGAGACGCTCAGAGCGTTAAAGGTCATAAATACGGCATTTTCGATGGTTGGATACCCGATTTTAATGAAGTCGGGAGACTTGTTAAAAAGCCGTCTAGCTTGATCATCCATCTTTGAACAGAGACGGTATTGATCGCCCGCTGCTGCTGACATCAGGGAGATCTGAAAGGATGCACTGCGGGGCGGCAACAGGAGCGGTATCTCGCCTCAGTTTCAAGTGCTGGCCAAGTCATGGACAAATTTTTCTGTGGGTCAGGAACCGAAGAAGACGTTTGGCCTATAGAGGTTGCCAGGCTTGATCTATCTTTATGGACATTTGATCCTAGGTGCGCAGGAAGCCGACTGTGTCTCGCCGTCCTTCGGGATGATCCTTGTCCTTTTATTTCTGCCACACAGGTCGCGCCCAGTTGGCTCTCTTCAGAATGTGTCAACAAATACCTGTGCGGGCATTTGACAAAACATCTAGGCGTGACTGGCTCGCATACTTATCGGCCGTCACGTTTTTTGTTTGCCACCACGCCGGGGGTCATGGCCCGGTCATTTTACGGAGGGATCGCAGGATGGGTTATTCTGGGTGATGAAACGGTTAGGGTAAAAGTGGTCGGGCATAAACTGGTAAACGCTAAGGGATAAAGGCATCGGTTGAACCACGCGATATTTCAACCTCACGTCCAGATTTGACGTTTTCGGAAGGCATATTTGGCCATGCCCAATTCAAACGAACAGGACTTCGTGAGGTTTGCTTTTCAGACTTACGCCCGCATTTTCCCAAGCCTTGTAGATGGGGTTTACCCGCATCAATGGGCTTTGGGAGATTTTGCATATCCCACACATAGCTTGCAAAAGTATGGACCCGAAATCCTTGCGAAAGATCTTGCCCCAGATGATATCATGGCCATCGAATATGTTTCGGACGTGTACGATATTTCTCGCCCTTTGCTCGAGGCGACCCTTCTGAAAATGTACATGATCGAGGGTTTGCAGCCAGTGGTCGCTGACGCATCTTGATGGCATTCATTGCCTGTGCGCGCATTGCGTGGGTTTTGCGGGGAAATGCTAGGGTCATTCCCCAGCCAATGTTGGGCATAGATCGGATCGGATTGTACCACCAAGCGGCTTAGTTTGAATGGCGGTTCTGGACGATAGTTGGACAGTTGCTCCAAATACGGGCTTTTCAACATCACGGTTCGTGGAAAGTGCGGCCCATTAAAAAGGCCGCACTTGGTGTGATTTTTATTCGGCGATCCCGGCGGAAATGATCAGCGGTGCCCAGACGTCGATCTGTTTGGTGACAAAATCGGTGTAGTCTTGCGCAGACATTGCAGTGTGGGTGATGCCCAATTCTGTTAGCCGCGCTTGGACCTCAGGGTTGGCGAAAACAGCAAGAACCGTTTCGTTGATTTTAGCTGTCATGTCCGCGTCTAAACCTGCGGGCGCAGACAGGCCGACCCAGTTTTCGATGACGATATCGTACCCTTGTTCGACAAAGGTTGGCACGTCGGGCAACTGTGGATTGCGTTCTGGCGATGCGATTGCCAAAGGAATAGCTTCTTTGTCCTCAATCATATCGCTGTTTTGCACAACCATGTCATAGAAGGAATCAAGCACACCAGCACGGAAATCTTGAATGGCAGGTGCACTGCCCTTGTAGGGGACGTGAATAGATTTTACCTCAAGGGCTGCATCTACTGCCTGACCAAGAATGTGGGAGATCGACCCCACACCGCTGGATCCATAGGTCATTGGGGTTTCTTTGACGACAGCGATGTATTCATCCAGAGACGTAATGCTCGAAGAGGGCTGCACGAACAGACCCGGTGCTGATGCGCCGATATAGGCAATGTGGCTGGCCCCCTCGATGGGATCATAAGGGATGGATTTAAAACGGGTCGGAGCGATTGTATAAGGCGCGTTATTAGCAAGGATCAGTGTCGTGCCATCCGGATCCTGCTGGGCAACATAATCGGCGGCCACAGTGCCGGCCGCGCCGGGACGATTGTCGACGACAGCTTTCTGGCCGTAATCAGTGTCAAGATGTTGGGCCAGCAAGCGAGCAACCAAATCACTGGTACCACCGGGAGGGAAAGTCACTACAATACGTACTGGTTCATCGCTCCACGCACCGGGTTCGGCATAGGCGTTTGTGGTCGCCAAGGCCGCAGCAATGGCCAGGGATGATGCAAGAAATCCACGTCTTTTCATAGTCATGAGTTTGTTCCTTCTGTTTCTACTTGTGAGGAGTGAGGGAGGGAGTGACGTCGTTTTCGCACTGTCACATAGACAGAGCTCACAACGATCACGGCGGAGATAGCGAGCAATGTTGCGCTAATTGGGCGTTCCAGAAAAACCATTGGATCGCCGCGCGACAAGAGCATTGCACGGCGCAATTGTTCTTCCATTAGAGGGCCTAGCACGAACCCCAAAAGCAAGGGCGCAGGTTCGAAGCGATAGAGTTTCATCAGGTAGCCAACCCAGCCAATGATCAGCGTCAGCCAGACGTCAAAAACATTGTTGTTCAGGCTGTAAACACCGATGCAAATGAGAACGATTATGGTTGGGTACATGTATTTATAGGGGATTTTTAGCAATCGTACCCAGATTCCAATCAGCGGAATATTCAGGATCAGCAACATGATATTGCCGACGAGAAAGCTGGCCACCAGACCCCAGAATAAATCCGGTTCTTCTGTGATCAGGCGGGGGCCAGGGGTAATACCATAGATCATCAACGCTCCGATGACGATCGCCATGGGGGGGCTGCCGGGAACACCTAAGGTCAGCGTTGGAATGAAGGCTGTCTGAGTGGCTGAGTTGTTTGCCGCTTCTGGCACTGCGACGCCGGGGACAACGCCTGTCCCGAACAGCGCTCGCATTTTGTTGACCCGTTTTTCCAACGCATAGGCAATGGCAGCGGCGATGGTCTGGCCCGTGCCGGGTAATGCCCCGAAAAATGACCCTATGGCGCCACCTCTCAAGATCGGGCCAAGGAGCGATTTCCATTCTGCCCTGGTCGGATAGAAGTCATCATAGTTGATGTCTTGCGCAGCCGACCCGCCTTTGTTGTTGCGGATGGAGGCAATAACTTCGCTGACACCGAATAACCCCATGGCGACGATGACAATGTGTATTCCGTCGCGCAGTTCAGGAACACCCATTGTGAAACGCAAATCACCGGTTGTCAGGTCGATGCCGATGGTGCCGAGCATCAATCCTGTAACCACCATCGCGATGCCTTTAAGGGCGCCGCCATTGCTGACGGCTGCGGCAGCCATTAAGCCTAATAAAATAACTGCAAAGTAATCCGCCGGGCCAAAAGATAGCGCCAGTTTCGCGAGACTAGGGGATAGCAAGGCAATGACAATCATTCCGATCATCCCGCCCCCAAAGGAAGCTGTAGCGGTTGAGAATAACGCGACGCCAGCTCTGCCTTTTTGCGCCATTGGGTAGCCTTCGATGGCGGTGATCGATGCGGCCGGGGTGCCCGGTATGTTCATTAAAATGGAGGCGATGGAGCCCCCATATTCTGCTCCGTAATAGACACCGGCAATCATCACGAGCGCGCTTGTGGGTTCAAGATAAAAGGTCAGAGGAAGGATCATGGCAATTGCTGCCATGGACCCAATCCCGGGAAGAACGCCGATAAACGTGCCCAAGAAGACGCCGATAAAGCAATAGAGCAGGTTTTGCGGTTCCATAACCACAAGTAGACCGGCCGTAAAACTGGAGATGATTTCCATAATCTAGACCCCTGCGAATGCCTTGAGTGGTAAGTTAAGCGCCACGACAAAGAGCCCCCATGATGCCAACGAGACAATTGTGCCCAAGATCAGCTTGCCGATGATCGGTAACGTCCGATCTGGGGCGCTCGCCACGATGATCGAGAAAAAGACGGCCGGAACGAGCCCTAACCTGTCTGCACTCGCGGCGAAAACAGCGAGGGCCGCGCCAATGGCGAGAAAGCTAACCCAATCAGGGCCATCTCGTTCTTCCTCTGAACGCCAATCTTGTAGACAAATAGGCACGGCCAGAATGAAAAGCAAAAGACCGGTCAAAAATGGAAACGCGCCAGTCCCCAAACGAAAGGGCGAGCCAAGCCCCAGTTGCAGGCCACCAACAACGAAGACCAGCCCACCGCCTAACAAAACACCGCCGGCGATCAAACTGCGCCCTTTTTGCAGCGGAGAAACTGGATCGATGTTTGGCTTGGTTATTGGTTCCATGAGGTTAGGCCTGTGCCACTGTAGAAGAGGTATTATCAGAGACGATACGTTGAACGCGCTCCGCGCTCACGACGCAGATTTCTTCAAGTGCACGCTTGATTTCGGATGCTTCATCCGCTGATAAGCGTTCTGCAAATTCGACAAGAACACTGTCGAGATTTTTGTGACGTACCAAGGCGGTGATAAAGGGAAACCCGAATTTAGCACGGTAAGCGGCGTTCAATTGTTTGAGTTGCGCACGATGCTCCGTATCCAATGACGTCAAATCAAGCCGACCTTGTTCGCGTTGAGAGGCATTTGTCATGGCAAGCGGATCAAGCGGTGCAAGTTCGGGATGTGCTTGAAACAAAGTGATGCATTCGGATCGATCCAAGTGGCGCAATTCTAGAATGATGCTTTGGGTCAACGCCGCGACGGACTTAAATGGACGGTGGCTGGTTACGCGCCGTGCAATATGAGGGGCGCGCTCGATCAGGGGTTCCAGCAGCTGTGTTGCGGCATCATCATCACCGTCATTTATCATGTCCAACCGTGTCATTGTTTTTAGCATACCCTCTTTTCATGGGTAGCTTAGAAAGACACATTGTTGCCGTCTATAGAATAAAAGGTTCTTCTGTGTTGCTTAAATTAGAATGAATTACATGTTGAAGGAGGACGGTAATTCTCAAATTGCATCCAAAAACGCGCATATGCACAATTTTTCAAACCTTAGACGGAGCCACGGTTGTGATCTGGTCAAGAAGGTTCACGGTAAGGGATACAACCTCGTTTAGAATTCCGGATGTTGGCATTTGTAGATTCGAAATTAGGGAAAAAGGCTGACGGAAGACGTCTTCATCGCCCAACGGAATAAATTTCAACTGACCAGACGCAATCTCGGGGCCTGCGTCCAATTCTGAGGTCACGGCCAGATAGTTTCCTGAAGTGACAAGACGTTTCATGAGTTGAATTGAATTGACGACAACGGCGTCTTTTGCCTGTTCAAAAATCCAACCATGGCGCGCTTCAAGCAATTTGCGGATCGACAGGCTGGAATCTTGAAAAACAACAGGGTGAGAGATCAACTCATTCAGACGGATTGCATCCATATGTGCAGCAGGATGAGATTTGGCGGCAATGCATCCCAGCGGAAAGTCGCGACGCCAATGAACCCATAGATTGTCATTTGGCGGTACATTGACCACGGCGGCGACGTCCACATCTCCGTTTAATACTTCTTTGACGGCATTTGCTGGGCTTGTAATGTCAATGCTTACTTGAACCCGTGGCAAATGTGTCGCGATATCGTTGATGAGCTCAGGGACAAAGCCATTGGCCATACCATCCATGGCGGCAATCCGGATTTTCCCGTGGACCAGCCCACGATCCGCCTGCACGGTTGACCACAAACGGGCGGTGTCTAACCGCCAGTCGCGCGCTAATTCCAGCAGGTGAAATCCAGTTGACGTTAGGCTCATGCCTTTTGTGTGGCGCTCAAAAACCCGCGCGCCGATATCATCCTCAAGCGCTGTGATCTGGCGCAGAATGGCAGAGGCTGAAATTCCCAATTCGCGCGAAGCTGCTTGAATGGAGCCAAGCTGAGCAACTTGTTCAAAATACTGCAACGATCGAGGTACAATGTTTAGACTCATGAATTCCTCCGGGGTGTTCGATTTGAGCATTCTAAAAAGTGGAATGCGTTGCTATCGATTATGGCATGGAATGGAACGATCGGACATGTAAGAAATGCGAATGACATGGCAATTCGGAGAACATCATGCAAAATGTTGAGCGGGCAGGGGGGATATCTATCCATGCGGTGGATGTGTCGCGCGGTGTCCCTGCGGCGGGTCTAGGGGTGCGACTTATGTGGCTTGAAGACCCAGGTGTCACCCTTGCTACAGGGGCTTGCACGGCCGGCGGTTTGTTTGAGCATCCTATATCGGACGGGCAGGGTGTGAAACGCGGCCTGTATGAGGTCGAGTTTGACGTGGGCGATTATTTTCGTGCAGCAGGCGTTGCGTTACCCGATCCATCCTTCGTTGAGGTTGCTGTGTTTCGGTTCGGGATTGATCGACTATCTGAGCATTTCCATTTGCCGTTCAAGTTCACTCCATGGGGATTTTCGATGTTTCGCGGGGGTGCATAGAGGTGCTTAGCTCTGGCTATCTTACGTCTCTAACAGGGGCAGCTGTGGCCGAAAAAAGCGTAATGGGCATAGGTGTTTGAAACGTCAACGGTTTTACCGACTTTCGATTACAATGGTTCCTTTCGGTAAACTAGTAAAACCGTAGTGATAACGCAGGATGATGCGGTATTTTGGATGACTTGCCTATATCTCGGGACGTGCCGCTTTTTTTGAAATTGCCCACGCGTAAATTTACCCACATGTGCCGGTTCCCGTTTTGGGGGTGCGGAAGGATTTGCCCGCCCCTTTCCCTTGTGCTTGGGCGTATACTGCGCAGAAAAAGCCCACTCTCGGTTTAAGCGCATGGTTTCGAGTGACGCAGAGTGCAGTAACCACCTCTATATCTTGCCAGTTTCATTCCGGTGGTTTTGTAGAAATGCACGGATAGATCATTGATTATCTCAACCGCGTCACGTGCCGCCGTCTAGGGAAACGGTTGCGCATTATCCACTTCAACGGCTGAATGATGTTTTTGTATTGGAGTATACTTGATGCTGTTGCGTCTGGTTGCAGCGCTATTGTGTGTCGGTGTTGTTGAGACTGCTCACGCAGCGACGTTCAACATCAACGTAGATTTCAACGATGCGTCTCGGCTTTCCACACCAAACCAGAATTTTTGGGTATACTCCGGCTGCGAGTTGCTGAGTGAAACGCGTGATGGGGACACAACCACCCGTACCGTCAGGTTTGTGAGGGGCAGCGACCTATCCGTGCAATTTACTTACGCTCTAGATCCAATCCTGATCAGCGCGGGAGATCAGGTTAACTTAAAGTTATCCAACTTTGGGGTGTTTAGCTTTGGCGACAATGAATTTGGCACTTCGGGCTTCCAGGATTTAACTCTTGGCGGCTTTTCCGATACTCCAACGTGGGACGCGGAAATCGACGCGGTAGCTCAACTTTCGTACAATGGTGGCGCAACAGTTGTCGAACATATGATTAGTGAGGCAATTCAGGGGGTTAACCGAAACGGTTCTAATTTTGGTCCGGACGTAGGTTGTTGTGGTTAAACATAAAGCGGTCTGCGGACGCGGGGATTTTGCCACTGGGGAAGTTGTCAGACAGAAAATTGTTCCAGTTTCAGCGTTGTTCATCATCCATATAGCCCAGAAACACCAAGATTGCGCATCTGGCGCGCCAGAAACAGGGCAGTGCTTAAAAATACCGACTGTTTTCGCGGATGGATTTATGCATTTTTAACGTAACGCTCGTTAACCTTGTGTATGTTGAAAACCTTGTTGCTGATTTTACCAGTTTTGATACCATCATGGCGGTTTTTCAAAGAGATCGAACCCTCTCCGCGTGTACAATGGGCATTGGTGTCAGATGACGCTTCGACCCCGGATTGGCAGGAGTTCCGGCCGCGTCCGCAGCATATAACATTGCTTCAAATGGCCCTTCGGCTGTTTTGGAATCCAGGGTGGAACGAAACACTCTTTATCGTGAGCTGCGCAGAACGCATTACGCAGTATGGGTCGCACCATAGTATCAACGAAATCAGGCAGCGCATTCTAAGAGATATTGAACAGTTGCCGATCGATTTGACCGAGAAATTGATGCGGTTCCGGCTGGTTTTTGTAAGCCGAGGTGAGACTGGTTTGACGCAAGAAGTCCTCTTTTTGTCCGAAACCTATCCGGTCCAAACGCGTGTGACATGATGCCATTTGATCTGGCCCTGCGAACGACGGAGATTCTTCTGGCGTTGGCCTTCTTACAGCAGAGCGCGGAACATATTTTCGGGTCCCGTGACGGGCGCTTCCTTTTTATACCACGCGCGGTGCTTAGTGTCGTCTTGCTACTTGGCCTCCAGAGCCAGTGGGTGCTTTTAGCATTGTGTGCCCATAGCCTCCTAATTTTGTACCGCTATGAAGGCCCCTATAACGGCGGCAGCGACCGCATGGGCTTGTTGATCTTGTACTGTCTGTGTCTATCTCAATGGCTACCAAATAGTCTAATGTCCCAAGCCGCGTTTGGCTATCTAGGCATGCAGGTAACACTGTCCTATTTCATCTCTGGTCAGGTCAAGATTGTTAATCCTGAGTGGCGAAGCGGACAGGCATTAGGGGATGTTTTTGGTTTCTCGGCGTATCCCGTCTCAGAAACCTTGCGGTCGTTGGCGCGTAAGCCCCGACTGCTTTGGGTTGCCTCTTGGATTGTGATGCTCTTCGAAGTGTTTTTTCCTTTGAGCTTTCTGAACTCGGCATTCTTGATAGCCGTTCTCACTTTGGCTGCGGCCTTTCACGTGGCAAACGCTTGCCTGTTTGGACTGAATCGGTTCGTGTGGTTCTGGATAGCGTCGTATCCTTCAATCCTTTGGTTGCAGGGGCGTCTCGTGCAAACTCTCTGAGTTCACCTTATCGAATGTCGCCGTTTTGCGGTTTGTTTAACTTTCTTGTTCAACCGTTTGTTCGGCTGTGTGGTGTTTTGTGACACTGAATAGAGAGGTGGTCGCGGAATTTCGGACCAGTGGTTAAGGAGGATCGCATGAAGAAAGTGACGATCCAAAATGAAGAAACGAAAGAACCATTCGCCAGAGTTTAAAGCTCAGGTTGCGCTTGAAGCGATCCGTGAAGAGATGACGCTTGCGGAACTGTCCAAGAAGTACGGCGTCCATCCAACCCAGATCGGCACATAGAAGCGCGCTGCGATAGAGAACATGGCGACGGCCTTTACGCGCAAAGGTTCAGTGCTCGAGCCAGTAAGTACTGCTGACATTGACAACGGGTTTGCAAAGATACCCGGACGGTTCGTCTTGGCTGGCCGTCCAAGCGTGGCAACGGCCAGCGGAAGTAATAAATCTCGTGTCTGGAATGGGTTAGATATGATGACAGCTTCATGTTCCGGTGTCCCACTGTTGTGTCACACCGGATAGATTTGAAGCTAAGTAACTGATTTAGAATGAAATGGAGGCGAGTAGGAGAATCAAACTCCTGTACACTGATTTGCAATTCTTAAAATAATGTTTCCTACAGGTTCCCACAGTTTCAAAATTGTTTGTTTGCATTGACTTATGAATTTCGGGGAATCAGGGTGAAGCGGGCTTCCTTGACTTCTACAAGTCGCGCCAGCGTGGAAAGCAACTCTTCCCTGACTATCGTTTTACAAAATCAAACGGTTATGGTCTGTCCGTCGTCAGGGTTATTGGAACCGATGCGGGCCTGAACTGATTAAGAGTTTGGCTCATCTGTTTGGTTTGTTTATGCGGCGCGTTGCCTGTGATGCAAGCATCGCGCTTCGAGTGTCTTTCGTTTGATCCTTTCGC
>JBDWVP010000019.1:0-276311 GCA_039983935.1 Roseobacter sp. | reverse complement strand
ATCAGCAGTCTTCTCACCAGATTCCTGTTCCTTGATCATCGCTATGATCTGTTCGTCCGTAAATCGTGCCTTCATTTGTCCGTCCTTTTGTTGGGCGGACTCTACACAAATCTGGAGGAACTTAAGGGGCGCAGGTCAGTACCACAGTTTCTAATAAGGCATTTGATGCATGTGAATACAAAACGTCACTTGGAAGATTGATTCATGACCCGTCATTCCTCCAGAGAGTGATGGGATAACGCAATGCCTGTTGAACACCAATGTTGAGTGGCGATGTAAAGTGCTTGACCCGGACCGTTTGGTAGTATGAGCGGTTCATCTTTCTAGTAATTCGATTGCGGTCAAAGCCTGCCGAGCGGAGCCTCTATGTGGTTGTGGACAGGTATTTGCTACACGTTTCTGAGCCAGAACAAAACAAACCCTAAATATGACTTCGATCTTGCCAACGTTGATGTCTACCCTTGGGGATTGCTTGTTGATGAAAGTGTAAGTGAAGAGATCGCCACCGCAACAATGGCGCGCTTTTGGGAGAACCATCTTGGTAGCCTTCATTAACGGCCCTCAACGGACATTGGCCGCTAGATCGTGATTCTGTAGTGCGGCCCGCCAAACCGGACTTTCGCCGTGAAAGCAAAATCCAATCACGGGCGAATTCATTGCGTGCGGGCATCGTCGCCGTTCATAATAACCCGTAGACGGCAGAAAATTTTCCTGCCTGCCAACTGCGCTTGTGCATGAAGGCTTGAAAGCCCTGTGCGATCCGCCCTACGGGTCACGATCCCTGGGGCGGAAAGACAAGAAAGTAAGAATTGGGTCAGTTGATGACGCAAAGGTCAAAGTCATCTGACGTTCAACAAAAGGGTGTGGAACGTCGCGCATCTTTGACTCGATGGACCGGATTTCTGAATCCTATCAATGGGCCGCGTCAGACAATACTGACCCAAACGTCAAGCAATTTTGACCTAAACCGCCCGTTCGCTGCGTACCGCATGAACTGGCGCAGAGCGAACTTTCCTGACCTTCGCTACAATCTCACGAATGGCTGCTCTAAGATTTCCCGGTGATTGGCGTGCTCAGGCGAGTCGCCGGACCTCGCGAAGCCGTTCCGCTTCATATTGCTCCATCGCCAGATCGCAGTCCCATTTCTTGATTTCCTTGGCCGCGAGTTCCCCCTTCTCTTTCATTTGCATTGCAAGTTGGCGTTTGACCGCGCCAACGGTCAGGCATTTGCGCGCTGGCACGCCGTTCAAGGTCGCGTCAGGCGTCACGGCATGTCCGAAAAGAGCAATCAGCCTGCGCTGCTCTTTGGTACTTAAT
Organism: Roseobacter sp.; assembly: GCA_039983935.1. GTDB lineage: Bacteria > Pseudomonadota > Alphaproteobacteria > Rhodobacterales > Rhodobacteraceae > Roseobacter. The sequence goes on along the minus strand of JBDWVP010000019.1, from coordinate 274,994 downwards.
CCGTATACGACCATCGGTCCAAGCAGGAGAGATTCTGACAGACAGCCATTGGCGGTGACTACCTCGTGGCGATCGCAGGCGAAGTGTATCCATTCGATTTCCGTCCTGCCCTTCATATGGCCAATGCCGGGCACGGTGGTCAGCGATTTCGCGGGGGCGAATGCTTGGCTGGCAAATACACCGTGCATTTGACCCTCTCCACCGACGAGGATGCGGTGTTGCGGCGACACAACCAAGTCTTGGCTTGGCCGGTTGCGCCCCAAAGCTCCGGCTTTGATCTGTACCGGCTTGGCATCTGTTCTCGCCTCGTCCAGTGAGCAGGTATTCCTGTGAGTCCAGCGGATAATCTGCGGGCCACGATCCACAGTCAAAACGAAATCGCCCTCACGCAGTTCTTCAACGAGCACCTCACCATTGGGCGTGAGTATTCTGGTGCCCGGTGCATAACATACAGCGAATTCAAAGGCGTCCCTGTCAGACACAAACCCTTGCGCTGTGTTGAACTGAAGACTGTCCAACGTAAGCGATCGAATTGGGCCAGCTTCGAGCGCGTCCTGCGCGGCGCTTTGACTTAGATCAGGCGCAAGGTAAGTGTTGCCAGCCGTATCCTGGAAGATCGCAACGTTTGCACCCGCAGTCGTTCCATCTGTATAAGTGATCGTTGCTATGTATCTTGCAACGCTGTCAAAGACCTGATCCGGCCCGCCATCAATACTGAAGTTCTCTGCGGGAGAATTGTCCTGATCGTAGTGCGTACTTGAGCCACCGCCAAAGCCCCCGGTGCCCGCAGAGAACGACACAAAATTGTCAACCAGCGCATTTCCGACGCCGCCGAAGGTCAATCCGACAAGCGCCGAAGCATTTTCAGCAGTGTTGTCGCCCTCTACAGTGTCTATGTCCGCCAGGTTTCCCAGCGAAACAACGTTGAAGGTTGTTGGCAACGCGAGTCCTCCGAAATCGATTTGCTTGCCCAACCCGTTGCGATTTGGGCTGGACGGCGCAGACGCCCGATACATACCGAGCCAAGTTTTATAATGCGTTAAATGCAGAACTATAGCGATCAGTGATAGGCATAAGCGATGTTCGAGGAACTGCCCAAAACCTCAAAGAGACGACAGGAACCGACGGTTCACCTCGCACTACCCCGGCGGTTTCGCAGATAGCCAAAATTCGGACCAACGGCAGAATGCGGGAAAAAGGGCTCAAACTCGCCATCAAATGCGGCGCAGCATCGTTTGATATGGTGGACCGTCAACGTCTGGTTGTCGTTGAGGTGTAAAACGCAGCGCAATAATGAGCCACAGAAGCGGCTGCGCGGGTTGGACAACTCACATTTTCAATTGATCGGTATTCAATAACACAATTCTGTTCGGCCATCGTTTTATGACCTTCATTAAATCTAAAACGACGCTAGCAACATCAATCTCTGAAAGCACCTCCGTCATCACAGTCGGCATGCTGTTCACATGGTCAGCGCGCTGGGTGAGCGTTCGGTAAAGACACGGATGTAGTCACCGGGCGATGACCCGGCCCAGTAGACCCATAGTTTATTAGGGTCGTTCTCGTCCACCCACACCCTGTCGCCCTCCTCTAGGCCGCGCAATTCTGGGCTGATGTAATTGACAGAGGTATTGGCAAGGAAATCCGTCTGCGCCATGCTGTTTTGAAATGCGGCGATCCCCAAGATGGGCGCATCGAAATAGACATACCCGTATTGAATACCCGACAGGCTATCAAAGAAGACATAGTGGCTGGCCACAATTGTCCCCTGGGGGATGACCCCGTTTTGACCCCCGATGTCCACGCGAATTGGTTCGGAAAGGGTGATGTTTTGATCTTCATCAAACCCATAGAGGTTATCGTCATCAAAAGTATCAAAGCCGACGCTAAAAGGGGTTTCAGTATCCAGTTTTACAAAAGTGCCGTAACCATTTTGGCGCAGTATTTTGCCATCCAAAATAAAGGAGTAGGCAGGTGTCGTCGTCAGAGCAAGCGCCAGAATGAATTTCCACATGTCGTTTCCTCGTGTCGACTGGATATGGTCCGAGCCTAGGCAGACACGCCCTGCACGACCAGTGCCCGTTGTACTTCTCGCGAAAACTTGAAGAGTCGCGCGCCCGGCTCAAACCTTACGGGCGCGCGTACCTCATGCAGTACTGAGGGTCACGCCGTTTTAGACGGTTTCAGGCGTTCCTCTGTTGCTGAGTTTCAGCAGTACGAAGCCGATCAATGTGGCCATCCCGACATGTGCAATGAAAGAGGATTGCGTGTATGCGCCAAATCCCATCATAAATGAGCGCCCGACAACAGGGGCCAAAATACCTTGGGCCACAAACCAGAGCGCGAAACCAGCCAAAGCCCCCGAAAGGATCAGTTTGGTTTTTGTGACGCGATGCATAAGATACACAAACGCTGAAAACCCAACGATACCTATTAAAATATGTATCGCAAACCCCACCAAATATGGAATTTTCAATCCAAAGAAAACATTGGTCAGCGCGACTACCAAATTTGCAGGTGCCAGAGCGACGCCAAACAAGATTGGTGAAACCAACCATGCGTAGGCTTCAAACGCGATTTCGCCCACGAGACCCGCAATGGCCAAATTTCTGAGAGACAGTTGTGTCAGCATGATTTTAATTCCGGTTCTATAGGGAGAGATTGAGATAAAATACGAACTCAAACATCTGTAAATAAGATTATAAACGAGATCGTGATATTCGGTGATAGTGACGTGATAGGCAGACCACCGATGTATTCGCACCTTACATCAACTGCATAGACGAAGAAAAACCAACCCCTAAGAGAAATCCATTTGATAGGGATGAAAAATTGTTTTTAAATTGTCTCGATTTACGGAATTTAAGAATGAAAACGACCATGATGATGTTTTCATTTGCATTGATGTTTCTCTTGTTAGGTGTTCAGTCGATGCGTCTTTGATTGGGGGAAGAAAACACCCGCTCTTATGTGACCTACAGCGCATTTCTGACTGAAACAGCTATTGCGGGCTGCCTGACAAATGAGGCGTTTACTCAAAGCAGTATCAGTCGCGAGTGGGTATATGAGGTGAACCCCATGTTGATTTTTCCGTCTCCCCCTGCGGGGTATGAGACATCACTGTTGATCGAAATCGACCCACCGCTTCCATTTTTGCACATGGCGAACAAGCAAAGAGGCAAAATCTTTTACTTCGATCAGGGCGGTTGCTTGATGCGCTAAGTGTATCAAATGACATTCATAGGTTAGAATGAACGCAAGAGCTTGGTTGCGATACAGGTTACTCACATCAAAAGCTGAACGTATAAAGGGTAGCAGCCCTCACGGGACTGCCTTGGGTATCATTGTTTGACCGACGACCACCCCTAAACAATTCCATAGATATCACGGAGACGGCATATGTGGTTCCTTTTTCAACCACACATGCCGTTGTCTGTTACCCGACTGGATCAGAAAGAGAAATCATCTTGCGTTAAGGTGAAATCACCGGTTCCGATCACTTCGATGTCGCTGGCCACACCCTTGTCATTGGTGAATTCAATCTTGAAGGATTGATCTGAAAGCGCCGATATCCGAAGGTCAGATATCGCTTGAACCGCCTCCATTCTGGTGAAATCGATGTGGTCCAAGCCATCTTGCCAATCAAAGATCTGCGCCCCGGTTGTGGCCCCGATGAACATAAAGGTGTCAGCACCACCGCCGCCTTGCATATTGTCCCGCCCGCCAGTGGAGACAAGCGTGTCTTGACCAATCTCGCCAAACAATGCGTCAGCACCAAATCCACCTTCGATCCAGTCGTTGCCATTTCCGCCGAACAGCAAGTCATTCTGACCACCACCGAAGATGAAGTCAGCACCGTTTCCACCGCTCACGTAGTCGCTGCCGTTTTTACCATGGATATTGTCAGCTCCGTTGGTTCCAGACAGAACATTTGCATCTTGATCCCCCAAAATGTGGTTTGGTTGATTGCTGGTCGGTTCAAAAATATCGATGCCATCAAATACGCTAGCGGCTTTAACGGTGACATCCGCTCTCACGACTTGGTCACCGTAAACCTTGATGGTACCCAGCATATCTTCGTCATGTGCTCCCCCGCCTGTGCCCTGCTGAGAGCGCACGTAAAGCATAGAGAAATCGCCATCTGCATCTTCACCATATTCTATCCTGGCAAGTTCGACAGTGTGACCGCGCAATTCGATCTTGTCGTTATCCTGATTGGAGAAATCGAGCACGATGTCATCGCCTCCACTGCTCACCCAATGATCATGCACCGCATCGTTTTCCCCTGCGACAGCGCGCCATTTGATTGACCCGTCATCCCCGGTATGGCGGGCCAAAACAGCATCTGTTGCGTCCAGCAAGTAGTTAAACAGGAACGTATCGCTGCCCTGCCCGCCCGAGACGATATCTGTAGACAGTGCGGCACCGACAGCGGTTGTGACACGATCCGTGGCGTCTGATTGCGCGGGGTCAGGCTCCCCGCCGTCAGAATAGACGCGGATAAAGTCGTTTTCCAATCCGGCAAAAATCTGTTGCGCTCCAGAACCAATTTCGATGCGATCTATTGTCTTGATGTCATTTGGAGCCGTGTTGATGACGTCCTGATGTGTGCTGCTTTGAAAGACCTGCGCGCCGCCCCCGTATTCGAGCAAGGTGTCGACCTGTGTGAGACGATCTGCCCCGTCAAACACCCCATCTCTCTCAACGGTAATGTCGTCTAGCGTCACCCGATCGCCATAGATTTTTATGGTGCCGAGTGGATCTTCGTCATGTGCGCCGGTTTCCGTGTTCGCCCCGCCAGCACCGCCGTCCCCCTGTTGGCTGATGACTTCTACCGCGGAAAAGCTGCCACCATCATCAACCCCATAAGTGATCGACGCGATCTCGACAGTATGGCCCCGCACAACGATCGTATCGCCTTCATCCTTGGCGTAGTCCATGATGGTGTCCAGGCCAAACCCTTCAACCCAATGGTCGTGAACATTGTCATTCTCGCCAGCAACGCCTGTCCAGTTGATGGCCCCAGTGATTGTTGTGTGCTGGGCTGCAACCTCGGCCGTCGTATTCAACAGCGCATGGAACTCAAATCGATCCGCACCTGCGCCACCTGTGAAATAGTCATCTGATGCAACAGCCCCAAGAGCCCCGTTCACACGGCCCGCGCTGCCGGCTGTTTGTGCCGGGTCAGGTTCTCCCGCGTCTCCATAGGAAATGATACGGTCATTTCCGCCGCCTGCCTGCACGACTTGCGTGCCACTGCCGGCCTCAAATTTGTTTATCTGATCTGTGCCGGTGAACGTGCGTTGAATGGCACCGGGATTTTCCAGCCCCCAACTGGGATGAACAACTGCATCCGCCACATTATCTGCCAGACCGTCCTGTTCCGCCGCTGCAATGTCCTCCAGAGCATCAACGCCAAAGAAGACGCCCGCTTTGACGGAAATGTCTTGCTCTCTGACGCGGTCGCCATAGACCTTGATGGTGCCTAACGCGTCCTCGTCATGCGCGCCGGTCGCCGTGTTGGCGCCTCCGGCACCGCCATTGCCCTGTTGGGAGCGCAAGGTGATCACGCTGAAATCACCTCGTGAATCTTCCCCATATGTAATGGAGGCGATTTCGACCGTGTGACCTTGGATATCAATTTTATCGCCGTCCTGATTGGAAAAATCCAGGATCACATCATTGCCGATACCTTCAACCCAATGGTCATGTACATTATCGTTTTCCCCGGCGACTTGCTGCCAAGCGATGGACCCATCGCTGCGTGTATGCGCATCCAGGATTTCCTGTTTTGCGTTGAGCAGCAGGCGGAACGCAAATGTGTCGGCACCTTGCCCGCCTTGGATCACATCATTGGATTGTGCAGCGCCAACCGCTGGGGTGACACGTCCAACAGCCCCATTGGTCTGTGCCGGGTTTGGCTCTCCGCCATCTGAGAAGCTGAAAATCAAATCATTGCCACCGCCCGCATTAACGGTTTGGGATCCTTGTCCGATGCTGATCCGATCCACCTGTTTGTAGAGAGAGCCTGTGTATTCTGTATCATCTGTGTTGCTGGCCACTACTTGAACGGCGCCGGCTTCAATCGGTTCCAGAACCTCATCTGCAAAGGCCAATTGATCAATACCTTCATTGTTCCGCTGAACATCCAAGTCCGCCATCGTCACGCGATCACCATAGACTTTGATTTGGCCCAAAGGATCTTCGTCATGCGCGCCGGTTTCCGTATTGGCACCGCCAGCGCCGCCGTTCCCCTGCTGACTAAGCACGGTAATCAATGAAAATGACCCATCTGCATCCGACCCATAAGTGATGCTGTCAATGGTCACCGTGTGGCCGGTAATCGTGATGCTGTCGCCTTCGGCCTCATTGTAATCACTGATTGTATCCAGTCCGAAACCTTCTACCCAATGATCATGCACATTGTCATTTTCGCCTGTTACAGCCCCCCAGTTCACGCGACCGGATGATCCGGTGTGGGCGGCGATCACCTCTTGCGTGCCATTGAGCAAGGCACGAAATTCAAAGATGTCAGCACCTGCCCCACCGGTCAGCACGTCATTAGAAGATTGGGTAACCACAGGATATACCCGCCCGTCTGTTCCTACAGTCTGAGCCGGATCAGGTTCACCTGCGTCACCATATGAAATGACCCGGTCATTTCCATCTCCAAGCGAAACAATTTGTGCCCCGCTGCCGATGGTCACCGTATCGTTGAACATGCTCGTTGACACTGAAGTTGCCATTTGTTCTCTCCTAAAATTTTTGTACGCTTGAGGTATTCACCGGCCGAGGAAGCACTGGATTTCCGCCGCCACTAATTCCCGCAAAACGAGAAATTTCTAGGGTCTATTTTGAGACAGTTCACGAAGGGGCGGTTTGTTGCCGGAATTTGGCCAAGGTTCGCCATTTTCAGCGCATTCGGCAGAATAAAAGCCCTTGCTTTTCTAGGCTGTGCAAGGATTGAGCACTATTGAAACAATAACGCAAAATTGCCGCCTGTGTCAGCAGTGCTCTCGGCTTTCAACGAAAGTTGAAAGCACCCAAAGTTACAAAAATTTCGACGAGAAATGATATGCTGCTGGTTGGTACATATCGTACTAACTGCGGACATCTCTAAAATGAAAAAGGCGCAAACCTGAAAGAAGTGGAGCCCTCAAACCCCTCACTGTTTTCAAACGTCATTCTTAAGTTTCTTTGGCCAGATCCTTATCTGCTTCGGGCACGTTCTGGGTCGCCCACATTTCGTCATGCTCTGGGACAGGAGGCGTTACGCAGGCACGTTTGTGAATGTTCACCTTGGCAATGAAATTTGCCGAAATCGGCGCTGTGACGAACAGGAACGCAAGGATTAAGAGTTCATGAAATGAGCCTTTCCCAAAAGCATAGGAATGGGTCATCGATGCCAAAAGAAAGGCACCAATACCGACTGTTGCTGCTTTGGTTGGCGCATGCAGACGGGTCATCGGATCGTTGAGTTTTATCAACCCAATCGCAGCAACCAGTGTAAAGGCTGTGCCAATCATCAGAAAAACAGCGGTGGCATATGCAGCAATAATCGTCATTCGATAATATCTCCCCGCAGCACAAACCGCGCCAGCGCTACAGTCGACACAAAGCCCAGCATCGCAACAATCAAGGTTACCTCAAAATACACCCTTGCGCCTTGCGAAATACCCAACAACACGATCAACCCTATGGCGTTTAGCACCATTGTGTCCAAGGCCAATATGCGGTCCCCGGTATCGGGTCCAATCACCAAACGTATCATGGCCATGATCTGGCTGGCCGCGAGAATGGCAAATCCCATGTATAAGGTGAAATTGATCAAGTCCGTTGCAAAGCTCATTGGAAAATCTCCTTGAGACGGCGTTCATACCGGTCTTTGATCTCGTCCCGAATAGCGGCAGGATCGGGTGCATCCAGCGCGTGCACCAACAGGCTGTGCCCTTCGTTGGACAAATCGGCCGAAACCGTTCCCGGCGTCAACGTTATGGTTCCGGCCAGAATGGTTATCGCTTCGGGTTGACGCAGATCAAGCGGCACCTCAATCCACGTTGGTTGCAGTTCAGAGTTTGGTTTTGTCAAAACAATCCAAGCCACCTGGATATTTGCCACCACGATGTCCCACAGAACCAACAGGCTGTAGCTCAGCATCTTTCTGATCCGAAACCTCTTGGGGCGATCAGGCCACCAAACCACTGTAAAACGAGGAATAACGATGCCTAGGATGAGGCCGAACACAACCATCCCTGCTGACACGCTGTTTTGCAGCATCACCCAGACAATGGTCAGAATGACGGTCAGCAAAGGATGTGGAAAAAGCCAATGAAGCAGACGTGTCATATCAGTGGTCCCCCGCTTTTGGTTTGCTCAGCTTGCCCGGTGTCTCGAGAACCGTTGAAATATAAGGCTCTGGCGCATAGAGTTGTTGTGCTGTGGCGGTCATGTATTTGTGGATAGGGCCTGCAAAAATTGTAAGCAGTATAAGCAGCGCCACCAACCCACCTACAGCCACATAGGATAAGTTCGCGGGAGCTGTGCCGGCCGGTTCGTCTGTCGCACGCGCAACAGATTTTGCCTTCCAGAACAGGATACTACCTGCACGTGAAAAGCCGACGACGTTCACCAAGCTGGACAACAATACAACCCCAAAAACCCAAGCCATCGCCTGTGTTGAGAAGGACGCTTGAAGCACCAGAAGTTTGCCCAGAAATCCTGACAATGGTGGCAGCCCCGCCATGGCGATCGCAGATACGAAGAACAAAGCCGAGACCAATACGGCACCGGAGATTGAGGGCATCGGTACAAGTTTGAGGTCTGCGCGGCTTGATTTGACCATATCGACAATCAGGAACAAGGCGGCCGCGGCGAAGGTCGAGTGGATGATGTAATAGAGGGCCGCGGCGGTGCTTTCTGGTGTAAACAGTGAAATGGTCACCATCACCATGCCCATTGATCCGATCACAGAGAAGGTCACAAGCCGGTCAAGTTTGCGCGCAGCGAGCAAGCCCACGGCGCCAATGGCCACCGACAACAACGCCGCCATCAGCAACCAATCGCCATGCAAACCCGCCGTTACCTCAAGATCAGGCGGAAAGATCATCGTGTAAACACGGATGATCGCATAGGCGCCGACCTTGGTCATGATGGCGAAAAGCGCAGCAACGGGTGCTGGTGCTTCGGCATAGCTAGAGGGCAGCCAGAAATGCAGAGGCACAAGCGCCGCCTTGATCGCGAACACCAGCAAAAGCAAAACCGCGGCAACCCGGATGCCCACCGTTTCGGACATATCAATCGCCGTCACCCGTTGAGCAAGGTCAGCCATGTTAAGCGTCCCCGTTTCGGCATAAATCGAGCCGAGTGCGAACAGAAACAACGTTGAACCGACCAAATTAAACAGGACATACTGCACTCCTGCCCTAAGACGCGTATTGCCACCCGAATGGATCATCAACCCGTATGAGGCAATCAAAAGCACCTCAAAAAAGACGAAGAGGTTGAACAAATCGCCCGTCAGAAAGGCGCCCATTATCCCCATCAACTGGAATTGGAAAAGCGCATGAAAATGGCGTCCCCGGTTATCCCAACCGGACCCAATTGCGTAGAGCAGAACAATAAACGCCAGAATAGAAGTCAACAGAACCATCATGGTCGAGAGCCTGTCCCCGACCAGAACAATGCCAAACGGCGCAGCCCAATCGGACAGTTGATAGAGCGTGATCGTTCCGTTGGAGGCCTGCCAGGTCAGCCCTGCTGTCACCGCAATCAAGGCCATCACACCCGCGACAGAAAATACGCGCTGAATGCCAATGTGGTAGCGGGCAGCCAGAACAATAAACGGGGCAACCAAGGCGGGCAGCAGAACCGGGAGAATGATCCAATGGGTCATGTCACGTCTCCCCGTTGGATCGTGTCATCTTCGGTTGGGTCATTCACAGTATCATCATCTGCGCCCATATAGGCACCCAATGCGATCATGACGACAACAGCTGTCATCCCAAATGAAATCACAATAGCCGTCAAAACAAGGGCTTGTGGCAGCGGATCCGTGTAGGTAATGCCCTCCACCCCTTTTTGCAAAATCGGAGGTGCACCCACGGTCAACCGTCCCGAGGTGAAGAGAAAAATGTTCACCGCATATGTCAGAAGAGACATCCCCAAGATGACCGGAAAGGTGCGCAATCGCAGCACAAGATAAAGCCCTGCAGCCGTCAAAACACCAATGGCCGAAGCAACGAGAAGTTCCATATTATGCTCCCGCCTTGTCAGCTGTGCTTGCATCATCATCGTCACGCGAGGGGTCTATATCCATCGGATGCTCGGATCCGGGTTGATTTTGTCGTGTTGCAAGCCGCGAGAGGCTTTCAAGCGTTAGCAGAACCGCCCCGACAACTGCGAGAAACACGCCCAGATCAAACAGTGCAGCCGTGGCAAGTTCGAATTCCTTGAACGGAGGAATGCGCACATAGGTAAAATCGGATGTCAGGAAAGGTTTAGAAACAAACCAACTGCCGATCCCCGTTGCACCCGCGATCAAGACGCCGGCTCCAATTATTCCATGGTAGGGGTAGCGCAACCGTGCCGTCGTCCAATTAAACCCACTCGCCATATATTGCATGACAACGCCAATTGATACGATCAACCCCGCGATAAAGCCACCGCCAGGATCGTTGTGTCCACGCAGGAAGATATAGAACCCAACCAACATGACAACCGGCATCATGACACGTGTCAAAACGACCATCATCATCGGATGCATGCCACCTGCACGGGGTTGATCTGGTTTTCGATTCAGCAAGCGTGCGCGCACCGGACCGTCCAACAGAGCTTCGGTCAAGGCGTAAATCAGCAGCGCGGCAATGCCTAAAACGATGATTTCGCCGTAGGTGTCAAAACCCCGGAAATCGACCAGAATGACATTGACCATATTGGTACCACCGCCACCCTTATAAGAATTCGCCGCATGAAAAGCTGAGATCGACGGTAAATCTGTCCCGCGCAACAGGTAGTGATACGTCAGGCCCATCGCCGCCAGACCACCGACAATGGCAATCACCGCGTCACGGCCACGCCGGAAAACAGAGCTCTCGACCGGTGTTTGTTTCGGCAAAAAGTTCAAGGCGAGCAGCAACAATACGATTGTCACCCCTTCGACGGTGAATTGTGTCATCGCCAGATCCGGCGCGCTGAAGAAAACAAAACCAACCGAGACCATCAATCCGGAGATCCCCATCAAGATCAAAGATAACAACCTGTTTCGATGTAAGAAAACCAAAGCAATTGTCGCGACGATCAACATCAGCCAACCGGCGATTGCGACACTGCCCGCAGGTTGAATATCGCGTGTTGGTGTTCCAACCGACCCGGTTGCCCAAGCATAATACCCCGCCCCGACGATGGCCACGGTCGCAATCCCCGCATAGCGAGAGAAAGATCCATTGTGCAGCGGCAAGACCGCGCTTTGGGCTAGTTTCACGATGGTTTCAACCAGACCTTCAAAGATCGCTTTTGCTTCGGGACGCGGGACTGCATCCCATAGCTTGAGCAGGGGTTTATAGAGCGCCAACAGGATCAAACCACCGATTGTCGCCGCGAAAGACATATAAAGCGCAGGCACCAAACCGTGCCAGATTTTGAAATGGGCCGTGGGCACTTCGGCGGCATCTCCCAGCACAGCGGCGGTGACAATTTTAACAAATGGTTCTGCGAGAAATGGCGCGATGCCAATAACCACAACCAAAACAACCAATATCGCAGGGGGCACCCACAGCCCCGGACCCGGGTCATGTGGCGTGGCCGGGTAATCAGTCCGTTTGGGGCCAAGGAAGGTATGCGCGATAAGGCGGAACGAATAGGCTGCCGAAAAGACAGAGCCTAAGACCACCAGCACAGCCATCAGGTAATGCGAATGGAAAAGTTCTGTGTGATATGCTTCCTCGAGCATCATCTCCTTGCTCAGGAAACCATTCAAAGGCGGTATTCCTGCCATGGACAGTGCCGCGATGGACGCGATCACAAAGGTGATTGGCATGGCGTGGCGTAGTCCTCCGAGCCGCCTGATATCTCGCGTATGCACGCCGTGATCCACAATGCCAGCCGACATAAACAACGCAGCCTTAAAGGTCGCGTGGTTCAAGATGTGAAATGTTGCAGCCATCGCGCCAAAGGCTGTCCCCGTCCCTAACAGCATCGTGATGAGACCAAGGTGGCTAACTGTCGAAAACGCCAACAGGGATTTGAGGTCGTGTTTAAACAGGCCGATGACAGCGCCAAGCACCATAGTAATCAATCCGGCGGTCGTCACGATCAGGAACCATTCCTGTGTGCCAGACAGAACGGGCCACATGCGCGCCATCAAGAAAATCCCGGCTTTGACCATTGTTGCTGAGTGTAAATAGGCCGACACAGGGGTTGGGGCCGCCATGGCATGCGGCAACCAGAAGTGAAACGGAAACTGCGCTGATTTGGTGAAACATCCCAGCAAGATCAATATTAAAGCAGGAAGATAATACGGGCTGTCCTGAATAATCTCACGATTTTTCAAAATCACGCTCAGATCATAACTGCCAACGATTTGGCCAAGGATCAGCATACCACCGATCATTGCCAATCCACCCATTCCCGTGACGGTCAGGGCCATTCGTGCACCCTGCCGCCCTTCGGGTAAATGTTTCCAATACCCAATAAGCAAAAACGACGATAGCGATGTAAGTTCCCAGAACACGAGCAAAAGCAATATGTTATCGCTCAATACGATCCCAACCATCGCGCCCTGGAACAACAAAAGGTAGGTGAAAAACTCGCCCATATTGTCTTCGCGCGACAGATAGAACCGCGCGTAGGTGATGATGAGCAATCCGATCCCAAGGATCAACATGGCAAAGAAAAAGCCAAGCCCGTCGAGCATCAAGTTAAAATTGAGACCCAGAAGCGGCATCCAGTCGATACCGACGGTGACAGTTTCACCTGCGAAAACGGCAGGCGCGTTTGTCCAAAGACCAATGAAGGCAGCAAAAGAGACTATGAAGGTAATCCCAGCAGAGGCCTGGCGCCCGGCTTGATTCATTAATCCGGGCAACAATGCACCCACAAACGGCAAAGCGACGATAAGGAAGAGGGACACGCGAACTCCTGATCTTTGGGCACAAACGGCCCCTTTTAATGTGTCAGAATGCGACGGACCTCAAGGGAATCCCACTAAAATCGTCATGAAAAGTGGTCTGATTAAAAAAATACCTATGGAAACAGGCTTTAGGGTTCAGACACAAACAATTTTAAGAGCACCGCGTGCCCCAGAAAAGGAGCCCCGCGTAAAAAAACATAGCCGCGCGCTCCCGAAACCTGCATCCTGTGAACAGTGAACTGAAAAGAGCATGTGATGAAACCACTTGATGGCATACTTGTTGTTGCGATTGAACAGGCCGTCGCCGCCCCGTTGTGCACCGTAAGATTGGCCGATGCTGGTGCGCGTGTCATAAAAATTGAACGCCCCGAAGGCGAGACCGCGCGACACTATGACTATGCCATAGAAGGGACGTGCACGTATTTCGCCTGGCTCAATCGCGGCAAAGAAAGCGCAGTCCTCGATCTAAAAACCACCGATGACATGGCGTTATTGCACCGCATGCTCAATAAAGCTGATGTCTTGGTTCAAAATCTTGCTCCTGGCGCAATGGATCGCCTCGGCCTCAGCACAAAAGAGCTTACGCAGCAGTTTCCTCATCTGATCGCCCTGTCTATCTGTGGGTACGGGACTGGTACGCCTTATGCGCAGATGAAGGCCTATGATTTACTGGTTCAAGCTGAAAGTGGTATATGCGCGATCACTGGGACCCATACAGACCCCGCCAAAGTTGGCGCACCAGTCGCCGATGTGGCCACGGGCGCAAATGCCCATGCGGCTATTTTAGAGGCATTGATCCAAAGAGGGCGCACAGGACGTGGCCAATGTATCGAAGTTTCTATGTTCGACAGCCTTGCCGATTGGATGACCGTCCCCTTGTTGCATCTGGAACATTCGCAGAAGGAAACCGGGCGACACGGGATGTCCCATGCAACTGTCTACCCCCATCGCCCGTATCAATGCGCCGATGGCAGCATTTTGATCGCGGTACAAAACAATGCGCAATGGGAACGGCTATGCCACAGGGCATTGGAGCGTCCAGATCTTTTTAAACGTCCGGAATTTGCGACCAATGCCCAACGCATCCAAAACAGATCCGCACTAGATGCAGAACTGACGCCTTATTTCGCGAAATTGCCGGTAGAGAACGCAATTGCACGTTGTGAAGGAGCCGGCATCGCTTGGTCGAGATACCGTTCCGAGCGGGAGTTGTTAACGCATCCAGCCATGCAACGCACATCTGTTACGCTGGAAACCGGACAACAGATTTCCCTGCCCCGTCCGGCTGGCCGAGACACGTCGTTTGCACCTGGGGCCCTCCCCGCCTTGGGGGCGCACACTGCGAAGATAAGAAGTGAATTCGGCTAATTAATTGGAAATTGACGCAAGCACCTTTGGGCGATCTGTTCAAAATCATCCAAGGTTTCTTCTTCATCCCGCCGATCTCGCATAACGTCCAAGGCCGCTTTCTTTTGCCGCCAAGTGCCCGACACATGGCTTTCCAACATCAAAAAAGAAATCCCCAACATGACTTCCTTCTCCACATCGCTAATCCGATCGGACCCGGCGAGGACAACAGCCGTCAGTGCAACTGTATTCGCACAACGCAACGCCTCAGCTTCAGTGCCCTCGTAATTTTTTTGAGACGCGAATGCAGCGGTACAAGGCACCGCAACCAACAGGGCAATTAAACCGCCGAAACGGTTCAAAACACTTTGAATGTCATGGTCGTCATTGACCGTTCAATTCCCTTTATTTGAAGAAGATTTTCATTGATGTACTTGCCAACATCTGCCTCCTCGGGAATGTAGAGCTTCATCAACAGATCATACTCCCCGCTGGTTGAATAAAGCTCTGAATGAATCTCGCGCAGGGCAATTTCTTCGGCAACTTTATAGGTTGTCCCTGGTGTGCAACGAATTTGGACAAAGACGCAGGTGGTCATGGGTATTTCCTTTTTTGGCGGTCGCGCCAGTATCTGCAAGCTGGCATAAGAGGCACAGGGGCCGCAATCCCTGAATGCACCATCTTGGCCTTGTCACCAAGGCTGCTATAAGAGCCGCTGAAATGATTGGCCCGGAGGCCCGAGCAATGCGCACCCACACACTCTCGCGCTCTACCGCAGAGACAGAGATCACCGTCACCGTCAATCTTGATGGCACAGGTGTTTATGACAATCAGACAGGCGTCGGTTTTTTTGATCACATGTTGGATCAGTTGGCACGCCATTCCCTGATCGATCTGACCGTTCGGGCAGAGGGTGATTTGCACATCGACGATCACCACACAGTAGAAGACACCGGGATCGCATTGGGGCAAGCCTTGGCATCTGCTTTGGGCGACAAACGCGGCATTGTGCGGTACGGGTCGTGTTTACTGGCGATGGATGACGCACAGGTGCGGTGCGCACTGGACCTGTCCGCACGCCCCTATCTGATTTGGAATGTCGATCTGCCAACATCCAAAATCGGGACCTTTGACACGGAACTGGTACGCGAATTTTTCACCGCTCTGTCGACACATGGTGGGATTACGCTGCATGTTGACATGCTGCACGGCATCAATTCGCACCACATCGCCGAGGCAACATTCAAATCTGTAGCACGTGCATTGCGTCAGGCCGTCGAAATTGACCCCCGCAAAGCGGATGCAATTCCCTCTACGAAAGGTGCATTATAACGTGCTGACGGCGATTATCGATTACGAAAGCGGCAATCTGCACTCGGCGCACAAAGCCTTTGAACGGATGGCCCAGCAGACGGACGGTGGCGAGATAATCGTCACCGGCGACGCAGATGTTGTTGCACGTGCGGATCGAATTGTTTTGCCGGGCGACGGCGCGTTTCCGGCCTGTATGGCAGCATTAAAGGGGCATTCGGGTCTTTACGCCGCAATGGTAGAGGCCGTCGAAACCAAAGGGCGGCCTTTCATGGGCATTTGCGTTGGCATGCAGCTGATGGCAACGCAGGGCCATGAATATTCCCAAACGCCCGGGCTCGATTGGGTTGGCGGGGATGTCACCAAAATTACGCCAACAGACAGCGCGCTGAAAGTTCCGCATATGGGGTGGAACGATCTGGTAATAGAGACGCCTCATCCTGTATTTGAAGGTGTATCTACGGGTGATCACGCCTATTTTGTCCACAGCTACCAAATGGTGGTATCAGAGACGGCCCAACGTCTGGCCCGTGTAGATTATGGCGGGAACGTCACCGCAGTAGTCGGACGAGACAATATGATCGGGCTGCAGTTTCACCCGGAAAAAAGCCAAGCGCCGGGCTTGCAAATGATCGCGAATTTCCTGCATTGGGCTCCTTGAGCGCACGTCATTGTCAGGCCTCTACCCGGCCATAGAAGCCAGCAACTCTTGCATGGGGGATTGATCGTTCAGCAAAAATCCATGTCGTGGGTTGTCCAGATCAGAGATCAAAGAAACGATACAGGCAAATGACAGGACCATGCCGGGCAATAGTTCTGAACGTTTCCCAAAGCTCGCGCCGAAACGATATCCCGTGGCGGCCAAGGCCAGCCCTGAGACAAAATAGAGCGCAATCCAAATAGTATCAGGTATTGTATGGCGAACACCAACGGCCACGCGAATAGCATGCAGGTCGATAACATCATTGACCGCAGCGACAACCAACGCATTGGCTGCCGACGGCGCGCGCCGTGCAGTCTGCGCAACCAACGGCCACATTTGGTTGTGAATGCCCTCTGATGCACGAATCGTCGAAAAATAATCCTGAATGGTGAAATTCTCACGCGCAACTGCGACGCGAATTTCAGTGTATTCTTTCAACAGTGTCTTGAGTTCGGCAGAAACCTCAGGCGGCAACAAATCTGCGCGCAGATAGGCAGTGCCAATCGCATTTGCCTCATCCAGAACCACACCGCGCCGTTCCGAATGGTTCGTCGCCGCTATGCTAAAGGTAAAGGCCAACAAAAAGCTGACCATCCCGAGAGTGGACCCGGTAACGATACCCGTTGAGGTACTCTCGATCTCACTGGCTTTGTTGCGCCGTTGCCGCCCAATTCTGAAACCAACTTCACAGGCCAGATAGAAAAACACCGTACTGACAAGAAACACAAACCAAATTGTGTGCGCGTCAAAAACACTTTGTACCATCGTCGATTGCATTCTACCTGTTGTCGCCCGCGTCAGGCTAGCAGTAGAAACCTGATGGCGCTAGCGCTGACCTGATTTTAGCGGCAGAAAGCTCAATTCACGCGAGACCAGTTTTGCTTGGAGCACAATAGACCCCCTGCAACGCATCCAGACAGTTTCATTTTCTCCCCGTTCAAAGCGATTTTACCGATGTAAATTTTATCATTGCTCGGGCGCCACACTTTCCCTCGGTATTTTCCTCCCCCTTGTGCCGCCATATCGATCACCAAGGTCTTTCCCTTGTTGGGCGATTGGTATTCAGTGCCATCGTTGAAGGTGCGTTCAATCGTGCCGCAAAAATTGGGGCCACATGGGGCGATCAAAACATGTGCATACGCGCCTTCATCCGGCTCAGTTTGCCACATCCCTTCTAGCGGGTCCGCCGTCGCGACAGTTGCAAGCGTCATTAAGACGGTCACACTGGTTATCAGTTTTTCCATGACTATTCCTCCCTGTGTCGTGCATATCTTTCAAAAACCGGCAAACCTGCACAAGCATGACCATACGTCGCGATAAAAACTGACCTAACGTCGCGTTGCAATTTATTGAGGTCTCGTGCATGACCCCAGCAACACCCCTCAAGGGCAAATTCTACGCATCAACAGGACCTGAAGATGATACTTTATCCAGCAATCGATCTGAAAGATGGGCAAGCGGTGCGACTGGTGCACGGCGATATGGACCGCGCGACAGTGTTTAACGATGACCCAGCCGCACAAGCAAAAGCCTTTGTGGCAGCGGGATGTGAATGGCTGCACCTTGTCGACCTCAATGGCGCTTTTGCAGGAGCACCGGTGAATGCCGCCCCTGTCGAAGCGATCTTGAAATCTTGTCCTGTGCCTGCCCAACTTGGCGGCGGCATTCGCGATATGGCGACTATTGAAGGCTGGCTTGATAAAGGTTTGGCACGCGTTATCTTGGGCACTGTTGCCGTGGAAAACCCAGACCTTGTGCGCCAAGCTGCGCGCGCCTTTCCAGATCAGGTTGCGGTTGGCATTGATGCGCGCAATGGGTTTGTAGCGACCAAGGGATGGGCAGAGGAAACCGAAGTACGCGTTTCAGATTTGGCGAAATCTTTTGAAGACGCAGGCGTTGCCGCCATCATCTATACAGATATTTTGCGTGATGGCGCGATGGGCGGCCCAAATATCGACGCGACAAATGAACTTGCCCATTCGGTCTCTATTCCCGTTATTGCCTCGGGTGGCGTGTCATCCTTGGACGATTTAGTTGCGCTAAAGGCAACAAACAGAATAGCTGGCGCAATATCCGGACGCGCACTCTATGACGGTGCGATCGATCTGTCTGTTGCGCTTGCCACGCTCAAAGCATAACGCAACCGATGTGATCCCCTCTCACCTGCTTGCCCCCTGACTGTCGAAAGCTTACACCTCTGCTATGCTCAAAACCCGCATTATACCCTGCCTAGATGTCGCTGATGGCCGTGTGGTCAAAGGTGTTAATTTCGTCGATCTGCGCGATGCGGGTGATCCTGTAGATGCTGCGATTGCCTATGACGCCGCCGGCGCAGATGAGCTGTGTTTTCTCGATATCACAGCCACACATGAAAACCGCGCGACGATGTTTGATGTGGTCACGCGAACAGCGGAGCATTGCTATATCCCTCTGACCGTGGGCGGTGGCGTGCGCAGTTTAGGCGATGTGCGTGCCCTGTTGTTGGCAGGTGCCGACAAAGTATCGTTTAATTCGGCAGCAGTTGCCAACCCAGACGTTGTGGCCGAGGCTGCAGACCAGTTCGGCAGTCAATGCATTGTGGTGGCCATTGATGCCAAAACGGTTTCCCCCGGGAAATGGGAAATTTTCACCCATGGTGGACGCAAGCCAACAGGGATTGATGCCGTCGAATTTGCCACCATGATGGCGGCAAAAGGTGCCGGTGAAATTCTGCTGACCTCAATGGATCGGGATGGCACGCGCGCAGGCTTCAATCTCCCCCTCACGCGCGCAATATCGGATGCCGTATCAGTGCCTGTCATAGCTTCTGGCGGGGTTGGCACCTTGGATCACCTTGTCGAAGGGGTGACAAAGGGGGGGGCTTCCGCCGTGCTTGCAGCCTCGATATTTCACTTTGGCGATTACACAATCTCTCAGGCAAAATCGCATATGGCAGCGGCTGGCATCCCCATGAGGCTCACATGATACTTGATGATCTTTACGCGACGATCCAATCCCGCAAGACTGCGGATCCGGCCAGCAGTTGGACAGCCCAGCTGTTGTCCAAAGGCCCCGAGAAATGCGCCGAGAAATTCGGAGAAGAAGCGATTGAGGCCATCATTGAGGCGGTTAAGGACGACAAAAAAGCCCTTACGTCAGAAGCCGCCGATGTGATGTTCCACCTATTGGTAATGCTTTCCTCCCGTGATGTAGCCCTATCCGACGTGTTTACCGAGCTTGACCGACGACAGGCACAATCCGGCATCGCAGAGAAATCGTCGCGCTAAGGTTTGTTGACCTGACCAGATCAGGCGATGAATTATAACTTGGATGAAATGACACCGGTCGCGAAACCGCCCATCCGCAATTCACCAAACAACCGCTGATATTCTATTTTTGGGCATCGATTTTGAATAACGGTTACTCCACGCGCCTCAGCAATTTGCGTGGCGTGCGCATGCTGCACACCAATCTGCATCCAAATTGTGTCTAGGTGCGGAAAACACGCCAGTGCTTCATCCACAATCTCAGGGACAGCGTCGGAGCGGCGAAAAATATCGACCATATCGATGCTGCCCTCAACATCTGACAAGCTTCCCTGCACTTTTTGCCCAAAGAGCATTTCCCCCCTATGGCGAGGATTTACAGGAACAATTTGAAACCCCTTGAGGTCCAAATATCTGGCAACATAGTAGCTGGGTCGCACAGGGTTCATCGAAACACCAACAATCGCAATGCGTTGTACACGGTTCAATGTATCTCGCAAATGTTGGTTAGAATATTCCATAGCCCTCAATAACGCCCAATCGTTCGGAAAAAAAGAGCGCCCGATGCAAAAGGCAAAGGGCGCTGAAAGTGCGGAACGAGGGACAGTCTAAAGTGCAAAGAACGTTCCATACTCTATGCAATAAGACTAAACTAAGCACAGTGACGCGCTATTCCAGAGCGTCTCTCGAATCTGTGAATAAAACGTTAACTCATGTGTGGACGTCTAATCCAAAATGTCGTCGATCACATCAAAGGCCTCTTTAATGAGATGTCGCATGAGACTTTTACGCTTCTTTGCATATTTCGGCTTTCGCCGTTCCTGAAGACCATAGTTAGGTTTTGTAACTTTGGGGCGCGGTTTTTCCGCTACGTGTTTCGTCTTTGAAACCGAGCCTGGATCGCGGCGCAATCGCTTCATATCATGTAGCGGCGCACCACAACTGGCACAATTCAGTTCATGCCTGTCTTTCCCCAACACCAATGCCGCACGTGACCCACAATAACAGCAAGTCGCAATTTTAGTTGGATATCCCATCAATCACTTTCATCTCGTCCTAGTTTTCACACCGCCCTGCTTGCATATAAGGCGATCGCAGCCGCGTTCGAGACATTCAAAGAACCAAAAGCGCCAGATGCGTCGATTCGCACGAGGTGGTCCACGGTTTCTTTCGTTTTTTCCCGCAACCCGGGCCCTTCTGCGCCAAGAACAAGAGCAACGGCACGATCCCGTTTCCCCTCGATCGCTTGCTCGACAGTCATTTCTGCTTCGCCATCAAGGCCCAACACAATGTACCCCATCCCTTGTAGGGCGCGAATACTGTCGGCCAAATTTCGCACCCGTAGGTAAGGTTGCCGCTCAAGCGCGCCGCTTGCAGTTTTGGCAAGCGCACCTGTTTCTGGCGCTGAATGATGCCGGGTGCCGATAACAGCGGAGGCGCCCAATACTTCTGCAGAACGTAAAATTGCACCAACGTTATGCGGATCAGTTACCCGGTCTAGCATAATAACACGGGGCGATTCTGGACCGATGCACACATCATCCAATTTACCCCAATTCAGAGGTTTAACCTCCAAAGCCGCGCCTTGATGCACAGAACCTGGGTCTAGTGGCGCATTGAATTTGCGTGGTTCAACAACCTCCGGCGTCATTTGTGCTGCTTCAATGGCATCCGCCAGCTTAGCCTGTGCATTTAACGTCACCATCAATTGTTTTTTTTCCCGCGCAGGATTGTTCAAGGCGTCACGCACCGCATGCAGCCCAAACAGCCATAAGGTCTCGCGACTCTCTGTTTTTTTGTCCTGCTCTTTACGCACGACCCACTTGGGTTTTTTCATTGTGACCCTTCAACTGATATTGTCTGAGAAAACCCGTTGTTTTCGCCTTGACGCCTCTTTGAACCGCTTGTAATCACGCCTTCACTGTATATGCAATGCATGGACAGAGTGGGCGACAGGCCGCAAGGTGTGGCAGGGGACTGTAACTCCCTCGCGGAGACGCACGCCTGGTTCGATTCCAGGGTCGCCCACCATCTCGCGTTTTTGAGTTGATAAGTCCGCTAACACCTATAATGAAAGGGTGATTTTAGCGGTTCGATAACCGCTTTCACGGTTGTAGCTTAGGGGCTCTGCAAAGCCAAACGCAGCACTGTTTAGCTTGGTGCGAAGGTCCCACTTTCATGTTTTTTCCAGTGGCTTGCGAGGAATCTCAGGGCCGGTTCGATAAAATCAGTCAGGTGACCCGTTGGCGGCGCTGATTTTTAGTTCTGACCTTGCAAACGCGGCATTTCACGCTCCGGTTTATCAATGCCCGATTCATAAAGGGCGCGTATGGCCGCACTCGTAATCCAGCGTCTTCGTGGCGGCCTGAGCGCGTGGCATTGCCTTTACCAAACAAGTCATCGTGTATGGCCGTTGCCGCCCATCCAACATCTGCCTTGATCATCGTCGCCACGATCGGAAATGTGCTGGGATCAGTAATAAATTGGTATCTGGGGCGGTATTTGCTACGATTTAAGTAGAGAAAATGGTTCCCAAGTTCCGGATACCAACTTGAGCGCGCCCAAAACTGGTACAGGCGGTATTGCCGTTGGTCGCTTTTGGGTAGTTGGCTACCGGTGGCTGGCGATCCACTTACGCTCGTCGCTGGCCCTATGCAGTAGCCTCTCGTTCTGTTTTTTTACTTGTCAAGATTGCAAGAGGAGCAAGACATCTCGTTCTGGTCGCAGTCGTATCGGCTTGGCTGTAGGTAGCGTGATTTCTGCTGACGACATTTTCCCAGTGGCAGACATTTTTTTGCGCCTTACACACGATTCAATACGCGTTCGTCTTTTTCAGCTTCTTCGCGTTTGACTTTTTGGTGCGCATCTTCCGCCATCCCAATCCGCCAGTAACCTGACGCATAACTTCGTTTGCGATCGACACCGAGGTCACCCCGCGTCAGTAAACGCAGCGCGCGAACAACCTCAGTTTCGCCCGCGATCATTGTACGCACGGAACCACTCGGCCACTCTAAGTTCTTTGCGAAATCTAACTGCCCTTGCGACTCCTGATGTGGGTCCGAGTGAAGGATCCAGTGTTGCGCGACACCTGTTGGACCAGTGATTTTTTGCCGATCTTCTGGGGATGTGATCTCAAAAACCGCAACACCCTTTGCATTCGATGGTAAGGCTTCTAATGCAGCCGCCGCAACAGGAAGTCCGGACATGTCAGCTGCAATGAAATACCAGTCAGCATCGAAATCGATCAATTTTGGCGCGCCTGGTCCGGCAAATCCACAAAAGCTGCCTGGTGCAGCTGCTTCAGCCCAGGCAGAAGCCACCCCTTCATCGCCATGCGCTACGAAGTCAATGTCTATTTCCTCACGTTCAAGGCGCGCGTGCCGTACTGTATAGGTTCGCGCAACCGGTCTGGGACCATTTGCTAATTGATCTTCGAACGCATCGCGCGATTGTCCGTGGTCTGCGAAAAACAGTTTACAATGCCCCCCTGCGCACTCGGGAGAAAAGGTCGCTACATTCGGAGCGGTCAACGTAACCCGGATCATGTTCGGCGTCAGACGCTTAGTTGATTTAACGCTCATTAAGGTGCCGATAGGGGTCTTGCGTGGGGCTGTTGATACAACCATTTATTTGTCTCCTAGATTTAGCTCTCTTAAATCTGATAAAAACAATCAGAAATTCAAGGCTAAAAATTCACATCGTGTTGAAAAACTCTTTCATATATTTTCAGGGTAAATTGTGATGTCAAAATCCCTCTAGACATATCCGATAAATTAACTCAGGTTTGAAGTTGCTAAGTCAGGTCGACAACGATTCCCAGCCCAGCCAAAATGTAGATTTCGCAACCAAAACTCACAAAGTTGGGGTAAAGAATGGCTGGAACGCACGGCAGAAAAAAAATCGCGGCATTGCAGGTCGTAGGTAAATCCATCTGGATGCAGACCGATGAAGCAAAATAAGAACAAATGCTGCGCACGATCCCTGTCGAAAAAGGAAATCCCGGTGGAAGTCGTGTCATATGAAAGGCGCGGGGCCTGTATCTTAGAAGTGGATCGTTTCTTCTGGCAAAGTTTTACCACTCCAGACGGGCAAAGCTGGATGATCGCGCTTCAGAGAGCGGATCAACACTTTTACAGCACAATGGACGACGAGACCGGTTTGAAAACACTGGCAACAGTACAAGCCATGCGAATGTGCCGAGGGGCACATTTTAACGTCAACAGCCCCGGTTGTCGGATTTGTTCTTTAATTGCCAACGAGCATGAGAGGCAAAAAATGAGTGCTTTCACTGCAATCATAGGAAACCGCATAGGGGCGGCAAGGGCGCATGCAAGGCTCTTATGCAAAGGAAATGGCACAAGCTGGTGTGTTGCCCGTATGTGCGAGTTGGTTAAATCAGTTACTCCTGTCGTAAGAAACCTCAGGCAAGCGATTGTCACTTCAAGCTGCCGACAGCCTGCTTGATTGGTCAGCACATGCATTTGAGATTTAGTCAGCCCCGGTCGACCCGCTTGCCTAAGGAGACGTCTGCGCAAGATTGTCGTGCGAGGGAAAAAACCCCTTTCCAGCATCAAAGGCCGGGTTGGCAGAGAATAACACTTATGTTGCTCGACCCATTTTGGATGAGCGCTGCAAGATTGGAAGAAGTCTTGAATGAAATAGACGGTTTACCCTGAATTTCGCTCAGCTCGCAACGTCACCCAACCGGTAAATCGGCCGAGAGGATTTAAAATTCCAGAACCTTCCTTTCAACGGTTTTGTGACTTGCAAAGCCCCTTTAAGTTGACTATTTTTGTCAGAATAAAAACCAACCCCAGCCAGGTGTTGCACCCAGCTATCGTAATCTTCTTGTGGAATGAGGAATACGCTGTGTGTGACAACATGTTAACAGCTCAAGAAATCCGCCAACAACGCGATGAGGCGCCTCAAAAGCGTGATCGCGATTTTGCGCGAGACATCGGAATTAGCGAAGCAGCTTTGGTCAGCGCCTATAGCGGACATGGGGTGAGCCGATTTGATGCAAATCCCGACGTTGTCATGGGCATCGCACAACAGCTCCGTGAGGTCATGGCGTTAACGCGAAATACCTCCTGCGTGCATGAAAAAATTGGTGTCTATGAAAATTATTACCCCGGAAAACATGCGGCGATGGTTCTTACCGAGGACATTGATTTACGCATTTTCCCGAGCCACTGGCAGCATGCGTTTTTTGTAGAGCGCGAGGAAACATCTGGTACGCGACGCAGTTTACAGGTTTTTGATGCAGCCGGAGATGCCGTTCACAAGATTTTCCTAAGGGATGGATCAGATCAAAATACCTTTACTCGATTGAAAAAGGAACTGGCGTCAGAAGATCAGTCTTTTCAAGGAACTTACAGTTCGCCGTTACCCTTAGAAGCCCCAAAAATTGTTGCAGAAAAGGCCGATATTTTGCGCAAAGAGTGGAAACGGATGACGGACACCCATCAGTTTTTACGCCTCGTCTCAAAGCTGAAAATGAACCGCTTGGGCGCATACCGCATCGCAGGAGAACCGTTCGCTCAACAACTCCCCCCCTCCTCGGTGGACGCGCTGTTCGCAGAGCTTCAACGCAGCGGGACTGAAATAATGTTCTTTGTTGGCAACCGAGGCTGCATTCAAATCCATTCAGGTCCGATGCAAAACCTGAAGCCGATGGGACCATGGCTGAATGTCATGGACCCGCGGTTCAATCTCCACCTTCGCGGTGATCACGTGTCCGAAGTTTGGGCAGTTCATAAACCGACACAGCGAGGAATGGCGACTTCTGTCGAAGCGTTCGACGCTGAAGGTACGTTGATTTTTCAGATTTTCGGTATCCCTAAGGAAGGCCGCAACACACGCCCGGCTTTTCGCGCGATTGTGAAAAATCTACAGGAGTATGCGGCATGACAAAAAGACGCGTTTTTCTTAGTGGGCTTGTGGCCTCAACCACCGCATTTCTATCGCCTCCGCTCTTGCAGGCGGACACATCTAGCAAATCCGTCATTGCCATCGGTGGTGCGATCACCGAAATCGTTTTTGCATTGGGGCAAGGTCACCGCCTTTTGGCGCGCGACTCCACGTCAACCTACCCCCAAGCGACACAGGAACTCCCAGACGTTGGCTATATGCGTCAGCTTTCCGCAGAAGGCGTTTTATCATATGCCCCGTCGATCATCATCGCAGCAGAAGGTGCAGGCCCTCCCGAAGTTATAGAAATTTTGCGTGCGGCATCCGTCACTTTAGTTGATGTTCCCGATGGCTACGACGCAGACGCCATTATCGAAAAGATACGCATTGTTGGTGCAGCTTTGGGTGTTCCCGAAAGAGCTAAAGCGCTGGCGGATGAAACGCGCGCCGCCTTGGAAACTTCGATGACAAGCGCTGTGCGAACGCAAGAGGCACAAAAACGAGTACTCTTTATTCTGTCAACGCAAGGCGGACGGATACTAGCCTCGGGGAAAAACACTGGCGCAGACAGCATCATTCAAATGGCAGGCGCTCAAAACGCTGTGCAAAGTTTTCAAGGCTACAAACCGCTCTCGGACGAAGCGGTCAGTGCGGCAGCCCCAGACGTGGTATTGATGATGGATCATAACGGGAACCACGCCACAAACGATGCCGCACTTTTCGAATTGCCCGCACTGTCCATAACACCTGCGGCCCAGAGCCGAAGCGTGATCAGAATGAACGGGCTATTGCTGCTGGGTTTTGGGCCACGTACCGCAGACGCGGTCGTGTCTTTGAACCGCTCACTTTATCCGGCTTGAAACTTTGACATTCGCTGCGCATTTTCCGACAAATCGCGTCGCGAAAGCCCGTCTTGCGCATATATTTTTGGCCCTCGCCCTATGTGTCGTTGCCTTTTTTAGTCTGACGGTCGGTGCGACCGATGTTTCCCTGCGTGATGCATTGTGGAAACTAATCTACGGGCAACCATTGACCCGCATAGAAGCCATCGTTTTATGGGAAATCCGTGCGCCCCGCCTTGTGCTCGGTCTGATCGTAGGCGCTGCCTTGGCCGTCGGAGGGGCCGTTATGCAGGGTTTGTTTCGCAACCCATTGGCGGAACCGGGCCTTGTCGGCGTCAGCGCCGGTGCCGGTCTAGGGGCTATTTCCGCGATTGTGCTTGGCGCGCTGACCCCTATCTGGATCACGCAACTAATCGGAAATCATTTACTGCCTGTTGCCGCATTTCTGGGCGGGTGGTGCAGTACCCTCCTGCTCTATCAGGTTTCGACAAGACGTGGGCGGACATCCGTGGCCACAATGTTATTGGCGGGCATTGCCTTGGGCGCGCTGGCGGGGGCAGTCTCCGGCATTCTGGTTTTCATTTCAGACGATCAACAATTGCGCGACTTGACGTTTTGGGGGCTTGGATCCCTGAGCGGGGCCAGTTGGGACAAGGTTTCAACGGCGGGTCCCATCATTTTGTTTTCAGTGCTCTTTGCTTGTCGCTTGGGACGTGGTCTGAATGCCCTAGCACTCGGCGAAGCAACGGCAGCCCATATCGGCTTGAACGTTCAACATGTAAAACATCTGGCCATCCTGACCGTCGCAGCTGCGACCGGCGCCGCCGTGGCTGTTTCAGGTGGGATCGGCTTCATCGGTATCGTCGTGCCACATTTGTTGCGTCTGGCGACGGGCCCCGATCACCGTCCGCTGCTCATAAACTCAGCCCTTTTAGGCGCGTTACTACTGGTTTTGGCCGATATGATCGCTCGGACCGCAATTGCCCCTTCGGAGCTCCCCATCGGGATTGTGACTGCCGTGCTTGGCGCGCCGGTATTTTTATGGATCCTACTACGTCAGCGTGGGATGGTGGATTTATGAGCCTGCAGGTGTCAGATCTTTCCGTCAGTTACGCGAAGAAACCAGTTTTGGAGCGGTTGGGCTTTGTGGCACAATCAGCCACGTTGACGGCAATCGTTGGCCCAAATGGATCCGGAAAATCCACACTCATCAAGGCGATTTGCGGGGATACCCCCTATAGAGGAAGTGTCCGGTTAAACGGTGTAGAAATTTGCAACGCTGAGCCGTGGAAACTCGCCGCGACACGCGCCGTCTTATCTCAAGCCTCCAACCTCGCCTTTCCATTTCAAGTCATAGAAGTCGTGCGAATAGGCCTGATGTCAGGGGAAAACGCGGAACAACAAGACCGGGCCGAGGCCGCCTTGACCCGTGTTGGATTGTCAGGATATGCGCATCGCCTATACCAAGAATTATCTGGCGGCGAACAGCAGCGCGTTCAATTGGCCAGAGTCCTTGCGCAGGTTTGGAAGCCCGTCCAAGGCAGCGTCCCTCACTGGTTATTTCTGGATGAGCCAGTGTCCAGTCTCGACATCGCGCATCAATTGCAAGTGATGGACATTGCCAGAGAATTTGCCCGCGCAGGCGGTGGCGTAGTCGCAGTCATGCATGACCTGAACCTGACTGGGCTTTATGCGGATGAAATTTTGGTCATGTCAAAAGGACGCATCATCGCCCAAGGAAAACCCGAAAATGTCATGACCGATCACGTACTGAGCACCGCCTATGGCTGCTCATTACGCGTCAATGCTCCCCCACCCCGTGGTGAGCCCTTTATTTTACCTCATTCGGCATCGTCGCAGCATCACAAAACCCCGACCACGTAACAACAAAGGAATTCGAATGAAGCGCAGCACAAACGGTCGTTACGCAGTGGTCGCACTGGTGGACATTGCGTTGCAGAGCGAGGTTGGCGCAAAGGGCGGTTCATCTGGCACGCGCGCACAGTCATTATTCAACCGTTTGTGTGAAAGTTTGAGCGCACAAGTCTGCGTGTACCTGCACCGGGTGCCATTGGCCGAAGTCATCCAAAACACTATGATGCCTTGCCCCGCTATCCCAGATTTTTTTCAACCAGAGGATGCTCGATAGCGTATGGAAACCCCATTGTACTCATAGTCAAACAGATACGGAAATGATCCAGTTGGTCCCGTTCACCAAACAATACTGCGCTGCCGCATTTGCCTTATCGCAACAAATGGGGTGCCTTCCGAAAAAGCGGGGCGCGGATGATTATCAGTCC
Organism: Roseobacter sp.; assembly: GCA_039983935.1. Lineage (GTDB taxonomy): Bacteria > Pseudomonadota > Alphaproteobacteria > Rhodobacterales > Rhodobacteraceae > Roseobacter. The sequence goes on along the minus strand of JBDWVP010000019.1, from coordinate 246,210 downwards.
TTGGTAACGCTGGATGCTATTGCGCGCGGCTGGAAGCGGCACCCGCTCAAGCAGCATTTACTATCCGTTGGAGAATGTTGGAGAGTATTCAATAGCTCGCACATCAAAGGTTATGCGAAGTGCGCCGCGCCGGACGCGGCAAGGTGATCGGCCCCATCGTCGCCCAGGACCTGCACACTGCCAAAGCACTGGTCCGGCATTGTCTTCGTCAGCATCCCGGATGTTCTGTGCGCGTAGACAGCGACCTATGTCTAGGAATGTCATCTGGGCTTGCAAAATTGAGACTGGCACATGTCGACACCGCGAAAACCATGATGCGTCGTCCGTCATCACCCAATGAAATGGACTACTTTGGCCTGGCAAGCCAAGCCTATGATTGAAATTCAGCATGACGAAGGACAAGCAACGCAAGTTAAACCCCATTGGAAAATTCAACAAGGCAATCACGTGCCATGCAGATCCAAAATACAAAACTGAAAGGAAAACTATGTATATCGCAATGAACCGCTTCAACGTCAGGGAGGAAAATGCGGAGGCCTTTGAAACACTCTGGCTTGGACGTGACAGCCATCTAAATACCATGGATGGTTTTGTAGAATTTCACATGCTGAAAGGCACTTTTTCTGAGGAAGGCGTCAGGCTTTATGCTTCTCATACAGTTTGGTCTTCGGAGGACGCGTTTCGCCAGTGGACGCGTTCGGATGCCTTTCGCGCGGCCCATAAAGACGCGCGAAATTCGACCAAATTACATGAAGGCGCGCCTAATTTTGAAGGTTTCACTGTCATTCAGGAAATCAGTGCAACTTGACACTGGATGCATGGTTAGACGTGGACTGGATGACATCTTGTCTTCTGGTTCGCATTGCTAAACCGCGTCGCGGTTTAGCGCCCTTTAATCTGGATGGAAAAAGATCGCCGGGCCCCTTGCGGTGGAGGTGGAAAGGGCGAGGCGCGCCGGATGACGTGCAATGCCGCATCGTCCAAACTTGATGATCCCGAACTGTTAGAAACCGAAAGGGCACTTAACCCACCATTTGACGCAATGCGGAAATTGACAGTTGCTGTGCCGCGAGACCCGTCACGGGGGCGACGGACGCGTTGAATTTTGCGCATGATCTGACCAGGATAGTTTGAAACAGCGGCATTTCCTGCCTCTGTTCCACCTCGATCACTTGTTGCTTTTTGACTGTTGCGGGCAACAACGACCCCTTTGGCTTGACCAGCACGCGCATTGGTTTGCGAATTACCTGCAGGGGCAGCACGAGAGGCTTGCCTTGTTTCTTCTTTGGGTTCAGCTTTTTTGTGTTGCTCTTCAAATGTACGCGTTCGAATTTTTGGCCGGCGCGACTGAGTGAGCTCTACATGCTCAGGCTCTTGGGCTGTTAGGGCATCAGGCAAGGGGGGCGATTGAACGGTTTGCGTTTCGCTTGGCTGCACCTCAGTTGGCGATTGCGCCTCCAACCTTTCCGCTGTTTGTACTTCAATTGGGCGCAATGCCGCCAGACGTTCGATGGGCTGCACTTGGGGGGTCGGCGTCGTTGGCACTGGCTCTGCATCTGTGACAGGTACAAAAATAGAGACATTTTCGACCCCGCTCGGTGTCGCATTTATTGTTGGTTCAGGAACGATGGCTGTGTCCGGAACCGTTCCCGTCACTGGCTCAAGATACGGAATTTCCACCTGATCTACAGGCACCGATGATGCCGTGACCTCAGGCAGTTCCGGTTTCGCCAAAAACTCCTCCGGCTCGGTAGGATTTAGGACTTCTTCTATTGTGTTGCTCTCAATGGTGCCTTGCGCAAGATCCTCAAACGCATCACCGAGTGACGCGACAGTGGACCCTACTTGTCCGCCCTCTAGCTTGACCGGCTCTGAAAAATCAAACCCTATAATGCTGCCCAGATGGATGCTGGTGGCGACGGTCAGTGCCGATATGGCAATGCTTCGTGATGCGAAAATCATTCCAGCCCCCGTTCGGACACTATGATCACTTTGCCTGCCCCTGCGCGCCGCAATGTCCGGCCTAAATCAACCAACGTTGCTGCGAGTAATGTACGATCCGGCACAAGGCGCAGCTCTTGGCGTTCTTCAACGGTCAAACCTGCCATGTAAGTCTCGACATCAGCTTGGTTCTTTCCGCGAAAACTCAGCCCCCCCTCTGGGTCGATCACCAAGGCATTGGGCGGCGGGCGACCTTCAAGATTGGCTGTATTGACCAATTCAATGTTGCGGTTCATTGGCGGGGCCAGAGTGCCGGAGACCATAAAAAACACTAACATCAAAAAGACGATGTTGATCAGCGCAATCGTCGGTTCCCGTTTTGAATTCTGTATCCGTTTCCGCATCATGCACGCCCCAAAATTGTGACACTCACGCCGGAAACCGCGCGCAAGACCACGAGCACATCAGTCAAACGTTGCGCCGAAACACCGGGCCGCAAGCTGATGATTACCGGCTGAACCTTGTCCGGGTTAACTGCCGACCCCTCTAAACGGGTCGGCAGCGTTTCAAGGTCCAACGTCTCACCGTTTAACGCCAGCACATCCTCTCCGAGCTGCATAAAAAGGGGTGCCACATCAGAAAGATCTACACCCTGCCCAGCCCCACCAGCCGTCAGTTCAACCTCAGCGAATTTGGAAAATGTCGACGTCAACATGAAAAACAACAGCAACAAAAAAATGACGTCAATCAATGACGTCATTGACAAGCGACGCCGCGCACGTCGAGCCCTAGGCATTTTCGGGTATCAACCCTACTGATTGACGATCTTCAGCCGCCCGCCCGGTGGGATACAAAACAGTCAAAATACAACTGTCCACCACGACACGTTCACCGTCCATGCGACTTTCAAACCAAGCGTGCATCATCGATGTCGGCATGGCGACAACCAAGCCAACCGCTGTCGTCAACAGTGCAACCCAGATGCCGCCCGCCAGAATAGATGGATCAACCTGAGAACCGGCCTCTTGCAGTGCTTGAAACGCCTGTATCATACCCAAAACAGTACCAAACAATCCCAAGAGAGGTGCCAGCTGGGCTACCGTGTCGAGAAACCGAAAACCTTTTTCCAGTTTGGCAAAACGTTCTTCTGCCATTGCTAAAAGACGGTCTTTATCTTGTGGCACGCTTTCCAAAGCGTCTGCCACAATCGGTACCAGATAGCTTTTTGACTGCTGCAAGGCGACGCGTGCCGTCGTCCGATCACCGGCATCCCATGCCCGAACGGCATCTTTCAGAGCCTTGTGCTGACCAACGCGCGCGACGGAGAATTGCCACAGTTTGTACAATACTACGGCCATGGTGAGTATCGAAACACACAACAACAGCAACACAACCGGTCCGCCCAGATCAAAGACTTCAACCAACGCGTTTGAGATCAGATCAAGCATTAGCCCAATACCTCGATAGCTGTGCGTGTCGTTGCGATTAAACCGGTTGCGCAAACATCTGTGTTTTGCCCACCTGACGTGCACGTGTGCAGACCGTTAAGCAACACTTGCCCCAAGGCATCACAGGTGACATCAGGAACCACAAACTGGCGCACACGCGGGCGTCCCACCGGCAAGGCGCCGAAATCAAACAACGTCAAACGGTTCACAGTGCCGGTAGCGTCAAACAGTACTGTTTCATAGATGAGCTGGTCGATGTCGACGGGATACCCATTGGTGATTTTAAACGTCAACGTGCAGGTCTGTGCGCTGGTTGTCGTGCTATTGAGCTCGATGGCCAGCTTGCCCGTCAGGTCTGTTTCCTGCGCAATGGCGCTGACGGGCGCAGCACAACACCCTATCATCAACGCGATCAAACGCGCGTTTGTCTTCCCCATAGCCAAATGCTCCTTAAAAGGGTTGCATTGGGTTGCCTTGCGACTGCTGGGGACCCGTCTCGCCCTTTAAAAGACCACGTCCATGGCAGACCCGCAACAGGTAGTTTTATTGGGATTTAAAAAGCGCGGCCTGTCGCTCGATAGACGAAAGTAACTGACCAAGCCGTAAAGCTAACTTGTGGTTCCAAAAGCAACAGGCAGCTCTTCCTATCACCTCTATCCTTGCAGACAGTGACACCGGTGTACGAACTGGACAGGTCAAAACTCAGAAGCTCTCAATTTCGTGAACTTTTCTCTCTTTTGTGTCATTGCAACCTGTTCTGAAAAAGCTACTAATGCGTCAATCTCGCGCCCCACTATGATCCGGCAGGCTCCGCGTTTTTTGGATCATCTACAGTGGGGGCACTATGAAAAATCATGTCATCGGATGTACTGCGGTCATCGTTTGTATGGCGAGCAATGTCGAAGCGCAGGAGGAGCCGTTTCAACTGCCGCCTGTCGTCCTTGGTACGCCGCTGCGGGTCGAGCGCGATCTTCTTGACACACCTGTCGCGGCAAGCGTCATCGAAGCGGGTTCGTTAGAGAGCAGGCAAGCGGACACTTACGAAGAGCTAATCGGCGATATCCCCGGGGTGACGATCGACGGCGGACCGCGTGGCATTTCACAAGAGCCCAATATTCGCGGCTTTCAAGACGAACAAATTGTGCTGCGTTTTGACGGTGGTCGGTTGAATTTTAACCAAGCCCACCGGGGTCGTTTCCTTTTCGATCCAGAAATCGTGCAACGTGTCGAAGTTGTGCGCGGTGGTGGCTCCACCTTGTTTGGATCCGGCGCTCTGGGTGGGGTGATTTCGGTTGAAACCAAAGACCCCTCTGACCTGTTGAAACCCGGACAAACCACCGGTGCGCGCGTTCGGTTAGGGTATTCCAGTAACGGAGAAATCGCGAGCCCGTCGACGACTGTTTATTCTGATTGGGGGAAGGTCGACGCCTTGGTGTTTCTCGGCACACGTCAGTTCGGCACCGCACTGCAGGACGGCAATGGTGATGATATTTTGCGCTCTGAGATTGACGCTTATAACGGCTCAGTGAAGCTGGGCTTTGAGCCAACCGAAGACCAACGATTTGAAATCAATCTCTCCTATTACGAAGACAGTGGGATCACACCACCTAACACGGATGGTGCCTCGGATCCTGATCTGGATGTCGAACGTGAAGCAGAAGTTTTCACGTCTCGCCTGTCATGGGATTGGAATCCAGAAGGATCTGACTTGATTGATCTTTCTGTGTTGTTTTACGGAAATTCCCTGGAAATTTCCGAAGATAGGCTGGCGGATGGTCGAACGGACAACACCGAATATGACACCATCGGAGTGGAAATCGTGAACCGGTCACGTTTTGATGCAAGTGTCCCAATCCAACTTGTTTACGGTTTTGAGGCCTTCCGAGACACGCAAGAAGGAACCCGTGATGGCGCTGACAGGTTGCAATTTCCAGATGCCGAGGCTGAAACCATTGGCCTATTTGCTGAAGCAACAGCCGAAGTTACGCAAAAACTGGAATTGATAGCGGGCCTTCGTGTCGATCATTACAGCCGCGATGTCGATGACCCGACCTTGGACGATGTCAGTGAGACATTCGCCTCCCCACGGATCGGTTTTAGCTATCGATCCTCCCCCAACTGGCAATTCTATGGAAATCTGGCGCAAGCCTACCGTGCACCGACCTTGACTGAGCTATACAATGACGGTGAGCATTTTGCGGTTGATTTTGGCCCAGGGTTGCGGGGAGTAAACAATTTCACGCCAACCCCAGATTTGAAGGAAGAGAAATCCCAGCAAATTGAATTGGGGACACGTTTTGAACGGGCAGGATTCATTCAACCCGGGGACAGCTTACGGTTTGCAGCGAATGCCTACTACGCCGAAGTCGATGATTACATAGATACGGTTGTCACGGACTTTGATTTTTCAACGGCGTTCACTGGGTTTGTTTTTGGCGAAACATTCCAACAAAACGTTGACGCAAAGCTCTGGGGCATGGAGGCGGAGGTCGATTATGATGCTGGTCTTTGGTTTGCTGGCGCTGGGGTCAGTCTGCCGCGGGGGAGCCAAAAAAACGGAGACGCCTTGGGCTCTATTCCTCAAGATCGCTTGGTGGCGACACTCGGCTTCCGGCCGACATCAGATACATCCCTTGGCATGCGTGCAACACTCACCGCCGACCAAGATGACGTCCCAGACGGATCACAAGAAGGCGCGTCTTATCAAACCCTTGATCTTTTCGGATCATGGCGTCCGTCTCGTGGTCCCTTCGAGGGCATGAGCTTTTTTGCAGGTATCGATAACATCTTTGATGAACAATACACGATCTACCCAAACGAGCTCCCCCAACCCGGGCGAACCTTTCGGGTTTCTGCAGTGGTTCAGTTCTAAAGGTTCTGAATAAAAAATTCACATAGAACGTGACGGGCCTATCCCTAAGCTTTGGCTCGCCACGTTCACACCAAAAATACGCAGTAAATCAAACCCGATTGTACTGTTTGACGCCGTGGAACCGAGATCACGCCTGCGGTGCTGACATGTTTCAGATAAACTGCACTGTTGCAGGCATTGCTTGATCCATGAATATCAATCGGTTAACCTCTGACTACTGTCTCACCTCGAGCCCCACGGAAGTCCGATGTAATCGTTGCCCTCCTGTTCTGTACACAATGCTCTGACATCTCTTGTCGAGTGCTTCAGTCTGACCAAACGATACATCACGAGACACCTATGAATATTTTCAAATACCCGCGAACGCGGCACGTCGAAGGCTCGCGCCTTCAAGTCGGCGACATGGCCGATGACAAATCCCTCAAGGACCTCGCTGGCCAGCACCTGATTGTGGAAGAAAAACTCGACGGAGCTAATTCCGCCGTCTCTTTCGACGCTGATGGCAGCCTGCTGCTCCAAAGCCGCGGACATTATCTCACCGGCGGTGGTCGTGAACGTCACTTTGCACAATTTAAAACCTGGGCAGCTGCGCACGCGCATGTTCTGCATCCTGCGCTCGGCCATCGTTTCGTCATGTACGGGGAATGGATGTATGCCAAGCACACAGTGTTCTACGATCAATTGCCGCATTTTTTTATGGAATTTGACGTTTTAGATCGGGAGACCGGTGCTTTCCTCAGCACATCCGCTCGACGGAAGTTGCTCACTGGATTGCCAATCATGCCAGTCCCTGTGGTATATGAAGGTGAAATCAGATCGGTTCATCAACTAAATGACCTGACTCGACCGACACCCTATAAATCGAAAGGCTGGCGCGATGCTCTGAACGCCACGGCAGAGCGTTCTGGCAATCGCCTTGGGATGGTCGAACAGCAAACCGAAGACAGCGACCTGGCCGAAGGTCTTTATCTAAAACAAGAAGACGCAGAGGACGTACGGGATCGATACAAATTTGTTCGCGCAGATTTTCATCAAGCAATCGAAGCGGCAGATAGCCACTGGCGGGATCGCCCAATTCTGCCCAATTCTTTGGCCGATGGAATTGATATCTTTTCGCCTGTTTTGGGAGTTGAGGGCGCGTATGATGCAAAATATCGGTAAAAACAGGCAATAGCCTTGAATGAACGGCAAAACCGGCTGTCCCCCTGAAAAGGGACAGTCGTGTCGGGTTCAAAAAACAGCCGTTCAGCACGGTATGTCACGGCCTTCACACGGCCCTCGCTGACAAAAACATTGCCCAGCCGGAATAAGGCTTCGAATTCAAAACGATTCACGTTACCCCACGGTAAACCTGTTTTGCGAAAGTGATCCCAAGAATGACGATGTTGCCTGATTTCCGTCTAGAGACCCATTTTTCAAAATGGGAATTCAAAGCACGTCATCATTTGACGGCGTCAGATGCACAAAGCATGTCGATGCGCGACTTGCTCGCCCTCGCAACAAACGCCGAGCGCGAAGAATTTGACGCAATGTCTTTGGGCTATACCGAGACATTTGGAGCCCCAGACTTAAGAAAAACGATTGCAGCGACCTATAAGCATCAGACAACCGACAACATTTTGTGTTTTGCTGGCGCAAGTGAAGGGATATTTGCCGCCAACAACGTCATCCTAGACCAAGACAGCCATGCCATTGTCATTACCCCGAATTATCAAAGTCATGAAACTCTGCCTATGGTTCTTTGCGACGCGACTGGCGTTCCTTTGGACCCCGAGGATGGTTGGTCTCTTGACATTGATCGCGTGAAACAAGCGATCAAGCCCAACACGAAATTGCTGACAATCAATTTCCCGCACAATCCGACCGGAACGATCTTGCCTGTTGAACGGTACCACGCCTTGATCGATCTGTGCCGGCTCCATGGAATCTATATTTTACATGATGAAATATTCAACGGATTAGGACCGACCGGAACTAAACATTTGCCCTTTATCGCCGATGTCTATGAGCGGGGTTTGTCATTAAATGTCATGTCAAAATCCTTTGGCTTGCCCGGGTTGCGCATCGGTTGGATCGCGTGTCAGGACGCTGAACTTTTGTCAAAAATGGAGCGTATGAAGCATTACCTTTCTATCTGCAATTCAGGTCCAAGCGAGCGACTTGCAAAAATCGCGTTGAAATATCGCGAAAAAATTCTCGAACAGAATTGTGAGATTGTCGATGAAAATCTCCCAAAATGGGAGGCATTTTTTGCACGACATCCAGACCTGTTCGAATGGTATCGCCCCGATGGATCCTGCATGGGTTTTCCGCGCTACAAGGGCGCAGAAGGGGTCGAAGAATTCTGCCGATCACTGGTCGAAGATTGTGGTGTTTTGTTGCTACCGAGTACGATTTATCGTTCTGAACTCTCTGAAACACCAACCGATCGTTTTCGCCTGGGCTATGGGCGGCGCGGGTTAGACGCTGGATTGGCGGCACTGGAAGCACATATCATGAGAAACAAACCCATCTGACGTGATGGCAAGGCAATCAGTGTCATCGGAGATACCTCAGCGCGCCTAAAGCACAATGAATTGGCCGTTGCTGATCCTGATACGCGCCCGTGCCCGCGCCAAAGTTAAACCGTTTTTTTTCTAAACGAACAAATCCTAAAACGATTTCCTAACCTAAGCTTAAACTGGCCCATTGGTTCCCATTTTACAGCTATTTGGACAAAACCTATTCGTCCTGTAAGCCGTGTGGAGGGCCTGATCGGAGAACTTCGTGAGAGTTAGAACCTCAAGAAGAACCCCCACTGCCACGCGGCGACACAAACCTAAAACATTGATGGCGAGTGACAGCGGGGGTAAAATTGGCAGGATGTATTTTGACACCAACCGCATTCGCGGCACGTACAAGAAAGCCCAACTGGGTCATCTTAATTGAAGACATCCAAGACGCAGATGATTTTACAGCGCTTCTGAACAAGGGCTCAAACTTTTGAAAGTGTTCGAAGATAAACCAAAAAAATTACCAGAGGCATCACGCTTCAAGAGGGTTGCAACTCAATTGGCAACCAGTTCAGAGGAGCTCTGAAATGCTGCATGATGCCCTGAACGCCAGCAAAAAAGGCGTAGATGTGGGCAAGAAAAACCAGCTATTGGTTACGCATCTGCAAAGCAAAGCACCTGAACTTGCTGCAAAATTCCACGCGCCAGACAGTTTTTGAACATTTTCATTTCCCAACGAACGATGAACCGTCGTTGGGTTACGAACACCCTTGTGGATTTTAGAAGTGATCTCTCTAGACATACGGCTATCGGACGTTCTCGTTTTCGAATTAAAACCGGCCGCCTCCGATTAGTTGCGGCAAAAAAGGAAATGTGTTTTCCTTAGAGAGCTCGGAACATAAGAACAGCATCATGACATTCGCAAACGGCGAAAACCCAAATAAATTCAACGTGGTTGTTGTAGGACAACGCGGCCGGTTGAGCTATGAAGCCCTCCTTTTTGCCGCTTCGCTCAGACACAATTGTCCGGACTTTTGCGGCCGCTTGTTTGTGGCAGAACCGGAATTTGGGCCGCTTTGGCCTTCCGATCCGCGCATGTCAAATCCTGGGATTCGGGCCGCCTTTGACGCATTGAATGCGGAAATCATTCCTTTTACCAATCGGTATTTTGGGGCCTCCTACCCCTATGGAAACAAAATCGAATTGCTGAGCGCCCTGCCCCGAGACGAACCATTTGTCTTTTTTGACACAGACACGTTGATTACTGGGGATTTGACCCAAGTTCCGTTTGATTTTGATCGCCCCAGTGCGTCCTTGCGCCGCGAAGGCACATGGCCAAAGCCTCAGTTATATGGGCCGGGGTATGCCGGGCTGTGGCGCTCTCTTTATAATAAATTCGAGCTCGATTTCGAAAGCTCGCTCGATCTCAAACATCCCGATGAATATTGGCAAAGATACCTGTATTTTAATGCTGGTTTTTTCTATTACCGATGCCCGCACGTCTTTGGAGAGATGTTTGAACGTTTTGCTGTCGCAATTCGGGATGATCCGCCAGCGGCATTATGTGCGCAATCTTTTGATCCGTGGCTCGATCAAATTGCCCTGCCTTTGGTGATACACGCCTTGGGAGGCGGTCGCGATAGTCTACCACCGGGGTATCTTGATGGTTCGGTGAGTTGTCATTACCGGCTCTTTCCGCTGCTTTATGCCCGCGAAAGCGAGCACACTGTCAAAACGTTAGAAGCCGTCGCCGCGCCAAATCGGATCAAGAAAATCCTCAAAGGGCATGAGCCGATAAAACGGATGGTATATCAAGGGCGAGGGGCCAAAGTGCGTGCCTTATTTGACCAAAATGACCTACCATCGCGCGAAGCAACAATCCGCAATCGTATCAAATCGGCCGGCTTCTGGATGCGCTAGCAAACCGCAGCGACACTTGTACCCTTGCCCCCCTTGGCCTAACCATACTTGAAATCAAGTCTTCAGGAGAACCCAAGATGACAGATCCGACAGGTCCAGATTATGGCTTTGACACGCTGCAAATTCACGCGGGCGCGCGGCCTGACCCGGCGACTGGCGCACGCCAGACACCGATTTACCAAACGACAGCGTATGTCTTTCGCGATGCGGATCACGCCGCGGCGCTGTTCAACCTGCAAGAAGTAGGATTTATTTACTCGCGCCTGACCAACCCCACGATTGCCGTTCTGCAGGAACGGATCGCGACCCTTGAGGGGGGTGTTGGTGCGGCGTGCTGTTCCTCTGGCCATGCGGCACAAATCATGGCGTTGTTTCCCCTAATGACCCCAGGCAAGAATATCGTCGCCTCCACGCGTCTTTATGGCGGCACAGTCACGCAGTTCAGCCACACAATAAAACGTTTCGGCTGGGAATGTACCTTTGTTGATTTTGACGATCTGGATGCGGTCAAAGAAGCGATTAACGATGACACCCGCGCCGTCTTTTGCGAAGCGATCGCGAATCCAGGCGGTTACATCACGGATTTGGATGCCATTTCCAAAATCTCCGACGATGCGGGCATCCCATTGATCGTCGACAACACCTCTGCAACGCCGTATTTATGCCGCCCGATTGAACATGGGGCCACATTGGTTGTGCATTCCACAACGAAATACCTGACCGGCAATGGCACGGTTACAGGTGGCTGCGTTGTCGATTCCGGGAAATTCGACTGGTCAGCAAATGACAAATTCCCATCCCTCAGCGCGCCCGAACCCGCCTACCACGGGCTCAAATTCCATGAAACATTTGGACCCTTGGCCTTTACGTTCCATTCCATCGCCATTGGCTTGCGTGATTTAGGCATGACCATGAACCCGCAAGCGGCGCATTACACATTGATGGGCACAGAAACGCTATCGCTGCGCATGGATCGCCATATCGAAAATGCCGAGACCGTCGCACAGTGGTTGGAAAAGGATCCAAGGGTTGATTATGTCACATATGCTGGTTTGAAATCGTCTCCTTATCACGAGCGTGTCCAGAAAATCTGCCCTAAAGGAGCTGGCGGTTTGTTCACTTTCGCCATTAAGGGCGGTTATGATTCATGTGTAAAATTTGTGAACGCCTTGGAAATTTTTAGTCACGTGGCCAACTTAGGTGACACGCGTTCCTTGGTCATCCACTCTGCTTCTACAACGCACCGGCAATTGACCGCGGAACAACAAGAAGCGGCAGGGGCTGGTCCCGGTGTCGTGCGTATTTCGATCGGGACAGAAAACGCGCAAGACCTCATCGCCGATCTGGATCAGGCTTTGTCCAAAGCGGCCAGCTAAAAGGACCGAAATAGGTTTAAGGAGGGCAAAATCAAAACGCCCTCCTTAGATAACCACCCTAAAAATCATTCATCCAATATTTCGAAAACCATGGAGACTTGCGCTGTTAAACTGACTTCGCCTGCGGCCACTGGCACATCGGAAGCCCTACGAGCCGACGCCATTTCCATCATCACAGGACGCGGTGCTCCCCCCGTTTCTGAAATCGACTGTACAGGTCCCAAAACAATACCAGCAGCGCTTGCCAATTGCCGAGCCTTATTGATTGCATCTTCAACCGCTCTTTTGCGCGCCTGTTCGATTGCAAAGGCCGGGTCTTGAATAGAAAACTGCAATCCATTGAAGGTATTCGCGCCATTTGAGACGACCCGATCAAGGACAAAGCCCAGATCGTCCAATATCCGAACTCGGATCATCACTCGATTGCTGGCGACAAACCCGGTGATCCTTGGCGGGCTGTCGGATGCCCCTGTCTGACGGCTCCAAACAGGTTGTAGGGACACGCCTTGAGTTTGCATATCGCGCGGCGCAACCCCCTGTTCTTCCAACCGCGCAAGCACCTCAGCGACAGCTTGAGACGTCTTAGACAGCGCATCGTCTGCCGTACGCGCCTGATGTGTAACACCTACATCGATACTGGCCATATCTGGCACAGCTTCTACAGTCCCGCGGCCTGTCGTTGTAATAACCCGAGTTGCCTGCGCGCCCGCGGCAGACGCCATGCTCAAAACAATCGCCGCAACGCCTATCAATTTCATCATAATCTGTCTCCAAAACATCATATGCTAAAAGGATGACGAGCCCGGAATAAGAAGGCAAGCGACATCACCCTTTTCCTTTCCCTCGGCAAAGACCTGCTTTATTCTAGGCCACACGATATTCGCTCTGTTTTCACTTGTTAAAATCGGTTAAATTTAAATTATGAAGGCTAACTTTGCGCTGTCCCTGTCATTTGACGGCATCCTACTGCTGCATCGCACGCAAGTGGGCTGGCAACTTGTCGGCAAAGCTGACCCGACATCCTCTACCTTGACCCAAGATCTCGCGGCCATGCGGCGCACAGCATCTGCGCTCGATTATGCTGGTGTGAATTGCAAAATTATCATTCCAAATGATCAGATTCGATATCTGACGATCCGAACACCGGATTTCAGCCAAGCAGACAGACGAGCTGCTGCCTTGGCTGCCTTAGTTGATGCCACCCCATATGGCGCTGACGAGCTTATTTTTGATATTTTCGCAGATGGTTCGCAAACTCATGTTGCAGGGGTCGCCAAAGAGACAATCGCCGAGGCCGAAGCCTTTGCGCTGGAACACAAATTACAACCGCTGTATTTTGCCGCCCCTCCACAAGAAACCTTTTTCAAAGCTGAACCCTATTTTGGAACAGCAGGAGGAATATCGGACGGATTGCCGGTAGCGACAATCGCTGCTGAACCCAACGCGCCGCACTTTGAACACGCGGCAAAAACCTCTCCTTCTGCGGCACCAGAACTTGCCGAAAATGCCCAGGACGCAAAAGAAACTGCCATACAGAACCCGAGCTTTGTCAGCCGACGACGCGTACCAACCTTTAGGACAGACAAACAACAGCACGAAGATTTCAGTGGTGCGACGGCGGGCACAGTACCCGGTTTTGGAGAGCACCCAAAGGCGTCCTTCGACGAAGCCCCAAAAAAGCGACCGGCAAAGCGACAGACATCATCACCACAACCGGCCCCTGCTCCTGTTGCGCGCAAGGTGCGGAACGAAGCGGAACGTTTTACGGCCTTTGGAGCAAAACCCCCTGAGGGCAAACCTCGCCGAATGGGATACACAGGGTTGGTCGTGCTGCTTAGTGTTGGGCTTTTGGGCGGGATCGCCGCATTTGCGGGCGGCGCGCTGACGACCAGTGTCGCGGATCTTTATGGCAAACTTACGTATAAAGAACCAAAAGCACAGTTTACGGCTCCAATAGAACCCCAACCTATTGCTCCGCCCACCAATGCTCCTGAGACACCCGAGGTTGAATTGGCCGCGCTGCAACAGGATCTAACAGACGAAGATTCCGCCGTTCTGGATGCATTGCGTGCGCCGGTGACTGCCGCCCCTGAAGTTCCGGCTCCCCGCACTCAAGATGAGCTACGCGCAGAGTATGCGGTGTCGGGCATTTGGCCGATTGCGCCCGATGTACCCAGCCCCTCACCTTTGATCGATCTTGAAGACCTTTACGTGACGAGCATCGATCCGATTAACCAAAAATTCGATGCGGTGGCATTGCCAGAACCGGATTCAACCGTGCAAGACCGCAGTTATGTGGCACCCGCCTCCCCGGCCCCGGCCGGGACAACATTCGATCTGGATGCGCGTGGATTGGTGGTTGCGACAGCTTCGGGTGCTATGAACCCGGATGGAATTTTGGTGTTTGCTGGGCCACCTCCGGCGAGACCACCATTTGATCTTGTCAAAACACCGGCGCCAAGCGTTGATCTGGCCAGAACCGCGCGCCTTGCTGGTTTTCGCCCGCGATTGCGCCCGGCCGATTTGATTGAAACCACAGAGCGGGCGACTTTCAGCGGCCTGACACGCTCCGAACTCAGCCAAATCCGCCCGCGCATGCGCCCACAACCAGAACCAGAGAGCGCCCTGGCCTCGGCTAGTCTGGCGAATTTGGGAAACAGCAATGCACAATCTCTCCTGCAATCCTCGGAAACCTCCGAACAAGAAGGGGCAACAGCACGCGCCGTTGTCTCTTCCTTGCGCCCAGATGCCCGCCCAGCCAATTTAGGCAAACCAGCATCCAAGCCAAAAAACTTGGGATCAACCACTTTCGCATCGACTGGTGCAGTTGTAACCCCACGCGCGGTAACCCCAAAGATCCCGTCAAGCGCTTCTGCATCACGTGAGGCGACAGTCAAAAATGCACTCAACTTGCGACAGGTCAATTTGATCGGCGTTTATGGCCAACCTTCTGATCGCCGAGCCTTGGTTCGGATGGGAAATGGCAACTACCGAAAGGTACAAGTCGGGGATCGGCTAGATGGTGGAGAGGTGTCCGCCATTGGTGACGCCGAGTTGCGTTACCAAAAGCGGGGCCGCGCGGTTGTTCTAAAAATGCCGCGCAGCTAGATCGACGTTTACTCCGCCGCGATTTCACCGTTATCAATCTGTTCCTGCTCTATACTCTCAAACAGGGCTTTGAAATTCCCCTCTCCAAAACCATCATCCCCTTTGCGCTCAATGAATTCAAAGAAGATTGGGCCGATAACTGTCTTAGAGAAAATTTGCAGCAGAATTTTGGTCTCTCCTCCATCCACAACGCCTTCGCCATCAATCAAGATGCCATGTTTCTTCATCCGATCTAGCGGTTCCTCATGGCCAACCACACGCTGCGAACTCAAAGTGTAATAAGTCTGTGGCGGGCCTGGCATAAATTTCAAACCACGCGCGGCAATCTCATCGGTGCTGTCATAGATGTTGCGTGCGCCAACGGCGATATGCTGGATACCTTCGCCCTTGTATTTCTTGAGATAGGCCACAATCTGCCCGGTCTCCCCGCGATCTTCATTGATCGGAATCCGAATACGTCCGCATGGAGACGTCAATGCACGGCTCAGGAGGCCCGTGAATTTACCTTCAATATCGAAAAAACGGATTTCGCGAAAGTTGAACAGATCGCCGTAAAACCGAAACCACTTGTCCATATTACCCTTGTGGACGTTATGTGTCAGGTGATCCAGATAATAGAACCCAACGCCGGCAGGTTTGGACTGGGTGATCCAGTTGTATTCTTCATTGTAAGGGCTGGTATCATAGTACTGGTCAACAAAGTACAGCAATGAACCACCGATACCCAGAATTGCCGGGACATCCAGTGCTTTGCCGTCCCCTTCATAGGGCGTGCCCCCTTTGGCGATTGCATGCGCATAGGCGTGTTCTGCATCTGCAACACGCCAGCCCATAGACGGAGCACAAGGACCGTGCTCATCGACAAATCGGGCTGCAAAACTATCAGGATCCGCATTCAGAATATATGTGATGTCACCCTGTTGCCAAAGTTCTATCTGCTTCGTTTTATGATTGGCAACATGTGCATATCCCATGCGCGTAAAGAGCGCCCGTAACTCAGACGGATCAGGGTGGGCAAATTCAACAAACTCAAACCCGTCAGTTCCCGCCGGATTATCCGTGGAAATGCGGGATTTTGCTGCGTCGTGTGGAAATGGGCCCATATTCTTCGCTCCTTGTACAAAAAAGCGCCTGATGCGCCTATCTTATGTATTTTTAGCAAAATTCCCGCGCGTGTTTTGCGTGGATTTCAAAGCAAACCTAGATTTTTTTACGCTAATTCCGCATATTTTATAAATATATCGAAAAGGTAACGCATTCATATGGATTCAATTGATAAAAACTTGCTTGCCCGCCTGCAACAAGACGCGCAGCTTACAGCACAGCAATTAGGGGAATTTTTAAACCTTTCTCCGAGCCAAGCAGGTCGGCGGCGCCAAAGGCTAGAGACCGAAGGATACATCAAATCCTATGTGGCGCGTCTTGATACGGAACTGCTGGGCCTTGCGGTTCAGGGGTTTGTTCAGGTACATTTAACCAGTCACAGCGCAGAACAATCTCGTGGCTTTAAATCACTGGTCGAACGAACGCCCGAAATCACAGACGCATGGACAATGACTGGTGACGCCGATTATTTACTACGGGTTTATTGCGCGGATTTACGGGATTTAAACCGATTAATTCAAGACGTTCTTCTTTTGCATCCTGCAGTGGCCCGCGTGCACAGCCAGATTGTAATGGACCAACTGAAAACGGATGGACCTCTACCCATATGAGTCACAAGAAAATGAGCGTTTAATGGAAGCCTTCCTATATCAGGCATCAATCTATCTCGCAGCATCTGTCATTGCTGTACCTCTTGCCGCACGTCTTGGTCTCGGCTCAGTTCTTGGATATCTGGCAGCGGGCATCATGATCGGGCCGATTCTCGGCCTCGTTGGGTCAGAAACAAGGGATTTGCAGCACTTCGCCGAATTCGGCGTTGTGGTGATGTTGTTCCTCATCGGCCTCGAACTCGCGCCAAAAGCTCTGTGGGATATGCGTCACAGGTTGCTCGGGTTGGGGGGGCTTCAGGTCGTGATCAGTACGCTCGCGATTATGGGAATCGCCATGGCCTACGATCAACCCTGGGGCGTTGCGCTCGCGATTGGGCTTAGTCTGTCTCTCAGTTCGACAGCGATAGTCCTTCAAACACTATCCGAAAAAGGGCTGATGCAAACCAATGGCGGTCGCAGTATTTTCTCAGTCCTTTTGTCTCAGGATATCGCTGTCATTCCAATACTCGCGTTTTTGCCGCTCTTGGTTGTGACCTTGCCCACGCACATCGCTGCTGATGGTTCGATCACGTTAGCAACACACAATCAAGCCCATGATGTAGGCCAAGCCACGAGCCACCATTCGTTATCTTTAGTCGACGGCTTGCCTGCGTGGGGCGTGACCTTGGTGACCATCTCAGCCGTCGCAGCCGTCGTACTGGCGGGCGTTTATTTGGCGCGGCCCGTTTTTCGTTATATCCACGCAGCACGCCTGCGCGAAATGTATACGGCTCTCGCCTTATTGATCGTCGTTGGTATTTCCTTTTTGATGATGCTTGTTGGGTTATCCCCGGCATTGGGTGCTTTTCTCGCCGGGGTCGTTCTTGCGAACTCGGAATTCAGACACGAATTGGAAACCGACCTCGAACCGTTCAAGGGCCTACTCTTAGGTTTGTTTTTCATCACCGTGGGCGCCGGGATCAACTTTTCACTGTTGTTTGACAATATGCCTGCCATCATCTCGATGGCATTGCTTGTGATTATCGTAAAAGGGCTGATCCTTTTTGGGCTTGGGCGCGCCTTTAAGCTTAAGGGTCGGGATCAATGGCTCTTTGCACTTGGTCTTGCTCAAGCAGGTGAATTCGGTTTCGTTCTAACCTCGTTCTCGGTCCAGCAAAATGTCATCCCACTCGCCATCGGGGAAACTCTGCTCCTGGTGATTGCCCTGTCCATGTTGATCACGCCGTTGCTGTTCATTCTCTATGATTTTCTGTCGCGTCGAATGGAGGAGAACATACAAACCCATCCGGACGACGAAATCGACGAAGAAGGGCCTGTTATCATAGCTGGTATTGGCCGTTTTGGCCAAATCGTGAACCGTCTTGTGCGCGCAAGCGGCTTTAAAACAGTTGTGTTGGATCACGACATGGAAACGATCGCGGTGATGCGCCGCTTCGGCTACAAGGGTTTTCTGGGGGATCCGACCCGGCCGGATATTTTGCGCGCTGCGGGCATTGAAAACGCCAAAGTGCTGGTTGTTGCCGTCGACGACCCCGAAGCGGCGATACGGCTTGTGAAATACGCGCGCAGCCTGCGCCCAGATCTGCATATTATCGCACGTGCACGCGATCGCACATTTGTTTACAGGTTGTTTCAGGCTGGTGCCAATGACATCGTGCGTGAAATGTTTGACAGCTCCTTGCGGGCAGGCAGATATGTTTTGGAAAACATCGGGTTGAGCGATTTTGAAGCCGCCGAGGCTGAACGGGTTTTTTACCAACATGACCGCGAAACTGTCCGCCAACTCGCGGAACTTTGGGATCCGACCAAACCCGTTGGCCGAAATCCCGCCTATGTTGCGCGCGCAAAAGAACTGCAAAAAGAGCTAGAGACCGCCATTTTGAGTCGACCCGAAACCAGCGAAAGCAATTCTTCTGAAAACTAGTGTGTTCTACGGAACCTTAGCCGTCGGCAACCCCGGCTTCAGCAAAGGTGGCCATGCCACTAAGACACGCAACCGCAGCTTTCAGGACGCCAAGCGCCAAGGTTCCCCCAGAGGCCTCTCCAAGTCGCAGCCCGAGTGACAACAACGGCGCCTTGTTTAACGCTTCAAGCAAACGTTCATGTGCGCCTTCTGCGCTGAGGTGGCCCGCAACACAGTGATCAAGCGCACCTGCAACAGCGCTTTCCAACGATCCCGCCGCAGCACAACAGATAAAACCATCCAGAACTACTGGAACACGCAATTGGCGTGCTCGCGCGATCGCACCTGCCATGGCGGCTAATTCCCGCCCTCCTAAACACCGCAGCATTTCCACACCGTCGCCAGTATTTTTATGCAGGGCAAGACCTTCGGCAACCACACGTTTTTTCGTAGTCAAGCCTTTGTCGTCAACGCCCGTCCCCCGACCGACCCAATCGTTTTCATCGCCGCCAAAGCACGCGCCCGCCAGCGCCGCCGCAGATGTTGTGTTCCCAATGCCCATTTCGCCAACGACCAACACGTCCGCAGCTTCATCAACCGCGTTCCACCCAACCAACAGTGCTTCAACGCAGGCATGTTCATCCATCGCCGGACCTTTGGTAAAATCCTGCGTTGGTAGATCCAGCGTCAAAGCATGGACATCAAGCCGGGCGCCAAATGTGCGTGCTAATTGATTGATCGCCGCACCACCATGTTTGAAATTCAAGACCATCTGTTCTGTTACTTCGGCAGGAAAGGCTGAAACCCCCTGCGCTGCGACACCGTGATTGCCCGCAAAGACGATGACCTGCGGCGTATTGATTTCGGGTTTTTCCGTGCCCCGCCAGCCCGCATACCAAACTGCGAGATCTTCCAGCGTGCCGAGAGCGCCTGCAGGTTTGGTAAGCTGTTCATTTCGCGCAGACGCCGCAGCTGTTGCACCAGCTACTGGATCGATGGGCGCGGACAATAGCGCACGAAATCCATTTAAATCGGAAAAAGCTGCTGTCATTGGGGAAACCTCATTGTATGTTTGTTGCCTCCTGTTTACCTCACGCTGCAACAGCAGCAAGTCGCGAAAAGGCCGTTGGGCGCATGAAAACCGACACACTCAAATCCAAAGTGACGGATGTGGCCGTTGCCATTAGCCTGTTGACCCGACTGCCCCTCCCTCGCCTGCCAGATAACGCCTTTGAAAATGCGGCCCGTGCCGTTTGGGCCTACCCAATCGTTGGTGCAGTGCTGGGCGTTGGCGCAGGCGCTATTGGCTCGTTGGCCGTGACTTTAGGGTTACCAGTCATGATTGCGGCTGGATTATCGTTGGTTTTTCTCGCCTGTTGTACAGGAGCAATGCACGAAGACGGTTTGTGCGATGTTGCAGATGGTTTTTGGGGTGGTCTCACACGCGACAAACGGTTGAGCATCATGAAAGACAGTCAAATCGGCACATATGGCACCTTAGCCCTCATATTATGCGTCGGTTTGCGTTGGATCGCCTATGCGGCGCTGCTGCCGATTGGGATCGGTGCGATCTTTGCTGCCGCAGCCCTGTCGCGCTCTATGATGCCATTCGTCATGTGCGCCTTACCACACGCCCGCAGCAATGGTTTGTCATTTCAGGTTGGCCGCCCTAAACGACGGGTCGTTGCCATCGGCGTCCTTTTTGCAATGGCTTTGAGTCTTGCCACAATTGGCTTGGCAAGCGCTCTAAGTGCTCTGCTGATCGGTCTTTTAAGCAGCGCTGCGATGATCCATCTTGCGCGTCGAAAAATTGGCGGACAAACCGGGGATGTCTTGGGGGCAACCCAAGTTGTCACAGAACTGTGCATTCTGTGCACAATACTTATTGTTCTCAATTGAAAACCGCGCCCATTGCGGACGCAGTTTACCGTCGAAACATCTATTTTTAATTAAGCAGCAACGCGGCTTTCGAGAACATCACCAACTTGCTTTGCAGCAGCCAATTCATCGCCACCGCTCACTGCGGCAACTTCCCTGGTGAGACGTTCTAACGCCGCCTCGTAAAGCTGACGCTCAGAATAGCTTTGCTCACGTTGATCATCTGTACGGTGCAAATCACGCACTACTTCGGCAATTGCGATCAGATCACCCGAATTAATTTTCTGTTCGTATTCTTGCGCACGGCGTGACCACATGGCCCGTTTTACTTTGGCTTTGCCCTTCAATGTCCGCATCGCATGAGAAATCACATCCGGGCTGCTCAGTGCCCGCATCCCGATTTCCGTCGCCTTATGCGTCGGCACCCGCAGCGTCATCTTGTCTTTTTCAAAAGAAATCACAAAAAGCTCAAGCGAAATACCTGCAACCTCCTGTTCTTCAACTGAAATGATCTGACCGACACCATGCGCCGGATAGACGACGAATTCATTTGGGCGGAAATCAAGTTTCTTCGATTTTGTCATTCATTGTTCCTCGACTGACGTCAGATTTTCCAAGTTTTCGACAGTCAAAATCGCACTTGGCGGAGGCCGTAAAGCCGCGCGATCAAATGCGTTCATGCCGATTTGTCAGGTTCATATCCGGGATACAGATATGCTGGAAGTCACTTCCGTCGATTGTGTACTGCACATTCATAGCACAAAAATGCCAATGAAGAAAGCTGCCGTTACGTAATCTTATGAAAAACGCTTTTAGACAAGCGTCTTGCGCAAATATCCCAAACGAAACCGAGCGAATCAAACATCCCTAGAATCGGATTATCCACCCTCACCGGGTGTCTCGGAGAAATACTTCTCTAACTTTCCAGATTCGCCATCGCGTTCCTCGGCTTCTGGTAGCGGGTCTTTCTTAGTGATGATAACCGGCCAGAGTTCAGAGTATTTTCTATTGAACTCGACCCACTTTTCCATGTCTGAATCCGTGTCCGGTCGGATCGCATCCGCAGGGCATTCAGGTTCACAGACCCCACAGTCAATGCATTCATCGGGATGAATGACCAACATGTTTTCGCCTTCGTAAAAGCAGTCTACCGGGCAGACCTCTACGCAGTCTGTATATTTGCACGCGATGCAACTGTCATTGACGATGTAGGTCATCGAACCCTCATTTGCGAAATTGTTCTTTGAGCGCTAGCTAATTCAGTCCACAGCATCATTCAAGGGACCGCGCGCGAGAAAGATCAAGCGTGCGACGATCCTTCTTTGTAGGGCGACCTTTTCCCTCAAATGCCGGGTTTTGTGGAGTAATTTCCCGTGATTTCACTTCAGGTGGTGCCAGATCTGTATAAAGAAGCTGCGCCTCACTTGCAGGTCCACGCCGAACACCCAGCGCATCTACCCGAATAACGCGAACATTTTCATCTTTTGCAAAGGTCAATACGTCCCCAGCAACGATCAGGGTGCTGCGTTTATCAACACGCGACCCATTGAGCCGAACAGCACCGGACGAGACAACAGACGCGGCCAAGGACCGCGTCTTGAAAAACCGGCCATGCCAGAGCCATTTGTCCAGCCGCAGCTTTTCAGCCATCTATTTGTTGTCCTTCAACCCCATAAGAGCCGCTGCAAATGGATTATCTGGGTCGATTTTCTTTTCCTGCCTCGGAGGACGCGCAGAGAACCTTTGAGCCCCTTTGGACTTATCACCTTTCGGCCCACCACGTTTGCCTTTAGGCCCGGGTTTGGACTTACCCTGAGGTCTGTCCCCTCCGGCGCGGCGGCCTTGTTGCCCAGCCAGGCGAGCATTGCGCCCCCACGTGAAGGTGTAAAACACTTCCATCTCTGGCTCTGGCACCGTCATTTCGGCCGCTATCGTTTCCGGCGCCTCGCTCGCCTGAGCGTTGCCATCGCCATCTACGACCTCACCAGTTGGCTCGTCCGTCACTGTTGCATCTTCCGCCTTCAAATCTTCTGCAGGCGCCGTTTCTGTCGCGATCGGCGTTACTTTTTCCTTGGGCCGTTCGCCTTTTTCAGCTTTATACCCAAGCCCTTGCATAAGATCTGCGAATTGCTCCAACGTCATACCTGTAATGGACAACATATCAGCTTTAGCTTCGAAACCCCCACGGGAATTTTCCGCACGCAACATATCCGCAAGCCGTTCCAACATATCAATGCGGATCGCACGCTCGCCGGCGTTGCGATAACCGGACATCGTATCAGATCCAACTGGCGCCTGTGAATCCACTGGAATTGTGACCAAGCCAGGCGGCGGCGCTTCGGGGAACACATCGATCCCCTTAGAGAGCGACCACAAAACGAGCCGCAATCGTGTCGGCGCAGGTTTCAGCAGCAAGGGCAAAAAGATCGTGAACTGCCCGAACCGAACGCCATGTTTGCGCAGGGCACCGCGCGCATCCTGATCCAAGGCCTTCACGTCATCTGCGACTTGCGCCCGCGGCAACAAACCCAGTGCTTCGACCAATTGAAAAGCGAAACCACGTGCAAGCCCAGTCAACGCTTCGTCTCGGCTAAGGTTCATTAGCGGCTCAAAAAGAGCCGCAACCTTGCGATCGACAAAATGTTGCAGACGCCTTTGTACCTTTTGAGCAATTTCCGGGCCCGCAACATCATCTACAAAAACTTCGATTTGCGGCTTTAACGGATCAGAACCACCGATCAGTTTGCCGACAGCGTCTTTGCCCCAGATCAGACCACCTTGCTCTGTGAAATCAATCTCTGTGTCTGGCGCATTATAAAAACGATCCGCTCTGAGATGAAATTGCGGCGCCAATGCCTGCAGTGAGGCTGCTTTAAGCGTTTTTGCCTCAGCGCCTGTGGCCCCTTTGTCCTGGCTAAAGCGGAATCCTTCCAGCTTGCCCACATATTCACCTTCGACGGTTACTTCACCGGTATTCGATACGTCTGCCACCATGGCTTCCTTCTGGCCGAGTCGGCGCAAAAGCACGGATGTGCGCCGATCTACAAATCTTTGGGTCAAACGCTCGTGCAGCGCGTCCGACAACCTGTCTTCTACAGAACGTGTAACGCCACGCCAATGGCTTTCGTCATCAGTCCACCCTTTGCGTTGCGCCACGTAGGTCCAAGTGCGGATAAATGCCAGCCGTTTGGACAAAGCATCGATATCACCATCTGTGCGATCAATACGATTTATATGAGTTGCAAGCCAAGTATTTGGAATCTGCCCCCGCTGATGCAAATCACTGAAAATCTTCTCCAACAGATTGGCGTGTTCTGCGTTGCTGATTCCTCTGAAATCAGGAATGCGGCAAACATCCCACAAGAGGCGGACGGATGGTCCATCCCCACAGCGCGCGGCAATTTCTGTGACTTGCCCCAGAGATTTCAAGGCGCCGAGATCATCTGCTTCGCGTGCTCGCATCAGAATTTTATCATCCGGATTGGCTTCGAGCGATTGTATCAACCGATCTATCGAGCCAAATTGCAAATCATGGTTTCGCCAGTTCAATTTTTTGAGCGGCGTAAAACGGTGATCCGTAATTGCCTCTGCAACACCATCATCTAACGGCGGCGCTTCACCGGTTACACCAAAGGTCCCATTCTTCATTCCCCGTCCGGCACGCCCTGCAATCTGTGCCAGCTCATTTGGAGCCAAAGGTCGCATCGTACGCCCATCAAATTTGCTAAGCGCCGAAAACGCCACGTGATCGACGTCAAGATTCAGCCCCATACCGATGGCGTCAGTTGCCACCAAATAATCGACATCACCGTTCTGATACATTTCGACCTGAGCATTGCGAGTTCGCGGGCTCAATGCTCCCATAACCACGGCAGCACCACCCTTTTGCCGTCGGAGAAGCTCAGCAATCGCATATACATTTTCAACCGAAAATCCAACGATAGCGCTTCTTTTCCTCATCCTACTTATCTTTTTCGAACCAATATAAGATAATTCGGACATCCGCTCTCGTTGAACGAACTGCGCTTGCGGGATCACCTCTCTGATTGGACCACGCATCGTATCAGCCCCCAAAAACAAGGTTTCATGAAGCCCCCGTGCCCGTAATAACCGGTCGGTGAAAACATGGCCACGTTCAGGATCTGCACAGAGTTGGATCTCGTCCACCGCTAGAAAATCGCACCCCATTCCCTCTGGCATAGCCTCCACCGTACAGACCCAAAATTGGGTGCGTGGCGGCACGATCCGCTCTTCTCCCGTGATCAATGCAACAACAGATGGGCCACGCAGCGCAACGATACGATCATAAACTTCGCGTGCCAAAAGCCGAAGCGGCAACCCAATGATTCCGGTTCTATGGCCCAACATACGTTCTATGGCACAGGTAGTTTTGCCGGTGTTCGTCGGGCCTAAAACGGCCACGACCCTCTTGTCACCTGTCACGGCGTATTCCTTACCTATGAGCCTTAGAGCGTCTGATCGATCCCGCGACCTACAAGGCGTTCGCGCGCTTCTTTAGCGCGTTTGTGATGCGGATTCACTTCCAGAACTTGCCCAAATGCTTGTGCCGCCCGTGTTGTGTCTCCGAACTCCTGAAACAGGACACCTAAACCAAAAAGCGCATTGAAGTTTTGAGGGTTTAAAACCAAAGCGCGTTGGAGATCATCCAGCGCCGGCCCAAATAACCCTGCGCGGAAATACGCCGTTGCGCGCGCATGCCAGCCTTCGGCAAACGCTGGTGCGTGGTCGGTCAAGGCCGAAAAATGTTCAATTGCGCGGGAATTATTTTCGTCTTCCAAGGCATCACGACCACGCTTCAGCAGTAGATCCATCGACGCAGACCCCGATCGATCCCAAATAAGGCTTAGTTCACGCTCCAACCGGCGCGCCTCCGATTCGGTTGCGCCCTTAAGTTGCAAAAGTAACTCATCTTCTGTCGTCTGTGCGGTTGCCGGACCAAAAAACAAGAACAACACAGAAAGTGCCGTTACGATAGGTTTGAGAATCTGAATGTGCATTGCCATAACACTACTGAATGTAACAGCCGCGCAGGGCAATTCCAGAGCCTGAGTGGAGAAGTTGGAAAAAGGGTACAAGAATGAGCGAAATTGTGAACAGTGCTGTCGTGGTCTTGAACGAAAAATTAGCAAATGCAGGCCTAACTGGAACCATAAAGTTCGAGATAGCGGATGAAGGTTCAATAATGCTGGACAGCGATGGCGCGCGCGCAGGAGACGAAGCTGCGGACGTAACACTCAGCGCAGATGCTGAGACCTTTCAAGCCATCTTGGCCGGAGAAACTGACCCGACAGGAGCATTCATGACTGGTAAACTAGCTTTGGATGGCGATATGGCTATGGCCATGCAGTTGGCTGCAGCCCTGTCTTAATGAGCTTAAGCCCCGCCCCCTTTTTTGCAACCATCGCACACGGACCAGAAGGCGGGGCAGCGCATTGGGCAACGACGTCTGATGGCATCAAGATTAGGATCGGACATTGGCCGTTACAAGCGGCCAAAGGCACCGTTTTAATCTTACCAGGCCGCACTGAATATATTGAAAAATATGGACAAATAGCTGCAAGCTTTGCACAACGTGGATTGGCAAGCGCCTCAATAGATTGGCGAGGACAAGGGCTTGCAGATCGGCTGCTCGACAACCCATTGATCGGACATGTGGAACATTTTTCCGACTATCAAAAAGATGTTGCCGCATTGGTACGGGTCGCACGTGAATTGGATTTGCCTCGTCCCTATTTCCTTTTGGCCCATTCAATGGGGGCGGCGATCGGCCTGCGTGCCGTGATGGAAGGATTGGCTGTACGCTCTGTCGCCTTTAGCGGGCCTATGTGGGGCATAAAAATCGCGCCACATCTAAAGCCGGCCGCTTGGGCCCTCAGCAATTTAATGCCACGCATCGGACAAGGTCATAGGCTGCCTCCCGGCACGCGGCTTGAACATCATGTACTTGCTAATGGTTTCGAAGGGAATCTGCTGACAAGGGATCGATCCCAATTCGACATCATGCGTGAACAGCTGACGCTTCATCCCGAGTTGGTTTTGGGCGGGCCAAGCTTTGTATGGCTGCGCGAGGCGCTGATCGAAACCCGACATCTGTCAAATCGAGGGTCACCGAATCTTCCTTGCATAACTTTTTTAGGCAGCAACGAACGCATCGTGGATGTTCCCGCAATAAAGGCACGGATGTCGACGTGGAAAAACGGTGAACTCCAGATTATTCCCGAGGGCGAGCATGAAGTTCTGATGGAAAATCCGGAAAAGACCGAAACTCTTTTCGATCAAATGACAGAGATGTTTTTGCAGGACAGTAAATTCTGACATCTGGGCATTCGCACCGGAGTCGTTAGAATACGGTCATGTCCAAGCCACCTGTCCTGACTTTTACCGACCGCGGCATCTATTGTCCCGCTGGTGATTTTTATATCGATCCATGGAAACCGGTCGAACGTGCTCTTATCACGCATGGGCATGCCGACCATGCGCGCAAAGGACATGGCAGTTACCTTGCGACAGCAAGCGCGATGCCTGTAATCCGTCATCGCTTGGGTGATATTTCAGCCCAAACAATAGAGTATGGAACAGCGCTAAAAATCGCAGATACGGAAATCTCCTTTCATCCTGCGGGTCATGTTCCTGGGTCGGCACAGATCAAGATTTCAGTGCACGGAGAAACTTGGGTCGTTTCAGGTGATTACAAAATTGAAAACGACGGTGTCTCCGAGGCTTTCGAACCACAGCGTTGCCATCATTTCGTTACAGAATCCACCTTTGGGCTCCCCATCTTTCGCTGGAAACCACAATCAGAGATCGCAAAATCATTAAACAAATGGTGGGAGACCTGTGCTAAAAACGGAAAGACCGCGTTTTTAGGGGCGTATTCCCTTGGAAAAGCACAGCGGCTTTTACGAATGCTAAGCTCTAACATCGGGCCCATTCTGACGCATGGGGCGATCGAGGCGACGAATGAGATATTCCGCCAGCAAGGTTTTCCCCTTCCGCGCACGACGCAGTTAACCAAAGACATCGATCCAAAAAAATACAAAAATGCACTGGTTTTGGCCCCGCCATCTGCATTGGCAGGTTCATGGGCGAAACGTTTTTCTCCGCGGGAGACGGCTTTTGCAAGCGGATGGATGCAACTTCGCGGCGTTCGAAGACGGCGCGGTGGGGATCGCGGATTTATCATTTCCGACCACGCTGACTGGAATGGCCTCTTGGACGTTATAAAAGAAACGGGCGCACCGAATATTTATGTCACGCATGGTTATACAGACACATTCGCGCGTTACCTGACAGAACAAGGATGGAATGCGCATGTCGTTCCCACAGAATTTGGCGATACCGCCACAGAAAAAAAGACCGAGGCATGAAAGAATTTGCAGCGCTCTTCGATGCCATTGACCAAAGTACCAAGACAACGGTCAAAACAGATGCATTGGCCGCATATTTTCAGACCGCACCTACCGCTGACAGGTTGTGGACCATCGCATTGTTCTCAGGGCGGCGGCCAAAACGTGTCGTGGCGACCGCAAAACTAAGAAAATGGACTGCCGAAGTGGCCGATATTCCACTTTGGTTATTTGAGGAAAGCTACTCCATTGTCGGTGACTTGGCAGAGACAATCGCCCTAACACTACCTCCAAATGAACTTGACAGCGAAGAACCACTTACGTTCTGGATCAACGGGTTACGCGCATTACCGCAGACCAGCGAAGTAGAACAAAGATCATTCGTTCTCGATGCATGGCAGCGATTGGGCGGCACAGAACGTTTTGTTTTTAACAAATTGATTACGGGCGGGTTTCGTCTCGGCATCAGCCAGAAATTGATGACCCGAGCATTGTCAAAAGCCACAGGAAAAGCCGAAACAGAACTTGCGCACAGATTGATGGGCAAATGGCATCCTGACAAAACAACGTGGCAAAATTTAATCGAGGTTGACGACCCGGCTGCGGATGCTTCCAGACCTTACCCATTCTATTTGGCCTACGGGCTTGAAAGGTCAGCACAGGCTTTGGGGGCAGCATCCGATTGGCGGGCAGAATGGAAATGGGACGGCATTCGGGGGCAACTCATCCGGCGCGACGGGCGTTATTTTGTCTGGTCCCGCGGTGAGGAATTGATGACAGATAGGTTCCCGGAACTGGCCCGCACCCTGGACTTTTTTCCAGATGGGACAGTTTTGGATGGGGAGTTGCTTGTCTGGCCAAAAGACGCTGCTTTACCAAGTAATTTCAATATATTGCAAAAACGGATCGGGCGTAAAACTGTACCTAAGAAACTGCTGCTGGAAGCCCCTGTCGTTTTACAAGCATATGATTTGCTTGAATGGCGAGGAGTAGATCATCGCACGCTGTCCTTTGCAAAAAGACGCACATTATTGGAAGAAGCCTGTGCAGATCTGCCAGATGATGCGCCGGTCAAATTGTCCGCGCAGATAGACTTCAACAACTGGGACGAACTGGGCGAAAAACGCGCAAAGGCTCGCGATTTTCAAGCTGAAGGGGTTATGATCAAGCGCGCAGATAGCCCCTACAACATGGGTCGCAAAAAAGGGGACTGGTGGAAATGGAAACTTGATCCATTCACGATCGACGCTGTCATGATTTATGCTCAATCAGGGCACGGGCGACGGGCAAACCTTTTTTCTGATTTCACATTCGCGGTTTGGGACGGAAACGATCTTGTTCCTTTTGCCAAAGCCTATTCAGGGTTAAAGGACACTGAATTCCGCGAAATTACCGCTTGGGTACGTAAAAACACGCTCCAGCGGTTTGGACCAGTGCGCCAAGTTACACCTTTTCATGTCTTTGAAATCGCCTTTGAAGGCATTCAGGCAAGCCCGCGTCACAAATCCGGCGTGGCATTGCGGTTTCCGCGCATGTTGCGTTGGCGTCAGGACAAATCCGCACAGGACGCCAACTCATTGAGTGACTTGAAAGAGATGCTGAACATTTATGGGTGAACACAGGCCAAAATTACGATTTCTAAAGGGTATTCGCACGATGTTTCCTTGTACCCGCTGCACGGGCGACTTACTTATCAGAGAGAATTTCAGCGAGGCTCCTAATGTTCCAACTTCCCTTTCCGGTACGTGACGCAAACGCATCAGGCACAGCAGATCCATTGGGCAATTTGCCAGAATGGAACCTGGATGACCTATACACTGGAGAAGACTCGCCAGAGCTAAAACGCGATCTCGCATGGCTCGAAGAAGCCTGCGCCAGTTTTGCAGCGGATTACGAAGGTAACCTCGCTGCACTCGACGCACCAGGGTTTTTACAGTGCGTTGTGCGCAACGAAAAGATCAATCAGACCGCTGGACGCATCATGTCATTTGCGGGTTTGCGCTATTACCAACAAACGACCGATGCAGATCGGGCAAAATTCATGTCCGACCTTCAAGAAGACATCACCAATTTCACCACACCGCTCGTGTTTTTCACACTCGAGATAAACCGCCTGCCAGATGATCATCTTGATGCGCTTTATAGGCAAAACGCAGATCTCGCCAGATACAAGCCTGTATTTGACCGTGTGCGCGCGATGAAGCCTTACCAGCTTAGCGACGAGCTGGAGAAATTCCTGCACGATTTAGGTGTTGTTGGTGATGCATGGGAACGTTTGTTTGATGAAACCATCGCAGGTCTCGAGTTCGAGGTAGATGGTGAACTGCTAAACATCGAAGGCACCTTAAATCTGCTCACAGAGCAGGACCGCAGCAAGCGCGAAGCAGCCGCGCGTGAGTTGAGCGATGTATTTGGCGACAACATCAAAACATTTGCCCGCGTGCACAATACACAAGCCAAAGAAAAGGAAATCGTTGATCGGTGGCGTGGGATGGAAAGCCCCCAATTGGGCCGACACCTCAGTAACCAAGTTGAACCCGAAGTGGTTGAAGCGCTCCGAAATGCCGTGGTCAAGGCCTACCCCAAAATCAGCCACCGCTATTATGAGCTAAAACGTAAATGGCTGGGCTTGGACACAATGCAGGTCTGGGATAGGAATGCGCCTCTTCCCATGGAAGACACACGCATTGTCAATTGGGATCAGGCACAAGCGACAGTCATGAACGCTTACACTGCTTTTGATCCAAGAATGGGCGAAATCGCGGCGCCATTTTTCAGCAAAGGCTGGATTGATGCGGGTGTTAAACCTGGTAAAGCCCCCGGTGCTTTCGCTCATCCGACAGTTACGAATGTGCATCCCTATGTGATGTTAAACTATCTCGGAAAACCGCGTGATGTCATGACCCTAGCACATGAACTGGGCCACGGTGTTCATCAGGTTTTAGCCGCGGAGCAAGGGGAGATGCTCTCTTCAACTCCTTTGACATTGGCTGAAACGGCAAGTGTTTTTGGCGAAATGTTAACTTTCCAGAGCATGCTCGACGGAGCAAAAGATGATGCCGAGCGCAAGGTTTTGCTGGCTGGCAAAGTCGAAGACATGATCAACACGGTGGTACGCCAGATCGCCTTTTATGACTTTGAATGCAAATTGCATGATGCACGTCGTCAGGGCGAGTTAACGCCAGATGACATTAATGCGCTTTGGATGTCTGTCCAAGCCGAAAGCCTTGGACCAGCCTTTGAATTCATGGACGGGTACGAAACATTCTGGGCCTATATCCCACACTTTGTACACTCACCCTTCTATGTCTATGCCTACGCCTTTGGCGACGGATTGGTGAACGCGCTGTACGCAGTTTACGCAGAAGGCGATGCTGGTTTTGAAGACAAATATTTTGACATGCTCAAAGCGGGCGGCTCAAAACACCACAAGGAATTGCTCGCCCCGTTTGGACTAGATGCGTCAGACCCTGCCTTCTGGGACAAGGGTCTGAGCATGATTTCCGGCTTCATTGATCAACTCGAAGCGATGGAAGATTAACCCTTCGCGGCTGCATAGGTCATATCGATCATCGCCTGCGTGCCCTTGCTGAATTCCAGCGGGGCCGCATAGGGCTTGCCATCACGCACACTGGTTCCGAAGGCCTCGACTTGAAGAACATAGTGATCGATGCCAGGGAACCGTTCGACAGTTGTGGTCTTCCCGGCCGTTTCCAAATGCAATTCGGCAAAATCATGTACGTTGGGGTTAAAGGGACATGTCAGACGCAGAACCCCTTTCTCCCCATGAAAAGTGATTTCTTGTCGTGGAAAAGCACGCATCGACACAACTGCCGAATACCTGAAACCGGGAAAGTCGGCGGCCATTTGAACAAACGTATCAACCCCGTTTTCAAAGTCGATCTTGGCAAAGGGTATACTTTTGGGTTCTTGACCGGTCACAAACCGGGCGGCCCCAAACGTATAGACGCCAATGTCAGGTAGCCCGCCGCCACCAGAGCCTGCCTGATTGCGGATGTTGCCCTGATCATCGTTAAAATATGTAAATACTGTGTCCACGTGGCGCAATTTACCAATGGCTCCAGACTGAACAAGTTCACGTGCGCGCACGAACTGTGGATGGTGAACAATCATATAGGCTTCAGCAACCAAAAGCCCCGACGTATCGCGCGCCGCGATTAACGCATCAAACTGCGTGGCCTCGAGCGCCAGTGGTTTCTCGCATAGAACATGTTTTCCAGCGGCAATTGCCTTCAAACTCCATTCGATATGGAGGTGGTTTGGCAATGGAATATAAACCGCGTCGATCTTTGGAGAGGCCAGCAAATCATCATAATCGTTAAAAACCTCGCACTCTGGCGCAAATTCTGTAAATCGCGCAGCTTTTTCTTTGCTCGAAGTGGCCAGCCCAGCAAGAGACGCACCTTTCGCCGCATGGATTGCTGGTCCCATCAAAGTCGCGGCAAAATTTGAGCCACCTAAAATTCCCCACCGCAAGTGATCTGCCATATTAATATCCTCCCATTGATTGACGGCATCAGAAACATTTTCCGCGTTACTTACAACACCCCATGTCCGAAGCACCCCGAGACGATGTGACAAAAAAAGACCCACACATCCAAAGATGTGCAGGCCTTCACGAGGGTTTACTTTTTAAGTCTATGCTGTGACGGGCATACCTTTGTCTTTCGCCAATTCACGCATCTTCTTTTGCAACTTTTCGAATGCGCGAACTTCTATCTGCCTGATCCGTTCACGGCTCACATCATAAGTCGCACTGAGGTCCTCTAACGTCACGACTTTTTCAGACAACCTACGTTGTGTCAGAATGTCTTTTTCCCGATCGTTCAGAACATCCATCGCTTCGGTCAATAATTCCCGACGCGTTTCCAGTTCATTTTGCGCTTCATAATCACTGGCCTGATCGGCGTCTTCATCTTCCAGCCAATCCTGCCATTGCATCGTGCCCTCACCTTCAGAGCCGACTGTCGCGTTCAAGGATGCATCGCCACCTGACATCCGGCGGTTCATAGAAATGACTTCCGCCTCTGTCACGCCCAAATCTGTAGCGATCCGTTTAACGTTGTCAGGATGAAGATCGCCCTCCTCCAAAGCACCAATTTTATTTTTCGCCTTACGCAGATTGAAAAACAGTTTTTTCTGACCTGAGGTCGTGCCGAGCTTCACAAGCGACCATGATCTCAAGATGTATTCTTGGATCGACGCACGAATCCACCACATGGCATATGTCGCTAGACGAAAGCCTTTTTCAGGATCAAAGCGCTTGACCGCCTGCATCAAACCGACGTTTGCTTCGGAAATCACTTCGGCTTGCGGCAGGCCGTAACCACGGTATCCCATCGCTATTTTAGCCGCCAACCGCAGGTGAGATGTCACCATTCTATGGGCAGATTTGGTATCTTGTTCTTCCACCCAGCGTTTGGCCAGCATGTATTCTTCTTCGGGCTCCAACAGTGGGAACTTCCGAATTTCCTGCATATAGCGATTCAAACCGCCTTCTGGCGTTGGAGCTGGAAGATTTGCGTAGTTGGCCATGATTTGCCTCCCAATGTTTAAAGACTTAACATAGATATGGTATCTAAACTGATCAGTTCAAGTAGGTGTCCATCGAATTATTAACGAACTCATAATCGAACTTGGTTAACGAAACCTTGCCATGTTGCTCCTCCTGAGACATCTGACAAATCCCGTCATCACGCGGGATTGTAGAATAGGTCAGGCACCGCGCAATTTTTCGATCAATGTTGTCATGTCCGAGGGCAAAGGCGCTTCGAAACGGACCTGCCCGCCATGCAGAGGGTGTTTAAAGCCCAAAACAGCCGCGTGTAACGCTTGCCTACTAAACCCCTTAACCGCGTCTTCGGCGGTTTCGGACAAGGTTCCTTTGGCCAACTTCCGGCGCCCTCCATAGGTGGGATCCCCGAGCAACCCATGCCCAGCATGTGTTAGGTGCACACGAATTTGGTGTGTCCGCCCGGTTTCGAGCCAGCATTCCATCAGGGCAATGGCTTCCGGCGTGCCAAACCGTCCAATCGTACGAGCACGCGTGACAGCGTGCCGACCACCTTGAAATAATACAGCCTGCCTTTGGCGATCCGTGCGATGGCGCGCCAGCTGAGTGGTGATTTTTAGAATATTTCCTGTCTCAAAGCTGGCCCCTTTTACACCGCGCAAGCGCGGATCATTCGCATCGGGCACCCCATACACCAAACATTGATAATACCGCTCCACGCTATGGGCAGCAAACTGCGCGGCCAGCCCTTGGTGGGCAGCGTCTGTTTTGGCGACAACCAGTAAACCGCTAGTATCTTTATCGATACGGTGCACTATACCTGGACGTTTCATGCCACCCACGCCGGATAAATCGTCGCCACAATGGAACAATAGAGCATTTACGAGCGTACCAGAAGGCGTCCCTGGTGCTGGATGCACTACCATTCCAGCGGGCTTATTCACAACGATCAAGTCGTCATCTTCAAATTGGATTTCCAACGGAATGTCTTCGGGTAGAATGTGACTTTCTTTGGCCTCTTCAACCGTAACCGCAATCTCCGCGCCAGCAATCACACGTGCCTTAGGATCAAGAGTGATTTTACCATCGACTGACACGGCGCCCTCTTCCAACAATCGCGCAAGACGTGTGCGCGACAAAGCGGCCTCTACTGGAACATCCCGCGCAAGCGCTTTATCAAGACGCGACGGCGGTTCTGCGTCGATCACAAAGTGGATTTGACGAACAGACATGGAAAACCCCAATTTTGATCCTGATGAAAAGACGGAATTGCCCGCTCATCTCGTATTTTTGCGACGGTTGGTTACGGTGTTGACCGCGACCATGGTTGCGGGCGTTCTAATGATCATCGTGCTGCTTGTCATGCGCTTCTATGATGTTGAACCGGTTTTACCAGAAACGCTCATCCTGCCAGATGGCGCAAAAGCCGTTTCATTCACGCAAGGACCAAAATGGTATGCCGTAGTGACGGACACGAATCAAATTCACATATTCGATCGTGTCACCGGAAAATTGACAAAATCAATCGACGTAGAATAGCCGTTTTTAAGTAGGATAAACACGTAAGCGCCCGACGCTTCTGCAACATACTGAAAAAGTACTGCCGCCCGTTTCGCCAATAATCACAAGATTTAACGCTATGTCGGGCGTTTGCAGTTAATTTGCTGCGAAAATTAAGCCAAACTTACGTTAGATGTAAAACGGCTCACAATGCTTCGCCACTTTTTAAAGCGACGTGGCTATCAGTGGGGTTAAACGCTGGACCCTGAAATAGTTTTTGGAATGGTGGTACCACCTCCCCGGCTTGAACGGGGGACCTCCTGATCCACAATCAGGCGCTCTAACCTACTGAGCTAAGGCGGCACTGCGCCGGATTTAGCCTCCAAGCAAACGAAATGCAAGGGCCTTGGACGCAATATCGCCTGTGTTTTACGTCTAATCTTTGCCGTGTAGGAATTCGGAATTGGAACCGCTATTTGACCCTCCTTCCCTTGATTTACTTCATCGAGATCTCCATCACTGGATTTGAAGAGGCCTAGTTGGATCACCTTTCCATCGCTTTGAATCAAAATCCCAGTCGTGACTGAGCCTTAAGGTCCGCGATTTCAAAGCTTACACTTGCGTTTTTAGCGATGCCCCTGTAGCGCACTCCCACTTTTAAAAAGGAACGCCGCATGGGAATCGACACTGAACGTGATATCGAAGCGAACTTGCAGATAGGCCCAACGGATACTGGCATGGTCCGTATTTACGTTGAAGCAAATGGTGTTGAAATCCCAATGGATTTTGCTCCAGACGATGCAGAAGAAATCGCAGAAGAAATTGTCGCTGCGGCAAAGCGCGCGCGCGCCATGAATGGATACAGCCGTTAAGCAGTAAAGGCTATTGAGTCCGGATCTTTAAGTTTTTGCAGTCGACGTGCTGCGGTGGCCGCGAACTTCTGCGTTAGTGCCCTGCGTCGCGAAGGCGATAATTTGCGCTCTGACCCCATACGGATAATCTCACCGCCATAAGCGTCGGCCAGAATTAAACCCGCATTGTCTCCCAAAAGTTCCGATGGAAATTCCGTGTCTACAGCCCAAAAAAACCTGTCACACCATTCCAAGTAACCTTCCCATTTATGATCAGTTAGGAAATCGGCCCGGCTTGATTTGCATTCAACAATCCAGATCTCCCCTTTTTGGCTCAGCGCCATGACGTCCACTCTTAAGCCGCGGCTTGGCACCAATTCTTCGATACAAGCGACCCCATGACTGGCCATGAGGCGAGATACCCCCCTGGCCAACAATTGCCCGGGTTGCAAAATGTGGGTTTCCTGTTGTTCCATGGCAAGAATATGAACATTTAGCGAACATTCATCAAGCTTTATCGCGCCAAAGCCTCTTGCCGTGGGCTTGATTGCACCTTAAGTCAGCTGTGTGACGGGTGCTGCTTTTCACGTCTACGGTTACGTTCCGGTGGCCTTAAGCAAATCCGAGGGAGCTGGCTCTGTCCTGGCCCTGGCCTGGTTACCTGGCGCCCACCTGTATAAACAGGTCCTCGGGAACAAAGAACCAAACGGTCACTGCGGGCCCGTCACACCCACAAAACCTTACGAACGAAACAGCACCGGCGCTTTATTCAGCGGCGGCGTTTCAGTTGGTCCTGCTTATTTTCCACGCGCACGCGGATAAGCAATTCTTCTCGCTGAGGATCGGCGAAGAGTACGCGAAAGAAAGATACGATTGTTCCGAACATAACTGTTCTCCTTTGGTTCAAAGATGGCATTTCAAACCGAAATGTCCAGTAGCCTCGCCACTGAAATTAGCCGTGACGTTACGATAGGCTCAATTTCTTAATAATTTATCCACCAATGACGGAGTTGTCCTGCGTCGTTTCAACCTCCAGCCGTAATGAGCCGCATTTTTTGAAAGAGTTTCAATCGAAACCGCGCAACGCGACACCAGCGATCATCGTGATTCTCAATCAAGTATTGAGCAACAACGACAAACACATTCCTCTTTAATCGATTGAATTCAATCGAGACTATGCGCGGCGGCAATGAGATGGGGACGGCGAACCGCCCCGTCAGTCTTTTTGTCAAAATGCCTCAGGGCGTGCCTCTCGTGCCATATGATCCAGCACAGCGTTCACGAATTTGGGTTCTTTGCCGTCCTCGAAAAAGGCACGTGCGACATCAACGTATTCCGAAATGACAACCTTAGGAGGTGTGTTTTTGTTGTTAAGCTCTGCCCCCGCAGCACGAAAAAGCGCGCGCAAGGTAGGATCGATTCGCCCCAGTGGCCATTTGGCAACCAATGCGCGATCAGTCATTTGGTCGATTGGTGCCTGATAGTTAACGGCTTCTTCGATGACGTTGCCAAAAAGTTCAATGTCACCATCCAACATTTCC
Source organism: Roseobacter sp. (assembly GCA_039983935.1). Lineage (GTDB taxonomy): Bacteria > Pseudomonadota > Alphaproteobacteria > Rhodobacterales > Rhodobacteraceae > Roseobacter. Next base: position 208,765 of record JBDWVP010000019.1, on the reverse strand, counting down.
TGCCCTTCATAGACAGCACCAAAACGATGATCCAGAAATTCTCGACGGACCAAATCAATGGTCTGTTCAGAATGTTCCATCTGAAACAAAGCCTGCACGGCGTAAAGACGCGCTGCTGATTTCATCTTGCGGCGTTGATTGCCCGAGAGATTACCGTGAAGAGTGCTCATGCAGTGTTGGATCCGTCTGTATCGCCAGCCATAATCGTGTCCTGCCCTATTGGCTTAAACCCGATGTCTTTGCGTTCGGAGGCCCACTTACGGGTCAGAGCAATCAGATGCAAGGCCGCAGCGGCCGCACCGCCCCCTTTGTTTTGCGCGCTCACACCTGCACGGACGTCTGCTTGTGCGCGTGTTTCGACCGTTAGGATACCGTTGCCGATACAAAGCCCTTGCAAACCAAGAAGCTGCAACGCCCGGCTGCTGTCATTGCATACTGTTTCATAGTGTGTCGTCTCACCGCGAATAACGCAGCCCAATGCGACATACCCATCAAAATTGCTGCGCCGATCCGCGATCCCGATGGCTGTAGGTACTTCCAATGCCCCTGGAACCTCGACCAATTCCCATGTGCCGCCAACAGATTCGATTTCCGCCTGTGCCCCGGCAATCAAGTTGTCTGCAATGTCTTTATAGTACGGTGCCACAACAATCAGCAGCTTGACTGGCTTGTCAAAATCCGGATTGGGCAGCGTGTAGTGCTGTTCATTCGCAGCCATATTTTATTCCTTAGTAATCGGTCGCGTACCGACAATTTGGAGGTTGTAGGCTTCAAGGCCTAAATATTTCGTCTGCGGACTATCCGTGAGCAGAATCAAATCCCGCAAGCCCAGTTTTGACATGATCTGCGCTCCAACGCCTGTGCGTTTGATTGTCCGCGGTCCCTCTTCCTCGTCGCCTTCAAGCCTCAATTTTGGGTGTGGCTCTCGGAACAGTAATACCGCACCACGCCCTTCGTTGGCGATGATTTCCATGGCTCTGGGCAACTCATCGCAAGGGCTTGGCCCCAATCCAAGAACATCTTCCAGGGCATTCAGCGCATGGGTGCGCACCAAAACAGGTTCGGATGTTGAAATATCCCCTTTAGATAGCATGACATGATCGGTCCCCGTGATCTGGTCTGCGAAAATCCGCATGTTCCAGTCCCCGCCATAGGCAGACGTCACCATTCGTTCATCGCGCTGGCGCAACAGATTATCGTGTTTGTGACGGTAGGCGATCAAATCACTGATCGTGCCGATTTTTAATGTGTGTTCATGCGCGAACTTAACCAAATCAGGGAGCCGCGCCATTTCACCATCTGGTTTCATGATCTCGCAGATCACGCCCGACGGATGCAACCCTGCAAGCCGACTGATATCGACGGCGGCCTCTGTGTGACCAGCCCGCATCAACACGCCCCCATTGCGCGCCCGCAGCGGAAATACATGCCCAGGGGTCGCAATATCAGCTTGTCCGAGCGTCTCATCAATGGCGACCGCAACAGTCAGGGCGCGATCACCCGCTGAAATCCCGGTGCTGACCCCTTCGCGGGCCTCGATTGACACGGTGAATGCCGTTTCATGCCGCGAGGAATTGTTGACTGCCATCATCGGCAAGCCCAGATTTTCGATCCGCTCTTCCGTCATCGGCAGACAAATCAATCCCCGTCCATGAGTTGCCATGAAATTGATCACAGTCGCATCCGCAAATTGAGCGGGTATGACCAGATCACCTTCGTTTTCACGATCTTCATGATCTACCAGTATAAACATGCGCCCCTGACGGGCTTCAGCAATGATCTCTTCGATAGGCGAGATACTGTCGCGCAGGTTGGTTTCAATTGGTCCCGGGGTCTCAAAACTCATGGGGTGCACCTTGTTGTTCCTGACGCAGGCTCATAGCCCAAGCGGACGTCCTTGACCACCCGCTGGCACGTTCAGGACACAGGCATTTCCGCAAGACGCGCAACGTAACGGGCCAGAGTATCTATCTCGAGGTTGACAGCATCCGCGACCTTTACCTGCCCCCATGTCGTAACCTGCTTTGTATGCGGAATGAAGTTGATACCAAAATCCGTGCCATCGACTTCATTGACTGTCAAAGACGTTCCGTTCAGTGAAACGGATCCCTTTGGTGCAATAAAACGCGCCAATGCCTCGGGCGCGCGCAATGTAACACGGGTGCTGTCACCTTCATCGAGAATGGAAACCACCCGTGCAACACCATCCACGTGCCCCGAAACGATGTGCCCTCCCAGCTCATCACCAACGCGCAACGCACGTTCCAAGTTGACCCGTCTGCCAACACTCCAAGTCTCAAGGTTCGTCTTGCTGACTGTTTCAGCACTGATCTGAACGTCATACCAGTTTTCTCCCAGATCAATCACAGTAAGGCAGACCCCGTCCGAGGCAATCGACGCCCCCATATCGATGCTGGCCGTGTCATACCCTGTCTCTATGCGCGCGCGCAGATCACCGGTCTTTTCAAGGTCGATGATTTTGCCAATGTCTGTTATAATTCCGGTGAACATTCAGGCCTCACATTTGCTGTATATTCCTTGAGGTAGCTGCCCAGCTTCATGCTGGCAACCCTTCCCTGCGCAAGACAAGATTAACGCTTTCTTAATTCCTATCCAATTATGGTTAATTGCGCTGTAAAAATTAGAAAATCACTCCTGAATGACCTCACAATCCCACACTACAGACCGCGTTTTTCTATTTCTGCAGGGCCCTCATGGACCATTTTTCAATCAACTTGCGAAACAATTGCGCCGAACGGGTGCGCAAACCTGGCGCGTCGGATTTAATGCCGGCGATCGCGTGTTCTGGAGCGCGCACGCACGGTATATCCCCTTTCGGGGGACGGCATCAAACTGGCCACGTGCAATCGAAAAAATATTAGAAAAACAACTCGTAACTGATGTTGTCATTTACGGTGATACCCGTCCAATCCATGCATTGGCAATTGCTGCAGCACGGCGACGTGGCATCCGTGTCCACATTTTCGAAGAAGGCTATATTCGGCCCTATTGGGTAACCTATGAATGCAACGGGACCAATGGCAACTCGGCATTGATGAACCTTTCAATCGATCAAATCCGCACACGTTGGAATGAACAGCGTTTCGACAAACCGGTTCCACCCAGCCATTGGGGCGATCTGCGACAACATATTTTTTACGGCGCTCTATATCATTGGTTTGTTCTGTGTTGGAACTACACTTACCCGAATTTCGAACCGCACCGTAATTTAAGGGTAATGCAGGAATTTCTCCTGTACATAAAACGTCTTACCTTCATGCCAATTCATGGCGTTGTCCGCAGAATTGCGACGCGCCGCATACAGCAAAAAGGTTTCCCTTATCATCTTGTTTTACTCCAACTGGAACACGATAGCGCCTTTCAACACCACGGCCCCTTCAAAACCCAAGCCGATTTCTTAGCCAAAGTGATGCGAGGGTTTGCCAAGGGCGCTCCGTCACATCACCATTTGGTTTTCAAGGCACATCCCTTGGAAGACGGGCGATCACCGTTACAGCGTGAAATCAAAAAATATGCACAGAAACACGGTATTACTGAGCGCGTCCATTACATCGGCGGTGGAAAGCTGGCCGGTCTGCTGAACGAAGCCTGCAGCGCAACCACGATAAATTCAACATCGGGGCAACAAGCATTATGGCGCGGGATTCCTTTGCGCGTTTATGGTTCAGCCGTCTATGCTAAACCCGAGCTTGTTTCTCAACAGACGTTGGCACAGTTCTTTGCAGACCCGCATCCTCCTGATGTCGGCTCCTACCAAATCTTCAGGAACTTTTTACTTGCGACAAGTCAACTGCCGGGTAGTTTCTATGCAAAATCTGGTCGGTGCCAAGTGATCCGTCAAGTGGTGGATTTGATGCTGGAAGGCCGCGATCCTTATGCACAACACGCCCCTCAAAGCGAAGCAGTTCAGCAACAGTTGCGCTTGGTACCGCATTCAAAGCAATTGAAAATTATGCAATTCCAAAAAGATGATGTAGTGTCATCCGAAACAAAGCCGGAAAACCGGCTGCTTGAGGCAGTGAAAGAATAGGTCGAGGAGACCGCGCAGTGACGTCTGTTCGTTTAGGCTGGGTGCGACCCATAGCATTGCTGGTGGCTTTTGCTGCCCTGTCGTCATGCGGCCTTCCCAATGCTGGCCCGAACAAAAGACAAATTTTTAGTGGCTCCGTAGAACAACAAGGCAATGCCTATGTCGTTGAAGTAAACGACAGCGTCACACGTGCAACCGCATATGTTCCGCCACTGGGGTTCTCAGACAGCTTTCGGAACGCCGCAACGGTTGGCTCAGATACAATTCAAGCCGGTGATATCCTTGGCCTAACCGTCTGGGAAAATGTTGATGATGGGCTTTTGGCAGGTCCAGCACAGCGCGCTACGTTACTTGAGTCGGTGCAAGTGGATGGCGATGGTTTCATTTTCGTACCTTACGCTGGTCGTATCAAAGCTTCTGAAAATACACCCGAAGCCATCCGCAGAATAATCACCGAGCGGTTGCAAGATCAAACCCCGGATCCGCAAGTGGAAGTGCGTCGAGAAGCCGGAGACGGCTCTACTGTTTCCCTCATCGGATCTATCGGCGGACAGGGTGTTTACCCGATCGAACGCCCAACACGGACACTCTCGACCATGCTTGCACGGGCGGGGGGGGTTACCATCGAACCTGAAATTGCGCAGATTACTGTTATCCGCGGCTCTCAAAAGGGGCGCATCTGGTTTAACGATCTCTACGCACATCCAGACGTCGACATTGCGCTGCGTGGTGGGGATCGTATCTTGGTTGAAGAAGACACGCGTTCCTTTACATCCCTTGGGGCGACGGGATCTCAGGCACGGGTGCCCTTTGACAAACAAGACCTTTCGGCATTGGAGGCCATTGCACAGGTCGGTGGATTGGTTTCATCTGCATCTGATGCAACCGGTGTCTTTGTCTTTCGCGATGAAACGTCACGCACCGCCAACGAAGTCCTGGGCCGCACCGATCTGCAAGGAGACCAGCGCATGATCTATCTGCTAGACCTAACGCGCCCAAACGGCCTGTTTATCGCGCGGGATTTTGTCATCAGAGACGGCGATACGCTCTATGTGACAGAAGCACCGCTTGCGCAATGGAACAAAACTGTTTCCGCAGTCTTTGGATCGCTCATTGGACCGCTGGCAAACATCGACCAACTGGCAAATTAAAAACCTATGGTCGATGAAATCGACACTAGCTCCACCGCCCCGACACACTCAACGCCCCTGTTTGCTTTTAACGGGGGATTGCTGGCGCAGGCTCGAACAAAACGAATTTTGAAACTTAGCGGTTATAACGTTCGATTTGGCACGCCCGGCCCAGATGACTTGGTCGGCGTTTGGGGCAATAGCCCAACGGCACATCGTGGAGAAAAAATTGCGAATTTTCGTGGCTCAAGGATTGTACGCATCGAAGACACTTGGTTGCGCTCGCTTTTTCCTGGTCGATCCGGCAGCGACCCAACTGGCTTGGTGATTGACCATTCAGGTGTCCATTACGACGCGAACACCCCGTCGGATCTGGAAACGTTACTGGCCACAGACCCATTGGATGACACCGCCCTTCTGGATCGCGCAAGGGAAGCAATTATACGCCTCAAAGAAGCACATTTAACGAAATATTGCGCCGTCGACCCTCAACTTCGCGTCCCAGAACCCGGCTATGTTTTAGTGATCGATCAGCTGCGCGGGGATGCGTCGCTCACCGCCTCAGGTGCGGATCGCAATCGTTTTCTAGAAATGCTGTTTGTCGCCCGCAGTGAACACCCCGGTGCTCGGATCCTCATCAAATCACATCCTGAGACCATTCAAGGGTACCGGGAGGGCTATTTTTCGAACAGCGATTTGCAGGATGACGCGCAATTTTTCGCAGAACCTGCCAGCCCTTGGATTTTGCTAGATGGGGCGATTGCTGTCTATACCGTTTCCTCGCAACTGGGATTTGAAGCTATTTTTGCGGGCCACAAACCACGCGTTTTTGGCGGACCATTTTATGCTGGCTGGGGCCTGACTGAGGATGAATTTCCAATCCAACGCCGTCAGCGCAAACTGAGCCGGGCGCAACTTTTTGCAGCGGCGATGATCTTATATCCAAGATGGTACGATCCATTTTCTGACAGCTTATGCCCATTGGAAACAGTCATCGAAAACCTTGCAGCCCAAGCGCGAGCCTGGCGGGAGGACAAGGATGGATGGATTGCTTCCGGCATGCGGCACTGGAAACGAAGCACACTGCAGCGATTTTTTGGATCCTATCACCCAGTACGGTTTGAAGATGACCCTATAAAGGCGCGTGCCGACGGAAAACCATGGATGGTTTGGGCCAGCAAACCAGGCAATGATCTCCCAGATATGCTGCGCATCGAAGACGGTTTTTTACGATCACGAGGCCTTGGCGCTGAGTTAACCCCGCCATCATCGTTAGTCATCGATGACCTCGGCATTTATTACGATGCATCCAAACCCAGCCGCTTGGAGATGTTAATCGCCCAAAGCCAACAGCTACGTCCTCATCAACTGATGCGCGCGGAAAAGGTAATTCGCCAGATCAAAAATGCAGGCTTGAGTAAATACAACCAGCAAGGGGCGCACCCAGAGTTGCCCAAAGGGCACCGCATTTTGGTGGTCGGACAAGTGGAAGATGATGCGTCCCTCATCCATGGGGGCGCTGATGTCAGGACGAATCTGGCGCTACTGAAAAGAACGCGGGAAGAAAACCCCGAAGCCGTATTGATCTACAAACCTCACCCTGATGTCGAAGCGGGATTGCGCGCAGGTGCAATCGATGTCGAGAGCCTCGCGGATATCTTCGCACATAATGCTGACCCGGATTTTTTACTTGGGGAAGTCGATGAAGTTTGGACGATGACATCCTTGCTGGGGTTTGAGGCACTGTTGCGCGGTGTCCCTGTGACAACCTTGGGTGTGCCTTTTTACGCCGGATGGGAATTGACACGTGACCTTGCGCACATACCGCCACGACGACGCGCGCAGCCCAGCATTGAGGGTCTCGTACATGCGTGTCTGATAGATTACCCGCGGTACCTGCACCCTGACCTGCAGACACCCTGCCCAGTTGAAGCAATGATCCGTTGGCTTGCGCTGCCGGAAAACACGTATCAGGGGTCTTTGGCCAATCGTCTGTTGATGAAACTGCAGGGCCACTTTGCCGGATACAGTCATCTTTGGCGCTAGCGCACCTCAGAATACAGCAGCGTCTCGTTGCCAAACCATCAATACATCCTCACCGATCTGACGCGTGCTCAGCAATTTGAACCGTGTTGCTGTTGACAGCTTACTTAGACCCAAAGCGCCGATCGACGGTAGCCCTTCCGCCCCGATGGCCATCCCGGCCGTAAAGCCGACCAATTCATCCACAAAATCAGCCTCCAGAAGAGACGCCGCAAGTGCGCTTCCCCCTTCACAAAAGACCCGTGTCATGCCGTGTTGGGCCAGTTGTTCCAAAACATCCCGCGCATCCAATTGCGCTCCAAGCGCCCGGCAGGGCAATAGGGTCGCCCCCAGATCCTGCCACGTTTGCGACAAATGCTGATCTACGTCATGGCCATGACACAAGATGACTGGCACTTCTTTGGCCGTCCGGGCCAACGTACCCATCAATGGCAGGTCGAGACGTCGGGACACCACAACACGTGCAGGTTGCCAATCGGTGCCTAAGCCCCGCACTGTCAATGACGGGTCGTCTTTGCGCGCTGTCCCCGCCCCCACCATAACCGCATCATGGCATGCGCGCATGGCGTGAACAGATCGGCGCGCAACATCGCCCGTTATCCACTTGCTTTCGCCCGTGCCAGTCGCGATCCGACCGTCAAAGCTGCTTGCCAATTTTAAGGTTACAAAGGGGCGTTTTTGTTCTAGGCGCGCAAAAAACCCCGCGTTGTCGCGCCGCGCCTCTGCCTCACGCACCCCAAGAGACACCTCAATCCCGGCCTCGGACAACATCCGCAGTCCATTGCCACTGACGCGTGGATCAGGATCCGTGGTTGCCACATGAACACGTCTAACGCCTGCCTCAATCAAAGCCTGGGCGCAGGGCGGCGTTTGACCGTGATGAGAGCAAGGTTCCAAAGTCACGTAAACATCAGCATCTTTCGCAGCGCTACCCGCCTGCTCCAAGGCAAGCGGCTCCGCATGCGGGCGCCCGCTAGGTTGGGTCCACCCTCGGCCCACAATCTGTCCGTCTTTTACGATGACACAACCGACCGCCGGGTTAGGCCAAACCCGTCCCTGCCCACGCCGCCCCAAAGACAGCGCCAAGGCCATGTAGCGTTCCGGCGAGCTCACTCGTCTGGCAAGACATCTGGCCGCAACTCACTGACGAATTTGTCAAAATCGTCGGCAGCCTGAAAGTTCTTGTAAACACTGGCAAACCGAACATAGGCAACCGTATCAATGCGCGCCAATGCTTCCATGACAATTTCACCGATCTGTTTAGAGCCCAAATCGGTCTCGCCCATGCTTTCCAGCCGTCGGACAATCCCAGAAATCATCTGGTCGATCCGGTCCGGTTCAATCGGACGTTTCTGCATGGAAATACGGATCGAGCGTTCAAGTTTGTCGCGATCAAAATCTTCGCGCTTGCCGCTGGATTTGATCACAACCAAATCGCGCAGTTGCACCCGTTCGTATGTGGTAAAGCGTCCACCACATGCCGGGCAAAACCGACGCCGCCTGATGGACACGTGGTCCTCCGCTGGGCGGCTGTCTTTAACCTGAGTATCAATATTTCCGCAAAACGGGCAGCGCATTGGCCGTCCCCCTTATTCCAGTCTCAGCCTCTCGTTGTAAGGTCACCGCCCTACTTATCCACAGTTATAGGCCACCGGCTAGGTTTTGGGTAGAGGAGAAATGCGCACCCATATCTTGTGCCGCAAAGCGTGACTTATCAGCCATCCCTAAAATCTGCGACAACGCGTCGTTGATGTCTTTGATCGCGGTGTTCGAACAGATAGATGCCCTGCCATGTCCCCAAGCACAGGCTGCCGCCCCGCACGGGAACCGACAAATGCGTCGGCAGGAGTGCCGCCTTGATATGGGCGGGCATATCATCGGGACCTTCATAGGTATGGGTCAGGTAAGACATTGAAGGATCATCACTGCGCGGTACAAGGCGGGAGAAAAAATTCGCCAGATCAGTCTGAACTTCTGGGTCCGCGTTTTCCTGAATAAGCAGACTGGCTGAGGTATGCGCAATGAAAAGCGTCAACAGTCCATTCTTCTGACCTCCCAGCCAGCGCCTGACCTCGCCCGTAAACTCATAAAGTCCTGGGCCGTTGGTCGATATCTGAAAATCCGTCTGCATCAGGGTACCGCCCGGTCAGTTAAAAATCCGGTCGCCCTGTTCGTCGATCACCTGTTTGGCCTTGCGGATTGACGCTTCTTGCGCAATCTCAATACCTTGCACCGTGTCTGCCCGGACCAGAGTGTGCTGCTTGGTATCGCCATCTATCTCTTTTTCGATCAGGGCACTGATACGAAAAGTACCACCTTCGGAGATTGGTGTAGGCGTAATGCGAAATCCCTCGTAGGATTCTACAGTCGCAGTGGCTTCGGCTTCAGGCGCACTGCCTCTGTCACCGAAGAGCTTTTTAAAAAATGACATGCGCGCTCCCCTTTTCATTTCGAAATAACTTAACGCCGCATGGCGCTAACACAACCATCAAGACTGAAGAAGCTAGCCTGCCGAACATTCAACAAAATAAATCTAGCTAGGAACTAGCCTCAAAGGTCACATCCGCGGCGCGACCTAATCGCGTGACCGATTGCCGTGGGGCGGCTCATTTGCGAGTAACAATGCCTCGGCGGGCGTTGCGACTTTCTTCAGTCCCAGCATTTGTAGTTTTTCAAAGTTGTGTTGAAAATCTCGTTCGTTTGCTGTCACAAATACGTCGCGTCCAGCGTCAATATGAGCCCATATAGTATGCACGTCACACCAGGCGTTGCGCCATTTTTTGTGAGTCGCTGACCACAGCTCTTCTTCAGTAACGCCCTTCGGCGGGGAGCACTCAATATTGGGAAACATGGCCTGCCACAATTCCGATCGCTCAGCCTCAAAACCCGCCCCGACTATTTTGGATAAGCCAATGAAACTCAACGATTTAACTGCTGGACCTAGGACTAGGTCCAAATCATCCCATTGGCACTGAGAAATGCGTTCGCGAAAATGACGAGCGGACCCTGGAAATTCTCTAGATCCCTTGAGGTTTTCGGACGCCGACACAGTTGTGATCCCTACTGAAATCTTGCCCTTCCTATGGAGTTCGACAAGTCCAGTTACTGAACTGGAGGATGCCTCATCGTTCACAACCGCGATCAGGCAGTTCCAATCAAATGTCAGACTTAACCTACTGATCCAAGAAACTCCGCAGTTTGCGGGACCGGCTTGGGTGCTTAAGCTTGCGCAACGCCTTGGCTTCAATTTGGCGAATACGTTCCCGGGTTACAGAGAACTGCTGGCCCACCTCTTCCAGCGTGTGGTCGGTGTTCATGCCGATGCCAAACCGCATCCGCAGCACACGTTCCTCACGCGGCGTGAGGGAGGCAAGCACGCGGGTTGTCGTTTCCTTGAGGTTTTCCTGAATGGCGCTGTCCAGCGGCAGTACGGCATTCTTGTCCTCGATGAAATCGCCCAGCTGGCTGTCTTCTTCATCGCCAATCGGCGTCTCGAGAGAAATCGGCTCCTTGGCGATTTTCATCACCTTGCGAACTTTTTCCAACGGCATCTGTAGCTTTTCGGCCAATTCTTCCGGCGTTGGCTCGCGGCCGATCTCGTGCAACATCTGACGTCCGGTCCGGACCAGTTTGTTGATCGTCTCGATCATATGGACCGGAATACGAATTGTGCGGGCTTGGTCCGCGATCGAGCGTGTAATCGCCTGTCGAATCCACCATGTCGCATAGGTCGAAAATTTGTACCCGCGACGGTATTCGAATTTGTCCACGGCCTTCATCAGTCCGATGTTGCCTTCTTGAATAAGATCAAGGAATTGAAGGCCACGATTAGTGTATTTTTTCGCAATCGAAATAACGAGACGAAGGTTCGCTTCGACCATTTCTTTTTTGGCCTGACGTGCTTCTTTTTCGCCTTTTTGGACCTGTTGAACGATACGGCGGAATTCCGAGATATCCAAACCAACGTATTGGCCAACTTGCGCCATATCAGTGCGCAATTCTTCGACCTTTTCGGTCGAGCGTTCAATAAACATCTGCCAACCGCGACCGGTCTTTTCAGACATGCGTTCCAGCCAGTTCGGGTCAAGTTCATATCCCCGGTATTCGTCAACGAATTCGCGGCGGTTGATACGTGCCTGATCCGCCAATTTCACCATGGCGCTATCAATTTGCATGATGCGCCGGTTGATACCATAGAGCTGGTCAATAAGAGCTTCGATACGGTTGTTATGCAAATGCAGCTCGTTCACCAAAAGCACGATTTCGGCGCGCAGTTTTTGATAGAGATCTTCGTCTGCAGTGCTAAAGCTGCCGTCTTCATTGAGCGTCGCAGAAATTCGGCTGTCCTGCATTTCGCTGAGCTTAGCGTAGTCATCGGCAATGATATCGAGCGCTTCGAGCACCTGCGGTTTCAAGGCGGCTTCCATTGCCGCGAGGCTCATGTTGGCCTGTTCGTCTTCGTCATCATCGTCGTCATTTGCAATTGGGTTGCCGTCGGCGTCCAACTCAGGGCTGGCTTCGTCCTTTTTGACAGCCGTTCCCTCGGCGGAGACGACAGGTTCATCGACACTACCTTCTTCATCCAACTGATTGCCAAAGGTCGCCTCGAGATCGATGACATCGCGCAACAAAATATCTTCGGAGAGAAGTTCGTCGCGCCAAATCGTGATCGCCTGGAACGTCAGCGGGCTTTCACACAGCCCGGAAATCATTGTATTGCGACCCGCTTCGATCCGCTTGGCAATGGCGATCTCGCCCTCGCGGCTCAGCAGTTCAACAGATCCCATTTCGCGCAGATACATCCGGACAGGGTCATCCGTGCGGTCGAGTTTTTCTGACGTGCCGGATCCCAGCGTAACTTCGCGCGTTCCTTCTGTCGTCGCAAGTTCGGTAGACCCTTTCGCCTCTTCTTCTTCGGCGTCTTCATCTTCGATAATATTGATGCCCATTTCGGAAAGCATCGACATCACGTCTTCGATTTGTTCGGAGTTGACCTGATCGGGGGGGAGAACCGTGTTCAGCTGATCATAAGTGATGTAGCCTTTTTCACGTGCCTCCGCGATCATCTTCTTGACCGCAGCCTGAGACATGTCGAGCGTATGGCCCGATTCCTGGTCATCGGACTTAGCGTCTTCGTTGGTATCTTTCGCGGCCATGCGTTGCTCCTCAAAGCTTACGTCGATTCGCTTTCACGAATCACAGCAGAATCATCTAGCGTTTTGAGTGATTCGACCACCCGTTAAGCATCTTTTTCTCAAGGTTTGTAGTTCAGATAAGGTTAATTCCTCGTTCGACCACCCCTTGTAAAGTCGATTGCATCAAATTTTTCTCGCCTGATTCGCACTTCATCGGCGTCCAGCTTCAATCCATTGTCCGCAACCACAACTTCACTATTCCCTTCTTGGCTTGGGCGTGACGCCCGATCGGCAGCCTTCGCAGCCTCGGACAACCGCCATGTCAGCCCTTCATCTGAGGCATTATCAAGGTCTTGAGACGCCTCAGCTATCTCGGCGTTTAAACCACGGGCGGCGTGCAATTTAGCGAGTTCCTCAGCCACAGTCAGGCGAGCCTTCTCAACATCACCGGGCACGCGGATGCAAGGATGAATTGCCACATGGCTGCGCGTGAGCAGATTTTCAAGCGCATTGCCCCCAAAAGCATCAGAAATATGCTCCTTCAGCACCTCGGCGGGTTCAGACATGTGACGCAATAAAATTGTGCGCAAGCCACCGTGGAATGCATCTGTGCAGCGCATCCTTTCGACGTCTGTTTCAAACATTTCGATCACTTGCGGGCACGTCACCATGGCGGCCAAAATGACGGCTTCCCTCATATACTCAGCAATTTCAGGTGCTTGAGATGCAGCTAATTCAGAGGCTTTTGTTGAGGCAAGAGCAGATTGAGGAATTTTTTCCCAACGCGACTTGCCTCTGCGCGCGCCTGTCCCTTGTTGACGTTTTGGGCGAAATAGTTGCCACCGCAGGTCTTTGATCTCTTGGCCATAGTGGCTGCGGATCGATTGATCCTTAATCAACAGGATTTTCTCTCGTAGTGCTTTATCCAGAGCGGCTTTGCGTTCTGGACTGTCAAACACACGCCCGTCTGTTTCGCGCTGCCATAACAGTTGAACCATCGGCATCGCCGTATCCAACAGTTTTTGAAATGCCCCAGCCCCTTGTTCCCGCAACAGGTCATCAGGGTCTTTTCCCGTCGGCATGATCGCAAACCGCAGGGATTGGCCAGCCTCCACCAAAGGCAAGGCGAGATCAATCAAGCGCATCGCGGCCCGCAACCCAGCAGTATCACCGTCCAAAGCAATGATCGGTTCCGGTGCAATCCGCCACAACATTTGAAGTTGCGTTTCCGTGATCGCCGTGCCCAACGGCGCAACCGCTGCTTCAAAACCCGAAGAAGCCAAGGCAATCACATCCATGTAACCTTCTGCCACAATCAATGGCTGCCCTTTACCCGCCGCCGTGCGTGCGGCTCCCTGATTATACAGGCTGCGCCCCTTGTCAAAGAGCTCCGTTTCCGGTGAATTCAGATATTTGGCATTGTCATTAGGGTCCATCGCCCGCCCACCAAAGGCAATCGTGCGACCACGCGCGTCCCGAATAGGATAGATAATACGTCCCCGAAAGGTGTCATATGGCTTACCTCCCTTGGAAGACGGCTTGGCGAGACCTGCGCCCAAAATTAAATCATCGTCAACATCCTTGGCCTTGAGATGATCCCACAACCCTTGCCACTGATCCGGCGCAAAACCGATTTCCCAACGCTCCTGAACTTGCGCTGTTAACCCTCTCCGATCCAGATATGCGCGTGCGTCCGCGGCCGCGCCTGTGTTTAATTGGAGACGGAAAAATTTTACCGCCATTTCCATAACATCAGCCAATTGGCTGCGTCGGTCTGACTTTTGTTGGGCTTGCGGGTCTCGTTCAGGCATCGGCATTCCGGCCTCGCGCGCCAGAATCTCAACCGCTTCCATAAAGCCGACATTCTCGGTTTCCCGCACAAAAGAAATTGCGTCTCCTTTGGCGTGGCAGCCAAAACAGTAATAGAACCCTTTTTGGTCATCTACATGAAAAGACGCTGATTTTTCTTGGTGAAAGGGGCAAGGCGCCCACATGTCGCCTTTGCCTTGGTTCGACTTGCGCGCATCCCACGTCACTTTACGTCCGACAACTTGTGTCAGGCTTGATCGTTGACGCAATTCATCGAGGAATCCGGGGGGCAGGCTCATCCCTTAGTTATTAGCCGAGGACACTGCAGAGTCCAGAGACCCGGCCCATTGGACGGCCGTTTCAAAAGCAAATAGCGCGATCTTTATTGAGACAGGCATAACTCGCTCCAGACGTCTCCCAGATCATTGTTGCGCACTTGCTTAATCGGAAGCTCATACACCCATGGAGCAACCAGAGGGATCGCAGCATTAAAATTTTCCGGCCAGCTTGGATCTCCAGCTAAGAGCGTTTTTTCGACATTACGCTCTTTGACGCGATCTAGTCGCGCTTGTTGTACGGCTCCCACGACGTCAGCTTGATATCCACAACTAATCTCTTTTTCAGTTTGGCTAAAGGCAGGGCCTGCGCAAAAGGCGAAGGCGGCGACAAAAATCATTCGCATCATTATGGAACTCCCGGTATCCAATTTTTTTTGCAGTTTATCAGCGCGCAGCGACGGCTTCTATAGCTTCGTTACATTCTTCTACAGGCGTTACCTCAATAGAAGGATTGAGCGGCAACAAAAAACTGTCAACATCTTAGCGGCCGCTCGACACATTCAAGTGCTCTATCACTGTGCGAGCGTTGCCCCTTGCCTCGATCGACAACACCCACAGCAAGCGCATATTTCCATTGGTTCATCCAAGCAGGCGTTCCCGTGAAACCGGAATTTTGAACATTCGTAGTACCGAACATCGAACCATCAATGATGCCAACGCTCTCACGCAGCATTATAACATTATGCGTGCAGGTCTTCTGCCACGCACTTTTAGTTGGGTTTGGGGCCAACTGGTGCGACTTCACAGGCCAGCGTCGATCATCCGCGCACTACGGGAAACGTTAGCATCAAATGCGCATCTCATTGACCCGCGCCGCGCGCGCGCCCAAGACGCAGCGTTGAAGAGCGCCGTATTCCGACGCCGATGCACCGTTCCCTCAAAATTAGTAGCTTCGCAGTGTAGCATTCTAGATAGGACGAAAGCTAAATCCTAGCGATCAAGGAGTGTCACGTCCCCTCTTGCGCGCACATAACATTTTCACTCCAAGCAAATGCAGTGCTTTAACCGTCCGAATGAAACAAACTGATGAACCTGCGCCGGGTACAGCATCACATTATCATTTATGTTTCGTTTCAGTGTTTCCTGCACCTTTAATGAATGGCCATAAAATTCTGAGATGCTAAGCAGCAAATAGTTTTCTCAGTCCCGAGAAACGCATCAAAACCATTGTGTAGGCGACAGAATGTTCCAAATGTGAAAGCAGGGCAGTAACCAACGTCACTCCCGAATATTTACAACGCAACGTCAAGCGTCGCCTTAATACAAGCGAGATCAAACGCAGTATTTCTTTATTCCGAAAGCGGAAGTTCCAATTCTGCTTGAGTTATTCGCAGCTACTGTCTGGAATAGATCAACACCAGGTACCTGCGCCACGTGCAATACGTGGCTTGGGTATCTTTACGAAATGGCAAGTCGATCAAAAAGATGTGTCTGGTCAGCCCACTCTCTGTGTCTGGCCAGACACTGGTAATTTAAAGACCCTTAGCTTGATAGCTGGCTGCCACTTTGTCGATAGCCACCAAATAGGCCGCCGTGCGCAGATCATCTACATCATCGCGATTATGCCAAACTTGTGCCATGGATTGATAGGCAATGCGCATCGTATCATCGAGACCGGACCGCACGAGTTCCAACTCACCCGCACCGCGTAAATATCTCTCTTTGAAGTTGGGCGTCAGTTCCCAATTCAGATCCTTATTATGCGACAGACGCTCCAGTTCGTTGAGCAGCAATTCATGGCGAGACTCTTCCTGCCGACGTTGCATTCGCCCAAATCGGATGTGGCTCAAGTTTTTTACCCACTCAAAATAACTGACTGTCACACCACCGGCATTGGCATACATATCCGGGATAATGACCGTGCCCTTTTCACGCAGGATTTCGTCGGCGCCAGCCGTAATCGGGCCGTTCGCAGCTTCGATAATCAGTGCCGCCTGGATGCGGCCAACATTTCCAAGGTTGATCACCCCTTCCAGTGCCGCGGGGATCAGGATGTCGCATGGTTCTTCCATGACGGAATTTCCATCCGCGACCTGATGCTTTTCAGAGTAACCGGAAATTCCGCCGTTCCCGGAAATCCATTCCCGAACTTTTTCGACATCCAACCCATCTGAATTATAGAGCGCCCCGTCATGTTCGATAATACCGACAACCTGACATCCATCTTCTTCGGCAAGAAACTTGGCCGCGTGATAGCCAACGTTACCCAACCCTTGTACAATGACCCGCTTGCCGTCCAACGAACCCGAAAGCCCGGCTTTCTTCAGCCCTTCCCCGTCGCGGAAAAACTCGCGCAACGCATATTGAACACCGCGACCAGTTGCCTCCACACGCCCAGCAATCCCGCCAGCATTCAGCGGTTTGCCCGTCACACACGCATTGCCGTTGATATCCGTGGTGTTCATGCGTTTGTATTGATCCGCGATCCAAGCCATTTCGCGTTCACCCGTTCCCATGTCTGGGGCGGGGACGTTCTGGCTCGGGTTAATGAGATCGCGTTTGATCAACTCATAGGCAAATCGACGCGTGATCAATTCCATTTCCTGCGGCTCATACTCGCGCGGATCGATGCATAACCCACCTTTGGACCCGCCAAAGGGCGCTTCGACAAGAGCGCATTTATACGTCATCAAGGCTGCAAGAGCCTCGACCTCGTCCTGATTTACGCCCATCGAGAAGCGAATACCGCCCTTGACCGGCTCCATATGCTCAGAATGGACTGACCGATACCCAGTAAACGTTTTGATTTCGCCCCGCAGTCGCACGCCGAACCGGACAGTGTAGGTTGCGTTACAAACCCTTATTTTCTCTTCCAAGCCAGGTGTGAGGTCCATCAACCCCACGGCTCTGTTGAACATTTGGTCGACACTCTCGCGGAAGCTCGGCTCAGACGCTAACTGGTTCACGGTCATTCTCCTGTTGAAACGATGCTCGCCAGGATCGCGCAGCACTCGTTATACTTGTACACTATGACTGCCCAAGAAAATTTGCCAGTTTTTTAGGCGCCATATGAAACAGTAGAATGAACTGATTTAAAGTTCGATAAATGTGGGGATAAATTTTAGCTCAAAGGCTCGTCTTGATCCCGCTCGGAGATCATGATCGCAATCACCTCGGCCATATATTTGGTCGAGCGCATCGGCGTCATTCCCCCAACACCGATTCGTCTGGAGGCGCGCCACCACAGTCCGGGACGCCAATCCTTGTCATATGGCTTATTGAGCCGCAGCAAGAAACCGTTAGAGGGCTTAAACGCAAACACGCCTCTGTCAATCGAGACGACATCTTCCATTCTTACGATAACCGCTCCGGAATCGTCGCGCAATTCCTGACGCGTGAGCTCTAGCGTGTTTCGTGTTGCCTTATGCATGGCACGCGCAATCATCAAAGCACCAGAACCCAGTGCGATCAAAAATATCTGCCACCCGAAAGAGGGAGGAGAAACAATAGCGACATAGATAACGAGAATGGCCAATAGGGAAAGTGTACCAATGCCCAATAGTCGACGCCCATTGGACGCAGCTACGCGCGCCAGTACTGTGTCTTCAGATTGATCGTCCATGCGAGCGCCTCTTGCCTGACTGGCGCCCTCCCTACCCTGTGCCGGCATTACCTCACAAGCGTAAAGCCGGTCATTTACGACGAAAAAGTCCAGGCAGGCTGATTTTCAATGACTTTGGGCGGTACTCGGACACAAAAGCCGCACGCATCCGTGCCGTGGGATGCAAATTATATGTTTCGCTCGGCCCGTTGCGCCACTTCAACAGCCATGGGAATAACCGGTATATTTTGTTCACATCATATAACGCCGGAGCAGGCCCCACCGTGTCTACAAGCACATTTGGAATACGTTTGTTTGGCTTCAGGCTAAGCCCTGCTTGCTGCGCGCCAGCCCAAATCCAACCCAGAGATGCTGCCGCCAAACCTTTGGGCGGGGTCGAGCCTCCGATGATCCCGTGATTTCCGGCAAACCACATCTGTTGATAGTACCTGGTGTCAGACGTGTTCGTGCCATTCAATCCTGATCCTGTCGGGCCACTTTCAAGATTTCCCCACAGACTGGGCGCGAACAAAACCCTTTTTTCATCCAAAGACACGGCATGACGTGCGTGTTCCACAAGATGGGAGAGAGACGTGTCGTGGAAGGCGTATCGCTTGTTCCAAAGCGTCGCGATGCCGCCAAGGATGCTTGGAGGCATACCCAAAGCCCCAACAGTATCCCAAACGCCAAGATAAGTAATTCGAACAAGATAGCTTTGGTCTTTGCGGTGCATCACGTCTTTTGCGCTGGTTGCGTAATCAGGGGATAGACGCCGCCGCGCGGCCCACACACGCGGCGCATCCGGTGCATTTCGTGCGCCGCGGGCGCGATAGAGCGAGAAAGCCAGTTCCAGATTTTGTTCACAGGGGTCAGACAGTATCCCGCATTTCCGGATCATCCCGACCAAAGAACGCGCCGTGTAAGCGCCCCGCGAAAATCCAAAAATCATGATTTTGTCGCCAGGTTGATACGTTTTACACAACCCCAGATACGCCGCCTTGATGTTGCGATTTAGTCCCCAACCAAAAAGCCCGCCCCCGATTTTGCTGAACCAGCGCCCTATGTCGCTGATCATCCCAGTCCCTGTACCTACACCTTCGAAATACAGAACCTTTTGGGCCTGATTTTCGGCACAAGCAGCGGCAAGATGCGCAACATGGGTGCGCTCTCCATCGTCAAATCTGCTCCATGTACCATCGCAGAATATCGCAATAACAGCCATTTGCTTCTCCCGGTTTTCCCCATAGAGATAGCGATCAAAGACCAGCGCATGGTTAGGCTAGCGTACGCAGCGTTCATCATTTCGTTCGCATTTGCAAAAAGGGGACAGACATGACCAAACCCATCGCCTTGTTGACTGTGCTGTTATGCCTGTCATTCGCAGGCTCTACGTTGTGGGTGCCCGACTTTGGCGGTTTTGACCCAGACCAATTTCCCGTGCCGCAGAACAGCCCGCCCGTGCAGCCTGCCGGCTATGCTTTTGCCATTTGGGGCCTGATTTATGTGTGGTTGTTTGTCGGAATGGTCTTTGGACTGTGGAAACGCAGCGCGGATGCACAGTGGCATGCCATGCGCATTCCGTTGTGTGTGTCTTTGGCAATTGGATCCATCTGGTTACCCGTCGCAGTTCAGAGTCCAATTTGGGCGGCCATCCTGATTTGGGCGATGCTGGTTCCCGCCCTTGTTGCCCTCTTTCGTGCACCACACCAGGATAAGGGGTTCGCTGCACTGCCGCTTGGCCTCTATGCCGGTTGGCTCAGCGCGGCTAGCTGCGTTGCCTGCGGGCTTGTGGCTGCAGGCTATGGATACACTGACCAAAGCACGGCCGCGTTCGCCTTTGTTTTTCTAGCGTTGGTTCTGGCCTCTGCGGTCCAGAATCAACTGAAAAGAGCCCCAAGCTATGGTCTTGCTGTTATCTGGGCATTGATTGCGATCGTCGTTCAAAACCTATCAACAGCCCCAACGATTGCCGCGCTGGCCGCGGGTGGCGCGCTGGCGCTCATTCCGCCAGTATGGCGCGCCTGGCGCGCGCCTTAACAGCCAAAGATTCGTCATGATCTTGCTCAGTGACTGACCTGTCAGTCCTTGCGGCGCCCGTCTGTGTGTTTGCGCAGCTTTGAAGGGGGAGCCTTCTTACGCCCTTTATAGGGGTTGGCGTCGTTTTGGCCCCGCATCCACAACCGAATGGGCGCCCCGGGCATATCAAAATCAAGCCGCAAACTATTGACTAAATAGCGGCTATAGCTTTCAGGGACTTTGTCGGGATGCGAACACATCACCACAAACCCCGGCGGGCGTGTTTTAGCCTGTGTCATATAGCGCAACTTGATACGTTTTCCTTGCGGTGCAGGCGGTGGATGCGCCTCGAGCATTCCAGACAGCCAACGGTTCAGATGTGCCGTTGACACCCGTCGGTTCCAAACCTCATAGGCCCGCATGATCGCGGTATGCAGACGATCTAATCCACGCCCCGTCCGCGCAGACACGGTCACCAAAGGTGCCCCCCGCAATTGCGGCAAAAGGCGTTCAAAACTTTCCCGCAGATCTTTCAGTTTGGCCTGCTTGTTTTCTTCCACGTCCCATTTGTTGACGGCAATGACGACCGCGCGCCCTTCCCTTTCGGCCAGATCTGCGATGCGCAGATCCTGCTGTTCAAAAGGGATCGCAGCATCAAGTAACACAACCACAACTTCCGCGAATTTCACCGCGCGCAGGCCGTCTCCAACAGACAACTTTTCCAGTTTTTCTTGAACCTTGGCCTTTTTGCGCATCCCAGCCGTGTCAAAGATTCGCATTGGCACATCGGACCACTGCGTTCGCAAAGAAATCGCATCTCGCGTTATTCCGGCCTCTGGACCTGTCAGTAGACGATCTTCGCCCAAAATCTGATTGATCAGCGTGGATTTACCCGCATTTGGCCGACCCACAACAGCAACTTGAAGCGGTTTTTTGTCGGTGGGCATCGGGATGTCGGCTTCCATGTCGCCGTCATCTTCGTCAAGACTGACATCAACCTCGGGCGCGTCTTCTTGCGCTCTTTCTGCATAAGAATCAGCGAGAGGCATCAACTGCGAATAGAGGTCATTCAACCCCTCGCCATGCTCTGCCGACATCCGAATTGGTTCGCCCAATCCTAGGCTATAGGCTTCTATTACGCCGGCATCTGCCGCGGAGCCTTCGGCCTTGTTTGCGGCCAAAATAACATGATCGGCCCGTTTGCGTAGAATATCTGCAAAAACCAGATCAGAGGGGGTGATGCCGATGCGGGCATCGATCATGAACAGGCAGATATCAGCCATATCGACCGCACGTTCGGTCAAGCGTCGCATACGACCCTGCAAACTGTCGTCTGTGACTTCTTCCAAACCGGCCGTGTCAACAACGGTAAACCGCAGGTCGGCAAGACGCGCCGCCCCTTCGCGCAAGTCACGCGTCACACCTGGTTGGTCATCAACCAGCGCAAGTCGTTTGCCAACCAACCGGTTGAAGAGTGTGGATTTGCCCACGTTGGGCCGCCCAACAATGGCGAGCGTAAAAGACATGACAAGGCTCCGAGTGCCAAAGGTAAGGTCGGGCTTTAGCGCAATCCGACGTCAACGGAAAGCGTGCAATTGCCCCCGTGTCGACACGACATAGAGCACGCCACCTGCAACCACGGGATTTGACGTCGCGCCACCGGGGATTTCGACAGAACCAACAAGCGCGCCATTTTCAGGATCAAAGCTGCGCAACAGCCCATCATTTGAGGCCACGTAGATGCGCCCACCAGCCAGCAATGGGCCGTGATGCACAAAAACTTCGGAGCGTTTTTTCGGCTTGTCGGTCACGAATTTGGGTAATGATGTGCCCCAGATGCGGCTGCCATCAGATGCATCAAGACGGAGCAGCTCATTGAGATCAGAGAGCACAAAAACACTGTCACCCGCAGCGATGATATTGCCTTGAGCCCCTTCATCTACTGTCCAAATCCGTGCCCCGGATTGCAAATCGAGCGCGACGAGGCGACCGGACAAATTGCCAACATAGACGCGATCGCCAACGATAACCGGCGCAGCGGTTACATCCCCAACACTGCCAAGTGCTGTACCAAAACGTTCCCCGGACACCGAAGCATCCCAACGTCGCAGGCCACCTTGACGAAACACAGCCTGTACTTCGCCTGATCCAAAGGCAAAGAGCGCCAAGCCGTCAGACACGGCGGGAGAAGGCGCACCGATGATGTTTGTCACATCCGGTGAACCGTTCAATTGCCACTGAAGGCGGCCATCGTCTTTGCTAATGGCCAGACCGCGATCGTCCCCGACTGACACATAGACCAAATCGCCGAAAACAGTTGGCGCCCCAGACCCGGTGCCGTCCAACGCTTGACGCCAGATTTCATCACCCGTTGTTGCATCCAGTGCGACAAGGCTTCCATAGCCAAGCGAAACGTAGAGGCGACCGTCGTCATAAGCCAGCCCGCCACCAGTTGCTTGACCGTCCTCGTCACGCGGCGGACGTACGTCCATTGTCCAGACCGTCTGACCACTCTGAGAGGTCGCGGTGACCTTTGTTGCTGAATCCAAAGTATAAATCACCCCGTTGGCGACAACTGGTGCCGCTACGATGCGTTGTTTACGCTCATCTCCCGCCCCAATATTCGCGGACCAAATGGGCGCCACTTGCGCCGCCAAAGCGGGGTGATCTGTACGTGAGGACGGCGATCCAATCGACTGCGCCCAAACAGTATTGTTCTGCGCCGACGGTAAACCTATTGCGCGCGATTGGTTCTCAACCAGTGCAGCTTCTCCAGCTGTTCCGCCTTGCAATACGCTTTGTACAGCTTCTCGTTTGCCGGGCAAAATGAATTCATCTTCTGCGCATCCAGCTAGTGCGACCAGGGCGACACTTATCGCCATCAAACCGCGTCGCGGCGCCCGCACCGGGGTCCAAAACATACTATCTTTCATCCCGCCCCGCTTATTCACCGTATTGACCATTCAGTGATTTGCCCGTCTTGCTGCACTGTCAGATCAGTTTCCCAAATCCGGCAAATTCGCATATTCAGGCGTGCCGCCCAACGCTACAATCACCTGTAAGGCGCGTTGTTGCAAGTCTGAGCTCACCCCTGCGTCTTGTATGATGTTTTGGAACCGCTCGATCGCCGCGTCTGTCTGACCTTGCGCAACATCCATCAATGCCAATTGTTCTTGTGCCAATAGGGACAACGGTGCCCCTGGGACAGCCAAAGCATCAAGTTGCTGACGCCGCGCATCGGCATCCATAGTATCCGCCTGAAGAACAAGTGACTTAAACGCGGCAATCTGGCGATAGACCAGCTCAACATCTCCGTTGACCGAGATCGTTTCTAACAGGGCGACTGCTTGATCAATATCACCTGCTTGTTGGGCCTCGGCCGCCGTTAAAAACGCGACAATCGTTTGCCCACCGATTGCCGGGGTTGCGATAGCTTCAAGGTCGGTCTGTCGATCCGCTGGGGATTCGGCGGCCAATGAGGTGAGAATTTGATCTCCGAGTCCCTCGGCGACGGCACGCGCCTGCGCCTTGCGATATTCAGAAAAAGCAGCCCCGCCAACAATCAGGACAATGACCAGAGCAACAATCCAGCCATATTTTCGCAACATACCGTAGAATTGATCGCGTTTGACCTCTTCGGTGACTTCATCGATGAAACTATCTGTATCGCTCATATTGCCCTGCCAAAACCGCGCTAGAAACCTCTCTTACAGCGCCAAAGCGGCCAAGCCAAGAGCCTCCCGCCTTGACGTGAAAACCGCCATTGCACTCACGGTTGAAAAATCCTAATCTAAACTGATCAGTTTAGTATGCAGCGTGCAATTCAAACACTGCATTGGAACGTCCCGACCGCAGCGATTTGGCTAGCGGCTTACGATGAGGCACTTGTCATGCGTATTTTTTCGATCCTGGCCGCTTTGGCAGTTGCAGCCCTGTTGTATTTTTCAATCACTGACCGTGACGGGCTTGTCGCCTTGCTAAACCGCGAGGACACCCCCAGCGAGTCACCCGAATCGCCCCCAGCACAAGCCGCTTCCGTCGAAGAGACGGCCGCTTTGGTAAAGGTGGTTGTTCAGACTTCTGTGGCCCAAACCATTGACACCGCCGTCTCTCTACGTGGTGAAACGCGCGCTGCGCGTGTTGTAGATGTTAAATCGGAAACATCTGCCACGGTTGTTTCGGAACCTTTACGCAAAGGTTTAAAAGTTGACGCAGGTCAAGCGCTGTGCCGGTTAGACGTCGGCGCGCGCGGGTCTGCCTTGGCCCAAGCCAAAGCACAGCTGGATGAGGCCCGTGCTCGCGCGCCAGAAGCTCAGGCGAGATTGGACCAATCCAAAGCCGAGCTAACCGAGGCACGCATCAATCAAAACGCTTCCTCCAAGCTGAGTGAAGGCGGTTTCGCCTCAAGTACACGCGTTGCCAATGCTGAAGCCAATGTCGCAACCGCATTGGCGAGCATCTCATCAGCGCGCGCTGGACTGCGCGCAGCTCAGGCGGGAATTGAAGCCGCCGCAGCCGCCGTTGTAACCGCCGAAAAAGAAATCGAACATCTGACGATCAAAGCCCCATTTGCTGGCCTGCTTGAAAGCGACACCGCTGAGCTGGGCGCACTCCTACAGCCCGGCGCATTATGCGCGACCGTCATTCAACTGGATCCCATCAAACTGGTGGCCTTTGTCCCAGAAACCGAGGTCTCCCGTGTTAAAGTCGGGGCATTAGCCGCGGCAACCCTGGCCACCGGTCAATCAAATGTCACAGGTCAGGTAACCTTTTTATCCCGCTCCGCCGACGAGACAACCCGTACCTTCCGTGTTGAAATCGAAGTCGACAACAGCGACCAGAACATATCCGACGGACAAACCTCCGAGATCCTGATCTCTGGTAAAGGTGCTAAAGCGCATCTTATACCTCAGTCGTCGTTAACTTTAAACGACGACGGCGTGTTGGGGATACGCTCTGTCGAATCCGGCAACCTTGTCGCCTTCCACCCTGTACAATTGCTGCGCGACACCCCCGATGGGGTATGGGTTGACGGGCTGCCAGATAAAATCGATGTCATCGTCTTGGGTCAGGAATATGTTATTGCCGGTGTGCAAGTCGCGCCAACCTACGGGGATCTCAGCCAATGACAGGTATTGTTGATTGGGCCGCCAGCCGAGCCCGCATGATTGTCGCATTTATTTTGCTGAGCCTCACCGTAGGGGGGTATTCCTACAGTACACTGCCCAAAGAGGGTGAACCGGATATCGAAATTCCTGCGCTTTTTGTATCTGTTCCTTTCCCGGGCATTTCCGCGGCAGACAGTGAAACATTGCTGGTCAAACCGATGGAAACAGAATTAGCCGATCTGGACGGCCTAAAAGATATGAGCGCCACGGCTGCGGAAAACTACGCAGGGGTCGCACTGGAATTCGAATTTGGGTGGGACAAAACCAAAGTCCTCGCCGATGTGCGTGATGCGATGGGCAAGGCCGAAGCGGATTTTCCTGATGGGGCTGAGCAATATACGATTAATGAGGTCAATTTTTCTGAATTCCCGATCATTATTGTGAACCTGACAGGCCCCGTGCCGGAACGCACAATGGTGCGTATTGCCAAGGACCTGCAAAACGAGTTGGAATCTGTCGATGCGGTTCTTGAGGCCGGGATTGCAGGATCGCGCGACGAAATGGTTGAAGTCCTGATCGATCCGTTGCGGTTGGAAGCCTATAACGTGACCGCTGCCGAATTGTTGGCCACTGTCCAAAACAACAATCAGCTGATCGCCGCCGGCGAAGTCGAAACAGCTCAAGGAACCTTTGCGGTTAAAATACCGTCGTCTTTTAACGAAACCCGGGATATTTATGATCTGCCGGTCAAAACCAATGGCGATCGCGTTGTCACACTAGGCGACCTCGCGCAGATCAATTTAACGTTTGAAGATCGCGACGGCACGGCTCGATTTAACGGCGAAAACACAGTCGCCTTGCAAGTGGTCAAACGGAAGGGTTTTAACCTGATCGACACGGCCGGGCTGGTCAAAGACCTGGTCGCACAAGAAAGCGAAGGCTGGCCGCAAGGCCTGCGCGCGGCGGTCGAAGTTGGCACCTCCAACGATCAATCCCGCATTGTGAACAGTATGGTGCAACAGCTTCTGGGCTCTGTATTTACGGCGATTGCGTTGGTGATGATCGTCTCTTTGGCCGCCCTAGGTGTTCGCGCGGCACTACTGGTAGGATTTGCAATCCCGACGTCGTTCTTATTGTGCTTTGCGTTTTTGGCGCTGATGGGCATTTCGATATCTAATATCGTTATGTTTGGCCTGATCCTCGCTGTAGGCATGTTGGTTGATGGCGCAATCGTTGTTGTCGAATACGCTGACAAACGCCAACAGGAAGGCATCGGCCCAATGCGCGCCTATGTCGAGGCGGCCAAGCGGATGTTCTGGCCCATCATTTCA
Organism: Roseobacter sp.; assembly: GCA_039983935.1. Classification (GTDB taxonomy): domain Bacteria; phylum Pseudomonadota; class Alphaproteobacteria; order Rhodobacterales; family Rhodobacteraceae; genus Roseobacter. The sequence continues at coordinate 182,263 of JBDWVP010000019.1, read as the reverse complement.
TCGACAGCGACAACGCTCTGCGCCTTTCTCCCGATGCTCTTTTGGCCCGGTGTTCCGGGAGAGTTTATGGGCATGTTGCCCGTCACCTTGATCTTTGTTCTGTCAGCATCCCTTGTGGTCGCGCTTGTCTACCTGCCCGTTATGGGCGGCGTGACTGGGCGGCTCGAACGATGGATGGCAGATTACATGCAGGCCATTGCCAACCTGCACTGGTCCTTGCATCTGGCGCTCTTCCCTGTTGCCGCACTGATGGTCACTCCAGTCCTCGTTTTGAAACCTGTCTTTGGTATCATTTCAAGCCAATTTGCGGCAATGGATGGCTTGAACCTCTTGGGTTCAGTCATTCCCACGTTTGTCTTGGTGTTCATGCTTTTAACCGCGGCGGCGGCTTGCATCGCCTGTGCGATTGGTGGTTTCCTTGTATTTCTGACTGCTACTTTTGCTGCTTTAACGCGATTGGGACGTTTTGGTCGATGGTTGGCCAGCCGAATGTTCCGCAGCGAACCAACTGAAATCAAGGCCGGGTACCACAGATCCTTTTTCGGACACGTCATTGCAGCAATTGCAGGTAATCCCATCATGCCATTGGTCATGGCAGGCGTTGTTTTTGTTTTTGTTGGCACTGTCTTGATCTACTTTACCAACAACAACAACGGGGTCGAGTTCTTTGTAAAATCCGAACCAGAACAAGGCATCGTTTATGTCTTGGCGCGTGGAAACCTGTCGCTGGACGAAAAAAACCGCCTTGTAGAACAAGCCGAAGATATCGTTTTAGCTCACCCCGGAATTCAAAACGCATTTTCCTTCGCCGGACAAGGCGGTTTGGATACCAATACATCGGGTTCTACCGCCCCAAAAGAGACCATCGGCCAAATCCAATTTGAAACAATCCCTTGGGAGGATCGCGCGGATCGACCTGATCTGGACGGCGACATCGTCATTGCTGAACTTACCGAACAATTGTCGCGTCTTCCCGGGATCAAAACGGAAATTCTAGAAGTCGCGCAAGGCCCCGCTTCTGGAAAACCGGTACATCTTCGCCTGAAGGGGGATGATTTTAGAACTTTAACCCAAGCCGCAGCACAGGCTCGTGCCCAATTCAAGCTAACGCCCGGTCTGACATTGATAGAAGACACCCGCCCCCTGCCTGGGATAGATTGGCAAATTGATGTCGACGTTGAAAAGGCCGGACGTTTTGGCGCAGATGTGCAAACCGTTGGTGCGATGGTTCAACTGGTAACCCGCGGGTTGTTGTTAGACACCATGCGCGTGCCCAGTTCGGACGAAGAAATCGACATCCGAGTGCGTTTGCCCGCCAAAGATCGTTTGCTCTCGACGCTGGATACTCTGAAAGTACGCACAACAGATGGCCTTGTGCCACTGGCCAACTTTATCACGCGCACCCCAGTACCAAAACTTGCGGAAATCAATCGTATTGAACAAAAGCGGTATTTTGACGTTAAGGCAGATGTCGCCCCAGGGCTGGTGAAAATCGTGGATACCGAAACTGTGGACGGCGTGGACAAGGATGTCATTATCGCACTGTTGCGCCCCGCCGCAGAAGGCGCAGATTTTACGGATCCGAACCAGGAGAAATTCAAAATCCTTAGGCGGGTCGACAATAACGCGCGCAACCTGCAAGAGGAAGTGCGCTCTGGAAATCTGCGCTTGATACCTGTGAATGCCAACGAACGTATTGCGCTGCTGACCGAGTGGCTGGACACAAATCCACTTCCCGCAGGCATAGATTGGGAATGGACAGGGGATCAAGAAGAACAGGCAGAAAGCCAAGCGTTCTTGCAGACTGCGTTTTCCGCAGCTTTGGGGTTGATGTTCATTATCTTGCTGGCGCAATTTAACAGCTTTTACAACGCGGTGCTCGTCTTGCTCGCTGTTGTCTTGTCAACGACAGGTGTGCTGATCGGCATGCTTGTAATGGAGCAGACGTTCTCAATTATCATGACAGGAACAGGGATTGTCGCGCTGGCAGGCATTGTTGTGAACAACAATATTATTTTGATCGATACCTATCAGGAATACAGCCGATATATGCCCCGGATCGAAGCCATTATCCGCACGGCACAGGCCCGAATTCGCCCGGTTCTTTTGACCACGATCACGACCATGGCTGGGTTGGCACCAATGATGTATGGTCTTAGCCTAAATTTTGCAGAGGGTGGATATACCATCGGCAGCCCAACCGCTTTGTGGTGGGAGCAACTTGCGACAGCGGTCGTCTTTGGGCTTGGCATTGCAACTGTTTTAACTCTGATGCTCACGCCTTCAATGCTCGCCATCCGCGTCTGGGCAACAACCTATGTGCGCTGGATCGCATCCCTACTCGCTAAAATGTCGATGGGCCGAGCCTCGCGTGCTGCACGGGATTGGGCGTTGGAGCGAGACGCCGCGCGCATTGCCGGCACTGAACTGATTTGGTCGGACAATGATATTCCTGAAATTGAAATCTCCGCGCTTCGAGCTGCAGAATAAAGCCATTCACAATAGTGTGAGAAAACGCCATACATCTATGTGATAGCGTCCGCAAAATGAATGGAGAATCCTTATGTTCCGACCGATCGTTCTGGCCACAGCCCTGTCTTTGGCGTCAACATCCGCTGGACTGGCATCTGACTTGATCGAAAAAACAAGCCCGCATTCTGTTTCGGTTACGATGGATCGGCTGGTTGCAGCCGTGACGGGTGCCGGAGCGACAGTTTTTGCCCGCGTGGATCACGGTGCAGGTGCCGCATCTGTCGAACTGGAATTGGAACCTGCTGAACTGTTGATTTTTGGCAACCCAAAACTGGGCACCCCCGCCATGCAAGATGGCATTACGGCTGGGTTGGATTTGCCTCTGCGTGTGCTGGCCTATTCAGACAGTGAAGGCGTGGTGCATGTCGCTTATCACGATCCTGCAAAGCTGGCCAAAGAACACGCTTTGCCTGCTGACGCCAAGTATATTCAGGTAATGACGGGTGCCTTGGACAAACTGACCGGAAAAGCAGTTTCGTCAGAATAACAGTGTCCTTGGGCACAGTACCTCCGACGGTAGCGCCTGAAATCTGGTTTTATCAACCAACTGCGTCTGCCCCTTGATACAAAAACCTCAAGGGGCAACAATCCTCGCAGTGTTTCAGTACAACCCACAGACCATTGCGGTTGAGAATTGCAAAATAGAGGGTTCCTACTATACGTCTTCTTCGGACTGCTGGCGTCGCCAGAGCTGCGCATAACGACCATCTCGGCCCAAAAGATTGTCATGGGTACCTTGCTCGATAATCTCGCCTTTTTCCAAAACAATGATCTGATCGGCGTCGGCGATGGTCGACAAACGATGCGCAATTGTTAAAACAGTCCGCCCGCGCCCGGCGTGCATCAATGCATCCTGAATATCCGCCTCGGTTTCTGAATCTAATGCCGATGTAGCTTCATCCAGTAACAATATGGGGGGATCTTTTAGCAATGTTCTGGCGATACCAACACGTTGTTTTTCCCCGCCCGACAATTTCAAGCCACGTTCTCCCACAGAAGTCTCATACCCGTCGGGCAAAGACAGAATAAATTCATGGATTTGCGCGGCTTTGGCGGCGTCTTCGATCTCTGCCTGCGACGCCCCTGCCCGCCCATAAGCAATGTTGTAACGGATTGTGTCGTTAAACAGCACCGTATCCTGAGGGACGACGCCAATCGCCGCATGTAGACTGTCTTGTGTAATGTTTCGAACGTCCTGCCCATCAATGCGCAGCGCACCGCCGTTAACGTCGTAAAACCGGAACAACAAACGGCCGATCGTCGATTTCCCTGAACCGGTAGACCCGCAAATCGCCACCGTTTGGCCCGGTTCTGCCAAGATGGAAACTCCTTTTAGAATCGCGCGATCCGAACTGTAGCCAAAATGAACGTTTTCCAGTTCTATTCGTCCTCCAGCAACCTCCAACGGCTTTGCATCAACTGCATCGACCACTTCAGCCGGTTGTTCGAGCAAATTGAACATCTCGCCCATATCCACCAGCGCCTGTCTGATCTCGCGGTAGACCGAACCCAGAAAGTTCAACGGGATTGTGATCTGCAACATATAAGCATTGACCAAAACAAAATCACCGACAGTTAACGAGCCATCCTGAACACCAACCGCCGCCATGATCATCACGCCGACCAAGCCGATGGTGATCAAGACGGATTGACCAAAGTTCAAAAATGCGAGGCTAATGGCTGTTTTGATGGCCAAGCCTTCGTATTTTTCCATTGCGCTGTCATAGCGGTCGACTTCCCGCTGCACGGCCCCAAAATACTTGACCGTTTCGTAGTTTAGCAAACTGTCGATCGCCTTCTGGTTCGCATCCGTGTCCTGGTCATTCATTTCGCGGCGCAATTTGACCCGCCATTCAGTGACGGCAAAAGTAAACCAGACGTAAAATGCAATCGTCACACCAACGATCAGCAAATAATAGAAATCAAAGACTGCGGCGAGAATGATCCCCACCAACAGAAGTTCCAAAATCAAAGGCCCGATGGAAAACAACATAAACCGCAACAGGAAATCGACACCCTTGACACCGCGCTCAATGATCCGGCTAAGACCGCCCGTTTTGCGGGTGATATGATAGCGCATAGACAAACGGTGAATATGGTTGAAGGTTTCCAGCGCCAGCATTCGCAACGCTCTTTGTCCGACTTTGGCAAAAACCGCGTCGCGCAATTGTTGGAACCCGACGGTAAAAAGCCGTGCCATGCCATAGGCGACAGTTAATCCAATCGCACCAAGGGCCAGCATCGGAACGCCTTCATCCGCTAACGCATCAACCGCACCCTTGTAAAAGAAAGGTGTCGCGACAGAGATTAATTTCGCAAAAACCAAAAGCCCCAACGCCCAGAGGACACGGTGGCGCACCCAAGGTTTGTCGTCGGGCCATAAGTATGGCGCGACCTTCCTGATCGTGCGCCAACCCGATTGGCGTTCGTTTTCTTCAATTGTCCGATCGCGAAGTTCGTCGGTTTGATCCGTGGTGGCATCCGTGGGCATGCAATATCCTGATAAACTCTCAGGATTGCTTACCTAAATGACTCCCCTCGGCTTGACCAGCACCCTAGGCAATTACTCCGCAGGTAAATCAAACACCTGCCCCGGATAAATCAAATCCGGGTCCCGAATTGAATTTCGGTTTGCGTCAAAAACTTGGACATATAACACACCCTCACCGTAACGATCCCGGGCAATTGCCCAGAGAGTATCGCCCGCCTGGACTGTAATCGCGCGCGCAGGCCCATCTGCCCCCTCACGCGCGGCAACCAAGACTTCGGGTGTTTCACGTTTAAACGGTGTCTCGATCCGACTGGAAATAACACCATCCGCAGACACCGCATCTAGGCGTAAGGTATAGACCCCAGCCTCAACCCCGGGAACTTCGCCGCGCCAATTTCCTTCGGCCGAGACCGTCAAGCGCGCAACCGGTTGGTTGTTCAGATAGACCCGCACGCCGGAGGCGATCGCCTCTGCACGCCCTGACAACTGCACAACGCCCGCGTCATTATAACTGATGGTGTCCAAAATGACGCGCTCGCTGGCTTCTGTTTGTACCCGTGATACGCCCTGATCGTCCGACCGCAACACTGCAATCTGAGATGATTTCTGCGCCTTGTTTGCATCATCGGAGTTTGCCTCAGGCGCTGCTTTTTGTGCAATCTCGTCATCTCCAGCGGGTACATCCGCCGCAGGCTCAGCAACTTTGGCAACCTCAACAGATTGATCAGGTTGTGGGTCAAGCTGTGTGTCGTCTTGCGCTTCACTTTCAGCCGCTTGCGCAAGTTCCGATGCAGCGTCTTGCGCTTCACTTTCAGCCTCTTGCCCAAGTTCCGATGCAGCGACAGTATTGTTTTCCCGGTCGTCTTCAATCGGTTGAATGATCGCTTTCGTTACAGTTTCTGCTACAGAGTCATCCTGTGTCGCGATCTCGTTTTGAACAGCGACATCAACGGATGTTTCCCGTACGGGTTCAATTTCCACAGACTCAGGTAATACAACAGGATCTTCCACGACCTCAGGTAGCGCCAAAGCCAATTCTATTTCAGGCTCTTCCGGGATAGAAACTGGCGCTAGAATAATCTCTTCTTTTGACACAACGGCAGCTTCGCCATTGTCCGAGCGCAAGGTGAGCGTGCGCGCAGCATCATCTGATTGAAGTGTCCCCAACGCAGCGAACGAGCCACCTGCGTCGGCTTCTGCGGTGGAAACGACTTCACCGTCCAGCAGGATATCAACCTGGCTGCCCGGCTCTGCGCGTCCGGCAACCACAATGATACCGCCCTCATCCACACGGACTTCATCAATACTAGGAGCTTCTTCGGTATCAGCCACATTTTCATTGACGTCTTCATTACTAAGAGAGCTGTTGAGGTCGTCGTCTTCCTCGTCAAGAGCAGGTTCAGCAGCCGCGACCACTTCAAGATCTTGAGATGCCTCCGAAACGTCTGACTGTTCGGTTACGGGAGGCTCAATGTCCTCCGAAATCTCTGACGTGAAAATATCAGCATTGTCTTCCGGCGCAGTCTGCGCGCTCTTCACCGTTGGCTGATCGGTCGAGCGCACGAGAGACGCCACCGCATCCTGGCTAAGCTGTGCATCTTCTCGCAAGGTCAGATAGGCTGCAGCAGCAGCGACCAGTGCAATCACCGCACCTGCCGTCAAAAGACCCGTGCTGCCTGATGTGACAGAAGCCTCTTTGTCGCTCATTTTTATCTCTTTTCCCCAGGTTCGCGCGACTTAGCGCGGTGCAGACATTGAGCCTACATAACAACTGGCGTATAAGTGGTCAAAACCCTCCAGTTTGTAAATCCATCATTTTCAACTAGAAAGCCCGCCCAATGCGTCAAAAATCGGTCTGCGTTTATTGTGGTTCTCGCGAGGGAGCAGACAAAGCATATATGCAAGATGCCCAAGATTTGGGGCGCGCGATTGCCGCCCAGGGTTGGCGCTTGGTCTATGGTGCGGGGGATGTCGGATTAATGGGCGCCGTTGCACGCAGTGCGCAATCTGCCGGTGGCGAGACCTTTGGCGTGATCCCTCAACATCTTGTGGAATGGGAAGTCGGCAAAACGGATCTGACATCCTATGTGGTCACAGAGACCATGCATGAACGCAAAAAAGTGATGTTCATGAACTGCGACGCTGTGGTTGTTTTGCCCGGCGGTGCCGGCTCGCTTGACGAACTCTTTGAGGTGTTGACATGGCGACAACTCGGGCTGCATGAAAAGCCAATTTTTATTGTAAACACAAACGGTTATTGGGATCCATTAGTTGATTTACTTAAACATGTTACGGCGCAAGGGTTTGCTGGCGACAGCGTGCATACCTTTTACAAGATCGTTTCAGACGCAGAGCAGTGCCGTGCTGAACTGGCAGCCCTTTTTGATTGATCAATGACAGCGCTACGGCAATTAAAAGGGATTTTGCCACGCGTAATCCTGTCCGGGCATGTTGTTTGGGTTCTAATTCTACGCACCACACTGTCTTAGGTATTGTTCTAAACGATCACGTCTAAGAGTGGCCGACAACACACGAGCATCTGCTCGAAAGGTCCCAGCCAAATCGCGATGATCTGATGCATCAGGTTTCGAAAACGCACCCCTAAATCAATGTGGATACTCACGACAAATCAAACGTTCACTGTTCACCTTCCCCCTCGGAAAAGTGATATTTTTGTCGCGTTTTTCCGTCAAAACCATCAGTAGCTAGGGGGTTTTCCAGACTTAAGAACCGTATCATACGCCTCAAATGGAAAATGGCCCCGCATTCCAGCGAAGCCATTGCCCTATTCAAGAGAATTGGCGATCACATGCGCGATGCAACGTTTTCCCAATTCACAAGGTTGTCGAGAAAGTTCGTCAGATAGGCAGGCCGCTTATTGCGGAAATCGATGTAGTAGGAATGCTCCCAAACATCGCAACCCAGCAACGCCGTTTGACCAAAGCACAACGGGTTTACGCCGTTTTCTGTCTTCGTGATTGCCAATCCACCGTCGGCATTCTTGACCAGCCATGCCCAGCCGGACCCAAATTGACCTGCACCGGCGGCAGAAAACTGAGATTTGAAGTCATCGACAGAGCCAAAGCTCTCGACTATTGCCGCTTCAAGTGCTCCGGGCATTTTGCTGTCACCCGGGCCCATCATTTCCCAGAACTGGTTGTGGTTCCACAATTGGCTGATGTTGTTGAAAATCCCGTTTTGAGCAACAGCAGAGGCATCATATGTACCTGTGATAATGTCTTCCATGGATTTGCCGTCCCACTCGGTTCCGGCGATCAGTTTGTTGCCGTTGTCCACATAGGCTTTGTGGTGCAGGTCGTGGTGATATTCGAGCGTTTCAGCAGACATGCCTTTGCCTGCAAGGGCATCATGCGCATATGGAAGATCAGGAAGTTCGAAAGCCATTCTTGGGGTCCCCTTCGGTTCGTTGTTCAAGGCAGTGAATGACAGATTGTGCGGATCACGGCAAGGTCAAGCGCGCGGCGAAAAAATCCGCCTTTAATTTTTGGCGATCCGTCCAACTTGGCACGTTCCCTTACCGACAATCGAATTTGTCACCCCTGTAATGTACCCTCTGACAGAGACTGTATTTTTTTGTATGTCTAAGTTAACCTGATAGCTGATATCTGCCGGACGGGGTGTCGCTGGAATATCGTTGATCCGATAAGAAAAACGATACTTTCCCTTGCCTCTGTCTTTAAGCTTGGCCTCGATTGGCTGACCGTGCACCTGATGAATTACCCCATCATACACCATGCCAGTCTTGGCGTTCTCTTCAAATTGCAGGGCTAACGTCGGCGCAATAAATCCATTCCCAATATCGCGCACGTCGCACACATATTCAAAAGCCAGCACCGGCGTTGCACAGGATAGAAAGGCTGCCGTTATCAGAAAATTTTTCATTCGTTAATTCCTTTAGTCGAAAATCTACGCTGACACTATTCAGCGTCAGATCCCGAAGTTCAAGGACGAATTAACTGCTTTTTAAAGAACATTAACGTCGCTACCGACCTGCGCGGCGATCATGAGCAAATCAAATACATACTGTGCCTGAGAGCGAAAACAGACTATTTGGATACAACCCTCGTCACACAGCCAAACGGCGGCAGGCACCTGTGCCATCCTTGTGCGTCGGAACATGCCTGATGTGAATGCGGCTGGTGAAAAATCAACAGGACACAGCTTAGACATAACTTCGCGGGCATGCGGCCCTTTGATGCGAAAAGAAGCGCGCGCGTCCGAGACGTTGACCGCAAGGGCGTGGCTCGATCCAAAATCACTTTGCATCTGCTGTAATACGGCGGGCACGTCACGATAGGGCAGCATGAGCAACAACTCATCCGGGCTCATCCACGCGATGGTGCGATCCTGGTGAAATCGCGCTGTGCCGGTATCTGGCAAAGGTTCATCTGGTCCGCCCATTACTGCGGCGCACAAGGTATCAGAGGCCAAGTCACCGCGCACCGAAATCATGCCCTGTACGCCAACCTCGGAAATTTCTGCAATGCCGGTCGTAAAAACCGCACCGTTCAATGCTGTCACAGGTTCAAACATTTTGCTTATCCCCTTCCTTGTCGAAAAAGACCGGATCAACGATGCGCGCCTCATACGTTTCGCCATCCGTGCCGGGCAGTTCTATCACCTCGCCCATACGATCAGGACCATTTAGAACCAGCCCCATGGCAATGCCTTTCCCAAGCGTTGGCGAGTAGTAGGTCGACGTCACGCGGCCAATGACATTGCGCTGACCATTGGCGTTAACACCTTCCCCTACAGCATAAGCGCCATCTGGAATAACAGCGCCTGAAACAGTCTCAAGCCCGACGAGCTTCCACCGGTCTGGGTCCGTCATATGGCTGCGTTCCTGGCCACGTTTGCCCAAGAAATCCTCTTTCTTTTTAGAAATGGCCCAGTTCAAGCCCAAATCCTGAGGGATCACTGTACCGTCGGTTTCATCCCCGATCATGATGAACCCTTTTTCCGCCCGCATAATGTGCAGTGCTTCTGTTCCGTAAGGCATCGCGCCAAATTCAGCGCCCGCTTCCGTGACTGCTGTCCAGAATGCCAATCCTTGGCTGGCTGGGACAGCAACTTCGTAACTCAGTTCACCTGAGAAGGAGATACGATAGACCCGCGCCTCGAAACCGCCAAGTTGGCCGTCGGCCCATTCCATAAAGCCCAGCGCATCCTTGGATACGTCCATGCCACCGAGTTTTTCGAGCACCTTTCGGGCATTGGGACCCACCACTCCGACCTGAGCGTATTGTTCGGTCACGTTGGCTACATAAACTTGCCAATCCCACCATTCCGTCTGCAGCCATTCTTCCATATGTTGGTGAATATGTTCAGCACCACCGGTTGTTGTATGGCACAAAAAACTGTCCTCAGAGAGACGTGCGACAACGCCATCGTCGATCAGAAATCCATTTTCCGAGCACATCAACCCATATCGGCATTTACCCGGTTTCAGCGTCGACATCATGTTCGTGTACATCATATCGAGAAACTTGGGCGCGTCAGGTCCTTTGACGATGATCTTGCCCAATGTCGATGCATCCAGCAGGCCAAGGTTTTTACGTGTATTCAAAACTTCCCTATGGACGGCCTCTTTGACCTCTTCACCTTGGCGCACAAATGCATAGGGGCGGCGCCATTGCCCAACAGGTTCCCAATCGGCACCATTTGCCGCGTGCCATTCATGCATTGGTGTGCGGCGCAAAGGTTGAAATACCTCGCCACGCGCTTCGCCCCCAATAGCTCCCATAGAAATGGGCGTGTAAGGTGGGCGAAACGTTGTTGTGCCGGTCTGTGGGATTGGCCGACCCAACGCATCCGAAAGGATCGCAAGGCCATTGATGTTACTCAATTTACCTTGGTCAGTGGCCATTCCTAACGTTGTGTAGCGCTTGGCATGTTCTACCGATTCAAAACCTTCTTGCGCGGCCAGTTGGACATCAGACACTTTGACGTCGTTTTGATAGTCGAGCCATGTTTTGCTGCGCAGTTTGATATCCGCACGTGCTGGCATCAGCCAAACTGGCAACAAGGGCGCTTCGTGTACTGTGTCCGCGACAGGCGCTTTGGTTTTGCGTATCTTATGGCCCAGCCGGGCAGATACAGATCTCGCTGCATTTCCGGCATCTTCCAAAACATCTCCAAGGGACAACATACCATTGGCAGCCCCCGCTGCTGATACAAACGGTGTTCCTGCCATACCGGTTGGTCCCTTGTCGCTGTCCGGCCTGAAACACGCCTGAGCGTCGTCCCACATTAGTTTGCCACCACAATGGGACCAAAGATGCACCACCGGTGACCAACCGCCCGACATCGCAACAGCGTCACAGGGAATGTGTTGCAAAACCTGACCGTCACCATCTTGTTTACACACATCAACGGCTTCTACGCGTTTGCCACCTTTGACAGAGGCAATCGCATACCCCAGCAACACAGCAATACCCAGTGACGCAACTTTTTGTTTTAACGTCGAATCTTTGACTTCTGCGCGCGCGTCCAAAATAGCTGGCACATTCAAACCCGCGCCATGAAGGGCAATAGCAGTCCGGTATGCGTCGTCATTATTGGTCACGATAACCGTGCGCTCGCCCACGGAAACTCCGTAATTGACCAGATAATCGCGCACAGCCGATGCGAGCATCACGCCGGGAATATCGTTTCCTGCAAAGGACAAAGGCCGCTCAATTGCGCCAGTTGCCGTTAGTATTTGCCCGGCACGGATACGCCACAGCCGGTGTCTTGGGCCTGCCTCTTGCGGCGTGTGATCGCGCAGTTGTTCATATCCCAGAACATATCCGTGATCATATATCCCGGCCCCCATCATGCGGCTGCGCAACGTCACATTTTCCAGCGCTTCCAGTTCAGCAACGATCTGATCCACATACTCAGCAGCTGGTTTGCCAGCAATGGTTTCACCGTCCACCATGGCCCGCCCACCCCAGTGCGCCGTTTGTTCAATCACCATGACCCGCGCACCGCTTTTTGCGGCAATCCGCGCGGCCTGTAACCCTGCGATCCCACCACCAACAATCAGCAGATCGCAGAAATGGTAGAAATGTTCATAAGTGTCTTCATCTCGGGATTTCGGCGCTGGCCCTAAGCCCGCCGATTGGCGAATGAAGGGTTCGTAAATATGTTTCCAGAAGGATCGCGGGTGGATGAACATCTTGTAGTAGAAGCCTGCAGGCAAAAAACGCGCCAATTTACTGTTGATCGCTCCGACATCAAATTCCAGGCTCGGCCAGTGGTTTTGGCTTTCCGCTTGAAGCCCATCGAATAGCTCAGTTGTGGTGATCCGTTGGTTGGGTTCCGCCCTGCGGCCTGCACCCATGTTTACCAAACCATTGGGTTCTTCGACACCAGATGCGACAACCCCGCGTGGACGGTGATATTTAAACGAGCGTCCGACCAGCATTTGATCGTTCGCCAACAGTGCTGAGGCGAGCGTGTCGCCCTCAAAACCGGAAAACAACCTGCCGTTAAAGGTAAAGGCGTATTTCTTTTCGGTGTTGAGCAGGCGTCCACCTGACGAAATCCGGGTGCTCATAGGTACAGCCTTGTCAAAGGGTCAGCAGGAATAGTGAAAAACAGGCACTGCGCGTCAGTTCGCGAAAATTGAACCAAAACGGGACGGAATGAAGTCACGATAACTCCCTCCATGTCCAACCGGGGCGCTTGCTGCTGATTTTGTCACAGAGTTCTTTTGGTGGCGTCAGTGTTTGCGCAGAATAGGTGCCAAACACCTCCATTGTTGTCGTGCAACGCGCTGCATGGAACCATTTTCCACAGCCATATACATGACGCCAACGCTCAAAATGCACCCCACGTGGGTTTTCACGCATGAATAGATAGGATTCAAAATCCTGCTCCCCGCTCCCCGGTCCAAATCGCTTCAAATGGGCCTCGCCACCGCCATCAAATTCGGTTTCTTCGGCGGTAACACCACAAACTGGGCAAGTCAGGATCAGCATTGACGGCCTCCGATCAAGTTAACAATGTTGTTCATGTGTGTGCCTTCCAAGGGTATTGCAGGAAAAAGCACACATCAGTGAGCCACCCCGGCTGCGACAGATTCATCTATAAAACGCCCCTCTTTAAAGCGTTCGAGCCCAAAGGCATCGCTGAGCGGCCCATGCCCTTTGTAGATCAGTTCAGCCATCGCCCAGCCTGACCCCGGCGTTGCCTTGAAACCGCCAGTTCCCCACCCGCAATTGATAAACACGTTTTCTACTGGTGTTTTGGACAGGATCGGAGATCGATCCCCCGTAATGTCGACGATGCCCCCCCATTGACGCAACATCTTCAAGCGGCTGACCATCGGGAATGTCTCGATCAAGGCGCGGACTGTCTCTTCGATATGATGAAAGGACCCGCGTTGCGTGTAGTTGTTATGCCCATCCGTGCCCCCGCCGATGACCATCTCGCCTTTGTCAGACTGGCTCATGTAGCCGTGCACTGTGTTGGCCATCACCACCACATCCATACAGGGCTTGACAGGCTCTGACACCAACGCTTGCAGCGCGACGGACTCGATGGGCAGCCGGAACCCCGCAAGCCCGGCCACATGCCCGGAATTCCCAGCGACAACGATGCCCAGTTTGTCACAGTCAATTGGACCCTTTGTGGTATCCACACCAACCACTTTGTCTCCATCGCGACGTACGGAGGTGACTTCGCATTGTTGGATAACATCCATGCCCATGTCCGAACACGCGCGCGCGTAGCCCCAAGCAACCGCATCGTGGCGCGCCGTACCGCCCCGGGCCTGCCAGAGCCCGCCCAAAACAGGATAACGGGGCCCTTTGATATTGATGATCGGCACCAGTTCTTTGACCCGCGCAGGATCGATGAATTCGGTTTTAACACCCTGCAGCGCGTTCGCATGCGCCGTGCGCAGGTATCCACGTACCTCATGATGGGTTTGCGCCAGCATAACAACGCCGCGTGGGCTGAACATCACATTGTAGTTCAAATCCTGGCTCATCGTCTCGTATAGGCTGCGCGCTTTTTCGTAGAGGGCTGCAGACGGGTCCTGCAGATAGTTCGAGCGGATGATCGTGGTATTACGCCCGGTGTTCCCACCGCCCAGCCATCCTTTTTCCAAGATCGCCACACGCTTTACGCCAAATCGTTTGCCCAAGTAATAGGCCGTCGCCAATCCGTGTCCGCCTGCTCCTACGATCACCACATCGTATTTGGCCTTAGGCTCCGGTGCGCGCCAAGCGCGTTCCCATCCGGCATGATATCGAGCGGCCTCACGTGCAACTGCAAAGACGGAATATCTTTTCATGGACTTGCCCCTGAATATTGCGACGGCGCGGAATCGCACCAGAGTGATTGTTTCCACTCTTCTGCGGTACTTGTCAAAAAAGAGGATACTGCGCGCGTCACTTTCATGCAGATTTGCGACACGCGACATCATTGCACAGGCATGCGGGGAGAACGTGATGTTTTGCCTCTTTTGCAAAGAGGTCAGGAAGGCTACATGAAGAGGTCAACGGATTGAGGGAAACCATGACCTTTTGGTTCATCATTATCGGGATTGCGACAGCGGTCGCTCTGTTGCTCGCAGCAGGGTTACGTGCACCCCGTCGCAAGAACACGGAACCTGCTGCAGCCTATGATTTGCGCGTCTACCGCGACCAATTGCGAGACGTGGAAAGAGATTTGGCCCGCGGCGTCGTCGACCCCGTGGATGCAGACCGCGTCCGTGCTGAAATCTCGCGCCGCATTCTCGCCGCGGATGACGCCATTCAGCAAGAAGCCCAGGCGGGTGATGCCCCCCAAGGATCCCCAAGAGTTGTAGGAATTGTATTAGCGGTCAGCCTGATCGGTGGCAGCCTTTGGCTGTACAGCACAATCGGTGCGCCGGGATATGGAGATCTCGCGCTCCAAGATCGAATTGCCTTGGCAGAAGAAGCCCGCGCCAACCGTCCAACGCAACAACAGGCTGAAGACAGCCTGCCCCCTTTCCTTCCTCCTTCAGACGTAAATGCCGAATATGCCGTGCTGGTGGAGAAATTACGTGAAACGGTCCAAAACCGACCAGACGATTTACAAGGTCAGACTTTGTTGGCGCAAAATGAAGCAAATTTGGGCAATTACCGCGCGGCAGCGCGGGCACAAGGAAAAGTACTCACCCTGAAAGGCGATACAGCAGACGCTTCTGATTTCACGAACTACGCTGACATGTTGATTATTGCTGCGGGCGGTTATGTATCACCCGAAGCCGAAGACATGCTATCCCAAGCTTTGTCGCGCGTACCCGGGGACGGCACCGCACGGTATTACATGGGGTTGATGTTGGCCCAAACTGGCCGCCCTGACACCGGGTTTAGAATTTGGGACCAATTGCTGCGCGCAGGCCCAGCAGACGCGCCATGGATTGCACCCATCCTATCGCAAATAGAGGAACTCTCGTTTCGTGCCGGCGTAAATTATCAAATACCCGAAATCGGGACGGGAACACGTGTATTACCTGGCCCTGACGCCACAGATTTAGAAGCTGTTGCAGACTTATCCCCTGGTGAACGAATGGAGATGATCCAAGGCATGGTTCAAGGGCTGTCGGACAGATTGGCACGTGATGGCGGCCCGGCAGAGGAATGGGCTCAACTCATCACAGCGCTTGGTGTTTTGGGGCGCACAAATGCGGCCAGATCCATTTATGACAATGCCGTACAAGTTTTTGCGCAGGACACCCGTGCATTAGATGTTCTTTTGCGGGCCGGACAACAGGCACAGGTCGTCGAATGATTTATGATGAAACCGCTGGCTTTCTGAATGCACTGCCTGAATTTCGCAGCCTTGCCGGGCTGGATTTGGGGACGCAAACCATCGGCGTAGCCGTGAGCGATACCTTTCTATCCGTCGCGACCCCATTGGAAACCATCAAACGACGAAAGTTCTCGCTTGATGCCGCTCAATTGCTTGCCATCGTGAACAAACGGCAAATCGGTGGGCTGGTCCTCGGCTTGCCGCGAAACATGGACGGCTCAGAAGGCCCCCGTTGCCAATCAACGCGGGCTTTTGCGCGCAATCTTGCCAAATTCCCTGGCCTCGATATTCCGATCACCTATTGGGACGAACGTCTATCGACTGTTGCTGCAGAACGGGCTCTGCTAGAGGCGGATACGTCTCGAAAACGTCGCGCCGAGGTTATTGATCACGTCGCGGCCGGATATATTTTACAAGGAGCGTTGGATAGGCTCAGCGTGATCAAGTCAGAACGGAACGATCAATGAGCGACGACATTTGGAAACGCGCTGAAATAGAAAGCCCTTGCATCAAAATCTGCGTCGTGCACCCGGAAACGCGGTTATGCACGGGATGTTTGCGGTCCATAGACGAAATTACGGCCTGGTCCAAACTATCGCCCGAGGCGCGGCGTGATATCTTGGATGAATTGCCGAGCCGTCAAAAACAAATGAGCAAGCGGCGCGGGGGCCGAGCAGCACGGTTAAAATCGAAAAACGCGTAAAATTTTAGGCTCTTAATGAGTTCTATCGCTCTTTTTAGAGACATCAAACGACCTGAATTGCGGCCCCCCAATAAGTCGGCAAGGAATGGAAAGATTTCTATTGTGACTGAAGTTTTCTCGCCTCTTCACCCGCCAATGCCAGTAAATCCTGCATGAATGGTTTGTCCAAATCATCCTTACGCACTGCGGCATACAGACGACGTGTAATGCCATTTTTGGTCAACGGTCGCGTAACATAATCCGAAGAATATTTCACTTCTCGCACCACCCAATCGGGCAACACCGCAACCCCGCGATTGGAGGCGACCAGCAAAAGGATCACCGCAGTCAACTCCACCTGTCGGATAGACTTGGGCTCGACTTTGGAGGGGATCAAAAGCTGGCTAAAAATATCCAGTCGTGTGCGTTCAACGGGATATGTAATCAAGACTTGGTCGCGGAAATCTGCTGCTTCTACATATGGTTTTCGCGCCAGCGAATGCGTGCTAGAAGCGACAAAAACAGGAGCGTAATCAAAGAGTTCTACAAACTCCACGCCAGGCATATCTTCTGGATCAGAAGAAATAACCAGATCAACCTCTTCCTTAAGCAAGGCAGGCAGCGCATCAAAAGCCAACCCTGGACGGATATCTACATCAACGTCATTCCAAGACTTTCTAAACTGCTCCAGAACCGGGAAAAGCCATTCAAAACACGCATGACATTCAATCGCGATATGCATGCGCCCAGCACTGCCAGCGCGCAACCCACTGAATTCCTCTTGAAGCGCTTGCACCTGTGGCAAAACCTGATGCGCCAGCCTCAACAACCGCATTCCAGCCGGAGAGAGTTTCAATGGTTTTGAACGCCGAACAAACAGTTCAACCCCTGCTTGATCCTCCAGCCCCTTGATTTGATGGCTCAATGCAGATTGGGTAATGTGCAGCTGGTCGGCAGCCCGAGCAAGCCCTCCCGACTCGTGAATAGCCTGAATTGTCCGCAGGTGTCGGAATTCGATATGCATAGCGAACTCATATTAAAGATGAATGTTATGAATTTGTCTCATTATTCGTTTCATGACACAAGGTGCGTAGTTACAAAAGGAATCTCCCATGTCGGCCCTCGCCGTTTCGTTCGAAGTCTTTCCGCCACGTTCCATTGACGCCTCTTTCAAGCTTTGGGACACAGCCCAAGCTCTTGCACCACTGGAACCCCGTTTCTTTTCGGTGACCTATGGCGCAGGCGGCACCACGCGGGACCTGACCCACGATGCGGCCTATACTTTACACAAAACGTCCGGGTTACCTGTCGCGGCACACCTCACATGTGTCGGCGCGTCAAAAGCCGAAACCATGGCAACCGCACAGAGATTCGCAAAAGCAGGGATCAAGGATTTGGTTGCCTTGCGCGGCGATCCCCCCGAAGGAAGCGATGGCTTCTCCCCCCATCCCGAAGGATTTGAACATTCCGTGGCCCTGATTGAGGCGCTGGCACGCACTGGACAATTTACCTTGCGAGTTGGCGCATATCCTGAAAGCCATCCCGACGCGACCAGCCAAAAGGCAAATATCGAGTGGCTCAAAGCAAAAATCGATGCTGGTGCCTGTGAGGCCATCACGCAATTCTTCTTTGAAGCAGAAACATTCCTGAGGTTTCGGGATGACTGCGAAAAAGCTGGCATTGATGCCCCCATCACCCCCGGTATTCTACCTGTGACGAACTGGAAAAGTGCCCGCAATTTTGCAAATCGGTGCGGCACGTCTATCCCTACATGGTTGGATCAGGCGTTTGATACCGCTATTCGCGACGATCGTCACGATCTCTTAGCCAAGGCACTCTGCACAGAACTGTGTTCTGATTTGGTCGACGAAGGGGTCGAGGCTTTACATTTTTACACGTTGAACCGGCCGGAATTGACGCGCGAGATTTGTCATGCCCTTGGCGTCACGCAGGCCATCACCGGTGTTCAGGACGTGGCATAAAACTGATCGCTGCACTTCAGTGGCACCCGCGGTCTACAGCGCAGAAAGCCCTTTGTTCGGGCACATAAAACATCACAGATAAGGCCACAGCTTATAGCTAGTGGCTTTTTTTGTCTATAATCACCGACACCATCAACGGGTTAAGCACCTATTTTTGATCGCGGGGCTTATGGACATTGGCAAATTTGCCGGACTATGGTCTGAGCCAAATCGCTCCCCTACAGGTCCGGACATTCCTTCTATGACTTCTCTTGTTGACCCACAGGCGCATATCGATGTGCACTCCCACGCTGTTCTGTTGCGGGGCAAACAACGCGACATCTATTTTTTAAGCGCCGCGGAGGGGTTGGCAACAGACGACGGCACACCCGTTGTCTTAAAAGTCCCGCGTTACGCGGAACGCCAACGCAGACAAGTCTGGTACAAACGTATTTTACGGTCCTTCTTTCCATCCAGTACGCATCGCATCATTACGAAGGAAGCTGACTATTGGCAGCGTCTCTCCCTTTCTGCACAAAAAAAAGGAATAATGCCGCCAATCCCAGAATTTGTTGGCTATGTAACCACGACGGCCGGGCGTGGCGCTGTTTGGGAAGCAATATGTGACCCAGACGGGACTTTAGCGCCCACCGTTGCCGATATGGCGGCACGTCAAGAGCTGCACGCTCAGATCGCGCCGCTGAACCGGTTTGTCCAGCGGTGTTTTGACGAACATATCGTTGCCCCCGACGTCCATCTGGGTAACCTGGCCTGCACGTGGAAAAACGGAGATCTCGAGCTCGTCTTGATAGACGGGTTTGGAGATCACCGCATGATCTCTGTCAGGGCGCTCTGGCCAGCCTATAATCGACGAAGCCTCATCCGCAGTTTTGAACGTATTGCATCGAAATTCGATGTGCATTTCGACTTAGAAACGCGGCAATTCTCACTTGCAGAAGATGTTGGAGCGCAACCGAAGGCATCAGCTTAAACAACCTTGCGCGAACCCAACCATCGGTTCGTGCGCGTTGTTAGATCACTCCTAGCTTCCACACTGTCATGGAGCCGTTCTGACGGGTTCTGCAACGGTTTGCGCGCACGACGGGTCACAAACCACTTCCCCATGCCTCGGAATGTACCGCGCATCGGGGCCATTGCATCACATGTGAACCGTTCCCGCCAATCGTCTGGCAATTGCAGCCCTGCGTGCTCTGCCCGGTCCAGCATCCAAACAAGAGATAGGTTTGCAAGTGGTCGCGCCTCTTCGAACCCATCCAACTGGCCACCGACATCACCATGTGCGCCCGGAAACCATACTTGTTCCACGCGCCCGCTATACCCATCTGGGGACGTCCACATCACGGGGCTATACACCACTCGGGTTTCGTCGAAGGCCAATGCATGAAACCCAGCTTTAACGTTGTGGCTCAATTCGTGGTTGTGAAAGGCATGTGTCCCTTCGCTAAACCGCCAAAGAACCGGCATATTTAATCCCAAGGCTTTTACGGTGTCCCATGCACCGATCATATCGATCTCGACGTCCCTTAGGCATTTCGCCCGGGAAAACGCACGCGCAGCGTCACTGTCAAAATCACTGGCGTAGTGGCGATAGACATCTCGGATGTTCCGTTCGGTCGCGCGCTGTGCCCGCAACAACCCCATCCGATCGATCACCCCGGCAAGGCTGCGCACCGCATATGCCCCCCTCGAATACCCCATCAGGAAAATGCGATCCCCAGGGCGATATCGTGAAGCCAAGTAGCCATAAGCGCGGCGAATTTGACGATTAATGCCGCGCCCAATCATCACGTCACGTGCAGAGCGCCAGTCAGTCCATTGCAATCCGGGTTCATAATAAATGGACAGATCTGCGCCCATTTCACGGCACAATTGATAAGCCCGCCCGGCGTTTGTTTCGCGCCCAGGATCAAGCGAAGACATTGTGCCATCTAAAATGACAAGATGTGTAACTGGGCCACGTCGAGGACCAAAATCATGCGAAGGCCTGCGCCATATCCTATGGCGCAACCAAAGTAGTGCCTTCTTATTGCGCCGCGATAGCCTCACTCTGTAATAGCTCCCATACTTTCAGTGGGGTGAATGGCATGTCTGCTTGACGCACTCCCTTTTCCCATAGGGCGTCTTGCACCGCATTCGAAACAGCCGCCAATGCGCCAACTGTGCCGGCTTCACCACAGCCCTTCATGCCCATGATGTTTGCCGTGGAAGGGACCGGCTCCGATGTAAAACTAATATAGGGAACATCATCCGCGCGCGGCAATGCATAGTCCATGAACGTTGCCGTGAGCAATTGCCCCTCTTTATCAAAAACCACATGCTCTGTGAGCGCCTGACCGATGCCTTGCGCGACGCCACCATGAACTTGGCCTTCAGCCAATAACGGGTTGATAAGGTGACCAAAATCATCAACGACTATGTAGGTCTCGACGTCCACAACACCGGTATCCGGGTCGATGACAACCTCTGTAACATGACAGCCGTTAGGAAAGCTACGACCCGGCAATGTGGTCCGTTCTTCGTGGATCATCAGATCCTCACGGCCCTGCGCTCGGGCCAGTTCCGCAACCTCTAGCATTGTCGGTGTCAGGTTTGACCCTTCGGCCCGGAACCGGTCGTCATCAAAGGTAATCGCCGACGCAGGCACACCCATTTCATCAGCAAGGAACGCTGTGAAAGATGTTTTTATTGCATCAACGGTGGCCAACGTGGCCGTGTTTTGCACTGTAACAGAGCGAGAACCGCCAGTCCCTCCGCCCTGTTTTATCAGATCACTGTCGCCTTGAACCACAAAAATCTGATCCGCCGGAATACCCGTTTGATCACTCAAGAACTGAGCATAGACAGTTTCGTGCCCTTGCCCCGTGCTTTGAGTGCCAACATAGATATTCACCGTGCCATCCTCATTAAATGCAACTTTCGCGCTTTCTGAAGGATCGCCCAAAATACTTTCAATATAGTAACAAACGCCGACACCACGCAAAAGACCGCGTTCAGCGTCCGCCGCTTTTCGGGCCGCGAACCCTGCCAAATCGGCTTGATCTTCGGCCCGAGACAGAACTTTATCAAAGTCGCCCACATCATACGTTTCGCCGGTCGAATTCTTGTATGGAAACTGCTCAGGCTTGATGAAGTTAAGGCGCCGCAACTCCAAGGGATCAACACCCAGTTCGCGTGCAGCCCTGTCGATCAGTCGTTCCAGAATATAAATCGCCTCGGGGCGACCTGCGCCACGATAGGCATCAACGTAAGTTGTGTTGGTGTAAATCCCCTCTACGCGAAGCCACGTGGCCTGCACATCGTACACGCCCATCAAGATGCGGCTGAAAAGCTGCGTTTGAATAAACTGAGCAAACATGCTGTTGTAGGCCCCGAGGTTACAGCGCGAATGCACCCGGTAGCCGATGATTTTATGGCTCTCATCAAATGCAAATTCCGCAAGGCTGGTCAGATCGCGCCCGGCATTATCCGTGAGCATGGCCTCGGTGCGTTCAGACATCCAGCGCACCGGTTGCCCCACGAGACGGGCCGCATGCGCCGTCAACGTGTACTCTGGATACGGAAATCCCTTCATACCAAATCCACCACCAGTATCTGGGTTGGTGACGCGCACCTGCTCGGGATCAAGGTTCAATAGTTTGGCGATCTCGGATTTTTGTGCCCAAACCCCCTGCCCGCCCATGGACACGTGAACGCGCTCTCCACTCCATTCGGCAAAACAGCCACGTGGTTCCAGCGAATTTACGATAATCCGGTTGTCTGGCACATCGAGGCTGACCACACGTGCAGCTTTTTCAAATGCGTCATTTGTCGCCGCTTCATCCCCCAAGCCCCAGTCAAAGGCCACGTTGTCCCTGGCCTCTTCATGCACGACGGGGCCGCCGGAACAGATGTCAATCTTTGCGGGCAAGTCATCGTATCTTAGTTCGATAAGTTCCGCGGCATCACGCGCCTGTTCCAATGTCTCGGCCACGATAAAAGCGATAGGTTCTCCCACAAACCGCACACGGCTTTCCGCCAACAAGGGGCGACGGGGTGCCGCCCCCTTACTACCGTCCAAGTTTTTAATCACGGAACTGGACATCGACTCCACGATGCCGGCCTCCCTAAGATCTGTAGCCGTCAGAACCGTGCGTACCCCCGGCGCTGTACGCGCATCCGACACATCCAAATGGGTGAGCGTCGCATGGGCAACCTGTGAGCGGAACACAAAAGCAAACAGCGCATTAGTTGGCGTGATATCGTCGACATACCGGCCATGCCCCGTCAGAAAACGCGCATCCTCAACCCGAGTGATCGGTTGCGATTTTCCAAACTTTTCCATGTTGTGTATCCTTGTGCTTTTGCCTTGTTCAAACGGACACTAGCGGCGCGCGCCGCCTTGTCCAGTAACCATTAAAAATGGATGGTCAGGTTTTTGTATCTGACAAAGCTGTCTTGGCTTATTCTCATTCAAAATAGACAAGCACATGAGAGCGCCACATGGTTTCAAAAGGCCCAAAAAAGACCACGCAACGCCGTCTTTGACCAAAAGAATAGAGAGATTTCTGCACCCCAAGGTCCGCCATGTAAAGGACCAGAGGCACAGCGGTCCGGGCAAACTGCAATCACCTGCGTCGCAAATATTAATTTTCTGTACCAGAGAAAGACAATGTATACCTCAAACTGTTTTCAATTCGGATTGATGTCACGTCCTTTTCAGCCGAGTGGTCTTTCCCTCGGCGTCATCCTCGGATAGATGAACGCGCACGACGGATAAAGGACGCGGATCATGGCGCTGGAAAAAACATTTAACGCAAAAGAGGCCGAAGATCGCCTCTATACTGCTTGGGAACAAGCCGGTGCTTTTAAGGCCGGTGCCAATGCGTCTAAATCTGAAACTTTTTCGGTAATGATCCCTCCGCCTAATGTGACGGGTTCTCTTCACATGGGCCATGCTTTTAACAACACGTTGCAGGACATTCTTGTGCGCTGGCACCGAATGCGTGGGCATGACACGCTTTGGCAGCCGGGCACTGACCACGCTGGCATTGCCACGCAAATGGTGACCGAGCGTGAAATGGCTGCAAATCAGGAACCAACCCGGCGCGAAATGGGACGTCGGGACTTTATCGACAGGGTTTGGCAACAAAAGGTGAAATCGCGCGGCACGATCATTGGCCAGCTCAAACGGTTGGGCGCATCCTGCGACTGGTCGCGCGAAGCCTTTACAATGGGCGGCGCGCCCGGAGATCCAGAAGCCGGAGACGGGCCAAATTTCCACGATGCTGTCATCAAAGTATTTGTTGAGATGTACAACAAAGGCCTGATCTACCGCGGCAAACGGCTGGTCAATTGGGACCCTCATTTCGAGACGGCCATTTCCGATCTCGAGGTCGAAAACATCGAAGTCGACGGCCATATGTGGCACTTTAAATACCCGCTCGCGGACGGTGCCACCTATGAATATATCGAGAAAGACGAAGACGGGAATGTCACGCTGCGCGAGACACGCGACTATATTTCCATCGCCACAACCCGACCTGAAACCATGCTGGGCGATGGCGCCGTTGCCGTGCATCCTTCTGATGATCGATATGCACCCATCGTTGGAAAACTATGTGAAATCCCTGTTGGCCCCAAGGAACACCGCCGCCTGATCCCCATCATTACGGATGAATACCCGGACATGGATTTTGGTTCAGGTGCGGTGAAAATCACCGGCGCGCACGACTTTAACGACTATCAGGTCGCCAAGCGTGGCGGCATACCGATGTACCGACTCTTGGACACCAAGGGGACGTTGCGCGAGGATGGCACCACATACGCACAGGCAGCCGCGCGCGCGGTATCTGTTGCTCAAGGCACCTTGACGTTGACCGAAGCAGAGGCAGATGCTGTCAATCTGGTTCCGGATGATCTGCGCGGCCTCGACCGGTTTGAGGCCCGCAAAGTTGTGGTTGACCAGATCACAAGCGAAGGTTTGGCCGTGATGCAAACGATTGCGGTGATTGATCCCGAAGATGGTCAAGAAAACAGCAAGCGTGTTCCATTTGTTGAAAACAAAAAAATCATGCAGCCATTTGGCGACCGCTCCAAAGTGGTCATCGAGCCCATGCTCACGGACCAATGGTTTGTGCGCACCTCCAAGATTGTTCAACCCGCAATCGATGCTGTACGCAATGGCGACGTAGCGATCCACCCTGAGCAGGATAAAAAAGTCTATTTCAACTGGCTCGAAAACATCGAGCCTTGGTGCATCTCTCGCCAACTCTGGTGGGGTCATCAAATCCCTGTTTGGTACGGCCCAAAACTCGAAAAAATCGAAGGTATGCTGACCCTAAACTACGAGCCGGGCAATCGTGTCACATTTTGCGCCCAGAACCCCGAAGCCGCACGCGCGCAAGCCAAAGAATACTATAGTGAATTCAATGCATCAGTGATTTTTGCGCGCTCCTTTGACCGCACGACCAGCCGCGCGATTGACGATCCTCTTGCGGAAGCGGCAGCAACCAGCGCACGTAAAGGCTTGGTTGGCGATTTGCAGATTCCGATCTATCGCGACCCTGATGTCTTGGACACGTGGTTCTCTTCAGGGCTTTGGCCCATTGGCACCTTAGGATGGTCGGGCGACGCAGACATCGATGCACAAAACGACGCGTTGCAAAAGTATTTTCCGACATCCGTTTTGATCACCGGGTTTGACATTATTTTCTTTTGGGTCGCCCGAATGATGATGATGCAATACGCAGTGACGGGGCAAAAACCGTTCTCAACCGTGTACGTGCATGCTTTGGTGCGCGACGAGAAAGGCAAGAAGATGTCCAAATCCTTGGGCAACGTGCTGGATCCGCTGGAATTAATTGACGAATACGGCGCGGACGCTGTTCGTTTCACCTTGACTGCGATGGCGGCCATGGGGCGTGATCTGAAACTCAGCACACAGCGGATTGCCGGGTATCGGAATTTCGGCACAAAGCTCTGGAACGCCTGCCGTTTCGCGGAAATGAATCATGTCTTTGAGGAACGCGCTTCGGGTATTCCGACACCACAAGCGGCTGTCAACAAGTGGATCATTGGCGAAACCGCCAAGGTACGCGAAGAGATCGACAATGCCTTGGAAAACTACCGTTTCAATGATGCGGCCAACGCCAGCTATGGGTTTGTTTGGGGAAAGGTCTGCGACTGGTACGTTGAACTGTCCAAACCCTTACTGCAAGATGAAAACAACGCGGCTTTTGCACCCGAAACCCGTGAGACAATGGCGTGGGTTCTTGATCAATGTATGACCTTCCTTCATCCGATGATGCCCTTCATCACGGAAGAGTTGTGGGCCACGACGGGCGACAGAAAAAAGATGCTCATCCACTCGGATTGGCCCGACTATAATGCATCTGATCTGGTTGATGGCGCGGCGGATCAGGAATTGAACTGGGTCATCAACCTGATTGAGGCCATTCGATCTGCCCGTGCACAAATGCACGTCCCGGCTGGTTTGTATGTACCGCTGCTGGTCACCGACATTGATGCCGCAGGTGATGCCGCTTGGTCACGAAACGAGACCTTGATCAAACGTCTCGCCCGTGTGGAGACGCTAGAACGCGCTGACACCTTCCCCAAGGGTACGGTGTCACTGGCCGTAACAGGCGGGACATTTGGACTGCCGTTGGCTGGGATTATCGACATCGACGAGGAAAAAGCCCGTTTGCAAAAATCGCTCGACAAACTCGCAAAAGAGCTCGGTGGGCTGCGTGGCAGGTTAAATAACCCGAAATTTGCGGCATCCGCCCCCAAAGCAGTTGTGGCGGAAACACGTGCAAATCTAACCTTGCGTGAAGAAGAGGAAAGCAAGCTAAAGGGCGCAATCGCTCGTTTGGCAGAATTGGCGTAATGTGGCTCTCCACAGCTGAGAAGATCGCTTCGAACAGTAAAAACCTGCCTGATGTTCAAATTGGGCGGGTTTTATTATGAAATTTTCGAAAACCGCAAGACGCAGTCTAACGCAGGTCCAACTCCGCAACTTGCTGATCCACTGCCGTGCAACCCTCAAGCACCGATGCAATTTGACAACCGCCCACAATCGATCAGCCAGGTTTCATAGAGCATGAAAAACCGACTTCTAACCTTTGCTTTATCGTTCTTCTTTGGCTTCCTTATCTGGTTCGGAATAGAGGTTTCACAACTCATCGCCCCTCAACTATCTTGGGATCATCCAATTCTCAGATTGTTTATGGGGATGAGTTTTCCCGGTGGTGCACCGCCAGAACTGCATTTCATCAATCATATCGCTCAAACTTGGTGCCCGTTTTTACTCGCATACATTACGGCCTATGTCGTGACAAAACGGCGGGCGAGATTGACAGGCGCTTTAGTGCTGTACGGAGCATTCTTGCTCTGGTCTTTAGGAATGCTCTTTCTGGCCGAAACGGGCGTCAGCATCGGCACGGTGTTTAATGTCGGCCTTCTGGGGACTGTCATTGGCGGGGCATATCTCTACCTAAGGCTTGTTGATCCATTGGAACCGCCAGCCTAGCTCGGTGTTGCCTTGCTTGTAGGGGTGCACCCTGTAGCGACTTCCTGTCTGCTGAGGTCGTCGTGCCTGTCATTCGAACACTGGCGCTCTCTTGGCGAATTGGGCTGCGATGACTTCCATTTGTTCCGGCTGTCCCAGCAAATCTGCCTGCGCGCGCGATTCTGCCCATAATACCTGATTAGGGGCTTCGGTTTCAGCAATATGGATCAACGCTTTAGCCGCCTTAACCGCATTCGGGCCTTTTTGCGCGATGTCCTGTGCCAAATCCATCGCAGCTTGCACCGGATCCGCCGACAGCTCGCTCACCAAACCCCAACGTTCTGCTTGCTCGGCATCAATCGGTGTTGCGGTGTACACCAATCGGCGCAGAATATCCGCACGCACCAATCGCGGCAAAAGCACCATGCCCCCCATATCCGGCACAATCCCCCATTTCATTTCCATAACCGACAATTTGCAATCAGGCGCCGCAATGCGAATGTCTGCGCCCATGGCCAGTTGCAGCCCTGCCCCGTACGCAACGCCATGCAAAGCTGCAATCACTGGGATTTCCATGCGATGCCAAAGCATCGCAACTTCCTGCCATCGATTTGTCGTGCCATTTCCGTGTGTTCTAGGCATTATCAGCGCGTCTATGTCTTTCCCAATCATTTTGGTAAGACCGCTAATATCTATCCCTGCACAGAAACAATCACCTTGGCCAGACAACACGACAGCCCTTGCCTGCGTTTTGCTAATCTTTGCGCCCACTTCGATCAGCGCATCAATCATCTCATCATCCATCGCATTTTTTTTATCAGCACGCCTGATTTCAACGTGAATGACGTGATCGTGCTGCGAGAGTTGAATTCGACTCATGGGGTGTCTCCTTTTGTGTCACCTGTAGACAACCTGCTACACATTCAATTTACCAGTAGAACGTGACGACAAAGGAACCTTGCCCAATGAACATTTTGTTGATTTACCACATCACATGACAGAATTTCGCCTAACCAAAACCGTTCAAAACTTACCCGCAACCGTACCTTTCGTTGGACCGGAAGCACAAGAACGTGCGCGCGGTCAGCGCTTTGATGCACGTCTTGGGGCAAATGAAAATGTTTTTGGCCCCTCGCCCAGCGCGATCCGAGCAATGGCGGAAACACCGCAATGGATGTACGGAGACCCGGAAAACCATGATCTTCGGCGCGCCCTTGCGCAGCATCTGGGCACAAAGCCCAATCACATTATGGTCGGCGAAGGAATTGACGGGTTACTGGGGTATCTAATGCGTCTTTTTATTGCACCGGGGGATGCTGTTGTGACCTCGGCGGGTGCCTACCCGACCTTTAACTATCATGCTGCTGGTTTTGGCGCTGAGATCCATTCCATTCCCTACTTGAACGATCACGAAGATCTCGAAGTTCTGTTTGCTAAAGCAAAAGACGTCCGCGCAAAATTGGTTTATCTGGCGAATCCAGACAATCCGATGGGGACCGTGCATAGTGGCAGTGACATCGTAACTGCTCTGGAATTGCTGCCCGACGACACGCTACTGGTTCTCGATGAAGCCTACATTGAATGTGCGCCCAAAGGCAGCTCGCCGCTTGTGCCTTTCGACGATCCCAGGATTATCCGTTTGCGGACCTTTTCCAAGGCTTATGGGCTTGCCGGCGCGCGCGTTGGTTATGCGATTGCGCACCCGGATCTTATTTTAGCCTTTAACAAGGTGCGCAATCATTTCGGAATGAACCGATCTGCACAGGAAGGCGCTCTTGCGGCTTTAGCAGACCAAACTTGGCTTAGATCGGTTTTGGCGCGCATTGCGTCTTCGCGGCTGCGCATTGGGAAAATCGCGCGCGGGTGTGGGTTAAAACCGATTAAGTCCGCCACCAATTTCGTCGCGATAGATTGTGGCCGTGATGGCGACTTCGCCAACAGGCTACTGATTGAAACGCTGGCCCGCGGCGTGTTTGTGAGGATGCCATTTGTGGCGCCCCAAAATCGGTGCATCCGGATCAGTTGCGGCACGCCAGCTGACCTCGATCTGTTGGCCGATGCCCTGCCACAAGCACTACGCAGTGCAGAAATGAGCTGACGCGCGCAACAAACGCCCTATATTCCCTGGTACACGCTGGCTTCAGAGGTGCATCATGAAAGGTCATAAATTAGGGCGCGCGCCAAATCTCACCAACGCCTGTATTGCCATGTTCGGGGTCAATCTGGCTTGGATCATGTTGTTTTTGCTTGCAGTTTACGGGCTGCTGGCCGCAATCCTTGTCGCGTTGCTGATCAACTATTGGGTGTCCTGGCTGGAACAAAGGCGCTTTCGCACTGACCTCCAGACCAAGACAGACGATTAGACACCAGAAATCACCTGCGCCGCCGCGTCCAGAGCCCCTGAGCCATGTGGAATACCGAGATGCACGAGGCCTGATTGGATACCACCCAAAAGCCCCATGATCATATGCCCGTTGACATGTCCCATATGGCCAAGACGGAAGAACCCATGCCAGGCTGGATCCCCAATCGCTGCCATGCCCAATCCGATACCGAGCGTCAGACCAATTTGCGTCTCGGTCCAATCTCTCAGGGCAGTCGCATGCGGACTGTCGAGCCGCAAGGAGGTGACCGCATGACTCCGCTGCGTGTGGTTTGCGACATTCAATCTGAAACTGCCCTGCTGGCTCCAAGCGTCACAGGCGGCCCAGACAGCACTGGCCAGGCGTTGATGGCGTTGCCAGATGTGCTCCATCCCTTCGGCATGGATCATATCCAAGGCGACACGTAACCCATAGATGTGATGGGTGGGCGCGGTGCCATTCCAATATTGATAAAACCCCTCCGGGTCTGAACGCGGCGACCAATCCCAATATCTGCTGACGCGCGGCATCTCACGGCGCTTTGCAGCGGCTTTGTCATTAAAAAAGACGAAACTCATGCCTGGTGGGACCATGAGCCCTTTTTGGCAGCCAGCCACCATAACATCGACACCCCAAGCATCCATTTCAAACACATCACATCCAAGGGATGCTATGCAGTCGACCATCAACAATGCTGGATGGCCGACTTCATCAATCGCTGCGCGAAGGGCTTGGATATTGTTGCGTACCGACGTCGAGGTATCCACATGAACAGCCAAAACTGCCTTGATGCGGCCTTCTGTGTCGGCTGCAAGCATGTCACTGACCTTGGCAGGGTCCAAGGATGAGGTCAGTCCAAAATTCAAGATTTCGACGTTGGCCCCAATGCCTTCCGCCATTTCCCCCCACCCAAGAGCAAAGCTGCCGGTCGCCGGGACCAGCACGGTTTCCCCTGGGGCAATTACGTTTGACAAAGCGGCTTCCCAAGCGGCATGCCCATTGCCGATATACATCGCAACATGATGGCGCGTTCTTGCAACGCGGCGCAGATCATCAACCAGTGCCGGGATCATATTTGGCAATTCCCCAGCGTAAATGTTTGGTGCTGCCCGGTGCATGGCCTGCAGCACCGCATCTGGGACAACCGAAGGGCCAGGGATTGCTAGATACTGTCGACCTGAGGACAGATTTGTTTTTTGGGTCATAGTTTCTGCCATTTTGTTTCCGCGCAACAGTAGCGCGTTGTTGCCCATCGTCAATCATCCAGCTGCTTGCGCTGGCCTCTTTCCCAGAATACATCAGACTTGGAACAATGAATGCGTGCCATGCGGCCAGTGAAAGGCACCTTATGCAAGAGCAACCCCCAAAATCATCTGCATCCCTCTTTAGGTGGGTTTGGCGAGACTACCTGCGGCGGCATTCTGCTCTACTGTGCATCGCATTTGTGTTAATGTTCGTTGAAGGGTCAATGCTGGGCGCGTTGGCCTATTTGATGCAACCAATGTTTGACCGGGTTTTTGTCGCCGGCGAACAATCCATGCTCTACTCTGTGGGCGCGGTCGTCATCGGTATTTTTGTGATACGGGCAATTTCTGGTGTCTCGCAGAAAATCCTTCTGACCCGAATCTCCGAAAAAACGGCTGCTGAAGTTCGCAAAGATCTTTTGAACCAAATGATGAAACAGGACGGCGGGTTCCATCAGGCCCACCCCCCCGGATATCTCATTCAACGCGTGCAGGGAGACGTGGGCCAAGTAAACAAGATATGGCGCGCGCTTTTGACCGGAGCAGGCCGTGATGCGATTGGCCTATGCGTCCTTCTAGGTGTCGCGATCAACGTGGATCCGGCCTGGGCATTGCTGGCCTGTATTGGGATACCCGCCATCGGTTTGCCTGTCGTGTATTTGCAGAAGTTTGTGCGAAAACGTGCACGTGAAGCGCGAAACCTGAGTGCGTCGCTGTCGACGCGATTGGACGAGGTCTTTCATGGTATCGTTCAGATCAAACTGAACAGCGCCGAAGAATACCAAGCCAAGCAATATAAAGACATCACGCGGCGCTTCGTGCGCACTCAAATTCGCACTGTGACCGGAACGGCCGCTATTCCTGCGATGGTCGACATAATGTCTGGCTTTGGCTTTGTAGCAGTCATCTTATATGGCGGTTCTGAAATCATCTCTGGCGACAAAACCGTCGGTCAATTCATGAGCTTTTTTACAGCAATGGGTTTTGCTTTCGATCCCATGCGTCGGTTGGCAAATATCAGCGGACAAGTTCAAATCGCCTCAGCTTCCATAGAACGCCTCAAAGAGCTCATGGAATCACCGGTAAAGCTGACGTCGCCAGCGAACCCAAAGCCTGCGCCCACTGAGAACCTTGATGTTGTGTTGGATGCTGTCTCAGTGCGATACGGGGAAACCGAAGTTGTCTCCAAGTTGTCAATCGTCGCAAAAGCCGGGCAGACCACTGCAATCGTCGGGGCGTCGGGCGCAGGTAAATCCACAGTTTTCAATTTACTGTCCCGCCTGATTGATCCGGTGGCAGGGTCCGTTACAATTGGCGGCGTACACACCAATGAAATGGCTTTGGATGATCTGCGGGGCCTCTTTTCCGTCGTGACCCAAGAAGCCTTGCTGTTTGACGAAACGTTACGCGAAAATGTTCTGATGGGCCGTAGCGACATCAGCGATGAAGCCCTAAATGCTGCTTTAGACTCGGCCAACGTCACTGATTTCATCGACAATTTACCTGACGGATTGGAAACACGGGTTGGTCCACGCGGCTCCGCTTTGTCAGGGGGCCAACGTCAGCGGGTCGTGATCGCACGTGCCCTGTTGCGCAACACACCCATTTTGCTACTGGATGAAGCCACCTCGGCGCTGGATGCTCAATCCGAGAATGTTGTGCAGGAGGCACTGGACAAACTGGCCTCCGGACGCACAACGTTGGTCATCGCGCATCGCCTCGCGACGGTACGCGGCGCCGATCAGATCATTGTCATGGATCGAGGGCGGGCCGTTGACCAAGGCACCCATGCCGAGCTGCTGGAACGCGCTGGTATCTACGCCGACCTTTACCGTTTGCAGTTCCGGGACAGCGTTCAGAACGGCACCTCCGACATGGGCGGGTTTGACGAAGACATCTCCGACGCCGGTTCAATTGGTATTTTCAGGAAAATCAGCGGTTTTTTTGCGCGCTAACTACGGTAGCTATCCGCTAAACGGTGCGGTGAAACACCTCCAAAATATCGCACAAGCGTCCAGATATTGCGTCCGCCGCGGCGCAGCCATCCTTGTTTCTGATATCGAACAGCGCTGGTTACAGCCGTTGCATCAATGCCGGACAGATGCCCTTTTAGAGCTCGCGCGATCGCGACATCCTCCATCAAAGGTTGATTTGGATAACCGCCAACGTGATCGTAGAGTGCTGCCGGTATCAACAGCCCCTGATCGCCGTAGGGTAATCCAAACTTACTGCGCAAATTTGCCCAAGCGGCCACGATATGGCCAGCCCAACCACCGTCATTGAACGCCAATCGAAACCATCCGGCTTTATGTCCATCCATGTGCACGATCGCCGATCCGACCCAATTATTTTCAAGCCGTGTATCGGCATGCAACACAAGCAACCAGCGCCCCTGCGCCGCGCCGCAAGCTCGGGCCAATTGAGCCCCTCTCGACGGGCTGCCTTGAATAATCTCAGCACCCCATGCTTTTGCGATTTCTACGGTCGCATCTGAAGAACCGCCATCGCTGACGATCAACTCACGTATTAGTCCAGCTTCCAACCCTGGCATCAACGCACGCAAACAGGCGCCCAAATGCTCCTGTGCATTTAAGGTCGGAATAATCACCGAAATCGGTGCTCTCATTGTGCTACCCCTTCCAACTGGCGGCTGGGACGTTATACCCGTCTCAGAGAACATTTAGGAGCCCCCCATGACTAAACGTCGCATATTGCAGCTTTCCGGCAACGACGTCATCGGCTTCCTCCAAGGTCTCATCACGAACGACATCGCTGGAATAAACACCAGTTTGGTTTATTCCGCGTTACTGACGCCGCAGGGGAAATACTTAGCGGACTTTTTCCTCTGTCAAACCGACGACGGCGTATTGCTGGACGTCGCAGAGAGCCATGGCGATTTGGTGGGCACCCGTCTGAATATGTACAAGCTGCGCGCGGACGTTACGGTCACGAACAGCTCTCTGCATATGCACAGAGGCGGCGGCCCCTGCCCGGCCGATGCAATGTTAGACCCACGCCACCCTGACCTTGGATGGCGCGCCTATCGCCCCACGGCTCAAACTGATGATCATCAAGATTGGGCTGCGTTGCGGGTTGCTCTGCAAATCCCTGAAACCGGGATCGAATTAACCCCCGACAGCTTTATACTTGAGATGGGGTTTGAAAGGCTCTCAGGGGTCGATTTCCGTAAAGGGTGTTACGTCGGACAAGAGGTAACAGCGCGCATGAAGCACAAGACCGACCTACGCAAGGGCTTGGCGCAAGTTCAAATCAAAGGACCAGCCGAGACTGGATCAGAGATCACGGCACAAGGGAAACCAGTTGGCACTCTGCTCACCCGCTCGCAGGATTTGGCGCTGGCATACCTTCGGTTTGATCGCGCAACAGGCGAGATGCAGGCCGGAGACGCCACGGTAACGCGCATCCTGTGAACAGCGGCCCAATTTTTCAGGCCGCCGACAGTTAGAAATATATTAGAGGCCTGAAATACTCAGGCGCGTTCAGAGTATTCCATTGTCTCAGTATTCACGACGATGTCTTCGTCCTGTCCGACAAATGGCGGAACCATGACCTTGACGCCGTTGTCCAGTGTTGCTGGCTTGAACGAATTCGCTGCGGTCTGACCTTTTACTACAGGCTCGGTTTCAATGATCTTGCAGGTCACCTTTTGCGGCAACGTCGCGTTCAGGGCCTCTTCCTCGTAAAATTCAACCACAAGTGTCATACCATCTTGCAAAAAGGGCCGGCGCTCTCCCAACAATTCTGCAGGCAATTGGATCTGTTCGTAGGTTTCAATGTCCATCACAACAAGCATCCCAGAGTCCTCATAGAGGAACTGTTGGTCTTTCTGCTCTAATCTTACGCGTTCGACTTTATCCGCCGACCGGAACCGTTCGTTCAATTTCGACCCATTGCGCAGGTTCCGCATCTCTACCTGAGCAAAAGCGCCGCCTTTTCCGGGTTTTACGTGATCTACTTTCACGGCGGCCCATAGACCAGCATTGTGTTCCAGAACATTTCCGGGACGTATCTCGTTTCCATTTATTTTGGGCATGTGACAAAACCGTAGCAAAAGGTTGAGGAAATATTAAGCACCCCTATATCTAGGTGCAGAGCCCGATACAAGACAACGATATCTCGCGTTTGGGCCCTTACAAGCCATGCATAATTTGCATAGCAGTCATGCGAAAACGGGGTATCCGAATCAAGCAAAGTCCTCCATAAGAGACTTCACGCCGAAAAGACAAGAGCAAGAATAATAGAAAGGACGACGAGATGAAAGATTTCGTTGATGGCACGGCCTTCAATAACGAACAAGGCAATCGTGCGCGTAAACTTTTTGCAGCCGTAGTACTGGCCGCACTGGATGACGCAATTGCTGACGACAAGAAATATGGTAATGGGCCAGAGCAGATTGCCCGCTGGGCACGTTCGCGCGACGGCCGCGAGGTTCTGAGCTGCGCGGGAATCGACCCAAATGAGCGTGTCGTTCAAGGTTTGATGGAATTTGTTGGCAAAGGTGTACGTACATCTGTTGCGCTGTCTCGTGAAGAATCCGAGCGTCGGAACGCTGCACAGCAGGCAGAAGCAGCGTAGAAATAATACCCTCGTACTGACAGATTGCACGCCCTCTTTAAGGGCGTGTTTCTTATCCATCGATGAAGAAAAAGAGCCACTGGCGTACAATCCAGTATTCTGCGCCTAAAAAAGCGGCGATTGTCAACGCCAGCGCGATTCCATGACGTTGAGCCCACAATACGCAAGCAGCGATAGATGCGGCGACAGCCTCTATAGGCGCGACCCATTTGGCCCCATGACTGCGATCCCAATAACTCACCGGACTTTCATATACCCAATGTGACAAAGGCCAGAAATGTGGCCGTCCATCATCGTGGTGCAGAGGAAAATCCAAAGCCAAATGCAGTATCGCGGCACCCGTCAAGGCAATCCCCCACCCCGATTGCCGCCACAGAGCGATGAGCAGCAGAGCCCCCCAGATAAGAAAAGAGTTATCTACTGCAAAAACCGCTTGCCAGGCTTGAGAAAAGTAGAGGTCATTAAACACCACATATGGCGGAATTTGGAGCACGAATAACGAAACACCTGCCATCACATATAACGATGCATCAGGCAAAAACGCCCCAAACATTGCAGCATATACAACAGAAGACCTTTGGCCGCGCCCAAAGACAGCCGCGCCAAGTAACAAATGTGCAGGTGTGTTCATGACGGTGCCCTTCCTTTGTGGCACCATGTACCGGTTGGGCTATTCTGAAAAGGCCGCGCAATGCTATTCACGTCAAATGTGAAGGCCGCCAGCATTATGAGCAACATGTATGGGCTAGCGCGTCAGAGCATGCGCCTCTAGGGCCCGCTGAATTTCGCGACGCACCAGATTGCGCACATTACGGGTAATCCGATCCCCTAATGCGCCTTGCAGTTCTGACCGCACGATTTTGGCAACCATCTGACGCAGCATTTCCTCGTCGATGTCCAGATTGCTGGCCCCTTCTTTGGGACCCTTACCTGTCTCGTCTGCTGTGAGCGGTACAGGTACCCCGGTGGCATCTAATTCCACATTCTCTTGCCACTTCACCTCTGGTCCCGCAGTTCCGGCGTAGGCATCGCGCCCGGCACCATCCGGTTCCCATTGATCAACTGTTTTAGCGATGGCTGTTTCAAGCGCAGCAATTTTTGCGGCCAGATCAGATGCTCCCGACACCGGAATGGGTCTTGCTTTACGGCTATGTCGTCTTTGATCTGCAGGTTTGTCTTCGGGCACATCATTCACAAGATACAACGGCGGCTCTTCATATTCTTGCCAAACCGACGATGGTAACACCGCATGCTCTGGCATCAAACGTAACACACCCAAGTCGTCAGAAACCCGCATTTGCGATGTCAGAACCAACGTCTTTATCGGCACGTTCAGCACAGAAGCATCATCTGATTTAAGAGCCGTAGCGCCGCCTTTTCGTTTCGGCGGCAACATATCCTCTATCGCAAGTTTTAGTATTGTCTCTGACATTGCACCACCACACCTTCCCAGCCACAGGTTAACCTGTGGCGCGCACCCGTGCAATGCTGCTCCTGTTTAAGTCAATTTTTCTGGATGGACTTTAAAACGCGGTCTAGCTGGCGTCCTTGCTCAGAAAGCGCAGGCGGAGAGTCTTTCACCAAGTTGTAGTATGCTATTGGATCATAAAGCTGAACGCCCAGGTTCAGATCACTCGCCGTCAACCTTCCTGCGGACTGAAGCACCCCATATGCGGCTACGTAAAGGTTCGCCTCATCTGAAATGCGGGCAGTTTCCGCATCGAGCAATTCTTGTTCTGCATCCAGCACATCTAGCGTTGTACGTGCGCCCAATGTCGCCTCTTCCCGCACGCCGCGAAACGCAATTCTTGCGGCACGGATACGTTCCTCACTTGCCTGGAGACTCGCGCGGCGCGCTGCAAGCGATGCATAAGCGTTACCGACGTCCTGAGACACGGTTTTACGTACTTCATAGAGGTTCCCGAGACTCTGGTCGCGTATCGCGATAGCACGGCGAATACCCGAGCTAAGACCACCACCCTGGTAAATCGGGCCACTTAGTTGGATCCCGATCTCTGCGACATTGCTGTTATTCCCACTGCCCAAGTCATCCGTCAGACCAATCGATCCGATTGCAGAAATGGTTGGATTCAGGGTCGCTTCGGCGCGTAGAATATTCAGCTCTGCGGCGGACACTTCGTGCTGAGCGGCCTTGAAATCCGGATGCGTCTGAATGGCGCGTGCACGGGCAGTTTCTACATTGGCCTCGAACTGAGGCAGTGTTGGCGGTGGCGAAAGAACGCCCGGGCGGCGGCCAACGACATTTAAATATTCTTCATTAGCTTGCAAAAGATCGCCCTGAGAGGTGGCCAATCCGCTGCGCGCTTCTGCAAGGCTTGATTCAGCCTGGGCGACATCTGTGCGCGTTACCTCACCAACCTCAAAGCGATCTTGCGCCGCTCTGAGCTCCTCTCCAAGCAATCGCAGGTTGTTTTGACGCAATTCGACTGCGTCTCGGGTCGCATAGACAGTCATATAGGCTAGGACGGCCCGAAACAGGACTTGTTGTTCAACGCTGATCAAATCCTGACGCGTCGCAAGTACCGTTTCTTTGGTCACTTCGACATCCAGACGGGATGCGCCGCCATCAAACAGCAACAAACTCGCAACCAGACCTAAATCGGCCTGTGTCAAACCCGTATCAGACGAAATACTGCGCCCACTCACCGTCGTCCGGCTGTTCCCAAAACTGCGGGTCGCGGACGCGGAATAGTTAATGATCGGCTTTAGTGCAGCAGCAGCGCCAGCGACATCTTCATCTGCCGCCCGCAGCAAAGCTCTGTTCTGATCAAGTAAGCCACTATTCTTATAGGCCCCGACCAAGGCGTCGGCTAGTGTCTCGGCCTGTGCTGCGGGCACACAAATCCCCGAAATCAGCCCCAGTACCAACCCAGTCCTTTTTACTGTCCCAGCAAAGCGATGCATTTTTTGCTTAGTCGCCATTTGTTTCTGCTCCTCAATCGCATGCCCTATTGAAAAGGGCCTTATAACTTGAATTCGGAAGTATTCTCAAAACCCTTTAAGATTGACGCATTGGCGTTAAAAGACGTCCGCCATGTAATTTCACCGTTATGTTTTCGCCCGATCCGAACTTCGCCCAACGCGTTTTGCACAAATAAGCATGCAACGCGCCCGCCTTCTTTAAGCTGCGCGGTAAGATCTTCCGGGAATTCCACAATGCCACCTTGCACGACAATAACATCATATGGGCCATGTTGCGCGGCCCCTTCAGACAGCCCGCCTTGATGCACAATCACATTGTCCGCGCCAAAGTTTGACAGCGTCTCCTGCGCCTCAGCGATCAAGTTTTCATCATCATCGACCATCACCACAGCCTCTGCCATACGCGCAATAACAGCTGATGAGTAACCATATCCGCCGCCCACATCCAACACGAGTTCGTCTCCCGAGATGTCTAGCGCATCCAGCATTTTGGCCAATGTCCGCGGCTCAAGCATCACCTTTCCACCGCCTAAATCAATGTTTTCACCGACATAAGCTACTTCACGCTGTGCCGTGGGCACGAACTCCTCGCGTGGAATTGTCAGCATGGCGTCGATAATTGGGAATTTTGTCACGTCAGAAGGGCGCACTTGGGTGTCCACCATCATCGTTCTGCGAGCTGGAAAATCAGGCATTTGGCTAAACTCGTCCGTTCAGAAGCTACTGTCAAACGTCTTGCACATCTTTCGACACGCGGCAACGGTCGAGACAGCGATTTTAAAAAGTTGTGGCTGTTGCAGCACCCCTAAACTCTTTTTTGCGCATCACACGAGTTTAAATCCAACAAACCGCGTCATTTAAGCGGCATGCAGCAGGTCACTCAAAGAAGCAAGGAAAGTCAACGGTGTGATCCTAAGACAAAATCTATTTTTCGCGGATTTTCAATTGGTCTAGTCGACTTTTGCAAGTGGCGTCCTCCGATATTTTGTTGAGCACGCTTAAAAACCGTTCTATCTGCTATAAGCGCTTGCACGCCGTAGCTGATGTCCTTAAACGGTCTTCAGACTTCGGCGAGTTGGCGGAGTGGTTACGCAGCGGATTGCAAATCCGTGTACAGGAGTTCGATTCTCCTACTCGCCTCCATTTAAAATCAACCACTTAGATGATTTTGGCATTGGTAGAGCACGGCGTCTCTACCAAATCTCTACCATTTCACGTTTCGTTTTCGTTCCGTTCCACGGTCAAGTGGGGTGCGTGTGATGGATGAAAAAGGCGACAAAACTAGAACAGCTTGCTATCTTCACCTTGCCGACTGCCTAGA
This sequence comes from Roseobacter sp., assembly GCA_039983935.1. Taxonomy (GTDB): domain Bacteria; phylum Pseudomonadota; class Alphaproteobacteria; order Rhodobacterales; family Rhodobacteraceae; genus Roseobacter. Next base: position 142,830 of record JBDWVP010000019.1, on the reverse strand, counting down.
GCGCATGAAGGACGTCGAAGACGCCTCCGTCGATCTTGTTCTATCAGACCTTCCCTATGGTACGACGAATTGTCGTTGGGATTCTTGCATAAATCTTGAGCGTCTATGGGCGGAGTACTTGAGGATTGGCAGGGGGGCCTTTGTTCTGTTTGCACAGACGCCATTCGACAAGGTTCTTGGGATGAGCCAGATCGAATTACTGCGTTATGAGTGGATTTGGGAAAAGACTGCCGCCACCGGTCACTTGAACGCAAAAAAAATGCCCATGAAGGCACATGAAAATATACTTGTTTTTTACAAAAAATTACCGACTTACAATCCCGAAAAAACAACCGGACACAATCGAAAAAGTTCCGTAAAACGGCGTGACAAGAGCGAGATATATGGCTCGCAACAATTTACGGAATTGCCTTACGATAGCACTGAAAGATTCCCCCGTAGCGTTCAGATCTTTGCTTCTGACAAGCAGAAATTGAAGCTTCACCCGACTCAAAAGCCGGTTGATCTTTGTCGCTTCCTGATACGGACATACACCCATCCCGGCGATACCGTACTAGATAGTTGTATGGGGTCTGGAACGACCGGTGCGGCTGCTCTCTTAGAGGGCAGAAACTTTATTGGGATCGAAAACGACCCAGTTATTTTCGAGATTGCCGAAAGCCGTTTGCGGTCGCTCACCCCCACCCCCAAAGCGGGGTGCGTGTGATGACGCCGGATCAAGCTAAAGCCCTAAATGAAATGCAGGTCAACCGCAGCCGACAACCGTTGACCTGCGTTAACAGGTTAGACGGAAATCACCGCGACTGGAACGGGGGTCTGGGCGCGCTTGTGGCAACGGTTCGCGGTTGGGAGTGTCCGTTTTGCGACTATAAACAGGATATGCCAACCACACCCACCAACAAAGCGGGGTGCGTGTGATGCCAGCCCCTACAACCCAAACAACAGCAATGAAGGAATAGCAGATGAGAAAACCGATCAAAGCGCGCCGGGGGTGTCGTCATTATTCCTACAAACGAAAAATATTCCCGCAACGAGGATTTGCCGTGTGCGCGTTGGGCGTCGATCTTAGCTCACCCGGTCCAAATAAATCTTGCCACTACGAACCAGAAGAAACCTGCGTGCGCAGGGAGGAGTGGACCGACCACGAGCGCGACCAATGGGAGAAATTTGTCACCTTTCGCTTAAACGGGATGAGCCAAGCACTAGATGAAATGCCACCTGTCTCTGTTGGGTATAGGGCCAGCATAAAATGTCCTCATTGTGGCGGGTCATTTAGCGTCGAGAGAATTGAAAAATCAGCATATGCGCAATGCTCAAATACCGAATGCTTAGGCCCTAGCCATTACTACTTAGGACATAAAAGGCCGTGGCCGGAAAAGACCACCCAACCAAAGTGAGCCGAAGGCGCTGCAACGCCCCCGGCTCCATCACAACCCCAACTGTAAGGAAAAGATCATGACAGATACAAAGAAACCACAAAAGCCGATTACAGAACACCCATTTGCAAAAAGCTCAACTGACGCCAGAATAGAGTATATGGAGCGGCACTTGCTGCTAGACACACCTCGCCTCATCGCTTTTCTATCAAATTTCGTTTTTCTCATCGCTGTTATTCTGTGGTTTTTTTCCTTTATCAGTGCTGCCGCATTTGTCAGTGCATCTGCTGTGAGCCTTATTGGAATGAATGTTGGGTTTTCAAAGCTGTCTAAAATCGCACGGTCACTGTTTTAGTCGGCCCGGTAATCCTCATTTAAATTGGCTGCACCTGCGACCTGATTACCGCCTACGTCTAGCGCGGCAGATCCGGTTGCTGGGGCGGCTACTCTTGGGGTGCTGGTGGGCGTGGCTGTCGCAGTATCAACAGCAGAACCGTCCTCATCCCTATATCCCTCATATCTAGCTGTGAACATAGAGGTGAACGATAGAGGCGCGTATGTCACTTGGGGCGTCACAAGGCTTGGCTGATGCACAATGTTCCGGTCAACCTCGATTGATCCTGTAAAGGCGCTATCCTCGTTGAACCAACTAACCCCGCTATCAGAGGACAAGTTGATAAAATCATTCTCATCAACTTCGATATCACCGGATACGGTTGCAGATGTATGGACAACGTGATTGCTACCCTTAACAAACCCTTGAAAGTCTAACGAGCGCGCGCAATCAGGCAGAACCATTGCATTCCAGCGGACGGTCATATTGCCCGTTGAGGACGCCACGATGCTGTCAGTTTGGTGACCTCCCACCAGCACGTTTTGTTGAATCAGGATGTTACCCGGAACGGCGGTCGTGCTGGAACTCGCCGCGACTGGGTTGATGCAGACCCCAGGGCTTTCAACGGCGCACTGCGTGACGATGAATCGTCCATAGGTTAAACTGGTGTTTGCGGTGAATGCGCGAATGCCCGGTTGGATCGCTCGACCACCACCGCTTGCCGCTGACCAGCCAGTAGCAGAGAAGATGTCACAGGCATGGATAATCCATTCGTTGATGAATGGACCCCTCATTGGGCCGTGATTATTGTGGGGGTCTTCTTTATCACCCCCAACAATAGACTGCGGGTTCTGTGTGAACCTACAACCGACCGCTGCAGTTCGTGACGCGTCGGTGAACCACCCATAGTCCGACCAATCGTACATACGCGTGTTGTGTAGTAACCTGAGCCTGTCGTTGCGTACGCCAGTGATATCCGCAGTCTGCGAAACGCAGCGATTAGCGTTGTGTAGGTCACAAGAATCTACCACCGCATGTTCTGAAGACTTACCCGCTAAATTGATCAGCTTCACATCCCAAAACCCACTTTCATCTGTTGTGTCCCAAGTGCCTGCCATTTCGAGGTTGGAGAAAACTGTCGAGCTTGCTGATGGGTTCGCGTTTTCGAAAGTTGCATCCAAGAACAGGTCACCATCCGCGCCACTTGATTGTGTCGCGTTGATCAAAGGGAGCGCGCCGTTGCCCGGCGCCGCCTCCACGCGGAACGAAAGGGTTGAACCGGATGCTGGGGCGTAGGTTAGCCTTGAAGCAACGTTGTGGGTCTGGCCCCTTTCAAGCACGATCCGGTGGGGTGTTGATGCGGCATTCAGCGCGGCAAAGGCAGTCGCCAAGTCGGTGAACGTTTGCGCGCCCACCGGAGCGTTGCTGTGTTGACCAGATGTATCAACAAAGAGCGTTGCTGATCCTGAATAGTACGTGTCTGGGTTTCCGGTAGAGAAGGTGAATGTGCCTTGGCCCCACTTACCAGAAGAAGGCTCGTAGACCGCCACGCGCCCGGTGTAAGTGACATCCGGTGTGGTATAAACATGCGTGCCGATTGGGCCGACCTGGTAGCGGCTGTTGGTCCTGTTGCCCCCATCGGCGGTATCCATTTCAATGACTTTGGTTGGGGCCGTGGCGATTTCCCCGTGGCCGAAGTCCCACCAATAAAGCTTATCCCGGACGGTTGGGTCCGCAAGCGCCACGTTGGTTGGCGAGTTCACGTCAAACCCGGACAGCGTAACCGAAACAAACGCAGCCTCAGGCGCGACCTGAATTGGGGACCGCGCAACGGACAATGAAACACCGACACCAGCGCTCGCCGGTTGATCCCAAACTGTGCCGCCCCCTTCAACCTGCCCCCATGCATTGACTGTGATGCCGCCAATTGTGACCGATGTTCCCGTAGCGAACCCTGCGAATTTTATCGTAGACATACCCTATCCCCTTATGAATACGCCATTAAGGCGATACCCGTTTCGCTGTTCGTTTCTGCGTCTGCGCCCGTGGTGAAACCGACCTGATACGGACCCGCGACAACATCGGTTGCAATGGCGATGGAACCTGATCGAGACCCTAGCACTGGCGCAGATGACCCTTGCTCAACCGCTCCGGCCCAAGAATATGACGTGAAGTAATCCGAACGCCCAAGAGCGACAGCCACGACCAGATTGGGCGAAGCAGATGCGGTCACGCTGTTATCGTGCGTAACATCGCTACCCCCGTTGTAGCTCACGTCTACAGCATCAAGTGTCGCGCCCTTCACGAGAACGGCGGCTATTATGTGGCCGCTAGAGTTGCCGCTATCTATGTCCACAAGGGCGGTCGCAGAACCGGCCCCTGTCATGGGCATATCATAAACCCACAAGCGACCACCTGGGCCTTGATTTCCGCTGTTTCCAGCGTTGGCAGGTACGGCAACACCGTCCACTGTAATTGTAGGTTCTGTTGCCGACATTGTGCCATAGACAAAGGCAAGCCGGTCGCCATTCGCAGCCCCGGACAGATCGATATTAAAGGTAACATCCGTGCCAAGCACAGAGGACGCGACCAGGGCGAGACGTTCAGCACTCATCGCTGATGGAATAGCCAAGCTGTTAGACACGCTAACCGTATCGTTCGCCCCTTGTGTCGCAGTCGCTGTCACCGTGATTGATGTGCCTGCGTCAGCCGCGTCTATCAAAAGCGTGGGATTAGATGGATCAGTCACGTTAACGCTGTTGGTTCCGGTCGTCGTGTACGCAACCGTCATTGCGCCAAGGTCACCGTCATAAGCGAAAAGCGCGGGTGTGATTGTCAGCGTTTCCCCGGCTTCTGGCGAACCATCACCCGCGAGAACAGGAGCGACAAGTGCAATAGGGCCAGACGCCAAAGAGCCAACCGTGATTGAATATGTGCCATCGTAGTTGTCAGCCGCGTCGTCAATAGTGAAGTCCGAACCATCATTGTTGGTTATTTGCAGCTCGCCCGTGCCTTCATCTAGGCTAACGCTGAATACTGTTGAGACAACAGGGTCAGCAAAGGCCCCGGCGTTCGTCGTGCTGGGCCTAGAAGTTCCGTTGTAGCCCACGTTAAACGGTGCAGATGAAAGCCCGGAAACATAGTTGATTGCGGGTGATGTCTCTTGCAGCTCGTAATCACCATTTGCGGCATCGACAAATAGTGGATCGACGCCAGTGCTTACACCGTCTTGAACGTTGAAGTTATCTGCCATCGTCCAGCCAGACGCGGACAAATCAACGGCCATGTCCATCTGCTGATCGGAGTAAACCAAGTTGCCGCTAAAATCATTGCCGGTCATTGTCGCGGTTGTAAATTCAGTAGGCCATCCATCAATGTTGATGTCCTTAAATCCGCCTTCTCGATTGGCATTTACTACCGTATTAAATCGGCAACGAATGTTTGAAATCGTCCCGCTATCCGCATCCCCGGAATGTCGATGGAAGTAGATGCCGATCTGGTCAACATCAATAATCAGGTTGTTGAATATGCCGATTGTATCTAGCGATAAGAATGTGTTGGCTGGATCGCCGTTTTCTCGCGACAAAACAATTCCATGCCTGCAGCCGTTAACCACATTTCGCCTAATTGTGATATCTTCGCAGAACCTATGCCCAGCATCAATATAAATGCCATGGCGCTCAGTATCCGTAACCGTGTTATCTTCGATGAAATTGCCCGGCCCATATGTAAAGTTTACATCGCCCGAAACTGGCGTGTACGAGCCGTTAACACCCGCCTTATAATCAATTCCATACTGACGACTGCTATAGATGTTATTCAGTCGCGTAACGATGGAAGACACGGAAGACGCAGCTGCAACGCATTCCACGTTTCCAAAGCCTTGCTGGTCGATTTCAAGGTTAGTCTGGGTGACATCATTGCTATCGATAAGAACATCGACGGTTCTTAAGTTCGTGATTTCACCCGAGGGGATTACGCTGTCGGAGTTATTACCTCCAACAAAGACGCCTCCGCGCCCTACATTTCGGATGACATTGTTTCGAATAATATGGTGGCCGTGCTGTTCACCTTCTGTACCAACGACAAAAATACCATGACGCCAAACCCATTCGATTGTCAGGCCATCGATAATGATCCAATCTTTACTGTCGATGCGAATACCGTCGCGCTGATCAGTCGGCAGAGACGACAAATTAGACCCGCCTTGCGCTATGTGCGATTGCAACTCACCCACAAAGACAGGTGTGTGTCCGTCATCAGGAGTGTAAGTTATAGGATTGCCCCGCGTCCCACTGTTCGAAACATCAAAAGCAGCCGGGTACGTGCCGGTGCGGAACTTAACAATATCTCCGGGAAGGGTAGCGGCGCTGGCGGCAGCTGGTGTCGCAAAGGGCGACAATGAGGCACCTGTACCAGTGGTATCGCTGCCTGTGTTCGACACATAAAGCGTCGTGCCTGGGACGTAGAAAGAGCCATTTGTCACCGCATCACCATGCGCAATCCGATACGTGATTTGCTCATCGCCAGAATTTTCAGGGACGGTGTAACCCCATTCGGCTTTTTTGAACGTCAGTGCCGAAATTGTGCCAGAGCCGCTTATTGTAATCACTCGACCAGTTTCTGTGCTGTCGGTGTAAACTAGGCGCGAGTGCGTTCCGGCTGATGTCGGCAGTGGATCAGATGCTTGGCTTTCAATTGGTGAGCCGGAACCGGGGAACATGTTGGTTATGCTGCTACCTTCATCGATGGTGTACGCAAGCAGATACAACGCTCCGCTTTCAATGGTTCCAGTGATTGCCGATACGCTCTGATTGTTGGTCAATGCACCCGGTGCCGTATTCGTTGCAAGCTCTGGACTGACAGCAGCGTCATCCAGATCACCGATAACATCTGTACCATCAAGTGTCATTTGTGAGACGGAAAGCGCCGCAAAAGGGTCTATGGGGTTAACGGATGACAAGGAAATTGTAAATTCATCTGGGTCACCGCGAGTGTAGGACAACCCTGCAGAGATAGACGGGCTTGCATCGCCCACGACTTGAGAGCCGAGCGAAATGCTCAGTTGAGATAGGCCAATCATGTTGGGTGTCCTTGTAACTTATGGATTAGGCAGCTTTTGCCCAAGTGCATTGCGCCCCTATGAACACAATTCTGACCGATGCTTTCGACGACATTTGAGCCGTCAATTCGTGATATGGCGCTGCCATTTCGTAGCAATCTTGCAGGCTGGAAAGTCCCGCCTTGATATGCTCATCACAAACCACACCTGCCCCCTCTGACTGAAAACAGGCAATTAATTTCAGAATAAACATGATGGACCCTTTCGGGTTATGGTTTCAGTTGCTTGGCAATCTTTTCCCCAGAGCGGCCAACAATGTAGCCCCCGACACCAATTTGAACCAATTGGAACAAATCGCCTATGCGGTCTTCCGACAGGTTGGGGGGTGTCATTCCGAACCAGTAAGCGCCCACGAGAACAGCAAACCAGATCATTAGCATTGGTCGCCAATTCCGTTGCAGCCAGCTTTCGCCTTGGGCCTCTGCGGTGATGATCTGCGCAGCCGCTTTATTGAAGTCGTTTTCGCTGTCGATAATCGCGGCTAGTAGCTCTGCTTTTATCTTTTGCTCTGCGTCCTTGTCCGGCGCTACCCGTGCGATAACGCTGTTCAATGTCGGCAAAATCGCAGAGATTAAAGGCAACATAATCAAAGCTCCTATTGCTTGGGCCAAAAGATTTTTTGAAACCATGAGCGATGTGGTTTGCTCTCTGCCTCAATATGAAACCCGTCCACCACCGGCTGTCTCTCAGCAACAACACTGGCCCACCATGCAGAAGCGTCATGGCCCGGGCATTGTGTGGCCGCGCCCGGCATATCTCTATGGCCGATGACTTGAGCGTCTGGATACCTGAACAAAAGGTCGTCAATCGTTTCAATCATTGCCGAAAGCTGCGCGTCGTTGCGCGTGTCCCGGCCCGTGTGTGGATCGGACAGAGTAACCCCGCCCTCAAAGCAAAGGCCAACAGATTCGTCATTCTCGCCCTTGCTGTGCGCGCCCATTTCAAACATTCCCGGCTGCGTTAAATCGCGGCCAGCAATCCGACCGCCCTTGCGCGGAAAGTAGAAGTGGTAACCACCCTCTTTAAAGCCGCGTTCCTTGTGGTGCCGCTCTAGCATTTTATACGTATATTCTCGCTCAATCGGTGTCGCGCTGTAGTGAATAACGATGTATTTGACGCGCTCATCTGATAGGTAAGTCATCATCGATCTCCCTGAGAAATGTTGCTTTCTATCCGCTGGACCGAGCGTAAAATTGCGTTGAGTTTTTCCTCAAACACTGCCACCGACATTTCATTGCGGTGTATGGCGTTTTCAGCCTGGATAAGGCTCAAGGATATGTCCGCGCTGTCCCGCTCCAGCTCCGCGACCCTGCTTTCCAAGGAGGACATAAACCAACCGGCCGCAGAGGTTTGCATCGCAATCGTTACGATGAGTGCGAGGGGTACGCGCCGGTCCAAATGCCAAGCGCGGTCGTTATTGTTTGTCATGATATTTCCTAGCTCGGCCAACCGGCGTTTAGATCGATAGCATTCAATTCGGCTTCATTTGTGGCGTCATTTATGAGGACGGAAATAGTCGCTTCATTTGTAAAACAAGCTTGAACGTGATCCACTATCAGATCGCCTATCCCGATAATTTGCGCGGCGTTTAGGGTCGTGAATACGCCCGGAGCGCTCTTAAAGGACGGCACCGAATAGCTAGGATCTGCAAGAGCCTTAGTGTATGATGCAGCAATAAAATTGCGCGTTCGGTCAGACGTATCAACCTCAACCCCGCCCGATGAAAACCCGCCGTATTCAGCTTCAAATCGGATCTGGGCAAGTTCCTCTAATTTCTCGACCTTAAGTTGATCAATCGTTGGCCCAACCCATGCCCCTCCATCTATCTCATGCAATGGACTCGGGCGCAGGGCAACTTGTGCGGTATCGCTTGGCCATGCGTTTTGAATTTCTGCCGAAGGGGTGTTCGACGTCTCCCAGTAACCCTTCGTTTCGCTATACCAACCGATCATTCTGGAACCCTCTGTATTAAAACTGTTGCGCCTGAGGTGACATATCGAAAGTAGTGGCCATTCAGCAGCGTGAACGTTGTATTGCCGAAGTAACCTGACTGAATGTCAGACTGCCCGTGACTCCCAATTGTGATAAACGACGTTCCGTCTGTGCTTACCTGCACAGTCTGGTTGGTCGAACTTGTACCATCGCCTCTGACCGCGACCTGCACTGCATATCCAAGCGTATTTTGCCACACCGTGTTCGAGCTTAGGGAAACAGACACCCACTCCGAACCGGGTGACAAAGTGCTTCCGATAGCACCAAAGCGCGCATCGGATTCCGTTTGCGTGTATAGCTCTGACTGGGGGTAGATGGTGCTCGTAAGGGGCCTATCATTAATCTGAGACTGCAGGGGTCCGGTAACGCCGGCCAAATATCCAAGCTCATCACTTGAAGCGCCTAAAAAGTCAGCTTTCGATATTCCGCCGCCAACCCCTGCCTTTTCAAGAAAGATTTTGTCTGTGTCGGACGCCGTTGTGTGCTGTGTCGGAATGTCCGCGATTGCTTCGCTTTCTAGCGCCATTTGTTATGCTCCATTCAGAAAACCCCGCAAAAGCAGGGTGTTCCTAGTTGTTGTTCATGTGTTAATTTAGGCCGCTTGGCCCATCCAAGAGCTAGCTAGAAGCGCCGCCTCCCGTGACACCGCTGCATTGTAATCTCTTATGTTCCAGTCAAAGTAATTCGCAATAACGGTCATAATCCGCAAATCTTCGATGTTCTCGCATCCAGCTTTAAAAATTGCTGTCTCCAAGCTGTCTCGCTCATTAAGGACTGTATCAACAGTTCTTTCAAAATCATCGTCATCGACAATCCCCGCTTCCCAGTCGAAATGGATCGCCTGATATCGATCAGTTAGACAGGACCAATTAATGAATAGGCGCTGTATTTCCGTTGCCTTTGAGGTCAACGCCCCTGCCCCGATCACGGTTGCGGTCAGGGCGACAGGAGCGCCACTAAGAACAGAGCGTCGGTTGATTGTGGTACTCATGCTGCACCGCCTTCCCTTGGAAGTACCTTCGCAAGTCTCGCAAGTCCTTTCGGGGTGACCTTCATTTGCATAGTTGTTCGCTCTTCGCCCATGCCATCAATAAAGGTGCGCGGTTCATGCTCCAAATATCCCTGCTTCCGGCGACCAGCATATCCCTGCAAAACTCTCCCTTGTCTAAATGCCCAGCTATTGACCTCAAGCCACTTTGTGAACTTGCGTTCCGGGAAGTCCAGCATCTTTGCCGCCACACGAGGCGTCACTGACCCGTCAGAAGCTTCCAATCGGTCGTAAGCCTCTGCTCGCGGTTCCAATTCAACAACACGGGCCTCAGCTATTTCGGTACGCTCGGCGTAGTTGACCAGCAATCCGCGCAATTGAGCCGGATCGTCTGGATTGAATGCGACAACGTTCGATTTAGCCTGGCGTTCGCAATCTATGAAGTATTGGCGAGCCTCTTTGCCTTTCTCGTTGCGCTCAACCATCGATAGCTCTTTGGCCATGTCAAGCGATATGTAGTAGTCCGTCGCCGGGCGACCACCAGATGAGTTTTTCGGAGTTTCCCGAATAACTACAAAATCGCCGCCTTCAACAAATCCGTATTGGGAAATACGATCCTTGATCCATGTGGAAAAGTGATCTTTGTTTTCCAGCCACTCGTGCAGCTCACGCGCATTCACTGTCTTGGTGAGTTCGCCATTGAAATTTTCGTCATGTATCGCTATGTTCATTCTCGTACCTTGTTTTCTGATGGGGTTCTGATTTCAGTTAAGAGCCGCCGGGGACTGCAATCCCAATGGGCGGCTCTTTTCGTTTCAGGCGTCGGCATTTTGATCGGCGTTCATCTTCTCCTTAAGAGTTTGCACAATTAGGCCGTTCATTGAGCGCCCCTCTTTTTCCGCTTCTGCTTTCACCCAGCCATGCAAGTCAGGCGTCATTCGAATTCCGAATGGTGGTATCTGTTTAGTTTCCATTTCTACCTCTCTACTATTTGTAGATATCTACTATTAGTAAGCATTGCAGTCAAGAGTTCTTTTCTACTAATAGAAGTGATGGCTGAATCATTTCAAAAACAACTACCGCCCTACGGCATCCGCATCCCGGCTGACCTGAAGGCACGCATCCAAAGCACCGCCGACGAGTACAAGAGGTCGCTTCACGGTGAGATCATTCACACCCTTGAGAAGGCTTACCCCAGCGCGATTGGCTTAATTGCCTTCATGCGCGCAAATGAAGAGAATATAGCTCAGAATGGCTACGAAGTTGAGGACATAAGCGAACACAGCGAAGAACTTTTCATCCGTCCGAACACTGGGGCAGGCACGACGATTGATCCAAGAGGCTTCGTTAGGACTAGCGATGGAAAAGTCTACATGCGCGTGAAGTGCTTGCCGTGATTTTTCCAACCAACAAGAACGGGGTGTAAGAGGAATTGACGCCGACTAGCCCTGTTTTATTTTTCCACCTGATCGGTTAGGTGCCTACATGTCATATCGAGAAGAAGAACTAAAAACGGCCATTAGCTCAGCAGAGAAAGATGGCCGGAGAACAGTCTGGGTATTTGTTCTGATCGGGGCGGCTGTTGGATTAGCCTCACAATTTGAACTCATTGACCCAATCGGCCCTGTCCAAGGCATGATTTTGGGAATTCTCTGCGCCGTTGCATTCATACTGAATCAATTGAAGGTGCTAATGCACAAGGCCGAGTACCGCGAGTGGATGCGTGAATTTGCCCCGGAGAGGTGGAAGCGCATAAACGATGATTAATCCCCTTTGGTGTTGCCCCCCGTACTTTGAAGTAACGGGGGGGGTACTTGTTGAATTTTGAAATTTGGGCCACTAGATTTAAGAAATGGACCCAATTTCTGCGTATACCGCCATCGTATCCTCATGGATCATCGTGATAGTGATCGCTATCGGTCACCGACTGGCGAAAAAAGAAAATGAAACTGGCGTAGTTCCAAGGGGTGCAGATTTATTTGTATTTACTTGTATCGGGTGCGGCACGGTGCTGTACTTTACGCATGAGTTGACGCCTTTCCTGTTCAACTTGACATCTGACTTAATTGGAGCGCTTATCGGGCTGGTATCAGCTTATTTCGTCCCAAGGCTTGTGTGTTCTCTGCTAAAGGGGCAGAGCCAACCGCCAAAGTAGAACCCGTAGAGGGTGCAGGCAGCGCTTTAGGCGCAACTCCCGCTAAGAAGTCTTGGATTTCGCCAGCATGTTTTAACGTCGCCTTGTCAGCGGACCTTTTGGCTATGGTTCCAACCGCTGCAAGTGGAAGGGTTGCGCCACCACTCATAACGCCGCTAGTCGCATGGAGTACCATCATTAGGCCGTTCCCATCCGGTGAAGCCTTGCCGATAAGTCGCCTCATGTTCTCGCCGTTCGACCCGCGAACAAAATCGCGCATCATTTCGATTTCTTCTCCTGTGAAGAATTTCGCCTTGCGCTCATTGTTGATAATGCTCGTGACCGCTTGCCGCATCTTGTTTTGTAGGTTGCCACCTGAACCGGCACTTGCCGTTTGATCCGCCGCTTTCCTGAATGCATCGTCAAGCAATTGAGATTTGGCGAAACGCGAATTTGCGGCCCTTGCAATCCCCATTAGCTCACTGGCCCCGGCTTTACTCTCAACCAGCCCATCGATTTCACGGATTGCATCAAGAATTTGCGGCTGATCCTTTGCCCCTGCGTACCTTTTCCACAAGTTTTTTCTGATGTTGTCTAACTGTGAAAGAGTTGCAGGCTGATCTTTTCTTTTTTCAAGAATGGATAACGTTGCGCGCAAAGCGTTGTCCGTTTCCTCAACGTAGTTTCCATCATCAAAAGCCGTTTTTACGCGCCCTAAAAGACCGGCCATGTCTTCGGGGGAGAAGACTTCGCCGCTATCATCAACCGCCTTGTAAGCGGCGTTTTTGGCTGCTTTCAACATAGGAATTGTCGGGCGCTCCGCTGACTTGGTGAACACTTGGCTCACCCGCCGGGGAACACTTGCCGCGAAATCTGTAACGCGAGGGGCAGTAGCGCCGAACAAACCGCCAACAAGCATAGCCTGCAAGCCCTTGTCCTTTCTCTCCTCAACGCCGCCCTCGCCTTCCATAAAGCCAAAGGTGCCACCTGCCGCCGCACCTGCCGCCGCACCAGCCGCCGTGCGACCGACAACAGAACCTAGCTGCTTCACGGCCCCTGCTGCCCCCGCACCCGGAATAAGAGCGGGTGCAAACTCAGACGCAAACGATAGTGCAGGGTTTTCTTTAGCGAACTGATCTTCGTTGCCCCTGTGGTGTTGCAACCGCGAGTCAAAAGTGCCGCGACCAACAAGAGCGTCAGCCGCCGCCGCAGCCTCATCGCCCACAATGCCCAAAGTCAGGCTTTCACCACCCTTGTTTAGGGCTGTAGCGATTTTTTCACCCGCCGACATTACGCCATCATCAACGCCAATCACATTGTCCTTTACGCGCCCCATGAATGACATATCAGCCTGTGGCTTGGCTTGGCGCTTTTCCATTTCCGCCTTAGCTGCAGATAAGTTCCTACGCCGGGCTAATTCGGCCTTTGCAGCATCCACACTCACTGACCGGCCCTCTCAATATAGGCCTCAAGCTCTGCATCACTCATCTGCGAAAAGTCGGGCGTTTGTGGGTCGAACGGCTCAACCGGTGACTTGGCGCTGTTTGGCCCTGTGCTCAACGGATTCTCAAGCTGGCGAAGCTCTTGCAGTGCAACCGCCGGGCCTATCTGCCGAGAAGCAACCCGCTGTGCGATATCGCTCTGTTTTAATTCGTATTCCAGCAAACCACGCATCGTTGATACTATCTTTTGGTTGCCTTCTGGCGTGTTGATAAGGCGCGGCAAAGACTGCTTGAAGATTTCTAGGTCACGATCAGACATGGGGCCAGAACCCGGCTCCCTTTGAGCGGGAACCATTCGGTTAATGATCGACTGCGCAACTTGCAAATCTGTAAGCCCCTCGGTCTCAATGCCGAAATTACCAGCGGCGAACTTAATCGCGGCCTCGGCTCCCGATGGGGCAGAGTTCAGTGCTTGTTCCAACTGGTCGATTTGGCCGAGCCGCGACGAAACCGTCATGCCGCCAGAAAGCAGCCCTTGGAACATCTTGGCGGTGCCTTTGTCGAGTTCCTTGTAAAGTTCACTTGATCCACCACCCAGATTATTTTCAACCACGGTAGTAGGGCGGCTCAAAGGTGTATCGGCTGGGAGAATGCCGCTGTTGATATCGGCTTGTACTTTCCCAACACCAGAAAGCGGCGTAGGCCCCTGCTCGGCTTGGATCTGCATCGCCAATTGCTCTTTGAGTGGCAACAACCGGCCCAAAAGCGCCTGCTTATTCCCAAACTGGCCAACAAGTGACGGGTCAGACATACGGGCGATTTGGTCCCACTGATCCGGCGTTTGTGCTTGGTTCATCAAGCCAACAGCCCTTTCAATCTGCTGATACTTAGCGCGCGCATTCTCAGAAGCGGCATGAGTTTCAGCGGCGCGGCCCGATGCGGCCCTGCGCTGCCCCATAAGCTCACGCTGCGCCTGCATACCTTGCTGTGTGCTTTGCACATCTAACGCGGCGCGTGGGTCGTACTGTGCCAGTGCGGCAAGTGCGTTCTGGTCGCCAGATGCAATCCCTGCGCCGTTCTCTCGATATAGGTTTGCTAACCCAGCCCTGCGGCCTGCGCTGAAACCTCGATCAAGGCTCCCGACAATATCCGGCGTTTGTCCCTGTAAGGGGATAAGTGCGTTCATGCGCATGGGCTTACCTCATCATGAATTGCTTTGGGTCAAGGCCGTTATAACCAAGACGCAATTGTTGCTTTTTCTGCGGATCAAGGTTGGCTAGAGCGTTTTCCCGCTGCTGCGGGGCCTGCTGCGATAGTTCGCCAAGAGCATTACGGAATTTTTCAGTATAGGCACCTATTGATGTCCCTAGACTGTCTTGACGGTCGAGTTTACCAACGCCACCCGGACCGCCGAACCACGCCTGTGCTGCGCCTTCTGCCCCGTATTTATCGACGTATCCGCCGAATTTGGCGTCGAAAATGGCATCTTGCAGCTCCGGCGTTTGGATAAATTGATCTGGTGTGACCTCGTACCCAAGAGCCTCACGCGACCAAGGGCCAATATTGGCCTCCATAATCTGATATTTACCCAATGCGCGGCCCATTTTAGGGTGTGTCGGACCAACAGCGCCATAGTTCCCGCTGCTTTCGATGCTCGCAATTGCGTTCCGGTATTTATCCATCACTAAAAGCCGTTTTGCTGTCCGTAAGCCCAGAGGCCGACGCCATTGTTGATCCCGCCGGTGATAGCGTTCGTGACGCCAATTGACCCAGCAGCCTGTGCATTTCCAATATTTGCAAGGGCGTTGTTTGCGTTGCTCACGTATTCGCTGCCCGCTGATACCTGCCCGGCGGCGGCGGCTTGGTTCCCCGCAGCAAGACCAGCGAGCCGATTGTAATAGTTGTTGTACTCATTAGAGCCGTAGTCTTGGCCGTATTGGGTCAGTGCTTGGAGCGTAGCCCCACTATTCAAGCCATGCTGTGCGCCAACCCCGGACTGAACCGCGTCTAGGCCCTCATCAAGTCTGAATTGATATCCGGGCGACTCTGTGAAGCCGCCAAACGTCTCGCCATCCGTGGCTAAAGTGCTTGCAAAAGCGGTTGCCCCATCCTGCGTATCAAACTGGCGACCGTTCACATCCCATTTGTAAATGGGCGTCTCTTCGGGTTCTGAGTAATAGCCACCGCCAGCGTCCGAACCTGTCCAGATCCATTCTCGCTGACCATTGGTTTCCGTCCCAACCTGCACGCGCTGAGGTGTTGGCCCATTTGTCCCGCCAAAGGTAGGGGCTGCGCCAAGGCCGTTCTCATACATCAACGCTTGAATGGCCAAATTGTTCCCCAAATACGGGGCAAGCGTTTCTTTCTGATCGTAATAAATTTCACGGCTCAAATCGACTTGAGCTTCACTAGCGGCGACTTGAGCATCAGCCGCGCTTGACGCGCCCGACGCGCCAAGGAGCGCAGTACCCGCCCCAACAATGCCAGAAATGCACATTAGACAAACTCCGAATAAACAGCCTCAGAAGGCCGTGCTATTGTTTGGTAAAAGCCCTCGACCCGCGAACCTGCGGGGCAAGAATACCTGATTTCATTCGCGCCACGAGCTTTGGCCCAAGCGCGAAAGTCTCGAATTAGATAAGGGTCGCCCCACCACAGAAATTCACTTGCGATAACCCACCGCTTACTAATCGGCAGGTTGCAGATTGTGGCCGCTATGAAGCCGCGTTCGCTAACCTTAAGGAACGGCAGAGCACCCAAAGTTTCGCGCATGTCGGCCTCTACGAACGGCCACAAAGGCTTGTTGTAGGCGTGAAAATCCCGCGCCATTTCAACTGCCCTATCAAGGCTCAAGCGCCACTATCCTAGCTTCGTTTTCCTTGGTTGCCGCTATAAGTGCAGCGAAGAACTTAAGCCCCTCTGCAGTCATCCTGCCCGTTTCCGGGTCCACGTATCGCAACATCGGGTTGATTTCTGGAACTTGACTCATACAACCTCAAAAACGGCTGTGCTGTTGACTTGGAAGTCAGCAGGCTCATTCATTTCAATTTTGATGGCGAATTGCTGGGCTTGGCCCACTGAGCGCCACACCATGCGCTTTTCATAATCCCCACCAAGACCCAAAGACCTAGGCTTTGCATCGCCCCAAGTCCTGCCACCATCACGGCTAACGCTCAGATTAATAAATCCTGCGCGCTCATCCCCATCTAGTGACCGGGTTTGCAGCGCGAAATCTGTCCGAGTCAGAAGCGTGTAACCCGGCCTCGTGGATAGGACGAAATCAATGGCCTCGTTTAACATTTCCTCGCCAACGCGCGCGTTTATCTCAATCTTTTGAACTCGGAACTTTGATGAGCCGATGTAATAGTTGTTTGATATCATCGTACGACGCAGAGGCGCGTTTAAGTCTCGCCCAGAACGGCTAAGGCTAAATATCTCGCCATCTGTTGACCCGACTTGCCATGTGTCGCCCCTCATGGACGTGATAGCCTGCCAAGCCCCATTGTTAGGGCCTTCCGCTCGCTCGTGCCATTCACGCATTTTAACATCGTAGACCCACGCAGCCCTATCGCTAAATCTAAGAACACAGAATTTATGGCCTCTATCTTCGTAGTAGAAACAATGGGTTGCTGTATTGGCTTCAAGTGCTGAGTTGATCGCAGGCGTTGTTATATCGACTGCACCCGGACCAACGCCGAGATACACGTTATTGTCGTTGCCCACGAAAAATAGACTGTCATCAAATTGAACTGCCAGATTGTGCGCCTTTAGGCCACGCCTCCAACTGGTGACAAATTGGAAAGCGGTTGCCCCTGCAGCACCGGAAAGCTGCCACATTTCCGCAGATGTTTCACAAAACAGCACTGCTGTACCTTGGATTTCAAAGCCGCGCACAAGGTTATCATCTGACTTTTCAGCGCTGGAAAAGTCTAAAGCGTCAAGCGTGCTCGCATCGCCCAATCCCGACCACTGAAACCGCTTCCCACCATCCTCAAGCAGGACCGTATAGCCGCCAAAATAAAAATGGCTCTTAATGTTCGTGAATGCCTTGGTGTCGGGCTGAGAGAGTGTCGCTCCATCCCATAAGTAATAATTGCCGCCGGCGGTGACTGTCACATCTGAGTAGTTGCCAGACACAACAGACACTTCATCATCTGCTATCACTTGCCCGGTGTCCGTGACCGTTCCATCACCCGCCACTACGAACAGCTTATTATTGCCTACAGCCCAATTCTGTCCGTTACCCTGTCCGAATGCTCGCACCGGTTCTGCGCCTAGGTCATCAAGTAAATCTTGGCCCAGCACATTGTTGATAACGTACTGCGTTTTTCCTGAACCAAGAACCATTTCGCGATAGCAATTGATCAGTCTGGACGTGCTTACAGCAGCGTTGCCTTGGTCTTGTACGCTTTGCCCCACGAACTCGACTAAGGGCATTAGTCGTAGCTCACAGTGTAGCCGTATCTGGCCCGGCGGGATGGTGTTAGGTCTAGCGCGCGATCGAACTCAACATCATCAATTTGTAGCTTTGAGGCTTGGATATCGCGAAACCACCTATCTGCATCGAATGCAGGCGGCAGGAGATAATCGGGTGATAGGCGGGACGCTAAGAGGTACACAAAGCCCTCTTGGTACTCATCGCCATAATCAAAAGTGTCTGTTTCGGATTGGTCCACATGTTCAAAGTCCACGCTTTCGAGCTTCCACCCGTGAACCATCATATTATATGCGGCAACGCCTTCGTCCGTCTCGAATTGCTCTAATGTCTCATCACGAGACACAACGCCAATCTTCTTATAAGCGCGTGTTACAATGTCTAATACAGTCGCCATCTTAGACCCCCGTGAGAAGCAGAAAAGCGGCCCCCGAAGGGACCGCCTGTTGTTTAGTTTGTAAGGCGTCCACCAAAGCGAGGGTCAACCGTTTCAGCCTTGAATAGGATGTCAAAGCGGAAGGTTTGCGCGAGCGTGTTTCCGTCAACAAATTCAGTGCAAGATATAGTAACCTTGTCGCCTGATTTTGTCGTAGATTTCACGCCTTGACCTGTTGGAATGTCAATTTTGCGAGTGACCAGAGCAATCGACTGCGGGTGCAGTAATAAAGATTGCTTATAGCTCTGCTGCGCCGCTCCGGTTTTGACCGTGATAACCGCGTTATCTTCCGGTGCTGCTGTTACCGTCTGGTATGGTCCAGAGGTAATCATTGGCGGGGAGATGGTCAACGTAGCAGGGCCGGATGATGCACCAGAGTCCGCATCAGCCTTGACAACGAAGGTTTGCAAACGACCAGTGTCTACGCGTGAAACCGGATTCACGGCGTTCACACCCGCAATAGTGATAACGTCGCCAGTCTTAAGAACGCCAGTGCGGTTGTTTGTCCAGCCATCAGTAACCAAAGTTTGTGAGAACGATTGCTTGCTGTTTTCGTATGTAACGCCTTGGCTCGCTCCGTTCACCCGAGGCGTACCGCCGTAGTTGCCCACTGTATGGGTCGGCGCATAAACGGTTTCATAGTTCATGAACCCGCCATAGCGGCCAATAGTCGCCTCCTCGAAAGCAGTCTTGGCTTTGCTTTCGACGTATACGTTTTTCAACCCGTCAGACAGCTCAAGGGACGCGTCAGTCCCGTGAAAGGCAACGCGACCACTGCCCGGCACCGCGCCATCGGTGAGAACCGCACCCATACCGCCCAATGACTTGAACGTTGCAGGAACCGTGCCAGGAGTGCCGGTGAAGTGGTAGAAGTCGCTGTATTTGGTCGCAATGTGAGACTCTACGGTGTCCTTAATGCGTACCATTGCAGGTTTCAGAACATCACGCGAGAACCGGTCAAAGTCAAACGTGCGCTCTTTTGCGCCAATTTGTACTGCAACCGTTTCGGTCTGATCCATCGTTACAGGGATGGTGGCCTGTTCAATGTCTTCCCGGTGGCCGGTGATATCAAGATTGTTCCGGCGTCCGCCATATTGCACCGGGCGACGAATGTTTACGGTTTCGCCAACAGTGGTGTATTCGGAGTCATAATCGGTGTGGACAGCGTTGCCCATAACCATTTCGTTCTCCAAGAGCATGATGCCCTCAGAAAGAACCTTGTCGGTTGTGTAGAATGAATTAGCCATTTTCTAGGCTCCTTAAAATGTTCCGCCCCCTGCACGCCATGCTCGATACTCAGAGACAGACATTTTTGCAGGATCAGACACCGCGCCACCTTTGGGCTTAAGGGTGTTAACTGGGTCAGGGGCTTGTGATTGAGTGCGTGGTTTTGGAACCGTTATTCTGGCCTCTATGAGACCAAATTCACGGGCCATTTCCACGGGCTGCATATCAAACATGTTCCGGGCAATTTCTGGATTGGACCCAAGAAAATAAGCAACGTCAGCACCCTTATCGGAAGATAAAATCAAATCCGCCGTAGAGCTGCTGATAGGAACACTCTGAACTACTTTGCTGAAGTCCGTGTACCTTGTTGACGCCTCGGCCTGCTGTTCCGCCCATGTTTGGGCAGCCTCACGCATTTTTTCTGCCTTTAGCGCTTCAAGCCGCGCGTCGGCCTGCTGCTTTTCTTCTGAAACGGTTTCACGAGAATAATTTGCATTCGCTTGTGTTGCTGTATGCGCTCCGACCGCAAGCAAATATTCATTATAGTCTGCGAAATCGCTTTCCTTGGGGGGCTGCGAACTTGTCGCCGCCGCCTCAATCTTTGCCAGTTTAGTTTGCGCTTTATCTCTGGCGTCTTGCGCCTCTGCGGTCTCCCTCTGCATCCGCGCCTTAGCTGCCTTCCGGCGTGCGCGGCGCTTCTGGGCTTCCGTCTTTTCTTCCTCGGCGTTCGCCTCGGCGGGCGGGTCTATCTCCTGCCCTTCTGTGCTTTCCGCCGCTTCCGGCGCTTCGGTCTCTTCAACCTCAGTTTGCACGACTTCTTCGGTCGCCTCCTCTACAGGGGCAACCCGTTCATCGTCTGTCATTTACTTAATCCTTGCTTAGAAACGCCCTTGCTGGGCAAACGCGCCTTGAAGCGCACGGGCGACCTGTTCTTGGACTATCTGCCCAATCGCCTCGTTCATTTGGCCGCTTTGCAGGGCCAATTCCAATTGTGCTTGCGCAGCCTCAACCGCAGTTTTTTGCGCATCGGCCTCGGCCTCTTGCGCCTCTGCGCCAGCTTTGCGCATGTCAATCTGCTGCATTTCTTGCTGCATTTTCTGCTGTTGCTGTTGTTGTGCCATACCCTGTTGCATTTTCTGCTGTTCCTCAGGAGACAAATCACTGTTGTCGCGCATTTCAGGAGGTAGCATTTTCTCAAGGCGCTCTGCGAACTGATCAGCATCCGGCCAATCCATCGACTTTGCGACCAAATCACCCGTGATCTGTGCAGCACCCGGAAACGAACGCACAAATTCTAGCATGCCCTCAGATGTTTCTTGGCGGCGTGTACTGTAGTTTGGCCCGACTGAGACACGAACATCATATTTACCTATGGTCAGGTCATTTATAGGCTGCGTTTCTGGCCCATTTGGCCCCATTGCAACCTGAATGTCGTTAATCGGCACCATTTGCTCTTTGTCGTCTTTTCCGAGAATGCGGACGGTTCGCTTTGTGTCGTAAATCGTCGGGATCATATCAATGATGATACGCCCACAAGCCGCAATCGCCTTCGCCATATTGTCGGAATAAATAGACGTAGCGACATCGCTTTCCATTTGGCGCTGTCGTATCGCAACGCCTGACTTTTCAGACGAACTATTCCCAAGCCCAGCGTCGTAAATCCCCGTTGTCGCCTTCATGTCCTCGGCGGCGTTCATAATTTCCTGCATCATTCCGCTTGATGAAACAGGCGGTTGAGCGCGGGAAGGTGCACCGGCCTTATCGTCGGGGTTGTATGGCAGGTAGGGGCGGTTTTTCTTGTTCGCCTCATTCCAGAATGTTTCTAACCCTTTGATCTGCTTAACCGTGACCATATAGGGGGCTTTAGGCTGTAGAGCGACAACCTCCGTCGAGGCTGACCGCCAATAATTATACATCTGCTGCGAGTCTTTGGCATAACGAATTACGCTAGACCGCCGAACACGTTCGCCAACGTGCCATTCCTCACCTGTGACGGCTAAGACTGGTATATGCTTGGTTGGCTGTTCCGTTGGCCCCTCAAGCACCTCGTGCGCCGTTACCTTGGCCCACATAACCTTGTGAGTCTGCACCTTCCGCTTCTTCGTGACGTATTCGGGTATTTGCGGCTCGACATCAGTTATGGTGTCATCTTGCAATTGCCAGATAGTCCGGGTGACAGGCTCTTTCCAATAATATTCAGCGACAACAATCTGACCTTGCTGCATCCAGTTTTCCAAGCCATCGGTTGAACCATCGGTCGGCGCATCCGAAATACTTGCCTTGGGGTATTCCTTCTTGAAATCCTCTTTGCGCATCGGCGACGTGATGAACACAAAATCAGCGTCCTCACGCGTCGGCATTTCGGCATTCGGGTCAAAATATACCGAGAAAGGGTTGCGGATACGCTTAATCAATATTTCCTGATCGAAACTTTCGTCGTTCTCCCACTCATTTAGAACGCGGAAATAACCCACCGAACACGCCGCAGCACTTTCTGCGGATTGCTCATAGACCGAACTCGCATCACTGCGGTATTCGATGTGACGGATTAAACCCTCAATAACCTCGGCAGTCTCTTTTCTCGCCTTTCCATCGGCTGGCGTGACATTAATCGCAGGGTTCATCCTGCGAATATCGCCGGTCACTTGCCTGACAAATTGAGGCAAGCGGTTTATCGTTAAGCACGGCTTTTGATCCGCTTCGCGTTCCGTGCGGATCTCATTAGGCCATTGGTCACCGACCAGCTTTTCCAAGTCGTCCATTTGTTCAAGGCGGTTTTCTTGGTCTGCGTCAACAGCCTCAGCCATACGGTCGCGAGCCATCTTTAGCAGATCTTCGTGCTTTTCTTCTTTCATGACGCTAAATAGCCCCCACCGCCACCAGACGAATAAAACCGGGACACGTCTGGAACCGTGTCAACCATATCAGGAAACAACTCAGACATCGCCCAAACCAAAGCGTCGGCGCGGTCCGGGCTACCTTCGCCCTGATAACCCTCAGTCGTGAATTGTGTCATTTGGTTTTCCAATTCGACAAACTGCCCAACGTGACGAATGCGACCTTGTTCATACAAGCTGGCAATCGGTTCTGCCCTGACGTGCTTGCCCTTTGTGGCTCGCACTTCAATGATGTTTAGATTAGGGGCAACTGAGCGCAGAGTATGCGCAACCATGTCGCCGCCTTGATTAACTTCAACAACCACACCGTCCGCTTGATGCTTGTTTGCCAGCGTGATCGCCGCACGCGCCCACTCAAGAGGCGTCCCACCTACAGAAACATCTTCCAGCACGTAGCCGGTCTGATCTTCCGCCTTACCTACGCACACAATGCCGTGCTCGTTGCTTTCCTCGGTGCTTGTGACTGCCGGGTCAACGGCAACCAAAGTCCGCTCGATGGCTGGTGCCACGTTCACCCTGTAAGCGTCGATCACCGATTGCGGCCAAATCGCGCCTGGCAAGTCACTGAGCAATTCAGCATCCAGCTCTTGGCGTCCCAATCGAGTGCCTGCGTATCTTTTCTGTATCCTGTCCAAAAAGCGACCAGCAAGATTGGACCTGTTGTCCATCGTACTACCGCGCGTAATGTGAACCTTGCCCTCTGATCCGCCAAGTATTGCCTTAACAACCTCAATCGGCCTCGGCGTCGTCGTCACGATCTGGCGTGGATGTCTACCAAGCCTCAAGCCAAACTGCGCTTGGTCCCATGTTTCTCTAGCGTATTTCCATTTGGCCAATTCATCGTGCCATATGAAGTCATGCTGTGGGCCGCGCAATTGATCAGGCTCAACCGCGTTATATGTGAATGCTTTAGCCCCGTTGTGAAACTCAACGCATCTGTTTGACTTGGTGTAGACGGGCCTTTCGTCAGCAGGGAAGCATCGAAGCAATTCGGCAACCATAACGTCCCGCGCGTCTGCTGCAGTCTCAGCTATCAACCCAATGCGCTCGGCTGAGTTGTTCGCGACTACTTCCCGAACGGCCTCCGCTCCCGTGCGCGTTTTGCCAAAGCCTCGACCCGCGAGAACCATCCAGATGTCCCAGTCACCTTCTGGCATGACTTGGTTTTCACGCGCCAAGAAACCGCGCCAGTCGTGTAGAAGGGCCTCGGCCTCCGCATCAGTGAGTTGCGCAATGATCTGCGCCCTCTCACTAACCGGAAGACTCGCCAGACGTTCCGCTACGCTCTGCAAGTTGTTCCAATAGGGCCGATACCTTTGCCGCGCCCTGCCCTACTTCTTTAGTCACTAATGGGTTTTCTTCGTCTCCCGATATCGTGACGGCTGATAGATCCGGCAATGATTTACGCAGGAGAATTTCAATGGCCTTTAATCGCGCGCCATCAATTTCAATTTTATCCCCCGTCCTTCCGTCTTTTCCCTCTAAGGCAAAGCCCTGCAATCGATTTACGAGCTGACTTGTCTTAATAGCCTCACGCGTTTTTCGCTGGCGAGGGTCATCAGGCTTGGTTGTGTTTTTTTTAGGTGATGCCATGAATTGCAATGCGCAGCCCATTAAGGGCCGCGTCCTCTTGCTGTTAGTAAAGTGCTACGATGTCGGTTGCTGTTGTGCTGGTCGCGAGAACTTTGGAGACCTGCAAGGGTAGAGGTGTGCCAGCGGCAGCGCTTTTTAGAATTGCTGTGGAACCGTCGATGAACTCGACATTGATATCACCAGACACACCCACCCAAAGGGCGCGAGGTACTGGCTCAATTGTCGCGCTGTCGCTTGGAGTGATCGCAACACCACCAACCGCACCAAATACATCCTCGGATGATAATACTACAGCCATTTACCGGCCTCCTGTTATCTGTACGTTAAGCTTGGGTGTTGTAAGAACGTTTCATGAACACTGTCACGCATTGCCCCGACCGAATGAAAGAAATCACTGTATGCCCGTTTGGGTCGAAGCCTGTTGTTATCTACTGGCCTAAGTGATTAAAAATGCAGCAGCACCCGCGCTGCCTGCTCAAATGAGGCCGGGATGCAAACAATGCCTAGAGCCGAACTCCGGGGAGCCACCGTTAAGGACAAAATACAATAATATACACAAATTTCAAGCCTTTTCGACCAAATCAGGCGCAATTTGTAAGGCGGTCGGCCTGCCAAACACTTCAACCTCTACTCGAACTTCCTTTAAGTCACCATCACGGGCGCGTGCGATTTCCTTGAATATCGCTGCAAACCCCTCAAATGGCCCTTCTAAAATACGCAAGGCATCGCCGGGCTTATGAGCGCACACCCATTCTGAATTATCACGCCTGCGCTCCATGTCGGCATATTCATCATCTACAACCGCCTTGAAATCCCGCAGACCGGGAACGGCCGGAACATGCACCTCACTGCCCGCCAACGTCTTTACGCTATAAGATGGAGCGCCGCTGATATCCCTGCGTGTCAGAGGAAGAGGCTTTCCAATTACGTGCTTATGTTCGCACACATCCCTATAGAGAACCGCCGGAAAAACACCAAACAACAGCTTGCCAACATATGGCTTATCGTACCAAACAGGTGATTTTTTTTCCTTTACATGCTTTACTAAAAGCTGCTTTGGAACCCAAGTCGTGACACCCATTTCATCCAATTCTCGCGCAACTTCAAATTCAAAGCCTCGCGTGGTGTTTATTGCATATGTGTTATTCACTCTAGGATCTCCTGCACTTCGCATCGCTGCTCTGCTGTCATGTTCTCTGGGGGTAGATCTGCGGTCACTCTGCGGCTTCCGACAAAAGGTCTGTGTATGAACCCCACTGTGATGCGATTGCCTTCGCAATTCCCGGAAATGTCTGACTGCGTTTTTCTTCGCGATCCGGCCCCGGCGGCATTCTGTGAATCACAGACCATTGCTTGTGCTCCTCAGTTCCGGGCTTGGGTGGCGTCAATTTGTTGGTCGCAACCAAAGGCTGCAAGCCAATCAAGTGGAAACCCGTCGCCTTAAATGCTCGGTCACCAAACCACCACGGCTGCACAAACTGATCAGCACGGCCACATAACTTAGCGGCATGGCAATGCATAATCGGATTTTCTATCGCGATCAGTGGCGCATTTGCCTTTTTAAACGCGTTGAAAAACTTTGCGCCTGCCTCCATGTCGGCCCACTTCTGCGGCTCGATCCCCCCGGCCTTTTGCATACCTCTGTAAAGGTGCTTTGAACCGGCATTCGTAAGCCTCTTGCAGACAGGATGCGCGATTACGCCTGCCCACCTTCGATTGATCTGCTCAAGTGCATCGCCTTGGATATGGGGGCCAGGGTTTCGGGTTGGCATTAGGTCGCACGATACCGCGTCTATACCCACCGCGAGCATAGCATCGCGTATCGCACCGGATCGCTCACAGGCTATAAGCCAAGTCACTCTGCGGCCCTCTTACCAGGGAAAAACCAGCTTTCTGTTATCCCCTTTTTAGAGTTGCCCCGACGCTTTGTGTGCAGATACCCCTTGCCCCTTAGCCAAGAAATGTCGCCGGAATTTATCTTAGGATGTCGCAATTTCACTTCTGCGCTGATTATTCCGTTGGGGAAGTTTTCTAGGTCATCAACCAGATCCATGCGCTTTTTGTTTACATCTGGGTCCGATGTATCCTTTGGCATCTGTGGTAATCGTTTTCGGTTACCTTCTGCCTTTGCCATCAGCGGCCATGCCAAAGATACCACGCCCTCTCGATCTGCAAGCGACCACCAACCTACGTTTTTCTTGCGGCGATACCCGACAATTCCTAAGTCTCTGAGGGCGCGAAGATGCTGCCCCGCGCTTTCATTGGTTACACCGAACACTTTTGCTAGGTGATCCGTTCTGCACTCTGGTACGCGCAGCATGGATTGAACGAATTTACGCTGTGTGGCCGTTATACCGCTTATTGTTGTTCCCCAAGTCATTGCTGGTCCTCCGTGGTGATGAGGGAAAGGATGCGGCGGGAGTACTCGGCATCCGCGATGGCCTGCGCTTCGTGTAGCCTCCCGACAACCGCTCCTATTTGAACCTCATACGGCTTCACGAGGCTTTCCATCCACGCCTGATGCCTGCCGCCGCAAATACCCACGTAAAAATCGCCTATAATGGTTCTGGCGATATGGCAGTAATTGTTGAGCTTGGTGGGTTCTTCCCACACCAGCGGCTTCACCGCCACGGCCTGACCTGCGCGCAGCTTCACTAGCTCGGCTTCCAGCTCAAGCACCCGCTCTGCGTTTTTACGGGCCATGGTGATTAGAGCCGTGTTCGCTTCGCCACTCGGGCCGTTTCCGGTATGACAGATGTCTACATCCTCACCCTCAGAATCAGTTCCCGAAACAAACAAAAATCTGTCTGGCGCGCCCATTTTAACGCTGTTCTTGACGTATTCCCCTATTTCCTCGGGTGTCATCGGTCGGCCCTCAGCGTGAACCATGTTGTGGCCAGTCCAATCGCCCTTCGTTGCAGCGTCTAGTAGCTTCTTTAGATCGGTCATCGCTGATCCTCCGCGATAAGGGCTTTGAGTATTGCGATCAGCCACGCACGGGCGGGGTCATCATCCTCGCTAGACCCTTGACCAACCACGCGCCCATGATCGCCTATTAGTTGGATGGTGCCGCCATATCTCTTTGACCAAGTCTCGTTTTTAACGACCCTTTCATGTAAAAGGGAAACGTGTAGTCTGTGCGCTTCTGTAAGCCCGCCGATGCCCTCTAGAATATTCCACGCATGGAGCCAGTGGTTGCCAAATATCCTGTATAGAGTGCCGTCATTGCCGGGTTTGCCGCCCACCTCTACCACTTCAAGTAGCTTCTTTAGATCAGTCATGCGGACACCTTCTTCGCCTTACGTTTCTTTGCTTCCCCGCGGCGAGCGCATTCGGCTTCGTGTTTCTGTAAAGCCTCCGTGCGCATAGCCTCTGCCTTTTCGATTACTGTCTGTTCGTCCACGCCGTAGAAGGTCACCGGGAACTTGCTGTACGGGTAGAATTGAGCGATCCAGTTTGCGCCGCCATCATGTCGATCACTTCGCTCAAAGGTGTGTATCTTGGCGTTTAAAATACGGGGTTTCATGCGGCTATTCCCCTCTCTCGTGCATTGAACCAAATCGCGCGGTAAACCGTGCCGTGATCTGGTCGGCCTCCGCTTTCTGCGCTGCGCTTCTGGGTTGGCGGTTTTCAAATGTCGGGCTGGCAGGTGGCCAGTTGGTTTTCCCATCGAAGCGGCGCAATGCACCCTCTGCAACTTTGACAATGCCCATTTCCTCTTTGGCACGGTCTGAGATATCCCCGGCGATTGGCTTTTGGCGGCGCTTGTCGTTGTCTGCGCTCATCCACCAGCGAACGGCCTTTTGAAGCGCCCACGATGGGTAGGATTTCAATTCCTCGTGCCAATCCT
This sequence comes from Roseobacter sp., assembly GCA_039983935.1. Classification (GTDB taxonomy): domain Bacteria; phylum Pseudomonadota; class Alphaproteobacteria; order Rhodobacterales; family Rhodobacteraceae; genus Roseobacter. The sequence goes on along the minus strand of JBDWVP010000019.1, from coordinate 115,004 downwards.
CTGCGATTGCGGTCATCATTTCAGCCGGTATTGACGATGTGAAATATTGGCTGAGAAGGGTAGCCGCCCTGCCTGCAATCCACTGCTTGGTTGCTGGCGTCGAGAGTTTCGCCACCGCCGCCCGAATTTCCTCCGCCTGCCCCGTTGTCTGAATTTGCGAATGCAGCAAACCCCGCCAAGAGTCCGTCATGCGGTCCACCTCTTCCGGGACCAGTGGGCGGGCTATTTGGGATAATTCGTTCATCGTAATTCCCTTCGATTAATTTAGTGAAATTGGCTGGCTTGGTTAGCCAATCGAAACTTGCAAAGAATGGCTTGGAGGTTTGGCCCGTGAGAAACGGGGAGCGCGATGCGCGAACCAGTGCAGATCGCCAACCATCCAGCCCACCGCATTCGGCCAACCTTGAACGCATTGCTGAGATACGGGGTTTTGTTATCTTCTCGACCTTGGGCCAGCCGGTTTTCTGAGAAGCTGCATTCCAAATCTGGACGGCTTCGCGCACGCTATCCTCTTCGTTAGAAGAGGTTGTTATATTGTTCCCTTGTTCCTTTTGTGTGCCCTTGCTGTGCCCTTGCTGTGCCCTTGTCTTTTTCCGAAGCCTGATATTTGTCGTAGTTACAGATAGTTATGATGTTCTTGCCCTGTGCCCCATCCGTGACCACCATCTGCCCACTGGCGAACCGCTCCAAAGACGTCCGAACAACCTTATGGCTAACGCCAATTTCCTCGGCCATACGTCTTGTGCTTGCGCAAACAGCACCTCTTGCTATGACTACTGTTTTCCCATTGATGTCGTGGTGTGTGTCCTTCCACGCGGCATTGTCTAGAAGCCACATCCACACCGCTAGCCGTGCCGGATTACCCTTGAAAAGATGATGCGAAGTGATGCCCCGCTTGACTGCGAACCATCCACTCACTTGACGACCTCCTTAAAGCCGATGGCTTCCATAGCCTCGCCTAGAGACCACACAACGGCCTTCTGACCCGTCCATTCATCGTGCCAGCGCTCCTGTGCAGGGGTCAGCTCTTTGCCCTTCTTTGCCCACTCGCTTTTGATCTCGATCAGGTAATTTACACCGCGATACCCGGCCAAAATGTCAGGACATCCCATGCCAACGTTGCTTAGGTCTGTGACCTTGCAGCCGGGGATATCCCGCAGCCCGTTGACTATCTCTTTTTGGTTGATGTCTACCTTTGCAGCGCGTCTACCCATCTACATGCCCAACGCTTCTTTATACATGTCGATAACGGCTTCTTCTTCCGCGATATCGTCTGCATCACGCTTCCGAAGGGCTATAACCTTGCGCAGGACCTTTACGTCAAAACCGCGCGCCTTAGCCTCTGCGAACACCTCTTTAACCTGCTCGGCTATGTCCTTCCTCTCCGCCTCAAGTCTCTCTGCGCGCTCGACAAACTGGCGGATTTCATTGGCGGTCACACGGTATGCGCCATCAGTAACCGCCATGCCCGCGTCGGTGTTTTTCATAGGTGCGTTCATAGTTCGAAGCCCTCCTGAATTGGATTTTCTGGTGTTTCCACGAATAGATCAGGCTGTCGCGTGGCATCTTCGACGCGTTTGCAAGCAATCTGGAAATATTCGGGGTCTAGCTCTATGCCTGTCCCCATGCGGCCTAGCTTTTGGCAGGCTACTAGGGTCGTTCCGCTGCCCATAAACGGGTCAAGGATGGCTTGTGCGTTAGGTAGGAAACCCAAACACCACTGCATCACCTCAACTGGCTTTTGTGTAAGGTGCACACGCTTAACGCCTTTGGCTTCGCCCTTCCTGAGAAACCCAGACCACAACCAGACAATTCTGCGCACGGCTTTATCCATGTTAGTCCAAGCCAATTCGCAATCCGCAAAATCTGAATTTCCCGTCTGTTTATCCCAAACCAACCAACAACTTGTTGGTGGAAGTTTAAAATAGTTACCTCCAAATATAATTTGGTTCTTTGATATTGACCGAAGCATAGTTATACTTTCGGCACTTGCAGCAGCAGCGTCGAAATCCTGGCCAGCATAGACCGTGCACTCCGCAAGCGGGTGACGACTAAGGTTTTTTTTCTGGCTTTCTCCTATCCCATATGGCGGGTCAGTCACGGCCGCATCAAACGACTCCAGCAACGGCATAACCTCAAGGCAATCGCCCAAAATAAGACGCTGCCCACCTATACGTTCTTCCTTTAGGATACCCACTTGCGGAACCCCTTACGAATTACCCACGAGCGGGCGAAACTCAGGAAAAAATAAAGTCCGGTTATGCTGGCAGATTGCCCCGCTGTAGGCTCGAACCCCCAGAAAGGCAGGCACCAGTAGGTAACGCACCAAGAGACGAACAAACCTATGGTTGCGTTGGTGAAGGCTTCTAATGCGTTCATTCTATATCCCCATTACATCGAGTGCGGCGCGAGCCTTGACCCACTGCCAATAAAGTTTGCGAGATTTTCCGTGCTGCTTTCGGGCCTTGTGATAGGCTTCACCTGCTGCGATGAAACGAGCGCGCGCTATGATCTGATCAGTAGTCATTTTCTGCCCTCCAAAAGCCCCGCAACGCCGACCGGGTGTTTCCCAATCCTTAGCGCTGCGGGTAGTTGACGCCGAGAGGAGAACGGCGTTGCGGTGTTGCTCATTGGGTGGCCTCAATTTTTCTGCTCAAAAACTTTTGCAGCGGCACAAGCCGTTTTGCGGTCCATTCCAGCCCAAAGCCGAGAAATGTCAGAACCGAAATCAATGCAGAAATCGCCCACAGTAAGGGGCGCAGGATTAGGCTCATTTTACGCCCTCATGTGATTTGTGAATTCTTCACCGTGCCGCATACAAGCGATTGCAACGACATCGCCGGAGGGCTTGTTTACGCCCTGCCACCAATTCAATGCGGTTTGGTATCTGACGCCATAAATTACAGCTACTTGCTCGGCGTTCTGGTAGTTCTCTTGGAGAAACTCGGACCAACGTTTTGCGAAAAATTCACGGAAATTACGCGGGTCAAAAACTTTTGATAAAGACATTTGGTTACCTTCGTACCTATCTGAGTTGTGTGACCCAGAGACAGGTAATGATTGTGAAACTAGTGACGATTTTGGGAAATTACGGACGGGGGCGGTCATTTGCTGGTCGCCCCCTCACCACAGACAACTTTCTTGGAGTAAGAGAGCCTGAAAGCTTCGAGGCGATCCATGACGCTTTGCTCATGTTGAACTCTGCGAACTGCGCGTTCATGAAGCTTGGCATCCTTGCACGCCATCTGACCTATGGTTGTTTTCTGAAGACCCGTTTCTTTCGAAATAGCCTCGATTTTCTCTTTAATTTTTTTAGTAGACATACTTTAGATATTTGGCATTTGCCAACTATTGTCAATAGGCAAATGCCAAATTGATGTTGGCAAGTACCAAATGTAAGCTATGGGGTATGACTTACAGCCCTTTCGCTAACCGCCTCAAAGAACTGATGGACTCAAGGTCCATGAGTGTTGCTGCCCTCGCCAGAGAGTCCGGCCTCAAATATCATGAGGTCCACACTTGGTTTAGAAGAGACACGGCTAAGCCAGCTTCTCTATCTGTCGATAAAGTCGCCAAGGTCCTTGATGTCAGTTCAACTTTTCTACTGACAGGCCAGCCTGATCCGATTGAGGAGGAGAAGGACTTAGGAGTTCGGGCAATTCGTCACCTAGCACGTCAGTTAGAACCTGACCTGCTCCGGCGGCTCTTAGATCACGGAGAAGATCTTCTTTCAGAGCAGGATCGTCGGCCTCAATTAGGCGCTCCAGAAGAAAAGTAATATTTTTTAAATTTGGCACAGCGTGGCCCTTCAAATTTCTTAACCCCCATTGTGATGCTAATTAGCAACAAGTCAACAACTTGAAATAGTATATCAACAAATGTAGACTTATTGAATGATTGATACATTTGAAGATAGATTAAAGAAAATTTGCGCGGCGCGCAGCTTAAGCATTCCGCAGGTCTGTGATATGGCTGGTCTAAAATATAAGACGCTGAACGCTCAGATTGCACGCAAAAGTCGAATCCCGCTGGACACCGTAGACGATATTTGCCACGCGCTTGACATACCGATTAGCTATTTCTCCAAACACGCGCCTTCAATGGGCATATCGCCGGAGCATGAAGGAAGTCGCTTGGCGGGTGCTGCCGCGAACCTAATTGACGCCGCAATGCACACTGCCCACATGGAAACCTTGAGGCGGCAATCAACCATTGGCACAACAGATGTGTTGAATTGGTTAGCTCGCACAGGAGGACGCCTTGAGGATTTTGACGCCCTGCAGGAAAGCGTTGACTTGTTCCGCGTCATGGGTTCCGAGGATCGCACACCCACGCCATTTCGCATAGGACATCAGAGCGCGAACTCTACGGAGTTCAAAATTAAGAGCAACGAGCAATATTCAGCACTTCTCGGGGCGTTCCCGGATGACTTTTTGGAAGGCATAAAATTGGGTCACATTGAAGCATCCCACCGCCCTTACATGGTGTCAGATGTAGAAATGAACGGCGAAGTTGGGGGGCGGCTGGTGAAAACCAAGTATCGCCGGATACACGCCAAAGTTTACCTTCCAGATGGGGAGCCGCTAACAATGATTCATGCGGTGTTCATTCCAAGTTCGCACTGGTCAAATAGTGAATCAAGTCATCTCGACTTGATACAGCGACACCCCAATCACGCAGACGCCCACCAGGAGGCTTAGGGTTTTTCCATTTGTAAGCGCTTCTGGTGAAGTGGCAAAATCCATAGTCAATCGCCCTTCCCCTATGCTCATCAGGCAGGATGCAATAAACTCCTGATATATCGGGCCACTTCATTAGAGATAGGGCTACAGCGAGACGACCCATTGCGGTTGAAACCTTTGGCTGGCCACGGTGATCACCTTGCAGCTCTAGGTCACCGACATATGCATGACGCCCAGTAATCAGTTTATTTAGAGCGGGTGCTAAGCCCTCGATTTCATCACCGTCCGTTTCATACCATTCAGGAATTGTCCGTCGCTGATGACTTTCAAACGTTTCCCCCTGAAGGTCTATTACCTTAGAACGAACACCTCCGACCATACTTTCACCCATCGCGACAAATACGAAAACCGAATTTTCCGTAGTGAAATCGTTATTACTGGTAGACAACATTGCGGATTGCCGCTTGCGCCCGGTCTCCCTCATGAGGCTGTTGACAACTCCGATGCTCTGAGGCTGGAAAACGCTATAGCCAGCATCAGTTATGATCTTTTTATCAAGTGAAATCCGCTGCGCTAGCGCCAGTTCGTGCATTCGCCCCAGTCTCCATGCTCATAATGGTTAATGTTTTACACGCGCAAAGGAAAAACCCAAGTGTTCGTTTTCGGTACGGTGGTGGATCATGGATCATACGTTGTCGGGGTTTTTGCTGTGCTGATTCTGGTGGTGAAAAATAAAATAGGCATTTGCCAAATTTAATTGTTGCATTTTGGCATTTGCCAAATTAATGTACTCCTATGCAGATCGGGAGACATGCAATGACTAAGATTGAAACATTAGACGTACCGACCTCAGTAACACCGGTTGTCTTTCCCCACGCGGAAAACACTAAAGCAGGCTTCATGCGCAAAATTGGCGTTGTCTGCGATGTGCTGCATTCGGCGCGGGGGATTTGGTCATACGGGATACCCTACTGCATTAAAAACAGGACGATTGAGGGCGCGGTTTCATACTACCAGAATACCCGATGCATACCACTTGAGCGCATTGAGGCTGTGCATGAATTTATTGCCGCCATGCTGCCTATCCCGATGGATAGCACGGATGTTGAGGACGAACTACGCGATCTGTTTGCGCCGATTATTGCAGAGGCTCAACGGCAAGAAGAAATGTTTCGTCGTGAATTTAAGAGCGCACCCGGACATTGAACCGCCCCACCATCGCATTAGCCGCAGAATAAGGAGAGCGACGTGAACCACTGGAAGTACCCCGCCCCTAAAGCAAAGCCCCGCATGGTTGCCATTGGCCCGATGCTAGTTGCAGTGAACGCTGGCCTTCTGATTTGGATCGCAATCTTTGTGGTCTGCAGCCACATCGCGGACATGATCGAGGCTGCGCATATCGGTGACTACATCGACGCGCAAGCCAACCCACAACATTACGAATGCCCGACAAGGAGCTGCTGATGTTTCAATTCGCCGGCGGTCCCAAAAATCAACAGAAGGCCATGCACTTTGCATGTGTCGTAACCCCTAGGGACGACTACCGAATGCGCCAAACATTCACCGGGACCGCCTGCCAATTGAAACAAGAAAGGATGCCGAAATGCCGTTTCTAAGTACCGGAAAATACGTTTCGAACAAAGAGGCGGTTAACGAAATACAGTCTGAAATTAGGTGGGTGAAAGTATTGCGCCGTGTGGCAAGGAAACGCGGATACTCGCCCGATCACGTCAAGCCTTTCGTATTGGCGAGGCTTGAGCGCGCCAGAATGTTTCGCGAGGCAATCAGGTGAATGATCTTCCACCGAATAAGTCATTCGGCAGGCGTGAGGCTTTCTACTCATTAGCCCTGCAGCCCCTCGAATACATGACCAAATCGTTACGGTCTGGCGATGGGTGGGACTTGGTAGAACTTACCCCCTTTGTAAACCGCTGCCGCGCCTTGGTGGCTGCATATGACGATAGAATAAAAGCAAACCAACAAACACAAACGACCAACAATTGAAAATTGGAGAACTAACCAAATGAAACTACCAGAAAACAACGGAATATCATTTACGCCTACACCCGCTGGGCAGCATTTAGCCGTTTTAACGCGGTTTATTGATCTTGGAACTCAAACAACAACAGGAATGTATGGCACTAAGTCACAGCGCAAAGTGCAGCTGGGGTGGGAAATCCCCAAGGAGCGCATAACCTGGAATAGAGACGGAGTGGACCACGAAGGACCAGTTCTGCACGTCGAGCGCATGACTTTTTCGTCACATGAAAAGGCGTTATTTCGTCAGCGGCTAGAAAGCTGGCGGGGCCGACCGTTCACTGAAGAAGACTTTGGAACATTTGACTGCAAAACCCTTCTTGGCGTCGGCGCTTTGCTCCAAATTGTGCATGAAACAAACAACGGGACAACTTACGCGAATCTTAACGCAATACTCTTGCCACCCGGCGGCAAGGAAACTTGGCCCAGCCCAGAAGGAGAGATAATCTATTTCTCCCTAGATGATTTCGACCCAAAGATATTTGACGGGTTTTCGGACAAGATGAAGGAAACGATTGCGTCATCCCCTGAGTACCGAGCGCTTCACGGCGCACATGATGAGCGCAACCAGACGCCTCGTGACCTTGATGACGAAATTCCGTTCTGATGCCAGACGCGCCGGATCATATCAAAGATGCTTTGCGAAAGTGCAAAACTGAAGGTGAAGTTCACCGAGTTGCTGACTCATATCGCGCTGAAGTGAAGGCATTGGCGAGCGATCCGGCCAGAAAGGTTCTGGCCCTGCAAATATCCAATCTCAAAGCCTATCGTCTTTGGCAAATTAGGAACCCGCAATGACTCTTCCCAACTTTCAAGATAGCGGAGCTGTCACCCAACAACGCGCTGAGAAAGCCACCGAATGGCTGGTTCATAGCGCTGTTTTGATAGGGGAAGCTAAAGCCGAACGCGAGCGCTGCGAAAACATGCTGCGTGTCATCAAGTCTTTGGAAATGAAAGCATCCAACGAAAGAAGCGCAGCAGCACAAGAGCGGGAAGCATACGCCAGCGATAGATATATCACCGCAATTGACGAACTATTTGAAGCCACAAAAAGGCACGAAACGCTTTTAAGCACACGCCTTGCAGCAACAAATGTGATTGACGTTTGGCGGTCCCTCAACAGCACTTTGAAGGGGGCTAGAGTATGAGCCGTGTAGCGACAAAGCCCCCTCTCGGCCTCAAGCTGGAGAAAGAAGAACCACGCAAGTACATGCGCAGGGTAGCCGCTGGAAAGAAGTCTAGCAGTGATTGCCCCATCATGAAGTCTGCCAAAGGTGAGCCATGCTTGGCTGATTGGTGCGGGTGCGGTGGGTCAACCAACACCACAAACATGCGGCATATTCGCAAGTTCAAAATAGCCGGAATGGGCGAAAAGCCACCAAGTTACATAGCGTTCTATGGTTGCCAGCTAGCCGAGGACATTTTCGCCCTCAAAGGCGAGCAAGGCTGGACGTGGGAAGGCTTAATGACGGCTTTCGTATTAACCCAGATGAGACTTAGAGCCAAAGGACTTTTACCGAAATGACCATTCAACCCACACCCCTTTTTCCCAAACCTGCAGCCTCCTCCCTGGATGCAGGCGGGGCGTCCCGCATCCCTCCCTCTGCGGACGCCCCAACAAATTCCGCTCGTGACCAATGGGTCGCAGATCAGCTTAGAAAAGTTGGTGAGATTGAAGATGAACCAGTGAACCCAAAATGCGGGGATTGGTCGGCTGTGATCGGCGGAATGTCCGGGCCGTACTGATGTCGTATTTAATCAACATCAAGAGCGCCCTACTGGCAACCGCAATATCAGCCACACTGGTTGCGGGCTGGCACGAGCCACACGAGATAAATCGCAGCAATCACGCCGCGATTGTGGGGGAGTAAGGCCCTCGGAAGCCTCCCCCAAATGGGCAGCGCGCCGTTTCCTCCCGATCTGGACGCGCTGCCCACACAGAAAAGGAATAGAACCGTGCCAGACGATATCAATATGATTTACTACATCGCCCATATATCGGGAATTGTAAAAGTTGTACTGCTGTTTATGGCGGCTTCGGTCGCTGCCGTGATTATCGTCCTTTGGGATATAGAAGACGGCATGAACATGCACGGCCTCCCATATACCCCGAAGCGCCTGACAAGAGCGAAGAAACTATTCTTCGCGTTCTTTTTGGCTGCAATTTTTATTCCAACAGAGAGCGTTGTTTTATCAGTTTTAGGAGTGGCTCAATGACCCACACAGACGAACGGTTTCTGCCAGATCAAAACGCAAATGTTCAAATGAGCGACATGGATCTACGTGACTATTTCGCCGGACAAGCTGTTACCGGAATGATTGCTACTGCCGCAGCGCCATGCATGACAAGTCTGTCCGGCACGGAGAATTGTATGGCGAAGGCGGCTTATAGATTAGCCGACGCCATGATTGAAGCACGCAAGGAGCCACGGACATGACCGATTTAAAGGAAACGCCGAAACGGATATGGGTGTCGCGCTTCATCGAAAGAAAGCAGGATGATGTATTCAAGGGACGTTGGGACGACATCCTAGGCCGCAAGGACGTGGAGTATATCCGCAAAGACGTGGCCGACGCTCGCATCGCTGATCTGAAAGCCGAGATAAAAGCCGCGCTAGAGGACCAGCAGCAATGAGATGCACCAAACCAGGTTCATATAGATTCGCGCAATCGGTCGGTCCCTGCCATGTCTGGTTTGCTTGGCACCCAGTCAAATACTGGTGGGGGCAATGGGTCTGGCTAAAGAGGGTTGGGCGTCAAAAGCAAGCAAAGAAGGACTATTTACCTGGGTCACATTGGGAGTTTTGGTCTTACTGCCACGCCCCGGAAAAACATCTAAGCAAAGGAGACTGACGTGAGAAAACCGCGCATTCAAACGCAATTGCAAAAAGCAACAACAGCAATTCGTCACTTTGAGGATGCTGGCCGCGATGTTGTCGGGGTCGCCATTTTAAAAGACGGAATTAAGATAGAGTTTTCGCAACCGGACAAGCTAGCCACCGCTGCTGATCTGATCAATATGGGTGAAAAGTGAAACGCGACCTGCCATCATATGTCGTCAGGCTGAAAGGCAAAAAGAGCGCAAGAGAACTGTGGTTCAAGCGTTCCGGCTGGCCTACGCGCAAATTCAAAGCGCAAGACCCTAAAAGCCCGGCATTTGCCGCAGAATACGCCACTATCCTCAACGGAACCGCCCCGAAGGTCAACGCTTTCGCTGTGGCGGGATTGATCGATCACTATTACCGATCCGCAAAGTTTGAGTCGCTCAAGCCACGGACACAGAAGGACTATATAAAGTACCTCACACGCCTTGAGACGAACGCAGGCAGCGTGGCCGTTAAAAGCATTGAGCGAAAGCACGTCATCGCATGGCGCGACCAGTTGGCGAAATCAGACGGCTCACACTACGCGAACTACTTCGTTAGAGTGCTGCGCGTTCTGCTGGAATATGCCATCGATATCGGAGAGGTAAAGAGCAACACCGCAAAGGGTGTAAACTCCCTAAAATACGCCAAGGCAAAGCCGCAACCGTGGCCGAAGGATAAGATCGAGGCGGCGCGAAATGCACGGACACACAGCGATAAAACACGGCTCCTGTTTGAACTGCTTTATTGCACCGGTCAGAGAATAGGCGACGTGCTGACGATGAAGTGGGAAGATATTCGCGGAGCCGGAATTCAGGTCTCCCAGAGCAAGACGGGAGCCGAATTGGTGATACCTATGAGTCAAGACCTCAGAGAGTGCCTACGCCTCGCCTCTCGCGATGGGGAGACCATCCTAACCGCTGCCCGGAAATCAACGCCCTACGCTTACCGTAGCGCTGCAGATGCAATAATGCATTTGCGCAAGGAAATCGGCGCAGAAGATTACAACATTCACGCCATTAGACACACGGTTGCCAGCGAAATCGGCGCGGCTGGGTCTGATGACGAAATCGCGGCCATTACCGGCCACACAACGAAAGCCATGATTACCCACTACGCAGGGGCGGCACGGCAGGAAGCAAGGGCTAAATCGGCTCAGAAAAAGAGGGAATGAATATGCTTGAAATTATGCAACTCTACGTGAGTAGCTTTTGGGTGTGGTTAGGGCTGACTATTGCCGGGTCGTTCATCGTGAGAGGCTTTATTGTCTTAGTGGGCGTCGTGATCGCCGCTGTAAAAGGTGATAAAATAAAAATTGACCTGCTGTAGCCTCTACCAATTCATGAAAGGTTTTTGATATGTTCCGACTGTTCCGAATGATAAAAATCGCAAAATCACCCCCCCCAATTTCCAACGACCCCGCCCAGAATAAGCGCTACATCAAAATGATTTGGGACGAGCGCAATGGGGTAGCAATAGGCAGATGCATAATGGCGTGGCTTGCTTTGTCCGGGTGGTCACTCGCGCTCTACCAATTCACGATAGGTTTTTGATATGTTCCGCAATATTCTACCAGAAAAGCACAATAAAAACAGCGCAGCACAGCGGATTGCAAATCCGTGTACACCGGTTCGATTCCGGTACTCGCCTCCATTTAAAACCAAGCACTTAGACCTCTGGGCGTCGATTTACAGGGCGCCATTTTACAGGGCATTTTACAATTACGTTCTGGCGACGTTCTTTTCTGCCTCTGCGTAAAGCTCCAAAATCCTGTCGGTTTTGTCTGATCCAACAACCGCATATACCTCGATCATCTGCGTCGCATACCTCAGCTTCCATCCAAACACGGTCGCCAGCTGGCTGGCGTTGGCCCCCGCCTCAAGGAGTTTTGTCGTAGCAGTGCCCCTACAGTCGTGCAGGTGCAGGCTGTAGCCCAAAGTGGCCTCTGTGAGACCAGCTTGATTTTTGTAGGCACTCAGCCGTTGAGAAACGTATCGTTTTGTCCACGGCTGGCCGCTTGCGTTGGTCAGAATGTATTCCTGCCCTTCTGGTACCGCATCAATGATCTGGGACATTTTAGGGGTTACAGGAATATGCGCGACCACACTGCGTTTTTCCGTTGAGATACGCAAACGACGGTTGCCTGAAGAAAGTCTATCAACATCGAAGCGCCGCAGCTTTACAAGGTCCGCAGGGCGGAGTCCCGTTTCCGTCGCAGCAATCAGGACACGGCACATATACTCTGGGGCGACCTTCAAAAACTTGTCGATATGCTCCTGTGTCCAAATGATCGCGGCCCGGTCGGCTTCATACACTTTTTCAAAGCTGCAGTGATGGTTTTTGAGTTTCCCCTCTTTGACAGCCCAGTTGAGTAGAATGGCAACATGGGTTCCGGCATCGTCGTATTGTTTGGGGCTATGAGCCCAATTCTTCCGCCATGTGTTCACCTCACCGAGAGATTCCCATTCCGAGAACATCTCGGCGGGATCCTCTCCAAACTCGTTCTCAAAAAAACCGATCCATTTTCGGTAATCTTGCTTCGATCTAGGGGCCAATCTTCTAAACTTGGGAGACGCAAAATAGTCATCGACCATATCGCGCGTCAGATAGCCTGATCGCTTTGGCTTGGCGCTTTCGAGCGCAGCAGCGTAGGCCGTATGAAAGCCTTGGTGTCGCGGAAGGCGGTCCGGTGACTTGAAGAAACCAGTGCCTTTGCGCCCGCGAAGACTGAAGTAATACATGACCGAGCCATCAGCCAACCTTGTTTTCACACGGTGAACTTCTGGCGGAAGGCTATCTGTTGGCATTCTTACGCGCCCTTCTTTGTTCAGTCAGCGAAGGTTTATCGACAGCATTGACAGCGGAATCGGCCCGAAGCCCCGCCACGAGATCAAGGCGCTCCCTGACCTGTCGCGGATCATAGATGTTTTTCCGCCCCGGGAGGGGTTCAATGCCGATCGATTTCCACCACGATCGGCAACTCGATGTCACTGAGCCGTACCCGTGCAGCTTTGCCAGCTGTTCTCCAGTGATCAGTGTGAGTTCGTCGTACTTCATTGAGGTCGCCGCCCCCTATGAAGAATTCGGGATTGGCAATACGCATCAACTGGATATCGTTGCTGACTTACGGGTTCGGTGGCAAAGACTTTGCCGACCGCTACGTTTGCGGGGAGTACGTCACTTTTCAATTTCTTGTCCTCGAGCCGTGTACTGGAAAACAGCGACGACGAAGCAACGATCGGAAGTAGCATGACACTTTCATCGCTGCTGATCTCATCAGCTGGTGGCCTGCGCACGCCGCCAAATGGCAGCAAACAGGCCTAAGAATTTTTTATCCACGATGACCTTTAAGGACGCCGACGTACCTTGCCGAAGCTGCCGGACCCGAGAAGCTTACGCTTCGTGTCTACTCGATAAATATGTTGACATTTAAAATGCGCAACCCTTTGCCATCAATAAAATGCTGGGCCATCATAAATCGAACGCCTTAATCGGCGAAAACAGACGGGTCTGTAAAATGAAATGGTCATAGCCGAATAGCTCGACCAACAAAGGAGACATTGGCGCATATTGCAGCTAATGACCGCAATGAGCCCAATCTGTTCCTCGGATGCGTTGCGGCGAACGGCGGCTCTTCAAACCTCGGTTCAAAAACGGTTCAGAACCCGGGAAGTGTTAACCGAGGTTATTGACCCGCCACAGAGCCTTGAATCGTGTGCTTGCTTGCGTTGGGACCAAAAACGATCATCTTCGAACGAGCCAACGAGCCTCCGTTTGAGACTTAAACGGCACCAGTAACTCACAGTAACCCACATACTCTTCCCATATCTCCGGCAACATGTAGTCTGAGCAATACACGCAAATGCCAAAGAGGATCGTAGAAATGTCGTCTAGTGAATCCCCATTCTCAGATATGAAGGAGAAGGTTATCGCCGTCTTGCAGCTCCAAATGGAGCTCGGACTGTCCATTGGAGAAGATGCTCAAAAAGTTCGTAGTGCAACACTGACTGAATTAGAATTTCTTATAAACTTCTGGCGCGCGGCCACCGGAAAGACCGCCAAAATCCACTTGGCTCGTATTTCTGATCTTATGAATCACCCCAGCAAAATTACGCCTGGCTTTCTTCTGGAGGTGACACACGCACTCGGCCTAAACGACCTCGGATTCAGCGATAGTATTTGGGCTTATCCCAAAAACGACATTCTGTCATACATACGTAAAGCCTATGAGGGGGGCGTCCTAGCGCTTTGCGCATCAAACCACCAACATCATGACCTGTTAGTTCTAAAACCTGAGACGCCAATGGGCATCAATTGGTCAAAAGATATTGTTATGCAACGCCCCATTGAGGTTCCCGAAATGATCGTCCGCCATGGTTGGTGGCTTCAGACTAAAGCTAATTTGCCACATCCGGCTTATCTACGAACCATAGCCTACGAAGATGGTAAATACAAAGGTATGAATGGCGTCGCCGAGATACCGAATGATCACATCGAAGATATCGGTCGGCGAAATTTTGGACGCTTTCAAGTGCATGATGAAGTCTCGCGAACGTACATCTACGCTTTCGCTTGTAGTGAGTATATCTTTGAAGACTGGCCGGACGGAACAACTCGAACTGCGCCTCTGTCACATGGCGACTTCTTAAGCTTGGTAGAGGGTTACTTTGCTGCCGAGCACTGCGACAAGTCCCATAGCGTCCAATCATTCGTCACAGTGCAATGACACGCAACAGTTCTTCCAACACAGTACTTATAGCTATTGCAAACGATAGCTATAGGTATTTGCCCGACTTCCAAGGACGACTTGCCAACTCGATGCTAAAACTTGTAACAACATATCAAGACCTCGCAGGTTCCAGTTTCGAAACGTTGGTATTTATCAACCGCGATTTTCCTAGTGTTCTAAAAGACATTGCCGCACTGTCCGATCGCCAAGACAACCCCACCGCATACGTCATCGTCATATCTGGCCATGGCCACTTTAGCCCCGATCCTGGCCTTTGCATCCTTGATATAGATGCGCATCTAAACGACCACACGCATGCTACTTTGACTATAAACTCCCTTATTTCAAGTTTGAATTTTGACACCACAGCATCATTATCTTTGATAATCGATTGCTGTGACTCATCATATATCCGTCTCGACAACCGATTTCTTCGTGAAATCTGTTTTCCAAAATCTTCCGCAGGACTTGAAATTTTGACATCTGGTGTTTGCGACACATCAACCACACAGTATGACTTCATCACGCTATTACGCATCTTCATTCAACTCGGATACTACTCATTTGGGACCAATCACTCACACATAGGCGATATCGCAAGGGGCATGCTCACTTTAGGTTTACACCCCAATATCGGATATCAAAATACGAATTCTGGCAGCTACGTTCACCTACCAAAACCACCTCAACCGTCTTTACCTTTTTCGATATTTTGCCGCTTGCTCTCCAAAACTGCCACGGTTCAGCTTGATGCTATAGACGAAATAAGCTCCGAGATGTCGAAATTCACTCTCCACGAACTGAAGATAGTCGACGAAATATTGACAACTATTCAGCCAGGTAACACTTCAGTATCCAACAACATATCTGCCCTACGCAACCGTGCAGGTGCATATGTAAACCCCCTTGCAACGAACAAAAGCAGGCCGCAAGCCTACATTGTATTTGCAGCGCACCTGTCTTTTTGGAACACTGTCGTCGCTGAGTCGCTGATCAAATCTGGGTTCCGAGTCGAAAGCTACTGCTTGCTTGAGGGCGCGTTTCACGAGAAATTAGGCGAACTCATACAGCAAGATAACCTACCCGTTATTTTTCTTTTAGACACTAATGTAATTACCGAAATCGAAATTTTATTTCCAACTTCACATAGTCGTTTACTATCAGCGCTGAGCCAACAGCAAGCCAACTTGCTACCCCTTTCGATTGGCAAACGATCAATTGGTGACTTCGCGCACTTCATTGATACTCTATCTGTAGATCGCATGAATAGCATTGAGAACCTACTCAACGAGTTCTTACAAAGTTTCAAGAATTTTTGCCCAATAAGCCTGACAGAGCCACAAATGTCTAATTTTGGCCTAATAAGACGCGATGATGCCGCGCTTACAAACCGCTTATCGTACTATGAATCATCGCTGCCTCGACGAGATAACACCCTAACTGCTTCTCTAAAACGAGAGGCCAAATTCATTGTAATGCGCGCTGGCGACGACTACGTTCTTGCCATCACCGATACACACGCCAAACTTGACTTCAAGAAAATTCAACAAGCAACAAACTGCACAGACAAGGTGCGACTGGCTTCTCATTCGGAGTTGGAAGCCTTAGGTTTTTCTGGAAACTGTGTTGACCCTTTTTTTGAGGACCCAAATGATACGTTTAGATTCATCTTCTTTGATGCTATTCTGTATACTCAGTACCTAATGGCCCCTCAAAGTCGTTTCTTGTTACCCAACTATCTCGCTAACGGCAAAGCCAAGAAATTCAAATCAATATCAGCTGCATATCGTGGTTTCCTAGCACACTTCGGTGCGCATAAACTGCGCCCAGAAGTTATTTCGCGATCAAAGGAACTTTCTGACTCTCTGTTACTTAAACTACTCCATTCTGTTCCTATCCAAACGCGCTTTGCACCGACACCCTCGAACTCGCTGCACATTGGAAGCCTTAGAACCGCTCTTGCTTCCTTCTTGTTGGCTCGCAGTAGTAAAAACTCGGGTCATTTTCACATCAGGATGGATGACACGGATACGATTCGTCTCGGCCCAAACAGTGACATTTACAAGAAACTAATTCTAAAGGATCTAGATTGGCTTGGTATTGGCTCTAACTATTATTCTCAGACAGACCATGGGGCAACGAAAAACTACAAAGCAGCTCTTGATCTTTTGATCGATCATGGGCTCTGCAAACAAGACAATGATCGCGTCTTTCTGGACGTCAGTGCAATGAATGAGAATTCAGCATTCTCTCGAGTAGCATGGATTGACGCGGTAAAAGGACCAACTGTGCTGCACAGAATCCCACAAACATCACCCAAGGGCGACCCACTTAATTTTGACGTAGCGTGGAAGTCCGAAGAGACTAGCACAGGCTGGAAGTATCTTTACAAGTTCGCGGGAGCTGTTGATGATCTCATGCACAACTCTCTTGTTGTGCGCGATGTTCGCCAACAAAATTCGTACTTCACTTGCAAGCAAATGGCAATTCAGTCAGCACTCAGGCATGCTTTCGCCACAAACCGTGATCCATCTTACATGGCAACGGCCCGCGAGGCTATTGATTTACTACAAAGAACAGGACGCCAAGCCAATCACTCAGTTCGTCCGTTACCTTTCCTGTGCCCATCATGGTATTTGCACGTAGGCTTAGTTTATGGCGATGATGAAACACCTCTGTCCAAGCGAAATCTTCGTCAAAATCCGAGCATCGAAAAGATTAGAGTGAACGGGATTTATAGCCCGGAGGGTATTCTAGTAACGCTGTTGTCTTCGTTCGGACAGGAGTATCTCGCATCGGCTGGATACAAAAACCCAAAGGAACTCATTGAAGAAGTTTCTGAAATTGGCGCTGAGACAACTCTCAAGCTACTTCCAAAGCGTTCCAACTTCACTCGTTTTTTGAAAATTCTTACCCAGGAGCGCTGTCGGCTTGCCAAAATAAAGCGACAAGATGCTCTATGCCTGAGGCACATGTCAAACGTTGTCTTCAAGAAAAATGTTTCGGCTCCCGATCTACGTCACAATCAGGATGGTCGAGAAGAAATTCCGCAGCAAATTATTGAGAGTTTATACGAGCATCGGGAGGCTTTTTCCGGCTTCTCGGAAGTGTCACAGTTTCTGTACTGGCTTACCCTTCTAATCGAGCGGCGAAAAAGCGAACGATCGAATGGCTATCACAGTACATCACTCGTCCGCTCTAAACACAAGTTGACCGAACTCTCTACACTGACGGACATTGAGTGCACGGCCCATATACGAGAGCACAGGCGGGTATACCGAAACATCCGACGCTTACTGATGGGCCGCGAGGTCGGACCTTCTGCGACAACCCTCGTTTCGATTGTTGGGGACACAATGCTCTCGTACCTTGCCAATCAGAACAAATCAATTGGTGCCTGAGATGACCCCTGAAACAGCAATATTCCCCGCAACCTACCTAGCCGCTGTAGAGCGTCAGATACAAACGGTTCTTGGCGAGATGACCAAAAAAGCCAATATCCCAAGATGCATTCTTGTACTTGTAGGGGATCAAGGCAATATTCGGTCACGGGCCAATCTTCGCACAGACCCAGCATGGATATTCAACACCTGTCGCATTGAGGATGGCCTAATAGGAAAGGCCCTCCGAACGCCTTCTTTGCTCTTTGCTGAAAGAGGAGAGTTCGAACAAGGCGATCCGCGTACAGAGTTCGAAGTTGCTCTAAGCGTTAGCTATGATAACTTACCCACCGGGGTCATCTTAGTCGACTACTTCAAGGATGAAATGAGTACATATCATCCAAACTCGCCTGAATCTCAAAAAAAATTAAGTGTAAACCTCGCTCTATTGCGCCAGGAGATCGAGTCAGTTTTCTTGAATCTTGAGAATCGCGCAAACTTTCTGGAACAGAGTATTAGGGCGGCAACTTCCGCATGTGTTAGCGAGACGAATAGCACAAGAGGATATACAGCCTTTAAACGCTGGGATGGAACATTAAAGTATATTACTCATGGTGAAGGTCGTGAGAAGTTTCTTTACCTTGGGCAGTTAGAGGGCATTTGTGGCACCGCGATGGATAGCGGTGAGATTCAGAACTTAGATGATGTGTGGAGGAACGAGAACTACACGCCATCAGACAAACAGATCAAATCCGAACTAGTAGCACCAATTTTTGATGGCGGTGAGGCAATAGGTGTCGTTAATCTGGAGTCTGTACGACCAAAAAATTATGACAAATCCGCCGAACGCTTAGTCGTTGAGGCGGCTGGAGTTGTTGAACCCCTTTGCAAAGAATACCGTGAGACGTTACGGCCAGAAATCGGAGCTCATAGTAGGATGCTTAGCGATTTCATCGAGCAGGTTGGAGCGTGGTCAAAGATAATAAAAAGAGATCATTCAATTGAACATGATTTCGCCGAGCTCATTACGATTTTCAAAAGAAAGGTTTTATCACTCGCTAATACAATTTCTATAGATGTTCTTAGGAAGGATTCTACGGAAATGGCTTCTGAAAACGGTAATTATATTCTTGCGGATGACTATCCTGTCGAACCACGCACAGAACGTTCCAGCTCGGGCCTCATTTCACATCATTCGATAGATCAAAATGGCGTTTTTCACTACTCTATCGCTGTACTACATCGTGAGTCATTGGAAGTTGGGAGTAAACTAGAAACTATTGAGCAACTTTGCCGCATTACGATAAGCGAGATGCGCCGAAGGTTAATAGAACGCCAAAACATTATTTTTGAGGATGTTTTTATGGGTATTATAGGTGGTACTATTGCCCAGATTAATGTCTCACTACTTCACAGCATTCGCGAAATTCTTGGGTGTGACGACGTTACATTTTTCAGAGCGCGGAACGGTGGTGATCGTTGGGTTTTATCACCATCTATCACAACGGCTACGAGGGTTGGATTTAACAATAGAAGCGAAAATGTGTACTACGTGGATGAGGAAGATGGACTAACAGGCTTTGCATCGACTCGCGATTCTCCAATTGTCATCCACAATGTTCACAACGCTAGTGAGCTAAAAAAAATTCATTCGAAGATCAGGTGGAAGAAGGTGGCATACGAGAGCCACGACTCGAAGGATGTAAGATCTTTCTTTGCGTTTGCAATTTGGCATGATGGAGAGATCAAAGGCTTGCTAAGAGGGCATAGGGGTAGATTCCGTGCGAGCACTTTCTCCAAACGAGATATTTTGCGGGTAGGAGCTATACAAAAGCTGCTTGGAGAGATCATTTAGGGCGTTTAAAAACGCAATTTTTATGCCACGACTGTTTATGATATGCCGCTTGCGCCGTTATCATCATATCCATGCAGGGAAGGTCTGATCATTTATATTTCGTTGATGGCGACTAACCTTATTGCTCTACGCGGCCGCGACTCATTTGTACAAGTTTACTGATACAATCCATTGATACTTCATTTTACTGAAATTTCAAAAACCAACCTTCATATTGGAGATGAAGCTAATAGCTAGCTTTCACTGCTGATGAAGGAGAAAGTAAATGTTGGCATGGATTTGGGCGGGGGTTTCGGTAAGCGCAGTGTCTTTGGTTGCTGTAGCAGCAATGTTTGACCCAGTAGTGGCAACGTTTATTAAAATGGGAGTACAGTTGTGTATGTTCATTGGGTGCTTCTGTTTGGGACTCGCAAAAACGAAGCATTATAAGAGTCTTGAGATCAGATCATATGAAGTTGTGGGCCTTATATACTTTCTACTCGCGATTTTGACCGCGATTTCGTTAGCGCCGGAACTCAAGAAGTTTGGTCCCAAACCCATACATATTGAAATGGAGGTCTGGGCTTCAGTAGAAGATTGGGACAATGCTAAAATAGATATTTGATATGTCACATAAAGCGCCTAAGCGCGTCGAAGGGTCGCCGTAGCGGACATCGGCCAAATGTCGGCAAAGTCCGGAGGGTGTGTGGAAACTCGGTTGATAGCGATGGCCACAGTTGTTTTTGATGTTTGTATCCGTTTTGGCGTGAGATCGTCATTTGACGTGCACGATGGATTGCGAGGCCGGTGGTGGCCACCCGAGACGGATCAGGCATATTTGGCGTAAATTTCAGGGCGCACGAACCCCTTTACGCTTTCATCGCGTCGATCATCGCCGGAATGCCCATGATCTTCATCACGCGGGTCATGTTGTAGGCGAGCACGTGTAGTGCCATTTCGGTGGCGACGTTTTTCAGGGTGCGCATCTTGAAGTGGGTGGCGCCCATCCAGGATTTGATCGTGCCGTAGGGATGCTCGACGGTCATGCTGCGGACAGCCAGTTGGGCCGGGTCTGCGTCCAACCTTTCTTGCACCCGTTCCAGTACATCCTCTTTCTCCCATCGCCGTACACGGCGCTCTTTACTGGTCGTGCATTTGGCTTTGATTGCGCACTCGGCGCAGGCACCCGACCAATACGTTCTGATGGCTTTGCCATCTTGTGGGCTAGTAAACCTGTAGGTCAGGTTCTCGCCTGCCGGGCAGACGTACACATCCTTGTCACTGTCATAGGCGAAGTCAGCCTTATCAAACTGACCGCGTGCAGCCGCGTTTGATGTCATGGGTTTGGGAACAACGACTGCGATACCCGCGTCTTCGCTGGCGACAATCTCTTCGCCCTTGTAATAGCCTTTGTCCGCGATCGCTGTGAGCTGATCTGTTGTCATGACATCGTTCGCTGCCGCAGCCATCATGGACAATGCATCGCGGTCGAACCCAAGCATTGTGACCTCATGTGCAACGATGAGGTGATGATGAGCCTCGACTGCCGTTTGCACATTGTAACCAACGATACGCGGCATGCGTGCTGTGGTCGCCATTGAACGGGCATCAGAATCCGTCAATGAGACCTGCGTTTCGCCTGTCTCATCCATTCGCTGCTCAATTGATCTATAGCGTACGGCCTCTTTGTTCAGGTGTTCCAGCTTTCTCAGAGTGCGCTCCATGCGCGACTCTGGCAGCACCGTGCCGGTCTGCTCAAACACTTCATCAGCACGATCCAATTCACCTAAATAGCGTTCAATTGCTTTGTCGATCTCACCCAGCTTCTGACGCAGCTTACCGCGCGTGTAATTCTTGGCCTTGGCGTTCAGGGCCTTAAACCGGCTGCCATCAATCGCGACCACATCCCCATTCAGCAGATCCATGTCGCGACATAGGGCGACAAATTGCTGACAAACCTTGCGGATCGCAGGGCCGTTGTCCTTCCTAAAATCCGCAATTGTCTTGAAGTCGGGCTTCAGCCGACCGGTCAGCCATATAAGCTCCAGGTTGCGACCGCATTCACGTTCCAAGCGGCGCGATGACTGGACTTGGTTCAGGTAGCCGTACAGATAAATCCGCAGCATCAGCCCAGGGTGATACCCTGGCCGACCAGTGCTAGCGGGTCGCGCGTTGAAGCCAAGCACATCAAGTTCCAACAAGTCGGCAAAAGCATCAATGGCACGGACAGGGCTGTTCTCGTCTACATAATCGTCCAGATGTTCAGGCAGCAACATCGTCTGCTGGCGATCCAAACCTTCGATAAAATGCGACATGAACAACCTCCGTATCGAATACAGAAATCATACCATCATCTGAGCAAAGTGGCGGAGTTTTCACACACCCTCTCCGCGTTGGAGGCGGAGAATTTCCTATCTTGAAAGTCCGCAATCGTGAGCATGCTGATCTGCAGGACACTGTCCTCGCCATCAGGCAAATTCCATCTGAAGCTGCCTATTCAAGCGCGAGAATGAAAAAAAGCGTTACAACACTTTTGAACCACTATTCGAGCGTTGCAAGCTACCGCGATAAGCTGAAAGTGCCGATCTGAGTCCCAAATCCATGATAATGTAACGCAAAATCACCAAAATTGGGCCTGCATCTTTGATTTTACTAGCAAAAACAACGCTGTAACGGATTTTTAGTTTTGTTACGGCCTCTGTTACGCTTTTTATTTAATGAATCCAGTGTGTTATATATATTTATAACAATGTAACGATATATATCTAAGTGTATAGACACGCATACGCACGCACGCGCTCGCACACACGCGCGCACGCAAGGACATATGTTCGGGCGTTACGCGTTACGAAATGTAAGCAATTGAAAAATATGGATATTTTACACACATTTTGTAACGCTTGATTTTCGAAGATCATAATCCTTTGTTATTAAACAATTTTTATATCCAGCGCAAAAGCTGATAGCGTTACATTTTTGGCATTTGGCAAAACAATGAACCTTGCATTCGGATCACAGCCAACCTTCGAAGAAGGATGCCGGTCCGCAGCCCAATGGACTCGTAGTTCTTTTTGAGCGTGGCCTTGGACGGCGCGTCGGCCGCGGTGCCGATGTTGCTCCGGCTGGCGTCGAACACGGCCATGCCTTAACGCGTTTCAGGGCTGTCGGTCATGCTGATAACTAGAATGGATGCCTCAGCTTGCGGGGCGGCCTCACCAAACAGCCCGTTACCGCCGAACGTTTCTCAGAAAGCCGGCAAGGCACCCTAGCTCGGCAATGGTAGTATCAATGATTTCACGTTTCTTGATAATACGGCGTCAGATAGCTTGGCGGGCAAAAGATACCGATCATACGTTAATGCGTCGCGCACCAAAACGAATTCTCCATGGTGTGCATCATTAGTGTACCAAAATCGGCCGCCCCTCCACTCAACTCAGTTTCGTGGGATTGTGATAGATCCCTTTTGGGTTTTCACAGCCGACAACCACAACATATCCCGAAAAGTAAAGTGCCCCATGTCGATGCTCGAGAGATCTTGTGCCCCAGACAATACAAACTCATTTGGTGGTCGCGATCTATAAAACGATTTGGAACTGGAAGGTTGTTGTGGGCAATACACCAAAGCCTTTCCATGGCCGAATGCCTCAAAAAATTTTCTTTGGTGCAGTAGTGTTACAATCGTAATTTTGCGAAAAATGCCTTCCGAAACTGCAACTACTCCACATAGCAAGGCCATGGATTAAAAAACTGCTTTGCGAAAAACAGAAATCCATCAAGCCATTCATTAGTTCCAATTTTGAAATTGAATTTCTACCTAGCAAGATCCGACTTTTGACTCTTATTCATCTCGGTATGAACTCATATCCGTTACGCGTGAAAAGGAAGAAGATATGTCAGAGATTGTAATCCCGTACCTCGATGAGCACTACAATCGGTTGGGGTGCTCGGAAGATGCAGCATTTTGGGAGAGCTGCAGTGGATCATAATGACGACGACATCGCGTGGATCCTTGAGCTTCAGGCATCGGCGCCGCTAGACAGTAAGTCATGGTTTGAACTTGGTTACATCAAGAGCGATGCCATTGGGCCAGAGCTGACGAACTTGTTCCAGGAGCTTAGTGTGTCTTTCAAAGAAGCGGAGCGAAATGGCCAGCCGGTTATTTCTGCGGGTGAGTGGACGGGCGCATGTCGCGTTGCAACCGCAAAGCTCTTCAAGCGCATGCATTTGAGATCTTTGGAACTGGCTGTTGCGGGACCTGAGCCAGCCGTGCTCGCAACAGCCCCACGGCTCGAGAAATGGACAACGGTACGGGATCCAGGCGGTGTTAATTGTGCTTTGATTGGATATGTGAGTGACCATCCACTGCTCAGCAACAGATGGCTCCGGACATCGCGGTTGTGCGGTTTAGATCTGGAACAGGATTGGGCGCGGACAAACTCTCGCTGGTACAAGCTTGGCAAATGTGCGACGCCTGAACACCTTGTTCAAATCTTGGGAAACAGGGGTAAAGGGTTACTGGGTGCGGCCCTTCCGGTTCGCGAAGCGATTTCAAGGACAGAATGGGCACAGGTTCAGGAAGGCTTTCGAGATGACCATTCGTAGGCCCGATCCGCCGCAAAGCCGCGCACGGGCGCTGTGTCTTGATTTGTCGGCCGTCGACCTGTTCCTACTCCCCGCACGTCATCAGAAGACTGCTGTGGTGTCTGCCGATGAGCCCGAAACATTCAGCGGTCAGTTATGCCGCCTTGCGGAAGAGACCGGTCTTCCAACGGTCCTTCTTACCCGGGGGCGCGATGTTGAGGGGATCGCGGATCTGAATGCGCTGCCTGATCAGATGATGGTGCCTGCGTTCCCGCAGGAGGCCACCCAACCGGGTTCGGTAGTAGCAATTTATGAGGTGCTTTTGACAAAACTGAAGGTCGCATCCAATGACCTCCTGTGTTTCACCAATGAGGATCCGCATCTGCTCAATCGCCTCGGCCTACGCACATGTCGCCTTGATGACGCAGTGGAAAGGCTTGGCACCTATTCTTTGAGCTTCAGGCGGGGAGTGCTGGCCGGTTCGATCCCGATGACGTCAGAGGTGGCCCATACCACGCTGGTTCCCCTTGATCTTGCTATTGACACCATGAGCGATCCGCATGCGATCTTTGAGAGCGGGTATCGGGTATTTGATATGGTGCTGATGGTTGAAGGTTTTGTTCCGTTGGAGGGGTTCGCCCCAAAATCGCTCCACAAGCTCGTGTCAAGGTTCGCGCCTATTCTCTATGCGCTGTCAGATGAAAGTGAACATCCGACCCAATCACATTCTGAAGCCTTGGAAACACTTTGGCATGCAGGGTGTCAGCGAATAATTTTTGCATCGCAGACCGGTCAGCTTAGGGAATGCAAGGGCATGGGTTTTGTGAAACTCGCGAAAAGAATAGGCTTTTCAATAGAGGTTCTGTCATGGCGACACTTAATTAACGCCGGAGGTTCGGTCAGCTATGTGTGAAACAGCCTGCGTTCGATTCAAACACCGCTGAAACGCACTTATCCACATATCTCTGATCCCAAGAGCTTTGTATTTTCATTCATTGCGCGCACATCTGTTTTGAAACACGAAACAGGAGTTCTTGCATGCATCTTACTGCACCAGATGAAATTTTTACGAGCCAGGAAGCTGCCGACTACCTCGGCAGAAGCCGCCGCCAAGTTCAGCGACTTCTTACTAGCGGCAAATTGAATGCCGCGCGCCCGAATGGTCGCTGGATTATCTCCGCGGTCTCGTTGTGGCGGTATCTTGGAATCGCCGATGAAATGATGCGGTTGTGGGAACGCCGTGGCCAAGGAGAATGCGGAGAGACATAGAATCGATTGAAATCAAAGACTTAATTAGTTCGGGTTGTGGAGGGTTATCTTAAATTGGTTGGACTTCAAGCAACCCTCACCGACCCGAAGTCACCAAATGTCTCTCCATGTCACTGTAAGGCACCAAAGGGCACCTAAAGGCGCCACCCGTCACTAATCCCGCAACGTTTCAGGATTGCTGGTCTGAACCAAATTGCCACCCACGAAAAACGCTGCCCCTCAATATAGAAAAGACCAAATCATGTTGGATCATACTGAATATACTGCGACCACCGCAGACCTAGAACTAGCGCTGCGCTTGAAGAAGATGTCGCACCACACGCGCAGTAGCACCATTTCGTCGTTAAGAAATTTGCAACGTAATATATCAAAAGACGGGGATCTAAGTGTGGATGAAATCCGTTTTATCGCTGAAGATCCCGCCCCCACATTGCGAAACCAGATTGGCAAAAAAGCTGCTCAGGTATTCTCTGATGCAAGACGGGCCATTAGGGTGTGGGATGAAGATCCGATCCGAACTCTCGCCATCAAGCTCAGTGGTAAGTTGGTGACTTGTGAACACGCAATTGATGCCGCGCATCTAAACTTTCCGATAGAGCGTGCAAAGCGTGCTGAAGCCGCGATCAGGACATTTGCGAAACACCTCAACCAACCAGTCGACACCATTATTGCGACCGAGACTGTTATTGCCCCAAATTTGATTGCGCTGACACCCGAAGATTTGGGGGTCGGCTCGATCCAAACATTGAAGAACAAGAAGACACTCATCCTCGCTGCCATTCGCCTTGTCGACCCAATCAGCCTTGGCCGCATAAAGGCAGATACAACGCGCCTTAACGAAGACTGGCAAACAACAGTTGATATGCTTGTGGCTCGAGTCCCGATGCACTCACCTTCTGTGACAGCCATTTTCCGTCGCTTGGCAATGATGTTCCATGCTGACGCCAAAATTCCTTTGGATCTGACAAAAGAAGACTTGGCCTACTTTGTACATGTCGAACGGCAAACCCACGCCAAATCATTTGAGAATAAGTTGAGAACGGCAATGAAAATATGGAATGGCCTTGTGCAAGAAGGTTCATTCAAGTCCGTGTTATTTGACCGTAGTCGCGCCGTCGCACGGTTGCCAGATGTCGCATGGGAGGACGTCCCCTCTAGAATCCGCGAACCATTAGATGCATTGCTCGGTCAAGCTTCCAGAGCCGACCGCAGCGGTGGAGTATGGGAAGATTTGATCGACGATGATCTTGGTGTTCCTGAAGCAGAGATAGATGCTGAATTGGACAGCAATGAACTAGCGATTAATCCTGCTACAGCCGAACTCTGGAGGAGGTCGGTAAAACGCGTCTGGCATGCGGCTACGTATGAAATGAGCGGCCCTGGGATGCCAGAGACAATTGATATGCTGTTTACAGCGCAGAACGCCCGCGTCTTCGTTACCGCAGTGTGGCAGATCCGTAGGGAAAAACTCGAAAAAGCAGGTAAAGACTGGGACGCCAATAAAAAAGGCATCTACGAAACTGGTCTACTCAAGATGTTCGTACAAGCCGGAAGACTGCTTGGCGTCGATGCAGCCCAACTGGAAAAGGTAAGCGAGTTTATCAAAAAGATTGATCCCGCGATCGTCGGAAAAAAGAAGATGCCGGATGGTTCAGTCCGACTGATTTATGAGGACTTGAGGATCGGCCCGCGGCACGCTGACATGTTGAGACCATTTAATCACGACACGGTTCTTTTACGCTGGTTCAAAGCTCCCGGGCAGCTCTGGGCGGAGGCACTTGGCGGCAAAGCGCGCTTAAGTGGTATTGGCCCCAAAGACGCAGCCATCGCCCGTTCTGCGTTGATCCTGCAAATACTGCAACGCGTCTCACCACTAAGACGGACGAACTTGGCCCGACTAAGGGTCTCCGGACCGCAGCCACATATTCATCTTCCGGTTGGGAACGGTGAAGGGCGTCTCTACCTTCCTGCAGTCGAAATGAAAAATTTGCGCGCTGTTGAGGTACGGATTGATCCTGAAACGGTGGGTATGATCCGAGATTTCGTACATCTATTTAGGCCCATTGCACTTTCTCGAGAAGAGGTTTCCTCGGCAAATGAGCATCTTTTTCCCGGTAGCGCACGGCAACGAAAGGAACTTGGTTCAGGTGGCGAGTACGCGAAAGGGTTCGGATATCACAGCCCCGACGCTTTTAGTCAGACCTATTCCAAACACATGCGGAACAAGTGCGCACTGAATGTCGACATGCATGTGGCCCGCCATATCGCTGCTAAAATAATTCTGGACATGGACCCAAGTGCAATGGGGCTCGTACAGGAAATTCTGGAACATAAACGTATCGAAACGACGCGCGCGTACTATGCGGAAGTCAGCAAAATTATTGCCCAAAAGCGTTACTTGCAACTCCTCGACCGGGCGACCCAACGCGCACTGGGAAATATCGATTTCATGGTTCACTTTGAGAAGCAGCTCGGGAGTTGATATATGACTAAGCGATGCACGGAATCTCTTCCCCAAGAAGATTGGCCAGCCGAAATCACTGATAGTTTTCGCGCTGCTTTCCAAGGTAAGTCCAAGAGCTACACCACAGAGCTTCGGCGACTTCTTGGTCGCTGGCTATTCGAAGCTAAGAAGGATGAATTGCCGCCAACCTTTGTTACGCCTCAACTCATTGAGCGTCGCACGGAAGATCTTTGTTCTCGTAGACGTTCAGTCATGAAGCAGGTCATCTTCGAAGTGTTCAACTCAACTCCCGCATTTTTACCTGCGGATAGAAAACGGCAGCGAAGTGAAAGAGAGCTGCTGTCCGGTGTCATCGAACGCAATATCCACCGGTTTCCAGAAGCTTGGCACCGCCGTGCTCTTCCGAAGTTGCATATTTGCTCAGAAGGTCTGGCGGATGGTGAAATAGTCGACCTACGTTCGCCATCATCAATAGAAGCGATGATCCAAGTGGGCGCCAATTACTTTGATTTTTGCCACGCGCATGACCTGAAAGTTGATCTCTCTCCAGGTTCTTTCCGGGCTTGGGTTAAGTATCGACGAGAGATGTTCGTCACTGGAAGTTTCTCTATTTACAGCATGGTAAATGAGGCAAGTCGTCTTTTGGCACTTGGTCGCGATCTCTATCCAGAGCGCGACTGGAACTGGCTTATGAAATTTCATCGCGAAATAAAAAAGTCGGCACGTGGCCACCCCACCCGGGCCAATCAGCGCTCTGTCGCGCTCGAAGAGCTGCGAATTGCGGCTCTTCAAGGGATAGAGGCTGCACGAAAATCGCATTTAGAGGCGACAGGCTTCCGAGCCAAGCTGCAGGCACATACGCTTGCTAGAACGCTGTTATCGGTGTTGATGCTGATCAACTCACCGATACGAATATCTTCACTCGCACGGTTAGATTTAGAGCAGCATTTTGACCCCAGCCTGTCGCGGTTGTATTTGGCTCCCACAGAAACGAAAGACCGAAATCGCGACGAACGAGCCATTTCAGATGAGCTTCGGGCAGCCATCACAGCATACTTGACGCTTCACCGACCTCTTGTTGCTCCTGAAGAAGAAACGCGGTTGTTTGTAGGTCACGGCGGTGCTCCCTGTACTCCTGGGCACTTAAGTGAATGCATTGGCGACATGACGGAAACACTATTTGGTAGTCGCATTTCAGCACAGATGATCCGTAATGTTGCCGCTGCATTCATCGTATCAGAATCTCCAGCCGAGAAGGAGTTAGCGACAGAAGTCTTGAACCATAGACGGAGTGCAACAACTGACACCTATAGTGCGAATAGTAGTGGTATCGTTGCGTCCCGTCAGCTGGCGGCGGCGGCGGATAAACACACTGAACGTCTTGAGTGTAATAAGTTGCCAAAGCAGCAAAAAATGAAGCGCATCAGGTCGACTATTTCTCGAAGATCAGGAAGTAGCTGCCGTGGAATATGTTTCCAGTAGTAATGAAGCCGATAAAGAAGTAGGCTTCTTAATTCCACCACAGATTGCCTATCTATGTGAACTTCAAGTTAAAAGAACACTCGCAGAATGCCCAGGCATATATGTCTTAATCGATGGACCTCGGTTATATTGCGGATGCAGTCATAATCTGAAAGTGCGCTTCCCGAATAGCAGAAAAAAACAAGGTTTTGCAAAGAAAGTTCTATGCTTTCCAGTGCAGTCGGAACGCATTCGTGAAGTTAGACATATTTTGGATGACTTAGAAGCAAAGGCAATATCCGCCCTGTTCACTTTGATAAATGGACATGGGCTGCCCTTCGAACTCGCAAACAGTGATCATGCTTGTTTCTTACCAAGTGAAGCTTGGAGTTCACCTCCTTCGGAACTGTTGAAGGTGGCAATTTGCATCGCACAGACGGTTTTGTACTCGACCGGTGTTCCGCAGGCTGCAATTGACCTTCCTCGCCGAGACCTTTTGGGCACAGCACTTTACTCGGTTTTACGCAGCTACAATACGGCGAATTGGAAGCATATCGTGTCGTCGGAATTGCGTAAACGAAACAAGCCAGGACATCCAAGCAGCCCGATTCCGATCGTTCATGTAAATTGATCTGCGAAAGCTGATCGCTTTGAACGGACAGTAGCTCTACTAGAACCTAAAGACACAATAATTCCTAGTTTTCATTACTTCTCGTCGAAGATAAGTACTCGCGCGTGCACGCTGTCAAGTAACCTCAAGTCTCGCGTCCAAGCACCCAGACAGCTACTCAAAGGCTGTTCAGTTGTATATTATCAACAAGATAATCATCTCGTTGAGATTGCAATTCGCAGTGTTTCAAAGGTTTTGGTACAGGCGTTTGCACACTAGCCGCCTAAATATCGGTCTCACTTGAATTGGATATCCAGTGGATCGGATTGCCCAATTAAGCGAGCCTGTACCTCTGGCAAGCGGTTGAGACGTGCTGGCGCAAGAGCATCGGGCAAGGTCTCGTCTCCAGAGACCGCCCCGAACAACCAGTCGAAATCGAAGCTATCCGCGCGCGGCAACTGGCTTGATCCGCGAACCTTAGCGCTGTGAAGCAACGATATGTCCAGCCAGCGATCATCTGCCAGGTTTGCCTGATCAAAAACCGTTAGATCGAAAGCCTCAGCATCAAAGAATTGTTCCAGAGGGGGCAATTCCCCTTTCAGTTCCTCGTTGCCGCCCGGCCAGCGAATGCTCCAGCTTGGCTTGTGCCTGCCGCCATTGGAGCCATTGGGCTGCTGAAGCAAGAAAAGATCAAACGACCAAACACGTTGACTGGATGTGATGCCGGGATCAAGCGACAGATCAACCTGGTCGCTTTGCGGCGTAGCGGGAATGCTCAGGTCAAAACGCAGAAGGCGCAGATCCAAAGGCTGATTGGCCGCCCGAAAATTCAACCGCATATGACGGATCGGTGTGGGCGCTTGCCCATCGACCGGCCGGGCGCGGGTCGAGGCCAGGTCAAAATGTCCGGAATTGTAGCGTTCCAATCCGTCGCTGCGGGTCGTTTCGCCCTGCACGCGCACAATCTCCGCACGGGTTTCGAGCTCTGCCAAACTGACCGAAGCACCGGGCGCGACCTCAAGCGCCGCCTGTCCCCAGCCGTCCGCCAGCAAAGCCTGGTCAAATAGGTCGATCTGATGGCCGATCTGAGCGGATGGCTTGCGCACCAGATATACAAGATGGCGATGCACGTGCAGCGGATAGCGGCGCAACGTAACTGGACTGCTGATCCTGCAATCCTCAGCATCCGAATTCTGAAACACGAGCCTGCCTCGGCCGGAGGCGGGCAGAACCGGCGTCAACTCATCAAGTCTACGTCGCTGATCCGGCAGTTCCGCTTTATCGTCGCCTCGAAGAGCGACATGGGACATATCGCGTGCCGTCCGAACCCATTCAACAAAAGTCGAATCTGACTGGCGGGTGGCGCGAATCTGGACGGCTGGGTGGAACTGTAAAGTGCCTGAAGCCTTGAAAATAACCGATGCAATCAGCTGCGGGCGATCAATGCGCCCCTGATCCATGACCTCATCGCGGGACGTCGTATCAGGCTTCCTATGCACGCTTAACAGATAACGGTCGTCGCCCAGTGGCCGGATCAGAATAGATGCCGTGGCGAAGTTGGCCGTGACCTGGCACAGCTCCTTGAAACCGTCGCCGCCGTCCTTAAAGAGGGCGGCCGCACTGACGCTGATCGTGAATTGGCCGCCGGCTTTTTCGATGCGAACGACATCGTTTGCACTATCGATCCCAATCTTGAGCGAGGCTTCGAGATCAATCCAGCTTGCGCTGAAGTCTGGCAAGTTATCGGTCAGGGCGGATCGGCTTTCAACGTCTCTCACATAACTCCAGGCCGGGTCGGAATAGCGGGTCAGCGATACACCGGCAAAACTCTCCTCCAACTCGGCGGGGAGGGCCTCGCCGGTGTCGTCCACGGCAATATGAAGCAGAAACTGGCTGTTCGAAAAGGCCGGTGCACTGACGGTGTCGGCCTCAAAATGCAGGCCCGCAGGCCCCTCGACCGCCAGTAACGCTGCTCGCGCCTCCTTGTCCGCAACCGGGAAGTAGCTGAGCCGCGGGTCAGGGCCCAGCTCCTTGCGTAATCCGTCAACGCGCAGACGGCCGCGCGTTTCACCTGAATCACCGACCGGTTCCTCGTTTATCCGATAGGTATTGATGGTCTTCAGGTCTGCGTCGAGGCGGTCGGCGAGGCCAAGCTGCTCAAACGGCGGCTCGGCGAGCACGCATGCAACCGGTGGGATCGGAGTTCTTGTGTCCTTCTGCGCCATGCGCTGAACCGGAAAGAAAGCGCGCAGTTGCGGCCTTGTCAGATCGGCGGCAAGCGGGTCGGCAAGGATAACGGTCCGAGAGGCCCATTTCGCGGTGCCCGACTCCTCGACGCTGACAATAGCCTGGGCCGGGTCTCGCATGGCCCCGACATACCGGCTGCGCAGCTCCAGCCGGTGACGAAAGTAAGCGGCGGAGCGTTCGGGCCAGTCCTGGGTGCCCAATCGTGTGACCGCCGGCGAGGGCAGCAGGCGGATCACAGGTTTGCGATCAGCGTCATTCCGCCCGATCCCAAAGAAGGCGTCAGCCTCGAAAGCGTCCAGCTCAGCGGCGGGCACGTGACCAACTTCGCCGGTTCGATCCGCTGACGACGTGATACCAACCACAGGTCGCTCGGCAAATCGCCCCTTTGGCACGGGATCGATCCAGCGATAAATCGGACGGCCGGTGGGGCGCGATCGCTGCACAATCAACTGGGCGGCGGCGAAAATCCGATCTTCGCCGCGGGGCAGGAAATCCAGCGCGTAAGCGCGTTCGGTCCCCCGGGTCGTGCTTTGCAATGTTGAAGCCGGCACCGCCATATCTTGTGGAATGCCGGTCATCGCCTCAATCTGCAACTTCGCACCGTCAAAAAGGACCATTTCGCCGATAGACCCCTGGGCCAGTTGGAGCATGCCATGGTCAAACGCAATTCCGTCAACCACACCCTCAAAGTAGCGCTTCGGAACCGCGGGTTGTGCGGCAAGGCGCACCACCCAGCCCTCGGGAACGGTGAGGATGTGGCTCTGATCGAAACTGAAGCTCGGGCGCGTAACGCTTCCGCTCTGGATTTTGAACACGACTCGCGCCCGATCATGAATGGCATCGATCAGATCACGCAATTCTTGGATCTTCTTTAGAAAAACCTCGTCCTCTTCTTGCCTCAACTGATCCGATGTCATCGTATTCGCTCCCGGAACGGCGATGCCCGGCGCGCTGGGAACCGGCAGAGTTGCCGGATCATAGGGCGATATTTCGAACGATAGGTGGGCCTGCCCAGCTAGTGACCGATCTCCATCCAAATGATCGGAGCCTGCGGCAAACAATTCCAGTGAGCGGACCGCCGGGTCCGGCAGCCTGTTCATCTTTTCGGCGTAGGCATCGCCGGTTTCCTCGAACACGGATTGTGCCCATCTGAGGGTGGCAAAGAGCTTTTTCGCCTCTTCGGTATTGCCTGCGCTGTCCGCCCATAGCGAGATATTGCGCGCCCAGCATTCGAAATCGGCGAATGACACGCGCGGAGCGTCGAGCGTCACCTCTTGCGATGTGGCGCTGGTCCACCCAATCGAATCCGGTGCCAGTACGGCCACCGGACTTTGCCGCCCGGCGCTGTCTTGTTGCTGCTCGTGTGCCGGGTCATTGAAGCTAAGACACCCGCCGGTAGGCGCATCCGTCTTCCACATCAGACGCAGCCAATACGCGGCGCTCTGCACCGAGAGTTCGACCACGATCGTCAAGATGTCGCCATCCAACGCCAGGGTCGCGGTCCCGATTTCAGCATCGGCCTCCCCAAGCACTTTTACTATGAGATGATCAGTGACGAGGTCGCCGCTGAAGGCCACGCCGTGAAGAGTTATTTCGCCGCCATGCCCGATTTGCAAGCCGTCGTCGTTGAACCGGTTCTCGCCTTTAAGACCTCCTGTGCCGTCGGCACGCCTGTTGAGATCTATCTGGCGCCTTCCATTGTTGAAACATTCGAGCACAAGGCGAGGGTCGTCATTTGCCAACGGATGGACATCCTTCGGGAGATCAGTCTTGGTCCGCAACTCCATGTCGCCGATGGCTGTGCGACGAAGATAGGGTACCAGGGCGTCGTCAGGGGCGTGAAACTCTGCACTTGGTGAACCGGGCGCAAAGAGATTGGATCCGGCGCGACGGACACCGGCAGGCAGCACGCCGGAACCCGGCAGCCAATAGCCTGCAACGGCATATCTGCGGCCGTAAGCCAGCGCCGGCACGGGTGGCGCGTCGGCGGAGTCCTCAATCCGGTAACCGCGCACGCGCTTTTCCATTTGGCTTTGCGCAAATTGCACTGGGTCCATATCAGCCCCGCCCTGCCCCGGCTTGGGTCGGTTTGGTGAGGCCAGCGGTGCGCCGCCATAGGCCACAAATAGACCCGCACTGCCGGGAGTCATCACTGGCCGGGTCGGCAGCACCGTTGGGTCGGCGATTACTACGCCATCAGTCTTGCGGTCGAGAAGACCAACAAGATTGATGTGTTTATCCTCACTGGTCGAGCCATCGTCTGTCTTTGAACGGACTAGAAATCCGAGGCCGCAGGTCCTTGCATTCGCTCTGTCGATTTGCTCCGGATCAATCTTGTCAGTGATGCGGATCGACAATGGTTGTGGGCTGGCATCCGGCCGAAACCGCTGCAGAGCTTCGGTTTTCGCGAGGATCTCTTTGCTGCGCTGTTGGAACGCTGATGCAAGAAGTTCGGTGATTGTGGGCTGGTTGATCAGCGGCAGCGGTATGCATGGCGCAATCAGCCCGTCAAGGGCACGGGGCGCACCGCTCGCTCCGCCTACACGGCGACGGAACCAGTCGCTGTCGCTGAGCGCAAACGCAAGATCATCGGGGTTGTCAAGCGTGATACCCTTGGACAGTTCCGCCAAAACGAGCGCACCGAAATCACGCCGCATCGCTTCCGCTGCGTTAAAGCGGCCCTCGATATCATCCCGGAACGCGCGATGCAGACTGGTCAGTTTGGCGGTCAGGCTGGCCCTGGCTTCGTCTAGCTCCGGCCCGGTCAGCGTGGGATCAATCTGGTCTTCGGGAATCCCGGTTCCACCCAGATCAATTGCGAACGCGCCATCTTTCAGAAACGCGGTGTCGCAAATGCCGAGTAACCACGACTCGGCTCCGGCTTCGCTTTCCAGCAAAACTGCCAGTTCGGCAAGCTGCGCGGAGTAATCCTCGATCCTTTCGCGCCATTTCACCCATGTGATCCGCGTTTCGGGAATCTCGCCGACCACTACCTCTTCAAGCAATGGCATGCTATCATTATCTGCGATCACCGGTAACAGACTGGTCCACAGCCCTTCCAGTGTTTGCGGTGGTCCTACGGTGTGCAAGGTCGCCAGGGTCAATCGGAGAGCGTCGTGCAACCTAGCATAGAGTAACCCCTCGTCGACATCCAGCGCGGGGTTTTCCTGCTCAAACCGGCTTGCGATGCCACGCGACAATCGTTGTAAAAAGGCGCTTCGGGGAACCGCGAATGCGGTATTGTTTGGCGCCGGTGCCGGAAGTTGCAACGCGATCATCGGCACGTCGAAGAGCGTGACAATTCCTGCCTGCATGAGCAAATGAAGCACCGCCTCCGGCAACTCCATCTCCGGCGGAATGGCGTCGTCAGCGGCCAATCCGACCAGCGCGCGGATAAACTGCTCATTCAGCGCGATATCGTCCATTATCGCAGAGCTTGTCAGCAGCGACGGCGCCAGTTCCTCGATCCGAGACGTTAGGCGCGCTAACGTATCGCCATTTTCCAGTGTCTTGAATTTGCCGGTTTTTTCAAACAGCGAGCCAAGCACTTTCTCATCGAAACGCTCAACAATTCCAGTGTGGATACTGAACGTGGAACCTCCGGGGATTGTAACCGTCAGTTTTGCAATCTCAGCGTTCACATCCACTTCCGCAGCAAAGGTGAGGGTATCGACGTCGAGGTGCGCGTCGATGAAGACCACTACATTGTGGCTGTTCTCGTCACGCGCGACATTGCAGATCAGCGGCACGGTCAGACTGGCGTTCTGCGCAATCGGGGCGGGCCATTTCGCGGTTGCCCTGAGCAGATCAACTGCCCGTGCGTTGCGCATATCCGCGTCGTCGCGTGACGGGCTGTTGAAAAACGCGATATCGTCGTCGGATTTCTGGCCGGTGCTCAGTTCCTTCGTCTGATTGGCCAGATCGCGAAAGGCATCGCGCGCGTCCCGCAGCCAGTCCATCACGGCGCCGTCAGAGGACGAAACCGCGTGGGCGCGGTCTAATTCGCCGAGGTTGGTGACGGCATTTGCATTGTCGATGGCAAAAAGGAAGAACTTGCCTAGCGGCAGGGTTGTCAGAAACGCCTCTACCGCAGCCTCGGCGCTGTCCTCATCCGCCACGTCCATCTCGATCGCAAGATGCGCGCCAAAGATCTCCAATGCGTCATGACCATGAAGTTCTGTCGGTTCCGCCTCGGCGGCGATGTGAATGATAGCACTCATAGCGACTTCCTCGCCTTCTCGAGCGCCTCGAATTTTTTCAGCGCTTCCTTGTATTTACCGGAAGTTGAGGTTTCCGATGTCACCTGGGTTGTGGCGCGGCCGTCCCGTAGCTGGTATTTAACTTGGGTTGAATACCGCAGTTTGAACCAACGCGAGATACGCAGCTCGACGGAGAGCTGACCCAGCCCGTCAATGCGCCCGCTTTCGTGATAGGTCATTGACAGCATCAGCCCGAGATAGATCGAAACCATCCCCCATAGCGACACGCTGCCCGCGATAACCAGCACCACCGAAACCGACAGTCCGTCATCGGTTTTTGGACCGCTGCCAAGCTGCTTTTGATAGCGCAACACCACGCTAAGCGTGATAAACACGCTGCCGGAGACCGGGCCGAAGGCAAAACCAAGCGCGGCTGAGCCGCCTGCGCCAGCCTCAACCACGACCATGAGTTGCTTGTCAAACGGCCGGTACTCGGTGTCGACCTGGATGTAGCCGGTGCCGCCGATGATGAATATCGAGAACAGGAATGGCAGTTCCCGGCGCGACAGATTGAACCGGTTGGCGATGATGAAGTCGGGATAGGCGCGTAGCGAAAAACGGTTCGATATCTGCAGGTTGCTGACGCCGGACGTGCCATACATCAGTGAAATCGGTGGGATGGCGAACTGGTGTTCAACGCCCACCGGGATGCCACTTTCCTTAATGAACTTCAGCCCGCCCAGCTCATCACCGAAGATTGATCCCAGCGTATCCTGGATGAAGCGCATCGTCTGATGTATGCGGATTTTTTTTGGATCGATGCTGAATTCAAGCTGATCGCGGGTAGAATAGCTGATCGAGACATCTTGCAACGTCACCATGATCTGACCACCCACGACTGCCTCAATGTTCGTCAGCAACAGCGCCCGATCCGACAGCGCGACCTCTTTCTGGTCCTTGCTAGCCTCGGCACGGACAAAAGCCGTCAAGCGACTATTTTTCAAAAAGAGCGTGAAAGGACCGATAGTGAAGAGCGTTTCACGCCCGGGCAGCGGCACATTGACATCCGCTTGCACCCACGCGCGGCCAGCCTTTGTGTCCAGATCATGAGTGACCTTGACCGCGTTCTTCACCCCTCCCGGAATGTTGGCGCGCGGTAGCATATCCGATAGCTTAATGCCGCCAAGATCAGGGATGAGCCGGCGCAGAAGGTCTTCCTTTTTGTGATCCAGATTGAAACTGTCGCCGAACTCCGTGAAATCAAAGTCCAGCCCCAGTGCTTTCAGCGCATCGCCCAATTGGTCGAGAACGCCACGAATGGCAGGGGTCTCCAAAACGTCCCTGGCATCATCCATCAGCACACGGATGCGGTCGGCATTGGTGCGGAAGGCCGCGATTTCAGGAGCTTGCGTCGCAGCGGAGATCAGTTGCAGTGCCATTCCAGGTAATTCGTTGGGCTTGGCGTCGCTGGCGCTTGCGATAATTTCAGCGCCCCGATCCAAATATGCGCGTGCGTTTTCGCCGGCCTCGGCAATCTGGTTGCCGATCTCGTTTGTGGTATCGAGCAGCTTGTCGGTGCCTTTGAGGATTTCCGCGCCGTGCTCCGTCCATTTGGCCGGTTCCGCGAGTACAGAAGCAAGCTCTGTTTCGAAGGACTCAAGCGCGGTTGCGAGTTCGCCTGCGGCCTTGTCCGCCAGCGCATCAATGCCCTTGAACAGCTTGTCCTTGTAACCCATCAGCGCAATGCAGGCTTGTTTCGCCTTCTTAATCTGCGCCTGCGGGATGTCCGTGAACGCCCGAAACTTGGTTTCAAAGCGGTTCGCCAACGTCTGAACCACCAGAATGGCATGCGCTTTCACGGCGGCGACCTCGGCGGGATCCGGCCAATTGTTGGTTTCAAAAACCGCGTCCACCGCAGGGTCGATCACCTGTGCTGCGAATTGCTGGCGCAATTGGTTGTTTAGAACATCTTCTGCGGCTTGCAGCCGGTCATCAAAGAACGTCAGCCACTGATCGATGGCGCCCAACGCCTGATTGGTTGCAAGTTCGGCGACGCGTGTGTTGGTATCAACCCAGGCTTCGGCCTCTGCCACCGCCTGATCGAGCGCATCAGTTTCATCCTTCCACTGGCGCAGCTCATCCTTGAGCGCCTGTGCGACCTCCTCGGCCGCGGCTGAAACATCACCATGCAATTGGCTGGCAAGGCCTTTGAGTTCGCTGGTCTCCTCGTCAACGAACTCATCGGCCGCGGTTTGGGCAGCCGTGATCAGCGTCTGGACATCCTGAAGCGCGGAGGTGGCATCGCTGGCGGCTTTCGTTGTGGCCTTGCTGATGTCTTTGAGCGATCTGTCGGTGACCTCGAGCGTCTTTTTGATCAGGGTTTTCGCATCAGATTTTCGCGCATTGATATCAACGGCATCGACTGCAGACTTCAGCGTGGCAACAGTGGCTAGCGCATTATCTTTGCTCGTGCCGGCACTCAGTCCGTTAGCCTTGGCTTCCAGCGATGCTACCGCCGCGTCTAGTTTGGCCTGGTTTGGCAGTTTGTCGATCTGATCGGAGGCGGCAACAGCGCCGTTGATCACCGCATCCGCGATGCTGGCGTATCGCGTTAGAAGTTTCTGTTCGGTGCGCAGGACCTGAGTGATGGTTTGCGCTACCCGCGCACCGACGCCATTCGCCGAGGCGTCGATTTCGGTGGCTAGGCGCAGCCGTGCTTCGTCGAGTGCGGCGAGCGCCTCCTTTTCAGCGCCGTCGAACTCCGCCTTGACCCTTGCCAGGGCCTGATCGATACGGTTGCGCGACCAGGGCTTGCTGTCGTCATAATTGTTGCGCAGAGCGGTTACTCGCGCGCGCGCGCGGGAGAGCGCGGAAATAACATCGCTGCGCCAGTCGGCGACAACGGCGCGGGCCGTGGCCACCCCTCCGCGCACATCGCCGAGGCCTTGTGCCGCCTGATCGAAAAGGTCGCGCGTGTTGTCGACGAGCATGTCATAGAGGATTTGCTTGGCCTCTTCGCGGCTGACAACCTCCAGCGCGCGAATTTGCGCCAATGTCTCAGACTCCGCTTGGCGCGCCATCTGCATCGCCAACAGTTCGCGTTGGCGGATCGTCGCGGCTGCCTTGGCCGCAATCGATTTGCAATCCTCCGCGTCGAAATCCCGGGCGCGACTGACCAGCTTGTCGGCGGTGCCGAGCAGGGTTTTCGCTTTGTCGACGAGACCGGATCCATCTTTATCCAAGACCTTATCGATAAGTTTGACGGTGTCCTTGGTGGCAAGCGCGTCCAGCGCGGTTGCCAGGTCCCGCAATTGGTCCCCGCTAGGAGAACCCGCGACGGTGATCGCATCGACGGCGTCTATGACACCTTGATAGGCGGGAACATTCTTAGGCGGGTTAGCGCGGCTCAACGGCAGCGATACATCGGTTGACAGATTGTCTGAGAACTTTTCGAAGTCCGGACGTTTTGCCAGCGCCGCTATGACGCTGTCCGGGTCTTTAACAGACCCGCCCGGATCACGCATCAATGAGACCGACTCCAGCCCTGCGAAGATCGGCTTGGTGCCACGTTCGTTGTTGATCCGCGTGCGTGTCACCGAGGGTGCAAGCCGCCAGGTAAAGCGCCGCAGTCCCGGCAATATCCGCGATGCGGCGGCGCGCCGCCCATCAACGACACCTTCGGCCGCGTTGGTCATGATTTGGCGGACGATGTCAGGTGATCCAAGGCCGCTGGTGTCCACCCCATGGCGCACCGGCCAGGCGTCGGTATCGGGTGTGGTCTCGGCGGCCTCGGCATCCGTGTAGAAATAAAGATTGGCGACATCCAGACATTCCTGGATGGCCTGGGGCGCGGCGCTGTTGCCCTCGCCCACGGTTAGGAAGGCCACATCCGGATAGGGATAGATCTGCGGGCGCACCTCCGCCTCGCCCCGGTTCCAAAGCGGCACTTCCCAGCCCTGTGTGCCCACGTCGCGCCCCCATGCGCTATTGACATGGATGACCCTGGAATTGAAACGCACCTCTTCCAAAAAGCCGCGAGAGCGCGGGGCGATGTCGGTCATGTCGGGATAGCGGCGGCTTGGCTGCAGGATCTCAACGAATTCCTCGACTTTGCGCAGCACCGGTCGCCGCGTGCGGGTTTCCTGATGCGGATCGGGGGTGAATTGCGGCGACGGCGCGGTTGTGCGCTCGTAAATCACCACATGTTTGGCACGGTGCCAAAGCCCGGCAATACGGCCCAAAATTTCGACACGCTGCTTGTGCAGATGGCCGTCCCGGGTCTCAGTGATGATGGTGACGTAGCCGTCCAGAAACCGGACGGTCTGATTGCCGCTGTCACCCAACGGTGACAGAACCACCCCGTCGAGTGTGCCATCGCTGCCAACGGGGTTGCCAGCGACGACGCGGTTGATGTTGGCGGATTCCAATGGCCAAAGCGCTCCACCCGAAAGGCCATGTGGATGAAAGCGTGGGGGTTCGACATTGCCTGGAGTCGCGCTTTGGGGCGCATAGTCCCCGGATTTGACAGGTGGTGCCAATAGCGCCGTGTGGCGGAGTGAAAAGCTAAGCCCGTCACTGAATTTCGCCGGCACGAACGGGTTTTCCCGCGCCGCATCCAAGGTCCAGACTTCCAACCGTTCCGGCCGCTGCTCAAACGCGCGGCGTAGATCGCGCCATCGCTGGCGCAATGCAAGGTTTGTATCGCCATCGCCGCGACCGACCATGCGCCCGGTCAGGGTTTGCAGCTCCGCGATGCGGGGCCCGGGTGTTCCGTCATCGTTTTGCGGCACCATAAGGCCAAGCGATAGGCCGTAGAGAAGCTCGGATCGCAAGGCTGTCAGCTTCATGCCCAACCCAAAATCGCCGCGCTGCCGGAACAGCTCGCGCCCGGCGTATTCCGGCAAAAAGAAATCGCGGGTCAAATCACTGGGATCGACCCAGGCCTTACTTGGTGGCGACAGGCGCATGTCCAACACATGCCTCCGCTCGACGCCGTTTTCCGGCGGCAGAGCCGGCAAAGTAGTGCTCTGGCGGCGGTCCGGGTCGTGAAGTTCCAGCATGCCGGGTTTGTCGGCGTCCTCGCCGGTCGCACCCGCGGGACGCGTGTATTGATAAGTTTCGGCGGCTTTCAGCATGCGCCATTCGCGTGCGTCGCTGTCATACGTTGCCACCGGTTTCGTGGGATCGGCACTCGCCGATAGCGGGCGACGGCTGAAGCGATAGGCGGAAAACGGTGCCTGGCTGAGCACGGTGAAAGTGGCGACATCGTCAGCGCCCGCGCTGGTGTTTTCGCGCAATTCGGCCTGCAAAAGTCGATCATGATCGTCCTGCAGACGCTCTTTGACGGTCAACTCAAACGGCGAAACCGTCCCGAAATCAGCAAATTCATCCAGCGGAGTTTCACGGATCAAAAGATCGCTCGGGCGCTCATCGCGGTCCCCATGTGGAATATCCGTGGTCACCGGCTGTGCGGTGTCGATGGCAAGCGCGAGCGTCCATTCGACATCGAGGCTGGGCATTTGCTCTGCGGCGGCGCGGCGGTTGATCGCGCGCCGGTCACGTCTGCGGATCACAAGTCGGCTTTGATTGCCCCTTTCTCCAGGTTTGTCGGCAACGAGTACCGGTCCCGCGCGTGTAAAAGCCAAAGATCCCAACCGCGCGTCCAATCCGGCGAAATGGGCGCCGCCCTCATGCGGTGTCTCCGCTGCGCCATTGTCGTTGCCGATGGCGATGAACACGCCGTCATTTACAGAACCATCATCGAAGATGCTTTCGGATGCCTCATCGACAATTCGCGCGTCATGGCCGAGGCGGATGTGATTGTGATGAACCCTTGGGTCAGGGTTTGGTTCTTTGTCGTCAAATCCTGCCAGCACCATTCGCATCGGCAAAGTCGACGGGAAACTAGGCGGATGAATCCAAGGTTTCGATTCAGGCCAACCCTCCGTGATGGACGGCAAGTGCAGGTAATCTAGGTTGCGGCCCGTTTCCTGTGTCCCCGCCAAAACATCTGAGTCCAACGTGATGCCGAACCGCGCCAGTCTGCTGGTCTCGGCGTTGTCGCGCTCAATGTTGGGCTTTCCGCCAATCATCAACGAGCTGCTCAATCGGCGCGCGTATGCGATCAGTGGCACTGCTTTTCCCGAAGTGATCAAGGCATCTGACAGGGTTGGCAAGATTGACTGTGGCTGGCTGTCGGTTGCCGTCAACGCATTGCGTGCCACCGTTGACAAGCGCGCGGCCTCTTCCAAACCGCCAGCGCGCAGGATCAAACGATTACT
This sequence comes from Roseobacter sp., assembly GCA_039983935.1. GTDB lineage: Bacteria > Pseudomonadota > Alphaproteobacteria > Rhodobacterales > Rhodobacteraceae > Roseobacter. The sequence continues at coordinate 72,366 of JBDWVP010000019.1, read as the reverse complement.
ACCATCCAGTGGTGCCTCGTTTTCCGCCAGCCCCAAAGTGCCATTAGCCAGCTGCGCGGTGGAAGTCCAACGTAGGCTGGCCCGCAGTTTGGCTTCCAACGGTTTTGCATCACCTTGCAGACCGGCGCGTACCGCGTCGTCACTCAGATCGATCCCCCAATGGCATTCAACCAAAACACTGCGCTGGTCGATCTCAAGCATCCCGCCCAACTGATCCGTCAGATCAAGTCGCGCTCTGCCGTCAATTGTATCGACATGGATGGCACGATTCAGTCGGACGCGACGGCGGCAAGCCACCGCATAGTGGTGGTGCGGCTCTTCGGAACCATCGATAAAGGCGGATGTGAACTCCACCACATGATCGCTGCCCGCCGCTTCGCTTTGACCCCATAGCCCCATCGCAGCCAGCAAGCTGCGCGTCTGCGGTGCGCCTCGGGCCTCGCCGATACGGATAATCGGCTTGCTGCCGGGTGGGTTTTCCCCAACACCGAAGCGACCGAACTGGCTTTGTCGGTTTATGGTCGTCGTATCGTTCGATGGTCCGATCAGAGTTATTTGGGAGACCGTGAGGTCCTCCACGGCGGCTTGGGTCGTGTTGTATGTGCCTCCCAAACACAAGGCGCCGCCGGGGCGATCCGGCATGTCGGCCCGGCTTCCCATTGGCAGCGGCATGGCAAAACCAAGCTCCAGCCGCATCAGAAAGGTGTTCGGCCCGCTGCCGAATGTCACCCTAGAGCTGCGGCGTCGTGTATCCTCGGTGAAGCTCGGCACCAGCAGGAACCGGTCCGAGGCGGTTTGGGCCGTGCTGTCCACGAACTGATCCAAACAGAGGGCGTCGAACAGAAACATGCGCCGCCCGCCGGTTCCAGTATGGTCTTCGTGGGGTTCGCTGACCCAGAAGGCGACGTTGGCTTTCGTCCGCAAGTCCTTCTCAATCCGGTCGCGGGCGTAATCAAGAAAGACGTTGTCCTCAATCGGCGGCAGCTCGGCCTCCGTTGGCAGCTCGGGCAGTGGCTCATCCGGGCCAAGGTGACGTATCCGCGCAAAACTGCGCATTACCTCCTCCCCCGGATAGGACGCGTGCAAGATCTCCACTAGATTGCCGTGAATTGGCCGAGCGTCGCTCTCATCCGGCCGGCGTCCGACCCGGAACTTGCCGAACAGTCGGAAAGATCTGTGCACTGATGTCATCTGACGGTCTCCGTATTGGCCTGCGTCCGGCCTCAGGCCGGAGCATTAAAAGAACATCTACTCTAGGCGCGGACCGACACGTGGATGTGGCTGGAGTCCTCGAAGTAGACCCAGTCAAACCCCACATCGACAGCCAATCGGCCCAGACGGCCGAGCTTGTCGCCATCCAATGGGTACACGGTCAGATCCGCAGCCCGACCTTCGTAGTGCAACGAGGTGCTCGCATGTTCGCCGTCCTCATCCCATGCTTCCGTGACGCGCAGCTTGACCCCACTCCATTCCGCCGTCACGGTCGTTGCCAGCTTGTCGAGCTTTTCCATCAGCCGCGCCGACATCACCCTGTCGGCCCCGGTACCTTCCTCATCCTTGAAAATGATCTGCGCATTTTGATTGCTAACGAGCTGGGCAAATTCGGGGTCTGTTCTCTTGATGCGTTTGACCAGCGCACCGGAACTGGCAACTTCGCTGGCATTGGGAACTTTCTGATGCAGCAGCAGATCGCCAGTCGTCCTTTCGGTCCGAGGTCCTTCTGCGTCCGCGCTTTCGGTTTTTGCCGGCGGATTCAACCCGAAATATGCATAGGTTGCCGATACAGCGAGGCCGAGCCAAGTCGTTCCGATATCACCTAACGTCGGCAGGATGCCGGGGTACCACATCACACCGTACACCAATGCGCTGAGGCCCGCGATGAGCCATAAGATCAGATAAAGCGAAACAACGCCATTCGTCAGTCGGCGCGTCCATCTACCGGTGGGCGAAAAACCCGCCATCTCGGGGGCACCACCCGGTCTAGTTACGCTGAGTACGGCAATAACCAGTGCCGAGACCAGACCGCCCACGGTCGTGACAACATAGATCAGCCCCTCTTGTACTAACGGTGTGTCGGGAGGCTGGCAATCCACAGGCGATTGACCTTCCACATGGCCGCAATGCGCCAAAACCTCCTGTATCATGTGATACACCGACCAACCGAATAGCATTAGCAGGGCCACAGCAATCAATCCGCCGAAAAAGAACGGGATTCCACCACGCATTTTCATACCCTCTTCAGTAAGTTTCTTGGTTCAACGGATGCTAACAAGGGATAACTCCTCGCGGTCCGAGAACCTCCAATGTTCGCATTCGACGAGATACATTCGACGCACGGATATGGTGAACGAGAGCTGATGGTTAAGTATGTTCGATGTAACGTTGACCATCAGTTCATATCTCCATATCTGGTAATCTCTTTGCATTCGGTGAGCTGATTAGGGCCTTCTATACCGATGCAAGCGAGACAAACTCGTCAACGAGGTACTAGTCAGTCAGCATCCGCATCTTGACCGATTGGGCGTCCGCATCGGAGACTCTCTCCATTGTATTGATCGACACATGAGGCCAGCGCGCTCTGCCAGGATGACCATCCGGGCGGCCGATGAAGTCTAAGATCACATTCTGAACGTATTGCATGAAGTACCTGAGGCGTCCGGTCTCCGAGTCCTCAACTTCATAGATCAGAAACGTTGCGTTCATAGCGGTCGCATCGGCCTGGCGAACTACAAATGGAATGTTCACAATTCCTGCATGGTCAAGTGTGGAGTCGACATGCAAACGCATCGTTCTCTTGACCTCACCGGGTAGCTTTGTAGCCAAGGCGTGTCTCAACAACGCAGTCATGTCTACCGGCTCGAAACCGTCAAAGCCGGGAATGTCGACACTCCCTTTAAAAGGGTTTTCGTGGAAGTGCTTGTAGGGGTCAAAGTAGGGCGGCACGAAATCGTCTTCATTCGGGTCAGTTCCGCCTCCAACCACGACTCCGTTCACATTTGGAATGACATTGGGAGGCAATCCAGCAACCGGGTCGTTCTGTGCTCGTCCCAACGTCAGCAAGCTATTTCCGTGAGGCACTGTTCCTAAGCGCGCAATGTTGATCCCATTGGTATTCTGATCCGTCATATGGAGCCAAAGGCCTGGCTCCTTGTGGATGGCTTGTCCTTGGAAAATATCTGTCTTTCCGCTCGCCGGAAAATCCTCAGCAGCAATCTGAATAATTCGTTGATCGTAGTCCAATGCTACGATTGTCTGATCCGCCTCAACAGCGGACTGGGTTGCCGGATCGAACCCGCTTCCCCGATTAGGAACACCTTTATCCACAATCGAAAAATGCAGTTCTTCGTCATATTGATTCATCAGAAGGCGATAACCGGCGTCTTCATTTGGCGCAAAAGGCAAAGCGATCATGTTAAATCCAAAGCCGTGTAAGTCATCCGTGTTCTTCCAAATACCTGGGAGCAACCGAAGTGGGCCAAGCACCTCCTCACCGGCTTGTGCCTCAGAGATCACTCGACCGTTCGCGACCATTCCCTGAATAATTTGCTCTGAAATTGACATTAGTTCTCCTCCGAGGATCAATTGCCGCAATGGGGCAGAACAAACCTAAAGTTCGACTTCCTGAGGCTTGGGAGTGAAAATAACCACCAGCGAACCGCAGAAGTCTGCCCTGCACACTACAGTTTCCTGATTGCTTTATCGAAGACAGCCCATTCAACGACGAATGTGTTCATGGAAGGTTTTTGACGCTTTTTTTACATCTCAAGAGGTAAGCTCAAGTTAGACGCCGGGAGAGGTCACTCAACCGATCACCCAATGGGGATAGGCGAAGAGCCGAAGCTGGGTAAGAAGGATCGGTCATCTGATCGAAAGAGAAGTCTGGTTCCAGCCGCTTGAGATCCGAGATGACTTTGATCGCGTCGTTCTCTCTGTTTGCATTGACTAGGAGCGCAGCCAGATATCGCTTGGGTGGGGCGTAACTCGGTGCCATTCCAACAGTGAGTTCCGCAAGTTCCATTGCATCCACGAACCGTCCAGCGACAATAGCAGATTGGCAGGCCAACATATTTATCTGGTATTTTTGCGGTCCATGACCCGAAATCTTCCGAGCGTAGCTTGTACATTGAAATGCGTCATCAACAGCTCCCAAATGCATCTTCGAAATCCCCAAAAACGCCCATGCCAAGGGATTTATTTGAGAAATCCTTAAGCTCTGTTCGGCAAGCTCGCTGGCAGCCAAGTAGTTTTTGAAGATCACGGATTGGACGTAAGAGGCCAATGCGAGCACCATGGAGTTATCCGCTCCTTGCTCTAGGGAGTGAGCAATAAGTTCTTGAGTCTCATCAGACACCGCCTCCCGATCGGTCACGATGCGTTCGCCGAATTGAACGATTTTTAGGTAAGCCCTCCACGCATGATATATGCCGCGATCATCAAGTTCGCCCGCCATTGTCAACATACGTTCAGATTCAAGCAGCTCGTCATCGATAAGCGTGAACATCTTAGAGACTGCTCGAAAACACAGGGCGGACGACTGTGATTCAGCAGATTTAGAAGGTCGAATTTGATTGTATCGATCAATTGCGGCGTCTACGGCAAAATTCATGAGTTTGCGGACTTCGACGGTATCCACCTCTGCAAGAGAGTCAGCTCGCAATACCCTTTGACCAGTCCAGATTACGGCTCCAGACGCGGCGCACTCTAGGCGAATTCGAATACCTGAGTGATCGCCTCGCCTCATTGCAGATGTTCGCAGAACGAATTCGAGCTGCTCACAATTTGGTCCCAAGTCGGTAGATTCCAGTGTTTCGATGCTTGCAGCCTCGCCCAAGCGGCGCATTATTGAGTCGGCGACAAGTGCCGAAAAGAAGCGCGAGTCGTTGTCGAACGCGTCGAGAAAAGAAAATACTTTTGGCACCGCCGCCCCCTGAACAGGAATTTCCGGTGGCGGATTGGTTTTTTCAACCAATAAGGATTGGTCGGCCTTCCAGCGATTGAACTCAGGGTCGTTGACGTAGATATCCTCAAGAAATTCGCCATAACCGTCCAATCCAGATGTTGAGCTCAAAGAAACCGATTGATTGCCTGTTCCTAATACTTCCTTGTACGGGCCCAATGACCTTCGCAAAACTGAAAGACATTGGCGTAGGCTCGCTGCTGCTAAACAAGGCTCTTGCTGGCTCCAAAGCTTTCCCTGAATCCAAGATCGACTTCTTGAATTGCCCGGCGACATAGCCAGCAACGCCAATAATGCCTTAGCCTTCTTGCTCGAAGGGGTCCTGTCGCTACCATCTGGCCCAAGAACTTGGAACTGGCCACGTAGTTTTATTCGCAAGCAATGCTTCAATGAAAATTAACCCTCTCCCTTCGCAGGAGTATATCAAAAAAACGTAAAAAACCAAACCTAGGCGCAACTTGGCTTTAACTGATGCTACGGTCAATTAGAGTTAGTCTAGAAAAGTGGGGGAACAACAATGTCAACGCGTTCAATTTTTCATGCAGATCATGCCGATCATGCGGATCATGCCGACCATGCAGATCATGCCGACCACGCGGACATCGTTCGAGTTTCGCGCTCCGCCCGAATGATCGAACAGATTCGAGGCGATCTTGCGGGGGATTGGACCAAAACGAAGGAAATGCCACAACTACCTTTCAGCGATAAGGAGAACTTGGATCGATGGAATCCAGTTGTTCGAGCGGAAGTTTTGGCAAACCGCTTGAACAAAGATCTAAAATTCAGTTCAGAGGGCCAGAGATTCAGGATCTTCACTTCCCACAGGTATGAGATTCCTAAACTCGATGATGTTCTCGCGCTAGTGCAGCGCTTCGGAGGTGCTGAGCCGAACACTGAAGATGCTGAGCTGAAGACCTCCAACTTCGGATTTTGTCTGGATGTGTCAGTTTTCGAAGCTTCTCGACCGGACGATGCGAAATTTCACGCGCAAATTGAAGAAGTAAATAATGCCCTGAATGCTCGTAATGATCGCGCTCCAGAGATTCTCCGACAGCGGCACGATATCCTATCGTTTTTCGCTGCTATCTTCGGGCTGCATCCCAAACGCCATGCTTACACGATTGAACTACTTGGAACATGCTTACGCGCATTAGCCCCAATAGAAATGGAAGCCAAACACAGGATGGCTAGCCGTCGCCCAGTCGAACTGTCGGCACAGATTCACCCAATCATCCAAACACCCGGTCACAGCAGCTACCCCAGCGGTCATGCGACGCAGGCCTACTTGCTCGCCAACGTTCTGACGAAGCTTACCGAAGATTACGAAGACAGACTCTACGATACCATTCGACCACTTCGTCGGCAAAGTTTTGGGTTAGCAGCCCGAATCGCGTATAATCGCGTAGTCGCGGGTGTTCATTTCCCAATCGATAGTGGATGCGGTGCATTATTGGGCAGTGTGATCGGCCAACACTTCATCGCCGACTTCAAAGGTGATGACTTCGACCGGGCCCATCAATTCATGCCAGATGGATTTGACGGTCGGTTTGACAGTGCTGGATTCAAAGTTGGCTGGACCGATCCTAGCAAACCTCTGCCGCCATTTGCCGCGCCATTGGATCCTCCGGTCTTGCCTGTTCCAGCCAGACAAAGAGATGATGAACTTAAGTGGCTCTGGAACAAAGCCACAGCAGAATGGGAGCTTTGAGCACTCATGACTGCCTGGAAACCATATCACACCATGTTCGGTGCGACGCCATACTCCGATTGGCGCGTTGCCGCTGAAGTCGAAAGATACTTACGAGGCGCGAATTTTGATGCCGGAAAACTCGCGCGAGCAATTCGACATATCGAAACCGGAGGTAGCTTTGTCGGAAGTTTCTTCGACTTGCTCCGCCGTTCGGAGAATTTTGCGGTATCAGCGCACTTCGGCCCGGAAAAGAGGACAAGCGGCTCAAGGATCGGATACGCAGCGCCAAGCTCTGTTGTCGACAACCTATTTCGCGATGCAGGTGACCTGGAGTTTGAATTTGGGCCGCTTGTTGATCGTTCTATTCTGCGAACGCGCCAAACAGACGAACTCTATGAACCGTCATTCCCAACGGAAGCTTGGAGCAGCAACGATGCTATCTGTGCAATAATCGACGATACGATCGGATTTGCAAACGCACGCTTTCGAAAATCTGCAACCGAGACGCGAATTGAAGCGCTTTGGATTATGGATGGCGCTCAGGCTCCTTCTGTCCCAGAAGAATTCGAGGTGTTTGGCGGACTAGTGCTGTTCCGTAACCAGATAGATGCCCTTCTAGAGAGATTTTATTCTGATGGGGCAGTGGACGAGGCAGCACTCTATGCGCACTTGGATAATAGGTTTGACGCAGGCCTCAATGCATTGCCGAGCGAGACTCATGGTACCCATGTACTTGATCTGTTTGCTGGAAACCAGATGGGGTCGGAGGTTGGAGCCTCAGGGGCGAAACCGATCATTGCCGTAGTGCTCCCGCAAGTGGCAGTGCGGGACAGTAGCGGTACCCATAGTGAGTTTTTTGTTCAAGAAGCTGTGGCGTGGATCAACAACCTAGCAAGCAGATTCACAACACCGGAAGGTGAGCAACTAGGGCTCGTTACAAATTTTAGCTTTGGGCTGCTGGCCGGACCGCACGATGGTCATAGCCTTTTGGAAAGAAGCTTGGCTACAATTCCAGCTCGCCCAAAATCCGCGGCGGTTCTGCCGGCAGGCAACAGTTTCGGTTCCAGAACGCATGCAGTTGCAGAAGTAACACCTAGCGACCCTTCGTTCAGCATCGACATCGAAATCTCCCCCCTGAATCGGCTTTCAACATTCGTAGAGATTTGGCGTCCAGAGCAACCGACGCAGAGCGCGCCTGGGCTGCAGCTCGCATTCGAAACCCCATGGGGCGACTTGTCAGAAACGGATCCGCAGTTTGGACAAGGATATGAGTGGTGTCCTGGAGGACAGTTAACTATGCGAACTTACCATCTTTCGGCGCCGCGATCGCCGGATGGATCGCGGTCACGGGAAATGGCTATGTTTGCCATACTTCCAACAGATGCCAGTGATGAAAGTTTACCACTCGCACCTGACGGTTCCTGGACCCTGTCATTTTCTTTGGACCTGGCTGAAGGCGAAGATATCGACATTTGGATTCAGCGTGGCGGCAGCGTTTACGGCTATCCTGCCCTTGGACGACAAAGCAGATTCAAAGCTGGGCAATCGAGTATCGACGACTTTGGAACTCTGAATGCCCTCGCAACTGCAAAAAAAGTTGTTTCGGTGGGCGGCTATGTTCTTTCATCGGGCTTTGAACCAGCATCTTATACAAGCGCGGGCAGCCCAAGGTTCTATAGTAGTTTCCCTGATGTTTCGGCGCCAAGCGATCAAAGCACTACTGTGCCCGGAATTGTTGCGAGCGGTACCTTCTCAGGGTCATACGCGAGCTTGAGTGGAACCAGCGTTGCCGCGCCGCAGGTTGCCCGCCTTTTGACCGAGTGCAATTTCGGGAACGACGCCAAGACATTTCTTGAAAGGCTGGGCAGTCGGAATCCGACCAATAGCCCCCTTAGATTGGGGCACGGGCGTCTGTTTCTACCCGAGTCAAAAAATTCGGTCTCTTGAAGCGCCTTTGTCAGCAGAGCCGTGTGGAAGTTCACGATAGCAGGAAAACGAGGAGATAGATCATGTCAGGACATGAACACCAAACACCAGCACCGAAACCAACGGGCAATTACATTATTCAGATGCGACCGAGTATGAAGCCAGCAACGGCTGCCAAGAAGTTGCGCTCACTGAGTTCGATGGATGTAGCTATGTCGACAGACCTAGTAACCTCGTCTGCCAGCGAGCCAGAAGTGCCCTCAAGCAACATGATTATTCTGTTTGAAAAGCTGAATATTGCCGTCATGAACACGACTTCAGAGACACCGGCAACTGCAATGATGGCTGCTATGGAGGCCGATGCAGACGTAAAAACCATGCGACCGGAGTTCTACCTCTTTGCTAGCAATACGACTGAAGACCGTTACGATGCATGGGTTCGCGAAGGGTTACACATTCTTGCTGATGGTTTGCCAGACTTGGGTCGGTCCAATTATCCCGCAGGTAGAATCCGCGTTGCGGACGAAGATGCGTCGACTTGGGGCATTCAGGCTATTCGCGCTGATCTGTCAACTTATTCGGGGCGCGGAATCAAAGTCGCAGTGCTGGACACTGGATTTGACCTCGACCACCCGGACTTTATTGGCCGCAAAGTTGAAGCTCGTTCATTTGTGGCAGGTGAAACGGTGCAAGATATCAATGGTCACGGCACACACTGTATCGGTAGCGCCGCTGGCCCGAGTAGTCCTGATGCCGAAGTGCGCTACGGCGTGGCCTACGAGGCTGACATCTTTGTTGGAAAAGTGCTGGGCAACAATGGTTCCGGTCGTGAGAGTGAAATCTTTGCCGGTATGAATTGGGCTATCGCTGAGGGTTGCGAGGTGATTTCCATGTCGCTGGGGCGCCCGGCGGCCGTAGGTGAGGTTTTCGATCCGATCTATGAGGATATCGGCACTTCGGCACTCGAGGCAGGCTGCCTAATTGTCGCCGCCGCCGGAAACGAAAGCAGACGTCAGTTCAACTATATTGCACCGGTAGGTGTACCCGCGAATTCACCCTCGATCATGGCGGTCGCCGCAATCGATGAGCAGTCCCACGTGGCCACTTTCTCATGCGGGGGTATCAACTCCGATGGAGGCGAGATCGATATTGCGGCACCAGGTGTTCAAGTTCTTTCTTCTGTACCGATGCCAAAACGCCACGATCGTTTGAACGGAACATCCATGGCATGCCCACATGTGGCGGGCGTAGCAGCTTTGCTGGCACAGTCTGATCCGAACTTACGCGGTCAGGCCTTATGGGAAGCCTTGCGCCGTACGGCAATTGACGTAGGCCTGCCTATACGTGATGGCGGTGCCGGACTAGTTCAAGCACCTGTTCCACCTACTGCTCTCAGCTCCTAACCTTGACCAACAGCACTTGATCTTCCGGCCTCGCGCCGCCACTTAGGTGAGGCAGGAGCCAAAAAGGAAGCACTGATCGTGTCAGAACGCAAACTGGTAGTGTTGGTGGAGCGAAAGCGGCGGGATAGCATCGCTGACATAGCAGCGGCATTATCAAATGCGGGTATGACAGTAGAGAAACAGCTAGACGCAGTTGGAATTATCACGGGACACGCTGACGATAAATCCATCACTACACTCAGCACCGTGGAAGGTGTAAGTTCTCTACGTGACGAAGGTATTCTGCACGCGATAGACAACAGTAAGACTTGTGGTCACAACTAGATCTGGCGTCCCTCAGGGATCTAACATCGTGCCGTGCACTTAAGCTCGATAATGGGTCCCATTATCGTTACCGCAGCGGAGCTTAATTCCGGCGCGGGGACCTGCCCCTTATCTTAGCCACGGTATGCAGTCTGCGTTCATAAAGAATGCATAGAGCTGGGATGAACCTCAGCACAAGTCGCATCCCTACTGATTATCCGTATTTGCCTACCCAGTCAGGTGTTGGTCCAATCGGAAACGTCCAATCATAACCGGTCTTCTCCCTCAGGCGGCGAAGTATTTTCGTCAGTCGTTCGTGCATGTGAGAGTCTATAAAGGTAATGAGTTCTTCCCATTCATCTCGGCCGCCAACGTAAAACCCAACGTTCATTTGTACTCCTATCTGAAAACCACTGTCGTCGAAGTCTATCTTCAGGCCGCTTTTGACGGTCTCATGCCCACCGTTATGCGCATATCTTTTGTTGCGAAGCAGAAGGATATCGTCGTGAATTGGTCGCAGATGTATCGGAATGCGCTGCCTCGAAACTCCACTTGCACCGTCGCCGCTTGCGAATAAGCGGGCATAGGTAACAATGAACGCAGTAGTAAGGACTTCCTGCTCCATCATTGCCTCTGCTGTCGCCTCGAATTTAGCTGTTCTTAAACGGTGATAAATGTAGCTGAGGCTAGACGTCGTTGGGATAGCATTGGCTAGTCTAATAAGGCCTTGGATATCCCTATCCACGATTTTGAGCACATCTTCGCCTTGTTTCTTACGTGCCGCTGCAGCTTCACGATACTCCTTCGGTAGAAGTCCGAAGAATTCTTCTGGTATGTAAACAAACTCATCGTCTTCCCACAGATTTTGTTGTTCTGGCAGCATGTTCCCTCTCACATTTTTGGTTACGCAGAGCTGCTCATCAGGCGAATTCCTTGTTTGAGTTCGGAAACTCAGTTTCAACCAAGCTTTAACTCGCCAGATGCCACTCCAGCTTCAGCGATTTCATAGTAAGCATGGATCGGTGCTCCTGTACCCGCACCTTCAGCTGTTGCCGCTAGTTCATACAGGACGGCATAATCGACCTTCACTCTATCATGTTCGAGTTTGACGCGCTCAAAATCAGGAAAAATCGAATCTCTCAGCATACCTTCATCCATGATCTTACCTGTCGGTGCCATTCCATCTGGCAAACCATTTGAGTAGCAATAGACAGCGGTACTCGCCAAAATGTCAGCCAGTTGAACTGATGGGTGAGCGCGTGAGTCAACAAACTCAATTGGTTTCGCCAACTCCCATCCAAGATCATTTTCTCCAAGCAAAACCTCAGCACGCGCAATGGCCGCATTGCGAGCAATCCCATCAAGATCAGCCTCTATTGCTCGAAGTGGCTTGCTATCGTCACATATGACGTGAATGGGTCTTTTTAACTTGCCCCAATGGTTGAGGTGGCTCCAAAGACCCGACGCAGAAAGATCCAGGGTCCAAGTACCTTTGTCACTTGTATGCTTTTCGATATCGGCGACATCTCTCGCGATTGTCGCTTTGTGTCCTGTCGCAAATCTCTGAATCAGCTCAAATGGATGCGGCTGCCCTGTAAGTGGGCCCCCAGCAAAATCAAACAGCGCCGGTGCATCGTTGGGATCTCTGCTCCTCATAAACGCTTGAAACTGCTCGAGGGCATCTTTTGCCTCTGATCGCTCGTCGAGAAACCAAAGGTAGCAGTACATCGCAATGAACCGATGAAAGTCCTTTCGATAGAATATTCGTGGGTCATCTTGATACACAGGTTCAAAAATGTACTCGAAGACCCAACCACAAAGAGCTAGTAACTTATCATGGGCGCAAATCGCAAATCGTCCTTTCAGTCCCTCGACAATCTGAGCCACAAGCCTCCGGCCTCGATTGCTTCCCATCAGCTTGGACGCTTTGAGTTCCGGCATCTGAACCGGGTGGCAACGCCTTGCCTCTGAGATAATAGCCCACGCCTCATCATCTTTGACGTCAACTGAAGCGAACGCAAAATATCGCTGATCCGCGGCCAGCAGGTCTGGGCCAGTGTGGCCGGCTTCGTCGCATGCAATATGCATCAGCTTTTTACCCTCTTCATGAAGTTTCTGGATATCTAGAAGTCCAAAATTTGGGCTAGATCTTATTGGGCCAATGGTCTGGGAGCTAAGCTTCCTTTGTCTCCGTGGCGTAACCTGTGAAGCTGCAGAATTTGACGCGCATTCTCCACGATTGCGACTTCGTCGGCAGTCATTTGTAGTAGCGATCGTAGCCTTGAATTGGATTGTTGAATGGCAGATTTTCCGTGATCCGAAAGACTAAACTTCCCTTGAAATTTCGAAAACTCTGACAGAGAGAACTTACTTCGAGGCAAGGGAAGCCGACGAAACTCATTTGGTGTGAGCTCAAGCACCCCACCGCCATAGAACCGCCCCTCAATCTCTGCAAAAAGCAACGTCAAAGAGTTATAGAATGAAGCACAAAGATCGTGAACGGTTTCATCAGGCTTCATGCGAATATGGTAGGCAGAATCCGTTGCAAGCGCACCGTAGCTGTTTACACATAACCGCGGCACTACATGCGAACGCTTAAAGAAGAAGCCATCATTTTCAGTGACAACTGGAACTTTGAACCAATCTGTTCGGTGTCTGCATTTGTAGCGCTGATGTATGCCTTGTTCTTCACCAATAGCAAGGTACCGCTCGACGGCTTTGGGTAATTTATCAGCCTTGAGTTTGCCAAAATCTAGAAGATAACACGCTTTCCCGGAGCCATTGATATCCTCAAAATTTTCCATTGAAAAATCGACTGTGTCTCCAAGAAAGCTGGATTTTTTTATAATCGGTCGCGCCCACCGTTTGAGCTTATAGAAAGCCACATCGTCACGCGACAATATGAAAAAGTCATTGGCCGCTGTGACGGTTCCAGCCGCACTCTCACAGAAATCGGATACGGGCTGACAACGCTGTTCCAGTTTATGAATGAGATCTAGAGCATCTGCATCTATTAGGAAGCCCTTCATACCAAGAGGAGAGCTCTTTGCCCCTCCAGATGAGACCTGACAGCTTGATTGAATTATATCCGTCGCCAACGAAGATACCCTATGCAGCGTTGTTTTGCAGGTATCTTTGCCTTTTGCCGCTATGATCGTCACAGCATCCTGGTCAATCGACTTGAACGCTTTTTCATTGGGAATGTAGATATCAATGGAAGAGAACTGACGTTCCATCCAATCTCGAAGGTGTTTCCCGTAAGAAACCGTCAGAAATTCATAAGGTATAACAAAGGCGAGCACACCATTTTCTGATAGCTTCATAGCCGCTTTAACCACGAACCCAGCCCAGGCGTTCTTGAGAAACCTGTGTTCATAACCAAAATCGTCGCAAATTTTATCAAGCAACGCTCTAGTTCGCGCGTCGCAACGGTGCCAGCTTACATATGGCGGATTCCCAACGATGAGATCGAAACTTGTCGGCCAGCAGTCCGGAAAATCCTCGAAAAAGTCTCCGCAGAATAGAGAAACATCGCGGAATTCCGACTTGCATTTGGAAATTGCAGCATCGTCTTTGTCTAATGCATATAGATCAAACACAGAGTGGTCCGACAGTGTGCGAATGAAGGATCCATCACCACAACTTGGCTCAAGTACAGCCTTCGGTCTGGACGCATCAACTTTAGCCATTGCCTGAGCCACCACCACTTGCGTGACGGGTAGTGGCGTGTAAACGACACCGTTTCCCCTAAGGTCGTAGGGTTCGCTGTTACGCGATGGCTCTAAGTTTGAATCTATCATATTCTTCAGTCAGTTTGTCGATCTGTTCGAGAAGCTGGATTTTCCTTTCGTTTGTTAGGCGTGGATCTTCTTTCAACTTTCGAAGTCGGGCCCTAAGTTTCTTTAGAGCTTGAGACTGCCAAATTTGCTGGTGTCGCGACAAACTGAGCTTAAGCTCGCGTATCATATATGTGCCCACCGGACTCAGGCCGACAAAGCGACCATCATCCGAGCGATCAAGATGCGTGTCGTAAGCAGCCGAGCATGGATCTTCAAATCCTACTTCGCCATTGTTTGGCACATCTGGGTCATTCCCGATCCAAGTATTCCATTTGGCACGGTTACAAAATGCACAACTGTAAATGAGATTAGTGTACACGGTAGTGCGTGCTGGAAACGCACTTTTCGGCGCAAAGTGGTCTATTTGGAAGACCCTCGTTCCACCCAGAATATAATCCGGAGTATTGCAGTAACCACAACATTCCCCAAAATCGACTCTCAATACCGGCTTGTAAGTACGATAGTTGTTGCTGTGGGGTGGGTTCGAACGTGTCGGTTGACGATCTCTTAGCATCAGTCAGCATCTCCAGCCTGTGCAAGCTCGTTTTCGATTTCGACCGCGAGATCACTTGCTCTTTGCAAGAGACTGTTGAACGGTCCCATTGCGTCCTCCTTAAGAAGGCGCGGCACAGCAGCAGCTCGCCCACCTACGACCCGCTCCAATCTGTCATCAAGGTTTAGAAGAGTTTGCAGTTCATCGGCATTCAGGGTTTCATTGAGTGACCGCTCATAGAGTTCTTGGAAGTCTTCTTCCAAACGCCGTCGATCAGCACGGTACTCGTCGATCTTGGTACGCACCCTCAGGAAAAAGGGCAGCGCACTTTTGTCCTTATCTCCCAAGCCTGTTTCTTGAGCCAGGTAGTCATCTTTGGGAAAAATCAAGTTTACATCGTGAAGCTTGCCTAAAGCGTGAGGAACGTAATTGGTGGTTAAAAAACAGGGAAATCCTTCAAAATGCCGTTGCATCTCTTGGATCAAATCCAACCCGGAATACTGAACATCGGCTTTGTATTCGCTAAGTCGGAAATCAGTGACTAGAACTTCACATCTGCTTTCAATGACCTTTTCGATCATCGCTTCTAGGTCTGGTTCAGGCAGTAGTGTTTCGACCTCGTCGTCCTCAAAATGGCCCGATAAGCCAGCAGCTAGTAACACACGTCGCCCTTGGTCGGCTTCTTCATCAATATAAAGCAACATCTTTAAGCCCCGTTCTTCTTTGCGACGGGTAAAGAAAATTCCAACCGGAAGCCAAAATTCTCAGACTTACGGTAAGCACGCACCGTACCGTCATAGCTACGAACTACAGATTCGAGTATCCACATCCCAAGTCCGGTTCCGGTACCCTTGCCTTCTCGGTCCTTTTTTGTGGTTACGTTGAACTCGAAAATCTCACTAGGGTCCTTGATTGAGCTGTGAATTCCAGGCCCGTTATCTTCATAGATGATGCCGACTTCTGCTTCGCTCTTTGCAAATATTTCGATGCGAATTTGCCTGTCTTCTCCACCCATACCATCCACAAACGCCTCGAATGAGTTCAAGATCAGATTGTTAAAAATGCTGTCAATATCGATCTCAAAAGCGAGAATTTCAGCTGTAAAACCATCCTCAATGTTGAGTTCTAGGTCGATTTCTCTTGGTTCAAGGAAACCATCCCATACCACTTTGAGCGCTTCTAAGTGGGTGCGCATGTCGACATTGGTGCGCCGGCGGCGTCCTGACTGCACAGCAGAAAGCGCAAAGTTGAACCATTGAGCTGCCTTACGGTCCGATGCCTCCATATCGCGCAAGACCGCAAACGGGTTAAACGCATCATTTTTTCCAGCGAATTCCTTTTCCTCCAGATGCCGGCTCAACAACGCGGCAAGTTGTTGGTTGCGGCCCGCGAGCGTGTTCAATTGCCCCATTTCATGAGCAAATGACACCATGACTGTGCCGAGCGTGGCCAGTGACCTTAAGATCACTTGGTCCTCTGCTTGTTCTTTGAGAAGATCTTCCTGGACTTTGACAGTCTGAGCGAGTTTGCGGACTTCGTCTGATGCAGCTTGTGGCTTTTCTCTGATTTTCTTGGCTAGCTTTAGCCCTTCTGCGCGAGTTTCTTTGTCAGCGTTCTCGATTTTGAATGTTTCCAGCAGGTTATAGAGAACTCTGCTCCGATCTTTTTCGAGTTCGTTTACAAAACGAAGGATCAGAGCCTGAAAGACCCGAAATTCTTCTGTTTCAATAATTCCTTCGCGATTTGATTGATCAACAAGAACACTGTTCTCGTTGCGAGAAATATTGACTGTACCAGCAATGTTCTGTGGAGGGACTGGCCAATTCAATCTGGTCGGAGCAGCTGGGTTTGCTGCTCTGCGCTGACCAAGAGACAACCAGTCGTACGCTCCACTCTTGGGTTCTCCGTATGGTCTAACCCCGAAATTATCCCGATAAATCCGGATACCGCCAAAGATATCCAACCATTCCCTACGGCGTTGAGGCTGGAAGCTCCGATACGGGTATTGCCGGTCTTCAGCCTTTGAAGGCATTTGAAGTTTGAAGAAGCGCAAGACAACATCAAACATGCCGATTGATCTGGCACGGCTAAAAAACAGGTCAGATTCCCCAGGAAACAGCTCTTCAAGTGTTTTTACGTAGACGGCTGTACGGCTTTCGAACGAATCTTTTGAAAACGGTTCTTTTTTCATGTCTTTCCGCATGAAAAAGGCTTTGGGCATTTCATCGTGGTTAAGTTCGTTACGAACAACCGTGAACTCCACATCACCTTGTTCCAGAACTTTTGCAGTCAGCTTGTAGTCAAAGTCTTCGAGGACATCTGACGTCACACTGTTTGACTGATCAGGGTCACGATCATCATGTAGATAGATGTTAAATGCGCGTTGCTCGTCTGGCGGTGCAAGTACACCGAGGGTCCGTCGAAGTTTCTTGATGGTATCAGGCGACCAGTTGTCACGAACCTCAGACATAATGATTGAAGTACCAGAGCGTCTTTGAAGAGCGGCCTCCGCAAAGGTCTCTAAGCTTGGGATCTCCTTGATGGATTTCAGTACCTCTCGATATCCAGATGTTCCTAGCTCGATCGTCGCCGTAACCTCATCAAGAACTGCGCCATCTTTTTCAAACTTGTTCCAGTCGACCGTCCAAGTCAGCGTTTCAGACTCTTTCTCCTCGCTGACGGAACTTGAATGGAGTTGACATTTCGCACCTAGTCTATCGAGCGCGAATCTCCCGATACCTTTTGCTCCAGTTCGTGTACGCCCTAATTTGGATGATGAATCCAACTCTTTATTGGCTGTACCAATCACCATCCATGCATCCCGGATGGCCTCATCTCCCATACCTGCTCCATCGTCGGTGACGGTTACAGTTACAAAATTCCGGATGAGTTCCGCCTCTGGACTGTGTTCATCAGCTAAGCATGGCCGTAATTTCGCCGTATCATCGATCAGATCATAATGATTTTCGGGGTTCAATCCCCAGCTTACCAGGAGGTCGAACTCCTCTCTTGAGAGATGTTCTGGCACATGATCGTAAGCAGGAGAAATCCGAACAATACAAAAGGATGCGTCGGCATCATACGAATTCTTGACGAGCTCGCTAATGGCGCTCTCGGCGGTCGCAACGTTTTCGCGACCAATCAACCGGGCGGTTCGTGCAGATACGCGAAACGGTACTTCTTGGACACTATTCATTTGGCACCTGCGCTCTCCGTTCTGACATGAATGTCAATACACTTTGCCATGACCGCAGGACATTCGCTCCATTAATAGTCGGATCCGTTTCAATTCTGATTGGCGATGCGACATAGCAAATTTGAAGTGTGGGTTTGCTCATTCTCATGGCGCACTCCACAAGCATGAGAGCGGTGCGGCAAATAGATTTTCTCCGAACGGAACGACCTGGTCGTGATCATAGAGGACCATGCCTTGGACAAATTTCTTCCCGCAGGCGTGCGCCAGTTTGCGCATGCCGGAAAAGTCTCCTGCAGAAACTGTTGCAGATGATTTCACCTCGATTCCAACGACTTCTCCGCGCCGATTTTCCAGCACTATATCGACTTCGTTCTTGTCTTTGTCTCGGTAGTGCGAGAACGAGCACCTCTGCTCACTCCAGG
This sequence comes from Roseobacter sp., assembly GCA_039983935.1. Classification (GTDB taxonomy): domain Bacteria; phylum Pseudomonadota; class Alphaproteobacteria; order Rhodobacterales; family Rhodobacteraceae; genus Roseobacter. Next base: position 54,137 of record JBDWVP010000019.1, on the reverse strand, counting down.
TTGCGATCTTCCGCAGTTCACTGAACACAAAGGTCTCTAGGATCGCGCCGAAACTCGTCTTGTCTTTGCGGACCACATCTGGTGAAATATCCCGCATCGCCGCGAGGAGACCCGCATCGAAAAAATGTAGTTTGGGCGATTTGGTCAGTCGCTTCAGCCGGTTTGTGAACCAGGGCTGCAGGGTATGAACAAGGTAGAGGCTTTCAAAGACACTGACATACTTCTGTGTGGTGACATGATTGAGGTCGAGACCCGCACCGATGCCGGTGTAGTTGACTAACTGTCCTGAGTGCTCGGCAAGTACTGACATCAGTTTTGGCATGATGGCGAGTTGTTCGATCTGGGCCACATCTCGGACGTCGCGCTGGACGATCGCATCAAGATAGCCGTGATACCAATCCTGCTTTCGCGACCATCGTGCTCGTCCTAGCGCTTCGGGATACCCACCCGAAAGGACGTTTTCAACGAGGTCGCCACCAACGATCATATGGTCGGCTGTCGGCTTCTCTCCGGCAAATGCCCGATCAATGAACCCCGATTTCGTTCCAAGGATTTCTGCCTGTGAGAGAGGCAATAGCCGAACGATCTCCATACGGCCCGCTAGGGAATCCGCCACCTTGGGAATAGTCATGAGGTTGGCTGAACCCGTCAGGAGGAACCGCCCCGGAGTTTTATCGTCGTCGACCAAATTCTTAATAGCGAGCAATAGGTCAGGCGCGCGTTGGATTTCATCGATCACGGCGCGATCCAATCCTCGGACGAACCCGACCGGGTCATCTATTGCCGACCGCAAAACGTTGGCATCGTCCAATGTGAGAAAGGGTGTTTGGTCCGACGCGATGTCGGTTGCAAGCGTCGTTTTGCCGGACTGACGCGGTCCTGAGATGAGAACCACGCGGGTGTCGGACAGCGCCTCTTCCACTCTAACCTTGGCAAATCTTGGATACATCGTCGCGCGGCTCCTTTCGACCAATTGAAAGTACGCACTCGACCAACTGAAAGTCAAGTCCCGACCAATTGAAAGAGATGTGCTGTCCGATTAGCGTACCCATATCCGACCGATTGAAAGTCAACGACCGACCAATTGAAAGTCAAGAGTCTCAGACCTGCGCTGTCCGCGTCGCCTCATCTGCGTTTCCAACAGCCAAATCCAACTCTGGCAAGTCCCGCAAGCTTTGCAGATCGAATGTCAACAGGAACGTCTCCGTCGTCACAAAGGTATGCGGAGCACCGGCGCGTGGTGCTCTCGGACCGCTAGTGATTAAATCCTTGAACCGCAGCCGCGCCAGCAGATCGCGGCTCACATCCTTGCCAAAGATGTCTTTCAGCCCGGCCCGGTCGATCGGCTGGTGATAGGCAATGGCGCAGAGCACGCCCATTTCCATCTCGGTGAACGCGAGGGTCTGATTGCCAAGGTCAGCGGCCGCCTTAACGGCATCGGCGAACTGGGTCTTGGTCCGGAACATCCAGGCGCCTGCCACCTGGACCAGCTCGTAAGGTCTTCCGACCAACTCGGCCTGGATATCTTCGATCAGCATCTCGACCGACGCCCCCTGCCCTACCACGCGGGTCAGGTCGTCGCGGCCAACCGGCGAGGCACTCGCGAAGAGTACGGCTTCGATCCGCCCCATCCATTCGCGCCAGCGCAGATCTTGCGGTAAGTCCGTGAGCTCACGGTCAAACAGGCTTTCGCCTGACGAGACGTCTTGTCCCTTTGCCGGCTTTCGTTTGACCGCAACATTCATGGTGGTGCGGGTCATCGTACAATCCCATACAGCCGGAACGTTGAGCGTCCGGTCAGTTCCCGCGCTACACCAAGGTCGACCAGCCTATCGCAGAACCGCCGTGCCGCCCGGTCGGTCATCGGATAACTCGTCCCTTGGATCATTGGGGACAGCATCGTTGAGGGTGCCACAGCATCCTCAGACAAGAACACGGTGACGGCCGCGTCCGATCCCTTGGCGCGCAGCTTTGGGGCAATCGCTTGCAGTGCTGCCCCGCGTTGCACGAAATCCCGCGCCACCCCGATCGTCTCTTCAATACTCTCCAAGATCCGCGCTTGGACCCCTAACTCGGCCCCCTGCCCGTCTGCGGCCAGGTCTCGCAGCACCGCCTTTGTCAGCCGCTGTGCCGAGACCGGCAGTACCTGTTTCCATTTCATCGCCTGCGCCAAGGTAACATCCGAGAGCAGGCAGGCGACCCGTTCCGCCCGGTCGTCAGCCGCGAGCACAGCGCGCAGGACGGCCACACTGCCCGCCAGCGGCCCATGGGTCCTAACCCGCTCCAACCCTAAATCGAGCCAGACGCCCACTTCCCCCGCGAAGTCGGCACCGACAAGGTCTGCTATCTCACCTGTCCCGCTTGTCCGCAGCCGCCCTGCATCGCGCCAGAATGCCAGAAGATCGCCATCGGGACCGCGCATCTCTCCGGGCGGCGTCAGGTGATAGGCGTCGCGGATATCCGCCTCTCTAGCCAGCCGTCCTTCCAGTTTCGAAGTCGCCGTCGCCGCCGAAAGCGCCAGCCGATTGGCGAGCAGTTTCCCCGGCACGCCCTGCCGGGGATCGCAAATCAGCTGATCGACCACCGTGAGGGCTGCCCCGGACCGAAAAGCCACAGTTTCAAGGGTTTCGGCACGCCCGGAAGTGACCCAGCCCGGTAGTTGCGGTAAGTTGTTTGAGTTGTCGTCAATAGCTGTTGGCCGATATGTCATACCACAACACTAGTCTCTCACGGCGCTTTCCGCTACCATATACTGTATAAACCGCCCCACCCTGCGGCTCTTTTCTATGTCCAATAAGTTTGCATTATCGGACATAAATTGGATGGGCTACGAAAGACGCAGAATGTCAGTTTAGTTTCATGGCTGGACTCGCCTTAAATCAGCCTTCGCGCGTTCGAAGTTCCCATTCCATCGGTGGACGGGGCTCCTGCTCAGTCTCTGGACTCGACCTGTGACGGTATCGATCGGGTTCTGTCCCGTGCTGATTGCTTCCGCTCGTCCGTGGTTTTCATATGGGATCAGCGCAGCACGCCTGAACAACCGCGCGGGCGTCAAAAGGACGGTTTCATCCCTCTTCTTGGTATTCAGCTCAATACCTTGTCCCCTTCTTGTACAAAAGTTGAGAGAATTCACTTTACAGGGTCATAGCTAAGTCACTGAAATCACATGGGCGCTCACCGCACCATTTTCAAAAATTATCTATTGAAATCAATGAAAAGAAGCGGATTGCAAATCCGTGTACACCGGTTCGATTCCGGTACTCGCCTCCATTTAAAATCAACCACTTAGATGATTTTGGCATTGGCAGGGCATGGCGTCTCTGTCAAATCTCTACCAGTTCACGTTTCGTTTTCGTTCCGTTCCACAGTCAAGCGGGGTGCGTGTGATGGCTGATCCTTGGGAAGATCGCGTCTGGTTATCCAGCGATGGTTACTACGATTTCATTAGTGACTACGAGACTGAGGGCGCGAGACTACCATTTGGTTGAGACGCTGCTCAAACGATCAGGTGCTCTTTCGGTACTCACTGAAACACCAATACTTGACCAGAGAATGCATTAATCTACGGAGCCGATCCTTATTGCCGAAGACAGCGGTTACGACGAAAGCGTAATGGCCGCGAGGTGATGGAAGCCCGAGCCCTTCTTAATGCCGCAGGGCGCGCGGGTCGGCACTGGTCCTGATTGGGTGGAACGTGAGGCTGCGTTGGTTGCTGATACGCCTATGCCGCGTTTTGAAGAGTCGGAAGAAGTCGCCGTGATTGCTGTCATGTTGTTCCACTGGCCCTCCCTCTCATCGCTGCAAGCTGCGACTGCCGGGCAGTTGATGAATTCCGCGAGCGGGGTTCCAATCGGGTTATCGGCCTCAGAAGAGGGCCGCTGCCATTCCCGGAGTGTCCTTGCTCTTGGTTGACTTAATTCCGCATCATCACTTCAACGTCTCGCATCTCTTAGGCAGTCGGCGCGTTTAGAACGCGGGCTGCCGGTATTTCTGTTGCTTGGTGAGCATCGCCCAGATGGAACGCGCTGCCTTGTTTGCCATGGCGACTGTTGCCAGTCGGAATGGCTTGTCGGCAATGATCTTGGCTGTCCACAGATCGACTTTCTCTGGTAAGCGCTTTGCCATCACAGCGCGAGACGTCATGCCCACGGCCAGCCGCTTGCGAATGTAGCGCTCGCCAGCCTTTGTGATCTTGGCCAATCGCTCCTTGCCGCCACTGGATTTGTTGAGCGGGGTCAGCCCCAGCCAAGCTGCTAAATCGCGCCCGGTGCGGAATTGTTTTGCGTCCCCGATCGTCGCAGACGCTGTAATTGGGCCAATGATGAGCCATTTGTGCGCCATCGGTTCAAGCACAATGGCGAATGTATGCGCATCAATCGACGTGCATCTGCGTTCAGCATCGCGTGCTGCTCGATCATCTTGGAATAGCCCGAGATGCGTTCGTTCAGGCCGATAAACTGATAGCACTGGATACCAAGCATGCCGTTCGCGATGTCGGGCATGTCCGGGTGATCACCGTCATGGTGACGCTTTGCGAAAGCTGTAACTGCTTCAATCCCAATCGGCAAAATAAGCCCAAACTCGCGCAACAGGCTGCGGATCATGTTGGCTAACTGGGTGCGTTGCCGGGCTGCCAAATCCCGAGTGCGATGGATCAACAATAAAGCCTGTTGATCCTCGGTCTTGATCTCAACAAAGCCCATCGTTGGACGCCTGACTGCCTCGTAAATGGCCTCCGCGTCCGCCGCATCGGTTTTGCCACGCTTTACGTAGGGCTTCACATAGTTTGCAGGCATCAGCCTTACGTCATGGCCAAGCTTGCGCAACGTGCGACCCCAGTGATGGGCTGATCCACAGGCCTCTATTCCGATCATACAAGGTGGCAGCGTCTCAAAGAACGCCGAAAGCTTGGCACGCTTGATTGCCTCGTTGAAGATCACGCGCCCACTTTATGAAATACCGTGAACTTGAAAAACATCCTTGGCCAAATCTAGGCCTACTGTCTTAACTGTCATTGGGTGGCTCCTATCCTAGCAGTTGATGATAACTGCACTTTGGCACATTCGATGCCGGTGGAGCAGGAGCCACCCACCTCATCCGGTTTGTCCGGATCGGCTTATCGAAGCCTAATGGCGGATTGCAAGCTATTCCGACGACTGTCAATATCCACGCTATAAGCTTTCCTCAAGAATGAGCGCACACGATGTCGAACATAACGGTTACAAAACTGAAAGCTCGCCCAGTTCTCGTGCCAATGTCTCGTGCGGTCGTTGTAATGACGGGCCAGGTCACCTCGGCTCCGTTGGTGCTCATTGACTTGGAATGCAGTGATGGCTCGGTCGGCCGATCTTATTTGTTCACCTATACGCCGCTTGCTCTGAAAGCCACAACGGCGTTGTTGCGCGATCTTGCGCCGGTCATCGAAGGAACCGACGCTAACCCACGTGCATTACGCGTGCGCCTGTTTGGGTAGTTTAAGTTGCTGGGCACGGAAGGTGTGGTGCTCATGGCCCTGGCCGGGATTGATATCCCCGCCTGGGATGCGGTAGCGCGCCGTATGGAACGCCCGCTTTATGAGATACTTGGTGGCGTTGCCCGCATATAACTCAAACGGAATGGGATTGATTGGCCCGGCGAAAGTCGCTGATGAGGCAAAGGCCCTTCTTGCAGATGGTGGGTTCTCTGGTTTGAAGGTCCGGCTGGGGTATCCCGACGTTGCAACAGATTCAGACGTTTTAAGCGAAGTGCGGGGTGCCACTGGAGAGGCAGTGACCATTGTGGTGGACTACAATCAGGGCCTGTCGGTTGCCGAAGCAAAGCAACGCATCACCGCATTGGCAGCGCACGACCTAGGGTGAATCGAAGAACCCGTTGCTTTCGACAACTATGCCGGGTTAGCCGACCTGCGAGTGATCTCACCAATTCCGATCCAGGGCGGTGAAAACCATTGGGGACCGGGCGATATGGCACGGGCCATTCAAGCACGCGCGCTCGATCTGGTCATGATCGATGTTATGAAAATTGGTGGGATTACAGGGTGGATCGAAGCATCCAGTCTTGCTTGTGCGGCTGGTTGGTCGGTTTCGTCGCATCTTTTTCCCGAAGCCAGCGCACATTTGCTTTGTGCAGACCCCGGCTCGCACTGGCTGGAATGGATTGATTGGGCGAACCCCATTCTGAGCGCCCCCTACGACGTTATCAACGGAACAGTTACGCCACCTGACCGGCCAGGCATGGGGTTGGAATGGAATGAGTCCAAGATCGCGAAATATACTGCAACCTGATGCGTAAATTCGCCACAGGACGGACAAAAAAAGTCCCGGTCTAAACGGAATTTCCACGAAGGAACTGAACGGTCGAATAGTTCCTCAGTTTGTGAGTTTTGCTTCTCCGGACTATGCACGCGCAGCGAAAGGCCGATCTGATGACGCTGCATTTCAGCGATGAGCATGCAAGCCAATGGCCGGAAAGGGCCGGTCATACTTCTTGTACCGATGTTGCGTCCCAGACTTTGCAAAGTCCGCTTTTGATGCAGACCGCATTTAAGCTTGTGAACGTCCGCAATCGCCTGTCTGAGCATGTGACCTTGCAGGTGCAGCGAATGCACACTATCCGCCAATTCTGCGGAAAAACAACGTGTTGCAGGCGCAGGAAGTTGCGATTTAAATAGAGCACTAGCGCCTTTCTTGTCAGGCTTTGCGCGTTTGTTGCGGTGCAGGAAAGATCTTGGCTAGCTTGCGGAGGTTTTGGGCGGTAGCGGCGAGGAGGAATTCATCATTTGCGCCGCATGGGCCACGTAGTCGCAACCTTCCCAACCCGAGGATGCGTTTGAGTTGGGCGAAGAGCATTTCGACCTTTTTACGTAGCCGCATCGAGATGGCGTATTGTTTGGTTTTGGCAATGTCGCGGGCAACCTGACGGGCGTCTTCGTGTTCCTCGCGGGTGATCTTGCGGGCGTCGGCATTTGGGCAGCATTTCATCTTTGATGGGCAAGCTTGGCATGTATGTTTTAGAGCTTGGTACTTAGCGACACCCTTGCCACTGGGGCCTCGGTTCGGGTCGGAATAATTGCGCCGGAACTGCTTTAGTGGCTCACCCTCCGAACAGATGTACTGGTTGTTATCTGGATCCCATTCGAAGTCAGTGCGGCTCCATGTCCCGTCGGTTCGGCCCGCCTTATCTAGCACCGGAATGTGTGGGTTGATGTCGCGATCCACGAGCCATCCCAGCATAGGGCCTGATCCATAGGCGCTATCCGCGATAAGACGTTCTGGGTCAATATCGTGCCGATCTTTGATGCGATCCAACATGGTGCGCACTGATCCGACTTCGGCTTGTCGAATTGATCTCGTCCCCTCGACATCAACAATCACGCTGTGGTCGGTATCGATCAGATAATTGGTGGAGCAGCTAAAGAAAGCGGGGCCTCTGCGGGCTGCGGTCCATTGGCTGCTGGGGTCAGAGTGTGACGTGAACTTTGGCTCTACGGTCGATGCCGCCCCGAATGCAGCATCGTCCAAGACGTCGAGATACTCACGAACGGCGCGTGGCGCATCGCGTGGATCAATTGCGCTATGGACCCAATCTTCCTTTGGGTAGAGTTCTGCTTGTTGGCATCAGCCTCGATCAAGCTGGCATCTGCAGCCAGACGTTGGCCACTCACCAAGCCATCCGCGATGCACCGTGCGACGGTCTTCTCGAACAGGTGACGCAGGAGTTCGCTCTCACGGAACCGTCCGTGACGGTTCTTTGAAAACGTCGAATGTTTTGGGATCGGGTCAGAAAGATCAAGGCGACAGAACCAGCGATAGGCCAGGTTCAGATGCACCTCTTCACACAGGCGGCGCTCTGACCTGATGCCAAAACAATACCCCACCAACAGCATGCGGATCAAAAGCTCAGGATCAACCGAAGGGCGGCCCGTGCCTGCATTAGAAAGGGCTTCGCTCAGATGACGAATATGCCTGTACCAAAGAGCCGCTAACCGAAACCTTCGTCTTTCCGTGCACAGCGGCAGAGAAGGCCCAGGTGCGCGCCAGAGCCGAGGCCGCTGGTGCCCGCTGCGACCTTGATGCGCGAGGCTTTGGGCCTCACCGAAGCTCGCCGACGCAAGCCCATTCCCCGCGTCGATCCGACGCTGGTGCTGGCCGTCGGGCGCATTGGTGGCAACCTCAACCAGATCGCGCGGTGGCTGAACCGCGCGATCTGGTGGGCCGCGTCGATCTTGATGCGCTCACCGTTGCCCGCCGCTTGCTGACGATCGAACGACAGCTTGCCCAGATCGTCGAGGCGGCGCGCCGATGCTGATCAAGTTCTTCCGCAACGGAAAAGGCGCGGGCGCTGGTCCGGTCGGCTACCTCGTCGCGGACAAGGTGCTGGCCTATGACGACAACCGCGACCTGATCCGCGATGCAGACGGCCTGCGAGGTCTCAGCAAAGGAATTGAGCGGGTTAGAAACACGCTCGACGACCAAGATGCAGAGCCAGATGGATGGTAGCTGCGGTTGCGAACGACATTTAGTGCGATTTTACATGCCGATGACTGCTTCGCAGGAGAAAACGGACCTTGCGCTTCTAATCTTTATTGAGCCTAAGACCTGTGGGTAAGCCGTCCATACTATTGAGGTTTTTCTCTTCCCAATATGATTGAATACCGTCTGGCCCTTTGTTGTCGTGCCAGTTTTCTATCGCCGCACGTTCTCCCTTATAGTCAAACAACGGAACACCGTAGCCACAGGATGTTTGTACCAGATCAAATTTTAACTTCATGATCTGTCTTGTACCAAGAGGTGTTACGCCACCGTAAAATTGTGAAATCAGTTCCTCAAACTCAACGCTTTCCCAACCAACCGAGGTGCCCCTGCCATACAGTCGCATGATTTGCGGAGGACCAGAAAAGGCGCAAAACATGATAGTTAAGCGACCGTCAACAAGCATATGCGCAGCGGTTTCATTGCCACTTCCAGTTCTGTCCAAGTAAATAACGGAATTGTCGTCTACTATACGTAGTGCCGCGATTTCGCGTGGTGAGATATTCACCCTGCTGTCAGCGGTTGCTGATGAAACAAAGAAAATGTTCTGCCTTTGAATGAAATCCCGCCGGTCTGAATTGAGTGCTTCGAACTGTTTCGCCATATTGATCGCTTCCATCGGCTGTCGTTAGGGGCATCAATAGATTGTATCGACGGCAAATGACAGTTTAGCACAAGATTTTTAACGATTGCCGCGTCGCGCCATCCTGCACTAATGGGGTGTACCGGCTGCGTCACCCAGCAGGTTAGGCTGTGCCTATACTGCAAACAGGAGAAGTAGCTATGAAATAAAAAAAGCGAGAAGACCTCGGTGAGGTTACAGTCATTGGCGTCGACATCGGAAAAGACACGTTTCACCTCGTCGGCTTTGATCACGCGGGTCATCGCGTTTTGCGAAAGAAGATCAAACGGTTGGCGTTGAAGGCGACTTTTGAAACGCTGCCGCGTTGCATTGTTGGCATGGAGGCCTGCATGAGCGCGCATTTTGTCAGTCGCATGCTGCGAGAACTCGGGTTTGAGCCTCGGATCATCCCGGCGATCTATGTGAAGCCGTTCAACAAGGGGCAAAAGAACGATTACAACGATGCGGAGGCTATCGCAGAAGCAGCAATGCGGCCAAACCTCCGCACGGTTACTGAAAAAAGCCAGGATCAGTTGGATCTACAGGCAATGCATCGTGTTCGGTCGAGGCTGGTGGCACGCCGCACCGCCACGATCAATCAGATCCGGGCGTTTCTGATCGAGCAAGGCATCACTGTGCGCGCGGGCCGGCATCGCTTGCAGAGCTCGTTTGAGGCAATCCTTGAAAATCGGCGCGATGAAATCTCATCACGGATGCGCAGCACGCTCCTTGGGCTATATGGCGATTGGCTCTGGGTCGATGAACGGATCAAAGCGATCTCGTCGGAGATCGAGGAGATTAGCCGATCTGAAGAAAACAGCGCCAATGTCATGACCATCCCCGGGATCGGCCCGCTTATCTCGACGGCCATTGTAGTCGCCATTGGCAAGGGCGAGGTCTTCAATAGAGGCCGAGATTTTGCTGCGTGGCTCGGTCTGGTTCCGCGTCAGTTCAGCACGGGTGGACGGACAATCCTTGGTCGGATCAGCAAGCGCGGCAACAACTATCTAAGGATGCTCTTGGTGCAAGCCGCCAATGTCATCCTGATGCGTCCGCACCGCTGGGATGCGATCGGTCTTGGCCCGTGGTTGCGCGGGGTTGTGAGCCGGATGCCGCACAACAAGGCCGCTGTCGCGCTGGCCAACAAACTGGCGCGCATTGCCTGGAGCGTTCTACGCCATGGAAAGATATACACGGTCGTCGGAGATGAGGCTTTGGGCGCGATCTGAAGCGCTCGAAGTCACAAAGAAGTTTGCGAAGGAGAAAAGCTTGGAACGGAGACAATACGCCCCCAGAGTCTGAGAGCCCAAATGATCGTCATCGGTCTGGACAGTAATGAGACCAAGGCGCGTGCATAACCCAAAATGGCCACGGCCCGCGAGCCGATAGACAGGCCGGATACATATCAGCGACTACCGCTAGCCACGCCAATATCTCACTTGCAAACAGCAGCCGGTACATACATTGGGCTCCGCTTGGCGCGCTGCCTGTGCCAAGAAGTCCCCCTCAACCTGGCTTATCGCCGGTTTTGTCGCCTTGATCCGTCTGATCCAATCCCCAACCGTGGTCGATCTGGCAAGGGGTCGCCAGTCTCAGGTGTTAAAAAACACCTGCCAGGTCTGCCCATCAAAGATGAAATGCTGCCCGAAAGCAGACGCCCGTCAGGTCGTCGGCGATATCGCTGAAACCAAACAATACGCGATCTCAATGCGGCGTCATAATAAAGTGGAAAAGCTCTTGGATCACTTCAAACGCATCCTCAGGCTGGGACGTTTGCGACTACGTGGCCGAAGCGGTGCCAATGACGAAGTCCTCCTCGCAGCAACGGTCCAAAACCTGCGCAAACGCGCCAAACGCTGCCCGGCAGAGTTGTAGCAAAGCCAATGCACGAAAGGGACTTTCTCGCACCGTAGCAAACGTGCAGCCTGACAAGAAATGCGCGCCCCCCCCCAAGCCCAACTCTCCGCGCGCGCAAAACTTTGCTGATAAACAGAATAATCGATCAATCGGCTTACCAGCGATCCAAAAGAGTTTCGCCCTGCCTGCGTTGATCGCAGCCATTTACCTTCTGCCAGATCATCCGCGCGCTGGTTACGATCTGAGCGATATGGCAGTCACGGGCCGACGGGATCTAAACCGCAGTGGAGCGCAGTTTGGCGTTTGGCAGGTGGCGGATCGCGACCTTGATCATCGAACCCAATGGGGCGGCAAGCACGTCAGACCTGCGAGCCGTCTCAAACCTTCGTTGACCTCGGGCCAGTTGATCACGCGATGTTCTTGTTTCGGGCTATTTGGCGACAAGAGGCGTCGAATTTGTGCGACATTCAATCGTATCGGTTACAAACTCTAAGTGGATTTAGACGCATCGGATGGTGGGATGGAATAGGTCAAGTTGGCACGCGCGACGGGCACATTTGATCCGTCAGAGTATATCAAAACATCACAGACCGACAGCTGCCGCCCCAGTTTCAGCAATCGCACGTCAGCGACTAAATCGACGCCTGCGGCTGGTTTACGCATAAAATCGATCGAGCAGTTCGTCGTTACAGCCAAGGCAAGACGTCCAATGCGCGCCAATGTCATGAAATAGGCGCCAACATCAGCCAAAGAAAACATGGAAGGGCCTGACACGGTGCCACCGGGTCGCAAGTGATCATGCTTGATCGTCATGCGGACTCTCATGTTGTCCTCATGCAGAGCTTCAATCTCAAATTGTCCGGCAACTTGCTCAAACACTTCGTCCATATAAGTGTTGAGTTCCGCGATCGTCATCTTCAACGTCATAAATGCACCTGCCCTTTGCTAAATAAGACATTGCGATTATTCATGATCTGTACAAGAGGCGAAATGACACCAAACCCAAAAGGACACCCTGCCCGCGCGTCAGACTGTAGTTGCGCCAGCGCGCCATCTACCCTACATCGCCGCCTATGATACATGAACTTCATATCGTTGGCGGCGGAATGGCCGGATCAGAAGCCGCATGGCAGGCCGCCGAACTCGGCGTGGATGTCGTTATTCACGAGATGCGGCCGCAAGTCGGCACTTTTGCCCATCAAACCGGCCTTTTGGGTGAGATGGTCTGTTCGAATTCGTTTCGATCTGACGACAACGAACAAAATGCCGTCGGCTTGCTCCATTGGGAAATGAGACAGGCCAACGGCCTGATCATGCGCACAGCTGATCGCCATCGGTTACCTGCGGGTGGCGCTCTTGCCGTTGACCGGGACCCTTTCGCCCAAAGTGTGACCGATGCCCTGATGGCGCATCCCAGAATACGCATTGAATATGGTGAAATCACAGAGTTGCCGTCTGACGGGCATTGGATCATCGCAACAGGTCCGTTGACCTCCGGTGCGTTGGGGGAGGCAATTGCCGCCCAAACGGGCGCTGATGCGCTTGCGTTTTTTGATGCAATTGCACCGATTTTGTATTTCGACAGCATCGATATGAAAAGCGCCTGGATGCAGTCACGGTATGACAAGGGCGAAACAGAAGAAGAACGCACGGCTTACCTCAACTGCCCGATGAACAAAGAACAATACGAAGGGTTCATTGACGCCCTGCTGGCAGCAGAAAAGGCCGAATTTAAAGAGGGTGAAACGGCTGGATATTTCGACGGCTGCCTGCCCATTGAGGTGATGGCAGAACGCGGGCGGGAAACCTTGCGGTTTGGGCCGATGAAACCCGTTGGCCTGACAAATCCACATCAACCCGACGTGAAACCCTATGCTGTTGTTCAATTGCGACGCGACAACAAATTGGGAACACTGTACAATATCGTCGGCTTCCAAACCAAGATGAAATACGGCGCGCAATCATCTGTTTTCAAAATGATTCCGGGTTTGGAAAAAGCGCGATTTGCCCGACTTGGCGGCATTCATCGCAATACTTTCCTGAACTCACCCACCTTGTTGGACAGTCAAATGCGGCTGCGCTCAAAACCCAATATTCGGTTTGCCGGCCAGATCACTGGGGTTGAGGGCTATGTTGAATCTGCCGCGATGGGTCTGTTGGCCGGGCGTCTGGCAGCGGCACAAATCAAGGGAATAGCGCTGGAAACACCGCCGGAAACCACCGCGACTGGGGCCTTGATCACCCATATTTCTGGTGGCGCTGAGGCAAAGACTTTTCAACCGATGAATGTGAATTTTGGCCTTTTCCCTGCAGTCGAAGGTCTAAAGGGCGGCAGACGTGGGCGTAAAGACCGGTATAAGGCGTATACTGATCGGGCTAAATACGATTGGAAAAACTGGCTCGGCACTGTGTCGGAACCTGTCTAGCGCTGGATTTTCAGACGACCATCTCATAAACTGCGCCTATGACGAATGGATTTTTGGACAAGGCGTTTCAAACACGCGATGCCGCATCGACGCGTTCCTTTTACGATGCATGGTCGCCAAGTTACGAAAGCGATGTATCACAAAACCGGTACGCCACGCCCGAACGATGTGCCAAAGCGCTTGCCACCTATTGCAGCGATAAAGATGCCCCAATCCTGGATTTTGGCTGCGGCACCGGATTGTCCGGTCTGGCTTTGCGCAATGCCGGTTTTCGAACCATCGACGGGATGGATATTTCGGCTGACATGCTCGAAAAAGCACGCGCGAAACGTCTGTATCGTCACGTTCACCAGAGTGTCGAAAATGCTGCTCTGCCCCATAAAACAGAAACTTATACATCGGTCTCGGCCGTTGGCGTCATTGGCGCGGGGGCAGCACCTGTTTCTGTGCTACATATGCTGATGCGAGGTCTGAACGCAGGTGGAAGGCTCGTTTTTTCTTACAATGATCACAGCTTGGAAAATCCGCAAAATGAAGCGGCGTTAAACGAGTGGTTGGACTGCGGTGCAGCGCGTCTGTTGTTCAAGGAGTATGGCCCACATTTTCCCGGGATTAACTTAAACGCCAATGTATACGTAATTGAAAAGACGTGACTTTCCGTACTAGATTCGCACCATCCCCGACCGGCCCTCTTCATTTGGGCCACGCTTATTCTGCTTGTTTGGCATATGACATGGCCCGCGCCGCGGGTGGCACTTTCTTGTTGCGGATTGAAGATATCGATCAAAGCCGCGCCCGTAGCAAATGGGAAAGCCAGATCCACGATGATCTGGCTTGGTTGGGAGTGGATTTTCCGCCCCTTGTCCTCAAACAATCTGAGAGGTTACCACCCTATCGCGCGGCCCTTTCAAAACTGGACGACATGGGATTGACGTACCCATGTTTTTGCTCGCGCCGCGACATCCAACAGGCGATAAGCGCCCCGCAGGAGGGTATTGAACCCACGATGGGCCCGGATGGCCACATCTATCCCGGAACCTGCCGCGAACTGCCGAAAATAGCACATCAAGACCACGCACCTGCCTTGCGGCTTAATATGGCCAAAGCAACTGAATATTTAACTGATATCGGCGCGCAATGGCCCTTGTCCTTCCGGGAAACGGGAAACGATACCCCGCAACAGATATTCCTGAGTAAACAAGACGCAATCCAGTGTTTGGGCGACATCGTTCTTGCGCGCCAAAACATGGGAACCTCTTATCACCTATCGGTTGTTTTGGATGATGCAGAGCAAGACATCACCCATGTCATTCGAGGCGCAGATCTGTTCGAGGCCACCAAAATTCATCTGGTCCTACAAAAACTGTTAGGGTTAACGACACCGATCTACCACCATCACAAGTTAATCCGTGATGAAGCGGGCAAACGGTTGGCCAAGCGCGACGATGCGCGCGCCATTTCACTCTATCGAGACGGCGGGTACACACCAACAGATCTGCGACGCATGCTCGGGCTTTGGGCTTAAACCTCAGGGCGCATCAGTTCCGTCTCAATACCGTCTTCGATGCCTGTGTAAAAACAACTACGCCGCCCGGTGTGGCAGGCAGGTCCAATTTGGTTCACCAATACCAGTAGACAATCCCTGTCGCAATCAACACGCAGACTGACCAATTCTTGCGTGTGGCCACTTGTTTCGCCCTTGATCCAAAACCCCTGTCGTGATCGGCTCCAATAGGTAACGCGCCCGGTTTCAAGGGTTTTGGCGACACTCTCAGCATTCATCCACGCAAGCATCAAGACGTCCCCCGTGGTTGCGTCTTGTGCTATGGCCGGTAGCAAACCCGCATCGTTAAAAGTCAAATTCGTCGGATCAAAGTTCACCGTAGTGTCGTCCATTCTTGAAAAACCCTTTTTCTTCCACTGCCCTACCCTTATGTAGGTTTATTAGGACAAAAGCGAAACTAGGAAAAATACGATGGCGAGCGATACCGATCTGATCAATCTCTATTCTGGACGTATCCTCGCATTGGCGGCCGATATACCGTGTCTTGAGAGACTGACAGATCCGATGGCCTCGGTCAAAAAACGATCCCCTCTTTGTGGGTCAACGGTCAGCGTGGATGTGTCTATCGAAAACGGACGTGTCAGCGCCTTTGGGCAGGACGTTAAAGCCTGTGCACTTGGACAGGCCGCCGCTGCCGTCACCGCCGGATCCGTCATAGGATGTCGACTGGATGACTTAATAAAAGCACGGGACGAATTGCGTCTGATGCTAAAAGAAGATGGCGACGTACCCGCAGCTCCTTTTCATGGTTTTGACGTTTTACAGCCCGCGCGCGATTACAAAAACCGTCATGCCTCTATTTTGCTGTGCATCGAAGCCACCTGCGAAGCGATGGAACAAGCCAGTCAATCGAATTAAATTTAATTTGTTTGGCATTATCTTTTTCTAAGTGAATTTCTGCGAGCACTTCATGGACTTGCTGAAAGAGACCTTATGTCGCAACCTGAACAGTCCCACGCCCCGCAGCATGTTGATCGTCTGACTTCGGCGGCGGCTGCCCTTGGATATGAAATCGTCGATATCGCCGGTTTTCTCGATCTTGTCGAAGAACACGCACGGGCGCAATCTAGTGGATTAGACATCTTAAAAGCGCGCGCAAGTGATGTTTCATCTGCAAATAGCGATGTGCAACACGCTGTCGAAACAATGGCTGAACATACCAGCGCCACTGTCACCGATGTCGAAGCCTCCGTCGCCTTGGTCCGCAACACCAGTGAAAAAACACGAACTGTCGCAAGCTGGGTTCAAAATGTTTCCAACCGCACAGGCGATGTGACAGATACAATTTCCGCCGTCAGAACAAACAACCAGCAAATCGCGGGCATCGCAACTCAAGTCAACACCTTGGCAATAAACGCAAAGATCGAAGCGGCACGCGCCGGAGAATCTGGTCGAGGATTTGCGGTAGTGGCTGAAGCAATCAATGATTTATCCCGTAAAACCGCTGATGCTGCTGTTCAGATTTCAAACAATATTGAAAACCTGACCAATTGGATTTCAACCCTTGGGTCCGAAGCGACATCAATTTCCAAGCATGCGACGGATGTATTGTCTGACGCAGGCGGAACAGACACCGCATTAGGACGCGTTGAAGCGTCAATCGCATCAGCCGACCAACAAGCCAAGCGCATAGCAGAACAGGCCAATAGAGTCCAAACAGCAATGTCGGACTTTGAACCCGCTCTTGTCAGCATTGCTGGCGCGATCAAAGGAACATCAACAGGCATTGAAAAAACGCATGAAAGAGTTCTGAGCCTGATAGACACATCAGAAACAATCGTTCAATCAACCGCCCTAATCGGCGACACCTCCGAAGATGCACCCTTTATTCGCGCAGCCCAAAAGCTGGCTGCGCATGTATCCGCAGAAATGGAAGCCGCAATCGAGCAAGGCCGAACATCAATGTCCCGCCTCTTTGATCGCAATTACAGACCAATCCCCGGCTCAAATCCAGAACAATTCCTGACTGAGTCGACGGCGCTTCTGGATCAAATCATGCCGCCCATTCAAGAACCAGCTTTGGAAATCGATCCAAGAATTGTGTTTGTTGCCGCCGTGGACACCAATGGATACCTTCCAAGCCATAATAAAAAATTCTCGCAAACTCCGACAAACGACCCCGTGTGGAACACTGCAAATTGCCGAAATAGGCGCATTTTCGACGATCGTGTTGGCCTGAAATCTGGGCGCAATACCGAGCCATTTCTATTGCAAGTTTACCGCAGAGACATGGGGGGGGGAAATTTCAAAATGATGAAAGATCTTTCAGCGCCAATAACAGTCCAAGGTCAGCATTGGGGGGGTCTTCGCCTAGCCTACAGCCTCGACTAAAAAAACGCCGTGGTCCTTTTGAACCACGGCGCAGTAAAAGCGTTACTCATGTGGGGTCCGTTCATATCGCCTCCGCGATTGCGGATCAGAAACAGAATAAGGCAGTTATTCCGTTAAAACGCCATGTTGGGGACAGGCGCGGCAACAGTTACGGCATGAGAGCGCAGGCAGAGATCAGACAAAGGTTGGCAAATACAACCCAACAAACAAAATTACAAAAAGAGCACAGGCGCCTACAGCATCTTGAAGCAATGTGCTTTCGCACCGGGCCGCAACATTTCGGATTAATGTGATGGTTGACATCGTGCACTCCCTCTTGTTGCCTATTTGTTCTCATTTTTTTAAGATCATGTAAAGAACTTTTTAAGAACATAAGTGAACAAATATGTTAACCCACTGAAATCAAACGAATTGCTTCTTCTTGCCGCATAAGCCACAATAACAGTCGTGCGGCTTTTCCGCGTTCACTCTCAAGATTTGGATCAACAGATAGTAGACGGCGTGCATCGCTTTGTGCCGTTGCCATTAAACCCGATTGCGTTTCAAGATCTGCAATTCGAAAACGAGGTACGCCAGATTGTGCGGTACCGATCACATCTCCCGCCCCGCGCATTTGCAAATCGGTATCTGCAATTTCGAATCCGTCCTCTGTCCCGCGTAAAACTTCCAACCGTCGACGGCCAGTTTCGGAGAGCGGTGCTTGATACATCAGCAAACATGTCGACGCGGCCTCTCCTCGCCCGACACGGCCACGCAATTGATGCAACTGGGCCAAACCGAAAATTTCCGCGCGTTCGATCACCATAATTGTAGCGTTAGGAACGTTGACACCAACTTCGATCACAGTTGTCGCGACCAATATTTTCGTTTCTCCAGCTTGGAACTTTGCCATCGCAGCGTCTTTTTCAACCGCCGCCATCTGTCCATGCACCAGACCAACCTCTTCCTCACCCAGGGCTGCGCGTAGATATTTAAAACGTTCTTGTGCCGCTGTTAAATCGACGATTTCGCTTTCATCCACCAAAGGGCAAACCCAATAACATTGTCTGCCCTCTGCAATAACGGTGCGCAATCTATCAACAATTTCCGTCATGCGGTCTGTGCTGATAAGGGCCGTTTTTATCGGTTTCCTTCCAGGCGGTTTTTCATCAAGAATGGACACATCCATATCGCCATATTGCGCTAACGACAAAGACCTCGGGATGGGTGTCGCTGTCATGACCAGAACGTCGGTTGCAGGCCCTTTTTCGCCTAACGCAAGCCGTTGTCGAACGCCAAAGCGATGTTGTTCATCAATCACCGCGAGCCGTAAGTCCTGAAACACGACATCTGATTGAAAGACGGCGTGAGTACCCACAAGAATATTGATATGCCCTTCCGCCAATGCCAGCATTTTTTTGGCGCGTTCCTTGCCCTTGTCGCGTCCGGTCAATATCTCCAACTTAACGTCAGCCTCTTGCGCTAACGGAAACAGACTCTCCAAATGCTGGCGCGCCAAAATTTCCGTAGGAGCCATCAAGACGCCCTGGCCACCCGCTTCGACGGCGCGCAACAACGCCATGAAAGCCACAAGCGTTTTCCCTGCGCCGACGTCCCCTTGTAATAGACGGTTCATGCGTGTCGTGCTCTGCATGTCCTCATTAATCTCAGAGACCGCTCTGGATTGCGCGCCCGTCGGTTGATAGGGCAACGCAGACATCACTTTCAATTGCAACGCACCATCACCCCAACAGGCGCGCCCAATTTTACGTCGCTCTCGAGATCGCGCCAAAGCAAGTGTTAGTTGATGCGCCATAAGTTCATCATATGCTAAACGCTCGCGTGCCGATGCCTTTGGTGCCATTTCGTCTTGGGATTCTGGCGCATGCGCCGATTGTAATGCATCATAAAAACTAGGCCACTCAGAGGTCGATTTTTGCGCCGCATCGATCCATTCTGAGAAGTGTGGTAGTTTCTTTAAAGCGCTGCGCGTTGCCTTAAACATCAACTTTTGTGTAATGCCTGCCGTTAGCGGGTAGACAGGTTCGAACGACGGGATTTGTTCTTGATCTTCCTCAGCAACGATAAAATCCGGATGCACCATCTGCGGCATCCCGTCAAAACTTTCTACTTTCCCCGAAACAACACGGCGGCTTCCTTCTGGCAACGTCCGCTTCCAATAATCGCCTCGCGCGTGAAAAAACACCAACTGAAAAGCGCCCTGAGAATCTGTCGCGGATATGCGATATGCTCCCCCCTTTGTCCGAGGTGGCCGATGGGGGCCAATGTCAGCCAAAACAGTGACGGTCGACGGGAGCTGAACACCTTCAACAGTGTCTCGTAACCGGCGATCAATTACGGCTTGCGGCAATGTGAATAGCAAATCCCTCGGCGTTGCGACATCTAACGCCAAAAAATGTCGGGCTGTTTTTGGCCCCACGCCATCTAAGGTTTCAAGCGAGGAAAACAGGTCAAAAAGAACCTCAGGGCGTCCTGTCATACCGGTTCAATCATCGCCAGCCAGCTTTCTTCATCCAATATTTCAACCCCTAGCTGGATCGCTTTTTTCTCCTTTGATCCTGCTCCGGGGCCAGCAACCAAAATATCGGTTTTAGCGGACACGGATCCTGATACCTTTGCACCAAGGCTTTCGGCTCTCGTTTTTGCCTCCGCACGCGTCATTTTTATGAGTGTTCCAGAAAACACAATGGTTTTTCCCGAAACTGGGGTCTCGCTGGTGGATTTTGGGGTTTCGGGTGAAATCGTCAGTTGCGCGATCAATCGATCGATCACTTCCCTTTCAGCCGGGAATGCCAGAGCCTGAACAACGGAACGCGCCGTTACTTCGCCTAAACCATCTATGCTCAAGAGATCCTCCCAAGACGATCCTTCATACTCACGGGCATTTTCAACGGACACCATCAAATCATCAAGCGTTCCAAAATGTTGAGCCAGTAGATTTGCCGCAGCTTCGCCGACATGGCGCAACCCGAGGGAGAATACGAACTTTGACAGGGGAATTGTCTTTTTGTCGTCGATCGCCTGAAATAAGTTTCCCGCAGATTTCGGGCCCCATCCCTCGCGGTTTTTCAACTGTTGCAATCCATCCCCATATTTGTAGCGAAGCTTGAAAATGTCGGACGGTTCGGCGATCCAGCCATCATTGTAAAATTGTTCGACCTGCTTCGCGCCAAGCCCATCAATATCGAAGGCTGCCCGTGAAACGAAGTGTTTCAATTTTTCGACTGCTTGTGCAGGACACGCCATCCCGCCACTGCACCGCCGCACGGCATCTCCACTCTCTCGCAGTGCCAAACTTCCGCATTCCGGGCAAGTTTCAGGAAAAATAAATGGAGCGGCCGAAATTGATCGTTTTGAAAGGTCAACGTCAGCAATTTTCGGGATCACATCCCCTGCCCGATAGACTTGAACCCAATCTCCAACCCGAATATCTTTGCCGTCGCGGATTACAACACCCTTACTGTCTTGACCTTTGATATAGTCTTCGTTGTGCAATGTTGCATTGGACACAACTACACCACCAACCGTAACAGGATGCAATCTGGCGACGGGCGACAATGCCCCGGTGCGCCCAACCTGAATATCGATGGCTTCGAGACGGGTCCACGACAATTCAGCGGGGAACTTGTGTGCTATTGCCCAACGCGGTGTCGTCGAACGAAATCCCAGCCTTTGCTGTAGCTCAAGATTATTGACTTTATACACCACGCCGTCGATGTCGTATTCCAAAGCCGCGCGGCGGTTTTCGATATTTTTATAGTGATCCACAAGATCAGCGGGACCCGAGCAACAACGGGTCAATTCATTTGTTTTGAACCCCATCGTTGCCATCTTCTGAACAGCCGCCATTTGAGAGCCAGCCAACGGTTCGGATAAAGCACCCCACGCATATGCAAAAAACCGAAGAGGTCTGGATTTGGTGATTTCTGGATCAAGTTGTCGCAACGAACCCGCCGCCGCATTGCGTGGGTTGGCAAAGGATTTCCCGCCTTTTTGTTCTTGTCGCGCGTTCAATAAGTGAAAATCGGGGTGAGACATATAAACTTCGCCTCGGATCTCCATAACCTGAGGAGCGCCAGAAACGGTATGTGGAATATCGGCAACTGTCTTTGCGTTGGCCGTTACGTTTTCGCCAATACTGCCATCACCACGAGTGGCCGCTTGGACCAAAATTCCATCTTCATACCGCAACGAAAGCGATAAACCATCAATTTTGGGTTCAGCCGTGTAAACCAACTGATCTATTTCACTAAACCCTAGGTATTTCCGGATACGTTGATCAAAATCTTCTACATCCTGATCCGTAAACGCGTTTGCAAGTGACAGCATTGCCACTTCATGTTCTACTTTACCAAATCCAGCGGATGGTGACGCGCCTACTGTTTCTGAAGGACTGTCGTTACGTTTAAGCTCAGGAAACCGCTTTTCGATCGCGGTATTCCGTAATTTCAACGCATCAAATTGCGAATCTGGGATAACAGGAGCGTCATTGCCATGATAGGCTATATTGGCTTTCGCGAGTAAAGTTGACAACCTGTCCAACTCTGCCACGGCTTCTGCCTCGTCCAAATTTTCAACTGGTATCAAATGCATTGGACCTGCCCGTTTGCCGCAAACCTCTCCGTAGATAGGCCGAGCAACGAGGCAGGTCCAGATGTTTCAGTTTAAACCGGGATCCCCAGCGTTAAATTTTGCGTTCAGATCCGCCGACGGGTTATGCGCCGACGGCCAATCTATGTGTGTCATCGACCTGTGCAGGCTCTGGATCACGCAAAACATATCCGCGTCCCCAAACAGTTTCGATGTAATTTTCGCCGCCCGTCGCCGTGCTTAATTTTTTACGCAGCTTACAGATAAACACGTCGATGATTTTCAACTCGGGTTCATCCATGCCACCGTAAAGATGATTCAGGAACATCTCTTTGGTCAGCGTCGTGCCTTTGCGCAGCGAAAGCAATTCCAACATTTGGTATTCTTTACCCGTCAGATGAACTGCTTTATTTTCCACATTCACAGTTTTCGCGTCAAGATTGACGGAAATCAGACCAGTATCAATGACAGATTGAGAGTGCCCTTTTGATCTGCGGATAATGGCGTGGATACGCGCCACGAGCTCTTCGCGATGGAATGGTTTGGTTAGGTAGTCATCCGCTCCAAATCCGAAACCCTTGATTTTGTTTTCAGTATCATCCGCCCCGGAAAGAATCAGGATAGGCGTTTCGATCCGAGACAAACGCAACTGCCGCAGCACTTCGTGTCCGTTCATATCTGGAAGGTCGAGATCCAGAAGGATTAGATCGTAGTCATACAGCTTGGCAAGGTCGATCCCCTCCTCGCCCAAATCTGTCGCGTAAACGTTCAGATTTGCGTGAGTGAGCATCAGCTCTACACTTTTAGATGTCGTTGGGTCGTCTTCCACGAGCAATACGCGCATAATCTTCTCCACAGGGGGCCATGTTTATCTTCGCGTTAACCGTGAACAAAAAAGGTTAACCACACGTTACCGTTACCTGGAAAACTAGCAAAACAACTCAAGGTTGTCTATATTTTTGTAAAGTTGTTGCCTTTAATGCATCGACTCCATGCTCTGACACAGCCCGAACCCATTCATGGAACTCATCTTCACTAATTTTATACCGTTGCAGCGCCTCGTTTTGCGAAATTAACCCGTAGGCGACACCGCGCACCACCGACGCCTTGCGCGAAGCAACCCAACGCCTTGTATTTGCTGGCGGAAGATCCGCATGTGTCATCACCGTGCCATCTGCAAGGGTGACGGACCGAGGACCGTCGACTTTCTTGAGAAACATACTCATACCCATAAATAACTCTTTCGGGGCACCTTGACGAAAGCACCTTAAAGACCCATGAAGCCCGCTCTTAAGAGTAATTAGGATTTTCTTTTATTTCAGTTTAAGTGCCGGAGATTTCCATGTCGCTCGATCAAACGCTGCCGTTGAACTCTATGGGATTCGCGAAACCGCCCAGCGAAACCCGTGTGGTTGTCGCCATGTCCGGTGGCGTTGATAGCTCTGTTGTTGCAGCTATGCTGGCAGAAGATGGCTATGATGTCGTCGGCGTGACCCTGCAACTCTACGATCACGGGGCTGCTTTGGCCAAAAAGGGCGCGTGTTGCGCTGGGGTCGATATTCATGATGCACGGCGCGTATCTGAAAAGATGGGCTTTCCTCACTATGTCCTAGATTATGAGAACATTTTTAAAGATGCTGTGATTGATGAGTTCGCCGACAGCTATCTTGGTGGTGCCACACCTGTGCCCTGCATCCGATGCAATGAGCGTGTCAAATTCAAAGATCTCTTGGAAATGGCAAAAGATCTTGAAGCCGATTGCATGGCGACAGGTCACTATATCCAGAGAATGGCCGGTGCGCAGGGACCTGAATTGCACTCAGCAGCGGATGCAGCCCGAGATCAGAGTTATTTCTTATTTTCAACGACATCAGAACAACTGGCATTTTTACGCTTCCCGCTTGGCCACTTGCCTTCCAAAGACGCCACGCGCGCACTGGCAGAAAAATATGACCTAAGTGTCGCCCAGAAACCGGATAGTCAGGATATCTGTTTCGTGCCAGACGGTGATTATGCCTCTGTCATCCGTAAACTTAGGCCCGAAGCCGCAGCGCCAGGGACAATCGTGCATGCTGATGGGCGGGAACTTGGAACCCATGAGGGGGTCATCAACTATACAATTGGCCAGCGTCGTGGGTTGGGGATTGGTGGTTTGGCGGACCCGCTCTATGTTGTGCGGCTGGATGCTGATCAGCGCCGAGTGGTGGTCGGCCCCAAGGAAATGTTGTCAACACGCACCATTCCCGTTCAGGAAATCAATTGGCTAGGGGATGCGCCTTTGATGTCGCAAAAGGAATGGCATCTGGCGGTCAAAGTCCGCTCAACCCGCCCCCCGACGGACGCAATTGTCAGACCCATCAGTGCGACGGAAGCCTCCGTAGAATTGATCACACCGGAAGAAGGTGTGTCACCCGGTCAGGCTTGCGTATTTTACGACCCAGAAAGCAGCCGCATCTATGGCGGTGGCTGGATTCACAAAGGCTGAAGCCCACCTGTCCGACCCAGGATGAAGCCAGACCACGACATTGATACACGCTATAGCCGTGCAAGGATCGCTTGTGCGGCACGAAAACCCGGCGGATCACCCCCGGCACCCAGACGGTGCATTGTTGTCTTCATGGCATCAATTTGCGCATCCGGCGCAGATAATACATCTACCAAGGCCGACCCGATCAGATCTGCGTGGCATTCAGGGCCCAAAAATTCTGGCACAACCCGCGTTTCAGAAACGAGGTTCACCAAGGTGACGGTATCCACCAAGGCCATCCAACGGATCAGTCGGAAACTCAGCCAATGCATCCGATAGGCAATCACCATGGGGGTGCGGGCGGCCGCCAATTCCAAGGACACAGTTCCCGAGGCTGCCAATGCAACATCCGCTGCTTTAAATGCCGTTCTTTTTTCGGCTCCAAAGGCCTCCAACGACTGTTGGTCAGAGCGTATCAGGATTGGCGTGACAGGCCAATCTTGCACGGTCTCCTGTACCAGTTTGGCAACAGGGCTGGCCACGGGCACGATGACTTGTAAATCGGGGTGTTTGTCGAACACATATTTAATCGATTGACCAAACACCGCGCCGAGCCGTCGCACTTCTCCCTCACGCGATCCGGGGAGAACCATCAAAACCGGCGCCTTGGTGATGGCATGTTGTTTCCGGAAATCCGCCACCTGTTCTGAAGTCACCACGGGTTCGGCAACAACCGGATGCCCAACAAAATCACACGCCATCCCATGTGGCGTAAAAAGGGGTGGTTCAAACGGGAACAAGGTCAGCAAGTGGTCGATAAAGCCAGATATCTTTTTGGCCCGCCCGGGTCGCCAGGCCCAAACGGTCGGTGCAACATAGTGGACGGTCCGAACGGCACTGGACGCTTTCACCAGCTTGGCCACGCGAAAACAAAAATCCGGAGAATCGATGGTGATCAACACGTCTGGCTGCGATTGAACAACCGCCCCCGCCGTTTCTCGAATGCGCGCCTTCAGAGCCCGGTATTTGGGTAAAATCTCAGCCAAGCCCATGACGCTCAGCTCTTGCATCGCAAAGCGGCTCTTCAAGCCCTCGGCCTGCATTTGATCCCCGCCAATGCCGTCAAATTCTATGTCAGCGCGCAGTGATTTTAATCCAGCCATCAATGCCCCGCCGAGTTTATCACCTGACGGCTCACCGGCGATGATAAAAACCCGCATCAGGCTGTCTCGCGGGACCAGATCACCAATCCCGCGTCATTGGCGCGCGCGATGGTTTCCTCCGGGTCCAACAGAATGACCGATCCGGCCTCGATCACCAAGCCAATCAACCCCGCCTGAACCAAGACTTGAATCGTATTAGGTCCAATTGTCGGGAGATCAGCGCGCAGGTCTTGCCCCCGCTTTGGCGCTTTGACCAGAACCGCATTTGCCTTGTTTACTCTGGATGGCAACGTGCCCAGCATATGATCTGTACCGCCAAGGGTCTCGATCCCCCAAACCTGACCGCTGCCCACGACACAGCCCTGTCCGACATCGAGTGGGCCAAGCGCCTCAAGCACCGCATCCGCGCGCGCGACATCTGTTTTTAGTATGTCGCTGACACCTACTTTGGTTAAAACACCAGCAGGTGCGAGAATGTCGGGGGCTAAGGCCTGCGCACTTTCGATTGCAAACCCTTGCGTTTCAAAAAGCACCATGGCTGCGCGCAAGGCACCATCATCACCTGCCCCCATAGCGTGCATCAAAACGGGCACAAGCGGCAGTGTCGCAGCGTCCAATTGTGAAGGGTCAAAAGCGGGTCTGTCTATCGCACCGCAAAAACACACGCGGGTCACGCCACGTTCTTTTAACTGTGCCAAGAGGGTCCCAAGATGTTCCAATCGAAACCGGATGTCCGCCGTTAGGTCATCTGGATCAAATCCGTCCAGCACGCAGACCACAGGATTTACCTCCTGCACTGCGGCAACTCTGGCAGGCAAACTGCCACGCCCTGAAATCAACGCAAGCATCAACCGGGCGTCAGGAAATGTCGATCACTGTCAGCAGTGATAAATTCAACAATTTCTCGGACATAGTCGCTTGTTGTCTCTTCTTTCAATCGGCGCGCGCGATTTTGGAACGTGCCATCTCCCTGCGCCAGCATTTGAAAAGCCGCACGCAAGGCGGTGATGTCTGAACGTTCGACCCCACGACGTTTTAATCCGACAAGGTTTAAGCCATCCAATTCGCCGCGCGGGGCCTGTACCAAACCATAAGGGATGACATCATTGGTCACCATGGTGACAGCCCCAATAATGGCGCCGCGTCCAATGCGCACGAACTGGTGCACCCCGGACAACCCGCCAACGATCACATCATCATCCAGCACACAATGCCCGGCAATTGCCACTGAATTTACCAAAATCACCCGATCACCGATGATCGCATCATGCGCGACATGACATCCCGCCATGAACAACCCGTCATCTCCGATGCGCGTGACGCCGCCGCCGCCTTCGGTGCCACAATTCATGGTGACATGTTCGCGAATGCGGTTTCGTTTTCCAATTTCGAGCCGCGTGACTTCGCCCTTGAATTTAAGATCCTGAGGGATTTCACCGATCACCGAAAAGGGAAACACAATTGTTTCTTCACCAATGGTTGTGCAGCCAGACACGACAACGTGGCTTTTTAATTCAACGCCTGCCTTAAGCGTCACCTGCGCGCCAACAACGCAAAACGGGCCGACTTTGGCACTTGGATCAACCTGCGCGCCGTCTTCGATACAAGCGCTGGGATGGATATTTTGCATCCCGGTTATCCCATATCCATCATGGCCGTGAATTCCACCTCAGCAGCCATTTCGCCATCAACGGACGCGACACCACCAAAACGCCAAACTTTGCCCCCCGGCTTGCCCCGCAATGTATTTATCCGCATTTGCAGCACATCCCCCGGAACCACCTTGCGTCGGAACTTGGCCTTTTCAATGGCCATAAAATACACCTTCATTTCTTTGTCAGCCATCTCCAAGGTGACGCCAACCATGACAGCAGCGGTTTGTGCCATGGCCTCGATGATCGTCACACCAGGCATGATCGGCAGGCCAGGGAAGTGGCCCTGAAAATGCGGTTCGTTCATCGTCACATTTTTGATCCCCAAGGCAGAGCTGGTCGCGTCTATCTCCACAACCTTATCAACGAGCAAAAACGGATACCGGTGCGGCAGAATACGTTGGATCAGCTGAATATCAGCACTTGTTTGAGCGGTGTTCATTCTCGAGGTCCTTTGTCTTCAAGGGCTTGGCATTCTGCCTAACAACTCCGATGCCCAAGGGCAAGCGTGGGCAAACTGTCAGTCGTTTTGAGCCGGGACGTTCTGCTCCGCCAAAGCAAGGTTCAAACGATCAATAGCGATTTGGGTAATATCCACGGCATTTGAACTGATAAAAACTGAGCGCCTCTCTAAAACGACCGCCGCACCCGTTTCCCGCATCAACTGTTCCAAAACAGGAGCGGCCGCTTGTAGGAAAACCACTCGACGCTTTTCTAACCTAGTGTTTAGGTCACGGGATTTAACATCCTGACGGCGCCGCGTTTCTTGTACTTTGGCATCGAATGCATCTGCCATTTCCCGAAACTCAACCGGGTCGGTCGTGGCACGGATATCCGTCAGTTTTTTTTCCTCAGCGGTGAGTTCTTCCTCGATAATGCGATTTTCAGCGGCAAGCGTTCCGCCCAGTTGTTCAATTTCTTCAACTGTTTCACGGCCAAAATTACTGTCTTCGAACAGTCGATCAGAATCGATTGTCAAAACCGGGCTTGCAGCAGGCGTTCGCAGCGGCGTTTGAGCTGGTGCTGTGCTTGTTAAACAAATAGCTACTGCCAACCCGACAAGAAAATGCCAGATTGATTTCATGGCATTAGAACGTCGTGCTGACGGTAAGCTCAAAACTCTGCTCCCGGTCGAAACTTTCTTTGCGGATCGCGTCGGAGAAATTGAACCTTAGTGGGCCAACTGGCGTGTCCCACAAGATCGACACCCCTATAACATGGCGGAATGATCCGCTTTCGCCGACGACATTCCCGCCAGATAGGTTCACATCCGATAAATCGTAAAGGTTTCCGATGTCATAAAATACCCCACCTGTAATCCCATATTCTTCGGGTAGACCAAGAGGGAATTCGGCTTCAAACCTGGCCGCCACAAACAGGTTACCGCCCAACGGATCTTCATCAGATTCGCTCAGGTCACGCGGCCCGATCCCGCCACTTTCAAAGCCACGAATTGTATCTGTGCTTAACAAAAAACGATCAACCGCTCGGTTCACACCGTCTGTAAAATGGATCGCGCCTGCTTGCAGAGACGCACGTAGAGTGACCTCTTCATTGAAGACTTTGCGTTCACCAACCGCGCGCGCCTCAGTTCGAACGAATGTGTTGTCCCCACCAATACCGGCGAAGTCCTGTCCAAACTCTAAAAGGTAGCCAGAATTGACTTCGACGCCTGATGTTCGGGAATCATACGTAAAACGATATCCAACGGAGCTGTTAATACGCTCCCCCTCGTCAATCTCGCGTCCAATGATAACACCATTATCGCTGCTAGAACCACGATCGTCCATTTCCGCGCGCTCGTAGGTGTAATTCAAGCGAACATTTGAATTCAGTCCGACAGGAAACACGAGAGAAGGCGAGAAACTTGCGCGCTCAGTGTCATATGTCACTGTCGAGCTTTCATCTTGGGAAATGTCCAGGTTCAGTCCAAAACCCACATTGCGCCCCAGAAATGCCGGTTCGAAAAAGCTGAAGCGATAAAGCTGGTCGTCCGCCGCTGTAGACAGGGAAATCCCTACCTGTTGACCACGTCCTAAAAAGTTGCGCTCGCGAAACTGGATCGCAAATCCCAAACCGTCGTTGGTTGAGAACGACCCACCAAAAGATAGTGAACCGGTTGGCTGTTCTTCAACATCGACATCGATGACAACCTGATCTGGTGTCGAACCTTCGCGCGCGTTCACGTCAGAGACGGTAAAAAACCCAAGTGCCCGAATGCGTTCGGCAGCTTCTCGGATTTCGCGTGGGTTAAACGGGTCTCCTTCAACGCTTCGGAACTGGCGCCGGATCACCTGATCCAACGTTGTTGTATTCCCTTCAACATCGATGCGCTCGACAAACACTTTAGGGCCGCGTGTGAGAACATATTCAACATTGATTGCCAGATTGCGCTCATCCCGCGTCACTCTCGGTTCAACACGCACGAAATCGACGCCATTAACAATTGCTTGACGCTCCATACGTGCAATATCGGCCTCGATCACCGTTGGCGTGTAGACCTTACCGGTGCGCGCCTTGACGACCTTCTCGTAACTTTCTCCATCTACATCGGTCAATTCGCTGGTGACCGAAATTTCACCTAAGCGAAATTGCTGCCCTTCTTGCACATCAAAGACGAGGAAATACCCATCCCGCTCTTCTGTCAGCTCCGCATTGGCGGAATTTGTCCGAAAATCAACATAGCCACGCGACAAATAGAAATCCCGCAATACCTGTTTGTCGAATTCAACCCGGTCAGCGACCAACGTATCAGCCCGCACAAAGGTCCGGAACAATCCTGCCTGTTTTGTCGCCAAGACACGCCGCAACCGGCGATCAGAAAACACCCTGTTTCCAGTGAAACTAACGCGTTCAATTTCGACGTTGTCACCTTCGAAAATTTCGAAAATGAGATCAACTCTATTGTCATCTCGGCGAATGATAGTTGGCGTTACTCGGGCGGCAATTCGACCTTCGGACGCATAGGCCTCGGCGATCAAATTCGCATCACGTTCCGCCTGCGCGGGATTAAAAACCCGGCGCTCGTTTGAATCAATCGCAGCGGCCAACACTTCGTCATTGATCCGCCGATTGCCTTCGAAATTGATCCGGTTGATGGTGGGAAATTCAACCACCGAAATCGTAAGGGCATTGCCACGAGGTGTGAATTCGACGCTTTCGAACAACCCAGAATCGACCAAACGTTGATAGCCAGCATTCAACTCGCCCTGGCTCAAGGATTGCCCTGATGCGATTCCAGCCCGCGACAGGATCGCTGCGTCACCGACGCGCGTGTTTCCTTCGATAGATACAGAACCTAATGTGAGCTGTTGAGATTGTGACGGCGTAGGGAACACTGTCCAAGCACCTGATATAGCGACGCAAAACACTGTCGCTTTCAGAAGTCGTTTCGTAGAAAAACTGCAGGCCGACGCGATGGCCTCACTGCCTAAATTGCCCCGTGTCATGATCTGCCCCGATCCTCAGAAAATTCTTATCTTCTGAGTACCTATTTAGACAGGTCTTGTCAAAACCCTGTATGCGCTAGAGGCCACAATACAAGATGGAGGTGTTGCGGGAAGGTAACGTACCGTTTAGAGAAACGATGATTTTGCAAGCGTGGTTGCTATGCTCGCGAGCCAGCCCCCTGCCCCAAGGGCCAGAGATATTGTGGTAATATAGAGCGCGCGGTCCCAGTTGAGATCCATTAAAAGGCTAAGGCCGCCGTACCCATTTTGCATGGTTTGCATTGAATTTACTCCATCCGTTTCATGAAAGGGATAGCATCCATTCTTGTTCCAAATTTGGTGAAACAAGGCCAAAATGTGACTTTGGATAGGACGTCCGTGCCCTACGGACAGAAAATATCGTTGCTTAAAGCGAACAGCATCAGTGACAAGATCATCGCCAAGCCGACGGTCATTAGAATGCTCATGACTTTCTCGCTCGGTGGCTTTCCCGCAACGGCTTCGTAAGCGTAAAATACCAAGTGGCCACCATCCAGTGCGGGAACAGGGAATAAATTCAACAGCCCGACAGTCGTGCTAAGAGCAGCGATAAACCGGATAAAATTTTCTGGTCCTTGGCTTGCCTCCGCGCCTGAGGTTTGCGCAATCCCGATCGGTCCGCTCAAATTACATGTGCTAATTGCACCAGTGATCATATGGCCCAGCCCAGAAATTGTCCCGTTGATAATTTGCCAAGTCTGGCGCACGCCCCCGGTTAGGGCTGTCGTTAATCCCGGGTTATCGGTTGCCGGTTCAAAGGCCAACCCACCGGCTATTCCGATACGCCATTGGGTGACAAACCCACCATCGGCCTGTGGCTCGTCCACGCGTTTTGGCGCCAGCGTTTTTTCCAGCGTTTCTCCGCCACGCCAAACGGTCAACGCCAAGGCTTCGCCATTCCCACCTTCAACAGCGGTTTTTAACTGATCAAAGGCATAAACGGGAGCCCCATTTATAGCAGTAATAACGTCACCCTGCTCCAACCCGGCTCGGATTGCCGCGCTTTGAGGCCTTAACGAACTGACAAGAGGGGGGAGTATATAGGGGCCTTCCACCGACATTGCTCGGCCATCGCGTAGAACATCATAAGTCAAAATCGGTTCAAACGGGATTTGGTCGATAAACGCACTATACGCATCCGTTTGATCACGATCAGGTAGCTCCTTACCGTTAATTCCCAACAGTTCATCACCCGATTGCAACCCGTTGAAGGTGACAGGCAGCGGATGCATTTCACCAATGGTCAACGGTTCACGAGAAACGCCATTGCTCAACATGAAAGCCGCAAACACCAATATGGATAGGATGAAGTTGAACACAGGTCCCGCAACCACGGTAGCTGCCCGCGCCCAAAGCGGCGCGCCATGCATTGTTGCCCGCAATTGCGCCGGATCATTTTCAGCAGCCGTCATCGCTTCACTGTCTTTGCCCGACGCTGCATTGGCATCGCCTGCAAACTTCACATAGCCACCCAGTGGCAGTGCCGCAATTTGCCAACGCGTTCCGTGTTTGTCATGGCGCGAAAACAGCACAGGCCCAAAACCAAGTGAAAACACATCGGCGTGGATCCCGGACCAACGGCCAACAATGTAATGGCCATATTCGTGGATCGCCACGATGATCGACAGAGCCACGATAAACGCCGCAATTACCCAGATAATCCCGCCAAATTGCGAGGTCATTGCCATTAAATCCAAATCTAGCCTGCTTTCTGAGAGATAAAGGTTTTTGCTTCTTGTCTGGCGAGATGGTCTACCGCAGCGACATTATCAAGTGACATCGCCACATCTTTGATAGCCGACGTCGCTGACAATTTGGTTAAGACGTCTTCGACGATACCCGCCATTTGGGTGAATTTGATTTTTTCGGCGATGAAGCCATCCAAGGCGGTTTCTTTTGCCGCGTTAAAAACTGCGCCGCTCAACCCGCCATATTCCATCACCTCACGGGCCAGACGTAATGCCGGCCATCTGACCTCACAGGGAGTGCGAAACGAAAGGTGCCCCAAGGCGGCAAAATCAAGCCGTTCTACCGGTAATCTCTGACGTTCTGGCCAATGCAAAGCATATCCAATTGCATGGCGCATATCTGGTGGGCCGACGTGTGCCATAAGGGCGCCATCATTAAATCCAACCATCGCGTGAATCATTGATTCAGGGTGTATGATTACTTCAATTTTATCAGGTGAAACGCCAAAGTATTCTTTGGTTTCAATCACCTCCATCGCCTTATTGAACATCGATGCGGAGTCGATGGTGATCCGTTGACCCATGTCCCAATTGGGATGGCTCGACGCTTGGCTCAACGTGGCGTTCTCGAGATCTTCGAGCGGCCAGTCACGGAAGGCCCCGCCACTCGCCGTAATGATAATACGTTCAACAGCGTCCAACTTTTCGCCGACAAGAGCTTGAAACACGGCTGAGTGTTCACTGTCCACGGGCAATATTCGGGCCCCGTGTTCTTTTGCCGTGTTCAGCATCAATGTACCGGCGCAAACCAAAGATTCCTTGTTTGCCAGCGCCAAAGTGCCGCCTTGCTTTAAGGCTTCTAATCCCGGTGCGAGCCCTGCGGCCCCAACAATGGCTGACATAACCCAATCTGCCGGGCGCGCGGCGGCGGCAACTATCGCGTTTGCACCTGCTGCAACTTCGATTTGGGTTCCTGCAAGCGCAGTGCGCAACTCAACCAGCTTGTTTTCATCAGCGGTGACCGCGATCTCGGCGTTTAACCGTTTCGCATCGCGGGCCAATTGCGCGATGTTACCCGCGCCGGTCAACGCCACAACCTGATAGTTGTGCGGCGCGCGATCAATCAGGTCGATGGTGTTTTGACCGATAGACCCCGTGGCACCCAGAATGCTAACCCGTCTGACGTTCACCCGCCCAACCCTGGTAGAAAGCCAATAAAAGGACCAATAACAAGCAGAAAAACAGCAGCGCCCAACATACCATCAAAGCGATCAAGTAACCCGCCATGACCGGGGATCAGGTTTGAACTGTCTTTAACCTTCATTCGGCGTTTAATCGCACTTTCGGCGACATCACCCATTTGGCTGGCCATTGAGACAGCAATCGAGATCGCAATCAATTGTGCACCCGCGCCAGTCGTCGCCATAAAGAAAAATCCAACAAGAGCAGCACCAATCCAGCCAAAACACGTACCTGACCATGTTTTTTTAGGGCTGATCCGCGGCCAAAACTTTGGCCCGCCGATCATGCGTCCGGCGAAATAGCCAACAACATCCGTCGCCACTACCACAAGAACCAGCCACAGTATCCAGTCAAACCCGAGATCATCCCGAACCGACATCATGCCAAATCCAGCGAGCAGCACCATAATCGTAAAGATCATGTAGATAGCGCGGTGGTCTTTTAACTGACCAAACCCGACCAGCGCAGGCGCAATCAGGATCGGCAACGCAAATCCAACAGGCAAGTAAATCGCAAGACCTGTGGCAGTCCCACCCAACATACCTAGGCGCATTGCGAGGGCGCTATTTTGCGGGTCTAGCATCCGCACCAATTCCCAGACCATCAACCCACAGATTATAGCAGTCAAGGCATGGAATACATGTCCGCCCAGCCAGATCCCTAGCAGGCCGACGACGACCATACCCAGCGCCGAAGACAACCGCAGTGCAAGGTCAGACCATTTTTCGTTGCCAGCCATGAGCGCCCTAAGCCCTCACGCCGCCGTAGCGTCGATCGCGTTGCCCATAAGCCGCGCACAAGCTTTCAAATTCATCCCGCGTGAAATCAGGCCACAGGGTATCGATGAATTCATATTCTGCATAAGCCGATTGCCACAGCAGAAAATTAGAAATGCGGGCCTCGCCACTGGTGCGGATCACCAAATCCGGGTCCGGCAGAACCCGTGTATCAAGGTATTTAGGGAGCGTTTCTTCATCGACGCTATCGGGTTTTAAAAGACCAGACGCCACGTCCTGAGCCAGACGTTTGGTTGCACGTGCAACTTCGTCCCGTCCGCCATAGTTGATGGCAATGGTCAAATGGACCCGCGTGTTGTCGGCGGTCGCTTCTTCCAAGTCGGCCATCAAAACCGTCAATTTCTTGTCGAGACGCATACGATCGCCAATAAAGCGCACCCGCACACCGTTGGAGTTAAGCGCGCGGGTTTCTTTGATGATGTAGCGTTTGAAAAGGCTCATCAAACCGGCGACTTCGACCTGTGTGCGCTTCCAGTTTTCGGTCGAAAAGGCAAAAATTGTCAGGTATTCGACACCAATATGTGGGCAGGATTCAACAATCTCGCGCACGCGCCGCGCACCCGCGTGGTGCCCAAACAGACGCGGACGGCCTCTTTGCGTGGCCCATCGTCCGTTCCCATCCATTATTATTGCCACATGGCGCGGGCATCCCAAAATGTGATTGGGGTCTGGCTGTCGCTCAAGATTGATGTCGATTTCCTCCGGTCATGACAGCCATAAGGCCAACACGATCCTTTCGCTCTGGTTTTTCCTGCCTTCTTTTGACACAGCCTCGGTATGCTGGCTAGAAAAACCTGACCACGCCCGCGCGCATTATTTCCAAATTGCGGCAAATACCGCGCATACAATGTTCGCGCGACCGTCAAAGCGCCAATAACATGCAGCGCGTCAGACTTGCATGATCTCTTCTTGTTTGACGCTCAGCTGATCATCGATTGCCTTGATGAAGCGATCCGTGATCTCTTGGACTTCGCCTTCCCATAGCTTTTGGTCATCCTCAGACATGCCATCGTTTTTGGCCTTCTTGATCTGATCCATGCCATCCCGGCGCACATTACGCACAGCAACCCGTCCGCTTTCAGCGTATTGTCCAGCAACCTTTGTCAAATCACGGCGGCGCTCTTCGTTTAGTTCAGGAATAGGCAGCATGATGATCGTGCCATTCATCTGCGGATTAATCCCCAGGCCGCTTTCGCGGATGGCCTTGTCGACCTTGTTCACCAATCCCTTGTCCCAGACATTGATCGTCACCATACGCGGCTCAGGAACGTTGACTGTCCCGACTTGGTTGATCGGCGTTTGTTGTCCGTATGCGTCAACCGTAATAGGTTCCAGCATAGACGCACTGGCCCGTCCGGTCCGAAGGGACGCAAATTCTGTGCGAAGGTTGGCCATAGCGCCATCCATACGTCGTTCAATATCGTCCGTGTCCAGCATGAAGTCTTCTGACATCTCATCGACCTTTGTACTTAAATCATTCAGGTTGCGCTTATAGCGCGGGGGAATGCAGCCTGTATAGACCACATAAAAAGCGGCTAGCCTTGGACACGCGTATACGTGCCCTCGCCTGCGAGAATACCGCAGAAACCACCCGGTTCATCCAGCGAGAACACGATGATTGGTAGGTTATTATCGCGCGCCAAGGCAATAGCGGAGGCATCCATCACCCCAAGACGTTTAGCCAGAACATCGTCATAGCTCACCGTGTCATACCGTTTCGCTTCTGCGTGCTTGGCGGGGTCCATGTCATAGACACCGTCAACTTTGGTGCCTTTAAAAATCGCCTCACAGGACATCTCATTGGCACGTAGTGTCGCCGCAGTATCGGTCGTAAAATAGGGGTTTCCAGTGCCGGCCGCAAAAATACACACACGTTTCTTTTCCAAGTGGCGCACAGCGCGGCGGCGTATATAAGGCTCGGCGACTTCGTTCATGGTAATGGCTGAAATAACCCTTGTGTGGATGCCAAGACCCTCCAAAGCGGACTGCATCGCCAGCGCATTCATAACCGTCGCCAACATTCCCATGTAATCGGCAGTGGTGCGCTCCATGCCCTGAGCTGATCCTTGCAACCCGCGAAAGATATTCCCCCCGCCGATAACCATACAGATTTCCACGCCAAGCTCGTGTACAGATTGAACCTCATGGGCGATCCGTTCGACTGTTGGCGGATTTAGCCCGAACCCTTGATCGCCCATCAGCGCTTCGCCCGATATTTTCAGCATGACCCTCTTGAAAGCTACCTTGGGTTCTGATGCTGTCATGGGGATGCTCCTGCGCGCTCAATTGTGTTCGCGCGCAAAATGTCGCAAAAGCTGCGGAACTGCAATGCGCTCTCCACCCCAAGGTAGCGAAAAATGATCGAAACATCGCTTTTTGACCAAAGCTCTCTGTTGGCGGCGCTCGATCCGTCCCGTCCGGTGTTAATTGCCGGTCCAACGGCCTCGGGAAAGTCTGCCTTGGCGCTGAAGATTGCCCAAGAGCAAGGCGGCGTGATCATCAACGCAGATGCCAGTCAGGTTTATGACTGTTGGCGTGTTCTCACCGCGCGCCCCAGCCCCGAAGAAGAAACCCAAACCCGCCATATGCTGTATGGCCACATCCGCGCGACCGCGCCCTATTCGGCTGGGCATTGGTTGCGCGACGTCGCTCCCCTGCTATCAGGCACTGATCGGCCAATCATCGTCGGCGGTACTGGTTTGTATTTCATGGCCTTGACCAAAGGGCTCGCGGACATCCCCCCAACCCCAGCAGATATCCGCGTTAGGGCAGACACATCTGAGCATGACGACATGCTTGAGACTTTGGACGAGGACACACGCGAACGGATTGACATTAAAAACCCAGCCCGTGTGCAGCGCGCTTGGGAGGTCTTGCGCACGACGGGGCGCGGATTGGCGCACTGGCAGGATAATACCCCCGCACCGTTGCTGCCGATAGAACAAGCCCATGGCATCGTCTTTGACACATCCAAAGAGTGGTTGAACGCCCGGATCGAAACGCGATTTGACGCAATGCTTGCAGCGGGAGCTCTAGAGGAGGCTCGCCGTGTCCTGCCCGATTACAACGATGCATTGCCTGCGCATCGCGCCATTGGCGCTCCGGAATTAATCGCCTTTTTAAAAGATGAATGCTCCTTGGATGACGCACGCGCCGCAACTGTCATCGCCACACGCCAATTTGCCAAACGGCAACGGACTTGGTTTCGCTCAAAGATGAAAGATTGGGTGCATTTTGACCCCAACCGGTAAACGCCGCTTGTAAATACAAAACAAATTTCTATTGAAAGTTGTGTTTTATTGAGGCAGCTTGATATTTATTCAACTTTTTACCGGGAAAGCGAATGCACCCCCAAAATCTGACCATTCAATCCTTGCAACAAATGACCGGCGGTCAGGATTGGCGATTGAGCCTCGCACATGACCGCGAAGAAAACCTGCTCATTTGGATCACTCGGGGCCAAGGAAGGTTGTTGTTAGAAGGTCAGAGACGCGGTGTTGGCACGCATAACGCGATCGTTATTCCGGCGCGTAATTTATTTGCCTTGGAGCTCGGTCGTCAAGGGGCCGCGCAGTTTGTGGTGATCCCTTCTGCGACGGCCCTACCCTTTCCTCAGATTCCGGTTCAATTGCGCATAAGAGAAGTAGATGCGATGTCGGAATTAACTGCGTTGATCGAAGCAGCAACCCGTGAGCAAGCAGGCGAACGTCCGCTCATCGGGACCGCAATGGAGGCGCATGCCATTCTCATTTCCGTTTGGCTTCAGCGACAAATCGCTCTGGAAGACCATATTCCTCCGCGCGCTAAGGCCGCTGCACGCCTTACCGCCGCCTTTACCCGACGTATTTCACAACAGTTTCACGAACCCCTCACGATGGCAGATCATGCACAAGCGCTTCAGGTAACACCGACACATCTGA
This sequence comes from Roseobacter sp., assembly GCA_039983935.1. Lineage (GTDB taxonomy): Bacteria > Pseudomonadota > Alphaproteobacteria > Rhodobacterales > Rhodobacteraceae > Roseobacter. The sequence goes on along the minus strand of JBDWVP010000019.1, from coordinate 15,799 downwards.
CACGAGCCTGCAAGGCAGCCACAGGTAAAACAGCGGCAGATTTATTGACTGAACGCATCCTTTATGAAGCGCGCCATCTTTTAACAGCGACGCAGGTTCCAGCACAGGACATTGCCCGATACCTCGGATTTGGGAGCGCCGCCTATTTCACGCGTTTCATGCAACATCACACGAATGCAACGCCATCTGCCTTGCGAAAATCCGCGGCCTGAAATTCCGCGCCTGAACAACCATTTTCAGCACAGAAAATGTCGAAAACGGTATCCTCTTTGGCGGCCCTCTTCGTTAAATTTCTGCACGAACACGGGCTCGTTGGAAAAAATTTTGGCACAGGCAACGCGTCCGTCAACCAGTGTCACATTTCCCTTATCGCGTGATACCAGAGGTACAAGGGTGACTCGGCGATGTGAGAGCAAGAACAATGTAGCGTTGTCTTAGGTCGTTGTTTTGCGAGCGATGCGCAAGAAACAATACAGGTTTCTGTTTGTGGATCTGCTATACTATGACTCATTTGGATATTGGGTTCGATCCAAAATCGGAACGCCCAGAATGAGAAAGTGGGGGAGATTTAAATCCACTCATCTCTCACTAATTTGAACGAGAGGCATGACGAGTTCATAACATTTTTACGCGTTATAGGATTGTGAAGCGTTGTTCTCGTTATCGGTACGATTTCTGTTTTCGCAATTTGGCGAACGCTATTTTCAGAACGATATAATTATGGCTCCGATCACGTGTTTCTAATGAAGAAGGTTTTTCAATCGCACTGGAATGGAACCAACGAAGACTGGGGCACCTGCGATCAAAAAGCCAACTGCGAAACGGCCGCAATCAAACGCTGCAACGGAGAATTAACCTGGCTTTCTAAAACGTACGAGTATGAAGGCTTTTGGTATGTTGAATTTCATTGCAACAGCGAGTGAACACGCTAATTCACGACATCCCCACCGAAGACCAAGATGCGCAAACAATCGCAGACGTCCAAATGGTTTTCCGGAACCTGGTTGCCGTCCTTACTCCGGCCATGATGGTCGGTCACTAAGTCACTAGGGATTAAAGGTTTTCCGTACTGACGACACCGAAAAATCGCATGGAGCGCATGTCGAAATGAGCTGATTTCTTTATATCGCCTCGGAAACTTTCAAACCGTTCGCCGCGCCAGCAATCTGGGGGCAAAAACAACGAATTTGAAACGCGCAGAGCTTTTCACGTCAGGCGTGTCTTGTTGTTGTAGATGAAAAGGTACCAGCGTTGGATGTTTTTGTTCGAATATAGAACCGTGTATCGAAACGGTCGTTATTTTCGCGTAAAGACTGCCGCGTGTTGCCGCCAGTACAGGCGCTGCCCCCCCTGCTTTACGACCAAGTGATGGACCGCCGGTTAGCCGCCCGTGATAACGCGGACATAGTTCTTAGTTTCCTTAAACGGCGGAATATCGCCATACTTTTGAACCGCTCCGGGCCCCGCGTTATATGCCGCCAACGCAAGAGGCCAAGTTTTAAACGTATCAAACTGTTTTCTCAGGTAACGCGCACCGCCTTCGAGGTTCTCTCGTGGATTTCTGGGATTGACCCCAAGTCCACGCGCTGTTGCTGGCATTAACTGCGCCAATCCCAATGCGCCCTTTGGGGATTCCGCTTTGGGATTCCAAGCACTTTCTTGTTGGACAAGACGTAGAAACAGGTCTTCGGGAACGTTAAATTTGCGCGCCGCAGCCCGGGCCATATCCACATACTCGCCCTGATAACGGCCACTATATACTGTTGTGTTCCATTTGCTGGGTGTCACCACAGAAGGAGGTTTCAACCGAACGGAGTTTTTATACTGACCTGATGCCCGAGAATCCAAAACATCCAATTGCGACGCAAACAGTTTGCTGCGGCTCTTGGACGATATTGTTTGCGCTTGTGCAGCGCTGTTGGCCGTCACTGCAATAGCAGCAACAATCAATCCAGTTTTAAACATCACTTAGAACCCGCTGCCCCCGTCATTGCGCAAAACATACCTTTTTTTTCATAAATTGCCAATCACATTGAAAATGGGGCGTTCACAGCCTGTTTACCATGTTTTAAAGACCCAACGGTCAGTGTAGGTTCGAGCAAATCGATGGTGGTCGGATTCGGACGTTCCGGCGTCAGAACATCACTCAGAACAGCTATATAAAGGGGGGCGTGATGGCCGGCTCAGTGAACAAGGTAATTCTTATCGGCAATCTGGGGCGCGACCCTGAGGTGCGCAGTTTTCAAAACGGCGGCAAGGTCTGTAATTTGCGCATCGCCACGTCCGAAACGTGGAAAGACCGCAATACCGGAGAACGCAAGGAACGCACCGAATGGCACTCCGTCGCGATCTTCCAAGAAGGGCTCGTGCGGATCGCTGAACAGTACCTGCGCAAAGGCTCCAAAGTGTACATCGAAGGCCAATTGCAAACCCGTAAATGGCAAGACCAATCCGGCCAGGACAAATATTCGACAGAAGTTGTTTTGCAAGGGTTTGGTGGCACATTGACCATGCTGGACGGACGCGAAGGCGGCGGCGGCGGTGGTGGCAATTACGGTGGTGGCGGAGGCGGCAACCAGATGGGGTACGATGATCGTGGTGGCGATTCCTATGGCGGCGGCGGCGGCTCTCCTAGCCCTGCGCCTTCGCGCGATCTGGATGATGAAATCCCGTTCTGATGATTCCACGTGTCCGACCTTTGGGGGGTGAGAACACGGACGCGGCCCTGATGCTGTAGAGCGCGTTAACACGTGGGCCAAAGGATGTGCTTGCACGACATTTTCATGCCGTGTTGGCGCATCCCGGGACAACCGTTTTTGGCGCCGAAGGTGCCGGGGATTTGTTGGGCATGCTCACACTCCACCTATTGCCCAACGTCACATGGCACGGGCGTCCTTACGGTGTGATTGAAAATGTTTTTACGCATCAAAACCACCGTAAACGAGGGGTCGGTCGGTCCATCATGCAAATGGCCTTGGACCATGCATGGAAAGAAAACGCCTACAAAGTGATGCTAATGACTGGACAGCAACGCGGTGCAAGAGGTTTTTACCAAGCGCTTGGATTTACGGATGTGGACAAATTCGCCATGGTCCTTCGCCAAGATTGAGCCTTGCACAGCGAAAACAGATCGACGTTTGTTAGCCTTTTTGGCGCAAACCATCTTCGAGCACCGCAAGAACATCAGAGGCGTCAACATCAGCGGTCACAAAGGCCTCGCCAATGGCGCGTGACAAAATGAATGTCAGTTGCCCCTGTACGACTTTCTTATCCTGCCCCATCAGCGTCAACAGCGCCTGTGCATCCGGCAGATCGCCTGGAATGTCGCGCAGATCCGTTTTCATTCCCATGTTCTGAAGGTGCGCCCGCACGCGGCTTGGGCTTTCCTGAGAACATAGCCCCATGCGCGCCGAGAGTTCGAACGCCATGGCGCAGCCAATCGCAACCCCTTCTCCGTGTAATAAGCGATCAGAATAGCCTGTCGCCGCTTCTAATGCGTGCCCAAACGTATGGCCAAGGTTCAACAACGCACGATCGCCTTGTTCCGTCTCGTCCCGCGCGACAATGTCAGCTTTCATCTGCACAGAGCGCCGCACTGCTTCTACGCGCGCCGCCAGATCACCTGCGGCCAGTTCAGGTCCCATTTTTTCGAGCCATTCAAAAAAACCGGCATCGCCTAACAGCCCGTATTTGACGACCTCACCATAACCGGCCAGAAAATCGCGCGCCGCCAACGTGCCCAGAACGTTAACATCTGCAAGAACGAGACTGGGTTGATGAAACGCCCCGATCAGGTTTTTGCCTTGCGCGGCGTTGATCCCGGTTTTTCCGCCTACCGAGCTGTCGACCTGCGCCAGCAAAGACGTCGGAAGTTGCACAAAGCGCACCCCGCGCCGTAAAATAGCCGCTGCAAAACCGGCAAGATCGCCAATAACGCCCCCCCCAAACGCCACCACGATATCGCCGCGTTCAATCTTTTGATCCAGCAACCAACCGACTGAACGTTCCAAAGGCCCCCATGATTTTGTGGCTTCGCCCGCTGGCAGCGCCAAAGCTTCCATTGATATACCTTCACTGGCTAAACCAGCGCGCAACGCTTCCAGATGAAAACCTGCGACCGTTTCATCCGTGATGACAGCAACCTGCGGACGTTTCAAAAGCGGCGCAATATACGCCCCGGCCTGCTCAATTAGACCCGGTCCGATTTGCACGTCATAGGCCCGTCCCGGCAACTCCACATGTACCGTTTCAAGCATCTGTTTTCTCCAATACATCAGGTCTGGTCAACAACACGTCAGCGACACGCTGCGCCATTTGCTCAATCGACACTGGCGGCGCACAAGGCACTTGCAGATCGGCCTGAGAATATGCCGGCACCCGCGCATGATAGAGTGCGGTTAACGTGGCTTTGGGGTCTTGGGTGCGCAACAATGGCCGCGTATCGCGATGACGCACCCGGCTCCACAACAGATCGATGTCTGCGTTCAGCCACACCGAGACTCCATTTTGCGAAATCGCCTGCCGGTTCACCGCTGACAAAAACGCGCCACCCCCCGTGGATAACACACAGGCCTTGCCACATAGCAGTCGGTTAATCACCTCGGTCTCACGGGCGCGAAAAAACGCTTCGCCATCTCGTGCAAATATCTCAGGTACGGTCATATTGGCCGCTTCCTGTATTTCGTGATCCGAATCAAGGAAGGCAACACCCAACAGTTGCGCAAGCACACGGCCAACGGCCGTCTTCCCTGCGCCCATCATTCCCACCATGACAATCGTCTTTTTCAACACATATTCGTGTGATTTTCCGATATCGGCTACGGTTTGCTCAATTTCGCTCATAATGGATTGAATGACGTGATATTGTGTAAAAGACCATATATATCTTAAAGAAAAACGGCAGGCATAAAAGGCAGTACAATGCTCAGGTTATTCAAAATACTAATCTTCCTCACAGTTATCGGGTTTGTGGGGCTGGCTGGGTACGCTTATGTGGGTCCGTATTTCGGCGTCGATTTTTCGGCGCCTCTAATCGATACACGCATTCCTGTAACCCTGGATGCAAATTAGATCACTCGCATATCTGGTGACGATCTGTGTGGCCGGGGCTTCCTCCGCCCAAGATCAACCCCTGTCTGTGATTGATTGGGTAAAGCGAAACCCAGACCAACCAGCCATGACGTCAACCTTGTTGCCAAACCGATTTGAACCCCCGGTCACACCGGGCGCGTTGGTGCCGCCGGTGACAGTTAAACCCTTGGGTGAACAAACGCGCCGTATCATTGGCCTTGTTCCGGCAGCGGTTACTGGCTTGCCTGAAACACTCTGGACAGGCAGCACCCCCAAAAGCCTCGTCGACCAATTAAAAGACATGCCATCCCTTCGTTTGCCCGCGGCTCAAGCCCTCCTGTACACGGTTCTGCTGACCGAAACCGAAGGGCCAGGCACCGACGCTGCCGGCGACGATCTGATGACATTAGCGCGCGTTGATACGTTGATGCGTTTTGGTGCGCATGATCCCGCCCTGGCTCTTTTGGAACAAGCGGGTATTACACGAGACGCGCGCCATTTTGCGTCTTACATGAATGTCGCGCTTTTGAGCGGCCAAGAAGACACCGCCTGCGCCATCTTGCAATCGCAATCCCATCTGGCACCTTCCTTGGCGCATGCGAGTTTTTGCGCCGCACGCCAAGGGGATTGGCCCACGGCGGCCTTGTATTTCGACACGGGGCACAGTTTAGGCGCGATCACAGGGCCAGAGGCGGATGCCTTGGAACGTTTTCTGCATCCGGAATCCTTTGAGGACTCCGCTCCTCTGGAGCGGCCATCAGAAATAACCCCGCTTTTATTTCGCTTACACGAAGCCATTGGCGAGCCCATGCCGACAGGTGTCTTACCCTTAGCCTACGCGGTTGCGGATCTTAGGGACCTCGCAGGGTGGAAGTCACAACTAGAGGCAGCCGAACGGCTTTCAGTCACTGGCGCCTTGCCAGCAAACCGTCTGCTTGGTCTGTATACAGCGCGCCAACCGGCGGCTTCTGGTGGGATTTGGGACCGCGTCGCAGCCGTTCAACGATTTGAAACCGCGTTGCGTACACGGTCCGACGCCGCCATTTCAAAAAGTTTACCCCCCGCTTGGAAAGCCATGCAAAGCGTCGGTCTGGACCTGATATTTGCAGACCTGTTCACAGCGTCCTTGGCGCGCTACGCTTTGGCGGACAGTGCTGCAGAGGTTTCCAGGCAAATGCATTTGTTATCGGCAAATTATAACGACCTTGCACATGATGAAACAGTGCCGACATTACAACGCGCTATTTTGAATGGGAAAACAACAGACATAAGAACGCGCACCCCCATCCAAGCGGCACTGATCGACGGGTTTGACATAAAAAATGCGCGCCAAGATTTGACAATGATGGCACGCAACGGCCGCATGGGCGAGGCAATTCTTCGTGCCTTGGTTTTGTTGGATGACGGTGCTTCAGGAGACCCTGTTGCGCTGCGGCAAGCGCTGTCCACACTGCGGTCGTTCGGATTGGAAGACACCATACGGCGCGCAGCCCTTCAGGTGTTGCTGCTGGAGCGTTTCGGCTGATGGGAAATGGTGCTACATGGATTTCCGCCTTGCTCGAGGCGCAAGCTGCAGAACTTGGTGCGGCGCGCAATACGTTGTTGGCCTATGGGCGGGATCTCAAAAACTTCGACAGTTGGCTCACCCATCGTCAAGAGGATTTCACATCAGTCTGTCAGGCGGATGTCGAGGCGTATTTGATTTCTTGCGACGCAGAAGGGTTGTCCCGCGCCACGCGCGCACGGCGTTTGTCTGCCATCAAACAACTCTATCGTTTTGCTTTTGAAGAAGGCTGGCGCGATGACAATCCTGCGCTTCAGGTGTCTGGGCCCGGACGGGATAAAAAGCTGCCCAAAACCCTTTCCGAAGACGAAGTTGATCGGCTGTTGGATGCGGCGCGCTCCTCCGGACGAAAGGAATTAGACCGCGCACGCAACACCTGCCTGATGGAATTGCTCTATGCCACCGGAATGCGGGTCACGGAACTGGTCAGCCTGCCCGTTTCCGCCGCGCGCGGAGACCCACGCATGTTACTGATCACTGGAAAAGGCGGCAAGGAGCGAATGGTGCCGCTCTCTCCGCCTGCCCGATCTGCGTTGTCAGATTGGTTGAGCTTGCGCGATGCCGATGAAAGCGCGAAAAAAGAAAAAGGTCTGCCGCCTTCCAAGTTTCTATTTGCCTCACGCAGCGCGTCCGGCCATCTGACCCGCCATCGGTTTTATCTCTTAATCAAAGAGTTCGCCTTGGCCGCGCATGTCAGTCTCGACAAAGTCACGCCACATACGTTGCGCCATGCCTTTGCGACCCATCTTTTGGCCAATGGTGCCGATCTCAGGTCTATTCAAACATTGCTGGGGCACGCAGACGTCGCCACCACCGAGATTTACACCCATGTTCTAGAGGCGCGATTGGCGGAATTGGTCCTGACACATCACCCATTGGCCAAAGACGATGACCGCAGCGCAGTAGGTAAAACATCTTCGGATGGCCAATAACCACTGCGTAAACCAGTATGATAGCCTTGGGTCAGTCCGGCATCCACCATGGCTTGAAACGCCCCCTCAACATCGTATTCCAAGGATCGTATTTGAACAGCTCCTGCCTCCAACACAGCAAAGCGCGTTTGGCACGCGCCATCATGCGGGGGCATCCCAATCACACCGGCATTGATCCAACGTCCCTGATTTAAGTCGCGCACAAAGGGTATCCCACAATGACCTGAAAGGACGTGATTGACCGGACCAATTTGGGCTTCAAGACGGGACCATTCAGCGTCGAACACTGCCTGCGGGGATGTCGACCAAATGAACCGGGCGATATCTGTCACGCCGCCATGGATAACAGCATAACGTTCTCCGCAATGTCGAAAGCTAACGACGTCAGGGCACTGGCGCATCCATGTCCGATCGTCCTGAACAATTTGTTTGTTGGCATAGCCAAACCATCCGGCGCTCATCAAATCACAGGCAGATCCCTCCTCGAAACCGCAGCCGCACTCCAAGGCACCCTGCCCCAATTGTTTTTCACAATTGCCAGCCACCACAACAATGTCACGCGCTCGGATCGCAGCAATTGTTTCTATCGGATCAGCCGCGTATGCGACAACATCTCCCGTGCAAATCGTTCGTTCATTTGGGATGCCCAAAACGTCGGCCTGCTCAAACAGCGCTGAAGTTGCCTGAAAATTGGAATATGGGCCACCAAACAGCAACACTGTCTTGTCTATGGTGCCAAGATCCTGATGCATATTGGGCTCCTCTCTTGATTGACACGGCGGCGATCCCCATAACGGAGAGAACAAAGTTCAAAGGTATTCTCCCAAATGGAAACGGCCACCGCAACGCTGGACGCTGCATTCTGGATCACTTCTGTCGTGATCTTATTTCTTTTGGTTCTCTCTGGCTTCTTTTCAGGCTCAGAAACCGCGCTCACGGCCGCTTCGCGCGGCAAATTACGTTCCATCGCGGACAAAGGGGACAAGGGCGCACAGCGTGCGTTGCGCATCACCGAGGACAACGAACGCCTGATTGGGTCGGTCCTTTTGGGAAACAACCTCGTCAATATCCTGGCAGCCTCCCTTGCGACGTCCATATTCACCCGCGCCTTTGGCGAAAGCGGCGTTGCGTTGGCGACATTGGTCATGACTTTGCTTGTCTTGGTTTTTGCAGAAGTATTGCCAAAAACCTACGCGATTACCAATTCCGAAAAAGCCGCCAGTCTGGTGTCGCGCCCGATCTCGATCATCGTCACGGTGTTTTCACCGGTCGTTGCAGCGGTGCGTGTGCTCGTCAGGGCTGTGTTGCGCATTTTTGGCGTTCAAATCGACCCTGATAGCAACATCCTAGATGTTCATGCGGAAATCGAAGGTGCCCTGACACTGGGTCATTCCGAAGGCGTCGTCGAAAAAGAACATCGGGATCGCATTTTGGGCGCGCTTGATCTCAAAGAGCGCGCAGTCGAAGAAATCATGCTGCATCGCTCCGGTATTGAGATGATCAATGCCGATAACGATCCGCAGGACATTTTGCGGCAATGTTTGCAATCAAATTACACGCGCCTCCCGGTTTATCAGGATGACGCGGAAAACATCATTGGGGTCGTTCACGCCAAAGATCTGTTGCGCGGAATGTACAATATTATCGGCGGCCCAGAAGGTGATGCAGCAAAACTACGCAGCTTCAAGCTGTCCGATGTTGCCATGAAACCATATTTTGTACCCGAGACGTCCACATTGGACGAACAGATGCGCCAATTTCTGCGTCGTAGAACGCATTTTGCGTTGGTTGTGGACGAGTATGGATCTTTGCAAGGGTTGATCACTTTGGAGGATATTCTCGAGGAAATCGTCGGCGAGATCACTGATGAGCATGACCCGGCGGGCGAGCAAACCCTTCAGGCAACCGATGACGGTCAATGCGTCGTTGATGGGGCAATGACAATTCGGGATCTCAATAGGGCAACCGATTGGAACCTACCGGATGATGAGGCAAATACCATCGCTGGGCTTGTCATTCACGAAGCGCAAATGATCCCAACTGTCGGGCAGGTTTTCTCGTTTCACGGGTTTCGTTTTGAAGTCTGCGCACGGGATGGAAACAGGATCACTGAGTTGAAGATCAGAGCGTTGTAACCGCCGCAGGTTGTTTCATCCCCCCTCAAACGCATTGCGCCGTCGACACTTTGAACCCCACTGTGATCGACGTAGAGGTTTCATAGGGTATGGCAATCGACTTTGGGAGGACAGATTATGAAAGAGACAACGCTTCCGTCTAGAGCTGATGCAAAATCACCGGCTGGTGCCGACATTCGCTTTATTATGGATGGCACCACAGGAAATATGATCCACAGCACCGTGCCACCTGGACAGGTTAACAGGGCAACAATCCACAAAACCATCAGCGAATTTTGGTATATTCTGGAGGGCGAAGGAGAAATTTGGCGGCGCAAAGAACACGAAGAAAGAATTGTCAGTCTCGTCTCTGGCGTCTCAATCGACATTCCGGTCGGAACAGCTTTTCAATATCGCAATATCGGAACGAAACCTTTGAAATTTATCTGCATTTCCATGCCACCTTGGCCCGGCGATCACGAAGCATCACATCTTAAAGGCGCTTGGACACCTACTGTGGATGCTCCCTAACACAGATTTTTAATTAACATTTCTAGCTTCGTGCATCAAAAATTGGTTTACAAAACTATTTTTCTAGTTATATAGTTTTTCATGAGTAACAAAACATTCATTGCACGTCGTTTGGCCGCGCTGGGCCACGAAGCCCGGCTAGATATATTTCGTCTGCTGGTGAAGGCTGGCCGAAACGGATTAAGTGTGGGCCAAATAGCCGAACATGAAAAAATGGCTGCCTCCACCTTAGCTCACCATCTGAAATCCCTCGTGGATGCGGGATTGGTCTTGCAATCCAAAAACGGGCGCGAGGTTGTTAACACAGCACATTACGACCGAATGACTGAAGTTTTAGATTTCCTAACCGATCAATGTTGTGTCGGCGTCGCGATCCCATCCAAACAAACGGTGGAATAGCGGCTTTTCCACGGCCTAAAAACCTATAAAACCGGATTTATCGTTATGACAGAAATGGCAATACCACATCGTCCAAATGTATTTTTCATGATTTGGAAACGGCACCGTGTCTGGCTCGCAACCTTGGTGATCTTGTTACTGACAGGGTTGTTTTCACGACAACAGGCCATAGACAGCATGTCCTTTGTCGCGACCGCCTTGGCGCATACTGCACCGTTTTTGTTGCTGTCAGTCGCCATCGCGGCTTGGGCTGTCGCAACCGGGGCGGATAATATGATTGCGCGGGCCTTCGTCGGATCACCAATGTTAATGATCCTGCTGGCGGCCTTTGCGGGAGGGGTATCGCCGTTTTGCTCCTGCGGTGTTATCCCTTTGATTGCAGCGCTACTGGCAATGGGCGTTCCCCTATCAGCTGTGATGGCATTCTGGTTGGCGTCGCCCATAATGGATCCATCCATGTTTTTCCTGACGTCAGGCGTTTTAGGTGTCGAATTTGCCCTGGCGAAAACACTTGCGGCAATCGGTCTTGGGGTTGTGGGCGGCTTCACAGTCCACCTGCTGGCAAAAACTAATGCGCTCGATGACCCTTTGCGTGACGGGATCGGCGATGGCGGGTGTGGTGGCGCAAAAATACGGGTGCCAAAGCAAATTGTTTGGCGGTTTTGGGATGAAGCCGAGCGTCGTTCGAAATTCGGAACTGAAGCATTCAAAACCACATTCTTCTTGGCAAAATGGTTGATCCTCGCTTTTTTGCTGGAGAGCCTGATGCTTGCTTTCATTCCGGCTGAAACAATTACCTCCATTTTGGGCGGTACAGGCATTGGCCCTATCGCGCTGGCAACAATGATCGGTGTTCCGGCCTATTTAAATGGATACGCGGCTTTGCCTCTTGTGGGCGGTTTGATCGAACAAGGCATGGCACCTGGCGCGGGCCTCGCATTTCTTGTTGCTGGTGGTGTGACGTCTTTGCCTGCCGCCATTGCAGTTTGGGCTTTAGTGAAACCACGTGTTTTTGCACTCTACATCACGCTGTCCTTGGTGGGTGCCTTTGTCATTGGGATCCTATTCCAAATCTGGACGGGAGGGTAAATCTGCTCTGGAAGAGAGTGCGAGATGTTGCATACGTTCCCCCTTTTGCGAGACAGGATATTGGAAAAAATCGTTTCAGCATCCTTTAAATTTCCCGAACCAACAGTCCATCCACCCGCGCCCCGATAATCGGCATACGGGCACTGAATGATACATGCTGTTCTGTGGGATTGGGGTGTGACGCCTTATCTGGGCCACACCCCGTTTCTCAACACTTGCGTATCACGCCAATTTTCGCTCAATCAAACTTTGCGCTGTAGCGACGTAACTGTCGGCGATGGGGATTGGCGCGCGGCCCAATAGCGCGCGGCCGGGTCCTTCGTCCAAGGTCGGATTATAGCCCAACTCTTTGAGGCTTCCTCGCACGTCTGCATCGGCCAGAGCGACAAGCCGGATGAACCAATCGGGTGCCTGAAACTTTGGTACCTTTTTGCTGTAAGCTGGGAATGCCTTTTTCAGACAGGTCGCTATCTGCATGATTGAATATGCCTCAAAGCTGGCGATCGAGCGCACGCCAGCGGCCGCAGGGGCGGTTAGCGCCGCGACATGCATATCCGCCAAATCGCGCACGTCTACCGAATGCATATATAGATGCGGGGCTACCGGGATTTCACCGCGCAAGAACCGTTGGAACAAAGCACCCGACGTCCCAGGATCAGAATCCAGCAATGGTCCAACGATAAAGCCTGGATTAATCACGGCTAGCTCTGTTTTCGTCGTCCCCGGCTTAAGAATATCCCAGGCCTTTTTTTCGGCGCGGATCTTGCTTTCGACATATGCGTTCACGTCGCCATCCGGGTCAGCCCAATCGGACGCGTCCAAAGTGCTTGGCCCTGATTTACCCCGCCCCGGCACGATCGCCGCGATAGATGACGTCAATACGACCCGTGCAACACCCGCATCACGGGCTGCGGTTAATGCGCGCTGCGTGCCCTCAACCGCTGGGGTGATCAGCTCCGCCTTGTCCTTAGGCATGGACGTCACAAAGGGGGATGCCGCGTGAACCAGATAATCCACACCATTGCAGGCCTCAGCCCAGCCTTCATCCTTGGTCAGGTCAAGCTCCACAAACTCAAGATGGCTGACATCGCCCCCAGCCTCCTTAATGGCCTTTTTGGTCTCAGCGCTGCGCGATGGCGTCCGCAAGCTACCGCGAACCTTATAGCCAGCGCGCAGCAAAGCCACAGCCAGATGGCCTCCCAGAAACCCTGTGACACCCGTAAGTAGTACTGTCTTCATTATCTTCTCCAAATTTACGAATATTACAGTAATCGTTCAATTCGTAACTTCAAGATGACGAAATTTGTTTTTTGACAATTGACGTCAGCACACCGGAAACCGATGTTGGCCCCATGAAAGACCAACGACAAAATCAGATACTCAGCGCTGCGAAGACCCTGTTTTTTGAGCGCGGGCTCCGTGCTACGACGATGGCAGCTATCGCGGAAATGGCTGGCATTGCCAAACCGACCTTGTACAGCCGTTACAAAGATAAAAACGCTATTTTTCAGGCCATGATTGCATCCATACTGGATGAATTATGGGCATTGATGGACACTGAGTTCTCAAAATCGGGTCGCGTTGAAGACCGCCTGACTGCAGCCTTGGTGGCCAAATACGTGGTTGTATTCGATATGCTACAGTCGCCTCATGTTGCCCAAATGATGGAAGACAAGGTCCTGTACGCGGGCGACGCATTTGAAAAGCTTAACACTGACGTTGCCAAACGGATCGAGGGCATGATTTCCGAGGCAGGATACACGAACCCAAGCGAACTGACGCATCTCATCCTATCTTGCGCGTTCGGTATTCACAGAAACGCACGCACCCGAGAAGACGTCGCGCGTGAGATTACAGCCGTAGTCTATGCACTTTTGGCGGCTCCAAATTAACTTTTGCTTCCGATTGGCGTGACACTTCTGTTGCTTGCTCCTAAACGATCACTTGCGAAAGGCGCCATTCGTCGATGGTGCAGCATCAGGTGAAACGGGCTCTCAGCCGACATTCGCCGCATAACGTACCAAGGTCCGCTGCGCGGGACGAAAGGTGAATTCGTCAACGCCCACAATAGCATATCTATCTCTGGTAAATGGCGACTGCCTCGCCAACAAGAACCGCGTTTGATTGCGCAATGGATTGGTCTTCAAGCGTGCATCCATCCTCAAGGCCGATGCGGGTGGACCACCGCTTCTCGCGGGCCTTCCTTACAAAGTGCCAGACCGTCGCATCAAATCCATGCAGTAGAATAGGGCGTTGAACGCCGGCCTTTGCAAGAACTGCTTGGATACCTTCCATCGTCATTTCCGCCTGATTGAGGTCCTGTTCTTCGATTTCCAACAAAACACGAAAGACCTTGTTCCGTTGGGGCAACGTCACAAAACGCTCGGCATCTTTAACCGTTGCTAACCCCACTTCGATACCAACACCCTTTGTCTCTAGAAGCGAAAAGATGGCAGGAGCGTCCACTTCCGACAGGTTCACCGAAGCGTAGTCAGGGATAATAGACCATGCGTTGATGTGCTCTCGGGTTGATTTGACGTCATTTTCGATCCAAGCTCCAGTCGATACCCCAACCAACGTACCCGGGCAGGCACTTCGGATGTCGCCAACAAGCTCATCTACCACAGCGAGGCTTTCTTTTCCGTTTGCGCCCCGGGGATGGATATGCAATTCGCCCGCTCCCGCAGCGACGCATGCAAGAGCGTCAGTCACCATAGCCTCTTTGGTCAGCGGCAAAGCTGGGTGATACCCAACTGGACGAGCACCATTTAGGCAGGCTTGGATGATCATATTGTTTCCCCTTCGGTTCTGCAGATATTCGTACCTTGAGCAGAATTTGTCAAAAAGGGCTCCAGGCTGCCCAATGCCCATGCAGCGAATCCGTTATGTGCGACCGTTGCAGAACCCGCCATCTAGGAATCTGGCCAAGCTTCTGTATCTCATGCGGTTTCCATCAAGGCGCGTTCCTTCATATATCAGGAGCAGAGTTTAGCGCACCGGGCAGCGAACCTGACTCTGAGCCAAAAACGTCGGATACTGCACGTACAACGAACGTCTGCTTCCTGCGCTTAAAGCATATCTGCCGAAGCTCTGCTTAGAGCACTTTGCCTTGTCAGGCTTCGGAACCACCTCGGATTCAGGATCGTGTATAGCTGTGAACGTTCACACGAAATAATAAATTTGAGCTTGGTCGGCATTACAGGTGTTTTAATCTAACTATCTGTAACTATTTATAAATTTCAATCAGGGGAGGTGTTTCGTACGTCCGACCCTAATCTTGGCAAGCTGCCAGCGCCCCGTAAGGAACCGTCGCTGCCCTGAAATGTTAATTTTAGGAGAACGACAATGACGACCACCAGAAAGACAATAGCAGGCACTTACAATGTTCAAATCGGGTTGAAAGATAAGCTCCAAGCACCACGAAACTTTCAGTGCAGGGAACAGACAACCAGTTGGGCATAGCAAAAAGAAAAGAGGACACAACGAAAGCGTCTGTTCTTTTTTGATGCAGGCTACCGGCGAAGGACATGAAGACGCCCGACAGGTCGCCAGAGATTTGGGCAAAACCGAAGAACACCAGATCGCCATGAAGCTCAGAATGCGTTTGAGGTGCTCTTTGCTCACCTCAAACGCATTCTGGGACTTGGACGACTGAGACTACGAGGACCATGCAGCGCAAATGACGAATTCGTCGTCGCCGCCACCGCCTAAAACCTCTGAAGACTAGCCAAGATATTTCCTGCACCGCAGCAAATGGGCAAAGCCTGATAAGAAAGACGCTCGCGCTCTGTTCAGAGCCACACTTTTTGCGCTGGCAGCACGGTGTCTTTCCACAGAACGGCGGAAACCAGACTTTCGCTGCGTCCGCAAACTAAATTGAGCTACTTGAAGAAAGCAGGCTTTAATAGCAAAGATCCAGTTTTTGCTTTTTGCAAACGCAGCGAACGGCAGGTTTGAGCTGATTGTGTTGAAAAACTCTTCCTTGATCGGGAGGCCATTCGCTGATTCAATTCCTTTGAGAATTGGGGGATTTGGCGATGATGGGACCAAGGCAGGAAGCGCAGGCAGCACTGTTTTATGAGTTCTCGCTGGAGGACCAT